>JBLIRR010000038.1:0-62069 GCA_049472395.1 bacterium | reverse complement strand
GTATACTCATTGGTTCCAGGATAGCGATTTAAAGTTCAAATTGGTAGCCTAAGCGTTTTTCTAATTGCACAGGTCGAAAAATTTTACTCTATCTCTTCAGCTTTTATGTTTATGTTAATCTTTGTTTCAATTCTCCTTTATGTAACACCAGAAGAGACCATCATTCGCTATCTTGGTGGAACAGGGCAAATCAAGGGCCTTTTTATAGGACTTGTATGTGGCTCTGTTGCTATAATGCCCGGATTCGTTGCTTTTCCTCTTTGTGGTATTTTACTCAAAAAGGGGGTATCCTATATGGTGCTTGCTGCCTTTGCCAATACTCTTATGCTGGTCGGGATAGTTACCTATCCTATTGAGAAAGTTTACTTTGGAACAAAGGTCACCGTTATAAGGAATTGTATATGCGTTCTTCTGAGTTTATTAGTCGCGCTACTTATTGGCATAGTGTATAGGGAATTATTTATTTGAAAAACAAGAGGACCAATTTTTACTTAGTTATCAGCTATTTTCTTTTTCTTTTTGTCTCATTATTAGTGCACTTCAAACCTGGGAGAGCGATTGCAGCCAATTTTGCAGAATTTTGCCTCTATATGATAAAAATATTACCTTTTGGGCGGCATATATGTGGCTTTGCCTGTTGCACATAGCTTATATAAAAAGGGAGCTGACCTCGGTGTCATATTTACCTACATAGGAACATCGGGTGCAGTGAGGATACCTATAACGCTTTTCGAGGCTTTATTTATGGGCTTAGGTTTTACCATCTGGCGAAGGATTTTTTTACTGCCCCTTATTATTGTAAGCTCTATTGTACTGGGCACATACTTAAAGAGAAGGAATTACACATTAAGCAATTGACTATTATAATTAGGAAATACTAACGAAAGATAAAATAAGAGACAGAGGAAAAAGAAATGGGACAAATTACAGTGAATGATTTAAAAAAGGGTGGACTCATGGAAAAAGAGGGGACCCCCTATGCAGTAGTGGAAATAACTATGAATACCCCATCAGCACGCGGCGCCAACATGTTGATCAAAATCAAAGGCAGGAATTTGCTCACAGGGCAAGTTCTGGATATGACCTTCAAGGGAGGAGATATGGTGAACGAGCCTGACTTTGAGAAAAGAGCCGGGCAGTTTCTCTATCAGAATGGAGACGAATTTATCTTCATGGATCTTGACACCTATGACCAATACACCATACTTGAAGAGCGCATCGGTGACAGGAAGCCTTTTTTGATGGATGGGCTTGAGGTGGTGCTGCACATCTTTAAGGGAGAGGTGGTCAATTTTGATCTTCCCCTTACGGTGGAACAAGAAATTGTGGAATGTGACCCAGTCATTAAAGGGGCCACCGCAACTGCCCAAACAAAAACAGCCACTACCGAAACAGGTCTTGTGCTTCAAGTGCCTCCCTATATGAAAGAGGGAGAGCGGATTAAAATTGACACTCGCCAAAGAAGATATATTTCCAGGGCTTAAGAAAGTACCCTCAGGGTCATCCTTTATTACGGCTTTGCCTTTTACTCTTACCTTGATATTTTTTCCCTGGTCGAAAAAACATATTTCTTCTAATGGATTATTTAATATCTGTTTTTACAGATATTTATTGTTGCCTGTATGGAAAATAACTCCTTCTTCAGTTGCTTTATAAGCCATCATTCCACGAACATGGGGCTGGTCATCGGCTCAGGAATTTTATTTTTATTTTTTTAATATATGGACTTTATTTGCCAAATGAGAGAAAATATAGTTATCTATAGTACAGATATACAATAAGGAGAAGACAGGTGGATTATGTTACCGCAATCATTCTTGGAGGTGGTCGAGGGACCAGGCTTTACCCATTAACTCTGGAAAGAGCCAAACCCGCGGTTGGTATTGCGGGCAAGTACCGGCTTATTGATATCCCTCTCTCCAATTGCATCAACTCCGGTATTACACGCATATTCGTCCTCACCCAATTTATGTCCGCCAGCCTTCATCGACATATCATGCAAACTTACCACTTTGATACATTTACTGATGGATTTATCGATATTATAGCCGCAGAGCAAACCCCTCAAGGTTCGGACTGGTTTCAGGGCACGGCAGATGCGGTACGGGCGACTTTAAACCATACCACTTATTTCAAATCTAACCATTTTCTCATCCTCGCCGGTGATCATCTCTACCGCATGGATTATACTGACCTTTTGCGCTTTCACGATGAAAAGCACGCGGATATCTCGGTATGTGTATGTCCTGTATCTTGTGAAGAGGCCCCGCACATGGGATTGATCAAAGTTGACGATTCACATACGATTCTACAATTCGTTGAAAAACCTCAGGAACAGGAAGTCCTCGATCAGTTCCGGGCACCACACAATCTTTTACAATCCCATCACGCAAATCCAAAGGAAGATCAGTATCTTGCCTCAATGGGTATTTATGTCTTTAAACCGGAAGTCCTTCTCAAAGTGTTGGCAAATCGCGGCCAGACCGATTTTGGAAAAGAAATCATCCCTTCAGCAATTGGGCACTATCACATACGGGCATACCCCTTCCAAGGATATTGGAGGGATATAGGAACAATTTCAACCTTTTTTGAGACAAATATTTCCCTGGCGCAGTCTGATCCCCCCTTTTCTCTTTATTCCCCTCATTGGCCGATTTATACCCGAACGCGGTCTTTGCCCCCAAGCAGAGTAATTGCATCGGAAATACATGATAGTCTCCTCGCAGAAGGATCTGATATTATAAGGGCTCATATCAAAAGTTCAATTGTGGGGGTTCGCAGTATTATCGGTGAGCATACAACCCTTAAGCAGGTCGTCATGATGGGAGCAGACTTTTATGAAAGCGATGAGACGCTAAGCTTTTGGGAACCTCCGGAAAATGCTTCCCCCCCTATGGGAATTGGAAAATCATGTTTCATTACCAACACGATTATTGATAAAAATGTACGGATTGGAGATAACGTTGTGATTACTGCAAAGGAAAAGGGAAAGAATTACAACGGAAAAAACCATTGGGTGCGGGAGGGGATCACGATTATTCCCAAAGGCGCCGTTATTCCCCCGGGAGCTACTCTGTAAAAGAGATATGAGGTGAGTGAATCGTACCGATAAAACACTCATACCAATGCATATCATCTAAGGTAGGCAGTATGAGCGCCGCGTGCTGAACAAACCAGGTACCTGCGCGCTTGGCACGGACCATGGCAAAATTATATCCGCCCCTTTTCACTGCTTTTATCGATTCACCAAAAGATTCGGCGACAAAAATCTGCGGATCTGTTGTCCCATATGACATATAGTATACCCCATAGAGGTCACGATTATATTCCTGTTGCCTCGTTTTAATTAATTTCGCGTCAATCTCCTCTATAAAAAAATCCGGATTTTGAAGGGCCCTTGGCAAAGGAATAAATAGTTCAATTGGCTGAACATCATCCGATTCTTGAGGATTATATATAAGCATAGTGCCTGAATCATCCTTAAACTCGATCTTTACCACACTGCATCCTGGGCCGGTTATCTCACCAACTCCCCCAGTGATTAAAGATGAATTAGAATAACTTATATTTACGCTCACGCTCGTATTAGGATCTATAGGCGCGTTTCCATCCATAAATGCAGGTAATGATAAGAGTCTGGGCTCAAAGGTAAGATCAATCTCCTCTGTATCTGTTTCTTGTCCATAGAGCCTAAATTTAGGCGCCACTATATTCGTTATTGTTATCATAGTCTTAGTGGCCAGTTGCCTTCCGGTGACTGGAACTGTAACAAAATCATCTAAACCTCCCTGATCAGGAGCTTCCTGTTCCATTTCTGCTATTTCGACCTCGGTTGCTAAGCTGAATTCAAAGACCACCGGCGTATCGTAGTTATCATCTCCCGTCAATTCCGTTGATTGAAAATTTTCTTCATTATGGGCTGAGATACTATAATGTTTCTTTTCACTCACAGGAAAAGATGTGGCAATTACCGCATTAGGATCAGTAACTGTAATAGAAGAGCTATAGATCATTTCCGCGGATTCAACATCATATATGTCAATAATGAGCGGTGAGTTATGTACGTTGGCAACTGACACGTTAATATCAATATCCTGATAATTTTTAATTTCACGCCCTATAATTTCAACGTATCCATGTGGAGTAAATTCCTGGACACACTGAATATCCTTATACGCAATCCCACCCTCTGTATCCAGAAAATTAACACAATACCTCCCATATACAAAATCATCAATGTAGAATTCTCTGCTCTCGCTTATATAATTAATGCGAGAAAATGAAAGGGCACCAGTATTAGGATCGGAAAAGGCAATGAAAAATGAATTCGGATCGAGCGCCATACCCTGCTCATCCATAATCCTGCCCAATGGATTTACTGCAGGAGAGGGTAACACATTCACTCCCTTTCGGAAGGCAGATTTACCATAAATGTTCTCAGCCTTGAGGTCATATTTATAGATTCCTGGGCCTTGTCCGGAAGCTACTATTATACTTACAATAGGAGCATTCGGATCTGAGCCTGAGAGGATAATCCATCCTCCTGAGAAATCCAATTCCTTAAGGAAAAACTCACTGCCAACACCTGTCGTGCCACTATGATCTAAAATGGAATTAATCATATTCCAATCAAAAGTGTATGTTGCTGTTTTCCCTTGATACATATCTAAAACCGTTGTTGTATCATTGGATTTAATCTCGGGCAATAAATTGAAAAGAGAGAGGATTGCCTGCCCGAGGTTTTCCGGTTGTAGTGAATCTGTAGTTAAATAAATGGTTACTATCTCCTGTAATGCCTGCGCAGCCATATAGGTCCTGCTCGAATTATTAGGATCTAACACATCGGCATCATAATAAGAGAGCGCTCGTAGGGCGCATGCTTGATCCTGCACCAGATAATCATCATCTATCTGGGCAGCCCAGGAAAATGAGCCCTCTATAAGAGTGTCGGAAGAAGCGTCTTCTTCTGTCACCTGAAGGTCGAGTAAAAACTGCTTTGCAGCGGCCAAATAATTCGCATGATACGCAGCGAAAGAATATCTCTTAAGCACCTCCACCATTTTCGCCTGCCCCAAAAGACGCACATTATCATTTGAATCAGCATAGATAAAACTCCCGGTGTTCGGATCATAATGATTATTCTCTTGACTTAAAATCTGATCGATTAACGTGTTAGGCCAAAAATCAGAGGTGATTAATTTCCCCGCTTCAATTAAATTTCCAAGATTCCACAATAATGTTTCCTCATCATACATATTTATTAAGGCGCTATAGCGTGTTTCCGCTTTGCTCATTGCCGCTTCCGCCTGATCCGAATATTTAGGATCATCTGTCTCTCTATGTAAATAGTAAAGGAAGATTGCATCAAGAGAGGTGAGATCATTAGGATCTAAACGGCATAGATACTCTCCCGCCATACTTGCTGCCTTTTGATAACTTCCTGCCATTGTTAAATCCACGTTTTTTGCCCGCAAGAGCCCAAGCGCTGTTGCTCCTATGATACCAGCGTCGCTCGCGCTCGCGGGATCATTATCCCCTAACACAGCGTCCCATCCACCATCATTGTTTTGATTTTGGAGCAAAAGATCTGCCGATGCTTTAATTACAGCTTCAATTCCAAGCGGATTAAATTCTGTCCCACTCACCGCCGCAATGACACTCTTTGAAAACATAAAAGCAGATCCTATACCAAAAACTATTATGAAAAAACTCAAAAAAAATCTTTTGTAAATCATTATACGCCTTTTTACCAAACACAATAGCTCCACACTTTGATTAACGTAATGAAATCATCTATTGTGTTCCTCTTTATTTTCCTTTGTCACACTCTACCACAAAATCATCAACGGGTAAAATATCTTGATCAACATAAAAAGTCATGGCAGGATAATATTTACTTTGCCAGGATTGTCGATAAAATTATCCCCGGCTTGAGCTTTTCATACAGGGCATTGAATATATATATGTATAGCTATTAGATAAAAATACCGATAAATAAGGAAAATTTGCAAACTCTCCTGGTTTGGAGCATTCCAAAACTTTCGGGCGATTAATGGAGTGATTATGAAAATAGTCCATAAGCTTTTTCTGGCATTTTTTATAATCATTGTGCTTTTCTTTTGCAGTGGTTACCTTTTCCTTCACATAGGAGAGCAGGCTTTAAGAAACTCTATCCAAGAAAGCTCTTTAGTGCTTGCCAATGAATTATCTATGGCAATTGATAGGGGTATCTACCAAAGAATTCAAGAAATGCAATCCTTTTCGTGGGATGTATTCGTACAAAAGGCAATTAAGGAATCAAATCAGAGGTGTGAGGAGTCAGGGAATATCAAGGAGTATAGCAAAAAAATAACGCCCTTTATGCAGGAGATGATTGATAATGAATTGGGCCATGAGCTGAGGAAGAAAATAGAATTTTACCCTGAGAAAGAGGGTTATTCTGTGTATGGGGAAATTTTTATCACAAATAAGTATGGCGCGACCATTGCCATGACAGGAAAAACCTCTGAGTACTACCAGGCAGATAAAACATGGTGGAAGGAGGCAAAAAAGGATGGTCTCTCTGTGGGAGATCTTGAGTATGACAAGAGCGCCGGCATTTATTCTTTGTCGTTTGGAATAAGGGCTGATGATGATGAGGGGAATTTCATAGGAATAATAAAATCTGTTTATAATATCCAAGAGCTTGTGAATATCATAAAGAAATATGAGAAAAGCTGTCGGGTGAAGGGACGCGCTGCTCACGTATACAAAAAACTCAGCTCTTTTGCTCTTACATTAATCACTCAAGATGGAAAAATAATTTATTCAACAGAGGGGCATAAAATTTTTGAAAATATTTTTAGTGAAGAGTTTAAGGAAAAGCTTTATGAAGATAATACATGGTCTTTTATTGGTCCGGGGGATACACCTTCTGAGGGGGATAAACTATTTATTCATGTGCATTCAGAGGGATTTAAAGATTACAAGGGATTGGGATGGATTTTAATCACTGAGCACGAAACGGATGTGATATATGCCCCTATATCAAGATTAAAAAGCATTATGGCAGGCGTATTTTTCGTATCACTCATTTGTGCTCTCCTTGTATGCTTCTCTATCTCTCGTTCCATTTCTATGCCGATCGCCACACTTAAAGAAGCAATGCAACAAGTAGGTAATGGAAAATTGGATACAAAAATCGATAATACGTCACATGATGAATTCAGTCATCTGGCTGCTACTTTTGGCAAAATGGCTGAGGATTTGAAAAGGACCACTACGCACACACCGGAGATGTTGCGCGCAGAAAAAGATAAGCTTCAGGCGCTGCTCAATGCAATTGGTGAAGCAATGCATATTGTGAACCAGGATTTTATAATCGAATACCAAAATGAAATGAGTAAAAGCATCTTCCCTCATGCTATTGGAAAGAAGTGTTACATTTATTGTGAGCAATCATACACGCCCTGTGAGCCCTGCATTATGAAAGATGTCATCAAGAAAGGCAAAAGAGGGCAATATGAAATCAATTTACCTGATGGAAGAAGCTTTGATATGACCTGTTCATCTTTTACGGAAATGGATGGCGGTGTGAAAGCAATCATATTATTACGGGATATTACAGAAAAGAAGTTCATTCAAGCCGAGACAATGCGGATTGGTCATCTTGCCGCAATGGGTGAGTTGGCGGCTGGTGTTGCCCATGAGATCAATAATCCCGTAAACGGCATTATCAGCTATGCAGAGATATTGATAGATCAGGGAGAAGGAGGGAACGATAAAGCGGAGATCTTGAGCAGGATTATCAAAGAGGGGGACCGTATTGCAAAAATCGTAAAGAACCTCCTCTCTTTTGCCCAAGATAGGGGAAAAGAGCTCAGTTGTGCCCATATAAAGGATATTCTTGCCGAAACCTTCGAATTGGTTGAACAACACATAATAAAAGATGGTATTACAATAAGGATAGATGTTCCTTCTGATCTTCCGGAGATTCAAGCGCACAGCCATGAGATCCGGCAGGTCTTTTTAAATATTATCAGCAATGCCCGCTATGCTTTGAATCAGCGATTTCCCGGATCCAATGAAGATAAATTTCTTGAAATCAAAGGAGAAATGATCGAGATTGAAGGGCAAGGGCATATCAGGACAACATTTTATGATAGCGGCATGGGAATACCACAGAGTATTTTAGATAAAATCAGCGACCCCTTCTTCACCACCAAGCCCCGGGGTGAGGGGACAGGACTGGGCCTTTCCATCAGCCAGGGCATTATTAAAAATCATGGGGGACGGCTCTGGTTTCGGAGTAGTGAGGGAGAGTATACAAAAGTAATGGTTGACCTGCCGGTTACCTTCTTAAAGGACAGAGAACATAAGTATTAAGAAGAATAAATGTAATATTTTACACATGTGTAATGTTACACTTCTGTAAATGTTACACTTTTATTATTTTTCCTTATAACCTCTTTTTCATTGTATTATTTAGGTAAACACCTATTTACACATCTCTGGTATAAATCTTGATTAATGTTAAATCTGAGATCAGGAAAGATATTTATGAGCATGACGGGACGGATAATTATGAGTATGCGGGATGAGAGGATACGGTGCCGGGGGTTAACCTGCGATGGTGAAAATTGCACCATGCAAGGAATCGCCGTGCATGTAAAGGGTTTAATATAGTTAGACCAGGTATTCCATCAAAGGAGATTACAGTTATGAAACGCATACTTTATATCTTAATAGGATTGGCACTTCTATCCTTCCTGCCCACAGGAGCCCATGCCGAGGAACATAATTTTGGCGCCGGATCACTCATTATCCCCATGGACAGTGTTTATCAACCTGAGGATGACGGGGGTACACTCGAGGCCTATGGCCTGGTCTATACCTTGCTCGATCATACCGATCCAACGAGTGATGAACATGACATCACCCTCTACTGGGTGCTCGATCATGAGAAAGCGAGCATCGATGCCACCGACCTTCTTATCGAAGACCTTACCCTGGAAGAGGGCGAGGTAGTAGCCTCACTCTATGATCATGCAGGCGGATCTAGCACCTTTACCTTTAAAGAAGGCGACGACTTTCAGCGAATTTCATACATCGGCGCCCCCTTTATCGTGGATGAGTTTGATGCGGATAAGGCACAAAGCATCATTAACCAATCCGGCTGGGATGCGGTGAATGTGCATGTCGTCGAGGTTCCCTTTGCAGCCATGGTCCACCGGAAAATGTGCGGCGCTCCGCCGAGGATCGCCCTGATGAACAGTGAGGAAGATGACTCGAAGGGCAATGCCGCAATCTTAGAAGCCTATCTTCGGCTTGCCGGAATCTGCACGGATGTCTATGATATCGTGAGCCCGAATGATATTAGGGACGGCGTTCTGAGAACCTCTAAATATGAGTTTCTCTGGGCCCCGCACTGGGATGGCTATAAGAAATATGACCTTGACGGAGACGGAGACGGCATCTCTGACGTTGAAGAGATCGTGAGGCAGATAAGGTTGTTCCTTGAAAAGGGGAAGGGACTGCTCGCCGAATGCGCCTCCATTGAGACATTCGAGCACAGTACCAACGGCCAATTTCTCACCACAGAAGGCTTGGGGCATAATGGGGGCACCAATGATGCTGATGACATACTCTATTATGACTGGACAAGCCCCAATTCCCAGATCGGTGATTTTAAGTATAAGCCTGAGGGTGGTCACCTTCATAACTGGCGTCCCTACCAGATATCTGATCCCTATGATTTTGATACTCCTCCCTCAACAGCGAGCGCATATAATGATACGGTGACTCGTTATACCATAGATACGACCGGTTGGGATTACTATGTGGGCGGATATACAGATGGGGACAGCACGAAGGGCTATGTCGTCTATCTGGGAGGGCACAGATACGCAGAATGCAAGGGCGAGATTGAGGTAAATCCCACACCTGAGGTACATGCCCTTGACCTTGAATTTAAAAATGAAACTAAGAATCCGGACACTACCATCACCCTGCTCGTTGAATATGACGGAAGCGCCAGCGTTGAAGTCGTCTTTAAGACAGGCGATCTTACGCCGGTTGTGGGAGATCCCCTTGAGATCGACCTTACCACAGCCTCGGTGAGCAAGAAAAAACTTCTCGGGGTGACCCTCAGGAATAAGAGGGAAAGCGCTATTACCATAGATCATATCACAGTTTCCTGGGACCGGGATCTTAATAAGATTATAAAGATTACCGACACCAAAACCGATGTGAGAATATGGGATGAAGAGGAAGAATCCGGCACAAGGCTCGACGTGATTGATTTTAAAATAGATCCTGGGGGCGAAGGAGTATCCGCTGCATGCACCAACAATAGCGACTGCTCCTGGAAAAATATCGCCGGAGTCAAATATATACTCAACACTCTTTTTAATATCAAGTACCAGATACCAGACCGCAACTATGTGCGCTCAGCTCCTGTCGTGATCCATCCCTATCTCTACCAGGGAAAATTCGAATATCCGAGCTATGAGGGACACTTCTGCCGCTATCAGGTGACAGACTCATCCTCCAATGCAGACTGGGATACGGCAGAGCGCCTCAAGGAGGCAAAAAATCAGAACAGCGACGCTGACGCCCGTCAGGTGTTTACCGCCATGCAGGATGGGAATGGCACATGGTGCATCATAGACTTTGATTCAGGGAGCATTGATAACCTAAGATCGGCATTAAACCTTACCCCTTCAGATGGTGATGATGATGATGAGATTATCGTCATTAACAGATTAAGGGGAAAGGATTGGGATGCCAGCAACGATATCTGGGTCGAGCAGAGCAACAGGCTCGGCGGAATCATGCATTCAGCGCCGGTCATTGTCGAGGACAACACGCGCAACAGCCGCATGCCCTCAAGGAAAGAAATGGCCTATGTGGGAGATGTGGACGGCATTCTACATGCGATTAATACCTCAACAGGTGAGGAGAAGTGGGCATTTATACCACCCAACTTGCTGGGAAAGCTTAAAAATGACCGGACAGACCCCCTGGCGGTCCAGGACTTTGCCGCTGTTGACGGCTCGCCGGCAGCCAAGGATGTTTTCTATGACCATGACGGTGACGGTGATAGTGAATGGCGGACCATCCTCGTCTGTACCGAGGGTTTTGGGGGCAACTACCTGTTTGCCCTCGATGTGACCGATCCCAATAACTGGTCGTACCTCTGGGAAACCACCGATCCCTATGCGCGGGGTGGAGGCATGGGCCATGCATACCGCTGCGCCATTAACAGGGTGAAGGCACCTGTTCTGAATGAAAAAGAGGAGGTGATAGGGTACGAAGGAAAATATATGATCTTTGTGGCAACAGGATTTGCCGATATTGTCTCGAATCATGGGGGGATCAATGTCTTCGCCTTTGATCTTAAGACAGGCACTAAGGTGTGGCGTTTCTCCCAGGAATACGCCAATTCGGTCAATGATATCCCCGGAGCCGTCACCCTCTTTGACCATGATGGTGACAGTTTCATAGACAATGTCTATGTGGGGGACATGAATGGCAGGATATGGGAACTCAATGCCCTTGACGGATCAAATCCCAATGGGACCGAGGAAATTGGGTGCAAGGAGTATGAGATTCCCCTCTATAATGTCGGGGTGGCTAATCCCATCTCCGTCTCGCCCGCGATCATCCGCAACTGTTTAAATCATGTGGTGCTTATATTCGGCACCGGCGGCGCTGACTGGGCATCAGATGAGCGGGCCTATGCCCTCTATGCGGTGGATGTTTCGGACAAATTAGATAATAAGACCTATGCTGCGGGAGCAGCGTCCCCCCTATGGCAGATTGATCTGGCCATAGGAGAAAAGGTCTGGTCTGCTCCCACCGTTGCCGCGGGACGTGTCTTTTTCGCCACATCCTTCGGTACTATGGAAAGTAGCGACCTGCGGGTTGATTTAATGGTCAGAAGGGGGAATCTCTATTGCGTGGACCTGATCCATGGGAGTGAATTATGGACTTTGACTGATATAGGCAAAACGCGCGGTTCCATTTTCGTGGACAGGAAGCATGTTTACATAAGCACCATTGATAATCAGATCATCCAGGTGGGGAATGAGGATTTTTCGAAGGGCAATGTCAGCAATGTAAACCTGAAGGCATGGAAACAGTTATAATAAAAAAATCTTCACACTATCATTCGCCTGTCATGATATATGCCTGCGAAATCGGAAATAAAAAGAATAAAGATACCGATTAATATAAAGAAATTTATTATATAGTGTTGAAGAGTAAAGTAAATGAAACAAAAGATTCTTATTGTCGATGATGAAGAAAGCATTCGTTTCTCTTTTACAAGACATCTCTACAATGCAAGTTATGATGTGCTCACCGCAAAAGACTATGTTTCAGCGCTTGAGATTATAGACAAAGTAGTAGAGCTTGATCTGATAATTACGGACATCATCCTTAGGGGCCATAGAGGGATAGATATTCTTAAGGAAGTTAAGGAGAGGGGTCTTCATTGTCCCGTTATTATCATAACCGGTGAGCCGAATATAGATACCGCCACCGATGCAGTCCGTCTGGGCGCCTTTGATTATCTGTCAAAGCCTATCCTAAAAGAGACACTCCTTCGAGTAACGCACCATGCTCTTCGCCATAAAAGCCTTATTGATGAAAAAGAGCGAATTGACATGGAAAAGGAGAAATACCGCACCAATTTGGAGGCCATATTCAAAAGCTTAAACGATGCCGTTATCACAGTAGATGATACAATGCGCGTGATAGAGGCCAATGATGCAGTAAAAGACATTTGCGGTTTTTCCTCCACGCAGATCAGAGGGAAAGCATGTGAAGAACTTTTATATAAGTGCGGCAAGCTCTGTCTTCCTGTGTTGTTAAATACTTTGAAAACAAAAGACCATGTTAAGGAGTATCCTATTAAATGCCAGCATCAGGACAGACCCCAACAGGTAATAATGCTGAGCACCGCACCTCTTATGAGTCGGAACACTATGGTGAGGGGAGCGGTTCTTGTAGCGAGGGATATAACACGACTAAGGGATCTTGAGCATGAATTGAAAGAGCGGTATAAATATCACCATCTCATTGGTAAGAGTAGAAAGATGCAGGATATCTATCGTCTTCTGGAAGATTTAGTCGATACTCAAACCACCGTGTTGATTACCGGCGAAAGCGGTACTGGCAAGGAATTGGCGGCGCGAGCACTTCATTATAAAGGTCTTCGTGCTTCAAAACCGCTGGTTTCTGTTAACTGCAATGTTTTATCTGAAAACCTTCTTGAAAGTGAGCTATTCGGACATGTAAAAGGAGCGTTTACCGGTGCAGTGAGAGATAAAATAGGTCGCTTTCAGATGGCACATGGCGGTACCATATTTTTGGATGAAATAGGTGACATTACCCCTGCGATACAACTCAAGCTCCTAAAAGTATTACAGGAGAAAGAGTTTGAGATGGTGGGAGATGCAAATCCCATCAAGGTGGATGTGCGGGTCATTGCCGCCACAAACTGCGACTTAAAAGAGAAGGTGAGAAGAGGAGAGTTCCGGGAAGACCTTTATTACCGGATCAAGGTAATAGAAATCGCACTGCCCCCTCTTCGGGAAAGGCGCGAAGATATCCCACTACTGGTCGATCACTTTTATCGCTCCCTTACTACAAAATCCAAGAAAGAGATCAAAGGCATTTCGGATGAGGTTCTCTCCATATTTATGAACTATCCCTGGCCGGGGAATGTAAGGGAACTGGAGCATGCCATGGAACATGCTTTTGTCCTGTGCCATAATCATACCATAGGGGTGAATCATCTGCCTGCGGAAATCAAAGAATATTCCCCAATCAAAAAAAACCTGTCCCCAAAGGGCTCGTGTGTCAATTCGGAAGGAATACTTGATGCCTTAAACAAATGTGGTTGGAACAAAGCCAAGGCTGCCCGCCTTCTGGGAATAAGCCGTCCCAGCATCTACCGGAAAATCGAAGAATACAAACTCACCCAATCAACCGAATAAAAGGACTATTTATAACTCTTTTCCTAAAAAACATGCTTTTAAATATACTATGACAAGAAAATAGAATCAAGCCCTAAATCCTTAAAATCCAAGCGAGAGAAAACAAATCAGTATCTTATATTCCATAATAATTTTAATTGACTTCTTAAATTATTATGGTAAAATGTGTCGTATGGGCTACAAAGAAAGAAAATTAGAAAAAGAAATTTTTAAACATTTTGACATCTTTCCTATTGTCACTATTACCGGACCAAGGCAGGCGGGGAAATCAACCTTAATAAAACATATTATTGATGCTCAGTGGAAATATTATTCTCTGGATAATCGTGAGCTATTATTGCGCATCAATGATGATCCTTCATTATTTTCAAGGACACTTGATGGTCATAGCGCCATTGATGAAGCACAAAAAGCGCCCGAGCTTTTTCATTCCTTAAAACTTTTGGTTGATACAGATTATCCCTATAAAATAATATTATCCGGATCGGCAAATTTCTTATTAATGAAATCGATAACAGAATCCTTAGCAGGAAGAGTCGGTTTATTAGAGCTATTACCATTTTCATTATCTGAAGCGCTTCAATTAAAATCAAACAATTTTATAAAAACAATTACTAATACAAATGATATAAAATCTTTATATAAAAATATTACACTTAAAGAAAATAATAATATTGATGATAATCAGCTTCTTTTATATATATTATATGGCGGATATCCTAAAATATATAATTTAAGTACTCACAGAGGTAAATGGCTTTGGTTTCAGAATTATATAACTACTTATTTAGAAAGAGACCTGAGAGATCTGGCACAAGTAGCGAATCTTGATATTTTTCAAAGGGTCTATAAACTTATTGCCTTTCACACCGGAAATATAATTAATATGTCAACGGTTGCCGCGGACGTAGGAGTCTCAGTTCAAACGATAAAAAGCTATATTTCATTATTACAGAAATCTTATCAGGCCATATTGCTTCCAGCATATTATTTTAATCAAAGAAAGCAAATAACAAAGTCACCTAAAATATATTATTTTGATACCGGTTTGGTCAACTATTTTATGCAAAATAATACTATCGAGAAGATGACACACAGTCCACAATGGGGCTCAATTTTAGAAAGCTTTGTGTTCTCAGAATTTTACAAGGAAATAAAAGATATGGTACCCAAACCTTCACTCTATTATTGGAGAACTAATAATGGGGCAGAGGTGGATTTTGTCATTGAACATAATGATACATTAATTCCCATAGAGATAAAAGCAGGAATGCACATTAAAAAACAATCAATCAGAGGATTGAAAAGTTTTATTGAATCACAGAAGCCGGGTAAGATTCCCTTTGCAGTTGTCTTATATAGGGGAGAGAAAACTGTTTATTTAGAAGAAAATATCCTGGCAATTCCTTTAACATTGTTATTTTAAACATTTTAAAACTACCTTTATGCATTCTTCGATAATTAATAGGTGTATATACCCAAATTAATCCCATACACGCCTGCCAGTTCTGAGAAAGTAACCACTGGAATATTGACACTTTCTTTCCCCCTATATTCACCTATCATTACTTTATTTATCATTTCAATAACATCAGGAGCAAAAATTGTATCAAGGCAACGAATAATGCCATCTTGGGTACAATTTACTTTTTAGGGTTGACAATGCAAGTACACCCTTGGATGCTTATAGCCAGACCGTTTAGAATTGAATATCCAGGGGCTTTTTATCACATCACTTCAAGGGGCAATGCAAAAATGCCTATTTTTGATGATGATAAAGATAGTGAATGCTTCATAGGTATTCTTGAAAATGTTGTGAAACGATTTAACTGGGTGGTATACGCCTATTGCCTTTTTGGAACTATGTCGTTATGTGGTATTTAATCCTGTGCGAGCTGGAATGGTAAAACAGATAGATCAATACAAATGGAGCAGTTACAGGGCTACGGATGGCTTAGAGGAAAAACCTGATTTTTTAATAAAAATTGGTGGTACTTCTCGTCACGTTAGAGTGAACAGCGCGCTGACAAAGATACCTGGTATCATGTCGGAGGAACTTGGGATGGCACAACCCAGAGAGTGTTTTTAAGCAGACGCTTCTTGCCAACCAGCCCGGCCCGGAAGCAGAAGGCGAGGCCTTTCACCTTTTCGCCGACCCGGCCATGAGCCTTAAGGTCCCGATTCCGAGAAAGCCCTTGAATCTGAGGGCCGAGGATGAGCCTGGCGAAGAAGGTGGTGTGGTGCTTAGTTGGGATGAGGCAGTAGACTGTGATGGTGAGCCTGTGTTTGCCTACAATCTTTACCGGAGCACCACTCCGGATGGAGAGTACAGCCTTTTATGCTCCTATATCCCGTATCGTGTTCTTCCCTATGAGGAAACCTGGGGCACAAGCGATACCACATACTACTATGTGCTTACCTCTGTTGATTTTGACGGTGATGAAAGCGTCCGCTCAGGGAGCGTAAGCGGCACAACAGGCACGATACTCGGCTCGGAGCCCAAACCGCCTGATCCCTGGGATATATATATCGTAAAAGGCACGGTAAACGTTGTTGATGTGCCCTCTTCACCGCAGGACAGCTCAAATCTCGGCAAGGGATGCTTTATTGATAACCTATGACGTTATGTATGGTTCACAGGGTTACGAATAATAAAAGAGGTATTTAAGCACAGGAGTGGTTTCGTAATGCTTGAAGATGTTCCTTTAGGCATCTGTAATACCTGTGGTTATCGCTATTACCATTCAACAATTTTGAAAAAGGTTGAAGAAATTGCAGAAGGAAAACAGGCTCCCGAGAGAACAGAAGCTATACCAGTTGCACATTTAATATAAAAAAATATAGTGATCTGTTTCGTAAGAAAAATGTCTAGATTTTTATCCTCATAGTTATGAATAGAGGGTTGTACCTTCTATTACTTCTCGATGATTATTAGCTTCTTGGATTGATTGGAATTTAAAAATACCTTTAGGATATTTTATTGGGTGCAATCTTTCAGCAAGTTTCCAAAATTCAGATATTCTTTGGTAATAATTTTGGTCCGGATTAAAATTCCATAGGGCTTGTTCTGCTTGTTCAAAATTTTTGTATTTAAAAACAGGCATATTTATACAGTACTTTTTTTATCAATAAGATTTCTCAAAAAAACTAAATCCATTTTATCTTTATCACGTAAAGTATCTTTCTTTAATTTGTATAAAGTCTCTGGTGTAGCTATCTTAATTTTTGTGTTATTAATTTCTTTTATTTCATAATTTAAGTCATTGAAAGAGAACATTTCTCCGAGTTTTGCCATTATATCAATACAAAAACCATTAGGAGTGCCATATCTTATTACTGAATAGTTATTTAGATCATCTATTGTTATTTCTTCAATTGAAGGATCATTAAAAATCTTTAATAAAGCCTTCTTTAATCTTACCACATTTTGCGGTACAATTTTTAGAAAAATATCCATATCACGTGTTAACCGCTCAAAACCATGAATAACAACTGCAAACCCACCTATAAGAATATAATCTAAATTTTCTTCTTCAAATGCTTTTAAGATAGTAATAAATTCATTATACAAATCAACCATAAAATAATTATATAAAAAATACAGAATTTTATCAATATGAGCATCCACGAACATCATCGTGAAGCTCTGCTCAAGAAGTCTTTAACCGACTGTATCTGATGAAATTTAGTATGCCCATGGGGTCAGATCTTTTATTATAAGGTTTTTTTAGTATAATTTATTTGTTTTAACTCCTCACGCCGTAGCTGTTCTCTCCATTTAATTTCAATAGGATAAAACTTCTTATCTTGAATAAGGGCTATATCTACTTCCCCTTTTGCCCCCTTAATATAATAAGTAGGACACCAACGTGTGCAATGATCAATCGCAACTGTTTCAGCGAGTGCTGATGAGAATTCAGGCCTTTGCAATGCCTCTTTGATGTGTTCAAAGGAAATAGTTTGATCAATATAACTGCTCACCGCATGAAAAATAAATGGATCGCGAAAATATAACTTACGGTTTTTTTTGGGAGCCCCAGAAAGTTTATGTTCACACAATGCTTCTACAATATGAAGGACATGGGTTGTCTTTAAAAGTTCGCAATAATCTGATATTGTCTTGTGATGGTCTATAGAAAGATATCGAGCTAAATTATTCCATGACACCTGGCTATTATACGTTATTTTAATGCCCTTTAATATTTCATATAGATAATTCTCACTTTTATTATGTTTTAATATATCACCGATTATCCATTGCATATAAGTATTTATCACCGCTTTTGAAATGGTCTTATTTAAAACATAATCCGTAATTGCCGGAAGATATCCTCCATGAAAAAGATATTCGTAGAAGTACATTGTCAATTCTTCATGCTTTATTGCATATTCTGGAATATTTACGTGGAGCGGAGTATCTGTTATTTTATTGCATATCGGGCGTAAGTCAGTGGCCTTCAAGGTATTTAATCGATTTATCCCAGTCTGGGATATAATTAACTTCATCGATAAATAAGTATTGAAACGATAGAGGCGTATGAAATTGTTCGACCAACCTTCTTAAAATATGGTGCGTATCAATAAGTTCTCCAGTAAGAAATAGAATACTGTCTGGATTTATTTTTTTATCTTTCAAAAGGTATAAAATAAATTGTTTGAGGAATGTCGTCTTACCAACTTGCCTACCTCCAGTGATCAGATAGATACCAGGGATATGGAAGCTGGGTTCAGTAATTAATGAGGAATAGTATATAAAAGGAAGCTTGTTAATATTTTTTAAATGAGGATCATGTTCCTGATATCTTTGTATGGATTCTTTAAATTGATTATGAATGGCGAATTCTTTGAATATACATGTAAGTATAACATATTTTAAGATTTAGTCAATGGGTATTGACTAAATTTGGATAAAATCCATTGACTAAGTTAGAGCTGTGTTAGCCCTTTATGGGGAGTCGTTCTTGTCAAAAGAAGTACTTCCAAACTCACCCAATCAACCGAAGAAGGTGGTGTGGTGCTTAGTTGGGATGAGGCAGTAGACTGTGATGGTGAACCTGTGTTTGCCTACAATCTTTACCGGAGCACCACTCCGGATGGAGAGTACAGCCTGTTATGCTCCTATATCCCGTATCGTGTTCTTCCCTATGAGGAAACTTGGGGCACAAGCGATACCACATACTACTATGTGCTTACCTCTGTTGATTTTGACGGTAATGAAAGCGTCCGCTCACGGAGCGTAAGCGGCACAACAGGCACGATACCCGGCTCGGAGCCCAAACCGCCTGATCCCTGGGATATATATATCGTAAAAGGCATGGTAAATGTTGTTGATGGGCCCTCTACCTCACAGGACAGCTCAAATCTCGGGAAGGGGTGCTTTATTGATAACCTTTCTAATAGTTCAGGTTTTTTAATGAGAAGATAAAGTTATCTAAAATTATCTAATACTTAGGGATGAAAACTCTTACTCTAGAATCGGGATAATGTTTTGCATTCCAAGTAATCAATAGCTGGTTTAACATTATAGATGTCGCAGAAATTATGCAATCATATAATTGTAATTGATGACCTTTAGCGTTGACTTTTATTTCATAACTTAATCTGATTATATTTTTATCCACAGGTACCTCTTTAAAACAATTTAATAAAGCAAAGGTTTCTTCCTTCTCATCCTCTCGCATCCCGAAGAGGATTTCTCCGGAAGTGATAACGCTGCAATAATTATCCTCATGAATAAATTGCAATAATGTCTCTTGAGCTCCTTTTTTCCCTCTCAAATGATCTATTAACACATCAGTATCAAATAAAGCCACTTATGAATCTCTTCCTTCCCTCATTTTCCTTATATAATTATTGACCCCATTTTTTAATTCTGGATGTGGATTATTGTGCCAAGCTTTAAAGCTTTTCTCAATATTTTCAGAATAATTAACCTCTTTGATGTATATTTTTATGGCTTCTATAACAAATTCTGTGAAGTTCAGGTTGTTCTTTTTCATGATTGGCTGAATTTTTTCCTGAATTTCTTCAGGTAATCTTATTGTCTTTAAAATACTTTTCATATATTTTATATCTCCTAATAGCTTAGGTGTGATAAACGTATAAAGGTTTAGTCACCTATATTATAATCTAATAATTTGAATTATGCAATACATTAATTTACTTTTTGTATTACAAGAACCACAGAGTCAGGTCTTTTATTATTAGGAATTTTATCGCCATGGGGACGACCTATAGGGCCAAGCTATACTTGGTGATAAAGAATTTGAAGAGAAACTGAAGCCGGTGCTTAGAGATAAGCCTTTTCTAAAGGAGATAACCAGAGTTGATCGTTTTGCCTTTAGACCATCCTTGGAGAATATTTTTATAAATATACAGGGAAAGAGTAAGCAGGAGAGGAATGGATTAATACGGAAAGCCCATTTAGACTATGGTTA
Organism: bacterium; assembly: GCA_049472395.1. GTDB lineage: Bacteria > SZUA-182 > SZUA-182 > DTGQ01 > JBLIRR01 > JBLIRR01. The sequence continues at coordinate 41,650 of JBLIRR010000038.1, read as the reverse complement.
TACCTTGACAGAGATAGGAAAACAGTTGGAATTACATTACACCACAGTAAGCAATATTATTAAAAAGCACATGTAAAAACCTTATAATAAAAGACCTGACCCCACATCCCCAGGTAAAAGAGAGACCGCATATAAGGGAATATTAACAAGATCATTATCTTTTGTAAAATTACGTGGTGATGTACGATATACATGAGAAGGATGATATTTCTGTGAATAAACCCGCAGGCTTTTTGTCTTTCGGCTTAATCCTGATTTAACTTCTAAAGGAAGTATATTCCCCTCATAGCCTATAATAAAATCAACTTCTGCCTCACTCTTACTTACCCAATAAAAGAGATGTTCAATTCCTTTATGAACAAGCTCTACAGCCACATAGTTTTCGATAAAAGCACCGTTATATTGGGAAAAAATAAGGTCAGGAGACAAAATAATTCGGGAGTGAACATCCAGCATGGCCCCTAAGAGTCCTGTATCAAGCATAAAAACCTTGAATTTACTTAAATCAGCATATCCCTTTAAGGGCGGTTTGGGAATTTTTAGATTATGGGATAAGTATATAAGACCCACTTTTCGAAGCCATTCAATAGCGGATTCAAATCGAGATGCTCTCCCGCCTTTTTTTACTTCACTGTATCGAAATTTTTTATTCTCACGGGCAAGTTGCGTTGGAATTGAATTCCATATTTCAGAAATCATTATTGCTTCTCTTGCAGATGAATATTTTGAGAAGTCTCTTTCATAAGCCTTTAGTATTTCTTTTTGAATCTGGCGTGCTGCTTTAATGTCAGTATTAATTTTATAATGCTGAATCACTTCGGGCATTCCTCCTAAGTACAGATAGTATTTATAGAGTCTTAATAGCTTTCTATGTATCGCTTCAGGAACAGGCATGCAGTTACGTTTTTCCACAAGCTGCCGCAGTAAAATTTCTTCATCCACTGCGATGAGGAATTCAAAGAAGCTCATAGGAAACATCATTATGAAATTAACTTTACCAACAGGAAAACTCGAAGGTTTTCCTACACTGACTCCTAACAAAGAACCGGCAGCTACCACATGATACGTTGGTGCTTTCTCACATAAATACTTAAGGCTTGTAATTGCCCGCGGGGAGGCTTGAATTTCGTCAAAGAAAATAAGCGTTTTTTCAGAGAATATCTTCCTTCCAAGAATCGTTTCATAATATCTCCAAAAAAATGTCAATATTGTGAAATAATATCCCAGAAAAAATGTCTAAAAAGTGAGGAAGTTGTGTAACTCTTTTTGGAGGAATTAAGTGAGCTGTTCATATTTTTTCTGAAGATATTCCAATCGATCCCAATCATAATTGAATTCGAAATAATATTTTTTAAATGGTTATTCTTTTAATATGACTACTATGAATAATAACGAATTTTAAACACAAATGAAAAGCAAATTTTTAAGATTATTTGACGAATGCTATATATTAAATGGGGTATTAAAAGAAATTAGCAAAAACAATAATGAGGTTAAAAACGAGCGAAGCCCCACCTCTTTTCGGCGGAGCTTCGCAATAATAGACATTTATTAAAACTGCTTCCACGCTTTCAGTATTACACCGCTGATAGATCCATCCGAGAAATCCTCCCCCCCTATCTGAATGACCTCATTATCAATGGTACTCACGTAGATATGCCTCCTGTCAACGAAAATGGAGCCGCGCGTTTTGCCTATATTGTTCAAGGTCCATTCCTCGCTCCCATCTGCTATGTCCACGCAATAGAGATGTCCTGTTTTGATCATCAGATCAACCCGCAGGTCGCTACTTTCCATAGTACCGAAGGAGGTGGCGAAAAAGACCTGTTCCGCGGCAACAGTGGGAGCAGACCAGACCTTTTCTCCTTCAGCAAGATCAATCTTCCACAGGGTGGAAGCTGCACCTGCAGCATAGGTTTTATTCTCGAGCTTGTCCGTTACATCTATAGCATAGAGGGCATAATTCTGCTCATCAGAGGCCCAGTCAGAGCCGCCGGTGCCGAATATGAGCACCACATGATTCATACTGTTGCGGATGATTGCGGGCGAGACGGAAATAGGATGGTTTACATTCCCGACATTATAGAGGGGAATCTCACACTCCACCCCGAGGATTTCCTCGGTCCCATTGGGATTTGACCCGTCATGGGCATCCAACTCCCACATCCTGCCGTTCATGTCTCCCACATAGACCTTGTCCACGAAATTGTCACCATCATGGTCAAAGAGGGTGACAGCTCCGGGGATATCATTAATCGCATTGGCGTATTCCTGGGAAAAATTCCACACCCTTGTGCCCGTTGCAAGATCAAATGCGAAAACATTGATCCCCCATGCTCAGAGACAATAATATTCTCGTTATATCCTGTTGCCACAAAGACCATATATTTTCCTTCATACCCTATAAGCTCCTCGTCTTCATTCAGAACAGGCTCCTTCACCCTGTTAATGGCGCAGCGGTAGGCATGGCCCATACCCCCACCCGGGGCATAGGGATCCGTGGTTTCCCACAGGTACGACCAGTTATTGGGATCGGTCACATCGAGGGCAAACAGGTAATTGCCCCCAAAACCCTCGGTACAGACGAGGATGGTTCGCCATTCACTGTCACCGTCACCGTCATGGTCAAAGAAAACATCCTTGGCTGTCGGGGAGCCGTCAACAGCGGCAAAGTCTTTGACCGCCACGGGGTCTGTCCGGTCATTCTTAATCCTTCCCATCAAATTGGGTGGTATAAATGCCCACTTCTCATCCCCGGTTGAGGTCTTGATCGCATGCAGCATGCCGTGCACATCTCCCACATAGGCAATTTCTCCCCTTGCGGGCATGCGGCTGTTCTGAGTGTTGTCCTCGACAATGACCGACGCTGAATGCATGATTCCGCCGAGCCTGTTGCTCTTCTCATGCCACTCCTCGTTGAATACATCCCAGACCTTTCCCCTTAACCTGTTAATGATCTTAATCTCGTCATCATCATCATCATTATCAGGGGTAAGGTCCAACGCTAATCTTAGGGTATCAATATTTTTTGAATCAAAGTCGATGATCCCCCACTCATCCTCTTCCCATTCATCCCACTCATCGTCACCATGGACAGCGGTAAACACCTGACGGGCATCAGTGTCGCTGTTCAGGGTCTTTGCCTCCTTTATGCGGTTTGCCGTATCCCATTCGGCAGTAGCGGATGAGTCCGTCACCAGATAACGGCAGAAGTGCCCCTCATAGCTCGGATATTCGAAAATTCCCTGGTAGATATAGGGGTGCTTCACGACAGGAGCTGCGCACATATAGTTGTGGTCTGGTATCTGATACTTGATATTGAAAAGAGTATTGAGTATATATTTGACTCCGGCGACGTTTTTCCATTCGCAGTCGCTATTGTTGGTGCATGCGGCGAATGCGTCCCCGCCCCCAGGCTCTATGGTAAAATCAATCACGTCGAGCCTTGTGCCGGATGGATCCTCATGTTCCCATATTTTCACATCGGTTTTGGTATCGGTAATCTTTTTGATATTGTCAAGATCCTGATTCCAGCTAACCGTAATATGATTGACAGTAAGGTTGGCGGTACTCTTATTCCTGAGGGTGACTTTAAGAAGTTTTTTCTTTCTTATCGAGGCTGTAGTAAGGTCAATCTCAAGTTCATCTCCTACGATAGGGGTAAGATCGCCTATCGCGAAGGTAACCGTCTCGCTTTTGGTATCATTCTCATATTCAAAGAGCATGGTAATAGTTGTGGTCGGATCCTTACTCTCTGTTACAAATTCAAAATCAAGGGCGTGGGCTTCAGGCTCGGGGTCTACTTCGATCTCACCATCGCATTTTGCGTATGCGTGGCCTCCCAGATAGACGGCATAGCCCTTCGTTATGTCCCCATCCATATGCCCGCCTACATAGTAGTCCCAGCCGGTGTTGTCTATGGTAAAACGAGTCACTGTCTCGTTGTATGCGCTCGCCTCTGACGGAGGATCGTCAAAATTATAGGGATCGCCACTCTGGTAGGGGCGCCAGTTATGAAGGTGTCCACGCTCAGGCTTATACTTAAAATCACCGATCTGTGAATTGGGGGTTGCATAGTCAAGATAGATTATGTCATCCGAATCATTGGTACCCCCATTATGGCCCAAGCCTTCTGTGGTGAGAAATTTGCCGTTGTTACTGTGCTCGAACGTCTCAATGGAGGCACACTCGGCGAGCAGGCCCTTCCCACTTTCAAGAAACAGCCTTATCTTTTGCACGATCTCCTCAACGTCAGAAATCCCGTCTCCATCTCCGTCAAGGTCATATTTCTTATATCCTTCCCAGTGCGGGGCCCAGAGAAACTCGTAACTAGAGTATGTAAGAATGCCGTCTCTAATATCATTCGGGCTCACGATTTCATAGACATCCGTGCAAATACCGGCAAGCCGAAGATAGGCTTCTAAGATTGCGGCATTGCCCTTCGTGTCATCTTCCTCACTATTCATCAGGGCGATCCTCGGTGGGGTGCCGCACATCCCCCGATAGACCATGGCGGCAAAGGGGACCCCGGCGACATGCACATCTACCGCACTCCAGCCGCTTTGATTAATAATGGTTTTTGCCTTTTCCGCATCCAAATGATCCACGACAAAGGGAGCGCCATTGTAGGAAACTTTTTTAAAGCCGTCGCCTGACCTTTAGCTAAGAGTGCTTGTCCCTCCTGCATGGTTATAGAGATAGGCAACAGCTTCACCCAAATCATTCCTCACGGTAAGGTCCTCGATTTCAAGATCATCGTCATCAATGCTCGTTTTATCATGATCGATGATCCAATAGACCGTGATGTCACTTTCATCAGTCGATGGATCGGTATGCTTGAGCAGGTAATAGACCAGGCCATAAGCCTCAAGCGCACCACCGTCAGCCTCCGGTTGATAAACACTGTCCATGGGGATAATGAGCGATCCGGCGCCAAAATTGTGTTCTTCGGCCCGGACGTGTGGCGGAAGGCAGGAAAGTAGCGCCACTCCTAATAAGATACAAAGTATGCGTTTCATAATTGTAATCTCCTTTAATGGAATACCCGGTTTAAACTAAATTAAACCTTTTACACGCGCGGCGCTTCCTTGCATGGTGCACTTTTCACCATCGCTCGTTATCTACCGGCGCCGTATCCTCTCCTTCCGCATACCCGTAGTTATCCGTTCCGTAATGTTCCTGTGCGTACTCCTCCCCTTTCCCCCTATACCTTACAAGAGCCTCGATTGTTATGCGTGCTATTCCGTACCTGCCGGTGGAGGTGAGATATATAATATTATCCGTATCCACCAGGGGATCCCCGTCCAGATCATCGTTATCCACCACTGACAAGGTAAAACTACCAAAATCCAGGACGCTTTGATCAATACTATCAAGCAAGTTTTGAGGCTCATGGATATCAGGGTCATTTTGTTGTACCAGGAGGATATCCCAGGCGCCTTTATCTGTCTCTTTAAGCTCATTAAGGGCTGCACGACCTGCTTCAATCCCTGCCTCGGCAGCATAAAAGGCATTTTCATCCATCTTTAAGAGCCCCACGTTCTTCAAATCCGTATTGGTATTGATTATGGTATAAATACCTAATAGGGTGAGAACTCCCAATAACGTAACGGCAATGATTAATACTGTTCCCTCCTCGTTTTTTGCCGAATACTTGTGAGATGGTATCATAATGCATTTACCTCGATTTTATAAAATTAGTTGAAATTGTTCTCCGCATGTCGTTATCATTCCATGAAACACTTATATCTATGGTCTTTGTATTATTTACCGCCGCATCATCAGTGACATCCCACGATATGGTATAGATGCCACGATCTTCTTCATGTTGACTTGCAGAATCAAGGTCTGGATGATTGTAAGGCATATTAATCAGCCTCTCCGATGTATCCCGTGCCCACATTATAGCCTGAGTAAAGGTGCGTGAAGAATAGTTGCTCTGAAAAGAGACAATATACATAAAAATTAAGCTTAAACTTACAATGGCAAAAATACAGAGAGATAGTAACAGTTCCACATAAGAAAAACCATTTTGATTGTTCATCATAATAATCCCATATTCCTGCATCGTATGGTTGTTCTTAAAAGCTGACGCTTAAAATTATCATTAAACGGCCCCCAGGTTGCGCCTGAGGCCGGGGTGTAAGTCAGTGTATTTATATAACCGTCATCAGCACTCTTAATCCTTGCCAATAGTGTTATTTGAACAAGTCTGATTCGCTCCATATCCGTGGGAGCTGTCGTCGATGTATCATCATCCAGAACATAATTAAACTCCAAATCTTCCACATTTTCTGCTATTGTGCGCCCATTTCTCATTAAGTTAGTCCCTGCAAGGGAATAGAGAATATCTTCCCCGGCATCGAGACAATCCCCATTCCCGTTTTCATCCATGGTAAAATTGAGGCTTCTGATATTCGTACTATGCTGGATAAATCCTGCATTGGCTGCTCCCGAGGGATCGTACCCCGCCATTCTGGTGTCTTTTACCATCGTCAGGAGCGCATCTCTCATGCGCTGCTGCATTACGGTAGTTTTATCCGCGCTAATGTAATGTTTATTTTGTGCGATGAAGAAATTAAAGAGAATAAAACTTACTATGAGTGTCACTACGAGGGCAACCATAAGCTCTACTGTGGTCAATCCACTGTTCTGCTTTTTATTGAGAGGCATTTATTTATTCTCCTGAACAGATTTAATCATGCACTTGTGCATCATTGAAGACCCAGAACCTACTCTCTAAAATCTTATGATTGCTCTGCCTCTTTTTAAGAATTCTATGAATAAATAGTTATCTAATTTTCTTTCGGTACGTCAAGAAAAAAACTTCGATAAATTTTATACATAATTTTTGTATTTTTTATAAAAAGAGAAGTGTATATATAAAAAAAGGCAAGGCCATTTCTGACCCTGCCTATAAAGCGTTTCTTACAATTAATATTATTTTTTTCTTTTATTCAATCCTGTTAATCCTGCGAGACCAAATAAGCCAAGGCCAAGAAGGAGCATTGAGGCTGGCTCAGGAGCTGGGACGGGATTTGCTTCTCCCCACACATTGTCCAAATCAATTTCATAACCCTCACCACCGTTTAAGTTAGATAATCTAATTACAAGAGCCTGTCCTAACATGTCATGATCAGAGGATGCAATAAAAGATAAAGTATAAGGGGCAAAAGTATTTTCCTCCGGACAGTCAATATCTTCTAAAGAGGCGAGCACCTGATCACCTGCCAATAGCTCCATTCGAAATCCAGGGAAACCTACATAGCCACGACCAGAAGTATTGCCAACATGAACCCCAAAAGTATACATTGTGTCTGCCAATAAGGTGTCAGATAATGTCTGCGAGAATCCAATAATCCCGTCCCAGCGCGGATCAGTCTCAAGATATCCGACATGTGTTTCCTGGGGCACTCCACTGGTATAATCCGCATCTCCATCTGGATCTGTATCAACATGCCAGGTACCATACCATACCCTATCTTTTTGCAGAGGCGATGTATAATATATATCCCAACCAGGTATTACAGGGGCTTCTAGAAGATTCCCATCATCATCCCATATAGGCTCAGTGTATTCACCTACCCCGAGTACAGGTCCCTCTTCAAATCCTGCATTTTCTATTGTAATCAAATATGCTTGAGAATAGCCCACGTTAATTGCAAGACCACAGATTAATAGTATTGTTATAGCAATGCCTATTTTCTTAATCATAGTTTATCCCCTTGAATTAAGCACGCATGAATGATACATAAAAGATTTTGCTTATAATTCCTCCTTTCATTAATCTTAAGGTTAGTGTAATAAGGAAATATAAAATTACTTAATAAACCTCAACTTGTTCTTTTCTCCCTCCTTTCACTATTAATAAAATAAACAATTAATTATTTATTTTATCCCCCCGCTTAAGGATCATAACCATCTGCATGTTAAGGTACAATTAACTAATGTCTCCTTTATGCTCTACATATTTGAAAAATAAAAGAATCAATGCTATACTATAAAAGCTGCTAAGAACGATAGACAAAAAAAGCCCGTCGTTTAGCACAATGATAGCAGCTACTTCAATGGACTCACGCAGTTGCCGCTGCGTGAGTCTCTTTATATTTCATTATTTAAGAGGATGATTTCTCTTTAGAATAAGTATTATAACCCCCTCTTTCTCATATATTTAAAAAAATTATCATTCTTTCTAATGGTTTATTAGGAATTATATATATATATACTATATTAAGATGAAATATAGATGTCAAGGGGGAAAAAATTAATTTTATTATTTTTTATCATGATGTAATCTTACAATCGGATGGCTTTTGGAAAGATGCCTCAAAACACGAAGATTATTATAAATATATCGATGAGAAATTAATAATACACAATCCAATGTGGGATGCCGTAAAGGGCAGGATATAGACCTGCAATTTGATGGCGTAATCGAATCAATGTTTAATCAAGCGATTCGATTACGCCATTTTTTTTTGACCGGCACATTAAATTTATACTAATAAAAGGAATTTGATAATGCATAGTTTGACGGGTAATGCGATAAAGCGAATGTATGAAGGATTTATAGAGGAAGGAACGCGCTCAAATAATGGTGAAGGACTTAAAATCCCGACTTCATGGTCAGATTATACTATTTTAATAATAGAAAAGTCCGAGGCAACCAAAATGATTTTGGAACAATCAGGGTATAATTCCATATTTGTCACAAATAATGAAAGAGAAGCGCTCTCAATTTATGGATCTGAGCCATCAATTAATTTATTATTAATAGATATTAGTATCCGTAATCTAAACGGAGTTGAGCTGGTGAGAGTAATCAGACAAATGGAAAGAGACAAGTGGGGGATCAATGAAATACCGATTTTTGCATTAGTCACGGATTCACAAGAAGAGTATCGAAAGACATTTATTGATAGCGGCTGTAATGATTATTTACTCAAACCAATTAATATACGCGCGCTGTTAAAAAAGCTTAAAAATTTTTATTTATCCTGATTATTAACGAAAAACAAGATAGGTGGAATACCATGATGCATGAATAGAAATTTAATGCCGATTAATCAATAAGAAAGGCTAAAAAGATGGTGTGCTCTCCATGCACCAAATGGACATTGAGGCGTAGGATAAGAGAATGGGCCCTTTTATCAAAAACTTTTCAGAGATCACCCACCGCGAGAGCGATGTAGTCGGATCCAAAGGAAAACATTGTGCACTCCTTGCACAGGCGGGATTTCCGGTTCCTTCAGGATTTTGCATAACTGCACATGCATACCGGGAATTTATCAACCATAGCGGACTGGTACATGAAATAAATGCTGTATTGAGGCGCGCGGATCTTTCTGAGAGAGGCTCTCTTGTACAATGCTCTTCTCGACTGCGCCAACTCTTTTTAGAAAATGACATTCCCGCTGATATTACAACCTGCGTGCTCGATGAGTACCGGCGATTAGCTGAAGACACATATCAAACTCCCTATGTGGCGGTGCGCTCCTCAGCAACTGCCGAGGACTCCCCTTCCCTCTCCTTTGCAGGTCAGTATGATACCTTTCTCAATGTTTCGGGTGAAGCTGATCTATCATACTGTATAAAGCAATGCTGGGCATCGCTCTTCTCAGAAAGGGCAATGGCATATTGCTTTAAGAATCATATTGATCCTGCCTCAGTCTCTATGGGCGTGGTTATTCAACAGATGGTGTTTCCTACGGTAGCGGGTGTCCTTTTTACGGCACATCCGACGACCTTCGACCAGGACGAAATAATCATAAATGCCAACTGGGGATTGGGGGAATCGGTTGTATCTGGAAGGGTCTCTCCTGATGAGTATAGTATTGATAAGAAGAATTTGACCATTACGAGGAGGACTATTGCTGATAAGAGAGTAATGACTGTATGTCAGGACGGAAAGGTAGGAAATAGTGCTGTTCCCTTAGAGAAAAGGGAACAGCAGTGTCTTTCCGATGAGCAGCTGTACCGTTTATGTAAAATCTGCACACGAATCGAAGCCTGTTTTGATTCTCCCCAGGATATTGAATGGGGATATGTGAAGGATCAGCTCTACATCTTACAGTCCCGGCCGATTACAACCTTGCACCAAGGAGGCCCGCCATTACCCTCAATACTTTGGGGCCATCCGATGATCAGGGAATTATTCAAAGATAAGGTGGTTCTCTGGTCAAACTGGAATGTTGGCGAGATGATGCCCTACCCTCTTACGCCTTTAAGCTGGTCCTATTTGTCGGATATAATATTTCCCGCGCTTCATGAAAAATTCTTCTGCATGAGCAGGCACTCGCCTCTCTATCCCTATAATAGCCTGATAGATTTGATTAACGGACGGCCTTATTGGAATATGAACCTTCTTTATGCACATCCCTTTTACGGGGTGATTTTTAAATTTTTTCTTCACAAAATAGACAGCAAGGCAGGATCACTCTTTACCCCGCTTTATCGAAAGGGAGAATTGCAATTGCCGCACTTCCCAAAAAAGATATCAATGATCTGCTATTTCATTTTTCAAAGTGCACGAATCCTGGGGGGATTTATTATCACACCCTGGTTTCTGAGCCCTGAAAAGCTCAAGAGACAGTGTCATACCTATTGGCAGCAAGCGAGTGATTTTGAAAAACTTGAGTGCAGGGAACGGTCAAATCGAGAATTGCTTGATTATGTGGAGGGCTTTACTGCCTATTCTGTGAAATTATGGGCATCCTCGTTTTTGGCAATGGCACACGGCATTTTAGGGTATGAGATACTTAAATGTAGTACTCGAAACTGGAACGATGTATCGGCAGACAAGTTGATAGCAGGCATTCCCGGAAATAAAACAACTGAATCTGCACTGGCATTGTTTAAGCTTTCACAAGTCCCGGATCATGTGCGACACATATTCTTAGACTGCGACTTAAGGGAGATTCCTTTTGCCTTGAGAAAAAGCAGTGAAGGAAAAAAATTTTTAAAAAGACTTGCACAGTTTATGGACTCCTATGGTCACAGGGGCGTAAAAGAGTTTGATATAAGTCATCCACGATGGAAAGAGGACCCCACATTTGTATTCCAGATGATCAAAAATTACCTGCAGTTAGAGAGAGGGGATACAACTCCCCTTGATCATTTTAAAAAAATGAGGGAAGAGATGCACTCTCATGCAAGGCGCATTCAGGGAAGGCTCTCTCCCTTAAAAAGATGGTTCTTTACTGCAATGCTTAAAAAAACACACCAGTATATGCCTTACCGGGAAAATCCCAAACATTATGTGCTCAAATGCTATGCCGGCTCACGCAGGCTGTTTCTGGAGATTGGCCGTCGTCTGTGTAAAAGAGGATATTTTGAAAAGGATACGGACATCTTTTTTCTCCGGTTTTCCGAACTTAAAACCCTGATCCTGACGAATGATCCTGATACACGCGCGGTGAGAGATTTAGTATCTGCGCGCGCGCAGCTTTTTGACCGTAACCTCTCCATAGATCCTCCTTTTATTGTGAGGAGTGACGGTCGAGTGCTGTCTGAGAGAGCTGAAGATCCAGGCGATGGCAGCCTATTGCGAGGCGTATCGGCATCCTCCGGGAAGGCAAGTGGGAGAGCACGTGTCATACTGGACCCTAACAAGAGATGCTGCTTTAATAAAGGGGAAATCCTCGTGGCACCATTTACCGATCCTGGATGGACCCCCTTGTTTTTAACCGCCGGCGCCCTTGTTATGGAAGTGGGAGGCGTGATTTCTCACGGCGCGGTTGCTGCGCGAGAATATGGCATCCCCGCCGTCGTCGGCGTAAGGAATGCTACCCGCATCATTAAGACTGGCGATGAAATCATAGTGGATGGTAATCGAGGATTGATTTATAAGGCTTAATCCCCTCGCCTATTGCTCGGCTAAAATCTTGAGATGTAAACACAACCAGCAATTCTCACTTAAAAGTGGAGACTTTTTCCCCACATGGGCAATATGCCACACATTATTCTTTTATAATCCTCATATTATATAGATTATACGGGCTTTTACTGATTGGCATATAGTATGCTTACATTTAATATTATAATTAAATTATCATATAGTGTCATTGTGCAATAGAAAAAAAATCAACAGAGCATGTTCTCAATAAGCCAAGAGCGGACCCTCAGACGCTCATTGGGGAAAAGGGGGGTATTTTTTGGGCGAGGGCTGATTTTTTGTTTTTTTATTCCTTTCTTCTTTTAGAAATCAGCCTCGCTGTCCTCCTATCAAGTCCTGCAGCACTCAGTATTATTACCAGATCCGAAAATCTGTCCTATTCGCACCGAAAGAGAATACCAATCAGGTATTTTACCCATATAACATATTGAAAATTAGTTAAAAAAATGATATAGATTATGCCATGGTACACATTTTCTATCATCCAATGGGAAGAGCACACGCCTATTTAAAGAATAGAAAAGCAATTTCTTATGGGGTTGTTTTCCTGTTGTGGATTCTGCTATTAAGCAATGCCCCAGGCTGCTCAAAGAAAAAGAATGAGCGCAGCGAGCCCGGCGAGAAGAAGAGCCCTTCAGAGGTTTCTTCATCAATACCAGTGAAGCTAAGAGCAGTCAAAAGAGACTCTATTGAAATTTTTTATCATACCTCGGGGACTGTAAAAGCCGTGAAAGAAGCCTTTATTGGCGCTGAAATTACAGGTACGCTCTCTAAAATATATGTTGAAGAAGGCGATAGAGTGTTGAAAGACGCTACTCTTGCAGAACTTGATAAAGAGGACCTGTTTCTTAAATTAAACCAAGCCAAGACAGCCTTGTCATCAGCCAAAGCACGCGTAGAGTCTCAGGAGCTTAGCAGTAACCATAGCACAAGAGAGTGGGAAAGGGCCCAGAAATTATTTAAAGAGAATGCCATCTCTCAGCAGGCTTATGATCAAATTGAGGATGCATATACTTCCGGCCTGGCTGCACTCAAACTGGCAAAGGCCAATTATGAAGAGGTACAGGCCAATTTAACCATTATTGAAGATCACCTTAAAAAAACTCTTATCACAGCGCCCTTCAGCGGATTGATAGCTCATCGATTCGTCAATGAGGCGGAAAATGTTCATCCATCCCCCTCTCAACCTCTGTTCAAATTAATAGATGATGAGGGAGTGGAGGTGACCGCCCACCTTCCCCAGGAAAAATTAAGCACGATAAAAGTGGGGAATAAGGTTGAGGTCTTTATTGAGGAAGGAAAAGAGGGAAGTGGAGAAGTCCTTAGCGGCACAATTGATCGAATTAACTCTATTCTCGATCCACAGAGAAGGACTTTCATCATCAAGGTTTTTTTGCCCAATACACGGCATCTTCTTTATTCAGGAATGTTTGTGAGACTCAAGATTCTCGAAGAAAAAAAAGTTAGTGTATTAGTAATACCAACCGTTGCGCTTATGGAAGAGAAGGAGGATAAATTTGTGTTCATTGTGGATAGCAGTAAAAAAGCACGGCTTCGAGAAGTGAAAATCGGTCTTCGAAATTTGGATATGTGTGAAATTCGCGAGGGACTTTCCGAGGGAGATCACATAATAATTGATGGCCACTATAATCTGAAACCAGGCTCAATAGTCGATAGTATTTCTGATGTTTCTCTCTGATTTTTCAATTGACAGGCCTGTTTCAGCAACCATGATAGTATTAATCATCGTCGTGCTGGGGATCGCAGGTCTTATGCGCCTTCCTGTCGATCTTCTGCCCGATCTCACCTTCCCAGGGGTAATGATCGTTACCAACTATGAAAATGCCAGCCCCGAAGAAATAGAAAACAGTGTCACGAAATTGATAGAAGGGGCGGTGAGCCAAGTGCAGGGTTTAAAGAAATTACACTCAATCTCCCAACGAGGCTCATCTTCTATATTTGCCGAGTTTAATTGGGGCGAAAATATGGATATCGTGTCTCAAAATATCAGGGAAAAAATTGATCAGATTGATGAATATTTCTGGCCAGATGAGGCGGATGATCCGGTCATTATGAAATTTAATCCGGCAGATATTCCTATAATGGTGTTGAGTCTTGCTGGTGGGGATAAAAATGTACACCAACTCCAGGATATTGGTGAACATTTTATAAAAGACAGGTTATTGGCAGTGGATGGGATTGCCTCGTGTGAAATATATAGCGGTCCATTGAAGAAGATTAATGTATTCATAGATCAAAAAGCCCTTGCCAGCAGGGCATTAACGATAGTGGACATTATTCACCGTCTTGAGGCTGAAAACAGAAATGAATCAGAAGGCACTCTGAAGCGTGGCTACAAGGATTATACCATCCGCTCCATTGGTGAATTTAAACGCGTTGAGGAAATTGGCGACTTAATTCTGACGTGCAATGATAATGCCCCTGTATATATTAAAGATGTTGCCCAGGTTATTGATGGGCATGGAGAAGAGTTAGTCCTCGGACGGGCCAATCTTGAGCCGAGCGCAACAATAATACTTACCAAACAGAGGGGCCTTAACACGGTGCGGGTTGCAAAGAATACATGGGAGACAATTCATGATATAAACAGCCAGCTGCCCTCTGGAGTCGCTATTAGAAAGACTTTTGACCAATCCGAGTATATTAATCGATCTATCGGCAATGTACGCTCAAATCTGGTATTTGGCGGTATTCTGGCAATTATTATCCTCTTCCTTTTTCTGCATCATGTAAGCCCTACTCTCATTCTTGCCCTTGCTATTCCAATCTCTATTCTTGCCACTTTTATCCCCATGCATTTTATGGGTCTTACCTTAAATTTAATGACGTTAGGAGGATTAGCAATGGCAGTGGGCATGCTTGTGGACAATTCTATTGTGGTGCTTGAGAATGTCTTCCGCCATTTACAGGAAGGGGAGAAATCAAGGATCAGTGCGGCTAAAATAGGGGCACAGGAGATGGCCAGCCCCATTATTGCCGCAACACTGACCACAGTGGCGGTATTCATCCCCATAGGATTTATCACCACCAATGTTGCCACGAAAATCTTCAAGGATCTTGCTCTCACGGTATCATTTTCTCTGATTGCCTCCCTTACCATAGCGCTCATTTTAGTTCCCCTTGCCGCTTCCCGTTTCCTGGACGCCAAAAAATATAGCCACGAGGAGCATAATCTGATGGTAAGACTTGTCACAAGACTTCAACAGCGATTTCTCACCTTTGCCTTTGATCATAAGATAATGAGCCTTCTTTATGTTTTTCTCTTTCTAGGTGCAAGCCTGCTGCTGGCAATCCCTATTGGCAAAGAGTTTATGCCCCCTTCAAATGACCGGACATTTATGCTCAGGTTTGACCTGCCCAAGGGCACCAGACTCGAAGAGACAGATAAGGTAGCGAGAAAAATAGAAAAAATCTTCCTTGACATGCCTGAAGTGGTGTATGTTCATGCAGTGGTTGGTTCCTCAGAGCATAACCTTTCTTCTGAAAAAGGGTTTATGTTCATTAATTTCAAAAATGATCTCATTTATTCTATTGCCACCGAATCTCTTATTGATCGTGCCAGGAAAAAAATATTGAAGATACCCCAGATCGAAAATATAGAATACACTAATCTTCAAAGCCACACCACTGGTGGCAGCCAGGGAAAGGATATTCATATCAAGATATTTGGCCCTGACCTTCTGATATTAAAAGATCTATCCGGCCAGATCAAATCACGCATGTCAACTATACGGGGCATCCGGGACCTTCAGGAGGCCCTGACATTCGGAAACCCTGAATTTAATATATTCTTTGATAGGGAAAAATGTGCCCGGATGGGGCTTTCAGTATCGCATATAAGCCGGATACTCAAGGCAAGTATTAATGGAGATGTTGCCACGAGATTCAGAAGAGAGGATGAGGAAATAGACATCAACGTTCAACTGCGAGAGGATGATCGGGACAGTCTTGAGGATATTAAGAATATTACTATCGGCATTATTAATAATAGGATTATCAGACTCTCTGATCTTGCCGAATTGAAACAGGATGTGGGACCTACTGAAATATTAAGGGAAAACCAGATAAGATGCGCGTCGGTTACTGCATCGAAAATTGGGCGGGATACCGGATCAATCATCGATAATATAAAGGAAAAAGTAGGAGAGATTCCTTTTCCGGAAGGGTATTTTATTGAATATGGGGGGGCCTATGAAAAAATGCAGGAGACATTCTCAGGGCTTTCTCTCGCCTTCCTTTTAGCAGTGATACTGGTCTATATGATTATGGCCGGCCAGTTTGAATCCTTCTCACATCCTGCGGTAATAATGTTCTCAATCCCCGCGGCAGTTGCCGGCGTCCTATGGACCTTATTAATAACCTCCGAGAGCATCTCAGTATCCGTCGTGATCGGAGTCATTATCCTTGCCGGGATTGTAGTGAATAATGGCATCGTCATGGTGGAGTATATAAATATCCTCCGAGCAAAAGGAATAGGGAAGATAGCTGCCATAAAAAAGGGGAGCAAAACCAGGATCAGACCCATTTTAATAACCTCTCTTACCACTATCTTCGGCCTTATACCCATGGCCTTGGCAAAAGGAGAAGGCGCAGAGCTTCGAAGACCTTTAGCCATAACAATTATAGGAGGATTACTCTTTGGCATACTTCTTACCATATTTATTACCCCCTTGATTTATTCACAAATCGATGAGATAGGAAAAAAAATTAAAGAATTTTGCTGCTGACGTTCATTTAATAATGTCTGAGAATGTTTTTGCCAAAATTTTGTTTTATTTATCACTAGTACTAGCACAATGGGCATCAGATGATGCTGAATTACATATGGCAGATTAACGGCAACTGGATATCCGAGCGGTGCTGCTCCGATTCAATTCGAAGAAGAGGTTGAGAAAGAATTGGCATAATATTTGTATAAAATGAGTGTAAAAAAAGGAAGATTTCAGTGCACGAAAAACAAACACACATTATATGGAGTGCTTTTCTTGTAAGCATAGCATTACTTTCAGCCTGTCTCGATCCCTATTCCTATAATCCAGACGAAGACACAACATATTCTACCACACTCGTCATTAACGAAATTGTTGCCAGGGATGCCAATGGAGGAAACGATTGGATTGAGCTTTACGTGGTAGGCGATGAGGCTGTTTATCTTGGAGATTATGCCCTCGTCGACGACAATGAAGATCGTGAGCCGACTTTTCTTGAAGATATAATATTGCAGCCTGGGGAGTTTATCCTGATCCAGGCAACTGATGATGAGCCGGAAGATGATTCATACTACGTTCCCTTTACATTGGGCTCTGATGATTCTGTTACGCTATACTGCGGCACTGATATCATCGATGTCCTTGATTGGGAGGCGGGCGATGCGCCAAGCGGTTACAGCTACGGACGTTTCCCTGACGGAGCAGGATGGACGCAAATGCTATTGCCCACGCCGAATGCCATGAATGAGATGCCCCCTACTTTATCATTGGTGATAAATGAGATTATGGCCAAGGCCGATGATGATGGAAACGACTGGATTGAGCTTTTTGTTGCAGGTGATGAGCCAATTTTTCTGGGTGATTATGCCCTCAGAGACGACAATGAGGACCATGAGCTCACACCATTGCCAAAAATAACTTTGCAGCCCGGTGGATTTGCCGTGATTCAGGCAACCGATGAAGCACCTGCAGATGGTTCCTACTTTGTCCCCTTCACATTGGGATCTGATGATTGCGTCACACTCTATTACGGCACTGATATCATTGACATACTTGATTGGGAAACGGGCGATGCGCCAAGCGGCTTCAGCCTCGGTCACCTCCCCGATGGGACGGGAGAAATCCGGACCATCCTCCCAACTCCCGGCAAGCCAAATGAATTGAACCTTCTTTGATCAGGATACATAATCCCCGTTATAGTTGATAAGCGCGGCATGTTTTACTCCTTCAATCTTCAGGATATTATCTATGAGGGATGTATCCTCTGCCTGTATCCTGACCTCAACCATTAATTCAACTCCCTCAGCGGTCACGGTGCGGGATTGGAGCCTATGAGCTGGCAAGGTTTTCTCAAGCTCGGCGGCACTCCCATTTGTATGATGAATAACAAGCAAATAAGGATCTTCGCTATTGAAGTTCGCCCTGCTTAATCCGAATATGAAAATCCCGATCATGGGAGTGCCCACGATTGCCACCATATAGAAGCCTGCGCCACACGCAAGCCCCACTGCGATAGCCCAAAACATAAAGACAATATCTATTGGGTCCTTGATGGCGGTACGGAAACGCACGATACTCAGCGCTCCCACCATCCCCAATGAGAGGATAACATTAGAGCTAATGGGCATGATAATAAGGGCGGTTACAAGAGCGGTCATTACGAGACTTATATTGAAATTCCTCGTATACAATACCCCTTTAAAGGTCTTGCGGTAGATATAGAATATAAAAAGACCTGCCGCAAAGGTCACGAGCAGGGTAAGCACCACCCGCGCTATAGTGAGGGGATGATCGACATAGGATAATCCACCCAAGGTCTTGAACAGTTGGTCTAACGTACCCATTTACGTATTCTCCCGATCATCCCATATTATTATAGTAAAACCACGCAATACGCCCTTCAGGGCGAAACACACCTTCTTTTTTCATATTCGATAACGAAAGACCCCTCCCCTGTTTAATAACCGCTTATCATTGCCTGAAGCTTTTCAACTGTCTCTTGATGTGAAAATCCTTCTTTTCTCCAATTCGCATAGGCTAAAACATAGTGAGCATATCTAGGACTCTTTATGTTCTGAGGAAAAAACAGGCTATTTAAGCCTTCCATAATATTTACTAATGATACCTCAATACCACTTTTCTTCATTGTTTGTCGAGCGACTACCGACATATTTGCAATTTGCTGACGATCTTCCATGTAATTTTGTGACAATTGGTCAAGCAAATTACGAAAATGCCCGATTTCCATATCATTTTCTTGGACAGATCCACATCCATTGAGAAGAGCTAGCTTATATTCCAGGGTCTCACCTTTTATCACACTGGTTGTGCTCTTCTGACTCCAGATACCTGCCACGATCAATAGAAGAGTCCAAAAGATGGCAAGGTATTTTAAGAATTTAGACCTCCTTCCATATGACCAACTCCTCATATATTCGGGAAGGATAATGGGACCTACAACCGTTGCACCAACGGCCCAGGTTATAGTATTTGCTTTTCTCTTGACACCGTCAATAAGTATATAAATAGCAATCCCTATATGAATAAGAAGCACATATATCATTTTCCCTCCATTTTTTAAATATTCTATCACTCCTTTTGTTATTATTCTCGACCAAATGGGCGATATTCCCGACAAAAAGGGCGAATATTACCTGAACTGATTTCTTAATCCTAATTTTTCCATACGGGAGCGCAAATGTCTCTCAGTAATCTGTAATAATCGTGCTGCCGCACTTTGGTTGCCATTATTCCGTTTGATTGCCTCGGTAATCATCTCAATTTCAAATGCTTTCATTTTCTCTGTATACCCATTTTCCAGGGAATTAGGATTTACCATATCTCTCTCAAAAATGGTATGGATCCAGTCGGGCAGATCCTGAGACGTGATGTACTCGGCCCCGGTGAGGACAACTGCCCTTTCAATGATGTTCTCCAGTTCGCGCACATTTCCCGGAAAGTCATATTTCATTAAGGTATCAAGAACCTCCTGTGTATATCCTTTAATCTTTTTTCTGTTTTCCTTCGAATATCGCTCAATAAATCGTTCAATCAATAAGGGTATATCTGTCTTTCGACAACGCAGGGGAGGAACCCGAATCGTCACCACATTAAGCCGATAATAAAGGTCATCCCGGAACTGTCCTTTTTTTACCATATTTTCAATATCTCTATTGGTGGCGGCGACAATCCTGACATCAACGTTAATGGTTTCATTGCCTCCCAAGCGTTGTATATGCCCGAATTGAATCGCCCGCAAAAGCTTCGCCTGAACCGCCAAAGGGATATCACCCACTTCGTCAATAAAGAGCGTCCCTTTATCCGCTTGTTCAAAACAGCCGATTCTCTGTTGATGAGCCCCTGTAAATGCCCCTTTCTCATGCCCAAAAAGCTCGCTTTCAAGCAAACTTTCCGACAGGGCAGCGACATTGACCACCACGTAATATTTATCTTTTCTCGGACTGGCATAATGGATCGTCCTGGAAATAAGTTCTTTGCCCGTGCCACTTTCACCGAGCACTAAAACGGTCGTCTTGCTCGGCGCGACCCGCGCAATAAGATTCATGACTTCCTCCATTTGGCTGCTTTGATAGAAAATCCCGTCAAAATGAAACCTTTGTTTAAGTTGCTCCCTTAAAAGCCGGTTTTCAGCCACAAGTTGCCGTCTTTCCTGTACTCGTCTGATCAAGTTCTCAAGCTCCTCAAGCTCAACTGGTTTAGACAAATAATCGTATGCACCTGCTTTCATTATTTCAACTGCATCTTGGATTGTTCCATAGGCTGTCATGATAACCACGTCAATCTCAGGATTTAGTTCTTTAATCTTTTGAAGGACTTTAGTACCAGACCATCCTGGCAGGCGAAAATCAGTTATGACCAAATCAATACTGTTTTCCCGGGCAAGATGATATCCCTCCTCGCCACTTGTTGCGGTAAAGACCTCATACCCACGGCGCGTCAAAAAACTCTCCAACGATTTAAGCTGAGGATACTCGTCATCTATAAATAATATAGTCAATGGCTTCATTCTTTTTCCTTATATTTAAGCTCCCAAAGAGTATGGATTGTCGGTATCGATTTATAAATAATACAATAATCGTGCCAGATATCAATGATAAATGATCGACAATCAATAAACACTGATCGATAAACAATAGATAATTATAATTGATCACTGATAATTGAAAGAGGAGGAGAGCTCGTCTCATCGGGCGACTTCACCCCTCGAGCTCTCTTTGTCTATTCTACTCTTTTATATATATTTCAATTAGTTATAAAGCCATTAATTATATGGCATAGTACTTGAATACTTGTAAAAACAAAGCCGACAGGCATATCATGATCATCGGCAGCAATGGTTGTTGCGTTTGCATTCATGAAAGCGGCATTATATTATACACTATCTAAATGGAAAAACGGAATGAAACGTGTCAGCAATTCTTATTATGGCCAATTACCTTGTTGGCCAGAAATCCCTTGTACTCCCATAAGTGAGCCATAATGGGAATCGCCGGATAAGTGTAAGGAGAATAAAATGAAGCGCTATGTGCACACTTATAAATGCTTTCGCTGGTCATGCAGAGCAACAATAATTATCGCCGCCCTGACATTTTTTTTATATTGTGCTGCTCTGCCAATAGTATGTCAGGCGAATGAAAAGGAAAACGTAGGCGACCAATCGATCGACTTCACCTCAATGAGTCTTGAGGAGTTAAAACAGGTCACGATCATCTCTGTATTAAAAACACCCCAAAAACTCTCTGAGGCCACATCCGCCATCACAGTAATCACTCAGGATGAGATTCGAAGGTCCGGAGCCACCAGTATCCCTGAATTATTAAGAAGTGTGCCTGGCCTTCACGTAGCCCAGACTGACTCCAGTACCTGGGCGGTGAGCGCCCGGGGATTCACCGGACGCACTGCCAATAAGCTTTTGGTGCTCATGGATGGAAGAAGCCTTTATACACCTCTTTTTTCAGGCGTTTACTGGAATGTACAAGATACTGTCTTTGAGGACATCGAACGGATCGAAGTCATCCGGGGGCCTGGAGCGGCATTATGGGGTGCGAATGCGGTCAATGGAGTTATCAATATTATCACCAAAAAGGCTGAAGATACGCAGGGAGGATTGGTCAGCTCCGGTTTCGGTAATGAAGAGAGACGATTCGGTACATTGCGGTATGGGGAAAAACTGGGGAAAGATGCGTACGGCAGGATGTATCTAAAATATTTCGAAAAGGATGCGTACTGGAAATCACCGAGTATCTGGGATAGAGCACTATTTGAGGAGGAGGATGATGGATGGGGGGCCTTGAGAGGAGGAGGCCGTATCGACTGGTCATTATCCGGCGGCAATTCGTTGACGCTGCAAGGTGATATCTATAGGGGCGAAGACAGCGAAAGAATCGTATTTTCAGATCCAAACGCCTCATTCTTAAAAAGTTTCGATTTGAATAATGAGTTCTCCGGAGGTAACGTGATACTGCGGGGAACGCATGAGTTTTCCGATCTATCCGAAATGTCGCTGCAGTTTTACTATGATAGGACAGAACAACGAAGGGATGAGGGCAATTTATCCCAGTACACCGAGCGCTTTGATACCTTTGACATAGACTTTCAGCATAATTTCAGAGTCGGCAGGCGTCAGGGAATTATCTGGGGCCTCGGATATCGCTTCATCAGCGATGAATTTGAAAGAACAACCGATGATCCCAATAGACCCGTGTTTCTCATTGATCCGGCAAGCAGCAAGACCCATCTTGTGAGCGCCTTTTTTCAGGATGAAATAACCATTATTCGCAATATCCTGAGATTCACACTGGGATCGAAGTTTGAGCATAATGATTATACCGGATATGAGGTCCAGCCATGCGTCAGGATGCTGTGGAATCCCTCAGATAATCAAAATGTGTGGGCATCTATATCCCGTGCGGTCAGAACACCCTCCCGTTCGGAATACTCTACGGTATCCCCCGTGGGAGTGACTTTTCCCTGGCCTTCATGGCCGCAACCCAGAATGGAAGAATCAGAGAATTTGGTCGCGTATGAAGTAGGCTACCGCATTCAGTTTTCAAAATCCTTCTCCCTCGATTCCGCATTCTATATGAATGAATATGAGAATCTCACCATTTATCGCTACAATGCCGCTGAGGCGAAAAACAATGGGGTGGAATTGTCAGCCAGTTGGAAAGCGTTGCCATGGTGGCACCTTTCTGCATCCTATACATACTTGCATATGGACGTGAGCCAAAACTTTCAGCCCCCTCCTGCTGATCCCAATTATCCACATCATCACGACCCGAATTTTCCGGATGCTCCTCCACCGGGTCCTCCTCCATTTGATATATCTCCGGAGACATCCAGCCCGAATCACCAATTCGTCATCAGATCTTCAATGGACCTTTATCAAAATGTTGAACTGGATCTGGATCTGAGGTACGTGGACAATCTCGATATCTATGTTGACAGCTATTGGGAATTGGATGCGCGTCTTGGTTGGAATCCGAGAAAAGATATTGAGCTTTCCCTTGTGGGACAAAACCTCTTTCATGATCATCATCCTGAATTTTTGTCTCATGGATTTCTGCCTTTCTCTGCCGGGAAAGATAGCGAGGTTGAACGAAGTATTTATGGGAAAATAACATGTCGATTCTAACAGTAAAAACAGTAAGAGGATTATGGCCAAATGCTATAATCATCCTTTATATTATACTCTGCATTGCGCATAGTGGGCATGCACAAAGCCTCACTGGTCTTGAATACGAGGTAAAAGCCGGTTTCATCTATAACTTTGCCAAGTTTGTGGGATGGCCGGAGGAGGCGGGCAATAATGATACTTCCCCCCTCATCCTTGGTATTGTACCCGATCATCCCAAAAGTGATGTGTTCTATTCCTTGAATGGGAAAAGTGTTGGGGAAAGAAAAATTGAAGTAAAAAAATTTAAGACTATAAAAGATAAGGGTGTTGAAGAGTGCCATATACTCTTTTTTGATTCAAAGAATCAGAAATTCATAAAGGAGAGCCTTTTGGCTGTGCGCAAAAGAAGCGTGTTGACAGTGGGCCACATGGATGAATTTACACAAGAAGGGGGGATAATCAATTTCTTCAACGAAGAAGGACGATTGCGCTTTGAGGTTAATCTCGATGCAGCAAAGAGCGTAGGATTAAAATTAGGTTCGCAACTTCTCATGTCCGCCGAAATTATAAAGGAGAAACTGAGATAACATGCTTTCTTTTCGCAATATCTCCATCAAGCAGAAGCTTATCATCATCATTATACTTACCAGTTGTGTGACGCTCCTTGTGGCATCTATCGCTTTTGTGGCAAAGGATATTATCACATTTCGCCAATCGATGGTCTATGATATATTGAGTCTTGCGCAAGTTATCGGGATGAACAGTTCCGGGGCGCTTGTCTTTAATGATCCTGAGACAGCAGAAAAAAACCTGTCCGCGCTCAGCGCAAAAGAACATGTACCTTTTGCCTGTATCTACGACAAACAGGGGAAAATATTCGCAACCTTCTATTCTCAAAGAGTTCCCAAGAGTTTCTCCCCACCTCAATCTCCTCAAGAGGGACACTTTTTTAAAAACAATTACCTGTATGTATTTCATCACATCTGGCTTGAAGAGGAAAAAATCGGCACCATCTTTATCCAGGCGGATTTGGCTGAGATACGTTCCCGCATAGAGGAGTCCGCCCAAATTGTGACAATTATTATATTCGTTTCACTCCTTTTGGCAATGCTCCTTTCATTCTTTCTCCAGCGAATCATCTCCACCCCTATTTTAAATCTGGCACAAACGGCAAAAATTATTTCCCAGAAAAAAGATTACTCCGTAAGGGCCCGCAAGCAAGGCCACGATGAAATAGGAATACTTATTGACGGATTTAATGAAATGCTCTCTGAGATTCAAAGAAGGGATAATGAGCTGCAGCGTCACAGGGAGCACCTTGAGGAGGAAGTGGCTGACCGTACAGCAAAATTAAAAGGTCAGCAGAAGATACTGCAGGAGGCTTTAGACAAAGCAGAGCAACTCACGGTGAAGGCTGAAGAAGCCAACCGGGTAAAAAGTGAATTTCTTGCAAATATGAGCCATGAAATTCGTACACCCATGAATGCAATCTTGGGCTTTTCAGACCTTCTCGATTCTCATATCAAAGATAAGAAGCAAAAAACATATCTTAAATCAATTAAATCAAGTGGGAAGAATTTATTGACCCTCATCAATGATATCCTGGATCTTTCCAAGATTGAATCGGGCAAGATGGAGCTTCACTACGAGTTTCTAAATCCTTACTCCATTTTCACGGAGATTGAACGTATTTTTTCGCTGAGTATATCCGACAAGGGCATTGATTTTGTTCTCGACATAGAACCTGATATCCCGGAGAGTATATTTCTCGATGAGATACGACTCAGGCAGATCCTTTTTAATCTTGTGGGTAATGCCATTAAATTCACGAACACCGGGCATATTAAGCTTTCAGCCAAAAAACAGACCCATGAGGATACCACGAAAAAGAGCATAGATTTAATCATACGCGTCGAAGATACGGGCATCGGGATC
This sequence comes from bacterium, assembly GCA_049472395.1. Lineage (GTDB taxonomy): Bacteria > SZUA-182 > SZUA-182 > DTGQ01 > JBLIRR01 > JBLIRR01. The sequence continues at coordinate 16,455 of JBLIRR010000038.1, read as the reverse complement.
CCCCAGGAATCCCAGAATAAAATATTTGAGGCATTCAAACAACAGGATGGGCAAAGTACCAAAAAATATGGTGGGACAGGGCTTGGTCTTGCAATCTCCAAGCGTTTAGTGGAGATGATGGGCGGGAAGATATCGGTTGAAAGCAATATAAAGAAAGGAAGCTGCTTTACGATTGTATTTCGAGAGGTATCAATTGGCGCTCCACCCCTTCATCACAAAGAAGATGAGTTCTTTGATTATGAGAACATAATCTTTGAAAAGGCAACAATGCTCCTCGTGGAAGATATTCCCTTAAACCGACTTTTGATCAGCGAGTATCTCCGATCCACCAACATCAATATCATTGAAGCGGAGGATGGGAGGCAGGCAATTATACTTTCGAAACGATACAAACCCGATATCATTTTAATGGATATAAAAATGCCGACTATTGATGGATATGAAGCAACCCACTTCATAAAGGAGAATGAAGAACTTAAAAATACTCCTGTCATTGCATTAACAGCCGTCGGACTTAAGGAGGATGATGTAAAAATTATTGAAAGCGGATTTGACGGAATGCTCATCAAGCCGGTTCAGATTAGTGACTTATTTCAGGAATTAACGCGCCATCTTAAGTTTTCATATAATAAAAATGAGGAAGCCTCTATGATGAAAAGCCCCAAGTGCAGGGGAAACGAGAGCCTCTCGCCTGAGATAGTAGGAAAGCTGCCGGAGGTCATAGAGGAATTAGAAAATGGTATGCAGAAATCATGGAAGATAGCCCGGCAAAGCGGACTTATAAGTAATATCTCTGAATTCGGCCATCAAGTAAAGGATATTGGTGAGAGATATTCATTGGAAATTCTTCAACAATTCGGGGATGATTTAATCCTGCAAGTACAAAGCTGTGACATTGATAAGATGTGTAGCACCTTAAACTCATTCCCCAAGTTGATCTCAGATATTAAAATATTACTTGAAAAGAAATAAAATGTAAGGAACATGAACTATGATTCATGAACACAGGAAAGGGCATAGAATCCTTATTGTTGATGATGTAGTGCATAATATACAAGTACTTATTACCATCTTACAGGAGGCAGGGTATGAATTAGGGTTTGCCAAAGATGGGAAAACCGCCCTTGCCCATATTGATGCAATTCAATTCGATTTAATTCTTTTGGACATAATGATGCCGGGCATCGACGGCTATGAGGTCTGCTCGCGATTAAAAAAAGATAAAAACAAAAAGGATATTCCCATAATTTTCATTACTGCCATGAATGATATTGATGCCAAAACAAAAGGGTTTGAACTCGGGGCAGTGGATTATATTACAAAACCTTTCGATGCAAAGGAGGTTTTAGCGCGAGTGAAAACACATCTGACTATTCGCGATTACGCGACCAACCTTGAACAGATGGTTGAGGAAAGGACCAGCCAGCTTTTTCATGCAGAGCGTCTGGCAACACTGGGCACATTTTCCTCTGCGATTGTTCATGAAATAAATAATCCCCTCTCCTATATCATGTCGAATATCAAGCTGTTAAAGCTCTTCTGGGATTCCGCGAAACCGATCATGGCGAGATATGTTCAAAAAGAGGGGGATTCACAGCTCGAAAAAGATGCGAAGGATGTTGATGAATGGCTCTCGTATGCCATGGATGGGAGTTATCGAATCTCAAAGCTCGTCAATAGTCTTAAAACATATTCAAGACAAAGCATTACATCAAAAGAAATAATCCCTTTAGCGGATATACTTGATGATGCGCGTCACATTGTCCACCATAAGCTAAAATTTTACTCTATACACATAGAATCCAACATCGCGCCGGATCTTGCGCTCTATTGCGATAAGCAGAAAATCTCACAGGTCCTTGTTAATTTGCTCAATAATGCATGCGATGCCATGGCAGATAAAGGTGGCACAATATATATACGTGCCCTCCTTGCTGGCAATCAGATTGAAATTCGCATAAGAGATACCGGTCCCGGGATAGCTCATGATATAGCCCCATTGATCTTTGATCCTTTTTTTACGACAAAGGGGAAAGACCAGGGAACAGGACTTGGGCTTTTTATTGTGCGCACCATTATAGAAGAACATGGAGGCACAATATCACTGGTGCCTTCCGAGGGCGAGGGGGCTGAATTTAAACTTATCTTTCCTCTTGCACCCCACACATTGTGAAATTAGGACCATTTAGTGCTCCTACCGGACAACAGGAAGCGTATAAATAACACAATGTAATCGCCCAACCGGTCGAATATATGAAGAAATAGCTCCAGGATCTCCGATTAGTCTTTGATTAATAATATCTGGCACAATTATTGTACTTTGTGATTATCACTATTAAACTATGCAAAACAGAAAGTATTCTTATTATGAAAAAACGAACCTCCAGAAGAGGATTAGAGGATAGTCTCCACGCTCTCAATGAGGCTGCTATTATTATTAATCAACACTCAATCATCCAGATCTTTAATCACGCGGCAGAGATTCTTTTTAAGAGGGATGCCAAAGATGTCATCGGCCGGCCCTTTTCAATTCTATGGGATCAATTCCCTTATGAGAGCCTCGACAAATCTTCTTTTTCCCTTCAACACATCGAGTGCACAATCCTGAATCAGCCCAAGAGTTTGCTCGTTTTTAAGGGTAAATATTCTCTAGGAAATCATAATGAACAGTACCTCATACTCTTGCGGGATATGATCGAGATAAAATGGTTGAGAGAGCATAGCACGCACAAGGAATATTTGAATGCCATCGGTCACTTGTCAGCCGGTATTGCTCATGAGATTCGCAATCCGCTCAATACGATCAGCACGATTATCCAGCAATTGGGAAAAGATTTTGAACCTCGAAACAACAGCGAAGAATACCACAAATTGGTTGATTTAATGTATAAAGAGATCAGACGGATTAATAAAACAATCGAAGATATCCTCCAGTTCACCCAACCAAGGTCAATGAATCTCACCTTATTTCAATTATCAGACCTTATGACTCATCTTGTGCAGCACTATCACTCAGTTCTTGCAAAAGGAAAACGAAGGCTTATTATCCATAAATTTTGGGATGGAATGGTGGTGTGGGATTACCATCAAATGGTGCGCGTTTTTATGAATTTAATTCAGAATGCGCTTGACTCAATAGATACTAAGGGTAAAATCGTAATCACCATATCCGAGGACACTCAAGAGGAATTGGAATTATGTGTACATGACACAGGATCAGGAATTCCCAAAGAGATTCAATCGAAAATATTTAATCTCTTTTTTACTACAAAACCAGACAGGACAGGAATAGGACTTCATATTGCGCAACTGATTATTTATGAGCATGGCGGCGTTATTTTCCTTATAGATGATGATGATCACGGCGCAACATTTATTATTAAGATACCGAAGAAAATAGAACTCCATGGAAAGGACCCTTCTTTATGAAACCTTTGACTATTTTACTCATAGATGATGAATACCCACAACTTAAATCAATAGAGAGCTTTCTTACACGTCATGGATATGAGGTCTTTACAGCAGCAAGTGGTGAGGAGGGATATCGCATTACCCAAAGAAACCGCATCGATTTAGTGCTCACGGATTCCCGTATGCCCGGATGGTCAGGCTCCGAGGTTCTGAGAAAAATAAAGGAATTAAATCCGGATATTGATGTCGCGGTCATCACTGCGTATGGGACGATTCAGAATGCCGTGGAAATGATGAAAGCAGGAGCGTATGATTATTTGACCAAACCAATTGATTTAGATGAGCTTGAAAACTTGATCAGACGTGTCGAAGAAAGACGGCAACTTATAGCGGAGAACCGTTTGCTTAAACGCCAAATTCAGCAAAAATTTCATTTTGACGGTATTTTTTATCAAAGCAGCCAAATGGCAGAAGTCATGAACTTGATTGCCAGGGTAGCGCCGAGCAAGACGACCATCTTAGTGCTCGGTGAAAGTGGCACAGGAAAGGAATTGATTGCCAGGACAATCCATTATGCCAGTCCGAGGAAAGATCAACAGTGTGTCGTAGTCAATGTCGCAGCCCTCTCAGAGAGTTTACTTGAAAGTGAGCTCTTCGGACATGAAAAAGGATCATTTACCGGAGCACACCAAAGGAGGATCGGTTGTTTTGAACAGGCGAACAAAGGGACCCTCTTTATTGACGAAGTGGGCGATATTCCCCTGACGGTGCAGGCCAAGCTCCTGCGAGCCATTCAGTTTGGTCATATTCAGCGACTGGGGGGAAATGAAACGATTAATGTTGATGTGAGGATTGTTGCTGCCACCAATAGAAATATTGAAAAGATGGTAAAAGAAGGGCAGTTCCGGGATGACCTTTATTACCGGCTCAATGTGGTCACTATTCGTGTCCCTCCCTTGCGACATCGCAAGTCGGATGTACCGCTGTTAATTGAAAAGTTCATTGAGAAATTTTCCAGGGAAAATAACAAAAAAATTAAGGGATTCTCCGACGAGGCCCTTGACCATCTTATGAAATATGATTTTCCGGGAAATGTCCGTGAATTGGAGAATATCATCGAACGGGCAATTGTGCTCTCAAGATCAAACCATATAAGCATCCGGGATTTGCCAAGCCGAGTGCGCACTATCTCGGAAAGGGATATTTTCAATCCTTATTCGTTTGAGACAGGGTATTCCAAGAAAATGAGGGGCTTTGAAACACATATGATCATTGAGGCACTCACACAGAATAACGGGAATCAGAGTGCAGCAGCCCGGCTATTACACATTACCGAAAGACGTTTGCGCTCTCGCCTGGAGAAGTTGGGATTAAAGAATAAAGCATCATCATAATGGCGATCCCCGGGATAGTTGGTAGGGTAGAATGATTGTAAAAAACTCCATATCCGTGCTCATGGCCGCTCTGCTATTGACATATTTTATGAATGCGTCTGCGCGCGCCTCTGTAGATAAATCTCCTGTCGATATCAATGAATCAAAGAAAATGCCGGGACGAAGGCTCTTTTATAATGAGGGCGTGAACAAAAAAGATCAGGGGCCTCAATTGGAATGTGAGGGTGTGCTGATGTGGGACCATGATCATTTTACAGGGGCCCATATTGATCATACTTATGAACACTATGTACGGGGCAATGAGACAGAACTTCGACGGGCCTCTCTTACATTTAAAAGTAAAATCGATAAGAATTGGAAAGCAGAGCTTGAAATAAGCCTCAGCGATGTGGATGAGGCACCGGAAGCCGGTGATGTTTTCATTGAATTTACCGGCTGGGATTGGGCCGAGGTGATTATTGGGCAGACAAAAGAGCCTTTTGGATTGGAAGAGCAGACAAGCTCCCAATATATCACTGCCATCGAACGATCCATGGCAACCAATGCCTTTGCGCCAGGGTCCCATCCCGGCATTGCACTGTCGGGGGATACAAAACAATTGACATGGGCCATAGGTATATACGAAGGTGCAGATCGTGAAGAAGAAAGGGACACCTATGCCTTGACCGGCCGTTTAACCTTTACCCCGTGGGAGCATAAAAAGAGGGTGCTGCACGTGGGTGTTTCAGGCTCTTTTCGTAATCTGGACGGGGAAGATTACGAAATCAAGGAGAATGCCGAGGTGCATACTGCTGAAAAAGTTGTCGTGAGCGATGAAATCCCGGCTGATACATTGACTCTTGCGGCATTTGAGGCTGCCTGGGTGAGTGGTCCATTGTGCTTTCAGGCAGAATACATGGGGGCATCCGTCAAGGCGTTAGAGGTTGAGGATGCAACGTATAGTGGCTATTACGTGCAAGGGAGCTATTGTCTGACAGGAGAAAGCCGACCTTACAAAAAAGGCGGGTTTAAGGAAATCAAACCGGATAAAAGATTTGGCGCACTTGAGATGATGTGTCGCTATAGCGTCCTTGATGCAAAGGATAACGGTATGGGAGATGCAGCAATGAATCTTACCCTGGGAGCAAATTACTATAGTAACACACACGTCCGCATTATGGTCAATTACATTTATACAGCCTTAACAGGTGATATTCCCGAAAATGAAAAAAAAGCGCAGGCTATTTCCTACAGGCTGCAATACAGCTTTTAGATCCGGAAAAAAATTTTTTCGTGAATTCTCCTCATGTCCATGTTATAATCTCCATTAATTAGGAGTAAAGATAATAACTTTCTGAGAAAGTAGGATGTATATATGAAAAAATTTTTAAGTATCACAGTGGCCTTTGCCATATTCGCTCTTGTGGGGTGGAAAATCTCTCAACACGTTTCTACAGTGGAGAAAGATACCTCAAGGAGAGGAGCTACTCATGCCGTAGCCGTTGAGGTCGCGCCGGTGCGCACACATTCAATTCGCGATCTGCAGATTTTTACGGGTACCTTAAAACCTAAAGCCCATTTCATCGTAGCTCCAAAGATCAGCGGGAGATTAAAAAAACTCTTCGTGAATATCGGTGATCAAATCACGCATGACCAGTTGATTGCAACATTGGAGGATGCGGAATTTGCCCAACAGCTTGATGAAGCGCGGGCGGAACTCACCGTGGCACGGGCGAACCTCGAAGAGCAAGCAAGCTCCCTTGCAAGTGCGCAGCGGGAATTTGAGAGAATAAAGGCCCTGCGTGAAAAAAAGATCGCATCAGAATCTGAGCTTGATGAAGCACAGGCTGAGCTGGAAGTTAAAACAGCCAAGCATAAAGTAGCAATGGCACAGGTATCGCAGAAGGAGGCAGCATTGAAGGCTGCGGAAGTTCGTCTCTCCTATACGCAAATCAAGGCATCATGGGAGGATGGGGATGCACCACGGGTGGTGGGAGAGCGCTTTATTGACGAAGGCGCAATGCTTACCGCAAATTCACCAATAGCCTCTATCTATGATATCAGCTCCATGATGGCGGTAATCTTCGTCATCGAGCGGGATTATCCCAAAGTTAAGATCGGTCAAAAGGCAGTGGTGACAACCGATGCGTACCAGAATAATAATTTTATCGGCACAATTATTCGTGTCGCACCTGTGTTAAAAGAAACATCCCGACAGGCGCGGGTTGAGATTGAGATCCCTAATACGGATTGGCTCCTCAAGCCGGGTATGTTTGCCCGCGTTCAGATAGAATTTGCGCGGCATGAAAACGCAACTGTCGTACCCATAGCATCCCTTGCACGACGGAATGACCAACAGGGGATCTTTATTGTGGATACCGAGACCATGAGTGCACGGTTTGTTCCCGTCACTCTGGGTATAGTAAACGGAGAGCTTGCTGAGGTAGTGAATCCCCCTCTCTCCGGATTGGTGATAACCTTAGGACAGCATCTTCTTGAAGATGGCGCTGCCATTATCCTCCCAGATAATCAACAGGGATGAGACTATCACAGTTTGCCATAGACCGTCCCATCTTCACCATCATGGCCACACTTATCGTTATTCTCGTCGGCTTTGTATCCTTGAGCCGCCTTCCCATCGATCTTATGCCGGATATCACCTACCCTACCCTGAGCATCAGTACCACTTACAAAAACGCAAGTCCGGAAGAAATCGAAGAACTCATCACGCGCCCCATTGAGGAAGCCATGAGCGCAGTGCCCGGAGTCGAGGAGGTTACCTCGAATTCATCGGAGGGTTCGAGCAATGTGCGGGTTAATTTTGTCTGGGGAACGGACCTGGATGTTGCGGCAAATGATATACGAGATCGCCTGGACCGCATTCTCTCCCGCCTTCCTGAAGAGGCTGAACGACCGAGCCTTCGTAAATTCGATCTGGCAAGTTTCCCTGTCCTGATCCTCGGGGCTTCGGGTGATCTCGATCCTATCCAGATGCGGCGGATCATTGATACACAGGTTAAATACCGCCTTGAACGAGTTCCCGGCGTCGCATCTCTCTTTGTTTGGGGGGGCCTCGACCGGGAAATTCATGTGAATTTGAAACTTGAGAGAGTTAAGGCGCTCGGTATTCCTCTTGAGACAATCCTGGCAAGGATTAGGGCGGAGAATGTCAATATACCGGCAGGGACCTTGGAGAGAGGCAACCTCGATGTGCTTATTCGTACCCCTGGTGAATATACAAGCCTTGATGAACTTCGCAATACCGTGATTACAATCCGTGAAGCTGCCCCGATAAAACTAGGGGATATCGCAGATGTGGAGGACTCCTGGCAAAAGATAGACCAGCTTGTCAGGATTAATGGGCGTCCTGGTATCAACCTCGCTCTCTATAAACAGTCCGGTAAAAATACGGTTGCCGTCGCACAGGAAGCCCTCAAAGAAATTGAGAAAGTCAACCAGGATATTCCTCAGCTCAATCTTATCCCGATTATTGATACATCCGATTACATAAGCCGATCTATCAGGAACGTGGGCTTTGCAGCCATATACGGTGGAATGCTTGCCATATTGGTGTTGCTCCTTTTTCTTGGCAACTTCCGAAGCACGGGCATTATTGCTACTGCTATTCCCATCTCTATTATCGCGACCTTTGCACTGATCTATTTCGGTGGCTTCACGCTCAATTTGATGACATTGGGAGGATTGGCCCTCGGTGTGGGAATGCTCGTTGATAATGCCATTGTTGTGCTCGAAAATATTTATCGATTAAGGCAATCAGGGCAAAATGCCTATCAGGCGTCAGTCGAAGGCAGTGAGGAAGTCACTGCCGCGATTATCGCAAGCACCCTCACCACAATAGCAGTATTTTTACCGACCATTTTCATACGGGGCATGTCCGGCATCATGTTTAAGCAAATGGCGTATGTGGTAAGCTTCTCCCTGCTCTGCTCGTTGGTTGTTGCATTAAGCCTTGTCCCGATGCTGTCTGCCAAAATGCTTCATCCGGAGCTCACTGCGGATACTAAATCCAATACCCTTCCTCAAAGAATTTCAAAGCAGAGCACGCGCTTCTTTACGCAGATGACGTCCACGTATCATCATCTATTAAAATTTGCCCTTGATCACAGGATGCTTATTGTAGGAGCGACCATAGTGCTGCTCGTAGGAAGCCTGCTTCTTATTCCGCTTATTGGGGTTGAGCTTATGCCTTCAGCCGATGAGGGGGAGGTCAGGGTGAACGGAGAAATGGAAGCAGGAACAAGACTGGATGTGATTGGTGAGAAATTTAATGTTATTGAATCTATTATTAAGGAGACCGTGCCTGAGGCGAAAAATATCTCAACCAGGATCGGAGGGGGATGGCGCAGCAGAGGTTCCCATACTGGCAGAATAAGGATTACTCTCGTACCCATCTCAGAGCGGACACGCTCAAGCGAAGATATTGCTGCAGACCTTCGCACACGCCTTGCGAATATCCCGGGAATTCGGATAAGGACCCGTGCCGGGCAGGGCCTCTTCATCCTTCGCATGGGGGCAAGTGACGCAGATAAGATAGAACTCGAGATACGCGGCCATGACTTGTCTACTGCCGATCTGCTTGCGCAAAGAGTAAAAGAGTTGGTGGAACAAGTAAACGGAATTACAGACGTGCAACTCAGCCGGGAATCGGGTACTCCCGAGGAATTAATAATGGTAGACCGCTTGAAGGCGGCTGACATGAAACTTACCGTGAGTCAAATAGCAGATGCTCTTCAGACCGTGCTCTCAGGCACACAAGCGGGAAATTACCGCGAAGCAGGGGATGAGTTTAAGATACTGGTGAAGGTGAAGGATGCAGAGCAGACAAATATTACCGATCTTCTCGATCTTACCCTGGTCAATACTGACGGAGACCCGGTGGTTTTGAGGAATGTGGCCCGTCTTCAATCCCGTAAGGGTCCTGTTCAAATTGAACGGAAAAACCAGGAGCGAATCGTGCAGGTATCGGCAAACATCAGTGAAAGGGACATGGGCTCAGTGATAGGTGATATCCGGGCAAAGCTCCAGTCGTTGCCCCTACCAAGGGATTTTAGCATAAGCTTCGGCGGTGAATATGAAGAGCAGCAAAAATCATTCAGGGAACTTTTGATGAGCTTTCTTCTCGCTTTAATATTGGTATATATGGTCATGGCATGCCAGTTTGAATCGCTTCGTGATCCTTTCGTGGTCATGTTTTCTGTTCCACTGGCCATAATCGGGGTTTTGCTCGTTCTCTTTTTGACCAGCACGACTTTTAATGTGCAAGCCTTTATCGGCTGTATCATGCTCGGAGGAATTGTGGTAAATAATGCCATTCTCCTCGTTGACCATACAAATGTTCTCCGCCGCCGTGATGGGCTGCCCCTTCGCAGGGCAATCGAAGAGGCGTGCTGTCATCGCTTAAGGCCTGTGCTCATGACTGCGATGACAACCATCTTGGGACTTTTTCCCTTGGCCCTCGGAGTAGGTGAAGGTGGAGAAGCCCAGGCCCCTCTTGCACGGGCCGTTATCGGGGGATTATTTAGTTCTACATTTATCACACTTCTGTTGATTCCCATTGTCTATTCTATCTTTGAACAGTGGAAACCCAAAGAAACAAGGAAAATCTCTTAGTATGATAAGTAATCAAAGTTTCTCTATCCTTAGACGCAGGGCCCTTTATACATCCCTCTTTCAGCTCGGGATACTCTTCTCTCTCTCTATTCCCTTGGTACTCCTTCATCTCTCTCCTTTCCTTATCCCTATTCGCCCCGCGTGGGCCCGCATTGCATATGCTGAAAATACAGAGCCTTCTCATATTGAATGTAGAGAAGAATCATCAGAGGATAAAAAGCTTGCAATCACTATTAAAGAAGCTATTTTCATGACACTTGAGAATAATCATTCCCTCACTATAGAAAGGATGAATCCTGCCATTCAACGCACCTTTGAGGACCAGGAACGCGCTGCCTTTGATCCTGTTGTATCAGGAGAGGTGTCACGGTCTCAGGAAAAAGCCGGTAATACGGATGAGGGAAGCATGGAGGGCAGCGTCGAGATCTCGAAATTTTTCTCCACAGGGACAAAAATGAGTGCTGGCCTGAGCAGTGACCGGACATGGTCAGATCTTTACGGGGACCAACATGAGACGCGTGCGGGTCTCACTATTACACAGGCCCTTCTCAAAGGGGCAGGCATTGAGATTAATTCCGCCACACTCCGGCAAGCCCAGCTTGATACGTTCGCATCGCAGTATGAACTGCGCGGTTTTGCGGAATATCTTATCTCAGAGGTTGAAAGCACTTACTGGGATTATGCCCTCGCCGAGGAGCGCATCAAGATTTTTATCGAATCCTTAAATCTTGCCAAGCAACAGATGAAAGAAACCGAGGAAAGGATCAAGGTTGGGGTCTTGTCTGAGATCGAGCTTGCGGCAGCCCAGGCAGAAGTAGCATTGCGAAAGGAAGATCTGATCAATGCAAAAGGCGACTGTGCGAAGGCGCGTTTACATCTTCTGCGTCTTCTCAATCCCAAGACAAATCCGTGGGAAAGAGAGGTCCTCCTTGTGGATGAGCCTGCGGTACCTGCTATCCAATTGGATGATGTTGACTCTCACGTTGAAGTGGGACTTCGCATGAGAACCGATTTAAACCAGGCACGGATGAACCTCCAGAAAGGGGATATTGAGGTCGTGAAAACAAAAAATGGGCTCCTGCCCAAAATGGACTTTTTCATCACCCTTGGCACCTCAGGCTATTCGGATTCTTTTGGAAACTCCATAAAGGATTTTGAGGGGAAAGATTATGACATCATGGCAGGTATTACCATGGAGTATCCCCTTCGCAACAGAAACGCGCACTCCCGACATACGCGCGCAACCTTAAACCGTATAAAGGCTGATGAGGCATTGAAGAACCTGGCACAACTTGTTCAGATGGATATCCGTTCAGCCTATATTGAGGTCACACGAAGCAGCGAGCAGGTCATCGCCACTGCTGCTACCAGGGCGCTCCAGGAGGAAAAGATGCGGGCTGAGACGGAGAAATTCAGGGTGGGTAAATCAACATCCTTGCTCGTTGCCCAAACTCAGCGAGACCTCATAGCCAGCCGTATATCGCAAATCGAGTCCATTGTGGAATATCTTAAAGCCTTTGTTGAGCTTTACAGATTAGAGGGTTCCCTTTTGGAAAGAAGGGGTATTTCACTGACCGAATACGAACTAAGCAGGCCCACACAACACTGAAAATATATTTATTTGCAAAAATTGTATCGCAGACACCAAACTGCTTTGAGGGGTATGAATACACTCTCCCACGTCTTATCGATAATTGTGCCATCCCCCAATGTCCAGGAATATTTAGGTGAATGAACCACAATACTCCCGAGGTCATATTCTATCCCATTGTGAATCATTATGTCTTTGCCAATAGGAAGGCGAGCGCCCTCAATTGTGAGCACGGGATTTCCGGTATCTGTAGTATCAATAAGCCACTCATCAAACACCTCTCTCACATCAACAAAAAGATATGCGTTTATATGGTCTAATCGAAATCCGACCCATCTTGCCACTGTCTCAGCGATCTGTGTATTATCAAAATGCCCGATCAGCTTTTTGGGGCCAAAAGACCAAATAGGTACATCGTCACCAGTATGGCCATGAGTTGACCATCCCATAACCGTATAATTTTGTGTAATGACTTTGGCTAATGCGCATGAAAATCCGACACCAGGTTCAAGGCTCAGAATCTCATTCACATCCTTAAGAGTAATATCAATACCCCACCATTGTTTCACGTTCGTTATGATATTCGTTGGTGAGTGATCGCTCCCAATCTTATTGGCAAGCCCATGAGCGGTAATACGCATATGTTCAAAGGGGCCAACTACTTCTTCCACATTAACGTATGTATAATCACCCCCTGTTGTGTCATTTCCAATAGTAAAGCCACCTGTATTGTGATCAGGGAACGCTATTACACAGGTATTCTTATCTTTCTTTGCAAAATCACACGCTACTTTCACAGCCTCATCAAACGCAAGAAATTCAGTAATCATATAGAAAGGATCATTATTATGAGCAGCCCTGTCGATATTGCTTCCCTCAACCATTAAAAAGAAGCCGTCAGGGTCTTTGGAGAGAAGCTCTATGGCTTTTGCTGTCATTTCAGAGAGTGAGGGCTGATAAGGGGCAGACTCGGTCCTGTCAATATTTGCCTCCATATGAAAATCAGCAAAAAGTCCCCATAGTGTACCGGAGGTTACCGAGTCCATATCATCTCTGGTTTCTACGAATTGATACCCACGGGATAAAAGCACGTTCAACAAATCTTCGCCATCTGTGCGTAACCCGCCACTTTGTGGAGGCATAAGAAATGCTCTCCCTCCACCCAGAACAACATCTATATTTTGATAGACAATATGTTCCATGATATCATTATCGCAGTAGCGATCAAGTATGTGAGTGGCAAATGCTGCTGGTGTCGCATCGGTAATGCTGCTTGTCACTACAAGACCCGTTGCCTTGCCCTTTAGTTTTGCTCCTTCCAGTATAGTAGCGAGGGGTCTATAGTATACCCTCTCAGGAGGAGGATCGAGTGTGGTTAAAATATCCTGAGGCCGAGGCCCAGTGCTAATAAATCCCCCTGTGGTTTTATAACCTGTTGAAAAGGCAGAAGCTGCTGCTGCTGAATCAGTAATTACCGAATTTGCCATATGGGTTTCGACTGTTCCGCTGTTCATCGTATCAAGAGCTAATGCCGACTTTTTTAACCACCTGCTTGCCGTTTGTATACTCTGCGAGCAGCCATCGGGAATAAGGATAATGATATTTTTACAGTGACAAAAACCACGTGCCCATGCACCATGAAGGGTACATGTCAATATTATGGCGAAAATGAATACTTGTAGAGATGGACATACACAAATTAATTTATTTTTCCTATCCATATGGTGAACCATAATATAATTATATACGGTTTTTAAATTTAATACGATTAATTGTAGGATAATTCTTTAGGAGGATATCTTTTGAAGCAACATTCTCGCTTCAAAAAAATCAGGTTTAAGCTGAAGCGATTTTTTTAAATATTTAATTGCTTCTTTTAATTTACCAATCGCTAAAGATAATTGGCCTAATTTAAAGTAGGCGAAGTGATCATCCGACTGCCGTTTTACAATATATTTCCATTGAAGAATCGACTGCTTTATTTTGCCAAGATATTCATAGGCTTCGGCAAGGCCGATGTATGAGCCTACATTGTCTGAATCTAAAGTAATGGAACTTTTAAAACTTTCAACCGCTTTGTCAAGATATCCCTTCCTCATGTAAACCCCTCCAAGATTGCTAAAAGCCACAGAGATATGTTGCGGGTCGGTATCTGAATCAAAGGAAATAACCTCTTTAAATTCTTTCTCGGCTAAATCCAATGTATTGCTTTTAAAGTACACCATGCCAAGATTATTATGTACATACACCGTGTCGGGATTTATTGTAAGAGCTTTCTTGAAAGCTTTTATAGCTTTTTTGGGCAAAGCAAGCTGGTCATACAGTAAACCGAGAATGTTTTCACAATCAAAGTAGGTAAAATCAAGTTCCGCAACCTTCTCCATTTCGTGTAGAGCCTTTATAGGATCTCCTGCATTTCTATAGGCTAATCCGAGAAGATAATGGGTGGCAATACTGTCAGGAGCATGCGTTAATATTTCTTCATATTTTTGAATAGCCACATCAAACTGACCCTTTGATTCCAATACCCTCGCTTCATCAATATGCGCAAGCACAGAAACCTTATCTTTCGGATCCGGCAGAGACAAAGGATCATAATTATCAAGGTTTTTTTCATTAGATTCGGCATTACATATATACCCGAGGCTTTGAAGTTTCTGCCTGGCCTCAGGCGATATCTCTACTGGTTCGGCATCATTTTCAGTATGTGAGACGCCTGATAATTTTTCCTTTAAGCTCAACAGCTGCGCTCTTAAAAATTCTGATTTTTGTGTATTTACTGAATAGAGATTTGTTGTCTCCTTTGGATCATTCTTAAAATTATATAATTCCGCTTTTGGAGCGTGAATGTATTTCCATTCCTCACACACGATACACTCTAGTGGCGCCCATTTGAAGTTTAATTCGGGATAGCGGGACTCACCATAGAGATTGAGCTCCAAATCTTTCTTTTCTCCTGTGAGAAGAGGAATAAGACTCGTACCCTGAAGATCGAGTGTTGGAGATTGTATGTCTAGTGCCTCCAGAATTGTTGGCATAATGTCTATGGTTCTAACGAGCGCAGACACTTCCTTCCCCTTTGGGTACTTTTTGGGATAGCGCACAATAAGGGGAACATGCAAGGTAGTATTGTAAATAAAAAGACCATGAGTTTGCTCCTGATGCTCCCAAAGTCCCTCACCATGGTCACCAACAAAAATAATGAGAGTAGTTTCCAAAAGAGATAGTTTTTTCATCTCATTAAAAAGCTCTCCCAGACAGTGATCCATGTAAGCAATTTCACCGTCATAAGGCTCATTTTTATATTTTTTGTCAAATGGTGCCGGGGGATCATATGGTGCATGAGGATCGAAATAATGCACCCATAAAAAAAACGGCTTTTCATGATGTTGTCTAAGCCATTTTTTACCCAGCTCCGTGAGCTCTTTTCCTCTCCTATAACCTTCTTTATCCATTGGTCTTTTTTCTGCAGTGTGGGCGATGGAATCATCATAATCCTCAAATCCCTGACCCAAACCCCATTGGGAATTAAGGACATAGGAAGCTACAATAGCACCAGTGGCATAACCTTGTTGGTGAAGCACTTCGGCCACTGTCTCAGCCGAATCAGAGAGGACATACCCACCGTTATTATACACCCCATGACCACGAGGATATTGTCCTGTCATAATACTCATATGGGATGGTAAAGTGAGAGGAACTGGGGAATAGGCATTTCTCAATAAAATGCCATTTTGAGCCAACAAATCTATATGAGGGGTCTTTATAGACTTATATCCGTAACATGCCAAGTGATCTGGCCTTAACGTATCGATGCTGATAAGAAGTATATTCACTGGATTCTTCTTTTGAGAAGTTCCCTGAGCTGATTGAATTGGGAGGAATATACACAGCACTATATACAAACATAATAAAAAAAAACTCTTTTTTGATAAAAACATATCTCTTCCTTCGCTCTATCTCCTAATAACCATTCTAGAAATAAAAAAGATTAAATTATTTTCAAGCAGTATTAATTCACTTTAATTTTTATTTTAACCCGTGTTTCAAATACTGTGCCATATATATTACAGATTTAAGCTATTGAAAAATAGTAATATCTTATCTTCATTACAATAACCGCATCTTGGGAAATCGCCTCGATGGTCGATTAATTAGACCAGATGGACGATAAGACAAAATGGTGGACTAATTCACACTCTTGATCATTTGTGTGAAGAATTCCCGCGCCAGATTCTTGGTCTGGCTCTTTGTGAAAAAGAATTGCCCCGGATAAATCCCCAAACTGCTGAAATAGGATCTTTAAAAGTAGTCCCTATAACCAGATAGTTATTAAATTCTAACATATATTCAGTGAGTTTTCAATTAATTGAGCAATTCTCATTATGGCGCACTCCCAGAAGTATAAGGGATTCCTGCTATTTGTTGAGCGGTGTAGCGAGGTCTTTT
>JBLIRR010000037.1:0-64115 GCA_049472395.1 bacterium | reverse complement strand
GATAATAATCTTCTTTGTAAATATTATTAAATATAGTTTGCATAGCAATACCATTAAATCTAATTGCACAGGTCGAAATATTTTGTACCTAATGGAATGATAGAAACCCTGGCTGGTGGAGGAGAAGGGCGAGATGATGGCGTTGCTTCGGAAGTTGCATTAAATACTATCACTGGAGTTGCCGCAGATGCGCATGGGAATATTTATATTGCTGATGGTGGCCGTGATGATCGTATCCGGCGAATAGAATCAAGCGGTGGTATCACCACAATAGCGGGTTCTTTTGTGAGACCCTGTTTTGGGGAAGAGGCCGTTGGACTCGAAGTTGATTTATGGCAACCATCGGACGTTGCAGTAGATAATGCCGGAAATATTTATATTGCTGATACCCTCAATGAGTGTATCCGGCGTATAAGTCCAGGCGGCACTATCACCATCATAGCGGGTATTTTTGATTTATGGGGCCATTCAGGCTATTCAGGTGATGGTGGCCTTGCAACACAAGCTTTGTTAGACCGCCCCTATGGAATAGCAGTAGATAATGCCGGAAATATTTATATTGCTGATACCCTTAATCACTGTATCCGGCGTATAGATCCAAGTGGTATTATATCAACCATTGCTGGCAATGGTCCGGGCTATTCAGGTGATGATGGCTCTGCTGTATATGCAGAGTTAGCTGCTCCCAAAGATGTAGCAGTGGATAATGCCGGAAATATTTATATTGCTGATACCTGTAATAATTGTATCCGGCGTATAGATCCATCTGGTATCATAACAACGATAGCCGGCAATCCTGATAAGTATGGATATTCCGGCGATGGCGGCCCTGCAGTAGAAGCTTCGTTTCGCAAGCCTTATGGAATAGCAGTAGATAATGTGGGGAATATTTATATTGCGGATCGAGAAAATAACTGTATCCGGCGGATAGATCCGAGCGGTATAATCTCAACGATAGCGGGAAATGGGAATTATGGATATTCCGGCGATGGCGGTCCTGCCATACTTGCCGAATTAGCTAGTCCCGTGAGAGTGGCGGTGGATGAAGCCGGAAATATTTATATTGCTGATAAGGACAATAAGCGTATACGAGTAGTAAAGCAGAGCACAAATGCAAATACAAATACAGGCCTTATATCACCGGAAGGAGATTATTCCACCCTTTCTCGTAATGAAGATGGTTCATACACGCGTATCATGAAGGATGGCACTACGTATCGTTTTAATGCTCAAGGATTAGAGACGTCCAAGGAAGATACTAATGGACAAATCACAAATTATTTCTATGATGCAAGCGATAGGCTTACAAGAATCACAGATCCTGTTGACCTTAGTACAACATTTACCTTTGACGATAATACTCTTTCCTCTATAACCGACCCTGCGGGACGAACCACCCAGTTTATTCATGATAGTGATAATAATTTAACGAGTATCATTGCGCCGGATGGATCAACGACGAGTTTTACCTATGATGCATTGCATTTGTTGACATCCAAAACTGATCCCCTTTCTCGATCTACGCATTATTATTACGATACTCATGGAATGATAGAGAGAGTTGAGGGTCCGGATGAAAGCACCAATAACTATTCTCCTTCCAATAGATATGGGCTTATCAACGACCTTATTGAAGGCGAAGGAACCTATGATAATCCAAGCCCCGGGCTGCCTCCTCAAGATGATATCCATACAGATCCTGAAGGCAATGTTACCGTAATGAAAACGGATAAATATGGTCGTTTAACCTCCAAAATCGATGCGTTGGGCAACATAACTACCTATGAACGTGATATTGAATCAGGTAACATTGCCACTATTCATAATCCAAATGGCGCTACAATACAAAAAGAATATGATGACATGGGTAATCTTATCTCATTAACGGATGCACTGGGCAATACCAACACCTATACGTATGAGAGCACATACAACAAAGTAAAGACTATAACTGATACATTAGGCAGGGTCAGGACGTTTGGCTATGATGCAAATGGAAATCTTATTTCAATTACAGATCCCTTGGGTAATACAACAACCATGACCTATTATAGTGATGGGCTCATCCATACTATCACCAATGCAAATGGCGCGACCACAACGTATGAATATGACTCCTATGGGAATATGATTAAACATACAGGCGCTTTGGGTAATATAAGTACCTATACGTACGATGCTGCGGGAAATATGATTTCGTTTACCGATGCATTGGGAAATACTACATTATATGACTATGATACTATGAATAATCTAAGGGATATCACTGATCCGGTGGGAGGGCATATCAGGTATACATATGACGCTGTAGGAAATCGTAGATCAATGACCGATGCGAATGGAAATAGCACTGAGTATCATTATGACGATAAAAACCGGCTCATTAAAACGATTGATCCTTTGGGGCATGAAAGTAATTATACGTATGATCACAATGGCAATATTTTAGCCAAAACCGACGAAAAAGACGCAATCACCTATTATACTTATGATACTCTAAATCGACTTATTACAAAAACAGATCCGCTTGGCAACCAGACTACCTATACATATGATGCCATGGGCAATCTTTCTTCCATGACCGATTCCTTAGGAAATATCATGTATTATGAGTATGATTTAAATAACCAACAGGTTAAAATCATAGATCCCCAGAATGGAGAAACCGCAGTCGGATATGATGAGAAGGGTAATCTCATCTCATTAACCAATGCTAAAGGATATACTACTTATTTTAGCTATGACAGTATAGATCGAAATCTCTCTATAACTAATCCCTCAAATGAACAAGAGCTCTATTCTTATGATAATGTTGGAAACCTAATCAAAAAAACGCTTTATAATGGAGATGAAATAATTTACGAGTATGACAGTCTTGATCGTCTCATGAGAAAAACTTTCTCTAATGGAGAAATAACTACCTATAATCACGACTTAATTGGTAATATCACCACCATTACAAATCCATATTCTCATCTCTCCTTTGATTATGACAATAATAATCGATTAATTACTGCATATACCGGCGCTACCGTTTACCAACCGGATACAACGATTTCTTACACGTATGATGCAAATGGAAACAGGATAAGTATGACAGATCCCTTAGGCGACGCAATCAATTATTCCTATGATACTAGAAATAGTTTATCCACACTCACAACATCAACGAATCAGGTTTATTCATTTGCATATGATGAAAAAAATCAACGTACAGCAAAAACATTACCGAATGACTTAACCTCCCTTTATAGCTATAATCTCAATGGAAATCTAACCGCTTTAAATCATAACTTAGATATAACGACAATATCCAATTTTAGCTATTTATATGACGCCTTACAAAATCGTACTAAACTCTCTGACTTACATGGTGATCATGACTATGCGTATGACCAACTCTATCAATTACTCCAAGCAACTCATCCTCAGATTTCCACGGAAACATTTACCTATGATCCTATTGGCAATCGTCTCTCTTCTTCCAGCTCATCTGAGTGGAGTTATGATGTAGGTAATAGACTCTTAGATGACGGCCTTTTTACTTATCACTATATCAATGGCTGTCTTACGCAAAAGATAAATAAGTCTAACGATGAGGTTACCACATATACCTATAACACCGAAAATCAACTTACAGGGATTACGACACCAAGCAGCACAATTTTCTATTATTATGATGGTCTGGGCAGAAGAATTTGTAAAGAGGTTAATGGTGTTAAAACCTCTTATATTTATGATAGTGAGGATGTTTTGTACACGCTGGATTCTACCTTCACTATGGGTAACTATTATACCCATGGCCCTGGTATCGATGAGCCACTACAGGTGCGTATAGGAGGCACTACGTATTATTATCTTTCCGATGGGTTAGGAAGTATTACGCAAATTGCAGACTCTCTCGGGAATATTCAACAGGAATATACCTATGATTCCTTTGGGAATATTGTGAATCAGGCTGGCATTTTAAATAATCCCTATACGTATACAGGCCGAGAATTTGACTCTGAGAGTGGCTTATATTACTATAGAGCACGATATTATGATCCAGAGATAGGGCGATTTCTGACCCAAGACCCACTTGGATTTGCGGGCGGTGATATGAACCTTTATGTATATGTTGGAAATAATCCGGTGAATTTGATTGACCCGTGGGGGTTACTTCTTATTTTTGGTGGTGGTCAAGGTTCTGCGGGTGCAGGACAGGGTTTTAGTGTTTCAAGCGGCAAATGGGGAAATATAACGTGGGATAAAGGGCCCAAACTTGAACATGGATATTATGTAGCTGGTGAAACTGGATCTCATATGGGAATGAGTGGAGGTGTTGGCGGAGAATTAGGGATTATGTTTACTAGTGATTGGGAAGTGCTAAAGGGGTTATATATGACTCATGGAGGGTCAGGTGGTATTTTAGGAAAGGGGGGTGCAGATCTCATAACATCTATTGGTAAAGATAAATTAACTTGGGGAATTCAAGGTAGTCTATCAGCTGGAGGAGGAGCAGAGGGGCACGTAAGAGTAGGCGAAGGTTATGCCTGGAAAACTGGTGAATTTACACTCGAAGATCTTAAAGAGTACATTAAAAATATTATAAATAAAATTAGTAATGAAATTAAAGGAGATACGGAAGGCTGTATATAAAATAAAGTTTCCTTTATATGAAAAATAAATATTTATTACTATTTTTAATTAATATTATTTAAGTATTATTGTATTTATTATAATATTTTATTATTTAATTTATTGTATAAATAGAAATAAACTACCCCGCCGCAAGCGGCGGGGAATTAAACCCTAAGGGGATTAATATAAATAGTGTAGTGAAGCTACAGTACATTATGATTACATTTATTGTTATGGTTATTTCTGTTATAGCTTTTATTTATGGTATTATCATGTTGCTCCTAGGAAATATAAAAGCCAAGGGATTACTCAGACTGTTACCAAATGAGAAAGTTGAATCATTTCGTTTTGGAACAGGCTATAATAATATCAAGATATGTCGTTATATTATGAGGGAAGATAATCTAGACACAGAAGAAATAATTGAAAAAAAGAAAGCGATTAGACCGATTATTAAGAAATTCTATCTATCGATTTCTATTTTTTTTGGTTGTCTAGTGATATTGATTTTAATAGATATTTTTAAGTAATAACAGGCTCTTTACAGCCTTTCGATAATTGGACATTCATTTTCTATATTTAGCAGGGATTCTGGACTATTTTGAATGTCCAATTTTATAGTCAATAAAATCAATGTCTTATAACAAAATTTTTAAAAGTGTGTAAAGAGCCTGATAGTAACGGGTTATTTTTATTATATTTTACTATCAAAATAAGCAGAGGACCCTGGGCGTAAGCCCAGGGGTGAATGCTCTGAGAGTAAGAATATTCCTTTAAAGTACCACGGGCGTGGGCCCGTGGGTATCTATAAATTTATTTTTCTACTACATTTATAGAAAATTCCTTTAAATCATTATTTCCTCTTTTAATAATAATAGTCCACTCGCCAACCTTATTAGGTCTAAAAGTACTTATTACTCTGTAGCGAATAGAACCCTCAACTTTATAAGGAGATAGTTGCCTGGGCACTCCCTGATATTTATATTCTACGAAAATATCATCATAAGAAGCCTCTCTTGGAACTAAAAATTTCATCCAGACTTTTGTCGCTTCACCTATAGGAACAGCCTTAGTATTTATCTCTTCGATACATTCATTATCTTCTATAGACCTACATAGTTTTGCTTCCATCAATATTGGTCCACTTTTCTGACCGTTGTAATAATAATCAATAACTTCTTTAACCATTTGAGGTGTTGGTGCAGCTATTGCTTTTGTACTAATTAAAGCTAAACTTATAAAAATAGCTATTATATAAAAATATGTAATTTTTTTATTCATAAAAATATCTCCCTTAACCGTATTTAAAATAATAAGATTTAATACTCAGATAAGTTTGGATACTAAATTCTTAAATTAAATATCAAGAAAAACTTACCTGCCTGACTACTATTTATTGTATTTTTTTTATATCACCTCCTTTTACTATTTTAGCTAGAGAAAAAAAGGTTAATTATCATAAAAATATGCATAGAAAAATATATCAAAAAATAAGGAGATGTGCAATAAAAAAGAAGAAGAGAGAATACAGGAGAGAATAATATCCTCGAAGACCAAGCCAAAGAAGGATATTCCTTTGAGGTACAAAGAGAATATCTTCAATCTGTTGCTGAACGTGAATGGCTTGATATAGGGTAAAACCAACAAACGTTATAAATGTTTCATAGAATACCTAAAAACTTATCTTTGCGATGCTTTAAGTATTTCCTTATCCTTATTTAGGTATTCTTGAATTTTTCTTGATATCTTAAAAAAAAAAATAATTATTTGTTAAAGATAACACTTTGTTTTATCATCGGTTTCTGCCGGTGAGCTTTTCTGTATGAAAAAAATATGATTACAGAGGTTCCTAAAACAGCTTTAGAGTTTCAATCTCTTATGGAGGAAATCGACGATTATCTGAGAAAGAAGATTATTCCTATCTATAATCGACCAATCCATGCGCCTATTGAAATAGGAAAAAGATTAAAAATCAGTCTTCCGTTAGTACCATTATATGAAAATGCGAATCCAAATGATTTCTCGGGCAATAGTCTTTCCAACCATATTCAAAATTGGTATGAGAAAAGATATGGTGATAGGTTAAAAGCTGAGATAGGAATTGGAAGTGGAGTTATTTTAATAAAAAATGATCCTTGGAAAGTTGTCTTTCCTAAAATTTTTGGCTCTGTATATTTTGTCTGTGATGCTGACATAGATAAATATGAAAATCCGCAATATGGTCTTTCAAAATGGTCATCATTACAGTTTTCTGAAAAACTTTTAAAATCTTATTTGAAATACAAAGGAAAGGCTTTTCCTCATAGCCAAGATCTTTTAAAGCTGACTAAATTAGCTGAAGATAATGGTTTGCCGAAGTTTCCAAAGCAGGCAATCGACCAAGTTCAATGCCCAGCAGGTGTTCGCTATAGCGATCCACCAGTTACTCTTAAAGAAGCTGTCAGGTCTCACTATGCCTCCATTGGAATTTGTTTTTTTGTATCAAAATGCATTTTCTAAGCAGAAAGGTTACATAAATAAGAATAGTTTATAAGAAGAAAATTTTAAAATATATATTTGTAAAAATTAAGATGTTTAATGAACTATTTGATTTATAAAAAATTGCAGAACAAATAAAGGATTAGTTCAAGGCGCTCTTATGTTGCGAGTAAAATTATGTAGTGAGTTTCTAATTTAATTTTATATGTGATTTTATTCAATTTTTAGTAAAAAAACAAATAGATAATGCATAATCCTCCCTTTATTTTAGATTAAGATTTGACAAAGTAGCCCATATGGGCTACTTTAAAAAAAGGAGGATTTAAAAATGAATAAAACAGCAACAGTTAGAGCAAGAATTGAGCCTGACTTAAAGAAAGAAGTGGAAAACCTTTTTCGAGAATTGGGCATATCTACAACAGAAGCAATTAATATATTTTATCATCAAGTAAAATTAAGACGGGGCCTACCATTCCCTGTAGTCATCCCTAACGAAACAACAAAAGAAGTTTTTGAAGATACAGATGCTGATAAAAACGTTATTCATTGTTCTAATATAAATGAAATGTTCGAAAAGTTAAAGATATAAATGCTAAAGCCTGCATATACAAAGCAATTTCATAAGGATCTAAAAAAGGTCCAAAAAAGAGGGAAAGAGATCGAAAAATTAAGACAGGTAATTATACAACTTGTTAATGAGAAGCCACTTGAAAGAAGATTTCGAGAACCTCAACTAATTGGAAATTATAAAGGCAGAAGGGAATATCACATTGAGCCGGATTGGTTACTTATTTATAAAACAACAAAAGAAGAAATCATCTTTGAAAGGACTGGCTCACACTCTGACCTTTTTAAATAAGTTATCTTATTTTAAAAATGAGATTCAATAATAGCTGAGTTAGTTAACATTGACAAATTTAGTATAGATGTTTACCAGAAATGGAATAACAGTATTATTATCAATAATTGGTATCTCTCTGATGATAACAGCGTACAACAAATCTGCTGCACACCGACCGGAATCGCTGGCTGATTTTGAATACATGCCTAATCGTAATATGATCAATCAATGGGCAAAGATCATTGTTTGTATTGCAGCGATTCCGGCGGGTGAACATACATTCTAAGGAAAAAAAATGATAGAAAAGAGACTATAAACGACCTACGGACTTCTAATCCGTAGTGCGGATTTTTTGGAGTAAAAACCTGTTGAGCATTAAGTAATTTTATGTGAGAAGATAATAATAAAATAATTCAAACATTGAACCCTGAGTGGCCATTAAAAATTCAATAAACTATTATCTAAAAAAAAGTTTAAAGATAAAATAAGGGAATAATTTAAAGACCTCTATCTATAAATTTAAAACAATAGATTAGGGAGGAGAAAAAATTATAAGATTTATATAAGATTTTATTAGAAGAATCAACTAATATTTCCTAATGCATATTAGATAATGAACTACCCCGCAGCAACCTGCGGGGAATTAACGCTAAAAGAGATAGAAAGTGCATTAATTTGTTGATAATTATATAAACAGCCGGTATATTAATATTAGTATGAAAATATATAGACAGAAAATACAAATAAAGCATATCTGTTATTAGAAAAAAAACGATATTTATGAATATCTGAATTTATGGTACTAGTATTGCATTATACATAAACATGTTAATTTCAACAAGTTATAAGGAGAGTTAGGCAATGAAAAAGTTTTACAAAACAGTTATCTTGCTTTGTTTTTTTGTTTTTTCTTTACTATTCCTTACCTCTAAAGGGTATTCATATTATGGTGGATTCCCATCAGGGTATTCATATACATCTCAATCGTATCCATACTCTGGGAGTTATCCAATTACATCTCAATATCAATATGGATATGGATCTTATGGAGGATACGGAAGCCTTATACCTCCCATACCAGCTCCCACATTTATGCCTGAACCTAGCGTTTATATAGGTGAAGTTAATATAGGGGGTGGATTGTATATAGGTGGGGTTAATATAGGGGGTAACCGGAGTCCATGGTTGAATATTGAAACATCGCCCATTTACCCTTCTCGGGGAAGTGCATTTTATGGGTTTCCTTCATCCTTTATCAACTCTTATAATACATATAGACCCTATTCTCTATATCCTCTTGATCCCCCATCATACCACAACACATATTATGCAACATTAGAAGATGCAATGGCAGATACTCCTCTATCAGTATACTCATATTCTAGTGGGTGGGATATACCTAATTTGCCTTTAGCCTATACAACTGCTGACATAAAGCTAGATGAAAATGATGATGGATCAGAGATCAACGTTGATAAAGGTGAGATGATAGCAATTTTTCTGGCATCAGAGAAACCATCTAGTGATGGTGGATATGACTTGGTGCTCGACACAGATGAACTTGATGATGGTGTAGTCAAGAAAAGAAATGAATGGTTTTATGGAGATGGTTACCACATGTTCTACTTTAAAGCTGAAGATGTTGGCACTACCACCATTAAAATCGATAATGCCTCCGGAGATACCTTTAAGGTCAAAATTACTGTTCGGTACTCTGCTAGTACAGAGAGATCTCTATATGGTAACTCCAAGCCTCAACAAACATATTATGCAACATTAGAAGATGCAATGGCGGATGCACCTCTATATAAAGCTATCTTGATACCTCCACCGCCACCAAAAGGTTTTCCATGAAATTAGTGCCCCATGGCCTGTAAAGACTTCTAATCCAATAGAAGGAGGGGAATTTGGGATGGTTTTTGAGTATTTCAGCATGTCATCTGTCTACAAAATGGACTTCATTTGAGGGAAAAAAAGTGATCCACTAATATTTCAATATAATTATTATATTCATTAGGAATATTTTTATATATCCTTTTACATTTCTGTTTCGCTTTATCCGCATTATTACAGTCTTTAATGTTGGATTGCAAATTTTCATAATGCTTTTTGATTTTTTTCTCTACTGTATGTGAAATGTTTGGATCACCAGCAATAGCAATGGCTGCATCTTTTATTTTCTTATTATGATCAACAAGATATTTAAAGCATATACCCTTTAAATGATCTGTGACAGTGTTTCTACTCATATCCAAAACTTTGGCAGCCTCTTTTATACGGAATTTTACCTTTCTCAATTCTCCAATCAAGTTGTGATATTCGGTAGGTTTTTTTATTATGACTATACACTCTTTTTGTTCCCGAACCTCATCTATGGTATCATTATTTTTTTTATTCTGTTTATCATATCCAGTATATAACTCCTATTTTATTGCATATTGGATATCATCGCTTTGAAGTATTATATTCTGCGTATTTATAAGGCTCCTTATAATCACATTCTCTAACTGCCGAACATTTTCAGGCCAAGAATGATTGTAGAGGATTTCAATAGCCTCTTTTGAAATCCCTGAAATATCCCTACCTTCTTTATGTCTTCTGATAAAGGCATCAACAAGGTAGGGTATATCCTCTGCTCTCTCCTTTAAAGGAGGAAGAATAATAGGATATCTGTTTAATCGTGCAAAAAGGGCCTTATTGAATCTTCCGGCCCTTACCTCCATATCGAGATTTTTGTCAGTAGCTGCTATTACCCTTACATCTATATAGACAGAGGTTGAGCTTCCAACCGGTCGTATCTCCCCATCTTGTAATATTCTAAGAAGCTTAGCCTGTATATCAGGGAAAAGATCACCAATCTCATCGAGAAAAATTGTTCCCTTATCTGCCTTTTCAAATAGTCCTTGCCTATCTCTATCAGCCCCTGCAAAAGCACCTTTTACATGTCCAAAAAGTTCGCTTTCGGCAAGGGTTGGCACGATTGAGGCAACATTCACCTTAACCAATGTCCTTCGGTTTCTTCTGCTCATGGCGTGAATTGCATTGACAAAGAGCTCTTTTCCTGTCCCTGATTCCCCTAATAACAATACGCCATGATCTGATGACGCGACCCTTCTGCCAAGATCAAATGCCTCTAAAAGACCTCTGTCTCTCGTAATAATATGAAACCTTTCAGCCTCTTTCCGCAAATCCTCAATTTCAAGAGGAGAGAGCTTACGAATGAGCATTATCTTTTCTTTCTCAAGATTTTCCTTTTCATCCTTTTCCGTACGCAACTCATCTTTTAATTGCTGAATAGTGTTGTGATTATTTTTATCTGTTAATTTAGTCATTAGGCTTGAAATCTTATTATTCTTTTCTATAATTTTAGTACCAATACAAGCTAATTCCTCTTCGAGTTCTTTTTTCTCTTTACTTAAACTGAGGATCACTCCCCTTTGAGATTGTATCTGATAAAAGGAGACAAACATGCTGCTTAAAAGTATCGCTATGGAGGGAGATACAACCTGCAGGACTATACCGAAAGATTTAAATACATAAAAACTGATTACAGTATATCCGCTTAGTAGAAGAATAAACGATAGTATTTTAAGGGGCCAATTGGTAAACAGTCCGCATAAAGAGATAATAATACTAATAACAAAAATAATGATTATATTCATTGAAGGAGTCACTTCTGTAAGAAAATTCCCAGTAAGGATAGTATTGATAATATTGGCATAAATACCTCCTCCAGGATAATTATTTTCAATAGGTATGGGTTTAATATCATATCCGGAGGCAGCATTACTCACTATAATAATAGCATCTTTTAATTGAGTTAATTCCTCATAATCAGAGGATGTCAGAGTGTCAAAGATATATTTAAAGGAATAATGAGTAAAAGTGTTTCGCCATCCACCGGCATAATTGATGAGCATCATTCCTCGATCATCAATTGGTATAATAATTTTATTTAAAAATGATATATATAGTGGTTACTGTTTCCTCAAAATTATGAATGGTTTCCATATAAATCCATGCTTTTATCAGGCATCTGTCATCAACATCAAGCCTAAAGAGTCTCCTAAGTAACATGAGGATGTTATATCTGTAAATGATTTCTTTATCTGTCAGTAAAAGCCTATAGGCATTCATGAGCACAGGCCGGACATAATACTTGTGCAAATCCTTCCTTGAGATTACGGCATTTTAAGAATTAGTTGAGTTTCCCGCTTATTAGCTTTTTATCTTTTTAAGTAACGATCTTTCATAATAAGGGGACAGTTGACGCAATTTGAATAATATATCGGAGGAAATATACATTCAGGGATTCGAAGACAGTGAAGCTTCTATTACTTACTCTTATATTCAAGAGGGCTTCAACGGAGAGGAAAATATCAACGAAGATCCGTTTAAACAGTTAACAGGATATCCTTGTCTAAAATCAGCCAAATTGACCGCTTTTAGAGGACTTAGGAAAACAATCCGCGCTGACACCCCCCTAACTACTTATAATTATCTCTAAACGCTATATTGTACTCCTACTTTATGGACAATCCATCCGACTGGCTTTTTTTCGATTATAGTATAGCACGCGGTCGGAACGGCAAGATTAAAACATGCTTCAATACTTTCACCCGTGACGATAGAAAGTAGCATACGGATTACGCCGGCATGAGTCATCACCAGGACCTTCTCACCGCCAGAAGGAATGATTCTTTCAAAAAAGACCGATGTGATTCGGGCCTTGAACTCCTCAAGGCTTTCACCCCCCATATCCCTGATCCACTGGTAAAAACTCACGTATTTGATCCTCAGTTTCTGGCAAACAGTCTCATAGTCCAGCCCTTCACACTCCCCCCAGTGCTTTTCCCTGAGATTAATATCGTATATCACGTATTCTGAATCAAAATAGGCGATGCTTCTTTTGCAGCGGAAAAGATCAGAGCAGTAGACCGCATCAAACTGGATATGGGAAAGGCATCTGGCGAGCGTCTTGGCCTCTTCTTGGCCTTCGGAGCTAAGGGCTACATCGAGCCAGCCATTGTAACACTCTTGATAGCGTTCTTCCACCTGACCATGGCGTAGTAGATAAAGCATCATCGCACTGCCTCCATGATTATCGGAGCATTTAGCAATACAAGTCCGATTGACAAGGATTTACTTTTTAACTCAATAAAATATTATACTACAGGAAATTAAAAATTTTACCTTCATGTTTATACAAAAAAGTACATCCTCTGCCTGAATAAAGATTATTACTTGACAACACAAAAATCTTCTGTTATAACTCGATTATTATTACTGTGCTCAATGTGAGCTTAATAGGGAATCTCGTGTAAATCGGGAACGGACCCGCCGCTGTAATCGGGGACGAAAACCTCATATTGCCACTTTCTTTAATGTATAAAGCATTAAGATGGGAAGGCGAGGCAAGTAGAATGATCCGAAAGTCAGAAAACCTGCTGTGATAATAATGGATACTATTTACGAGGTATAAATATTATCTATAGAAGGTTTTGGTGGATAAAAAAGGGTAATCCCCATGCCATAACGGCATGGGGATTTTTTTTTGCCTAAAAATGTATGGGATCTAAAAACTATGGTTACCAATACTTAAATCAGGAGGAAAAAAATGTTTAAAAGACTTTATTTACGTTTTGCAATGATCTTTTTTGTAGCACTGTTATTAATTATTCTCATTCATAGAGAGGCTTTTGCCGGGAAGACCTATGATCTTGGAGAAATAATTATTACAGGCTCTAAGATAGAAGAACCACTGGAGCAGACCTCTGCCTCTGCTACGATAATTATCGAGCAAGAAATCGAAAATCAAAAAGCCATAACAGTGGGCGAGGTATTAAGAAATGTTGCGGGCATTGATGTTATCCAGTCCGGTGGCCCGGGGGGATTAACCGATATTTTGACAAGAGGTGGTAATTCGAGACATACGCTTGTCCTAATCGATGGGGTGCGTGTGAATAGCCCGACCACAGGTAACTTTGATTTTGCTGATCTTTCTACTGCTAACATCGAAAGAATTGAGATAGTACGAGGAGCATATAGCACGCTTTATGGGTCTGATGCAATGTGTGGCGTTGTTAATATTATCACAAAAAAAGGAAGAGGGAAGCCAGAGCATGTTCTTTCATTGGTAGGTGGCTCCTTTGAGACGTATAGTGTGAATTATGCTCTCTCCGGTGGATCTGATATTATTAATTATTCCCTCTCTTTGTCGAACCAGGATTCTAAAGGATTCTCCGCAGCAAAAGATGGGGATGAGGACGATGGGTATAAGAATAAATCTGTAGCGAGTAGATTTGGCATTGATTTCCCAAGCTCTTACACTATTGATCTATCTCTTAGATATAATGAGGCCGACAAGGACTTTGATGAGATAGGCCAAGATAATCCTTCTTATATCCAGGAAACCAACTCCCTTATTTCCTCGCTCAATCTTCATCACGTCATCCTCGACCAATGGGACCATAACCTCATCTTCTCATTAGTCAATAACAAATACGATAACAAGGATGATATAAACATATGGAATAATAGCGAGATAGAAATCCAGAATCGCACTATTCAATGGCAGCATAATCTCTCCCTTTTTAATAAGATAAATACTCTGGTTCTTGGGGCAGAATATAATGAGCAGATGGGTGAATATGAAGGATTTGAATATAGTATGGAGACATCTGAATATATTGACTCAGGATATGATGAATCCGTTGTGAATAAGGCTTTATTTCTACAAAATCAACTCAATCTTCTCGATGAATCCCTGTTTATATCCGCTGGATGGAGGATAGACGACTATAGTACATTCGGATCTGAATCCACTTATAAAGCATCCATCGCTTATCTTTTTAAAGACATGGGGACGAAAGTAAAGGTAAATTGGGGCACAGCCTTTAAGGCCCCGACATTAAATTCTCTCTATTGGCCCGATTCTGGCAATCCTGAATTAAAAGCTGAAGAATCTGAAAGTTATGATATAGGCATTCAGCAAAAATTGAATAATGAGCGTATCTCTCTATCCCTCTGTTATTTTCACAATCAATTTGAACACCTCATTGAATGGGCCCCTGATCCTAGACCTGAAAATCCATTCAGGTGGACCCCTCAAAATGTTTCACGAGCTTTGACTCAAGGATGGGAAATTGAAGCAGCATTTGAACTTTTCAAAGACTTAATCCTCAAGGCAAACCATACCTTTACAAAAACTGAAGATAAGGAAAAAGAAAAAGAGCTGCTCCGTCGACCCAAAAATAAAACGAGCCTCACTATAGACTACAGTGCAGTGCAAAGACTCAATCTCTACTGTACTTTAAATTATGTAGGAGACCGATGGGACGATGTGGCTAATGAAGAGAAAATCGATGCTTATAGGAGGCTTGACTTAGCTGCCATGTATGATATAAATACACTATTTCAGATCCATGGGAAAATAAATAATCTTCTGAATGAAGACTATGAGGAAATACCAGGATATAGCACTGCGGGAAGATCATTCTATGGCGGGATAAAGTTGACATTCTAAACTTCGTACAAGAAAAGGGGAAAGAAGATGAAGGATATTAGCAGGCTCATATCAAAGATCATTCCCTGTGATACACAACTAGAACAGATAGCACAAAGAAGATTGGATAGTCTTACAAAACCGCAGGGAAGTTTAGGCAGACTTGAAGAGATAGCAAAAAGACTGGTGATAATTACAGGTCAAGAATGGCCTCGTCTAAAGAAAAAAGTACTATTTACGTTTGCTGGTGATCACGGAGTTACGCAGGAGGGAATAAGTGCTTATCCATCTGAAGTTACAGCTCAGATGGTGTATAATTTTCTCCATGGCGGGGCAGGCATAAATGTTCTTGCACGTCATATTGGTGCGCGGGTTGTTATCGCAGATCTGGGAGTAGCATCAGATCTAAAGCCAAGGGCAGGCCTCATTATCAAGAAAATAGGTTACGGAACTCAAAATATGGTTAAAGGTTCTGCTATGACTCGTGATGAGGCTATAAAATCAATTGAAGCTGGTATTGAGATCTTCAGCAATGAATATGATAATGGAATTGATATCACCGGTATTGGAGATATGGGCATTGGCAATACAACAGCCAGCAGCGCCATAACGGCTGTAATAACAGGAGAACCAGTTGAGAAAGTTACAGGGAAAGGGACCGGGATCACTGATCAGATGCTTGATAATAAGATACAAACGATTAAAAAGGCTATCGAAATCAATAAGCCCGTCCCGAACGATCCGCTTGATGTTCTGGCAAAAGTAGGGGGATTTGAGATCGGAGGCTTAGCTGGCGTTGTCATTGCCGCTGCCCAGAGAAGAGTTCCTGTTGTTACCGATGGCTTTATAGCGACCGCTGGCGCAGTGATCGCCACAGAGATCGAACCAAAAATCAAGGATTATATTATAGCATCCCATAGATCCCAGGAAGCCGGGCATCAGGTACTATTAGACAAAATAGGCCAAAAGCCTTTTCTTGACCTTGATCTTCGATTAGGAGAGGGTACTGGCGCGGCATTGGAGATAAACCTTATCGAAGCTGCGCTAAAACTATATACAGAAATGGCTACCTTTGGAGAAGCTCATGTCTCAGAGAAAAGCTAAGGCTCTCATGGTGCAGGGCACCGGCTCTCATGTGGGCAAGAGTGTGATAGTTGCCGCCCTATGCCGCATATTCTATCAAGATGGTTATAACGTTGCTCCCTTTAAATCACAGAATATGGCCTTGAACTCTTATATTACAATTGACGGGGGCGAAATTGGACGGGCACAAGCTACTCAGGCAGAAGCAGCTAATATTGAGCCTACGGTGGATATGAATCCTATACTTTTAAAGCCTAATACTGATATTGGGGCCCAGGTCATTGTGCAGGGGAAACTTCATACAAATATGTCAGTTAAGCAATACTATAATTATCAAAAAGATGCCTTCAAGGCAATAAAAGATAGTTACAACCGGTTATCATCCCAATTCGATCTTATTGTAATTGAGGGAGCTGGCAGTCCTGCTGAAATCAACTTACGGAAAAATGATATTGTTAATATGAAGATCGCTCATCTTGCCGAAGCGCCCGTATTATTAGTGGTCGATATTGATAAGGGAGGCGCATTTGCCTGGATTGTAGGCACATTGGCATTATTGACACAAAAGGAACGAAAATCAGTAAAGGGTATCATTATAAACAAATTTCGAGGTGATAAAGATCTTTTAACATCAGGCATAGAATTTATTGAAAAGAAGACAAACCTGCCAGTGCTTGGCATTATCCCCTATTTCAAGGACATATATATCAAGGAAGAAGACAGCGTGCCTCAAGAGAAAATGAACAACACTGTTTGTAATATCACTAAAATTATAATAGCTGTCATGTATCTTCCCCATATATCAAACTTTACTGATTTTGATCCACTTGAAAATGAGTCTGATGTCCATTTACGATATATTGGACAAGGAGAGTCCATTGGTTTTGCCGATGCTATCATCATCCCTGGAAGTAAAAATACTATTGATGATCTTAATTATTTAAAAAAAGCAGGATATTCAGAAGCGATATGTCGGTATGCACAGGATGGGGGCATGGTTTTAGGAGTATGCGGTGGATATCAGATGCTGGGGAAAAAAATTGAGGATCCATATAGTATGGAAAGCAGGCAAAAAGTTATCGCCGGTCTCGGATTGCTCAATGTAAATACTACACTTGCTCAACAAAAGATAACATCCCAGATTACTGCTCTTTGTTCTTTTCCTTCGGATAATGTCAGGGAAATTAAAGGTTATGAAATTCATGTGGGTGAGACAAATCGGGAAGATAAGACTAAGGCATTTTGCACAATAATACAACGTTCAAACAAGTCTGTGGAATTAGAGGATGGAGCACTATCAGAAGATGGGCAAATTTGGGGGACGTATATCCATGATCTGTTCGCTAATCATCTATTCAGAAGGGACTTTATCAACCTTCTTCGCAAGAAAAGAGGTCTTAGAAACTTGCCGCACAATCCTCAGGTCAATTTAATGGAAAATCAAAGGGAATATGATAAGCTTGCTATTCATGTTAGAGAAAATCTCGACATGGATGCAATTTACAAACTCCTTAACTAAGCTTACAATAAATGAACAACCATGATAGATAAGATTATAATAGCACTGCAATTTTTAACTATAATTAAAATCGAATCCGGGAAGACGCAGCTACGAGAGGAAGATCTGGCTGATTCAATGATTCATTTCCCACTCATAGGGCTTTTGATCGGCGCTATGCTAGTACTTGAAAATTTTATCCTCTTATACTTATTCCCTAGAGCTGTTGTGGACATAATATTGATCATTTCTCTCATTTATCTCACAGGAGCGTTGCATTTAGATGGTCTCGGCGATTGTTTTGATGCTTTCTATGCAGGATCTGACAAAGAACACATATTAACAATAATGAAAGACAGCCATTTAGGAAGCATGGGTGTGATAAGCCTAATATGCCTTCTGGGATTAAAGTGGGCCTGTTTGTCTTGTATGATACCCGCTATAAAAAATAAAGCACTACTTTGTATGCCAGTACTTGGACGATGGGCAATGGTATTTATCACTGCTCTAAGCCCCTATGCACGAGATACGGGGAAACTGGGAAAAATCTTTGCCGATTATGTTAATCGGAACCATTTAATGAAGGCCAGCTTAATCCCTATTGTCCTTTCTATAGGTCTGTTTAGAATTTGGGGTGCTCTATTAATCCTACTCATCATAGCACTGTGTGTATGTGTGATTAAATATCTAAAATATAAATTAGGTGGAATAACCGGTGATACGTTAGGTGCCAGCAATGAAGTAATGGAAGTTATAAGCTTGCTTTTTATAGTAGCAGGGCAGAGATTTAAAAACTAAGGGAGGAGAAAACTTGTCAAGACTTATCTTTATAGTGGGAGGATGTCGAAGTGGCAAGACCTCCTATTGTATAAAATTAGCAGAGAAGTATGAAAAAGTAGTGTATTTAGCAACAGCTCAAATCCTCGATAGCGAGATGCAAGATCGTGTAAGGAAACATCAGGAGGACAGACCTTCTCATTGGACGACTGTCGAAGAACCAATAAAAATAGATAACAGATTGCTCGAACTTGATAAGTCAACCCAAATAGTTATTATTGATTGTTTAACCCTCTATTTATCAAATCTCATTCTTATGCACGAAGCATCGGAAAAGCCGGAAGAGAAAATCATGCACACCATCCAGGAATTGCTCCGCACAATTAAGCAGATTGATCCCATTGTGGCCATTATCTCGAATGACACTGGATCAGGGATTGTTCCGGATAATCAACTTGCCCGGCAGTTCAGGGATATAAGTGGATTTATGAATCAGCTCGTAGCCAGAGAAGCTGATGAGGTATATAAAATGGAGGTTGGCATTCCGTTGCGGCTCAAATAAAGCTCAAGTATTAATTGCTATCGCTCA
Source organism: bacterium (assembly GCA_049472395.1). GTDB lineage: Bacteria > SZUA-182 > SZUA-182 > DTGQ01 > JBLIRR01 > JBLIRR01. The sequence continues at coordinate 44,722 of JBLIRR010000037.1, read as the reverse complement.
TAGAGCTATAGTATAAAAATTTACAAAAGAAACCAACTTTTCTGTGGCATTTTCTTGAAAAAAAGAGGAAAATGACGAGATTTGTCACCTCAGAACAAAAATTGTTTTGCCATATCGTAAAAACAATAAGTTATAAGGCCCACGCTAAATATTTCTCTGGCATTAGTCTTGCTAAAAATTAATGTATAGCCAATAGAGAAATTTAATTGAAAACAACGTACAAAACCGTTTCAAAGGTTTAGAGAAATTAAGTCCACGCATTATACATAGTGTATCAGATATCAAGAGAATGATTGCTTATAAAGAATAGCCAAGAGTTTGGATAATAGCAGGAATTGGACTGAGAGGGATGATATGAGCAATGTCTTGACAATACACTATAATGTAAGGAATTAACCATGAAACGGTTTTTTAACCTGCCAATGATAAAGAACCTGAAACTTAAGCATATGATCGTGGCATCATCACTCATCACCGCTTTTGCATGTTCTGCGATTAACTCTTTGCTCCCATCACTCAACTTGTCCAAGATAACGTATGACGTGAATGAAACTATCGTTGTGAACTATTCCAACCTTTCAGCAAATGCTACGAACTGGATTGGTATTTATGTCGCAGGCACTTCTCACGATGCATATCTGCAATGCATCTACTCAAATGGAGCCGTGAATGGAACAATGCGATTCGACGGCTTGGCCACCCCTGGCGAGTATGAGGCTCGTCTGTTTTTTAATAACTCATACATCCTTGAGTATGAGGTTTCTTTTACTGTCGGTGCCGGTAACCAGAGCCCAACCGTTTCATTCATTCAGCCTAGTGCCGGCACCGTTTCATCAAACCTCGGTGTTGTTGTTGAGGCGTCAGACCCGGACGGGAGCATCAGTAAAGTATCTCTGTATATAAACAATTCACTCGTTCGCGATGAGGGAGAAGCACCCTATGAATGGGGCACTGCAAACGATAACTTCGATGATCCGTTGTTGCTTAATTGTGCGCCCGGCACCTACCAACTCCTCGCAGTCGCTATCGACAATGATGGTGATAGCACATCCGCCACACTCTTCGTGACAGTCGAGGAAGAGGAGATCGATGAGGGCGAAATCTCACCTTCAGATATAGTCGAGGAAGGGGAGGGCAGTGGCCTCGAAGACTTGCCTTCAGGTAATGATTCGGCCCTTGTATATCCAGGTGAGGATGGAAAACTGGGTGTTTATCGTGGATATTATGACAACCAGGGTTCCCATGTAAGTACACGCAGTCTTTATCTAAAACAATTACAGGACAGACTGGGAGAAGAGGCGGTACAAAATGTGAAGCAACTCAATGAAACGGGGAGCTCCTGGAAATTTGATTGGGGTGGCCTCAGTTTGATTTTTCTTAAGGAAGAATCCGCACTCATTCAATTATTGGATTCGCCGGTCGCCCATACAATCGGTATTATTCTCCGGGAAAACAGCCACAAAGTTACGGAACACGCAGTGAGGCGTTCTGCGTTGCATAAACGAATCCTTGACCATAATAGAAATTTTCCTTCCAATAAAATCGCGTTTGTTTTTATACCTGGGCCGGAGATAGCAAAAAAAGAGATTGATACAATTAATTACATGCACCTGCCTCTGGTAGAGAGTAAAATTCATAAGAAAACAGCCGCCATCCGGGTTGATGTAAACATTGAAGCCACATATGCGGTTTTGCTCACTACAGGTGATGAAATCACCCTCAAATTTTCCCCTCTAAAAGAAGAGCGAACCTGTGAACTATTATCCGATTACCCCAACAGTACGTTGACTCCCCTGGCACAGCAAAGACTGAAATACATAGCCAAATATGCGGATTACAATTTTGAACCTTTACGTCAATTTGAACACATAAGAAAAGTAGAATTTTTACGCATTAAAAATAATTCGGCAGATAAAAAAAAGGTGTTAGATAAAGCAAAAAGAATAACAGAGCACTACAAGGATGCCGCAATTATACCTGTTATTTATTATTGGCTGGCAAATCAGTACCGCAGTGGTGATGCTCACAAAGCAGAAGAAACGTATTTGACTCTTTTAAATAAGTATCCAGATCACCCATATGCAAAAGATGTCTGGTGGGAGATCGGTGAAACCTATTATGATTCGAGAAACTATACAGAAGCGATCAAGGCATTTAATCACGCTCTGCGAACCTCGCCAGCTTCATCGGATGAAATAAAGGCGCAAATCAACCGGGCACAAAGGAATTTAAGACGTAAAAACCTGAATGTGATCTGTCTGTTAGTGCCCGTTTTGATGATACTGTTTAATATTTTTTTACCTCCGCTGGGGATTCGGTTACATGAAATGCTTAAAACCTTACTCGCATTTCTGATTCTGTTGATTATTTTTTCGTGTGCCAGTTGGTTGATCGCCGAACAGTTTTCATCCGTAACTGAACTTATTAAAATCACAACCGGTGTGGCTGCGGCGTTTACGTTCGGGTACCCTTTTTCATATGTGTTATCCGATAAAATCTTGAGAGGTTCAGATAATCATTCTGGAAATAAGATAATAATTACAACTTTATTTGGAATGATAATTAATTTAATATTTGCAGTGGGATTAGTGTATGTCACTATTTATTATGCAAATGAGCATTTATTAATCATATTTAGACTATAACAAAGGGGGCACAATGAAAAGACAAGCATTATCTTTGTTATTAATCATATTTATTGAATTTATTGGACTTAATATCTTATCATGCCATAAAAGTGGCCAGGGAGCAGAGAGCCTTGCATACCTAAAAGAGTTTGCAAAAGCTGAGGTCGTTATTGAGCATATGAGAAAACAGGATAATCCTAATTGGAATGCAATTAGAGAGCAATATAATATATGCTCAAAATTGGTAAAAGAAGTAGATGAGAAAAATAATACTGATTATCACAAAGCCATCCAGGATGCGATTGAAAAATGTGCACATAATGAACGTACAAAAGTAAATCAGCAAACTCTGGCCAAAGGACTCCAGCACATTGCGGTAATGAAGATAAGAGATTTGATAGGTTCAATGGCCAATGCCGACAAAGCTGCAAGGAAAAGTAGTGCATACCAAATATCAGCACTCTTTAATGGAATAAGACCTACTTTTACCCGAAGAGATAAGGATTTTTTTCATGGCAAAAAACAACTCGAAAGAGAAGCGGACCTTGCACTTACTCAATTAAAATCGAATAATGAAGCAGATTATATTACTGCTGCCAACAGATTGGAAAATATTATTAATAGAACGTATGCACTTTGTGTACTGTATGAAATGCAGTCAATCGAAAAATTACGCGCAACTGATTTTGAACAATGTGATGTGAAGCTGGCCGAAGCCGCACTCTTTAATAGAATTATTGAACCAAAAATAAAAAAAACAGATCGCAGAGCGCATCAAACAATTACGGTAATCTTGAATGCTGAATATTCAGCCGTAAACAGTGAGCGGTTGAAGAATGCATTAAACAGAGGATTATCCCAGAACATTTTATAAATCACGTGAATTTAATGGCTATTATTAAAAGATACAAAAAAAAGGGGAGAATTTTACGAATAAAAAAGGGATATAATCCCAATTCAAGTTCAGTCGGAAGTCAAATCCCTTACCTTTTCGCCTTTTTTGCCGGCACCGGAATAATCACGATCATAATCTTACCTATATTCTCGCGGTTTAAGAAAATAATAAACACTGAGAAGAATAAAATGAATAGAGAAAAAATGAATGAGAAATAGGGCACTCATAATTGTGTGTATCATGTTATTTTTAAATTGTAGCCGAGACCACGGCATAAACCATCAGAGTGAACAAGGACATGCTCCTGATTTTTATCTGGAAGATACTAATCACCAGCGGTTTTACCTTAATCAACAAAGAGGAAAAAGAGTCGTAATTGTGTTTTGGGTAAGCTGGTGTAAGGTCTGTAAACAATATTTAAATGCACTTGAAAAAATCAATGCTGAATTGAAAGAGAAAGATATAACCCTGGTATCCATTGTGATTGATCCGGAAAATACCGACACGCTGCATGAGTTATTAAGCACTTCTATTTATGTAAGTTATCCAATTCTGCTCGATAGAAAAAGAACAGTTATGGAAAAATTTAACGTCAAAGAAATGCCAACCACACTTATCACTGGACCACACAATGAGATTGTCATCACCAAAAAAGGCTATAATCTTTCCACACTCACTCAAATCCAAACCACACTGAACCTATTATCGGAGGATGAAAAATGAAGCGGTTCTTTAAAGCTTTTTTTTAATATTCCTCGTGTTTTATTTTCAGCATCGAGTAGATGCCCACTCGATCGACAATCAGTTTTTGATCGCCCCTTATGTATTGGAAGTTGATAGAGTGTCCGCGACGGTTGCTTTTCATTTAAAACAGAGTATGAATGCCAAGGTTTTAGTATATGACAATGATAAGATTACCACATTTACATCGGAGAAAGAATCCAGATCACATTTTGTAAAAATCAGCGGACTGCAATCAGGCCATACATATAATTATCAAGTTATGTGCGGTAGCGGGATCATTAAAACCCCACATAATGATTCCTCGTATCAAATAAGAACCGCCTATAATAAGGGGGAATCATTTTCATTTATCGTATTTGGAGATCCACGGCCTGGGGAGAACAGGACCCACAAACATCATCAACAGGTAATAGAACGGGCAATGCAGATCTTGTATTTTCATCCTGGCACCTATATGAGCGCTCGCAGTGTAATGGTATCCGATATATCATCTCCGGCGGCGGAGGTGCTGAATTATTATGGATGAATAAAAAAAAGGATTATTCATCCCAGGCAGAGGCCAGAAAATATCACTTTTGTAAGGTTGATGTCAATGCCGGTGCAATCACAATCAGCGCAATTGATGTCAATGATACGATTTTAGATTAATTCACCTTAAGTCCCAAAAATAACACTACCAGTGACAGCCATAGGCTGAGCAAAGTCGCTGAAAAAGTCAGACAGGAAATCGTGATAGAGGAAGGGGAAAATGAGCCCTTCTTACCGATTCACCTATTTTCATATGGCGATTGTTCGTATTGTAAAAAATTATTACGCAGTATTTTCCCACGATTAGCCAAGCACTATCACATATCCTTAAACGTGTATTTTTATGATCTGGAATTACATGAAGATGTGTATGATCTTTTTTTATCTGCTGGTATGGATTTTGGCGACCAAAATTCGGATATCCCTACAATATTTGTGGGCGATCAGGTGCTTAGCGGGGAAACGGATATCGGGAATAATCTGAAAGAGGAATTGAGAAACTTCAGTCAGAATCCGGAAGAATATATTCATAATTCCATTGTTCCCTTTCAAGATTCATGTGATACAAAAACGATCAAAGAAACAACCTTTGATGCATTGTCATCCAGGGCAGTAATTGCCGCTGGTCTGCTTGACAGTGCAAATTCCTGCGTGTTCACAACCTTAAGTTTTTTAATCGCCTTTCTGATTTTTTTGGGCAGCGACAGATGGAAGTCTCTTATCTCTGGCCTTGTCTTTGTAACGGCCATGCTTTTTACCTGCACCCTTATGGGCCTTTTCTTTTATCAGGGTCCCTTTTTATCTCGGCACTCAGCTGGATTGCACCCATGATTAAATGGGGCATGGTGCTTGGAGTCGTGGTGCTGGCAGCCATCAGTATTAAGAGTTCACACAGCGTATCGGGTGTGTCGCGCCTACCCTTTGCATAGTTATTTGGGGACAACATCCGGCGGTGGTTCAGCGCATTGATAAATCATTTTGTGATGGTCATTCCGGTTGCGGTTGTTCTCGGCTTTTTTATTGCCTGTGGAGACCTGTCCTGCGTCGGTCAGATGTATATACCCATTGTATCCATGATCCCGGTGCCCCTCTATCGCGCAAAAGCGGTGGCATATCTTCTTTTTTATAACCTTGCGTTTATCTCACCTGTTGCCGGCATGTATTTTTTGGTTTTAATAGGAATTATTTTGAGGGAAATAGTATGTGTGAAAGTAAAAAAGAAAAATTCTGAGAGTCAAGAAGGGGTATAATCCCAACTCAAGTTCAATCGGTTCGATTGTTTTTGCGATTTCTTCAATGCTTTTCGTCTCATCTGCACTATTTGGAGCCGCGATAACCATTATCTTTTCAAAATATTTAAAAAGTACAGAGGATAATGAGAAGAAAGAAGAGGGAACTAATTCAAAGGAGTCTACCAAATGAGATATTGGTTTAAATTGTGCTTTCTTTTATTTTCGTTGCTTCTGCTTACAGCAATGAAGCAATGGACATTATTCAAAAAGCACAATTACATATTTCAGATGGCGAACTGCATAAAGGGAAAGTATTATTAGAATCAGCATTACATGCCGATAATCTGTCTGATGAAGAAAAGGCCGCTATCAATAATAAAATTGCCTGGTTTTATGAGGAATTGGTTGGCAATTATCCATATGCGCAGCGTTATAGCAAAAAAGTCCTTCAATTCTCTTTGCCTACATCTCATGGGGCAGTAATTGAAGCACACAATCGCATTGAGAGACTTGAGCAATATGCATCAAAATACAAAGAAGAGAACCGGTTAATAAGGAATATGCAAATGGAAGTTTTGGATAGAACTGATGCGGAAATTAAAATAAAAGAATTAAAACAATTCATTGATGATATTGATCCTGATGAAGAACTATGGATTAACGAGGGGTGCTCAGATTTTGCTTTCTTCCTGAACGGCTATGGTCACCCAGATTCTCATGTCAATGATGCAGCAAATCGACCCGAGAATTCACTCGTAGTCTGGGGAGATCAAGGAGATTTAGAAATCCTTTCTGATTATGGACATGCCTATCTTTGGACGCTTTACCTTTTTGAAAACTTTGGCGGTCCCTTCATCCAGGCAATGGTTTGCAATCCAGATAACGGTATTTCGTCTATCAATTCTACTTTGGGGGACTTCAACATCAAAAAGGATTTTGGTGACCTTTATCATGACTGGGCTGTTGCATTGTTAATCGATTCCATGACACCAGGAGGAGGTCGTTATCAACTCGAAAACATTAGTTTTAACCTTAACATCGGAAGCCCTGATTCTCCTAATACCGAGGCCTTTAGCACATCAGGCGCCCCACCCTGGGGTACGGACTATATCTGGATCGATGGAGATCCTAAGGACCTTGCTAAGCTTACATTCAACGGGGTTGACTATACGATGCAACCGACGGCCTGGAGTTCGGATGGCAATGTCCTGATGAGTGGCACAGGCGATGAAATTGATAATTGGGCCATCTTTGAGGCCGCTGGCGGAGGCACGCTGAGCTTCGACACCTTTTATGATATCGAAGAAGAATGGGACTTTGGTTTCGTGCAAGTATCTGCAGACGGCGGGCACACCTGGACTAGTTTGGCTAACGAGTATACTGTAGATGAACCCATAGATGGCTCCTATCCTAAGGTTATAGAGAATCTGCCCGGCCTGACGGGATATAGCGGAAGTTGGATTAGTATGAGCTTTGACCTCAGTGCTTACGCCGGTCAGGATATTCTCATTGCCTTCCGCTACGTTACTGACTGGGCATTTCACACTGAAGATGGCTGGATAGTGGACAACGTTTACGTGGACGGGACTTTAATTTCCGACTGTTCCAACACAGAAGCGTTCAAAGATATCACTGAAATTCTGCCCATTAACAACGACTTTACCGTGTCATTTGTCGGCATTAAGGAGAAAAAATCCGGTAACGAATTTAAGGTACTGACCATGAGACTCGACGATGTCACCGAAGATGGGATACTTGAACTTAACAAGATACTTAAAAACTCTAGTAGCGCGGTGATGCTTGTTACCTTCGATGCACCAGAGGGATTTACCAGTTATGTGGATTATACCTATGATTTTACTTTTACTAATGTTGGTCCGAAAAAGTAATTGATTTGGTTATAGACAATTTAGGGAGTGATGAGTAGGGCCATTTCCTCCCTGATTTTAGTTTTAAAATTTAAAAGTAGGGTCAGAAATGGCCCTACTTGCATTTTTGTTTCTCCTATTTATCTTTTTGGCCATATTCAATGAAGCAAAATAGAGAAGCTTGCGAAGCAGACTCCTAACTCTTTTAGTGATATGCCTCTCTCCTTTATGTTTTCCTGAGCTTATCTTATATAGATCCAATCCGACATCTTATTGTATCTCAGATTGAATTTGATAATCTCTAAAATCCCCTACCTTAAATATGATCCCTGCGGTACTCATAATACCTATAGTTAGTATATATCTCCCTTCTGCGGATTTTTATTTAAAATTATAGTAGATTTATATTAATTTATAATAATATATCCTAGTGGCTCAAAAAGCGTATTCCTGTCAATACATAATAAGAATATTAATATAGTAAAAATGAGTATGATGGTGTATAATAATGTTATGAAAAAAATAATAATCAGAAGTTTCTTTTTATCACATTAAAAAAAGAGGAGATACATTAATGTATGATCAGAAAGGGGGTGTATAAAAAATTAAAAAGCACATACTAAAGCCGCGAGACATTAAATAATGTAATACTCATAAAGAGTAAGACAAATTAAGGAGAAAAGTCATGAAAAGAGTAGTAATGTGCATTTTCTTAATTTTATTTATTGCAAACCCGGCGCTCTCGGACGAACTCTCAGATGAGAGCGATAAAACCTTATCACCTTATTTTCTTGTCATAAGCGAGGATTCTGATCTTGATCAGCTCCCCTTGAAATCTACCTCAGCCAGTGTGAATATTGCCGGTGTTATCGCTGATGTGGTGGTATCCCAGATTTATAAAAATGAGGGAGAGCATACTCTTGAAGCGATCTATGTATTCCCTGCCTCTACACGAGCTGCTGTGTATGGAATGATAATGACAATCGGTGATCGAACCATCGTAGCGGAGATTCAAAAAAAGGAGGAAGCAAGAGAAACTTATGAAAAGGCGAAAGAAGAAGGCAAAAGCGCGTCGCTTTTAGAACAGCAGCGGCCGAATGTGTTTCAAATGAATGTGGCTAATATCATGCCCGGCGATGAAATCCAGGTTGAGCTGAGGTACACTGAATTACTCGTTCCCACAGACTCCATATATGAATTTGTCTATCCCACCGTTGTAAGCCCTCGATATTCAAATACACCTATTGCTGAAGCGACATCATCTGAAGAATGGGTGGTAAATCCCTATTTGCATGAGGGTGAAGCACCATCGTATACTTTTGATATTCAAGTCGATATTTCAGCAGGGCTTCCTATTCAACAGGTGTTGTGCGATACCCATGAAACTAATATTCAGTATGAAGGGAAATCCTTCGCAGTGATCAGGCTTGGGGAATCGGAGCAGTTTGGAGGCAATCGTGATTTTATCCTTAAATATCAATTGGCTGGTGGGGCTATTGAGTCCGGTGTGCTCCTGTATGAAGGTGAGGAAGAAAATTTCTTTCTCTTGATGGTACAACCCCCTGAAAAGGTTGAGCAGAAGGATATTACTCCCCGGGAATATATCTTTATCGTTGACGTTTCCGGCTCAATGAGTGGCTTTCCCCTTGAAATATCAAAAAAATTACTTAAAGATCTCATCAATAATCTCAGACCTGAAGATAGATTCAACGTGCTCCTATTCGCAAACAGTGCAGCAATAATGTCGGAGGAAGGATCTTTGCCTGCGACAGAGGAAAATATCCAAACTGCTATAGATCTTATTGACAGGCAGAGAGGGGGAGGAGGCACTGAGATACTGCGCGCCCTTATCCGTGCTCTGGCCTTACCGCGAAGTGAAGGAATGTCCCGAATCATTGTTCCTGTTACTGATGGCTTTGTTACTGTTGAGCCTGAAGTCTTTGACTTGATACGTAAAAACCTGGGAGATGCCAACGTATTTGCCTTTGGAATTGGCTCAAGCGTCAATCGTCATATCATCGAAGGCATGGCTCATGTCGGCATGGGCGAGCCGTTTGTTGTCACGAAACAGGCTGAGGCAGCAGCTCAGGGAGAAAAGTTCCGCCGTTATATAGAATCTCCTGTACTGACCCAAATTAATGTGGATTTTGGAGAATTTGGGGCGTATGATATTGAACCGCCGAGCATTCCTGATGTGCTTGCGGAAAGACCCGTCATTTGTTTTGGCAAATGGAGTGGAAATCCTGAGGGAGAAATCGAATTAACCGGCTTTTCAGGGGATGAAGAGTATACGAAGGTTTTTACTGTTGGAGATGTTCAGCCCTCGGACAAAAATTCTGCATTACGTTATCTATGGGCCCGCCATCGTATTATGATTCTCGGAGATTACAATAAATTATCCACTGATGCTGATATTGTAAATGTGATAACGGATTTGGGCTTGCAATATAATTTACTTACGGATTATACCTCATTTGTGGCGGTTGATACTCTGGTACGGAATGAAACAGGGGAATCGACAACTGTAAAACAAGCCCTGCCCCTTTCTGAGGGAGTATCTGATTATGCTGTGGGAACAGGTTCGATGAGTGGGGCAGCAGCAAGATCCTCTTCATTTTACAACTGGAGTATTGGTTCTGGTCTCCCTGCCTCAGCTCCAAGCGGTTATGCTTTAACTGGCGGAGTAGGAGGAGGAATGAGTGCTGTTGCAAGTAGTGGGTTTGGAATGAGTGTACCGGGGTATACGAGTACACATATTCAATCTGCGCCATCGATTTCCTCTTCTCCTGGTTCTGTTTTTAATACTAGCGGTATTAGTGGACCTAATACCATATTTCCCTCGCTGGTTCCACTTTCACAGACGCAGAGTCTCTTTAATTATATTCCGATCTCTCCTGTTTCTCTCTATAATACAGCTTTTACATTTCCTGTGCGTGGGGGAGCATCACAATTTCCATTATCAAATCCTCTAACAATTTTTAGTGTAAATACTCCTGCAATTTTCAACCAACCTTTCCAATCCTCACTCTCATTACCGAATTGGGGAACATCTATCATTGCTCCAAGTATGCAGACATTAGGATTTAATGTTATTTTGCCGGCAACAGTTGGTCAGGGAATGGTAACTGGAGGACTGTCAATTCAAAAAGTAACCATTGTAGGCGACGAAAAATTAGAAAACAATGTTAAGAATATTATTACCATGAATATCTCTAAACTCTCTTCCTGTCTGCAGGGAATATACATGAAAGGAAACCTTGATGTAAATATTAGAATTGATGTCAATGGGAATGTTATTTTCTCTGAGATCACCAGAAATGACATAGGCGAGGCAGTAGGATTATGTATAATTAATCAATTGAAAAATCTGAAATTCTGGGGATTGTCTACGAGCTCAACACTTAGTGTACAGGTACAGTTTCTAATAATGTAGTGAAACAGACTTTGTATAAACCACAAGTATCAGGGCAATCGTATGAAAAAAATCTTTCATGCGAGATTGCCCTGTATAGTGATGGCAGCGTGCTTGACAAATTCCGCACATTATAAATATAATTTCCTGATATATCTTAAATAATGTTACAATAGACTTTTACGCACGAAAAAGGAATAATTGCATGATGAAAGAATGGTATCGACAACCAGCCATAGAGGTTTTAAAACACTTAAATACTTCCCAAACCGGGCTGTCAACTGCAGAAGCTCACAAGAGGCTGGAGCAGGATGGCACAAATGAACTCGTAACAGGCAAGAAAACGCCGGTAATCATCAAATTTTTGCTCCAATTTAAAGATGTGTTTATGGCGGTCTTGTTGGTAGCTGCAGGTATCTCTTTTTTAATCAGAAGCTATCGGGATGGAATTATCATGCTGATCATCACTATCATTAATGCGGTTATCGGTTTTTTTCAGGAATATAAAGCTGAACAGATTATGGAATCCCTGAAAAAATTAGTGCAATCACCATCAAAGGTATATCGTGATGGCGAATTAAAGGAACTGCCACAGGCTGAATTGGTAAAAGGCGATATTATCAGTCTGGATGAGGGAGATAAGGTCCCGGCAGATGTGAGAATAATCGAATCATTTAATTTGCGCACAAATGACGTATCACTGACCGGAGAATCCATGCCCCAGAATAAACACAGCAATTTAATAAAAGAGGAATGTGTATTGGCTGATCGTGAAAACATGGCATATCTGGGAACAATGGTAGCATCGGGGAATGGAAAGGGTGTTATTGTGGCAACGGGAATGGACACGGAAATGGGTAAAATTGCCGATCTCACACAAGAAGCGAAAACCTCTCAATCTCCTCTCCAACAGGAACTCCAAGTGGTTGCCAACAGGATTACAGTGTTTGCAATTATAATTTCCATCCTTCTCTTCTTTGTGAGCCTCTCCCAGGGATTGGGTCTGCATTTCGCCCTCATTTATGCGCTCGGAATTGCTGTGGCCATTGTACCCCAGGCATTGCCCATGCAGATAAGCGTTGCATTATCCAAAGGTGTCAACCGTCTTGCCAAGGAAAACGCAGTTGTCAAGAAGCTTTCCTCTGTTGAAACCTTAGGATCAACAAATGTAATTTGTACGGATAAGACAGGGACGCTTACCAAAAACGAAATGACAGTGACAAAGGTGTGGTTTTGCGGAAAGGAATATGAGGTAAAAGGAATAGGCTATGAACCGAAAGGCACAATTGTGGATGATGAGGGAAAGCCACTTACGCAAGAATTTATTGATAAACTGGAAATTATGATGGATGCTGCGACCATGGCCTCCAATGCGGAAATTCATGCGCCGGATGAGAATCATTCCAGCTGGTATTCCATTGGCGATCCTACAGAGGCAGCCTTAATTACCCTCTCTACAAAGCTTGGCACCCGCTCACCAAAGGAAGATGAAGAAAACCCTGAGTTGCATGAATTTAGTTTTGATTCTGTGAGGAAACGGATGAGTTCGGTTCGCAAGTTTGGTGACGAAAAGGTTTTAGCGATGAAAGGGGCTCTTGATAAGGTCCTTTCTGTGAGTAAATATATCTGGAAAGATTCTCAGGCTTCTCCCATAACCGACGAAGATATTAAAAATTTGGAGGCTTTAAATGAAGCTTATTCTCACAAGGCGCTGCGTGTATTAGCTATTGCATTTCGAAAGCTTGGGCCGGACGAGACGGATTATATCCTCGAGGAAATTGAGAGGGATGTGACGTTTTTGGGGCTTGTGGCCATGATTGATCCTCCGAAAGAGGGAGTGAAAGAGGCAATAGATAAAGCACACCAAGCCCACATTAGTACTTTTATCATGACAGGTGATCATGCGATTACAGCCCAGGCTGTGGGCAAGAAAATTGATTTATCGATGAGGGGTGAAGATGTACCGGTTATCACCGGTCATCAATTGGAAAACATGTCCGATGACATATTAAAGAAGACTATGGATACACAGAGGGCGTTGATTTTCTCCCGGGTCTCCCCTGAAAATAAATTGCGTATTGTCAAGATCCTAAAAAGCCAAGATAAAATCGTTGCTGTCACAGGAGATGGGGTAAATGATGCACCGGCTCTTAAGAGTGCACATATTGGAGTCGCAATGGGACAAATGGGAACAGATGTATCCAAACAGGCTGCCGAACTTGTATTGTTAGATGACAGTTTTCCGACACTTGTGCATGCTATTCGAGAAGGACGCACTATTTTTAATAATCTTAAGAAAACCGTGCTTGCCTCATTAACGAGTAATGGCGCAGAGTTAACAGTTGTATTATTAGGACTTTTAGGAGTTGCGCTTTTTAAATGGCCGATTCCGATCCTTGCCATACAGATATTAGCCATCGATTTGTTGGCAGAAATCCTCCCCCTCACCGCTCTTACCTTTGATCCAGGATCGAAGGATTTAATGACATCCCCTCCCAGAAGCAGGGAATCCCATATTGTGAACACAAAGACAGCTACAGAAATTATCTTTCTAGGGATTCTTATGGGGTTGTTGGGCTTTTTGAATTTTGGATTTTTTATTCGCAGAATGGGAGTAGTCCTTACAGAAACCCATGTTCTTTATAGCAGAGCAACAACCCTTTGTTATATGACCATTGTAGGTGCACAATTTATTAATATCCTCTCAAGGCGGTATGAGCTAGAATCCCTGTTCAATAGAAACTTTTTCAGTAATAGAAATATGCTCTATTCTATTCTGCTTTCCATTGGTTTTTGTATTGTTGCCATTTATACACCCGGATTGAATACATTTTTGGCATTTACCGGTTTAACACTGGCAGATTGGGCAACTATTATTGCCTCGTCGGCAATTTTCCTATTCGCTCATGAAATAATCAAATTTTTTAAAAGAAAATAAAAAATCCTCCCCAAGAAGACTTAGGGAGGATTATGAAAATCGATCTACTCAAACTGCATACCTGACGGCGTTTCCATAATATAACCATCTTTAGTGAGAGGAAGATCAATATCCATGGCTTTTACCTCATCACAGTTGCACTTTCCTCTCCGTATAAGCTTCGCATTTCCAAAACCGATGACTCTTCCGTATTTGCCATCTTCACGCCATTCCCACCAGTGGCCCGCTCCTTCATTACTTCTGCTGCTTGTGACAATATCCCATATCATACCGTCATGTCCCACATCTCCTGCATAATCGCCATACATAACAATTTGATCGCCTTCTTGAGTTGCTCTTCCATTCCAATCCGGATAGGTATCAGACCACCATACGTATCTGTCATGCCGTCCTACTCTTCCTTTATATTTGAAACAGATACCCTGAGTTGCCCATTGCGTATGGACGGGGGAGGAATCGTCAAAAAAGGTAATTGTCCATCTATTGCCGCCGCTTATAAGATTCGGCTGATACATCGGGCCAAGTGCAGCGACTATAAGTTCATTGGAATCCGTAAGTTCATCTTCAAGGTTATCCTCAACGAGTTGACTATCCTCTTCAGGCATCTTTGTTTCAGACATCTTCGTTTCCACCAACTGCTCAGGAGCAGGGACAGCAGCAGGCATTCTCGTTCCTGGTATCCAATCAGCCTCAAACATATTCGCGCCCTGGGTTTTAGCCGATGGCACCAATTCACGGAACATGTCAAATTGTGCCTGAGCCATATTAATTGATAAAATGATAAAAGAAAACGCGGTCACCATAATAAATAATACATTCATTGATTTTTTAATACTACACATAAGTCTCTCCTTTTTCGGTCATTTAAAATGTTAGCGAGTTTTATTAAAGTACCTCAATAAATACTACGATATTTAAATCGATCAAAAGACGAGAGAAATAAATTTTTTTTCATAGATACGCATATGAAAATGAGAGAGCTTAATAGTGGATTTAGCTCCTTCTGCCAAGTTGCCGGATGATTCTAAAAAAGAAGATTGATTGGATGGTAAGACATTCACAGTGTCATCAGTTGGCTATGATCCGTTTCATCTTACCCGGCTTTATCAAATAAACCAAAGTTGAAAGTAAGCCCTAGGAGAAAAATATGCTCGCTGAAATCAATTACTTTTATGTTATTCCTTTCCTTCTGCGCATAGAGGTACTTGCCTATACAATAGAAACCAATCTTCCAGAATAATCGCACATTTATTCCCGCCTCGAGGTTATAGAGAAAGCCCTGTACCCTGGCCGCAGGTTCTTCTTCGCCTTTAGGGACTTGGAGCCAGCCAAAACCTCCTCCCAGGAAAACATTTACCCTTTCGTGTTTAAATGGTTTTGTCATATAAAGTAAATTATATGCCGTTAAATCGGCTATTTCATAAGAATGGGTTGGGTTCGGGCTATTTGTGTAATATTCACTAGAAATCGAAATGGCAATGGGAAATTTATGTGATTTGATATCCAGTGCAATTTGGCCACCCCCTAATACACCAAGATCTGACCGATCATCAGAAAATCCCCCCTGCCCTAATCGTAGGGTGAAATAGATTTTTTTCTCCTTGCTAAGAATATTTTCATTTTCTTTTTCCTTAGCCTGGAGTGTATGAAATGGGGAATACACGATAAGCATCACAAAAAATAGTAATAAAAGAAAATGACCACGCTTTTTTAAAAAATGTGTATGCTGCATAAGAATTTATTATAATTCCTTAAAAGTGCCTTTTCAATAAAGAAGTTTTCTCTCTCTTAAGACTTATTGCTTATACTATTTGTTAGTATTTTTTGCCGTTCAAAATAATCGATCTCCTTATTTCAGATTTCAATGACACCTAAGAATGTATATTAACCTGTCCCTGATGATTAAGACCAATATCCTAATCATCTTTGTGATGTCCGATTTTGAATTGTCATAAAGCTAATCACTTCAAGGCAATAAGTAACTGTATTAAAAAAAATAAATATTTATATTGACAAATTAATGATTATTGCTTATAATTAAAGCACATCAGATTTATATTAAATATTAATCAGTTAAAGATTTTATTTTTCATGTTTATTCATATAATAAATCTTTTTCCAGATTTATTCACTATAATATTAATAACAGTTTTTTTTATAATTGCAATCTTTTCTTTATCTTTTCGTCAATCCATATCCCCTACTTCTAATAAAGCATTCAATTCAGAAAGAATTTATGAGAAACAGAATATATCTCTATCAAGAAGTACTGACAAGGATAGATTCACAGCTGATATAAACATATAAATAGATGAGAGTCTCAAAGTACGTGTCTCAAAGTACGTATAGATAGGTGAATTAAAAAGAACGATCTTAATAATACGGGGATTCTAAAGGTACTATGTATATGGGTGGCACCCCACTCTTTTATGAGAATAATGAAAAAGGGATAGATATCATTATAAAAAAATATTATAAAAAATCATCTGGAACTATTTATACTTAAAGAATAATTTGGTTAACAATAAAAGAGAGAAAATATGATGGGCTAATGTTAATTTGAAAAAATAGATGTAAAATATATTTCATATGAATAAAAAAGGGCTGACCAAGCCGGGGAGCTGGCAGAGATCAGAAAGGCTATAAAAGCAAAGGGGGCCGAATGGACAGGCGGTGAGACCTCCATTTCAAGGATGTCTCATGAAGAAAGGAAGGCATTGAGCGGTTTATTATTTAACGAAAGACCGGAGATGGGAGCTGCGGAGGATGAGACTGCGGTGACATCTGGAGTGGCGGAGGAACCTCCTGATCCAGTTGATTGGAGGAATGTTCCCCATATTTTAGTGATAGAGGCATTAAAATTGCGGGACCGGATTTTTGGGATAAGTCAGGACACTGCCCGTCAACTTGCAACGAGGGTACACCTTTAGACCTTGAAAATATTTCCGGATGGGAAGACCTACAAGACAAAGTGGCTGATATCAAAGTTCTGTCGCATGATGCTTAGAAAAATTATTTAAGGAGGTGATAAAAAAGGCAATCTTAGTAGGGCAATAAAAAATTATTATCACTTATGAGAAATGAAAAAAAATTTTTTATAAAATAGAGGAGAATTTTATATGACAAAAAAAATTTTTTGTAAAGTACTATTAGTAATTGTCACCATTTTCGGACTGATGGTTCTTTCGGGCGTCCTATCAGCCCAGGGTAATAGGGATTGGGCCTTTGACCGCGTCATAGAAGTCCAGGAAAGAAATACCGACCGGCTTATGGCAATGGATGGCGTCGAGGGCACTGCCATTGGGGTTGGCCAGAACGGCCAATTGGCTATCAGGGTCTTTACAGCCGGTCCGGGAGTTCGCGGTATTCCTCAACAGCTCGACGGCGTCCCTGTCCAGGTCGTAATCACGGGCAAAATTTACGCTCTCACTACGGAAAGGTATGAACGACCTGTCCCGATAGGGGTTTCGACCGGCCACCCAGATATCACTGCCGGAACGATCGGGTGCAGGGTGTATGATGATGATAATAATAATGGTAGTAGAGACGATGGTGAGATAGTTTACGCCCTCAGTAACAATCATGTGTATGCGAACTCGAATGAAGCTTCAATCGGTGACTCTGTCATTCAACCAGGTCCGTTTGATGGTGGTAACGTTGAGACTGATGTCATCGGTACGCTTTTCGATTTCGAGCCGATCGTGTTCAGCCGCAGGGCCAAAAACGTAATCGATGCGGCCATCGCTCTGACGGATACCGAAAAGGTGGGCACTACCACACCCACATCCGAAGGTGGTTATGGAACACCCAACTCGACCATCGTCGGGGCCTCAATTGGTCAGAAAGTACAGAAATTCGGGCGAACAACTAAACTGACCAAAGGGGAAGTTACGGGCGTCAATGCCACCGTCAACATCAGCTACGGCGTCGGCAAGACGGCGAGATTTGTGAATCAGATCATAATCGAACCAGGAGATTTTAGCTTGGGAGGCGACTCTGGTTCGCTGATTGTTACCGATGATGACTATCTCAACCCGGTTGGATTGCTATTTGCCGGCAGCTCAACGATCACGGTCGCCAATAGGATTGACCTGGTACTCGCTGCGTTCAATGTGACCGTTGACGGTGAAGAGCCTACTGTGAATGTGGCACCGGTAGTTAGTATTATAAGCCCTAATGATGGTACTACATTTGACTCTTCGGAAGTAATCACCTTCGAAGGAGAGGCCATGGACAACGAGGATGGGGACCTCTCAGCAAGTCTGGTCTGGACATCCAGCATCGATGGGGAGATAGGTCAAGGGGGCAGCGTCTCTGGGACATTGAGCGAGGGAATGCATACGATCACCGCCTCGGTGACCGACTCAGGCGGCAAAACCGGAAGCGACTCCGTCAGTATCACCGTGGGAACGCCGCCGGCAGAACCAACAGCCGTAAGCGTTGTTTCTATTAAGTACAGCACTGAAGGCAGAGGCAGACATCTTTTGATAACCGTTGCTCTCTTGGATGACCTTGGAAACGTAGTGGAAGGTGCATCCGTTTCAATTGAGCTTTATCGTAACAAGTCGTTATATGGTTCCGGAACCGGTACAACAGGATCGGATGGCACTGTAACCTTTAAAGCCGCGAACGCACCGTCCGGCACATACACGACGAAAGTCACCGATGTGATAGCCGGAGTACTAGAATGGGACGGGATTACTCCAACGAACAGTTATGATAAGTAATGAGTCAAGTATGATTTTCAGAAAGCAGGCCTAGCAGTTGCTTTCCTTAATTAAGAGTTGAAAGAACAGAGACCTGCCAATGGTCAGGTGGATCTTAATTGTTCTGCTGAACATTTGTGCTATAACCGCAGCCGGTATTCTTACCGGCTGCGGTTCTTATACCGGTCCCAGCGGCATTGAGAAAGGACGGCATATGTCGGAGCGAACTATCGAGCAGGTGCAAGAAGAACACACGGATGGCTGGATGGCCATTCCCGGGGTCGAGGGCACTGCAATCGGGCTTTTCGATGGTAAACCCTGTATCAAGATTTTTACATCCTCAAAACCAAAGGAAGTACGAGATAAGATACCGTCAAGGGTCGAAGGCTATCCGGTTATTATCGAAGAAACCGGAGAATTTCGTGCGCTGGACTAATCATATAAAGCAGGGAAAGAGTGTGTGAGGTCTACACTCTTGACAAATTAATTTTATCAATCATTTAATCAATTTTATTCTGTAAGATTTTATAACAACTCCCCGACTGGTTGGTGAATGACGACACGCCTGGATTATATAGCAGATTCACCTATAACTTATATCGATTCCCGATTTCCTCCGATGTCTGCCCACTATCGCGATGATATATAAATAAATTTGTCAGACTGCAGACCCATTCTTCTGATGAATTCTTTTCGAGGGATCGTCCCTTAATCCTTACTCTTAAACATATTTTTGATCTTTTTAATAGTCCTGTCTTCAAAAATGGTTGTATCGATCTTCGTTCCCACTACATGCAGTAATTGTAGTTCATGAGGCGAAAAGCGTCCATTTCGGGAATTGTTCAGATCCCTATAAATCGAAGTCTTCTATTATATATTCCTTTTGGTCAGATATTTAGATAAAGCGAAATTAAGGGGGCTTTGTTATACGCCGTGACCTATTTCACTTATTCTCTATCCAACATTCGTGAAAAAAGCTCTAAATTCTTACGTGCAAACTCAAAATCTGGCTTAAGGCGCACTGCTTCAGCAAAGTGGGTATAGGCTTGCTTAAGATCGCCTTGATTAGCCAATGCATATCCTAAATTATTATGAGCAATTGCATTATTGGGCTCAAGTTGAAGAGCGGCGGAGAAATGAATAATAGCCTTTTGAAACTCCTGCTCCCAGAGTAGAGATGTTCCCTTAAGTATATGTACATTTGCATAGTCAGGATTTTGGATTTTATCATCTACATTGATAAATCTAAAAAAAGACTTGGGGATTGAAAAATAACTTTTATCTTCTAATATCTCATAATTGCCACTAAAATATTGGTTCATTACTATTCTAAATGTATTCACGGAAGTTATTTCATCATATAAAGAAGCATAGCTTTTATCGGGAAAATAATAGGCATTTAAAATGGAGAAACATTCTTTATGATGGGTCATGTCTGTATCTCCCCAGATAAACATAGATCGAGGACCATGGTCCCCCTGGAGAATAATGATGGGGGGTGTTTTTGCATTAGATAATATCGCATCTATAGTTATTTTAATTTTATTATTAATAAAGATAAGTTGATCTATATAACTTTTTATATATTGGGTTCTTGTAAATCTTCCTTTTCGTATAAGCCAGCTACCATCGTCACCTGAGAATTTTTCCTCAAGGTTAATTTTTTCTCCACATCGATCGAATACAAAAGGGGGATGAGGTGCTTTAATATGGGCAAAAACAAAAAAGGGAGAATCTTGATTAGATATATCACTAAGATGATCAAAGATATATAGTATTTTTTTTCTATGTAAATTAGTCTGCAAATCAATTTTTAGGATGTTTAGCATTGTTGGAATAGGAGTAGTATTTATAAATTCATTTTGAAATTCACTTAAATTCCATTGTGGGGATAAATAAATATCAGCATTATCTATCTCTGTTTCGGGACATCCGGATGAAAACGCTATAATCTTATATCCATACTGTCTTAAAAAATGAAATACCTTATTATTTTTTATCATATTTGTCATTAACTTAAGACTTTTAAATTTAATTTTGTTTTGTTCAAATAAGTTATCGAGATAATCAAGATTCAAGTTAGAGGCCAGTGATAGACTAGTTTGATAATAATTTGACCTAGATTTATTGGCAATATAAAAGCCTTTTTGAGCCAAATAATCAATAAGATCATTATTTTGATATTCATATATTTCATTAAGAATCTCTGCTCCAGCATATGCATCTAAGATAATAAAGAATATATTCGGATATAGGCCATTATTTTTTTTAAGTACTTGAGATTGTTCTTTATCCATTTGGAGAGGTTTATTATTTTGCCAAATTGTACAAGATTTAATTTTATAACCACCAATCTGTATTAAAGAAAAAAATATTAGGGTAAAAGAAATTATGTTTAAAATTTTGGTAATATTAGGTAATTTTTTTGGGATCTTTTTAAAAAAATAAACGCCTATGAGAAAAATTAAAACGCATACAATTAAAAAGCATTTGTCGGTAATGATAATCACTCCTATAGTCTGAGGGAACCCATTAATTGCATTAGAAAAATGACCATATGAAAAAAATAATAAAAGGAAGAGAGATACTACTAAACCTGCCAAATGCTTATCCTTGAATAAAAACAATTTTAATAAACTCCAAAAAGCCAATGAAAAGCATACGGTGATTACTATTGGGATGAAAATCTCATTTAATTTAACTTGATGTATATTGTGAGTAAAAAGAAAGAGAATAGGAAAGATGGCAAATAATATAGGATGAATAATAAATGATTTCTTCATGGATTATTATTCTTCTTTACCATAAGATATAGAATTCTTTTTGTATCTCTGATTTTAGAAGAATCCTTTTTAATAAAGAATTTACTAAATTCATTTTCAAAAGCAGTTTGGGTATACCCGGGGAAAATATCTTCTCTCGTTGATAAGAGTCTCTGAACCTGAGAGTCGCATTTTGGCACGAATTCAATAATGAGTGAATTACAAATACCATTAAAGAATTTTGCGATTATATTTAATGGGAGGTTGTTGACAATAGCCAAATGATGAATTAAAGCCAAGGCAAGCACTGTGTCAGCAGGACCACGCTCAATAAAAGAGATTCTTTCCTGATTTTCCCAGCCAATACTAGAACTTGGATTAGTCAAATCCAGCAACAAAGGTAAAATATTAGTCTCACCTTTTTTTTTGTTTTCAAGATAATTATTTTCAATGCAGACGGGATCATTATCAACAGAGATTACTTGGGTCCCTTTATTAGCTGCGATGCGACTAAATGATCCGATGTTTGCACCAAGATCCCACACTATTTTTGGATTAATCTTATCAAAAAACTCCGCTACTAGTTGTTTTTTATGGTTAAAGGAATCACATGAATAATTAGTATTATCATAATAGTTGCACCATTCTGTCTTTTTAGGGCGCCACTTTAAATTTTTTACACAAGATTCTAAGCTCTCAACAAGTCCTAATAACGCTATCTGACTTATTTTACGGCGGCTTCTTTTTTTTATAGGTTTATATGCAAAGTATTTTTGACATTGAGCGTGTAAGTGAATATGAGAAAATAGTGAAAAAACAAAGTAAGAGCTAAATGGAAGAAGCTTACTTGACAAATTTAGAGGAATTCCATCTATATAAATTCGTAATAATTGATTTAGTCGAATATCTTTATAACTCATGAGAGCCAGAGGGGCGAGAAAATGTTGACAGAACTGCCTATAAGCATTCCAGGGACACCCTTCCTGATATTTCTCAAAAGAAAGTGTATCTATAAATATAGATTTTCCTTTTTTAAATTGTATATTGTAGGCACTGCAATCTTTTAAGGACATTCCAAAATCTAATGATTTTTTTTGAATCTTAAGTGTAGTTAATGCTGCATCCTTCAACTGATCAAAACACCATTCATAAGGATATGAGATAAAAGTTATTAGCTCCGGTTTAATTATTTTGTAGGCATTATTAGATAAAGCATATCCGATATCAACTTCTTCATGAGAAATTAACAACTCACTCTCTATTAAAGATTTATAAAGACCTGAATTCATCAGATGATCATAATTTTCCTTATAAGTAATGTTTACTTGACGATAAATTGCATTACTTCGATGAAAAAGGTATCCACTTGGATCCCGGAAGGAGCTGAAGATCCTTCCGTTATTATTTTTCAATTTGTCCATTTCTCTTGTTATAAAGTCGATTTCTAATAAAAGACACAATTTTTCTCCAGTACATTTTCAGGAGAAACAATCCCGCAAATAAACTGGCCAGGAATAATTGCAAGAGATAGCTGGCACTTCCAAGGTCAAGATACGCATACGCCCTTATAGGGAAAACTAAACAAATGAATATAAGGGGAAAAAATAATCTTAATATTAGCTTAAAATGGTTCATATCCATAACTCCCCTTAAAATGGTTTAAATAATATTTTTAATTTCCATTATATCTATCGGAATTTTCTCAGTCTATATTGGCAGCTATATAAGTCATTGATATTATTTTATGACGGAATTTTGACACGGCACAAACGGATTGCCCTCATCATCGCTTTTATCGGAATCGCAAAAAAAGACCATATGAATTCTTTTCAAAAATTTTTTATTATTATTTTTTACTCTGCCGGTTGCATGGTTCAGAGCAAATGTATTATAATTTTTATAGATACCTACTTTAATTACTCAATTATTTATTCAATAAATCAAACAATCAATTTTATCGAATTGTCAATACCCCTAGAAAAGTTATTTATAGGGTACTATGAAAAAATTTACTAATAAACTGTGGACAATCGCTCTCATAGCATGCATATCAGTGATTATTCTTTTTAAAATTGTGGAAAAAAATTGTCTCATCGCAAAAAATGATGGACCGAATATAATGCTGATTGTTATGGATACAGTCCGCAAAGATCATTTATCATGTTATGGATATTCGCGAGAAACAACGCCCCATTTAAATGAACTCATAAGAAACTCACGAGTATATTACAATGCCTATTCAACGAGCTGCTGGACCTCGCCGGCACATGCATCACTTTTTACGGGTCTTTATACAATTTCCCATAAGACATCACAGGAATATTGGGTAATGAGCGATCAATTAACAACCTTAGCAGAAGTACTCTCATGCGAAGGCTATGAGACCATTGGCATTGTAGAAAATCCAATGCTTGGAAAACCGTATAATTTCCATCAAGGATTTTCAACCTATTACGAGACATGGAAAAAAGATTTTTGGTTGCTTTTGTCTTGCATGATTTCAGAAGAAAATAGTGCATTTAGTCTGCTGAAACGGTCCTTAAGACAGAGGGATAAGAATAAACCTTTCTTTATCTTTATTAATTTGATTGAAGCTCATGCTCCTTATGATTCCTCTCAACAATTTTATAATCAGTTTTTACAAGATTCGATCCTTTCGTGTGAATCGAACAGGTGGCAAGATTATTTACTCGGAAGGATACAATTTTCAGACGCAGAACTCACACATCTGAAGAAACTCTATGATGCAGAAATACTTTACGTGGATTATTATATTGGGAAAATAATCACAGAACTCAAGAAGAGAAATCTGTGGGAAAATACTATGTTTATAGTAACCTCAGACCATGGAGAAAATATCGGGGATCATAATCTGGTTGATCATGTATTTTGCCTCTATGAACCTGCAGTACGCATCCCCTTGATTATTCATGATCCGCAACTCATTGATGGTCCTTCAAAGGAATATGCTCCGGTCCAATTAACCGATATATTCCCTACACTCTTAAAGAGAGCGAATGTGAGTGTCGATGATTATTTTTTTCAAGGACATGATTTATTCAAAGAGAGGGGAGGGGAGGAAGAGATTGTATTCTGCGAGTATTATTATCCCGAACAAGCATTGCGATGTTTTAAAGAAGAGGATAGAAAAAACAAGAATATTCGGAAATTCAAACGACAACTCAGAAGTATCATCCATGATAATAAGAAATTAATATGGAGCAGTGACGGCTACCATGAATTATACGATTTGGCGAAGGATACTCATGAAGAAAATAATCTTTTTTTTCAAAAAGAATATCAGGCTATGAGACAAGAGATGATGAGAAGACTGGAGTGCGCAGTGCGTCATTATGGCGGTCATTCCGCCGTCTCATCCTCCTCTTCCCCGTATATAATTATTGATAGGAAGACCAAAGCGAGGTTGCGATCACTCGGCTATGTCGCCACCTTTCCCCCAGGGGCAAGATAAATGGTGAACTCATCCTTTCCGTCGATACCTAAGAGATGGTCGATCACCTCTTGATCATAGGCATCTACAGCGCATGTCCTCGCGCCGATGGCTTCACAGGATAAATTACACCTTTTTACTTTCGATAACGTCTTGTTATTCATATGGTGTAAAATCATCGCTCGATATGAATCGATCGAAGAAAATTTGTACTTTTGATAAGGCATTATCTTCAGCAGTTTCAACAACTGAAAATTATGGCCGAATGATGGAAAATTTAGTATTTCAGACTTTGAATGCTCTTGTTTTGCTTTTTTAATTTTTTAAGTAAATTCCGGGCATCTTCCCTCTCAGAAAAATCCTGGTTAATGGATAACGCCCAATTTAACTCATTCATGGCCTCTTCGTTCTCCCCAATCTGACTTAATACCAATGCCAGATGATATCTTATGGAAGGACTATTTTCTTTTAGCGCTTTAGCTTGCTTAAATCTGTTTACAGCCTGATCATATTCTTCCATCTTAAAATATATCCAGCCAATTGTATCTATAATATCTGGATTATTGGGAGATAATCTGCCTGCTTTCTGCGCAAGTATGAGCGAATTATCCAAATCTTTGCCTTTATCGGCATAAAACCAGGCCAGGTCATTACATGCCCTAAAATTATTTGGATCGAGCTGAATAGCTCTTTTATAATAATACTCTGTCTTTTCATCATCCTTTTTTAGCATGTAACTGCTGGCCAGATAAAGATGAACAACACTGTTATCAGGGTCTATTTTGTCAAGCGCATATTGATATTGAACTATGGCATAATCAGGTTGATTTAAATCAAAATAGATACTGGCCAAGGACATCCTCAAATCCAAAGACTTAGGCATTCTTTCAATCCCTTTCTTTAATATATTAATCACTTCTTCAGGCTGACCTAAAATCCAGTAAGCTGATGAAAGCCCCAAATATGTCTCTACATTGCCCGGAGTTTTCCTCAAAGCCCAGTTATAATAATTGATAGCCTCATTGACATACCCATCATTTAAAAAATACTCAGCCATGTGGTTTAGGAACGCGGATGCTTTATCCGGGGCTTGAGAGAGAATATTATCCACCAGTGCGTGTGCCTTATCATATTCCTTGCTAAGAGTGTATGTATAGATCAAAGCTCTTTGTATAGAAAGATCCCCTGGATCTATCTTAACCAATGTTTCAAATTCAGAAATGGCAAGTGCATATTTCTTGGTTCCGAGATAAGCATTCCCTAAAATAGTATGTGCCAATCTTGAATCAGGCACAACGGAAATGTAACTTTTGGCCAATTTTATCAGCAAATAGAAATCTTTGTTATTACTATAAATCTTTGACAATTGAGAAAAGGCAAAGGAGTGTTTCGGATCGATCTCAAGAATGGCCCGCAGGTTCTTTATTTCTTCTTCTTGGGCACCGATTTCCGAATAAATTGCTAATAACCCGATATACGCGTTAATATTATCAGAATCCTGTTCTAAAATGCTCTTCAACCTCTTAATGGACTCCTCAGGCTTATTCTCCATGAGGTCCAGTTTCGCAAGATTAAATTGTGCAGTGAGAAATGCAGAGTTGACGCAAAATGCCTTCTTCAGGTTTTCCCTCGCTTTATCCAATGTGCCCTGTTTCATATAAACCAATCCCAAGAGATTATAAAATACCTCCTGTCTGCCTCCGGATTCGAGAGCCTTCACACAAATCTGACGTGCTTTCTCAGATTCATTCTTCTCCAGATAGGTTAAGACTAATGGCACATAAAAATCCAGCTTGTTCGGATCTATCTCTATAACAGATTGATATGCCTTGATGGCATAATCCTTCCGCTCCGTCATTGTATGAAAAGAGGCCAGATTTTGATAGGTCATGCCAAAATTAGGATCAAGCGCCAGCGCCTTTTGAAGCTCATCCATCCCTCTATCCGGCTCACCTTTGCCCATATAAATAAGACCCAAAATATTATGCGCATAAGGACTATTAGGGGTTAAATTAAGGGCCTTGTGTGCATTCTTTATAGCCGTCTCGTATTTCTTAAGCTCAAGATTCAATTCTGCCAGCAATTTATGCGCTGCGCTGTGTTCAGGATTAAGAGTCACAACCTCCTCAAGCAATCTCATGCTCCGATTCCTTTGCTCAATCTTGTGGTAAGCTAATGCTAAAAGATAACGGGAATTCACAGCTTCAGGAGCCAGCTTTACAGCTTCCGAGAGGTCTAAAATTGCTTCGTTATAGTGATTTTCTGCTAAATATGCCCCTCCTCTTATTTGATACCCAAACGGATCATGAGGGAATCTTTTAATAATCATCTCTCCTTGCGCTATTGCTTTGTCAAACCGCCCCTGACAATTCATGATTTCTCCCAAAGCGATCATAGCCTGAGGCGAATCCGGGTCTTTCGCAAGCGCTTTGCGGTAATGGATTTCTGCCTCCTCGTATGCATTTAGAAAATAGTAATACCACCCCAATGCCAAATAGGGCTTGGCCTCTTCCGGTGCCTGATCTCGGGCCGTTTCAAATTTCCCTTTTGCATCCTTATAATTTCTCATTTCCATGAACAGAAATCCCTGATTGATCAAAAAATGAACATTGTTTGGTTCTAACTCTATGGCACTATCAAAATGTAATCGCGCTAGATTGAGTTCTTCCATCTCCATATGGATCAGACCTAAAAGATTTTGCACCTGTGCCTTTTTAGGCTTTACGGTTCTCTCCTGGTGGGCATCTTTAACCAATTCAAGGGAAAGTTTCGCCTCTGCCAGGGCCTCCTTATATTCCTTTCTTTCTAAATGAATAGATGCTAACAAAAAATGCGCATAAGCGGTTCCAGGATTTTTCTCAATGACCTCCCGCAATTCCCTGTCAGCATTATCCAGTTGATCACATTGAAAATACATCTCTCCCAGTTTAAGTCGGGCGAGATAATCATTTGGATCAATATTCATGGCAGCCTTAGATTTAATAATATCAGTATTATAATTATCCTGATGTAAGTATTTCACTCTTTCGTTTATATGCCGCAACTTTGTCTTCATACAATCACTTAGGACTGGATTTAAAAGCAATGATAAAATGAAAAAGCATACACCTAAGAGCCTTTTTGTCCATAAAAAGAGCGGGGTATAGACTCCTCCTCCTCCGAATCCCATTCTATTGCCTTCCTTAGATCCTTTATTAATAAGCTTCCATCCCATTTGTCTTGCCCTTTTATTTGTCTGGTTCATAAATAAGCAAATTCCTGCTTTTAATACTTTGATACTTTAATTTTAAAGTTAAATGGCATTTCTCTTCTGGAATACAATCCTTGCCATTTTTTATTATTTGATACAAGATTCATTCCAGTGTTTTTGATATGAGAGCCAGGTATTCATTGGTGAGATATAAAAATGGATTTCAGCTATGTTTTACGAAGATTTTATATCCTTGAAAAGTACTGTTGGACAAAGATAAAGGGAAGGCATAAGGAAAACCTCAGGGATGTTGGGCTTTGTTCTCATTAGTTGAGTCCACCCAAAAAACCAAAATCGAAGGCCTATAAATTCTATGACGTGCTGCCAAAAATCCTTATCCCGTCATCTTCCTTTGTGAAATACTGCAGCGCCGCACCCGCATCTTTTCAACAAAAAGAGCGCCGATAAGTGCGAAATTAAACGATGGGAGCCGAGAGCACCCACAAATACACTTACAAACCAGTGTGCAAAAAGATAACAATGGGATTCCTCTCAGGCTCAGAAAAGCAATTTCTATCAGTTAAATAAGAAAGACAGGACATCCTCCCCTTGATTATATCCTATACCTATTAATCATACCACTGTAGTTTGCGCAGTATGGAACGTTCTTTTTCCAAATCCTTATCGTTCATAGACACGCATATGAAAATGAAAGAGCTTAATAGTGAATTGTGAGAACCCCTCATGGTACCGCATCCTCCAATCCAATGATTGTAATGTAAAGATTACTCTTTGCGAGAAAAATTATTCATAATATTCATAATAGATATATATCGTCGTGGTTGTATTCGAATAGGTACAGATCAGCGCTCTATCATTTGTATCGAACCAGAGCGTATTGTAAAGGCCGATGTCACCGCTTTCAGCAACTGTTTCTTTGCTCCAGGAAGTCCCGTCATAGCGGGCAAGTTTAAGGTTCAGACGATCATAGCCGCTGTGCGTCTTATACTCATAATACGCAATGGCGGGATTGCCTGATGAATCAAAGGCAAGGCTGCAATAGTTGCCACACCAGGAGCTTTCATCAACCAGGGTTGTCTGCCAGGAGGAGAAATTGCCCCGGGCATACTTTAAACAGTGCACAAAATCGCTGCCGTCAGTATATTCTTTTACATAGTAAGCAACGGCGAAATCATCGCTCGCATCAGAATGTGCCGCACTTATGGCGCCTATTTCGCAGTTATCTTCAAGCCATTCACTCTCCCACTGCCCGTTGTTTCCTCGCCGCGCAACACGGAGCCCCCTGTTTGACTCTGTAAACTCGGCATAATAAAAGATAACAGGACTATCCTCTGCATCTGTTGTGATCGCACAATATTTACCCATGGAATTTTGCTCTAGGGCAACAGTGCCTGCTTCATTATACACATTCCCCTCGACTGTCTCCTCGGTTGCACTGGTGGTGAGGGATGAACGCTCCTTTTTCACATAACACAGGTCTGGGTAGTTATAGTTCATTGAATCACACCCTTCATAGAAGAATTGATAGCACAGATGAATATCACCGGTAGAGTCAAAGGCAACCGAGGTATCAGCGCCCGCAAGCCCATCGGTAAATACCGGATTTCTCTCAACATCGCCTATTGCGCCGGTATATTCTGTCCAGCTCGTATTTTCCTTGAGACTGAACATGGCATCTGATTGCTGCGGTGAACCGCACTCTCGCAGCTCACCTCCCCGATAGGCCACAAGCGGAGTATTGGTGCTATCAAGGACAAATGAAAGATCCCTGCAATTATCTATATCGATAATGGTCTCCTCTGCAAGCACTGTGTTCGCGTCCTCTGCTCCGGAGCGTGCGGCCGCTATATCGAAAAGAAGATAATGAACTGTATAGGGATTGCTCTCATCATCGCTTTCATCGGTATCGCAAAAATAGACAACATGAACGCGGTCATTGCTATCTGCTGCCGCATGAATATGAGGGGCGAGCATACCTCCTGCATCAATATCTTTTACTATACAGCGTTGCCAGCCTTCAGAGGACGTGTCTCCCTGGGTGCTTGTGTCACCTGTATCCCCAGTTTCTCCCCCACAGCCACAAAGGAGGTGCAGAGAAATGATCATGGCAAAGAGACAGATAAAAATTCTGCTGTTTTTTTTAATCATTGATATAGGCATAATATAACTCCCGTGCGTGGGGATGAATCATCTCTTCTGATTCCTCCACCACTCCACTGTTTGGAAGGGTTTTATAAAGACTTTTCGCTTTATCTCTATGACCATAATGTTGATAAAGACTTGCAAGATTAATCCGTGCCCCGATATTTTTTGAGTCGATATCAAGGGCCTTTTTAAAGGCATCCTTGGCCATGGTATCATCAGCCTTATAAAGATACGCTACTCCCAATGAATTATAGACTGTTGCCTTTAAAGGGTCTTTTTTGGCTTTTATCTCTTCCAATGCTTTTTGAGCGATAAGGATGGTCTGCCTGAAATCTCTTCTTTCTATATATGCCTTTGCAAGATCACTTAACAAATTCATATTATCAGAGCCTTGCAGCAGCTTATAGTGCATCCTTTTTAACACATCATCTTTGAGGAATTGGATTCCGATCTTAATTGATGCATTATTTCTTGAAAAAGGAGTTGCGCGGGAGCCTTCTGATGGATTTATGACATACTGCGAAAGCTTAGGATCGCATACTTCCCATTTTCGCGCTTGCTCAACGCTCGTCTTTAAATATTGCTCTGCTTGATCGTTATAGCCCTGAGCCTTTTGATTGATAAGCTCCACATACTGCTTTTCCTGCTCAGGGGGCAATTGTGGAAGTGGGCTCTCTTTCAGAAAACGGGCAAATTCCTTGTTTACTTCATAGAGGCGGTAGCAGGCATTAAGCGCCCATTCAGGCACCTGGTATTTAATCACTGTATGATATCCATTTTCCAGGTGCTCTAAAAGCTTCGCCTTGGCAGTGACGATTTGATTATCTATATGATCCTTTAATTGAAGCTTCATATATCTCCTATTTGATCTTTGAAGAGCACTATACTCCATTTGAGCCATTGCAGAATTAATCTCACTATCCTTTTTTGCCATAGAGGGTGTATACCCTCCATTGGCTATTTTTCTGAATCGTTCGGCCTGTTTATATCGATTATCTTGAAAATAGTAATCCGCAATTTTGGCAGCTGCCTTTATTTTCCCTGTGGATGAAAGATAGCCTCTGTTGTTGATTAAAATGCCACGTGCGAGATTATTATTCGACATGTGCTCTGCATTATGCGCCATGGCAAGTATGATCTCACCATGCAGAGGGCTTCCTTTTTTAACGCGTGTGAGAATCAGCTTATAATCTTTATTTGAAAGATCATACTGGCCAAGATTTTCCCTGATCTGGGCAGCCTGATAAAGAAAGCTTACCGCGTTCTTATGTTTTCTCAGCTTACGCCCGAAAACTTCAAGATATTGTGCGAGGAGCCTGAATTGAGAGCTTTTAAGGGAAGAGTCGATAATGATATTCAATGTGTCTTCGATTTTCGGGGAGGAGGGGAAATTTTTGATTAAGGTAGTGCCTGCGGAAATCATGGTCTCTAAATCCCCCTTCTCCTTGCTCGGGAGAATAAGCGCAACAAGGGCCTGCTCTCCCATAGAGGAGGATGCATGCTGTTCGACAAAATCCATAATATTGTCTTTGCCCCTTTCCCAGTCATTTACCGCATTCAAGGTGAGATTGCATATCACTTTTGATTCAGCTGACTTCACGATTTCTGCTACTTCGGCCCTTATTTTTTTATCAGTAATTTTATTATTCCTGAGGATTTTTTGTCCGTAAGTGACGAGGCCCTCATAATCTTCTTTAAGATGAAATGCGTCAAGGATGAGATGAATTGCAGCCTTTGCTTCTTTGCCCCTGGGATAGCGATCGACAAACTGGGAGAATTCAGCAATTGCATCATCATACTTGCCCGCATCATAGGCGATCCATGCCACATTAAAAAGGACATTGGGCACCTGCTTTGACTTGGGAAACTCTACAGCATAAGTTTTCCCCGTTGTCCGAAGGCCTGCTCGTGTGTAAGCAATCTGATAGTAATTGAGGTTTTCTTTGTTTTTAAGCGCAGCATAATAGGAAAGGACAGCGCTATAGAGATCTTCCCTTTTCTTTTTACTGTGTGCGTTTTCTCTCAGAGCCAGTTTTTCATATTGTTTACCCGCCTCCATATATTCTTGTGCGGAGAAAAGCGCTTCAGCATAGTTTGCTTCCATATCCTTGTATACCGGGCTCGTCTTAAAAAAATCCAGATATAATTTATAAGAGTCCGCAGCCCGCTTAAAGACTTCTTTTGATTTTGCATGTCGTGCCTTATGATGAAGGTGCGTGACGATATCCCGCGCATACATTTCATAGTCTTTGAGGTTTTTCTTTTTCTCTTCTTCAGGTATATGTATGGAATATTTCTGTTTGCGAAGCGCCTTGATAATGATTGCCATGTCCTGGTCCGCATCCTCAAAGCTTTCTAAAGACTGGACGCATTCAAAGATTTTGCGGGCATATTCCAACAATTTCTCTACATCATGCTGCAGTATCGATAACTGGCGATAGATTGCCGCAGCCTTTTTCCACTTTTTTTTGAGCAGATAGCGATAGGCGAGTTTTTCAAGCACAGTGGTGTATACCGGCCTTGACCATGCAAATTTTTGAAAATAGGCTATTGCCTGCTCAGGTTTTGCATCCTTATAAACCTCACAGTAACAGTATGCCATGTCGATAAGTGATTCAAGCCGGATATCAACTCTCTTATATGTGTCAACATCCAGTTCTTTACCCGGCTGTGCGCTGAGAACCGATTCTTCGAAAAGCGTAAGGGCCTTCTTAAAGTCTGCCTCATTTATATGACACCATGCCAGTTTATAACGGGCAATAGCAATTGCAGAGCTTTCAGGATATTTAAGCACAGCCTCGTAATGTTTAGTTGCCATCTCAAGGTCCTGCTTATCAAAGAAATAATCTCCTAAAAGTAAGAACGACTCCGGTACATAGGAGCTGTGTGTATATTGTTTAATAATTATCCTGTATTGCTCAACCATTTTATCAATCTCAGCAAGCTCTCTATATTCATGCGCCAAATAGAAATGGATCTTATCCCGTTCCTCAAATTTCGGGAAATCGTTTAATATGCGCTGATAGATTTCTATTGCCTGGTTTTTCAAGGAGTTAGATTCGAGAAAGTTCAATGCGTTTACTGTACTGGGCGATTGGGTTTTACGCAGAAAATACACAATACGCGATTTTTCAATATACAGCTCTGCAAGACGAATATAAATCTCCGGCAGATAGGGCCTGTCACGTGATTTATCAATCAGGGCCTTGGTGTTCTTAATGGCCATCTCTATCTTCTGCTTATCCTCTGTGAGCTTGGCAATAAATTTCTTCTGCTCCTCTTCCTTGTCCTTTTTTTCATATTGATATACCTTGAAACTCTGTCCCTTTTTTGCACCAGAGGAAGATATCGGCAGAGAGAGAATAAGAAACGCACATAGTAAAAGTAAGAATTTTTTTCCTCTCATAGTATTTCTCATATCACATTGTTTCTTAAGATCATTGAAAAAATATGTCCCATTCTTCGATACATTCACATTTATTCGGGAGTGTAACCTTATAGTCTGCCAATTCATTGTTCCAGAATTCTCCCTGGAAGGGATACACCGCGATTTTCTCTCCTGCTTTTTTCTTTTTTGTGTTATCCTCAGAGTAATGATATTGATAGACCCTTTGATACATATCAATTCCAATCTCATATTCCATGAGGTGCGCCTCTTCTTCATACTGCAAAAGTGTATTGGCAATCTTTTCAAATTCTTTTTCTATCTGCTCTTTCAGAGAATCGGCGCTCTCTTCAATCTGCAGATCATATATTTTCAGAAGATAATCGTAAAGAGCTTTCTCCTTTTTCTTGAATTCTGCGCATTTCTCCTTTTCCTTTTCAACGAGACGGAGCAATTTCCATGTCTTATTGATCTGATTTTTACTGAGAAGGACCAATAAAAGGGCCGGATTGTCAACGGCTTTTCCGCGGTTATAGATAGACTCAAGCGAGTCGCCATAATATTTGTTAAATTCCTTGACCACATCCAAAGCCCGTTTGTAGTGACATACATCTTTATAGATAAGCGATTTTAAGATAAAATATTCAGGTGTAAAATAATTTTGAAAACTCGGCGCCTCAAAGGCATAGAGCAAGCCCATAGCCTTCTCTGAGTATCCCAAACGGTACTGGACCCACGCCCGCTCGAGAAGATTTTGTGCCTGGTCTAGAATAGATTTGGTAATTTTCTGGTAGTTCAGGGCAGAGTTATCATACTCTTTCTTTTCATACAAGAGGCGCGCCAATGTTTTTCGTGCATCGTCTTTTAACGCTTTTTCCTCAGAAGGGCCCTCTAAAATCTTGGTTAGAAGGGCAATCGCATCATCAATGTGATCCTGATATACCCGGTAGAGAGCTTTATGATAGAGATATTTATAAAAGTAATAGCCCTCCGGGGTAATATTCTTAAAATGCTCATTTCCCCATTCGAAAAAGCCATGTTTCCAGTCATAGACCCCCTGGTAAAAGTTGATAAAGTCTCCAATCTCTTCATTCACAAATCCATATTCCTGGTCACAGAGCACACTATGAATAATAAGCTCATTATCAAAGGGCTGGGTGCGGGTGATTTCTTCAAAAAGCTCAAGGCAGTATGAGACGATTTTTGTATTGGGCTTTCGGGTTACCAGATGCGCGAGAATATCCACAGCAGCATGTGAATAGCCGCATTTTTTCAAGCAAATCCCGAAAAAAAACTCCGCCCATTCATAATCTACAATATCAGGGGAATTGACACTCATATAGCGGAAAAAGTGAGGGCACGCCTTCTCAAACTTCTTTTTCTCAAAGAGCTTATAGCCGGTTGTAAATGAAAGGGGATCATTTGAGTTAGGATCAGGACCTATGGCGTCGCCCCTCGTGGCAATACAGAGGAGCCATATGAAAATAAGAGCACAGGTTGCGTGTTTAATTCTCATTTTCATCTTCTCTTAAATAGTGGTTTAATATCTTTATTGTGGGATTATCTTCCGGTTTTCGTGCTCTCAAATTAAAACGGAATCCCAAACAGAGGGCACACCAGAGATTATTTTCCGTATCATCTTCCTTAAAGTTAACCAGGTCACGGATTTCAAAATTTATACATGTATATTTATTTATAAAATATCGTATACCAAAACCGGCGCTCAGGGAGAGCGCATTATCCACACCAGGCAGCGTAAGCCTCTCGTAGCTTATCATCCCTCCTCCAAAGTAAAAATAACTCTCATGATTGACAACGCCCTTATTCAGTATGGAGTCTTTCCCATACATAGGCTTCCACACAAGATGGCTGTGGACAATATATTTCGGCTTGCTGAATTCTGATGGTGTGACTCCAAATTCTTTTTCAAGGTCCTTTTTAATATCCTTCTCTTCTTTCATTACCAGATAACCCCGGGCGACTTCCCATGCAAAATGGTCATTAAAATGAAAAATGTAATTAATACCCAGTGGAAAAAGCTCAAAAAAGTCATCATCAGGAATGTAGCCCGCGGTTATGCCGAATTCATGATAGCGATGAAAGACTTTATTTTGTATAGCATAGACGCGCTCATCCTTATCCGCATCCTCGGCTGCATAACCTCTGACAGCAGTAATGAAAAGCAATATGATAATAATATAAAACATGCACCATTTTTTCATAACTACATACTCCTTAAAATCCTACGATATCGAAAATAAACGGATATGAAACAATGACTTCCGAGCCTCTAGGTTTTGGAAACTGCCAGCTTTTTATCGCTTGCTTGATACATGAATGGATGTCGCTTGATTTAATCGAGGAGGTTTTGATTCGTATCTCTCCCACTTTTCCCGAGAGTAAGATTTTCCATTCATATACTATTTTTCCCATAATAGAGGGATCGGCAATCAACGCGCTTTCATAGCAATAACTTATTTCGTCAAGATGCTGATCAATGATCCTTTTCACCGCTTCACGGCTCATCCCTCCGCCCTGTATATTCACTGATCTATTAAGTTTTGCACTCACCATGCCCTTTACTTGTTTTTGTCCTGTCCTTCCTTTTGCGAGGGCCGCAACACTCCCTTTTCCTTTCACACCGGCACTTCTGAGGGCCTGTGACGAACCCTTTGTTGACACAAGGCCAGCCTTCGGTATTTCAATCTGGCCGTTTCCTAGTTTGCCCACAATACCGCCAACCTTGAGAGTTCCCTCACTCGCATGGGAGGATTTTACCGCATCAAGATTCGTCACTGCAGCGAGTGCTTCTTTTGCTTTTATGCCCACTCCATCGCTCATACCAATAGCCCCCAAAAGCCCTACCTGATTCACATTACGATTGAGGACATTCCCTCCTTTGCCGCTTCCTCCTCCGGCACGGGGTGATCGGGAGATCCTTCCCTTTCTTGTTCTCGATCGTGGTTGATTTGTTTTCGGTCGTAGTTTAAGGGAAGCGCTTTTTTGAGGCTTTGGTTGTGTCTTTATCTTCTTCCGGGCTGTCTTCACCTTCTTTGGTGCTGTCTTCACCTTCTTTGATGCTGTTTTTACCTCAGTCCTTTTTTTCGGCTTTTTGATGGGTGGTGGTTGTTTTTTAATCTCAGATAATTTTCGTGTATCTATTTTCACAAAGCGTGATTCAGGTTGGCTGGGGTCCGGCATTTTGGGAAGTGAGACTAAAAAACCGGCTATAAAAACCACAGCAAGATGAAAGAGAGCAGATTGAAGTAAAATCTTAGGGAATTTATTTTTTATTTTAGGAGGATCCGGGATATAAGGGCTTTGGCCCTGAGTGACCCTTCGCAAAAAATATTCATAATATCCATCACTTATGCATGCATCACCATCATCTGGAAGCAGGTCCCGGTATATATTTTTTCTTCTATTATATAGATTTGTAATATTTAATAATTGGTCAGTGCCTAATTGAGGGGAGGTACTGCTATGAACGCTCCCTTTAAACTGATCATTAAAATAAAAATAGCACTCGTGGCTATTTTTGTATTCTGCAAGGCAAAACCGGCCTTTCTCAACCCTGCAGTAATACTTCTGCTTTTTATGTAAATAGGTGACATCAATGACCCTGTCTCCCCTGAATTTTGCAACCTCGAGCATTATCTCGCCTTTCACCGGGCCATCTTCGCTTTTCCTGTGATCAAGGAATTTTCCTCTTAAGGAAAATACTCCCTCGATATCATCCTCGTCATCCTCGTCCTCATCGTCTTCTTCCATAACCGAGAATGTTGGCCATTGTGTATCAGGCTCATGTATGATAGGCCCACTGCTTTGTATTTCAGGAACTATTTCTTGTTTCTGTTGCCAAGGAGTGTGACTCGTATGCTCTGAGATAGGCATATCAGGTGTTTCCATTACTGGCTCCTTAATTTCACACGCAGGTGTCGTGTGACACTCGTTGCTCACACTATCAGGAATAGGCACCTGTTGCTCTCGAAAGGAGGCTTCAGATGGTGTGGTTGGTGTGTCATGTTGTTGTGGTCCATGATCATAAGGGGGAGACTCTTCCATAATGGGATGTGCAGTAATACTTTGACCCTCTGCTTCTAACATTGAGGCTTCTTTGTATGGCATCCTGCTTGACGAGATTCTCTCATGTTGAGTATACTGCTCGATCGGGAGAGCTTCTCCCTCAGAGGCTACTTTTTCCTTTATCTTTATTTTTAGGGTATAGGGACCTATAGTTATAAAATCCAAGGGACCCAGCATAAATGTCTTGATATACCTTCCATTTACGCGGAGTTTCCCATCGCGGCTTTCATCAGATACGATTATCTGACCCTCCTTAAAATAGAGAAGAGCTTGGATATCGGCAATATTCTCACCACTGAGCACAAGGTCTGCATTACCACTTTGGCCGATGGAAATTGTTTCTTTATCAAAACAATCCCATCCTAAGTAATCTTCATCCTTAAAAACATAGATTTGTGTAATATAACTTCGGCTTTCCGTGGAAGGCATACCCGGACCCGCCGTTGTATGCTTTCCATAACCCTGTTTTTGAGGTTCCTGATTCATTATGCTATTTAATCTTTTTGTTTTATTTTCATGTCAATAATGGAGAAATCTTCCAGAATCTCCTCGCGATAATCTTCGCGATACTTGAGCATGCTTTTAATCTCACTTTTTTTCCTTTGCAGAAGATAGACTGCCCCTGATTTTATCGTTTGTCCGATAATGTATGAATTGCCAAAATCAATCCGATTGAGCAAATTCTTCTCGCTTGTGTTCTGCTGTTTTTGACTCTTCGCATATGCAGAACCATAGTGTATTCCAGTGTATGTCAGGGGAAACTGCACAGCACACATAAATATTAGGGTAATAATTACATACTTCATTTTTTCAATACTCCAAATTGAAAATTAGGGAATCCTGCCATAGCTGCTGTTTTGACTATATTATTTATTGTTTTAAAAGGGAGGCGTTTATCGCAGAGAAATAAAATCGCCTCTTTGCTCTCCTTATCAGTGTTTGACGCATCTGCCTGCTTTCTATAGGCTTTGAGTTCTCTATAGAGATTGGATTGCTTGAGCTTTCTCGGATTAAGTCCTATAATTTTGCCCTCTTTTATTTCAGCAACAACTTTATTTTCCAATTGAAGAGTCGAGCGTGAGAGGATGAGTTTTATATTGTCCTTGTAATCCATTTTCGCTTCTGATTCGGGCAATTTTAAATCTTTATTAAATTGAATGCTTTCTGGCCTATTTGAGAAAGAGAACAGGAGGAATATCAATATGATAGTAAACATATCCATCATTGAGGTAATCTGAAGCTTAGGCGCCACGAATTGCCTTCGTTTCCTTAACTTGCCAAGTGCCATGTGCGTTACTCCTTTTATACTTTTCCTGAAATTACTACATTAGGGAAAAGAGGTCCCTCTTCAGTTTGTCGAGCCACATCCATTGTTTGAATAATGGTTTCATAGAGTACTATTCCGTCAGGGATTAAAATAAGCGTATCGCTTGCCGGATAACTTTCCTTGATTTTCCTGAGGCATAAAACCATTTTGTCGAGGGGATATTCATCCTCTTTTTCTTTGACTATTCTGGTTTCCAATTTACTTAACGCAATATCATTTACTGAGTCTGATATGGTTGATAAGTGAAGGGCATCTTCCTTTATTTCGACAATCACAGTGACCTTTTCTTCTGCTTTTCCAATGGCTCCTTCCTTGCCTTCAGCAAGCACAGGGACTGATGTATTAATAGCTCTCAGATGAAAGAAAGCAGCAGACATGAGCAAGAACGGAATAAGCACCAGAAACATGTTCATGATAGGGACCATATCAATATCAATTTCCTCGATACCCTTTGACCGTTGCTTTCCTAATCTTGACATAACGCTCCTTTTTCTCTCTTTAAGGATGAGAGCATATTAAAGAGACTGAGGGCCTTCTCCTCAAATTGGTCGATTAGATAATCCCCTCTATTATTGAGGATGTAATAGCCTATGAGACAGGGTATGGCAACAATTAAACCAAAAGCAGTAGTAAGCATTGCTACTGATATACCGCTTGCCAATATTTCCTGCTTCATGGCGGCGCTGGCACTGCTTACCCCTTGAAAGGCGGTAATCAGACCCATAATCGTTCCTAATAGCCCCAAAAGTGTTGAAATATTGGCAAAAAGAGCCAAATAATTGATTCTTGTCTTTATTAAAGGAATTTCCCTCAAAATCTTCTCTTCCATTGCACGTTCAATCTCTTTGTCCTTTTTATCCGATTTTAAAAGCCCTGCCTTTAAGATTCTGCCGAGAGGATGTTTTTCTATCTTTGTACATTCCTCTATTGCTGCCCGATAATTCAGCTTTTCAAGGAAAAA
Organism: bacterium; assembly: GCA_049472395.1. Classification (GTDB taxonomy): domain Bacteria; phylum SZUA-182; class SZUA-182; order DTGQ01; family JBLIRR01; genus JBLIRR01. The sequence continues at coordinate 4,444 of JBLIRR010000037.1, read as the reverse complement.
CAGGATTTTTTGTAATGCTTTGTCCGTATTGAGTTTAAGGCGCACATAAAGAAATAGAATACGTTCACAAAATAAAGTCAGCGCGACAATGGAAACCGCCAGAATGATATACATGAAAAACCCCCCATTTTTTAATAAAGAAAACATATACCCCCTCCTTATTTGATAGTACCTTACACAATTTTTCAGAAAAGTAGTTCTTCAAATTACAGCATTTTCAGTGCCATAATGCACTCACTACACTTATTAAACGCACGCCCATTTATTTTTCTAGCTTATCTATTTATCGGTATCTTTTTACTTTAAATCTAATTACACAACTGTAATTTTTTAGTTACAATTGTGTAAAGGTTCTCATTTTATGCATATAACATAAGGGAGGAATACAAAAGTCAAAATTAGATTGCTGGATGATTGTATGCCTATTAAAATATATGGTAGAATAATATCCTAAATAAGAATTATCTAATTTTAGTTTTGATTTATTAAAGGGATTGTTGCATGATAACTCTAAATGGACTGTTGCTCGCTTATTGCGCTCTTTATATTGCCAGCTTTTTATTTGACGTCACAATAGATAAACTGAATGCGAACTATTTAAGAAAATTCGGGAAAGAGGTCCCTGATGCGTTTAAGGGAATGATTGATGCGGATGAATTGCAAAAAATCAGAAAATACACTCTTGATAAGATCCATTTTTCGTTCTTTCAGACGAGTAGTGGGAAAATTTTTTTTCTTTTTATTATTCTTTCAGGGATACTCCCCTGGTTCGCTCAGAAAGTGGGTCATTTCAATTATTTAGCAGGCGGCCTTCTCTTCTTTTCCGGCCCATCATTTGTGATGGCCCTTGTAGACATGCCCTTTGATCTTTATCACAGCTTTGTTCTTGAAGAGCGGTATGGCTTTAATACCAAAACCTTTAAAATATGGTTATCTGATGTGGTAAAGTCTATACTTGTGATAATTATTCTTGGAGGTCTTCTCCTTTCTGCACTCTTGCTGTTGCTCCACTATGCAGGTAAATTTTGGTGGATTTGGACATGGGCGGTTGTTTTGGGGTTTCAATTGCTTATGACTGTTCTGTATCCAACGATTATTGCGCCACTATTTAATAAATTCAGTCCCCTTGAGGAATCAGACTTAAAGAGGAGGATAGAGCAACTTGCTCACAGGGAAGGACTGACGATTCGGGGTATCTATCAGATGGATGCCTCAAAAAGGAGCCGGCATACTAATGCGTATTTATCAGGGCTTGGTAAAGCAAAAAGGATTGTGTTATTCGACTCTTTGCTCCAGTCCCATAGCGAGGATGAAATCCTCGGTGTTCTGGCTCATGAAATAGGGCACCTTAAAAAAAATCATATCAAAAAGCATCTTGCTCTCTTTAGTATTATCTCTTTGCTGTTTTTTTATGTGGCATCTAAATTAATAGCATGGGATCTGATGTATTTTAGTTTCGGGTTTTCAGCTCTTTCCCCTTATGTGGGGCTTTTCTTATTGGGAGTGTTATGGGGACCCATAGGTTATTTTCTCTCTCCTTTGATGATGGCAATTTCGCGCAAATTTGAATGGGAGGCTGACATGTATGCCTTCACATTAATGAAGAATGCAGAGCCTTTGACGCTGGCCCTTAAGAAAATGGCTAAGGATAATCTGTCCAATCTCACCCCCCATCGCTTGAATGTCTGGTTTAATTATTCACATCCACCCTTGCTGGAGAGAATTACCTACTTGACCGAAGCTGATTCATTTGAATCTCATGACAACTGAAAAGAAATTCCTTTCGGATATCCCAATGGTTTTGGTTAATGGAGCAACAGGAGCTATTGGTTCGGCTCATGCTCCAATAGGAGAAATAATGGGAATAAAAGGAGATATATATGCTACCAGAAGAACAGGATAAACTTTTTACAGAATTTTCCAAATCAATAGGTCATAATAAATGTTTCGATCAAAAGACAACACTTTTGATTCAAATGGCTACTGCAATGGCTTTTGGTTGCAAGGTTTGAATGCGCCACTTCCTTGGCGTTGCCAAGGAAAAAAAGATTACCATTACAAAGGATGAAATAGGCACGATCCTCTCTATAGTCATGGCGGTATCCGCTGGAAGAATTCGTGCTCAATTACGGGATGTGATATCCGAAATTAGTCCGTCAGAAGATAAAGATTGAAAATAAATTAATATTCATATTTAAAACGTTGCGACTACTTCAGCACGAATTATATTTCCGTCATTATCAGCGTTGTTATCATCATTATTTATTCTTATTTCACCATTAACGGACAAATTCTTATGGAACCTGTAGCCTATTGCGAACGTCAATGATGTTGTTTCCTCTATTTGTTCATCTTCATAATTAACTGAATCAAAGCGCACAGTCCCATTCATATCTTTGTTGAATTCATAATTAAGCGTTGCGCTTTGCGCGAAGTCAATTACCTTACTGCACTGCATTAATTCGACACCCGCCGTGATCTGTCCCTTTTTATAAGTTACGCTGCCATCAATGATTGTCTCAGCACCAGTTTCCTGCGTTACTACACCCGCTTCAATGTCTAGGAATTGATTCGGGTATATATTTACCACAAACTCAATTGAATTCTCCTCATTCGTATCCTGCAAATCATTTAAAAAAGCCCCCATTAGCCTTGCCTTGTCAACATATCCTGATATAGCTATACCTGTGACATTATTACCCCTGAGGCTGGTTTGAATATTCCAAATATCGTATAATTGGCCATGGGTAATTTGATACATGCTCGGCGCATCTTCCGCTTCCCAGCCTAAATGGTTGTTAAATACACCACCTTTAAACTGGATATCTTTACTTGACGTCCAAATAAAATAGGCTTGCTCCAACTGACCGGAATCGCCTTGACCACCTGTGTTTAAATCCAAATCTAAACGAGCGCTTAATTGATTATCTATTTTTGTAATGACATTAAGTTCAGCAATGGTGCTAAATTTATTTTCAATCTGACTCTCATTCTCAGCTGCACCATCCGACAATACAAATGTCATGTCGGCAAAACCACTTATTCCTACCTCCGCTCTCACGCTTGTCACACCAAGTAACATTCCCATCATTACAAAAATGCAAGCAATACTATTTATCTTTTTCATAATTAAAATCTCCGGTTAAGGTTAAATGAATATATATTAATTATGTCGGACATTTTCTCTTTTAAATTTAGGTTATTTTTTTAAAAAAATATTTGACAGGATAACAGGATACACAAGAAATAAATATCAACAATTATTGCAAAGTTATGATTATTTTTTCAATGGCTCAGAAAGCGAATTCTTCAATTGAGAATTATTGCCATAACGCTTGTTTTTGACAGATTGCCAGTAATTGGTGTAGAATATTTCAAGAAGAATTTATAAATTTGTGATAAATAAAATCATTCTTAAAAACAATAAAGGGTCTATTATGGCTACGAGAAGTCTTATATTTAATGCGTGTAAGTTACTATTTTTGCTAGTTTGGATTTCATTTATCTTTTCTGGATGCGGGGGGAAGAGGGATGGTGATACACAAACGGCTTTAATTATTACTATTGAGGATCCCAGGCTTGATGCGGAAATCCGTAAGGCTTTAAGGTTAGATGATACTGAAGCCATAACAATAGAAAAAGCTCTTGATCTTGTCACTCTTAATGCACATAATCGAGAAATTGAGAACCTTGATGGTATCAATTATTTTACTAATTTGGAAAGTCTGAATCTTAGAGCAAACAACATTAATAATATAAGTCCTTTGGCAGAGCTCACAAACCTAAAAGAGCTTGATCTTTCTGAGAATAATATAGAGGAGATAAGCTCTTTAGAAAGTTTAAGAGATTTAAGGCAGCTAGACCTTGGAGCTAACCAAATAAGCGAGCTCCCCTCATTCGAAGATTCAAATTTGGAATCTCTTTTCCTTCAGAATAACAAGATAAGTAATTTGAATAATTTGAGGGACCTTGAGAATCTTATTATGCTAGATCTTTCTCAAAATAAAATCATAGAGTGTATAAGCACCTTAGGCAGTTTAAAAAAACTAAAGTGGCTAGACCTTGAGAATACCGGCATAAGCGAGATCCCCTCGTTCGATTATTCTTATTCCTTGGAATCATTATTCCTTGGGGGCAATACAATTACAGATATAGCTCCTCTAAGGGATCTAGAAAATCTTATTGAACTAGATCTATCTCAAAATAACCTAGCTGATGTCACCGCTTTAGAAAGTCTGAATAGTCTGAGGTGGTTAGATCTTGAGAATACTGGCATAAGCGAGATCCCCGCATTCGAAGATCCTAATTTGGAATCATTATTTCTTCGAGGCAATGGGCTTAGTGATTTAAGCCGTTTGGGAAATCTAACCAAACTTAGATTGCTAGACCTGAAAGACAATAAAGATATTGTCGACATAAGCCCTATATCAAGCTTGCGTGAACT
>JBLIRR010000036.1:0-65082 GCA_049472395.1 bacterium | reverse complement strand
TCGCCTCCTCTTCGTTAGAGATAAATGTATCGGATAATTCGCAAATAACTCCACGATAATCGGATAGTAAAAAAAGGAAAATAATACATGCAAATACTCACATGGATGATAAACGCTATAAACCCTTTTCTGCCGACATTTTTAGTATTACTATTGATTATTATAAGCATACTAATGGCACATTATATCTTTGAAAAACGTTTCGAGGCAAAGCCAGGTCAAAGATTTCGTTATCAGCTCATTACATTGTTATTATCCTTCATTGGTCTTATCATGATAATTCTCGTGTTACCGGTGAATGATACGCTCCGAGGACAAATACTCAGTTTAATCGGAATTCTTCTGAGTGCAGCGATTGCCCTCTCAGCAACTACATTTGTGGGAAACGCCATGGCAGGGATATTGCTCAAGACAGTCCGAAATTTCCGGATGGGTGATTTTATTCGCGTAGGTGACTATTTTGGCCGTGTTTCCGAACAAGGGCTCTTTCATGTTGAGATCCAAACCGAAGATCGTGACCTCACTACCATGCCAAATCTCTACCTTGTCACTAACCCGGTTAAGGTGATTCGATCCTCTGGTACGATTATTCATGCAGAGGTATCTTTAGGGTATGATGTGGCAAGGACAAAGATAGAAACCTTACTTCTGCAAGCAGCTAAGGCAGCAGAATTAAAAGATGCTTTTGTGTATGTCATGGAATTGGGTGACTTTTCAATAACCTATAGAATATCAGGACTTTTAGAAGAGGTAAAACAGGTGATATCTGCGCGATCGCGGTTGCGAGAAATGGTAATAGATACTCTTCATGAGGGTGGTGTTGAAATTGTATCGCCAAATTTTATGAATACAAGGGCAGTGAAAGAAGGAAAAATGTTCATACCCCAAAAAGAATATGCGTATGATCAGAACCTAGAGAGACCATCTGAAGAGAAATTGCCTGAAACAATGCTCTTCGATAAAGCTGAGGAGGCGGAATCATTAGAAAAATTAAGGGAGGTCAACGAAAAACTGAGCAGAGAATATGATGAGATTAAAGAACGCCTAAAACAGATAGAAGTGAGCACTGAACAAGAAAAATTAAAAGCTCAGATGGAAAAAATTGAAGAGAGAAAAAAACGGATCATCGAATATCTAAAAGCGAAAGAAGGATAAAACTAATAATCTATAATCAATGATACCAAGAACGTTCTGTCTGCAGGTTTGACCTCGGATGATGGCGGAGTGTTTTGATACGCAATTAAATAACTTATGCCGAATGAAATATAATTATTCATCTGCATTTCCATGGCAGTTTCAGAATTGATAAAATATTTATCCATATCCTCAAACGAAAAGGAATAGTCAGCTATCTCTTTAAATGTAAGGTCCTCTAAGATTTTCCATATTATACCTGAAGCAGCACAGGATAGCGAAGTAAAAGACTTTATAATTGATGTAATCAAATGTACGGGGGGTACATTAGATTTAAGCGGGAAACAGGGCATTACCGAGCAGAATAGTAATGATTTTATGGCTGCTGTCATTGTTTATGTGGAATTGTATGCTTCAAAGATCGATGCTTTCTTTGTCATGTGTCGGCTCGTGCGCTTTGATTCACGAGCTATGCCCTATGAAGGAAAGCAACAGGCTGATCTTGACGGGGTAAATCTGGCACAGATGGACTCCCTCACTAAATATCTTACGAATGCACCATTGGCACACCCAACAGAAACAGGGGAGCTTCCCCTTACCGAGGAACCTGTCAATCCCTTTTATTGGACTTGGCTAGTCACCCTCAAGGAGAAGGTATTAAAGGTTGTTTTGGGAAAAATAGGAGATTCACTTTCAGAGGGGGAGTGGATGCGCGTTCAATCAGCTATGGCTCCCTATGAGGATTACCTTGCCCAAAGAAAAGGGACAAGCGTCGCATCCCTTGCTATGGAAAAGCTTAAGGCCTATTATCACGCTGATATGCACAGTAAGGTCATGGCCTTGATAAAAGAAGATCAAGTGGTGGCCGCAACACTCAAAGGAATCAGGGACCTTGAAAAATTTCTGCTTTACTCTCTTTATCTTATCCCTATGGCAAATAATTTTGTAAGCTTTTCTCAGCTTTATTCACCCAAGGGGAGAGCGCTTTTTGAGATGGGTTCAGTAGTCATTGATGGCAGATGGTTTAACCTGGCACTAAAGGTGGATAATCCGGCTCAACCGAAAAAGATTTGCAGAAACGTACTGATGAACTCCTTCAAGCAGCTCCCGCGAAAGCAGGGCAAGGAAAGTTGCCTATCGGTGCAGGGCTTCTCGTCGGGCTTAGTGTATCGGCAGCCGCCATTGGATCAGCATTTGCTTTTATTACCAAAACCCTGGCGGGTATGTCTCGCACACAGGCCTTCTTCGGCTTTCTTGGGGGGGCACTAATCATAGGGATTCCTGTCACTCTTATGGCTATAATTAAGCTTCGCCGTCAAGATTTAAGCCCCATTCTTGAAGCTGGTGGGTGGGCTATTAATCTCAGCATGAGGCCTAGCCGCCAACAACGCCACCAGTTTACTTATCGTGCATCCTATCCGGAAAATTCCTGTGGAATATCCGAGAGACGATGGGTCCGCATCGTAGCTATCTGGCTTGCGGCGAGTATCCTTGCCGTGGGAAGCTACTATGCAGCTAAAGCTATTATGAGGCGTATCAGGATGAAAAATACACAATCCATTCCACAAATAGAGATCCTCCCTCGATCTGAAGAAATGCGCGGTGAGAGTACAAAGGAGAAGTTATTACAATGAAGATAATGAGTAAAATTTTTTTTAAGGGACTTGTAACTATCTTACCGATTGGTGTGACTATTGCCATTTTATACTGGCTGGGGAGCACATCTGAAATCGCCTTTGGCACATTTGTACAGCTTTTAATTGGTAAAGAACGGTACTTTCCGGGAATAGGGCTTGCTGTTGGGATTATGTTGATTTTTGTAATAGGGCTACTTATGAACGCATGGATCGTGAAAAAATTTTGGACATGGGGGGAGTCTCTCTTAGAACAAATACCATTAGTCAAGATTATCTATGGTTCAGTGCGTGATTTAATAAAGTACTTCATCGTTGGTGAGCGAGAGAGCCTTGGAAAAGTGGTAATGGTTCCTCTTGGGGATTTAGGAATACGCGTCATCGGTTTTGTCACACGTGATAATTTCGAGGATATGCTTGAAGAGTTAGGAGGAAAAGACACAGTAGCCGTGTATGTATATGAAATAACTCTGGAAGGGTCAATTCACCAAAATCACCTTTTTTAAATTCAATTACGTCATCACCGGCTATTGGAAATAATGGGAGGATCTATATAGGGAGTGATGATAACGTTATTTATTCAATAAATTCGGAAAATGGCCATATAGCAAAAACCTTTCCTACAAAAGCCCCTGAGCAATCATCACTTGTCATAGGCCCTGATGGTACTATGTATATAGGGATTAATGACTATACGCTGTATGCATTAAATCCTGACCTCACATTAAAATGGAAATATAAAACAGGGGGGAAACTTATCTCGTCTCCCGCCCTATCAGATGATCGGACCATCGTCTATGTCGGTTCCCTGGATGGAAAACTCTATGCTTTTTTGTATGACGAACAATCCTATGATAAAGATGATCCTGCATCAGTTCTTAAATAGACCTGTCCACAGGAGGGGAGCATCGGGCAACTATGGAGCTCACCTGCTGTGGGAGAGGATGGTGTTATTTATATAGGAAGTAAGAATAAGAATATCTATGCCGTTTATATCCAATGTGGCAGGGATTCGCGATTTTTTCTATTTCCCCTATATACTATTTCACAAGCTGACTCAGAAAGCTCCTGAAGCAGGATGATCAGGGGGTTTTTCGGTCAAAAGGGATTCCAGGTAGTCAGCCCAGCATTCATCCTCTGGTGATTTCTTGCAGAACAGATTTTCCATAGCTATAATACTCATAACAAGAACATTTTAATAAGAGGTACGAGAATATGAAGCACCCGAGATGTAAAAATCTTCTTGTATTATTCCTCATAGCCCTGATGAATATACATACACTTGTTTATATAAAGCTTCAAGAAATAAAGCCAATCTCCCCTGAAAGCCATTCATGTCGCAGAAGGAGGAGGGAATAAATCGAAGAGAAAAAATCCAAGATGGTATAAGGGGTATGCTCCATATGAGCAATTTTATAAGGATATGATAGGATATTATGGACTTGGTATTTATCTTGGTTTCTAAAATCATAACGATTAACCACTTCTTTTTTGGTTTATGTGTCGGATAATAAACAGGGAATGTAATAAATGCAAATATTCACTATGGATAATGAACCAACATTACAAAAATTTATTAATTTTATATTGCGCAATCGTATTCGAATATCATTTATAATTTTTGGAACACTTCTTTGTGAGGATTTACTATTTGAAGGAATGCGGCCTCACCATTTGTTTAGGTTTAAAGATATCGTCGGATTATTTGGTTTAATACTTATTATAATTGGGATTGGGCTTAGATCCTGGGCAGCAGGGATTATTTATAAAAGGGAAAAATTAGCTACATCAGGACCGTATTCTTTAACAAGACATCCATTATATGCAGGGTCATTTTTTATGGCTCTAGGTTTTTGTAAGATACTTGCAGACAAAGAAAATATCTGGGTAATTTTTGCCCTATTTCTTTTCATATATTTCCCCAAAATCCTTGAGGAAGAAAGCTTTTTAGCAAAAAAATATGGTGAGCAATGGATGGAATATACAAGGCAAACTACAATTTTTTTCCCTAAAAAAATACCAAAAATAAAATCAAAATGGTCATTGGCACAATGGATAAAAAATCGAGAATATCGTGCCTTTATTACATCTGTAGTTGCTACTGTTATACTAGAATTATTGTCTTACTATCCATTATTAGATTTTTTAAAAATATTTTAACCTAATAAGCCATTATCAGGCTAATAATAAAAATAAAGATTGAGTATAACTAAAAAAGATTATTGTACAAAGGAGTGGTCAATTCCAGCTGGTAAACTATGACGATAAACTACAAGATGGTCTCTCTCTATTAAATTATACGTATGAAAGCCCGGTCCCCACTAACTATGTATTGAAAGGATCCGTAAATGAATCACCATGCTTGCGAAAGGTAACGAAGGTAGAATCATTTTTCAAAGGGCTTACAGGGCCCAAAAGTTATGCCCATATAAAAATCCCCAGGGCCTGGCGGAGGCGATGAGTCATGCCATGGCTGAAATTTCGACAAAAATAATTGACGATATGTATAAGTCAATAGGTGGATTTTCATAATCAATAGCATTTTTATTCATTGTGCCTGCATTTTTCTAAAATCGCAAATTAATATTTTTTAATTTGTTTTTAATCATATTTTAATATTCTTTTAATCTTCATTTAACACTCCAAGTCTATTATTTAAACATAATACTAATGTAAAAAAATAAAAATCATACTTATGGATTAAAATATAAAGGCAAAAGAGTTGGCAGGAGGTAAAAAGTCATGTTTAACAAGCGACGATGTAAAATCTTCCCTGTATTATTCTTCATTATAGCCGGTCTTTTATCACCCTGGGGCAAAGCGGAAGAAAAAGTGTCGGCAGAGGAGGTTTCTTCTCCCATCGTTGATGAGATATGGCTTGTTTTTAGGGATGAACCCTTTGGGTATTTCCTGGATGCCCGTGAATGTTTCCTTAAGGGAGATCTTGAAGATGCAGCTCTTAATATTCGCAAAGGCGCTGCAATTATTAAACTGGAAATACCTCGGTCTACAGGCGAAGAAAAAAAGGACCTTATGTTTTACTCAAACAGATTGAAGAAATTGGCAAAGGCTGTCGAGAAAGGATCTTTATTTACTGGCGCAGACCTTGAGGATGCCTTTGCAAGAACAGAGTTTGCGCTCGTCCGGCACCATTACCAAAAGGCTATGGAATACGAAGCTAAGAAGGATTTTGAAAAAAGCGCATATGCTACCGATGTTGCAGCTGAGCATTTTTTAGCCGCGGCTTTCTGGCTTGATGAAAAAATGGAAAAAGTTGATGTTGCATCTGTAAGGGAGTCCCGCTCATTAGCCAGAAAGGTTATAGATGGTGCAACGTGGGGCCCTAAGAAGCTTGGAGGAGCGATGAAAAGCCTTGGCCAGGGAATTAAGAATTTAAAGTTGAAGCTTGGTCCGGCCAAGGAATGGGAAGAAGAACAGCAATTCTAATTTTGACGATTGTGCATGCAAGCCAGAAAATATTTGTCCAAAATTAGAATTGTTGTGAAAGTATAATAAAATTGGGGAAAAAGGGGGATATGATGATAAAAGCTTTATATATAATAAGAAACGAACTCATAAGGAAGATAGCCAGAGTGATGATTTTATCTTTTCTGGTAATAGCCTCATATCATTCAAGTGCTTTAGGCAAAGTGATCGAGGTAGATATTGATATAAGATTGGAAAGTGTGGATGCTCCTCTTAATTATAGCGGCAGGGGTATATTAAAGGTGATAGTGTATGGTTCGGATTATTTTAAAATTCAAGATATTAACATTAACACTATAGAATTTGGGGATCCCGTATCTATTAAGAAGGCAAAACCCATATATGCGAGAAAAAAGGATATGGATGAAGATGGCGCTCCTGATTTGGTCCTGTTTTTCCATCTGCCTGATTTGTTAAGGATGGAAGCGATCACGAAGGATAGTATTGATCTTGAAGTAAGTGGAGTGACAGTGAATGGAGATTTCTTTGTAGGGTATGATTTTTTAGTCGATATTGTATACCCGAGATATTATTAGAATTGCTGGAAGAAGAATGAGAGTTTAATTAAATAAAGGAGAGATGACTTCCGGATCTTCAGGGCAGGTGACGGATAACTTTTTTAAAGTATAGTAAAAAGGAATCCTTTACAGTTTATAATTATGGATTTCAGCAATAATTTTGACCAGTTGCAGCTTTTACTTCTCTATTGACAAAATTAAACTGTTTTCGATATATTATACGGCATGGGCTTTTTAAATCAGCATATTGGCAGAAGAAGTTTCAGTTTAGATTAGGAATAAGGGCAGATGTACGGTACCCATAATTTACCTTTTCATATGGAGCAAGAGGGTCTCTCTATTTCTTTTGAGAGAAATGATTTGGGATTCATATATACCAGGACAGCCCTTGATGACACGATCACGAAAGTCGTAATGCCACAGCATGAGGAAGTCCTTATCAATCCGGTGGAACCTTTAAACAAGCCAAAAGCACTCACCTCTTTACTTTACATTGATCTTGAAAATGTACTCATGCTGGCACCGAGAATAACAAAGACAATATATCTTCTCTTTCCTATAGAAATTGGTGTATTTATTGTATCCAACGGGAACTACCAGCTCCTTGATATTTTAAGCCTTGTAAAGCAGAAATTTACCTTGTATGGGGACCCTAAAAATGGTCTTTTATGCAAATATTATAAAAGTGAGGTATATTCAAGCCCGCCTGCTCTTAATTCTTCTCACCAGGGGATTATAGAGTTGCATATCTTCAATTCCAATTCCGACTGGGCTGAGGTAAAAAAGATCATCTTCAATGCCTATGGGATGAAAATCTATTATGATTCTACAATAGTTTCCATGAAGGCATCGTTAAAGCTTAAAAACGCAGAATTGGGTGAAACTGATTTTGAAGATACTCCTCTGAAGGCGGGGCAAGAAAAGTCTTTGGAAGTTTACACATCAAGGAAACTTGCCATATCTTCAACCAAGTTTGTCATGGAATTTGGCATATGATCTTGGGAAAAGTCATCTATGGAACAGTGACATTAGGTAACCTTATTATCGCTGCTCTCTTTTTTCTCATTGCACTCACCTTGGCGAAAGTCCTGTGCCTTTATCTGAGAAAATTTCTTAAAGAAAAAATAAATAAAGAGCATATAGAGATTCTTCTCAAAATCATCTACTATTCTATAATTGTGACCACTCTTATTACCATCCTGCCGATGGTTGGCGTGAAGCTTTCAGGCTTGATGGTTGCGGGAGGGGTTGTCGGGCTGGCAATAGGATTTGCGAGCCAGAGTATTGTGGCAAATCTCATTTCCGGTATTTTTTTATTCATTGAACGGCCTATAAAAATAGGCAATGCAGTGAATATTGATGGGTCAGTCGGGATCGTTGAGAATATTGAGATTATGTCTACTGCTTTGCGAACATTTGACGGGCTTTATCTCAGGATTCCCAATCAAAAGGTCTTTACTGCCACTATTACAAATTTTGGGGCTAATATTATAAGGAGATTTGAATATGTTGTGGGTATCCGCTATTCAGATGATGCGGATAAGGCTATTAAAATTATAAAAGACCTCATCAAAGAGCAGCCCTTTGCCCTTATCAGTCCGGAGCCTCAGGTTTTTGTAGATAACCTTGGCGACAATTCCGTAAATATCGTAGTGAGGATTTGGGCACCGGCTACAGAGTGGTATGGTGTAAAAACAAAACTTTTATGGATTATTAAGAAGACACTGGAACAAGAGGGAATCGAAATTCCCTTTCCGCAACGCGTTGTATGGTTCGGGGAAGGAGTGCAAATACGCTACACACCTCATGAGAAGAAAAAGGAAATCGAATAGGGAATGGCAATGAAGTCTCTGGTCTCAGAGATATTTTATGGACTAAACAGAGGAGGAAGGAGAAATGAATAGTGAAGAAAAAGGATGGAATCCTTACATCGCAGGTGCCTTAAGTGGCGTCGTGCTTGTGCTTTCGGTAGTAATTGCCGGAAAATATTTCGGAGCCTCAACCACCTTTGTGAGATCGGCAGGATTGCTTGAAAGACTTTTTTCTCCCTCGCGGGTTGAAAATATGGCCTATTTTCAAAAGACAGTACCTAAGATAGATTGGCAATTCATGTTTGTTATCGGCGTATTAATAGGGGCCTTCATCTCATCAATAACCTCGAAGAGTTTTAAACTTCAAGCAATTCCTTCAATGTGGGAAAAACGTTTTGGCACTAGTATGACAAAACGCGCTCTTATTGCCTTTATTGGTGGAGTTATAGCAATCTTTGGCGCTCGCCTTGCCGGAGGGTGACCAAGCGGCCATGGACTGAGCGGGACGCTTCAGCTAGCCGTAAGTGGGTATATTTCCCTCATCTGCTTTTTTATAGGAGGTATTGTTGTTGCCAGAATTATTTTTAAAGGAGGTAATCTGTCATGAAAATCCTCATTTATGGGTTAATTACAGGAATTTTATTCGGCTTTTTAATGCAAAAGGGTAGGGTAATTCGCTATGATAAACAACTTGGCCTTCTTCGATTAATTGACATGACTATAATTAAATTTATGCTCTCAGGCATCGCAGTTGGGATGGCTGGAATTTATTTATTATATGATTTCGGTCTTGTTACATTAAATATAAAAGGTACTGTTTTGGGGGCAAACATTTTAGGTGGATTAATCTTTGGGGCAGGATGGGCATTACTCGGATATTGTCCGACGACGTCTGCGGGCGCATTGGGTGAAGGAAGATGGGATGCCGTATGGGGGATAGCAGGGATGCTTGTTGGAGCAGGTATTTTTGCTGAATTTTATCCTTTTATGAAAAAAACAGTGCTCACCTGGGGAAATTTTGGGAAAATTACTCTATCAGGAATTCTTGGATTAAATCATTGGATTATTATAACTGTCATTATTGTAGGAATAATTTTATTATTCCTCTGGTTTGAAAAGAAGGGGCTGTGAAATGAGCTGCATATATTATATACGTAAAAATATACAGATGTCAGATGTAGGTCACAAAATTAATTTAAGCAGGGCCAGTATTTCAACTGATCATACATATTATTCTTTTTTGCTATTTTAATGACATTATTCATTACACGAGTCTTAAGCTGATGAGTGGCATTAGGGGTCAAATTCATTATATGCGCTATATCCTTTAATTTCCACCCTTCTTCATAAATTAGACAAAACATATACTTATGTCTTTCAGGAAGATCATCTTTTATGGTGAGAAATATGTTTCTTAAATGTTCCCGGTCTATTTTATTAATCACCATGGTATCCTTGCCGGTTTCTGAGAGATAACAAGAGACTTTTTCCAGCTCTACATGATTTCTCTGCGCTCTCAGATAATCAATGGCATAATGAAAACAAATCTTTTTCAGATACGCAAGAAAGGAATATTCATCCTCGCCTCTAAAGTTTTTAAGCCTTCTACAATTTTTATCCAAAAGAGTTACAAAGATTCTATGTAAAATCTCTTCAATCTCATTATCTTGATTCTGAAAGTTGTATTTTATAAGAGCCTTTCTTATGGAATGTATCATAAACATGCTATACTTTTTTACAAATGTATCCCACGCATATTCATCATTTTTAATACATTGATTCAGAAAATCAAGAAAATCTTTCATCATCTTTTATCCTAATTCCTATTTAACTATACATCATTAAGAATTAAAGGATTATTAAAATAAAATTAGAATTTATTAACAAATCGTTTCCGGTTTTCGGCTTCCTGCTTAGTTTTGCTGATCGTACTAATGGGGAATAAAAGAGTAGCAAGGAAGGAGAGCCCAGAGCTTTAAAGCTCACCCTCGGTGAATGATGAATATTACATAGAGCTTTTTGCCTCCCGTGAATATAATCAAAAATAGTATGAGGCTTGCTCCTATGACTTACCATTCATTTGTTGTTTTTATCCAGAAGGGGCTTTAAAAAAATATTTGACAGGATTAACAGGATACACAGGATCTAAAATTTATCTTGTCAATCCTGTTAATCCTGTCAACAAATATTCCTGGAAAGGCACTCATAGGGATTATTATTTTAACACAAAGGACACAGAGATCACAAAGTGAGTATGAATCTCCGTGTCCTCTGTGCTCTCTGTGGTGAATTTAAAAAGCCTACATTATGCTCTTGCTGAGTAAAGCTAATTGCATGGGATATATTGTTTCATGCGATTGCCCTGTATCATCTCCGGAGCAGTTGTTAATTTTGTAAATTATATAATATAATAGAATTAAAATATATCATTATTCCGGTATAAACCATCCAAAGAGTAAGGAGAGCATGGGAAAATGCGCGTGTTAGTCGTTGAGGATGAGGTCAAAATAGCAAGCTTTATTTGTATGGGACTCAAAGAGAAAAGCTATGCCGTGGATGTTGCCTATAATGGAGAAGATGGTTTATTTTTAGCACAGACCAATCCATACGATGTGATTGTGTTGGATATTATGCTCCCCAAAATAGATGGGATTTCCATCTGCCAAACACTCAGATCGAAAAAGAGTGATGTTCCCATTTTAATGCTTACTGCCAAAGACGATGTGAGTGATAAAATTAAGGGATTGGATTCGGGTGCTGATGATTATTTAACCAAGCCTTTTTCCCTTGAAGAATTCCTGGCAAGGGTCAGGGCCCTTGGCCGTCGAAAACAAAAGGAAAAAACAACCATACTTAAGGTTGCAGATTTGGAGCTTGATCAATTAACCCATAGAGTGACCCGCGCGGGTAAATCCATTGAGTTGACAAGCACTGAATATTCTCTCCTTGAATATCTGATGCTTCACGCTCATCAAGTCGTCACAAGGACAATGATCTTAGAACATGTATGGAACCTTGACTCCGACCCATTTACCAATATAATAACCGTATATATAAACTACCTCAGAAAAAAAATCGATACGGGATTTGAAAAGAGACTTATCCATTCCATTCGGGGGACAGGATATGTGCTCAAGGATTAAGTTGATTATTCAATTAAGTTGATTATTCATTAGAAAATTTTAATTCTTTTTTAATCTTCCCCTTATTCTAATATGCTATAATTTTAATACATATTAAATGGAAGGAATAAGTTTAAACTTTTAACAGAATGAATTTCTCTCACTTCTGCTCTTCTTTTTGAAGAGACAAGAGAGGAAGAGCATTCATGTGAAGGAAAAAAATCATGGGTAGTATCCTTATTGTAGATGATGAGCAGCGCTTTCGGGATGTGTATAAAATTTTACTTGGCAAGGAAGGCTATACGATCTTTGATGTCTCTAACGCAGTAAATGCGCGAGACATCTTAAAAAATGAAAAAATTGACGTTGTGCTCCTTGATATAAATATGCCTGAGCTTCAAGGCGATATTTTATATGACATTATTCAATCCTTTCATAAAAATATGCGGGTAATTGTCACCAGTGTGCTGCCAATTGACGAGCAAATAACTAAAATTCCCGGGGCATATGATTATTTTGATAAATCTGATGGCCTCGATCTTTTGCTTGCCAAGGTAAAGAGGGCCATACCTCCTGAACCAAGTCACGCAGTGTAAGGCCCTTTTTTCTCTTATAAACCCGCACTACTCTCCATACCCCTCTTTGACTTAAATCCTTCCTTCTATTCCCAACGCCTTATCTTTCAAAAATCCTAAAATCAATAATAAATTTTAAATTGCTCGTTCTACTTGTCAATCTTGTGGATCATATAATATAATAAAATTAAAATTATATAATTATTCTGCCAATTTGAATCAGTCATCCTCATTTCGCCTCCCTTGTATATGGCGCGAAAGGCAACATCACAATGAGAAGCGCTGAATTTAAATGGTTACTGTTAGAGACCATATAAAGGATAAAAAATCAGGACTAAACCATGCGGTATAATGAGAGCAAGTACAAATTCATTTTACTCTATGCTTTCATACTGGCTCTTATTTTAATCGCCTACAATTGTATTCTCTATTACTCAGTCCGGTTATTTCTTATCCAGGATATTGATGAGAGTTTAGAAATAAAAGCTGCAGAAATTGCTGCAATCCTTCCTGAAGAGAGCATTAAAGGTGTAAGTGACGATTTACAAAAACTATTTAATGCCTTTAATAAGCAAAAGGAGTATATATGCATAGTTGATGCGCAGGGTAAGATTATCTTTAAATCTCTCGATATACCACGCACTCTCTGCGCCTTGCTCCACCACAATTTTTCTCATGCACTTCAAAAGATTAATTTTTCTACCTTTAAAACTCAAAGATCTTTCTTTAGAGCAATTAATTACCCATTTATTAAACATGAGCAGACAAGATTTATCGTGCAGGTGGCTACTCCGGCCACTACACTTTTTATAATTCTTAATAAGCTACAATATATCAGCTGGATAACTATGATTATTATTGTCGTACTCACAGTTTTACTGATGTCATTATTTACAACAGATATCCTTGCACCCTTAATGTTTCTAAGGAACTTTGCCGACCACATCTCGCAAAAGGATTTGACAAAAAGGATCCCTCAAATAAAGGGCGGCAAAGAGATCCAGAGCATGGTTAAAGCATTTAATTTAATGATGGAGCGCCTTGATAAATCATTTACGAGTATGAGCGATTTTACCTCCTATATTGCCCATGAATTAAAGACTCCTCTTGCTATTATGCGCGGCGAGCTGGAGCTTGCTTTAATGCAAAATAAGTTTAACAAGGCACAACAAGATATTATTGGCAGCTTTTTGGAAGAAATTGAAAGAATGAATACCATTATCCGCGACCTTCATTACCTGGCCAGGATTGATTATTTGCCCGATCTATTGGCCTTGGAAAAGATCGATTTTAAAAAATATTTAACAGAGATATATGAGCAGAGTAAAGTCCTTGCCTCGGAGAAAGAAATAGAAGTAGTGATTGATTCTCTTGATGATGAGATAATGATTAACGCGGATGAAACGCACCTTCGCCGCTTATTTTTTAACATTATTAATAATGCAATTAAATATACCAAGCCAAAAGGGAAAATTGCCATATCAGCAAAGAAAGATCAATCAAAGGCATATATAAATATCTCTGATACCGGAATAGGAATAGCGCAGGAAAACCTTCCCAGAATATTTGATAAATCCTTTCAGGTCGATAAATCAAGAAAAGCGGGAGACACGGGAAGCGGCTTGGGGCTTACCATTGCCCTTGCCATCGCCAAGGCACATCAGGGAGATATAACAGTGACAAGCACGCTCAAAGAAGGGACTGCCTTTACCGTTATCCTGCCTTTAGCGTAATCATATTAATTCTAAAAATAGCTGATTGAAACTGGGAGTCCTTTTATTTATTGTAAGAATTTGATATAGTAAAATTAATGTATAAGATTATTGAAAATAAAAGCAGATTTATAGTATAAAAACCTATTATTTATGCGCATTCTCTTAGTTGAAGACGATTTAAAGATTGCCGCGTTTGTGAAAAAAGGCCTGAAGGAGGCTGGATTTGCCGTTGACCATGCGACTGAGGGGGAGCAAGGGTTGCATATGGCCTTTACTGAACCATACGATACCGCCATTATTGATGTCATGTTACCTAAACTTGACGGAATATCTTTAATCGAGCAATTGCGCACACACCATATCAGAACTCCCATTCTCATCCTTAGTGCGAAAAGAACGATAGAGGATAGGGTCAAGGGATTACAATCAGGCAGTGATGACTATCTTACAAAGCCTTTTGCATTCTCTGAATTACTTGCGCGTGTTCACGCATTAATGCGCAGAGCCAGTTCCATGACGGAACCAACAAGTCTGACTGTCGAAGATCTATCCTTAAATCTTCTCACTCATGAGGTAATAAGGGGTGAGAGAAAGATCTATCTCCAACCGCGAGAGTTTGCCCTCCTCGAATATCTGATGCGTAATGCCGGACGAGTAGTTTCCAAAACGATGATTATGGAACATGTGTGGGATTATAATTTCGATCCTCAGACTAATGTTGTTGAGGCAAGAGTGTGCAGATTGAGGGACAAGATAGATAAGGATTCGAAAATGAAGCTTATTCATACGGTGCGGGGGGTTGGATATGTCCTCAAGAAGTCTTCTTAATCTTCGAAAGACCTTAGCGTTCCGATTAACACTATGGTATGCAGTCATATTTACTATCTCATCATTTATCGCCTTTTTAATTACCTATCATATAATTAGTTCGATTCTAAGCACGCGTACAGATGAAGCGCTCGTGCGGGATGTGAATGAGTTTAAGAATCTCTTTCTTGAGAAAGGGCTCAATGAGGCCAAATTGGAAGTTATTCGGGAAGCTGAAGCTGCAGGAATCGAAAAAATTTTCTTTCGGTTAATCTCCTTATATGGAGAACAGATCGCAACCTCCGATATGTCGCCGTGGGGAGCGATCACAATAGAAAGAATCGCCTTAAGAGAAATTAATAAAGGGACATCTCATTACTTTGAAACCCTGACGATCCCCGGAAGAGAATATGGGGTAAGAACCATTTATGGCAAAATCGGAACCGACCTTGTTTTGCAGATCGGCTTATCCTTACAGGAGGATGCAAAATTTTTATTGGTATTCAGGGAGATTTTTGGTTTCACCATGATTTTTATTATCTTATTAGCCGCTGTAATCGGCTGGTTCATGGCACGAAAAGCTTTAATTGGGGTAGAGGAGGTAACGCACGCTGCGCTTGAGATCTCACAAGGAGGCGCTCTTGAGAGGCGAGTGCCGGTGAAAACCAGGGGCGATGAAATTGAAAGGCTCGCTGCCACTTTTAATAGTATGCTTGACAGAATACATGCTCTTGTAGCCGGAATCAAGGAAATGAGTGATAATATTGCCCATGATTTAAAAAGTCCAATAGCGAGAATTCGAGGGAATACCGAGATTACCTTTACCAATGGTGTATCAGTGTCAGAATTTCGAGATATGGCTGCTGACACCATCGAGGAATGCGATCAATTACTTGGTATGATTAACACTATGCTTGACATCTCAGAGGCTGAGACATGCAGCCATAGTCTTAATTACACCGATGTAGATTTATCAGAGATAATTTTAGATGCATGTGAGTTATTTGCTCCAATTGCAGAGGACAAGTGTATTACACTCACCAAAGATATCCCTCAAAGCTGTGTCATCTCGGGTGATCTGCAGGGGCTTCAACGAATGGTGGCTAATTTAATTGACAATGCGCTCAAGTATACCCCTTCCGAAGGGACCGTGTCGATCAGTATTCATAATGAGAGTGATAATGTTATTATCTCTATTAAAGATACGGGAATAGGAATTTCAGAAGAAGACGTGCCCCATATCTTTAAACGTTTCTATCGCTGCGATAAAAGCCGTTCCGAATCCGGCGTCGGATTGGGACTTAGCCTCGCCCATGCAATTGTTCAAAAACATAGAGGAAAGATCACAGTCACAAGTAAAATCAACAAGGGGAGTTTATTTGCTGTGACCTTGCCCAAAAAACAGATCGTATGAAATAGGAGTCATCTTGTTATCTTCAGGTCATATTTCATCAAACCGATGGTGTGTACATTACCAAAAACTTAATCTTTTGGCAAGGCATTGGTAATTTTCAGATCATATTAGGGCAATCTTAAACAGGTATACTATTGATGGTCTATTGTTATTTGATATGAAAAAGCTTCAAAATAGTAAGGTAAGATAAGAGATGAAGAGGTGTCATATACTATGCATGGCCATATTTTTTTCCACCCTTTCTCATAATGCATGGGCACTATTAAATATTGCGGGGACAATGAATAAAATGACGTATACATTATCTGAAGATTATGCGAACTTCTATTCTTTCGAGAATTCATGGAAATTAGCGATGGGTGTGAGTGTGGCTGGTGTGTTAGCAAATACCACAGCAGATAGGGAAATTCAGGATTGGTATCAGGATTCTTATAAGAGCAAGGGTACTGATTCTTTTTCAAAAGCAATGAATGTTTTTGGCAATGGAATGATAACTATTCCCGTCTTTTTAGGGTTTGCTCTCCTGCCTGAACTCGCAGATAACTCACAATTAGGCTCTGCCTCGGGTGAATGGGGAAGAAACTCGCTCAGGGCAATTCTCGTGGGAACTCCGCCGATGTTTTTAATGCAAAGGGCTCTTGGGGCTTCCAGGCCAAATGAAACCGATTCTCATTGGCGGTTTTTCCATGACGATAATGGTGTGAGTGGGCACAGTTTTATGGGAGCTATTCCATTTTTAACATCAGCTCACATGACAGATAATCCCTTCTTGAAATGTGCCCTCTATTTGGGATCGACTCTACCCGGTATATCGAGGATAAACGACGATAAACACTATTTTTCCCAAGCCGCATTAGGGTGGTGGATGGCTTATCTGGCCTCTTCCAGCGAGGAGGGGGTAAAAAGAGATGATGTGGTCATCGCACCTGCGGTTATTCAAAATAGCATAGGTGTCATGATGATATTCCATTTTTAATTCCTTAATTTCTTAATTTCCAACTCTCCGGAAAGTCAGCTTAAGGAAAAAAATAAATGCGCACTTAATGGGAATATTAGGGATGTAAGGTTAAGAAAACCTGGAGAAATGAAGTCAGACATTTTTAAAACTTTTATTTTGTGCTTACCTTATATTATTATAAGCAAGCCAGCTTATACGCTATGCAGAAAATCAACAGATGATATTGCTCCTTCAGATTCTTATTATTATCGCCTTATAAATAGGGCTTCCACGATCTGTCCCAATAAATATTTTACGGATAATATCAAACCAATTTCAATAAGAGAAGTTGTCATTTTATTCAATGCTATAAAAGACAGAGAAAATCGTATAGAGGATAATTATGCTTCCAATAAATTTCTTTCTTTTCTCATGGAAAATAGTAAAGAACAAGAATATAAAGGAGATGATTTTTTATTTAATCCTTTAGAAAAAATATCCTTGTCCTGGGTTTGCAGTGATAAGAAGGATATTTTAATAATGTCGAATTTTGGAGAAAGATTCAAAGGCACATACTATTTTACCTTAAATGGGGTGGGTAACCTTTATTTGAAGGATTTTGCCCTATTCTCCTATGAGCCTCGTATAAAGAATGACCGAGAATCTACAAGGCTCGAATTTTATAACTACAAAGTCAAAAAAGGATTAAAGCACCTCTCTTTAAACCTTGCTAAAGGCTCTTTCCTGCTGGGGCCGGGATATTTCGGGAAGATCCTCTTAAGTGATAATGTAGAGCCTGAGCATATTGCCCTGATTAAAACCGAACTTCCTTATGACTGGGGGATGCTTGGTGCATTTCGGTGGTATCTTTGGCATATTTGGTATGATGATGATGACAGAGTTAATAAAGACCCGATGTTATTAGGAATGAGATTTTCCCTCAAACCATTTGATGAATTTGAATGTGCTCTCAACAGGATAATTTACTATGGAGGTAGTGGAAATTCAACATATAATAGCATTAAGGATTTTTGGAAACTCTTTACTGCCGAGGAGGAGAACACAACGAGTAAATGGAATACTGACCAGCTCGCTTCTGTTGATATGACCTTTTATCTGCCATTCATCAAAAAAATAAGGCCATGTGCAGGCGGAAAGTTTTACACGGAACATGCCTGGAATGATGTCATTACTCCCTATCAACCCGAAGATGGGTTAGGGAGAGGGGGGAATCGTTTTGATCTTCTTGGTGAATCTCATATCTATGGACTTTTCTTGACAACAGGAAGGCTTGATTTTAGATTCGAGTATACGGTAACGGCGCTATATGTCTATGACAATCATAATTTTTCACCGGATGGCTATTCAGATAATGGATACGTAATCGGGCATTTTATTGGGAGAGACGCGCTGGCCCGTTTTTGCGAGATATATTATGAGGTAAATGATACTCTTCATCTTTATGTAAGTGGTGCACGTATCACCCGCGGAAAGGATGTGCCAAGTGGAAAGGAACAACATCAACGAGAATTCGGGGCCGGAGTAAAATATTTTCCTATGAACTCACTGGAATGTGGCTTTGATTTAAAATATATTAGCCGCGATAGAATAGATGTGAATGATTCTCCGGTAAAAAAAGAGTTCTTAGATCAAAAGGAGTCTGAAACATATTTTAAAATTACGATGAGCTACCGGTTTTAACGTTCACTAGCCCTCTTTGATACCTTGCTTTATCACTAGGTGATGCTTTATGATGACTTAAGCTAAGCGCCTAGACCGTTTATAAAACAAATAATTATCTATTACTGGAATTATCAAAGAAGGAAAATCTTACGAACAAATCAATATATCTACAGAGGTAATTGCTATACTATTCAAAGCTTCTTAAAAATATTCCTTATTTTTTAAATATGCTTTTATCTTAAGGGATAATGCATTTGCCTCTTTTTGAAAATTTACAAAATCTTCTTCTCTATATTTCATGAGCTTTGAGAAAATATGAGAATCATTTGGCTCAAAAATGCCTTGTTTAATGAAATGAAGACCAAATAACCTAAGTGCTCCTTCATAACTTTTCGGCTCAAATTCTTTGGTTAATAGTAATGCCCTTATGTGATATAAGAGGCAATAATATGATCTGGATATGGCCTCATTATAAAAATGCCTATGGAATTGAATCCTTTTTGGAACAGAAAGTCCAGCAGTCAGGAGAGAAGTTGAGGCCGAGTTTTCATTTGGGTGCGGAATTTGAGGCTGTTCCCAGACGGTTTCGCATACGAATGGGCACCTATCATGAGCCAAGCCGGTTTAGGGACGTTTCCGCCCGTCAGCATGTAACAGGGGGTTTTCAATACCGGGTGTTCAAATTTCATTTTTATGGAGATAGACATTTGAGTTTGAACTATGCAATTGACTATGCACGCAGGTATTTGAACAATTTTGTCTCAATAGGGTTTTGGTATCTTTAATAACAATCTTCTAAGGATTACATATAAGGCTATAAGCATCCAAGCCATCATTAAAGCAGAAAAAAAGCAGTCCACATATGGGCTTGGACTATACCTTTCTGAAATATCTCATGGATATGTTTGTTGAAGCGGCTGCTATTGTTGATATAACTCCCAACGTAGAGTGTGACTTTAACGGAGGATTAGGGATACGGTATTTTTTTTAGTTTAGGATTTTATAATTGATTTTTCTTTTCTATTTCCCGTGTAAGAAGATTGAGTGACAGAATTGAATAGTAATCCCCGCATGATTAATAACCGGCGCACTGGCGGCAGATCGCAATATTGCTGAAATCCCCTGAATTATATTGATAAATCAGTTTTTTATACAAGGAAGAATTCCATATTTCCTTGATTGATCTTTCTTTCACATTGCCTACAACAACGGTGCGACGCCAATCGTGACAGCAAAACAGCATATCTCCATTAAATAGTATATAGGCCTGTTTCAGAAAAAGGTCGCATGATCGTCTGCGGTGAGGTTTGTTCGGGGCAATCGCCCTAAGCTCCTCTCCTGCTCTATTATCAAGGCCATGAATCCTAAAATTGATCTGTTTCTTTTTCCAATAGGCTTTTGCATATTCCAGCTCCGTTGCAACAATTTTTGTATTCAGGGTAGTGATGGTTAGTTTGGGCACATGTGATCGCAATTTCTCCTTAATCTCGATTAGTCTGTCGATGTTGTCGAAAACACGTTGGGGGTCGTCCAGTCCCATGGCTTTTCGATATGTCTGGCGAGAATACCCTTGAATACTAATCCACAGATGCCTGAGACCTGCTTTTATGAGGCCATGACTCATATTTTCATTCAATAGATAGCCATTGGTGTTTATTTTTGTTTTGGTTCCGAGTTTTTTGTTTCTATTGATATAGGCAATCTTTTCAGGAAGATTTTTATCAAGAAGCGGCTCATTCATCAAATAAGGGCTTATACGACCAATATAATGATGGCTGCATTCATCAATTATTTTTTTGAAAAGAGCCTCGTCGATTACTCCTTGAGGCTGAGTAGTGAAAGTGCTCTTATAACCGCAAAAAGAGCATTGTGCATTGCAAAGGCTTATGGTCTGGATTTGAATGGCCCGTGGAAAATGCGGACGAGGCCGCTCACCGGTTTTTAGCCAATGAAACACGGGGCCCAGATGCTTATTCGATTCCTCGGGCATATAATATCTGCCCATTGCGCTTTACTCCCTCATCTTCTTCTTGGATTTGAAATATTGAAAACAGAGGTTTACCATTATTGAGTTTATCGAAAGGGATGGCATCATGAACATTCTCACCTGAATATACACGCAAAAGACTATAACCCTTGCGTGTATTTGTGAGATATTCGGAGACAATTTTCTTATTGAGTTTTCCAAACTTTTCTCTTTCTTCCGGATGATTAACAAGAAATCGAATGAAATGGGCAAGAATGTGAGGATTTTGACTCTCGCATAAAAGCCCGTTTAATCCATGCCTTATCAATTCATTAACGCCCCCCACATTAGTACACACAACCGGGAGTGAGGCGTTAAATGCCTCCAGAAGTGTATTGGGCATACCCTCTCTTCTTGAGGACAGTAGAAAAATGCTTGAGGTGTTGAGAACACGCTGAATATTCTCAAAAGAAAGGCTTCCAAGTAAGGTTATTCCGGCGGGATCTTGATGTGCCACAACCTTGAATACATTGTCTTTTGGTATTCCGCAGGCAACAAAATCGATATTTCGATGTAAAAAGTTTTTGTAATATTCTGAGACGGTTTGTACAAATACGTCATACCCCTTGACAGGATTAGAATTGCCGACAAAGACAACGGATGTGTTGCCGCTCCCAGCAGGCTTTGCCTCGGGGGAAACACCAACAAAAGAATTGTATACAATATTGATTCTACTTTGCGGAACGAGATATTTTTGCAGGACTTCTGAAATTCTTTGAGAATTGCATATAACGCCATTTGAAATTCTGGCAAAAATACCGATTAGCCAATTGGGGGAAGAAATAACTCCCCGGTTGATGTAAAGCCTAAATCCACCGCCAAGGAGTTTGGCAAGTACTGCAATCTTGACCGCCCTACTGTGAAAGGTATGAATTACGTGAATATTATTTTTCCGTGCGAGGAAAACAAGCTTAATGGCACAAAGCATAATGCTGTTCATGCTGTCCCACACTATTATGTGGGCCTTTGTCCCCCTTAGGGCTGTTTCAAGGGAGGAGCCCGCAATTGACACAACATACGTATTGACACCATAATGTTGCATAGCTAAGACATTATTGAGAAGCTGGCGGGTTCCACCGCTTATATGTCGTGAATCAGTCATATACATTACATTTTTTACTTCATTCTTTTTTCTAAAATACTTAAAAAATAAATTTGCGCCGATTGAGGGGTAGTGCATCAATAATCTTGTGCGGAGCCATTTGTGGCTATTTGTCCGTCCTACGATAATACGACTCAAGCGAAATGGATCCTTTCCTCGACCATTCCGCGTTCGTTCCAAGGTAAATGAACCGGTGAAACCAGCCTCCTGCAGTGCCTGCATCGAAAGGGTGTCAAATTGGCCCCAAGGCCAGCAAAAAAATTGGGTATTCAATTTATTGAGCTGCCTGATTTTTCGATAACATGTGCTGAAATCATTCAGGCAATAATTAAACCGTTCATTATCCGACCGCAGCTTAAATGTAAGTTCATTATGCATGACGCGCGGCCAGAAGCCGTTATATGCCAGAGCGCTCCCCCGTTCATATATCGGGTAGTTGGATTTCGGTGAATGATATATACCATAGAGTGACCAATGGAACTGTTCAGAAAAATTTCCCAGGAATTTCAAATTTTTAAAACACGCTTGATGTATGCATGAATGGGCATATATTTCCATGCCATAGTCGAGGATTGAAGATTCAAGCTCAGCCCAATTCATAAATTGGGTATAATCCTTATTAATAAGGGCATTTTTAAATGATTCCGAAGGATCTAAGAGCAATGGCGCAGATTCAAAGCCTCTTTTAGGGCCCTCCCAAATAAAATCCGTCACAGTAAAGAAAATACCGTTCATATTTCTCTCCGCCAGCAGAGGAATCGCATAGAGCCAATGACTCAGATGACAGTCATCAAAGGTAAGAGCAATATATTTTTTATCATGTTTTCTTTTTCCTACACATATATCGAACAAATGTTGAGCGGAAATTGTTTTAAAACCTAATTCACATACAACATCAAGATGCCTTTTAAAATAATCCAATGGATGGCCGTTTACACTGCGTCCGTTACCCTGCCCGTCAATATTATGATACGCCAGAACAGGTATGCTTCTCCATGACATGGTAGTGTCTCCTTAAGTATACGAAGTATAACTGTAAAAATAATACCACGGTAAGATGACGAGAAGATTACCCATATATTACAATTTGGTAATGTATAAATATAAAAACATTAATATAAAAAAATACTGTTATTGGGTTTGATGATTACACGCTCTTAGAATAAAATATCATCATCCTTGTCAAAGGAAAATAAAGACAATAAAAGGGAGGTGTATGAATTATGGAACCAGATAGAGTGGAGCAACGGCGGATTAAATCTTTCTATTCTTGATGGATGGTGGGCAGAAGGCTATGATGGAATAAATGGATTTGGCGTGCGAGGATCGAGAAATGAGAATAGTGAAATGAGAAATCAAAAAGATAGGGAGCTTCTTTTTAAATGCTTGGAGGAAGAAGTCATACCTTTATATTACAGCCGGGATACAAAGAATATTCCACGCGAGTGGATCGCTAAAGTGAAGCAGGCCATGCGAACACTCGGTTGGAAATATAGCTCCGATCGCATGGTTATGGATTATGCGACACACTGTTATAAACCGGTTGCGGGGATATCGCCATGTAATATGGATTTTCCCTTTATATAAATAAAATTAAAAGGAAAGGAAACAATCATGAAATCCCTAAAACCTAAGGTTTCTATCATTGGCGCAGGGAATGTGGGGAGCACCTTTGCCTTTTCTCTCATGACGAGTGGCCTTGCAAGGGAGATTGTGCTGGTTGATATGAATGATGAAAAGGCTATGGGTGAATGTATGGATCTAAACCACGGTCTGAGTTTTGTCCCGCCAGCCAAGATATATTCTTCAGACTATTCAGGATGCGAAGATTCGGATATCGTGGTGATTACCGCCGGAGCGAAGCAAAAACCGGGCCAGACACGTATAGATCTGGTACAGGCTAATACTGATATCTTTTATCAGATGATACCACAGATCCAAAAATATGCTGCTGATGCCCTTCTCCTTGTGGTCTCAAATCCTGTTGATATATTAACCTATATGACTTTAAAAATTTCGAAACTTCCATTCAACAGGGTTATCGGGTCGGGTACTGTTTTAGATACCTCGAGATTCCGTTATTTACTGAGCACTCATTGCAATGTGGACACCAGAAATGTTCACGCTTATATTATCGGGGAACACGGGGATACTGAACTTCCGGTATGGAGTAATGCCAATATCGGTGGAATGCGTTTTGAGAAGTATTGCCCAATGTGCAGCCGACATCATTCATGTGAGCACGAAAAACAACTGGGCCAAATCTTTGAGCAGGTGAGAGATGCGGCATATAAAATTATCGAAGCCAAAGGAGCCACTTATTATGCTGTGGCCCTTGCTCTGGTGAGGATCACGGAGGCAATACTAAGGGATGAGAATTCAATCCTGCCTGTTTCTACCCTGATCAATGATTATTACGGAATAAATGATGTATGCTTGAGCATTCCCTCCCTCATTAACAGAAATGGTGTTGAGAGGTTCCTGAAGATCGAGCTTTCGCCTAAGGAAAGAGAGCAGCTTATCCACTCCGCTCAAAGCCTCAAGGGGGTGATTGAAAAGATTAGGCTATAGCAAAGAATACTATATCCACTCTTTTGTTTTAAAATATATGAGCATCACGATAAAGATAGCCCCCATCAATGCCCACACTGCAGGATATCCCCACCTCCATTCCAGCTCAGGCATATATTTAAAGTTCATGCCATAGATGCCTGCAACAAAGGTCATGGGGATAAAGATCGTCGCAATAATCGTTAATACCTTCATGACATTATTCATCTTATTGCTGATGCTGGAAAGATAGATGTCAAGCATTCCGGAAATAATATCCCTGAATGTCTCAATAGTATCAATTGCCTGGATAGTATGGTCATAGACATCTCGCAAATAAATGCCCGTTGTCTCATGGATCATGGTAAACTCTCCCCGTGTGAGCGCATTAATAACCTCGCGTAAGGGCCAGATGGATTTTCTAAGAAAAATGATTTCCTGCTTTAAATGGTGAATAGTGTGCAAGGTTTCATGAGTAGGGTTTGTGAGTAATAATTCTTCCAGATCCTCAATCTCTTCTCCGATTTTCTCCAGGATAACGAAGTAATAGTCTATTATTGCGTCCAGAAGGGCATAGGCAAGGTAATCGGTTCCCATTTTTCTTATTCTGCCTTTGGCATTTCTTATTCTCTCTCTCACGGGATTGAAAATATCACCTTCTTTTTCCTGAAATGAGAGTAAAAAATGAGGTCCGATAATAATGCTCACCTGCTCAGCTTTAATCTCCTTTTCTCCCTCATCAAAGGTCAGCATCTTGAGAACCACATAGAGATACTGCTCAAAATCTTCATATTTAGGGCGCTGGGAGGTATTCAAAATATCTTCCAGCACAAGGGGATGAATGCCAAACGCTTTTTCAATTGCTTCGATGATTTCAATCTCATGTAAGCCATCAATGTTTATCCAGCTTACAGTTGAAGTCTCTTTAAGGGGAAAACATTCTTCAATTTTATTTACGTGCCTCTCCTCCAGTTCTTTTTCATCATAATCGATCAGGGTGATTTTGGCCTTTTCCATTTTTTGCTCATTCGTATATACAAGCGTTCCCGGAGCAAGGCCTACCTTTTTAGCAACTTTTTTAAAAAACCTCGGCATACGTTATCTCTTTTATAAGTTTAAAATAAGTTTAAAAAAAGAGTATTTACTTTGTCATTAATTATAGGGATAAGAAAAAATTAAATCAATGAGCAATTATCCCTACTTTTTGGTGTTGATGATGGATGCCTTTTTTACTATAATTTCTATTTATAACATCCAGAATAAAGTGCTGTCTGAGGTATAAAATGCGCTTTAGAAAGTACGGGAAATCATATCAATTAGTAATTGAGACAGGAGAGGACCTGGAGGATGTCCTCACTCTTGACGAATCCCTCTGGGCAGCAACGAGTATTCCCGCCTCAGCCCTCCAATGCGATAGAAAGCTTATCGAGTTGCTTGATAGTGACGGCAGCGGCAGAATTACTTCGAATAAGCTGAAGCGTGCCATCAGATGGCTCCTCGATGTTATTGCCGACCGAAATTATCTTCACACACAGGAGGAAATTATTCCGCTTTCCGTAATCACAACTCACTCTCCCTCTGGCAAGGCCTTGCTGAATTCAGCTCTTTATGTTTTAAAAATGCTTGATAGGGCAGGGGAGACGGGTATTTCCCTTGCACAGGTGCGTCAGTTTCAGGCACAAGCAACGCAGCAGCCTCTCAATGGGGATGGCATTATTATACCTGAAGCAGCAGAACATAGTGAAATAAAAAATTTTATAATTGATGTGATCACATGCACTGGGGGAGCATTAGACCTGAGTGGGGAAAAGGGTATTACCGAGCAGAATATTAATGATTTTATGGCTGCTGTCATTTCATATATGGATTGGAAAAAGAGAGGAGAAATTCCAGAGGGAAATAAAGCTACAGAGGTCATGCCATTTGGCATGGATACACCCTCAATATGCAAGATTTATAAGTCTTATGCCGGGAAGATTGATTCTTTTTTTGCAATGTGCCGGCTCATGCGGTTTGATCCGAATATTATACGCAAGGTAGAGGAGCAGCACGCGGATTTTGATGGCATAGCTCAGACACAGGCGGATTCCCTCGCCACGTATTTAAAGAATGCACCATTGGCGCACCCAACACACAAAGGGAGGCTCCCCCTTACCGAGGAATCCGTGAATCCCTTTTATTGGACCTGGATTGTCACCCTCAAGGAGAGGGTGTTAAAGGTTGTTTTGGGAAAAATTGGTGACTCACTTTCCGAGGGAGAGTGGATGCGCGTTCAATCTGCTATTGCTCCCTACGAGAGTTATCTTGCCCAGAAAAAGGGTGAAAATGTCGCATCCCTTTCCATGGAGAAGCTTACGGCCTATTATCACGGTGACATCCACAATAAGGTCATGGCTTTAATAAAAGCAGATCAGGGGGTGGCGGCAACATTACAAGGAATCAGGGACCTTGAAAAATTTTTGCTTTACTCTAAGAACATCATGCGTATTGCAAATAATTGCGTGAGCTTTCCGCAGCTTTATTCACCCAGCGAGAGAGCGCTTTTTGAGATAGGCTCGGCGGTTATTGATGGAAGATGGTTTAACCTGGCAGTAAAGGTCGATAATCCGGCTCAACACAGTGTGATGGCTAAAATGAGTAATTTTTTCATGATGTACCTTGAAATTACCGGAAAGACAGAGGCTGAAAAGCTTAATGTCGCCGTCCCCGCCACCGCCGGCTCAAAGGGTAATCTGACAGTGGGAAAACGAGGAATTTTTTTCACTCCTGAGGGAAAAGAGTTTGACGCGCGAGTGATCCAGATTATTGAAAATCCTATTAGCATTAGCGAGTCATTGGCGTCTCCTTTTGTCCGTTTGTGGCAATTTGTCCTTGGCAAGATAGAGGCGCTTTCCGGCTCCACAGAGAAAGATTTGCAGAAAAGTGTTGATGAAATGTTGCACGCACCACCTCCGAAAACAGGACAAGAAAGGCTGCCTTCCGGGCCGGGACTTCTTGTTGGCCTCAGTGTGTCGGCAGCTGCCATTGGATCTGCATTTGCTTTTATTGCCAAAACCTTGACAGGTATGTCCCGCATGCAGGCCTTCTTTGGCTTTCTCGGGGGGGCACTTATTGTAGGAATTCCTGTGAGTCTTATCGCTATCATCAAGCTTCGTCGTCAAGATTTAAGCGCTATTCTTGAGGCCGGGGGGTGGGCTATTAATGTCAACATGAGGCCTAGCCGTCAGCAGCGCCGCCAGTTTACCCACCGTCTGCCCTATCCTGAAAATGCCTCCGGAACACCAAAAAGGCGTTGGGCCCGCATCATAGTTATCTGCCTTACTATCGGTATCCTTGCGGTGGGAAGCTACTATGCAGCTAAGGTTATTGTGAGGCGCTTTAGAATGAAAAATACACAATCCACCACACAGATAGAATTTATCTTTCCTAAAAAAAGTTTTACTCTTCGTCAAACCCCTCGAAAGCGTCCTGGATGATCTGCTCCAGGGCTCCCACTTCATAGTCAGTCATTGCCTTGAACTCCCTTTGTCGCCTCCTGTTCGGCAAAGTGCCTTTGTTTTGGCGAGTAAACATGATGAAGTCTTCTGCCAGGCGATCCGGCAATGCGACTGTGTCCATAATCCGGCGCAACGCCTCATCATGCCGATGCAAATAGTCTATTTCACGCGGCAAGTCGCGCTCGACCGTATGACGTACACAGCCAACGAGGAATTCCGCTTCATAAGTGCAATCATAATAGCGGTACAAGTCTATAGTGTCGTTCAGCACCTCCACGTTCCGCTCCTGGGTAGGTTTCCAATCGATATAATCCATTAAGGAACCCGAGTGGCTCTGGAGCATGGCTTTATAATCGTCAATCCGGTCAAGCATAACGGATGAAACCGGAAACACCATGCCCGGCGGGGTAAATTTTCGTTCCGCCAACACATGATGGATCAGGTATCGGTGAAGACGACCGTTGCCATCTTGGTGTGGATGAATATAAATAAAACCGAACGCAGTTGCTGTGGCTTGCAAAACCGGGTCTAGAGCCGCCTCGCGCATACGGCTGTTGGCCTCGATCAGACCAGTCATTAATATCTCCAGGTCATCTGGGCGAGCACCTATAAATTCCGGCACAGGATCGCCAAGCTGATCCCGTTCGCCAAGAAATACACCGTCCGGGCGCAGACCGACGTGAATAAAACGGCTGTCCTCGATCAAAATCCCATGCAGGCGGATAATCTCCTCCATGTTCAGAGGATTCTTCCCTGCCTGTTTGACAGCTTTACCCCATCGCTCCAATCTGTTTCGCAGGGGACGCTCTCCTTCGATCTCAAAGCTCGCGCGACTGTCTGCCAAGAGCATGAAGCTGGCCGCACGTGTGATTAGGTGTGTTCCCGTTTGTCCCACGATTTCTTTGGCTTTGTTACTGAGACCAAGAGAGAGGAACTCTTCAAGCGCCTTCGTGCGTCTAATAACCGGACAAAATCCGGCGTTTCCTAATAGATTGTCCCTCACCTTATGGCGCCTGGACGGCCTGGGTTTTGCCGTAAAGTAGGCTTTAGGATCAAGCAAGTTAACAAAAGCCACGTTCGGTGCATCGGGCACATCAAGTTGATTTTTAGTCCATGTTTCATACAAATACCAGCCGCGTCGCACCTGAACTCCGGTAGGAGATGACAAAACAAACGACTGCATTTCTTTCGGTGAAACAGCGTCGAAAATCCGCTTAAGAACTAGAAGATCAATGTTTTCATGCTTAAGAGCAAAGGTGAGGTGATCACCAAAGGTATCTCCCGGCCAAAACCTTTTGTCATACACCTTCCAACCCCCTTCAAACCTAATCCGATCACGAATATGTCGCTTGGAAACACAACATAGCGTTCTAACCGGGGCCTTTACATCAAAGGCGCATACAAGGGCTGCCAGCCTTACAAGTCTCGCCTCGTCGGGAACAAGCTCGGACTGGAAGGTAAGTGGTGTGGAAGGGATAAATCTCATATGTCGTATTTCTTTCGCACGCGTCGTATTTCTTTCTTATTTATACCCTAATGTTGTAAAACTCTCTTATGCGATCTTGTCGTAAAACTCTCGCGCCCGTCGTAAATGCTTTTTTTTAAGAGGTATGAGTCGTATTTGCATCGCTTATCTTCCTTCTCTATTTATGAAGATTGGGAAATTGCTTTTCTGAGCTAGAGAATAGTATACATAAACAATAGCGAAAAGTACAATAATAATCCCTAAATGAAAAAGAAGACAAAGGATTAGATAAAATTTATCATATTTTCAACCGAAGAAGATTGAACATTGTGCCGATAAAATAGCGTTAAGACATAAAGGATAAATATGTAACACTAAATTAATTCATGAGAAGTACTTAACAGGAAGAAAAATAAAGGAGGTGCTAAAATGAGTAAAAATAAAAAGAGCATACTATGGGGTATTCTATTTTTATTGTTTTTCTCATCCTATGTCTATGGTAATAATGGTGAAGTAATCTTGAGGGATCCCTTCTTATCTCCCTTGAATTCTTCCCCTATTCATAATGAATTTAATGTATTTATAAAGTCTCTAGCTGAACTACGGCTCGTAGGGATCGTGGTTACACCATCAGGTAATAAGGCTGTTGTGGAGACTCCAAACAAAATTGCCTACTTTTTAGAAAAGGGAATGTCAATCGGAAAAAATAAGGAGGCTGTAGTGGAAGAGATAACAGAGCAAGAAGTTTTTATAAGTATTATTAATTTTTTTGGAAATGAAAAGAAAGATATTTTTAGGATGAAAATTGACCATAATGAAGATCACCGCCAATACCCAAAAGATCCGTGGATAGATATATTCTCATCCAACATTTCCTGATTCGCGCAAAGTATAGTAGAAAGGATTAAATAAAATACATTTGTCATAATATCAGGGTAAGGCTTTTTTATCATGTTCATCGGTACTTCCTATTCCGTTCTCACACGCGTAGCGTGAGGCTTAATCTGGAGTTATTTCACCCGGAAGGATGATTCGGTTACTTTTATTGCCGGGATGCTATTCCTCTGTCCATTAGTGTATATATTAGCGGGATTATTATTTATGTGAGTAATTGTCACATAAATGTACGGAATTATATACACTCGTACGGAAAATTATACATATATATCCAAAATCTTACCATAAAAAATAAAGATAAACGGAAATGGAATAAATCATGCATATATAAAATATAATCCATTTAAATATGATAGAAATAGTTATCCTAGTATAAATATACAAACAAGCCCTAAAAAATAATGTTTATTTTTCCATATAGATTTTTATATTCTATCCTATATAAATAAGGGCACTGGAGAATGAAAACAAGATTGATGGCCCGTCTAATCTTAGCTCTTTTATTTTTAATTTTATCCACCACACTTTCTCATGCTCAATATCAAAATCAAAGCCATGAGACGCATTTTGATACGGTAAAAGGCCCTGGTTTGCCAGATACGGATTGTCTTTTTTGTCATGACGCTTCACATACATTACATCCCAATGTTTGTGATACATGCCATAGTCCATTTGGCGCTTATAACGGTGTTGATGATCCCGTAATCGGAGCAATGGCCAATTGGAGTGAAGGTGTGTATGAGGCTGATGGCATAACTCTTAAATCTGGGAAGGAACGGTGGTGTATCGGTTGTCACGATGATGTGCCTGCTAAAAGTAAATCAGGTGAGAATAGCATATACGCGCCCAATATAGCGGGAGACAATACTTCCTATGGATTCTTTGTCAATGGACATAGTTCAGGAACAAATTGCCTGGATTGCCATAATGCAGGGATTAATCATATTGATCATGAATCCAGGACATATACCTTTAACCAGGCATACTATTCCCCCAGTAGATCTGGAATTGCATATGCCGCAGGCTATAGATTGCGATATATTGATGGGGAAGTGCCGTTAATGATCCCTGCTGATTTCGGGATAACTTTCAGCTATAATGGTAACCTGATGAAGGACACTGCCTTCAGATTATGCTTTAACTGTCATAAAAGCCTCGCACTACTTGATGATGATCCTGGCGATGGGATTTATACCAATTTCAAATCCAGTTCGCCCAAGTACTCTTACGGGGGTGGTAGAGATTCTAATGATCATTTTACGCATATTATGAGCATTACGGGCCCATTTTCTGATTCCGATTGGGACATCAATACTACAAGCCCCTATGGGATGCAAGGATGTGATTCTACAATAACATGCTCCTCCTGTCATAATATCCACGGTGCTGCCGGAACCGAGGGCTCGACTAATGAACCTATGATAAGGGATGGAAATCTCAGTGGCAGAGATGGTTATGGATTTAGCTATCTGGTTGAAGATAGAGCATCTGGTGGATATCCTATGGTGACATCCAGCAACGCGACTCAGTCAAACAGTGTTGGCGCTATTTTCAGAAACAACATTGGTACTATGTGCGGAGCTTCACTATGTCATGTGAATCCCAGCCCAAACGGCAGCAGCTATGATGCAAGCGGTAGTGGGCCAGGAACTTATTTAGAGTTTTATAAGGTTCCACGTGGGTTGTGCCGCAAATGTCATCTTGGTGAGCCAAAGCCTGGTGACGCCAGCCATCTGACTCATTTTAACATCGAAGTGATGGATATAGCATGTTCAACCTGTCATGGGAGTGAGAATCCACACTCCTCACACTTATTTGGAGATGGCAAATCATTAGAGGAGACTGAAGTTTGTGATACCTGTCACAGTCCCGGCGGAACTTATGATGGAGTAAATGATGCTCTCTATGGCGCCAAAGCCAATTGGGAAAGGGGCGTCTATGTCAACTATACGCTTTCTCCAGGTAGGGACAAATGGTGCGCAGGTTGTCATGATGAAGAGCCTTCCATAATAAATAGTGTCACAGCATCTAATATCATCGGCGATGAAGACGCAATTACCAATTATGGAATCGGCTATGGTTACTACAAGACGGGTCACGGTTTGAATCCGACTAAAAATTATCCGGCCAGCGGAGGGACTATTCCCGGAGCCGGTATGATGTGCACGGAATGTCACGATAACACCAAAATCCATATCGACGGATATTTCCGTACATATGATTCTAGTGCTATTGATGGTGCCAGTAATGATTATCAAAGTGGCTACCGTCTTAAGTCAGTCTATCAAAAGCTCCCTTTGAACATACCACGTGAACCAGCTTTAAATACCGGCGAGCCTGCTAATCCGGAAGACTTTGCCTTATGTATGAAATGCCATAAATCTACGCTATTCTTAAATAATGATAGCACTGATACGAATTTTAGAAGTACAAATATAGCATATAAAGATCCAAGCATTAAAAATGCTCATTACTATCATCTCAGCAGTTGGGATAGCTTGAACACCACTGTGTACGATTCAGATTGGAAAAATGGTTCAATTTGGGACAGCAGGCTCTCATGCCCCACTTGTCACAACGTACATGGATCTTCACAGCTCTCCATGATACGGGACGGCAAATTAATAGAAAAAGAGCCGGGAATCCGAATCGCATATTATAATGAAACGGTATCATTTGATGGAGCTTGTTTGAATGACCCTATCCCCATGAATGTTACATTAAATGAAAGCACCGGCACAATGTTCGAGCCTGACAGCCCAAGCTTCAGCAATATTTGTAGTGGCTGCCATGGAGGGTGTTGGGATACTCCTTTACATTCACCATACTTACGAACCCCTTCACATTATGCTGCTTTTAATGATGCAGATGGTGATGGAATTAAAGATAATGCCGATAATTGTCCGGTTAATATAAATCCGGGCCAAGAGGACTTCGATGGCGACGGCCTTGGCGATGTGTGTGATATTTGTCCTAAGGTTTTTGATAATGTGAACATTCCAAATCCTGACGCTGACAATGACGGAATCGGGGACAATTGCGATGTCTGTCCCAAC
Source organism: bacterium (assembly GCA_049472395.1). Classification (GTDB taxonomy): domain Bacteria; phylum SZUA-182; class SZUA-182; order DTGQ01; family JBLIRR01; genus JBLIRR01. Next base: position 31,653 of record JBLIRR010000036.1, on the reverse strand, counting down.
GATATTTCTAACGATGTTGATGGCGACGGTATCTGCGGTGAAGTGGATGTGTGCCCAAATGATTACTACAACGACACCCAGGATAATGACGGTATTTGTGGTGATATTGATAACTGCCCAGATGATGCCAATGCTGATCAAACAGATTCAGATCAAGATGGATTGGGTGATGTTTGTGATGACAGCCATTATACTCTCACTACAAAAAGGGCAAAAGTCTGCTGGCACCACGATGACCTGCATGTTGAAGGCAGGTTTTACATCCCAGAAAGTATCTGTCTGGATGCCTTGTCCCCTGTTGGCAGTGCAAAGATTACTCTTGGGGAGTTTGAAGTTTCAAACCAGTGTGTAAGGTTTGAGATCAAAGGGAAGAAAAATGATAAGTGGGAATATAAGGACAAAGATAATCTTAATGGTACTATCAAAGAGTTCAAGATAGATATGAAAGGAGGGAATTTTGATTATCGCGGTGATGATAAATTCCATATCCATACCCACTTCATAGCTGGAACCAGCACGATTTTCTGCATCCATACTGGTAATGTATCAGGGGCGTTTACCGTTGCTATCAATGGAACCACGATAGAGTATGATGAAAATAGAAACATTACAACAGATTTAGGCTATGAGTTCCAGAAGGAGGGTAACACCCACGTCCACTATGTTTTACCATTTCAGCTCACCTCTGATATGACCATCGAGATTACCGGGGCAGTAATGCTTAATATTAATGTAATAGATTATTACAAAGAAGGTTCTCCCGAGTTTAAGCTAGTTAGTGATTTTGATCCGGGGCTGTTTCCTGAGGGAACAGAATCGTCACCGGATGAGCTAAAATTTGTTATTTCGCTTGGTGATGAGACGCTTATGGTATCCTGGAGTGATCTGATAGGCGTAAATGAGGCCTGGACAAAAAAGGACGATAATCACTGGGAGTACAAGTGGTAAGGAAGGACCTTATTTTCAATTTTAGTTATTTTCAGGGATCTGCTTTGTCCAAGTCTTTTTGATTGGTTGATAAAATAAAGCTCTCCAATTTAGACAAATAAGCTTTAATTTTCTTCATATTTTTCTCTATTTGCAGAGCGTGGTTTTATTACATTTAAAATACTTGCTAACCTAATAATGAGGCGAGGAGGACCGAATGGGAGTAATTAATGAGGTGCCTCTATCAAAAGATAGAGACACCTCACATGAGAGATAATTATAAGAGTTTTACCATAGCCATGATGAGGGGCTATTTCCGAAAATACTATTCTGTGGTGTGAAATATAAGGTATTGCCCCTTAAGCTGATTGTATCCCAGAAAGACATATTGGTATAATTCCAAAACAGTGGCAGTGAAGTCTGGATTCCCACAGGTGCTTGCGGTATACGATCTTCCACTACCTCTAAGCGGAAGGATTGAAACGCCGATTGTAATAATATAAGATCGCTGCCAGCAGAAACTTCCACCTGAACTATACTGCTCCCTATATCTTCATGAGTTGGTTTCCATTGGATCAGACCAGACTCATGATCAATAGTCATTCCTGCGGGGTTTCTATTTAAATTATACTTTATGGACATTTCCGAATTTAAATCTGATACTTGAACCTGATAGATATAGGTGCTGCCAACAGTGACCTGGTCTATCGGATCAGAGATGATTTCTACAGAGAGATCCTCACTTACAGGACCTCCCGGGTAAGCAGGGAAACCTGGCCTCCCATATGAAGCTGAACTCCCTCCACCACCTCCTGAACCTTGCCAAGACCATGATCCGGAACTTGAACCGATATACCCAAAACTAGGTTGATAATGCCGCAGAAGAATATAGGGATATTCATCCTTTTCAGAGTAGGTTTCCCCTACATGAAGCTTCATATCGATTCCTTCCTTTGATTCCGAGCGCTTGATGTGAATGATAGTTGCCTGTTCCCACTGATCCAAAGAAAAATCCTTATAATACTCTCCTTCATAAATATACGCGGGATCTAAGACAAGAATACGCCAATCTCCTTCCTCTAAATTTTTTATTGTGTATGACCCGTCCTCATCTGTGAGAGTAAATTGCAATTGTTTATTATTACCATAAGGGCTATAAGGTCCGCCGCCACCAATACCAATAGGTGGACTACTTGATATATCAAAAGAATAGGGTTCGGCACTGATGGTATCCTGAGTCTCTGGTGGGTAATAAGATACGGGATATGGAACAGGCATGCCATAAGATGATGTGGCACGGAGATCATATTCTGCCGGAATGGCAATAACAACTAAATTGCCAAGTGGCGTAAGATCATATTCATCCATTATTTTCCCACTAAAAGAGGCCTTTGGAAATAAGGAAACATTAATCTTTTCTCCTGATATGGACGGAGAAATGCTAATAGGATCGAGTGCTCCCGCTGCGCTCCCCCCGGCGCGATATTCTCCTTGATAATATTCTCCCTGATAATCCATGACTTGCACATAATAAGTCCCCGGAGGAAGACCTATAAATTCATATTTACCTGAAGAATCCGAATAAGTGTTTTTAATTTCCTTCATCTGTTCATCCATCAACGTCACATTACATCCCTTTGTTATGACATCCCCGGTTAAAGCATCCTGCACACTGCCTTCAAGACTCATTCCTTGAATCAGATTAAAATCAATGTCTTCTATGGTCTGTGCACTATTAACTGCTACTGTCAGCGCTTCTTCTCGATTGCTCGCCGCAGAGTAGTATTGCGGTTGATAGCTATTTTCCGATAAAACATTAATAAAATAGGAACCCTCCGGAAGTCCTCGGATTGTATAGCGCCCCTGATTATCGCTGGGGGATGAATAATAGGTCCTTCCTGTCGGTTGATAAGGCCCGACTGTGGATTGATAAGGCACGCCGTAGTAGGCGGTAGAATATCCTGAATTTTCTCCCATGGGAGCATATCCAAAAGCAGGCTGTGCGTTATAATTTATCTCTATATTTTCTTCTGCTGAGACAACTATGCCGGATACAGGATTGCCTGCCGCTTGATCCCGGATGATGCCCTTAATGGTTCCTCCTTTCACAAGGCTAAAGTCAATATGAGAAGTCTCCTCTTCTTCAACAACGGATACCGATCCCAAGGGATAATTACCTTGCAGATATATCCCTTCCCGATCATATGCACTTATCTTATAAGTCCCATCTCGTAGCCCTTTTATTTGATAGCTGCCGTCTTTCGCAGTATAAACAGGATTTGCAACAAAATAAGGATCGTAAATAAACGAACAAAAAGACATCTCAGATTCGTCGAATTCATTATCCGCCGGTAATATCGACATATTATCATAAGTAACTCTGACCGTAATCCCTGACAGGGGTTTACCATCTGCGGCAGTTACTTTTCCAGTAATAATTCCACCTATAGACAAGACTATGTCAGCAACATTATCATCCGAGGAAGATATAGTTATGCCGGAGTAACAATTTGACAGGTATTTTGATTCGAAAATTCTGGCCATAAGCTCGTATTCACCATCAAAGAGCCCGGTAAGGGTATAAGCGCCATCTTCGTCAGTATAAGTGCTTACGGATGAGGAAGGAAAAATACCAGAAATCATTCCTCCCTCTATTTGTTCTGAATAAAAGGTTGATGGCTCCTTTAGCTGTAATTCAACAGGAATGTTAGCCAGAAGATTGCCCGCTGTATCTACTACCTTGCCATTGAGAGTAGCGCCGATTTCCATAGCAATGGTTATACCGGTGATTGTACTGCCGGGTGAAAGAGAAAGTACCTGGGGCTTACCATCTTCTTTACTTTGATTAGAATAAAAAGTGATTTTATAGCCACGGCCCAGTGCATCCTCTGCCCATACAACATACTCCCCTTCTTCCAATCCACATAGAGAGAAGCTTCCTTCTGTGTCAGTCAAGCTCCTATTTCGACGAAATGAGATAAAGCTAAAAGGACCAACGGTAGGATAGGGGAAGTTAGTTTTCGCTATTTTTGTAACCATAACCGATACTCCGGCCAGAGGCACAGATCCATCCATAACGCGTCCTTCCAGGCATCCTCCTCTTTGCAAAGGTATTGTAATATCGTCTATCTCCTGGTTTTCTGATAATTCAATATAATAATTGAGGTATTTAAGAGCAGGCCATTCATTTCCTATAGTTGGAAAGTAAGAGGGAAGATACTTTCGTGTCGGATCAGAAATGTTCAATGAATAGTTACCGCTTAAAAGGCCTACGAATTCAAACCTTCCTTCTGAATCTGTCAGAGATGGAGATAAATATGTGGTGAGCGGGGGTAACATCATCCTCGGACTTGATGGTGGTGGAAAATCCTCATAAGAAACTGGCCCGATATACCCTCCCATATAATTGTCTTGACCTTGAACATAAATAGTATTTATATCAATCTTAATTCCGGACAAAGGAATGTGCGTGTCTTCATCCACAATCCGGCCCTTAATACTTCCACGTGATGTTATCGGAGCAAGCTGAAAATTTATAGGGCCAACCGACTCCCTTGTCTTTACCAGAATTTCCTGGGCATGATCCGTATCTCGTGTATCGGGGTAATACATGCCTTTAAATCCAGGAGTATCTCGAATTAGAGGAACATAGGCTTTTGCTTCTAAACCAGTAATACGGTAAGTGCCGTCACTCTTGCTCCTTGTTTTTATTTCGTAAGAGGAAATGTAATCGGATTCACTGCTTATACACATGAACTGAACTTCAACATCAGCAATCGGTTCTCCATTAGCCTGATTGGTAATTGTGCCAAATATCTCTGCACCCCGGTGAAGCGTCATATTGCACCCGGAAGTTACCTGTCCCGGCGAAACAGTATAAATATCTCCCGAAGCGTTCTCCACTTCTTCTTCAAGAGGGCCCTCCCAGTATTGATAGTGGTATCCTTCTTCAATTATATAACCTTCAGCATCCTTGATTTCCAATCTGTATTTACCTTGAGGTAGACCAGAGAGTATAAAATTTCCTTCGGCGTCGGAAGCAACAATACGGTAATCTACGGAGGAAGGACCGGATTGATAGGTGTGTCGCTCTTCAATATGAGTGACCCCAATTTTAGCCCCCTCTATTGGAGTGCCATCATCAGCATCTGTTATCTGGCCGGATAATGTTCCTCCCATTTTCATGACCAGGTCAAAGGGGCCAACAATTGCTCCTGCTCGCACACTGACAGGAAAATTTTTTTCATATGCAGAGACGTTGGATGTTTCTTGCACTCTATTCCCCAATCGCGTCAGACCGGGTCCGGTCCATTCATCAATACCAAAAATTGCCGGTATAAATCCACGATTCTTTGGATCATAAGCCCAAAGGCTGTATTTTCCCGGCCGAATATCGCTCAATAAAAAGGTCCCATCGGTTTTGCTCAGGGTACGATGAATTGATGGAAGAGTAAAATCAATTGAGCTATAACGGTATGGGTAATAATCAGCGCTCAGAGTATCTAATTCTTCTTCAAGTGCAAAGGGTGGTAATAAAAATGGGAGAGGCGTATAAAGCCTCTCACTCTCAAGCACTTCGGCAACCAATACTTCAATATTGGCCAAAGGCAGACCATTCTGGTCGGTTATCTTCCCCTGAATAGAACTCATGTTACTCGCTTGAGCCCTAATATAGGACGGCTTGATGCAAAGAGAAAGAATTAAAATTAAAAAGAGAGGTACTACTACATTAAAATAGAGAGCAATTTTTTTTCTAAAGGTATTCATGGGCTTATCTCCTTACCTGACTTTAAAATTATAGTAGATTTAATATAAGGTTTTATTTTATAAATTGTTTTATTAATATTACTCAACCTTTATGAATAAACCAAAGGTGTCCAGGATCTCATCCGGTTTACTCCGGCTGAAATATTCAAGAACTAACTCGTATTCCCCTTGTGCTTTAGCTTCATATGTCTTTACTGGAATTTCCTTGAGCTCCGTATAAAAATTTCTCTGAACGAAGGATACGTCACTTATTTTGGTAATTTCCATTATGTCCGGATCCATATCGGGAGGCGTATAAACTCCGCTAATCACACTTGAGTCCCGCGCATATCCATATCCTTGTTCTCTCCATTCGCAATCATTTATAACCGGTAACACAATTTCTATTTTATCTCCTACTTGAAGGGTAATAGTTTCTCCATTATCATCTTTAGTGATAATTTTCATGCCAACTCTACCTTCTGCCACTTTATCAGCATAATAATTCATCCACGCATCGTCGTCCGATGCCTCATAAGGTTCATGTAGTGGTGGTGGCAACGTGAAGCTTACATTATCGAGAGATCTATAAGGAGTATAAGAGTTGATAAAGGATGAAGGAAAATCATGAAATGCACCAATATTTGACCATGGATTCCGGTTGCCCCCTAAATTAAGCTCACCTATATACAATCCACCCTCTATATTAACTTCATCGATATGGATTACGGGCCCAGGCATAAAGCTTCCGTATCCTCCATAAATTCCATATCCATAAGAAGAAGGATAAGAGCGATACCCACCGTATCCATATAAGGAAGGAGGAGGGCTCACTGCGTATCCATAAGGAGAAGGATAAGAGCGATACCCACCATATCCATATAAAGAAGGAGGTGAAGTCAAATAAGGATTCTCATATTCTTGTAAGACAGGCATATCATAACCCCCTGCTAACATACGAATAAAAAGATCTATATTCGCGACCAGCGATATATCCAGAGGATTTGATATATCAAAGATATTTATTTTTTCACCGATATGGTGATAAAGCTTTCCATCAACTAAATAAAGACCCATTCCACAATCCTCTTCATTCCGGGGAGTGGTGTACACGTCTTCAGTCACTTTTTCAGTGTTTACTAACTGAGGATTCTTCAAATTTGATATATTAAAAACATGAATTTTACTCCCCTGTCCATCGCGGACAAGCATATACGCATAATTATTTTTCTTGACTATCAATTCGTGCCCCCAGTTTGGAGTACCCGGCCTGCCTTTCACCTCAGAAGAAGAAGATACTATGTGGGGTTGCTCAGGATTGGCGACATCGATAATCTTTAAGACAGATGATGACTCTTCATTTGACCGAAAAACATCAAGGCCTGTTTCGCCGGATGCCTGGACTACTGCAAATAGAGTGGCTCCATTGAGGACTATATTCGTTTTTCCTTCTTTTATGCCACCCAAATCACAGGTATTGCTCAAGAAAATATTCGAGGGATTTGAAGTATTCACAATAAGAACTCGCTGGTCCTCCGTGTCTGCTTCTGTGCCGGCAAGATAAAGATGATTCGATGCAGAGACCATATCGTAAATTTGATAATCAATTGTTAATAAATCCAGTACACTATTATTTCCAACCATCTCTTCAGGATTAGTAATATCTATGGAATAGAGCGCTGTTTTGTTGTCGTAGCGGTAAGAGACACACAGGTAAAGCACATTGCTTTCAACTGCCATACCACCAATATTAAACATATATGTCCCATCATTGGGAAAATGATGGGGCAGGTCCAGGCTGCGTAACATCGCAGGATTCTCTTTGTCAGAGACATCTACTATATATACCCGTACCATCTCTTCATCAAAACCCATAGTGCCAATGATAGCAAGATCATCTTGAACAATAATTTTATGTGGAAAATATCCATTTGTTGGTGGACCTCCCTCAAATAGCCTGATATCGGAAATATATTCATAATCATCCGAAATTGAAGATTGGAAAATTACCAAATCACAGGTGTATGATTGATAATTAAGTGGATTTGGCTCAAATTTAATAAGCGAATAAATATAGTCTTTGTCTATAGCTACATCCGAACAGGTCGATTTATAACCATATTCACCTGTTCCTATAACAGATAACGGATAGATAGGCACTACCGGATAACTTCCCGGAAGGACTTGTGGATATTGAGATGCATATGGATATGCTGATGGGTACATTGGGAGATATTGAGATGTAGTGGGATAACTTCCGTAGTATGGATACGATGCATAATATGAATACCCTTCAGAGGTAAGGAATAGTAAAGAAAAAATAAGAACACTACTTATGAGAAAAATTTTATAAACCCTTTTCATTACTTAATACTCCTTATTGAAAAAGTCCGATCTTGAAACCGTTTAATTATAAACTATTGTAATTATAATCATTTCTCTTCTTACTATCCCCAGTAATCCCAAGGTGTCTCCAAAAATGATGAAGACACCTCAAAAATTACTAGATTTAAAATCTTTACCAAATCCAGGAATTTGCCGGAAGTTGAGCAGAGGATGATATTGGCCAATTATTCCAGAAAGGAGAGGATGCTTTTTTCTGTGTGCCAAGCCATGTCTCGCCGGTATTCAATTGGTTTATCCCTGAATTATTCGTTAACCCGGTGTTGTCAGGCAATCCCTCATTATCAGAAGATAATGTAGTTTGGGGGGGATATAGTGCGCTTTCCCTGAGAAGCTCGGCATCAGGAGTTAACATTATGGAAAGTCCGGGTATAGTGCCTGACGGTTCACTATTAATAGTAAGTTCGCCTATATGAACTCCGCCCTCGATATTAATTGCACCTATATGAATATTGATTTCTGGTAGTGATGTCGAAGCTGAGAGTGGAGGCATAAGTCCGCTATAGCTCCCAGAAAGTCCGAATTCTCCATAAACTCCCGGTACCGATACCGGATAAGAGGTAGCTAAACCACCGAGCATTCCTAAACCGCCATAACCATAATAACTTGGATATCCGGAAGTAGATGGAATATTTGCATATGGAACAGTAGGGAATGATAAATCAGTATATGTCCCACCCGGTCCATAATAGCTAGGATATCCAGGAATTTGGGCACTGCTATAAAGCCCCCCGCTATATGATCCGCCATAAATTCCGCCATAAACACCGGTCATTGGTTCGGGTGCTGAATATGCAAAACCCGATTCTATTGGGTAATATGGGCCTCCAGAATATCCATAAGGTCCATAGATTTCTGGCATGCCTAATTCAGCTGTTATTACATATGGATCTTTCAAGTAATCTGCTATTATTTCATCCTGGCTTACTGATGCCGGGAAACTTAAATAATAGGTTCGTAAATCACGATCTTTTGTGATATCTTCAACTGAAGGTTCAGTTTCCTCAGGAGGATAGGACATATAAGGCGTATAATACTTTTGGAATTCATTGGCCTGGACTATTTCAATTACTCCATATTTACGGCTAAGGGTATCTAAAGATGGGATACCAAAAAGTGCTATTTTCCTGTCAGGTGTTTCCTCAGTGGTAATTTTAACAAGCCCCGCTGATTCAAGTCTTAAAGCAAGCATCAGTATGCCTGCCTCCCTTACACCAAAGATTCCAACAGAAACAGGATCATCCGGATTTTCAATTGAAAGTATATCCAAAGCGCCCATCTCACGTAAGAAGAGGTAATCCCCTGCATTGTCTACAGAGGTATAGGGAGCATAAAAATAATGCTCAGAGCTCTCAGAGATATATTCGGATAGATAACTCACAGTATGCTTTGGACTGCGTGGATCAGAAACATCAATGATAAACAGGCCATCTTCCCTCTCTATCATATATACATGATCATTTTTAACGACTATATTGTTCTCTCCGCCCATTGTACTTCCATACATACCAGTTAAGGGGTGTGGCGTTTCAAACCAGCCTATTAATTCAGGATTGAGTGGTTCACTAATATTAACAACTTCAAGCCCAAAATCGTGAGCAGCAATATAGAGATAATTACCTTGCCGTGCCATTTGCCCTCCCTGTCCAAATAAAGTGAGAGAATTTTTTACTGTAATATTCTCAGGGGATGAAAAATCAAGGACGTAGAGCGATGTTTCCTTACTATCTAATTGAGTGACAATAAAATAGCCTGTAGTACCAACAACCTCCATATCGGAGTTTGCTCCGGTAGATGCAATATGTGGTCTGCTTGCGCCAAGGATCGTTGCATTTGAAGGATCTGTTATATCAACAGAAACAATAATTGTATTGTTGTCAGGTTTCCAAGGATAATAGGAATATGAAGTATCTACTGGTATATACCCTTCATCCGAATACTCATCAACCTCAACTGTAGGATAAGAGCCAGGCACTACCTCAGAAGTATAAGAGGATAATATAGGGTCAGGCGTAAAAATACCGTAAAAAGTAAGGTAAGCACGATCATCTGTTATAGTAAGCAATTGTGCCTGAAGTAATCCATCTTGATCCCCTCTTACAGTATCAAGGATATTTGTAAGAGGCAGATCCTTTATCTTTATAATATCATGATTGTTCTGGATTTCATAAATTGTAAAATTTGCCTTCACTGGTGGAACTTCTTCAAATGTAGAATCTTCAGGGGAATAGTCTCCCCACATATCCATCTCTCCATTAAATGTATATATATAATTGTCTGAAATAGAAATATATAATTGGGGATATTGGTCAATATCTATATCAATATCCATATCATTTATCAGTGCTGGATTAGTTGGATCAGAAAAATCAATAGCTCTGATCACATAGTTTCTTTCCGTAGATTGAGAAGCAGCATCCGGAGAAAGAGGTGTGGAATCTGCCGGGACGAAAGTTTTTATAACAGGTATATAGAGAATATTTCCCGCTGACATGACTGAGCCAAACATAGACTTTGTATCATCAATATTCTGTTCGCTAGTATATAGTTGTGGTATAGGTGGGGAGTTCCCCGCAGAGCTGTTCACCGGATAATAATACTGGCATTGTGCGAGATGTCCCGAAAATATGACTACAATAGAAAAAATTAAACACATTAATAGCCCGTAAACATTCTTCATTCTACTTTCCTTCTTATACTCGTTCTTTTTAAAGGTTTAATAATAATATTAACAAGAATTAATAAGTTTTAAATATTTATAATAAATTCTCCTTCCTTTATCAATTATCACTCTCTTCATTTATTTTATAAATAAATATCTTTTATAATTATATCATCCATATTTAATATAATAATATAACTCTTTTCTAACAAAAATGCTTTTGCAGATTCCCATTTTTTTTTAAGGAACTTAATTTTTAGTTATGAAATAAAAATCTAATAAATAGGTAATACTCAAATTTAATGCCAAAAATGACCAGGGGAGACTATTAGACCTGGAACTATAAATTTTTCAACCTATTAGAATCTATGATCCTTTAGATTATGAGAATATATATGGGCCACTTTTTGTCACCATGTAGGGTGACAACCTATTATGTTTATCCTAATGCATTGATTATAAACATATTATTATTGAAGGACAAATTATTGCCTCATAAGACAACTTTTTGTCCTCTGCTCAAGAGGAGGGTGTGTCTTTTTTGCATCTCTTTATTTTATATAGTCTTTAAGGAAAGTGCTTTATGAATTTAAACAAAAGAAAAAATCTTCCGGTTATTCTGATTTGTCAAGCAGTGAAAGCCATAAAATTGAGAGCTTATGATTATATTACCAGGGATTTTGATTATGATACAATCCTGAACCTCTCAGGACGGGCGTTGGAAAAGCAATACGATAAAAAAAATTACTCTACTATGACTCGGAAATGATCAAGAATTTTATATATAGTATCCAACGAAGTTATAAAGGCAATGACTTTCATGGAACCACCGTAATGGGGGAACTGAAGGGGGGGCAATTTCAAAGAAACGCTTGAGTTAAGATCCTGATATTTCAGGAGGTTCTAATCCTTTCGGTGGTTCTTCTTCAAAAGGTTCTGTTTCTTCAAAGAGAATCACTTCTTTTGTTAAGAGCGTCACAATAGCATAAATAGCCACTAAAAGAGTGTTTAAAGCTGTTGAGATGAGGAGACATATGAAGAGGGCAGGGTGAAAAATCAAAAAAAGCGTTGAGGTGATGATGCAATAAGAAAATATATATTTCAGGAAAATCTTAGCATTAAAAGAGGGAATAATCCCCTTCTTTTTGTATCTTTTGGATGAAATATATCGTAGAATTAAAACAGTATTTAATCCAAATCCTACAATAAAGAGGGAGGGGCCTCCTACAAAAAATGATAAGGCCATCATAAGAGTCGGCATAGCTTTCACTATGGTAGATTGAATGATGAGATAATAATACTCACCTAGCTTCTTTTCTTTACAAATATCAATAAAACGATCAGATGGGAAAACCCATCCACGAAACCTTATGGCTGCCCCTAAAGCAAGAATGAGAAGAAGTCCATAAAACAGTTTTACATGGGTATTTTTCTTTCTATAGGAAAAAACAAGATGAGGATTCCCACCCAGTTTTTGAAAAGAAAAAGGGATACCTTTTTCAGGAAAGTCAATATCCATTGACCTCATGCCCTTAAGCAATATGCTTTGACGCATAATTCCTGTGCGGGGTTTTGTTACCTCATCGGGTAAAGGCATGGTGGGTAAAGGCTTACCTTCAATTGCAGGCATAGGTAGTGGGAGTGATTCTTTATCTTTGTCCACTCTTCCGGCAATTTCTTCTCCTGCACCCATTGAAAGGTCATATCTTTCGGTCTTTCTTCCTCTTTCTAAGTTCCTTTGCGCAGCTTTCTGTTGAAGAAGTCTGTCTTGTTCCATCTTCATATAATTGTCAATTGATGTTTGAACATCATTCTGTCCTGGAATATCTTTTGTATTAAATTGCCAGCCTTTCATCTGTGCTCTTTGCCGCAAGGGCTGGTCAATCTGCACAGGCTTTTCCTGTTTGAGATGCCTTTGATTTTTTTGCGCTTTACTGCTCCTTATCATCTCTTCTGCCTGCCCGAGAATTCTGGGATTATATTGCTGTGCATGTTCAAGAAGTTTTTTATCTCCTTCTTGCCCTGTCATGCGCCTTTGAATATCTATTTGAAGGTTCTTTGTCAAAACCTGTTGTGTTTGATACTCATGAAATACCTCCTCCATATTACCAATAGCCTTATTTCTCATTTCTCCTTTTGAAGAGTCTGCTACTTTCCTCCAATAATCATGCTCCTTTGCAAGCTCAAAAGTTTTGTCTGCCTCTATCATAGTCAGATCCGCTTCATTCATATTATGCTTAAAGTTCATGTAGGAATAATTACAGGGAAGAAAAAGAGTCCATGTGGTTTTTTCTATCGCGAGGTCCCCTGTGCTGATCATATTTAAAGATTGTCTCCCATGAAGATCCCATTCAGATATCTTAGACTGATACACGAGTTTAATCTCAAAATTTCTATCGCCTGATCCGCTTTTAATGAGAGGGATTAAAAGATTCTTCCTCATTTTATCGTCACTCGCATCCCCAAAGGAAGATCTCACAGGTTCACCGGCCACCCACACACTCCATATTTCAGCATCAAAAGGAAAATCTATCGGGAGAAACTGAAGGGTCTTATTCCGGACTTTAAAGAGGACCGTGTGGATTATTATTCCTTGAGGGATAACAACACTTTTTATATCCTGCCTTAGTATCTTTGCTTCAATTAATTTTTCCCTTTCGAGCCTTTTAAGCGTGATCTGAAATTCCCAATCTCTTTTTTGACCGCACCTGTATGACCATAGAACATGATGAAGATTGATCCCCACAGGAAAAGCCGGGATCATATCACGATCAATCTCCATTAATTTTCCAGAAGGTTTTGACTCAATCTGGTAAGAAGACTTGGTCTCTACAGTAATAAATTCTATAGGGCTTCTCACTTGAGGGAATATAATCTGCGGAAGCTTAAATATTTTATCCTTCCCAAAATATTTATTATATGAGATCTCCATCATATATGAACGGTCAACGCCGGATAACATATGGACTGTGATAGTGACATTCTTTTCATCTGTATCTAGTTTTTTCAAAATGGTTTTTATACCTTCACCCTGAATATTCAGTATGTCCTTAAGCTCTAAGGGGACCTTCATAATAAAATGATCCAAGGGAGCCTTTTTTATATCAAATATTGACAGAAGCCTCACATTGACAAGGTTATCCTCAACGGTTAAAAGATTAACCTTAACCACATCAAGTAAAGGCTTCTTCCGTGATATTGTATATGACGCCCTGTATTTTCCCTCCTTAAACGTATACGCATACTGTGCTCCATTATGAGTGGCGAGTTTATTTTTATAATTATTGGACAAGGGTTCGGGTGTTAAAGAGCCAACGGCTATAGATTTTAAATTCACTATTTCACTTTCCCTCACCTCATAACCCCTTGGAAAGAGAACGCTAATAGTCCCTTCGGTAATTTTCATGTCCAAAAGCTCAATTCCCTCAATTACAATGAGATTCTCATGAGCGATTTCTTTTTCAAACTGCATGGTAAAAGGAAAATCTCCCCGCAGACCTTGAATAAAAGGGAGTATGATATGGTGATCTTCTTGATTAAAAATCGTGTCGGAAATACCTTCTGCTTTGATAGATTTTAATCTGTATCCGGAAGGGGGATGAAGGGCTATATGTGAGAGATATCCTTCTTTCATATGAATTGTCCCGATCACCTCGGCTTGTAAAAGATTCTCAGAAACACGATAAAGAGTAAAAAGGTCAGCCTGGGCTTTTTTCTCATAAGGAATACAGCGCAACTCAGCCTTGAATGTATCGGTTAAAAAAGAGTAACTTTTTTTAAGAAGAAAATTCTGGTGCTCTTTTTTTCCCTTTAACTCTGAAGCTCGTAAATTCTCACTATTCATCACCTTTATTTGAAAATCAGGAGTGGAATAAATATTCAAGAATCCAGAGACTTTCTTTGCGCCGAGGGGCTGAAAAAACAAGTGAGGGATTTTATCTCCTGGTTTTGTTTTCAATCTTCCTTTCACAATAAGCTCAATAGGATCGGTTATCTCATGTTTAAAGACTACTTCAACAATAGAGAGCTCTTCCTCCTTTTTTAGACTCCAGCTTTTTACTTTATCCGAAAATATATCGAGAATCTTAACCGCAGGATTTTTAGAAAATGAGAGGGACACGATTGATGATTTCTCCACTTGAATTGCTACTTTTTCTTCAATCAGTATATGATCATAATCAACAAATAAATTCAGATCGCACTCTGTATATATCAGTGGTTTTTCTGTTTCGCTGATAAACTTTTTAGGAAACCACGAAAGTTTAATATGATTCTGCAGGGAGGGTGAAATTTTTATTACATAACCCTTTGCAGTTTCTTCTATTAAATATCCCGAATGATCGGCGTCAATATCTAGCAAAATATCTTTTTGATTTATTTCAAGGAACCACTCAGCGCATAATGTTGTGGGAAAATTAAAATCTATTGTCCTTTTCCCGAGCACTGATATGATATTCACATAAAAAACAATTTCAAGCGAATGCCCACCTTTTCCCAAAATCGGAATTTCATAGATATCGTATAGCAACTGAATATCCTTATATCCTTTTATTTTCACCGGAATTTCATTTCCATCCAGCTTCATTGAGTCAATCACCGCATTTCGAAAGGGCAGTTGCGCTAAAATCCACTTTTCGTGATTTACAAAAATGTCTATTCTTGCTGTAAATGCAACCCTGTCTTCTGCAACAATGCCTTTGACATGCATGGCGGTAATGTCGTACTCGTTTTCAAAATCAAAAACTTTGTCCAGTGTATAAGGGGGCTCAGCTAAAAATTTTAAATCAAAGTAATCCTTTGTGGGAAGATATACTTGTGCGTCTTTATCAACTGTTAAAGGAGAAGATACATCATAAGGAATGTAGACTTTCACATCAGGAAAAATGCTCTCTTCCTTACATAAGGCATTTGTTTCATTGAACAGGCAACATGAAATAAAAAACAAAATAAATATAAAGATACCCGTAAAATATTTTCTGAACTTTATGAATAGATCTTTGAATATAATTAACATTAAGAAGCATACACTCCCTAAAGCGGCGCTGTTAAAAAGAAAGGTCAAACCTTTCAGACCTATGAAGGGTAATAAAGTAAAAATAAATACAGAGGTACTGGTAAAGACCAATGGGCTGATAATCTTTTTCCTGTATAATAGAACACCTAATACAACAACCAGAAAAAAATTTAGGAGAGCTAAAATCCGCTTTCCTTCACACGAGAGATACAAAATTTTTAAATAATTATCTCCCCACAATTTGCTCATTGCCAAATGTTTCCCGTGGGTGGGAATGTGAAATTCTAAAGAGAGGATTCCCTTCTTTTTTAAATAAGCGCCTTTCGGGGAAGGTGCCTGCTGAGGAAGAATCTCTGATGGCGGCTGCTGAAGAACAATTTCTGGCGGCGGCTCTTCCATGATCTCCTCTGGTTCCAATAGTTCATCCTGCACGCGCCCTATTAGTCCTGTTACTGTGGAATCCCTTTTTTCAGGGAGGCGCCTTTTCGATTTTTTCATTTCTGTTTTCATCTCTTTTTCAAAGGACTGCGGAGCTTCCTCTCGTTCCAAAAATAGTTGTTCACTCGCCTTATCTTCGACAACACTCATTATAGAGGTAGAGGGTGCTTTGCGAGCTGCAAATTTATTGAATAAATGGAAAGTCCAAATCCGATTTTTCATATTTTTCGCTATACTCCTCACTAATGACATAATGAGAGGAGTATCAAAAATCCAGTCAGGATAGCTTTCAAACACCCCCTTGATCCCGAGAATGGCATAATCTTTGGGAAAATATACCTGCATTTCTGAATCTATACATGGTATAGGCAGGTGCGCGGAGTGAAAATGAAAAGTTCTAATGGGGAAAAATAAAGTATCGTTTGGAACATTTCCTATAAGGCGTAAATTCAAATCCTTTTCACTCTCTGAAGGAAGAGGAATTAATAAATCTCCTTCCTTTCCCTTTCTTGGTTTGATTCCCTTACCCTGCAGAGTAGCTCCCCATAAAATATGGTCTTGAGGGAGTTTTATTTTCAGGAACTGAAGATTTGTATTCTTAATGTGATACTCATACTCAAAAAATATATCGGAATCTTTGCCAATAGAGTAAATGATATTTTCTCTTTTTGCCAAAGCTGAAAGAACAGGTAATCCTTCTCGTTTCAGGACAGCCAGTTGGAACTCAAATGGCCGTGTAAAATACCTATTTGACTCAATAATCCGGTTTGAGGATTCATATGAAGTCCATGTCGGAAGCTCATACGTCTCAACTTCATTCAAACCTGTTTTCTTTATGCTAATATCAGTTGTCCTGCTCGCTTCTATTACGATAAAGCCTGAATCATTCTTCACACCTAACGGCATAATTAAGGGTACATCAAAAAAGGAACCGTCCGTTTCAATTAACTTCTGAAAATCAATTGAACAATCATATAAACCGCTCATTTGATCCTGCAGTATGATATTCCATATCTCAAAACCCTCTAAATTAGGAAGTGACTCAGAATTGAGGTCTTTCCTGATATCCTCACAAGTCACTGTTTTTTTCTCTTTTATCCCGGGGCCGTCTATATTGATTTTGCAGTTTTTCCAAAAGGGAATGGCAAAATAAAAACTGTTTGTTGAACCGTGTGAAATGGTATATCGAAGAAAGGCAGTAACCTGCATGATATCTTCATCAACAGCTATATAACTCGTTACTTCACTTGTTAATTCAGGCCTTTGCAGAGAAAATTTAATTACTCCTTCTGCCGCAGCACCTCGAAAATCGTAATAAAGTATCTTTTTATTCCCATTTATGTGTGCATTGTGATAAGTCATTTCTTGTGAAGGAGAAAATCCACTCAAAGAAAGATCTTCAAGAAGAAAGGCTTTATGAAGAGATAATTGAAGTTTTCCTTGTGTACATTCTGCATTTATATAGGAGATAGTCGGGATCTTCATCTCCATAATGCCTTTTCTCAAAAGATCTTCATCCAAAAAACACTCGGAGGTAAAAGTGAATACAGCGGTCCCTCCCGCACATACTGGTTTTTTTATTTCGATAAATAATAATCTTTTTTCATTGTCTACTTCGTGGAATTCCTGAACTTCATATCCATTTACAGATGCTGAAACATCCCTCAGTATAAGTGTGTCAGGAAATGAAAATGAGAATTGTGTCACGGCGTTTTGGAATCCGGATAAAGACAGGGTAGAAATCAGACTAACGGTAAAAGGCTCGATAGACAGATTGTGATGTATAACACTTTGAATTCCTGATGGGACATCCTGAAAGGATGCACCGAGTGTAAAGGGGAGATTAAGGATCCGGTAGCTTTTGCATAACTGATATGAGTCAAAACGAGAAGCAGGGATATGCGAAGGTTCGGTCTTAAAGGGTACAATATACTCCTCTTCTTCCACCTCAATTCGAATATCCTTTGCATAATAAATAAAAAGCTCTCCCTTTCGATTAAAAAGATTCATAATAAATGAATCCTGATAATGAAATTTTTCGGCTCCATTTGTTACTGTTGCATTTGATTGAGTGGTTAAATATTGATATGTCCTTAAACGGAATGTACTTTGCTCGCTTACAGGAACATAAAAATCTATTTTCAAAAGGTCATGTATATCTCCTGATTCACGCCTCCAGCCTGAAATCCCTTGCCCGGATAACTCATGAACATGAAATTGTTTCGGTATCTGTATTTCCAAATATTTAATTACACCCTCACGAACAGTTACCGTATAGGTGGAAAATGTTTCGATTAATTCTCGTGAGAAATAAGCCTCATGCCTCTCATCAGAAAAAACTCTTACCTCCTTTTCTCCAAAAGAACGTCTGTTATTAATCTCCAATGAAATTTTGCTTTCACCGCCTATAAAAGCGATAGTTTCAAATTGATTCTCAAGCTTTCTCTTGGAGGTAAATACAGAATTCTTTACTACCACTTCATAAAAAAAATCAGAAAGAATTGTGACCTCACCGAATAAAACCGGTGGGATATCAAAGGTAATGCACCCTTTTTTCTCTTTAAAATCAATGGGGACATCAAATTCAACCGAAAGATCATATGAGCCTGGGCCCGGAATAATGAGTCGGGGGGAGTTTTCTTTGTAATAGAAATGTGCTTTTTCACCATTTAAACGTGCTTTTTTGTAAAGGACCCCTTTTAAAGGTATACGTAATAATGCAGAATTTATTTTAGTTTGCACAATCTTATACGATGCCTTAAAAGAAATTACATTCCCACTGATGGAACCCTGGTAAACCGCTTGTGTGATAGAAGGCCCTTCACCTTCCCCTCCTTTTTCATTCACCGCCCTGAAGAATGCTTCTTTTGCCTTTTGATACAAGCTTCTATACTCTTCAAATGTTACAAAGATTCCTTCTTTTTCAATATCGAAAATATACTGCATTTCTGAATCGGGAATGCGGATTATTATTTCTCTGATTTTTTTTGAGCCGACATCTTTAGTTTCCGGAGTGTCCGGTTTAGTTTCTGAGCCGGCATCTTTAATGGTTAGATTGGCCTCAGTGGTTAGACTGCCCCCCTCTGGTTTTAAAGGAGCGTCTTTGGGGAGCGGTTCTGCATATACAAAAGAAAATGAGTAAAAAAGAAGGAAAGAGAAGATGATAAAAATATTTTTTCTATATTTTTTCATATTCCCTCCTTATTGGGCTTCTTCTTTAGAATTTAAAATTTCATCATCTTTACCTATATCAGCAGATTTATTTTTTCTTTTATAATAATACCATCTTCCTGCATAGGCCAATCCTGCAGCAGCGATTCCCCAGAAAATCAACCAGGCAAGGTATTTAAATCCTTGAGGGATAAAGATTGTCAGAAGAAAAGTAACACCTAAAGGAATGATATAAATTACAATAACATTTTTACCTATTTTGGAAGGCAAAATAGAAAATAATGCAATTGTAAGGAGAAAAAGAAGAACACTTACGTTATAGAGCGCATTCTTTTTGATATAAAGCACATTGAGATACGCATGGGCATCAAGCTTGGAAAAATGATATAGTTTACCTTCTCTTATAAGATCAACATCCAAACCTACAAATTCTTTCTCATCGCTTTGTTTTAAAATTTTGTATGTATTGACTTGAATACGATCTTGATCATAGACCTGCTGTGATTTGACGAATGAATTAATATGTTCAAAAGAATGCCTGTAAAGATTGTCCGGGTGAATAGAACCTTTCATATACAAGGAGGAATATGATGCCGGCACATAAAGCCTCCATGTCACTTTTAAGAGGGGCACGTCATTAATTTCCGCATCCTCTATGCGAAAATAACCACCCCACCCAAACAAGTCCCTGACCTTTGCCTGATAAATCATTCTTATGGTGAATTCCTGCCCCTGTTTAATATCTTTCGGAAGCATAATTATTTTATTTCTTTCAGTAGTTCCTCGTGAAATACTCGCCTTTTTCCCGGAAATATAGACAGAGTAAATTTTTTCAATTCCTTTGGGCATCACTACTTCGAGGCTTTGACGGTTTGAATTTTTAACCCGATACAATGCTTCTGTTTTTGCAATTCCTTCTTCGGAAATCACGATATCAAAATGGGCCTGAGTAATGAGAGCACTGAGCACTTTTTCATAATCATGTTTAGTACATTCAAAACTGAGCGAATATGGATGGCTTAAATATTTAAAAGCACATGTTGACAGGGCCTGATTCATTGATACAGGGAGCTCTTTGGTATCAATGGATTCGAGATTTGTTTCTCGCGCTTCTATTTGAAGATTTGGGCTCTTCATAATCGAAATATGGCCGTATTCATTAAACACATCAAGAATACGAACAGAAGGGATTTCAATAATTCTCATCTCACCTGTCTTAATCTCTGGTATTTTTTGCTCAAAATTCAATCTCAATGAATACCTATCCATGCAGGGAGCATGCAGGTCAATTTCCCATACTCCCTTTTTCTCTTTATCATCAGTCAAAAACCTTTTCTCCTTGATATTTTCTCCAATTATGACAGCCTCTTTTCCAATTAATTCAGGGACCTCTATCTTGAAGTGGCTTACAGGAGCATACAGGATTTGATAATTGATAGTGTCAAAACTCTTTACCACTGTCTCTTCTATAGTGATGGTTCTTTCCAATGCTGCAATGATCTTTGTCTTTCTCTTCTCAATATCTAATTGGCACATATAATCCATTGTTGCATATCGATATCCAGCGGCAATCTCACTGTGTTGATCGGTGTTTTGAAAACCTAATTGTCTCAATTCCTCAAGACTGATAGGACGCAGAGATTTAACATTGTTCGTTGAAAGCTTCAGGTTCTTTCGCAGACAAAGAGCAATGATTCCGTCCTCTTTTTTAACTGAAAGACATTCTAATTTAGGCATCTCAACGGATATATTTTTATCTTCCTTATCAGCCTCTAAATGTAGGGGTAAATAGTAGTCTCCAAAGGCTTTATTCTTTAACATTACCGTGAGAATATTTTTATTCTCCCCTCCGGATAATGAATAACTTTCAACAGACTGCTCATTCCCGATCTCTATAACTCTAAAATTATCAGGAAGTAATAACTGAAGATTAAATACCCCCGCATCCTTTATTTTATAATGAATGGTGCTCCTATAATCTATAAGATTATCAGTAAACAAAATCAGGATCTTTTGATGAGCCTTAATTTTCGCCTGAATATTGGAAAGGTGAAAAGAAAGATTAAAAGGGTGCCTGAAATACTTAAACACATAAATACTGTTCTCATGTGAGATGTGTTTCGGGACCTCTGAAGAATCTATTTGAGTAAGCATATCGCTTTTTTCCACTTTTATTCGCAGGGAAGGGTCCCCTTTTACGGCAATTATTCCTTCTTCCCGCTGAGCATTCACTATTTCAATTGCAGGATAATCGAAAATGGATTCATCAAATTCACGGTATTTTTCCGTGATAAGGGTCAAATCATATGAACCGCTAATTTTCTCATAGAGAATTACCGTAAGAATTCCCTCATCGCTCATTTCCCATTCTTTAATATTTTTCCCATCAACCCGCACGAGGCTCAGTGATGGTGGGATTCTTATTTTAAATTCATCCGTTTTCGCTTGCATAATGGAGAGATTAATGTGTGTCAGGATAGTATAAACCGACTCCTTGATATTCAACTCAGAAAATAATTTAGCAAAAAGAAGACTCTGTGCCATTTTCATCTCTGATTTTACGAGCCAATTAATATTTACTTCTCCGTCAGGAGAAATAAAAGCAGACAGATGAGTATTGCTGCCCGTAACCTTAGTTTTTTGAGAGAGCATTGGTTCTATCTTGACATCGAGGTCTTTTCCGGGAATTGTTAAGTCAATCTTTGTGAGGGGGGATGAGGGAAGATTGAAATTTATTATTTTTTTCCCAGGAAGGCTTTCCACCTTCGTTGAAAAATCAATTTTTAGGGTATAATCCCCCTTCTCCGGAATCACTAATTCCAATCCCCCCTTTATGGAATGAAGCAGGGGTGATAGTTCGTTCAACGAGAGTGAGGTTAATGCGATATTATTAAAATAAAGGCACAGTGTAGCCCATTTATCCTTAAGAGCGGAAATTTTCAATTCACCATGAAACTCAACCAAATCTTCATGAACAACTCCTCGGTAGTATGCATGAATGATCGCCGCTTCAACCGGAGGGGGAGGAATTATTTTTTCCGGAGGTTTCTGGGTTGCCTCTTCCCAGAGCTTTAGAAAATCAGAATAGGGGATAAAAATCCCTTTATCATGCTTGTCCATAACATCTTTAAGATTTTCATAGGGAACATACACATTTTGCTCAGTATACGTTGTCTGCCCGAGTTTATTCTCTGGAATCTGGCTCTTCACCTTACCATAAGCCATTTGAATATAAAACGGAAAAACGAGCAATGATACTATTAACCAATAACGCATTTTTTTCATTGTGCCCTCATCCTCTCTTAGTAAATGTCTTAATATTGATATTTAGCTTCTATTTGTAATTACCGGAACAAATTTATAATAATCATAATATTAATAATTAATTCGGACAAAAAGATTTATATCTTCAAGTAATTTTAAGAGACTTTCTGAGGGGAGGCAGGACAGTTTGTCGATTCACTGCGCATTACTAATCAATATAGATAATGTAATCTCTGGAATAATTATTAAAATAGGGTCCATTGGATTTACAAGGCATATTATAGTAACTCTTTTCTCTACGTGAGTTATGATTTCCCTGGAGATTAAAGATTGGGAATACTTCATTTCACAGAGGGTTATAACCTTATCGGCACGATTAAATAAAAGATCAATCTGCACTCGGGAGCCATGAGCCTTAGCTGCCTCAAAGTATGGGCCAAAAGAAAAATCTATCCCGGGAAATCCTAATATTTCGACAATTTTTTGGGCATGATCCATACAAAGATATTCAAAAGCGCGGCCTTACCAAGAAAAATAATCCTTTCAGACAACTTAAAAAGGAATTTTCTTTATCAATTCAAGGGCAAGCAGCCCATTTTTTTCATCAAGCGAATAAAGATAACCATCCGTAACAAAAAGATTACATTATTCATAAAAATTAATTTTTGACTATTGACATAAAAAAAAAATTTTAATATATTGGCTCAAATAATAATTTAGCCTCAGGATATTATTAGGATCTTAAAGATATTTTAAAAGAGCTATTTACGGTTATTATGCAAGTGACAAAGCGGAGCTATGTAAAATTATAAAAAATATCAAGCGATTTTACCTTATAAATAAAATATATTATAGAATATCTTCAAGAGGATTCATATAATTTTGGTATTTTTTATTCATTACATGGGTATAAATTTGAGTTGTTGAAACATCTTTATGGCCTAAGAGCTCTTGAACAGATCGAATATCCATACCTTTTTCTAATAATCGGGTTGCAAAGGAATGCCGTAAGACAGGGGGGAAGCTCTTTTTGGGATTTTTGCATATTGATTCGCATTATGGAGAATTCTTTTCATAGTGTTCTCATACAGATGATGTCTTCTCATTCTACCGGATCGTGGATCTTTAGAAATAGTTTTAGAAGGGAATATATATTGCCATATCCATGATTTATTTGCATTAGGGAGTTTTCGCTCAAGTGCATAGGGAAGATAAACTTCTCCCAATCCATTGTTAAGGTCGTATTCATGAAGATTTTTTACTTTTTCTCTAAATGTTGTTTAATCGGGGAATGAAGTTGCTTAGGGAAAAGAGTTGTTCGGTCTTTATTCCCTTTTCCGTCACGAACTATAATTAGATAATTATTAAAATCAAGATCATGAACTCTCAACCGAATTAATTCAATCGTTCTGAGTCCAGAGGCATACATCAATTGGCACATGAGTAAAGGAGTACCCTCTATATAGTGAAATAATTTTTTTATTTCATCTGGAGTTAAAACAACTTGATGATCCAGATGATAAATTAAGTGAAATACATTGCTCTAAAGATTCATTTTTAACCATTGAGCTCGAAGATGCGGATGATTTGAAAAGGCACTGCCCTGACATCTATGATTCAATAATTGAATGCTCAGCATTCGTCAATTGGAGACGTATTGCAAATAACGAGAAACCAATATTAGCGCTCTCGTTTAATATATAGGAATCGCATAACAAATAAAGGATTAGTTCTGAGTCGAGGAACGAGTGCTCAGAGCTAATCCATGGTTCAAGAAGCCGCGGAGCCCGAAAAAAAGGTTGGCATGAATTATGTAATAAGGGGATTGCTTTCTACTGCTCTTAGACGGGTAAATTAATGTTAAAATAGATGGCAGATTTGGATAATAAATTTAGCAAAAGCATATATAGATTATATACGATTTCACCTTATTTGACAATTAGTATGGATCGTTCGTTTAAATGCTGCCGCGGAGCGGCTTACTTGAACAATCTGCTGCACGCCGACCAAAACTCAAAGCCATTTTATTAGGGAGTGGGCTTATGTTACAATATATTATTGTTAAAGTTAGCTTATATCCGTTGTGTCGTTTTGGCGGGTGAACAGGTCATTATATGTAGAAATAAAAACTGAAAAAGGCAAAATAAATGCTACATTTTCCAAAATTATTCTTATATGTAATTCTTGCTGTTATTTCGTTTGTACTATGGAAAAATAACAAAAACCATTCACGTGGGATAATCATATTAGCGCTTATATTTTTCTGCGGTCAGCTTGTGCTTAATTTCATTTCTTTCCCCAAACCCAAGATAATATTGGACCGGATAGATCAAATAAAAATAGAAAGTCCACAAAAGCTTTTGCTTCATCCGAAAATAAAGAATACTGGCAATGCAAAGGCAGAAAATATCAGAACGACCTTGATTTATTGCGTATTCTGGTGAAATCGACCACCGATTCCGGTTTTATCCGACCAGTGAATCCGGTTTCAAACCGACCATTTTCGGAGCGTAAGCGACGCTGATTATTTCATTATGAAAAATGGTCGATTGAAAGTCAAGAGTTTTTCTTTTTTCCTTCTTAATTTGAAAAAATTTTATATAAAAATAGTAGTAGAGATTGTGGGTAATGTGGAAAACTCGCCAATAAGTATTTCCGTACCACAAGGCTTCCTGAGTTTTTCAAGCCCTTGTGGATAAGTCTCTGAAAATATTAGCCAACCTTTTTTGAGCGTAGACTTATCCACAACGGCGGCACTATCCATAATCTGTGGTGTATGCTCCCTATAATAGAATGATCTTATTTATATGCATCTCCTTTCTTTAAAAGCGGAAGATCATTGGAATAATCGGCACGATTGCTTCAGTCTTGTTGAACGTGATTAGTGCTCTTTTTTCTGTTTTCTAGATTCTTCAATTTTCTCATAGATTCTCCTTTCATTTCTATTTTATAACAATTATGAATTAAGCGATCTAAAATAGCATCAGCTATAGTTGGATCGCCTATATGGTCATGCCAGTGGGCAAGGGGGAATTGACTGGTCAGAAGCGTAGATGCTGATTGATGACGATCATCAAGGATTTCAAGGAAATCTCTGTACTGCTCAGGTGTTAACCTTACCATGATAGATCCCTTCTGTGTAATTCAAGGGGCGAAGCTTTCTTTGCTCGGCTTTTTTGACAAAAGCATTAATATAATCTATACTATATTTATCTTGATTAGGTAACATCTTATAAATTGTTAATGGAGACGAATCTAAATGTCTCAAACAATTAAAAATTCAACTATTCAGAAAAAGCCAAAACTTATTGATCAAGTCCGTTTTATCCTTAAAACCAAACATTACAGCCTCCGAACTGAAGAATCGTATATAAAATGGATTGTACGATTTATTCTTTTTCATAATAAACGCCATCCAAGAGAAATGGGTGCCTGTGAAGTTAATCAATTTTTAACGTATCTGGCAATCAATGAAAATGTAGCTGCCTCCACACAAAATCAAGCTCTTTGTGCTATTGTATTTCTTTACAAACATGTACTTAAACAGCAATTGGGCGACATCGGTGATATGATCTGGGCTAAAAAGCCCAAAAAATTGCCGGTGGTGCTCACAAAAGAGGAGGTTAAAGCCGTCTTGGGCTATTTAGATGATACTAAGTGGATTATGACAATGCTCCTTTACGGTTCAGGGTTGCGATTGATGGAGTGCCTTCGGTTGCGAGTGAAGGATGTTGACTTTGACTATAATCAAATTGTCGTTAGAGACACAAAAGGTAATGTGGATCGGGTGACGATGTTACCCCAGGGTGTAAAAAAACCATTGAAGCACTATCGAGAAAAAGTGAAAAGAATTCATGAAGCTGATTTAAAAAAAGGATATGGCGCTGTATATTTACCCTATGCACTGGAGAAAAAATATCCTCATGCAAATCGAGAATGGGGATGGCAGTATATATTTCCGGCATCGCAAATATCAATTGATCCACGATCAGGGAGTAAACGACGGCACCACGTTCACGAAGCAGTACTGCAAAGAGCTATTAAGGTAGCTCTTCGTAAAGCAGGCATTGTCAAACATGCAAGTAGCCATTCATTCAGGCACTCATTCGCAACGCATCTGTTAGAGGATGGTTATGATATTAGAACCATACAGGAATTACTGGGGCATAAGGATGTCAAAACTACAATGATTTATGCCCATGTACTCAACCGGGGAGGAAGGGGGATAGAAAGTCCTGCTGACAGACTTTAGGATATATGATGTCGTTATAACGGGTTAAGCAATGAGAACGCTAAAAAAATTAATTCCAGGACAACCTGGGACAAAGAAGCTAACTAAAGAATATGGAGATAAGTTATTTTGCGTACGTTACCGATATGATCAAAAAGAACAACGAAAAATAAAAACTGTTGAAATCATTTTGGAAGAAAGTAAGTGGAAACCTAATTCTCAAAAAATACCTGGAAATAAGCTCGTACAGCTTCGGATCGGTTATAGAGAAACATACTTACGAAAGGTAGTTAAGGGAGCTGGAGGTAGATGGGATGGTGAAAGAAAGCTTTGGAAAATTCCTTATAAAGAGGTTATTCAATTAAGTTTGGAAGACAGAATAATAGATGGGGTATGAAATCAAAAATGCCTAATATTAGGAAGTTTGGAAACACCTTTTCTTTTATAAATGTTCCTAATAATAGACATTTTTTTGTTCCTAATATTAGGAAGTTTTCTTAAATCTTCCTAATATTGGAAACTTCTTCCTAATATTGGAAACAAAAAAAGTTGTAATTTAAGTTGGCTAATAATATGTTAGTCCATAAGAAAGGAAGGAAGGAAGTGCCATCATCTAATAAAAACACAAAACTAGTTTTCGTCAGCCATTCTGGTGAAGATACATGGGTAGCACGTCAAATAGCACGGGAGATAGATGCCTGTGGTGCTACTCCATTCCTAGATGAGGCAGATGTTGATGTAGGTGCCGAGTTTGAGGAAGACATTCGAGAGTTTCTCGATAGGGCTCATGAACTATTGGTTCTGTTTACTCCATGGTCACTAGAACGACCATACGTCTGGGCAGAAATCGGTGCAGCATGGATACGACGTATTCCAATAGTTGTCGTTTTGCACGGACTTTCGCAGAAAGATTTTCAGTCTCAACCTAATGCTCCAGTGTTTTTAAAAAAAAGAGACATCATAAAGTTAAACGATATCGACGAGTATTTTAAACAGCTAGCTGACCGTGTAACAGGAGAAAAATAATATGAGTGAATCAAAAAATAAAATTTTCCTTTCCTATTCTCACGCTGATAGGGCGTGGGTAGAGCAATTCGTACATTCTCTGACTAGTCACCAGATAGATGTTTGGTATGATGTTAATGATATCAAAGCTGGTGATAGGTGGCAGGATTTAATCCAGGATGCTCTTCGTAAAAGTTCTATTCTTGTAGCGATACTTAGTAAAAGCAGTATTAACCGTCCTTGGATGTTTTTCGAGGTTGGTGCTGCCGTGGCAGATGGAAAACGCGTCATCCCCGTATTAATTCAAGGCTTGGATGTCCGTGATTTACCATCACTGCTGATACAGTTTCAAGTTGTAGCCGTCGACGATCCACATAAAGCAGGGGAAATCGTGGCCCAGGCAGTCAGCAATACAAAGGACTAACAAATCACTGAACCTGACTGAAATCGCTGGTCGATTTTGCTAACATACTTGGTCCTATGTTAAAATATTAACGGCTATAGATCATTGTTTTTTTTATTCGCGATTTCAGCAGGTTAGTTTGTCGTTAGCAAGAGGGTAAGATGCCTCGAAAAAAAGTGGTCGGTACATGTCATATTTGTGGTACTAATGGCCAATTATCTTACGAACATGTACCACCTGAAAAAGCGTTTAATAACCGAAAACTCGTAAAAGTTGGCATAGAAAAAATGTTTTCTATTACGTCAACTTCCTTGCCTAAAGGCAAATTTTCACAAAAAGGGATGGGCGCATATACGCTCTGCCCTCAATGTAATAATAATACTGGTTCATGGTACGCGAATAAATTTATTGATTGGTGCAATCAATGCATGGAGATTTTGATTAAAACTAAGAGTGCACCATCATTGATCTACATCCAATACATGTATCCATTAGAAATACTTAAACAAATTGCAGCCATGTTCTTTTCTTGTGAACGGGACAGATTTCATTTGTTCAATCAAGATCTTGTGAGATTTGTGCTTAATAAGCATCAAAGGGAATTACCAGAGTTCTATCGATTTTTTATTGCATATAATGCATCAGGACTATACAAAATTATTTCAACAGTTGGACTTTTGGATTTAGGCAATCGAAAACGAAGCATATTTTCTGAAATTGCTTTCCCACCATTTGTCTATGTAATGACCACCCACGGTGATATGCCTCCTGATAAAAGGCTATATGAAATTACGTATTTTAAGAATTATGTTTTTAATTATCCAAAAGCAATGGAAGTAAAATTGCCTGTATTACCTATAAATACTGGTATTCCTGGAGACTATAGGTCTATCCAAGAAGTAAGAGACAAAAATATTTAAATAATTTCAATTGCTAACAAATCACTGCACACGACCGGAATCGCTTACTATTTTTGCAAATATACTTATTTGTGTTATGATAATATTCCGCCAAGATTACTTTTTGTATTACGGCGATTCCGGCGTGTGAGTTCTGCGTTATTGTGCGAGTAATGGATTGTGGTTTTATGCCAAATTCATAAAATACTGGTTTTAAAAAATAGGTAAGAAATAGGAAACAAGAATAAAACTTGGTCAAAGATAGCTCATGGAATATGGCAGATAAAGCATGCCTATTATGGGTACTTTATGGTAACTAACAGCCCTTATATTAAACATAGACTATCAAGAACCTAAAAAGAAAAGCTCATAAGCATGGTATATCGTTTCGATAAATTATTTTTACTGCATTACCGTTGGGTATCCCATTTACACAGACAAAAGGCACAATCGGATTGAGCATTGTTAAATATACAATAAGGAATACAATATGTACAGTTCTCTTGCTCAGATATGACCTCTACCAACAAAATATATTCAAATACAATTATACACATTGGTGGGCGGAAATATCGAATAACAAGCCGTTACACCGGACAGAAAACGCAGGCCGATTTTTTGCCATACGCGGATGTGTCTAGATGACTTGTTTGTTTAAGATAACTCTCTGTTTTATTGGCGTTTTCTGCCGGTGAACTTGTCGTTATTCGCGAATAATGGACTGTGGTTTTATGCCAAATTCATAAAATACTGGTTTTAAAAAATAGGTGAGAAATAGGAAACAAGAATAAAATTTGGTCAAAGATAGCTCATAGAATATGGCAGATAAAACATGCCTATTATGGGTACTTTATGGTAATAGCCCTAATATGAAATATAGACTGTCAAGAAACCAGAAAGAAAAGCATCTAAGAATGGTGTATCGTTTCGATAACTTATTTTTACTACATTATCTTTGGGTTTCCCATTTACACATACAAAAGGCACAATCGGATTGAGCATTGTTAAACATACAATAAGGAATACAATAGGTACAGCTCTCTTGC
This sequence comes from bacterium, assembly GCA_049472395.1. Taxonomy (GTDB): domain Bacteria; phylum SZUA-182; class SZUA-182; order DTGQ01; family JBLIRR01; genus JBLIRR01. Next base: position 1,444 of record JBLIRR010000036.1, on the reverse strand, counting down.
TCAGATATGACCTCTACCAACAAAATATATTCAAATACAATTACACATATTGGTGGGCGGAGATAGCGAATAACAAGCCGTTCAACCGGACAGAAACCGCTGGCCGATTTTGCTTCTATGCTTTCTCATGCTATAATACATAAATCTCCAGAGATAATACATTGATTATTCGGCGTTTTCTGCCGGTTAACTTGGTCGTTATCTTGAAAAAATATGGATTAAAGGAAGGTTGCTATTACTAATTTGTCACATTAAAGACTAAGTGTTTCAATTTATTATTTTTTTAAATTAGCGTCTTTTGGAGGGGCCTTTTCACTCTTTGTTTACATATTCCATAACGCGTATTACAATTATTGACTTTATTTGATGATCGCCCGGGAAGCCGCATAAAATAAATGAAAATTCCTGGTATATATCTATACGGTTAAATTAGAAAAACTTAATCATTCAATGACAGGAGATAACAAGTTGTTAATGCTTTTAATGTTCAATAGTCGCTATCCATATTTATGAACCATATTACTTGGCTACATCTTTCTGACTTACATTTCCACAGCGATGAAATTCATAGAGGCGCAGTGGAGGGATATAACCAGAATGTAGTTCTGGATAACCTCTTGGATGATCTATGCACATACCCTTCCGAGCACGATTTAGTCATTGATTTCATAATCATCACTGGTGATATTGCCTTCTCCGGCCAAGCAGATGAATATATGCTTGCGGTCTGCTTTTTGGATAAGCTACGCGAAATATTCAGCCTTCCCAAAAACCGCCTTTTCATTGTCCCTGGCAATCATGATGTTGATAGAGGCAAAATTAATCCTCATTTTAATTTCTCTTTGAATGGACGGGATGACATTAACAGTTTTTTGTTAAATAGTGAGGCTAAACAAGTATACTTCAAAAAGTTTAACGGCTATCGGTATTTCATAAATAAATACTTTGGCTGTGGTCTGGAGTTTGATTATGTAAATCGCTATTTTTGGGCCAGGAAGTTTTCCTTGAAAGGCACGGAGATTGGTCTTTTGGGATTGAATTCTGCATGGAACTCGTCCGGGGATACGGATAAAAACCACCTTTTAATTGGAGAAAAACAGGTTAGGGATGCGCTAAAACAAGTTGGTCAGACAGACCTTTGCATTGCTACTTTCCACCATCCCTTAGAATGGCTCCGGGATGATGATAAAGAAGATGTCAGACGAGAATTATCAGGCAAAGCCCAGTTTATTCTACATGGGCATTTGCATAAGCCTGGCATTATATTTGAAGCAACTCCAGATGCTAGCTTTATAGTTATCCCGGCCGGAGCTACATATGAAAATCGTCTCTATACTAATTCATACAACTACTTAAGCATTAACAGAGTAACTTCTCAAAAAATATGTGGGAAAAAAAAGAAACAAGTACTGGTCAAACCAATTTTTTTATGATATAACAATAT
>JBLIRR010000035.1:0-65523 GCA_049472395.1 bacterium | reverse complement strand
TAATCCCAAGCTGTTTGGCCATATGTTTTAAAACCCATACTGCTCCAACTGCTAATCCTTGTTTTGTTCTAACTTTCTTAGGAGCACTTAATAGTTTCTTTATATTCCCTTTGTTCTTGAGAGCTACTTTCATAGCTTCTATTTCTTCATTTGAGCATTGGGATAAATTAGCAATTGTGTCATGACGGATCTTCCCATTGATTCTATATGAATTACGGAGAAGGACCCGTCTATAAATTTTGTTATTTTGAGTATATGTTTGGTCATCAATAAACATTGTGACTACAATTATAAAGAAGTATATAAATAATGTCAAGAGAAAAATAGGATAAATTTAAAAAATCTTAGTGACTACAAAGAAAATTAAAAATATAACATAATATATTGAAAATAAATAGATTATTACTGATTTGCCTCTGGAAGATCCGTTATAAATCGAGAATAGGCAAATCTTCTTGACTCTTCTGCTAATACTTTGAAAATAAATAGTGTTTTGATTCATACCAGCTTGCCCGTGTTATGAGAAAATAATGCAACATACGGTTTTAAGAAATAAAAAAACCAATTTGCCCTTACCCATGAATTAATCACATTTTCATTGATTTTCATTCAGATAATAACCCTACCTTTTGTGTTGTTATACGCCAAAACAACTAATCAAGATAATACAATATAAATAGCCTTATTTAGCGAGGTAATCTTTAAATTTTAAGCATAACAAAGGGTACTATAAATATCTGAATAATGGATAAGTAAATTTATATTTAAAATTTCATGCCAATTATATTATAAAAAATAGCCCTATATAAATTAAGTATTTTCATCAGGTATCTAAGAAGGCCTATACAATTTGTGTGCTCTGTGGATTGTTTTATAATTTTTTCATATTTGATATTTAATTAAGAAGAATATAGTATACATTTATGGATCAAACAGCATTCTTTTTACAGCCAAAACTTCCTGTGCAAAAACAATATGAAGCTCTCCGAGGGTTTTATGTCGAAAGGCTTTCATCCGATGAAGCAGCAAAGCGATTTAACTTTTCTACAAAGTATTTCAAGAAGTTACGTTTTGAATTCAATCAGTCTCTGAAAAAAGATGAAAATCCATTTTTCTTACGAAAGAAAACAGGACCAAAAAAAAGTTTCACAGATAGGGAAGTTATTGAAAAGGCAGTTATTCTTCGAAAACAAAATCATTCCATTTTAGACATTAGGGCCATCCTGGAAGCTGACGGTGTAAAAATTTCTTTGGATACCATAGATGACATTCTCAAAGCGGAAGGCTTTGCACCTTTACCGAAAAGGACTCGCCAAGAAAGACTCGAGGTGAAAATTCCGTCCAAGATTGAGGCACCACAATCTGTTTCTTTAGAATTAGAAGATGAGGAGGAGTTCTCAACTGAAAAAGGTGTTGGCCCTTTACTTTTTCTTCCTCTTATAGAGAACCTCGGCATTATACAGGCTATCCAGGCAGCTCATTTTCCTAAAACTTCAGTTTTGAGAGATGTCTCAATGGTGCTTTCTTTCCTAGCCTTAAAGATATTGGGGGATAGAGCGTCTTTCTCACGATACCACTTGGAACATGGATAGAGTATTGGGATTTTTCGCTCGCTTAAACGTATTGCCTAAAAGCGGGACGCTTTCTAGTTACTCTTATCGTGTTCGCCGTTCATCTAATAGTAGAAAATTTTTGCAAACGATAAGTAGTATATTTAAAGATGATGAATTAGAGGAGGGAGAATTTAATCTCGACTTTAAACAATACCCCACTGGGGAGATGCCAGTATATTGGAGAAAAATTGGTCTGGTTCACGAAACAAGGTAATTAAAAGTCTTTTGGCATTGATAGTCCAGGATCCCTCCACAGGCTATCTTTCTTATACAGATGCTGAAATTAAGCACAAAAATCAGGATGAAGTTATCTTTGATTTTGTCGATTTCTGGAAAGAGGGGCGTGGTGAAGCACCAAAGCTGTTGATATTTGATTCTAAGTTTACCACCTATAAAAATTTGAGCAGACTAAATGAAAGCAAGGAGAAAATTAAATTCTTTACTCTTCGCCGCAGGGGGAAAGAGTTGATTAAAAAGGTAGCATCAATACCCACCGATCAGTGGCAGAGAGTTCGGGTAGAAGGAGAAAAACGAAAATATCAACTTATACGGGTTCACGACGGTTTTTGTAAGTTAAGAAATTATAAAGGAGAGGTTCGCCAAATAATTCTTACTGATCATGGACGGGAACAGCCAACATTCATGATCACTAATGATTTCACTATGGATGTGCGTGTTATTGTAAAAAAATATGCGAGACGGTGGATGGTAGAGAAAGAAATAGCGGAACAGATTGCTTTTTTCCATCTCAATAATCCATCATCTTCAATGGTGGTTAAGGTTGATTTTGATCTTACTATTTCTCTCTTAGCCCATAATCTTTATCGTATCTTAGCCCATAATCTCAATGGATTTGAACGATGTAATGTCCCAACAATCTATAGAAACTTCCTAAAAAATGGGGCATTAGTCAAAATTGTAAATAATGAAGTGACCATATCTCTCAAAAAGAAAACACATCTACCTATATTATTTGATTTACAGTGGTTAAATAAAGAAACTAAATTATCATGGTGGGGAGTGAATATAAAATTCCAGTCTTTCACTACCTCTTAGCTTACCTTAAAGATCTGAATGAAAATCAGTGATTTTTTGAAATGACTCCATTCCATCTCTATTGGGGTCCATTTCCATTGGGGTCGAACCACGCTAACTAGCTGAAATTTAAGAATGAATGCTATAAAAAATAGCCTCTATTTAGGGGTTAAAGCTGATGAATTCTTTTCGAAGGATCGTCATTAATCTTTCGAATCTGTAAATTATTTAATCCAATTTTCTGATTGCAGGGTGGATATTCTCTGAAAATGCTTTGTATTTCCTGTAATCAAGGTTAACTTATGAGATATTGCAATAGAGGCAATTTGCAAATCGGCAAAAGAAATCGGAATTCCTTGCTTCTCCAATTCGGCACGGATTTCTCCACAATAAAATGCAGCCTCAGAATTGAAAGATACAATTGTAACCGTTGGCAAAATAAGATTTTTTAAGTTAAATAAATGATACTCAGGACGTGTACTTTTCATGGCTCCATATACAATTTCTGCAATAGTAATAGTAGAGACAAATTGATCCTCTCTTGGCAGATTTTTTAAGCGCTCAACTAAATATCGTGAAGGCTTAGGCTTGAAAATATTGGTAATAACATCTGTATCAAAGAGAAACATCGCGCAACTCATCCTTATCTCGCTGTTCTACTGCGTTCGTGATATAATCATCAATTTCTTCAAAGTGTTTCCATTTTCCAATTACTGAATATAGGCCATTAATTTCCTTGAACCTTTCAATGTATTTTAAATCTTCAATATTAACTAGTGCAGCAACCGGTTTATCCCTTTTAGTAATAACAAATCGTTTCTTTGAAAATGCAACTTGTGATATATATTCCGAAAATTTACTCTTTATTTCTGCAATAGGAACATTTTTACTCATCTGATTCTCCCTCCTTCTTGAATAAATAGTCATTATGACTACTATGAATAATAACTAATTTCAGAAATAAAAGCAAGGCCAAATTTTTTATACTGAGTAATAGGGATGGGACCAAGCTAACTAGCTGAAATTTAATAAGAATTCTACAAAAACAGCCTATATTTAGAGGCTTAAAAAGGTATTTTTAGGGGTAAAATGGGCACTTTAAGAAGAGAAATAGAAAAGTTTGTCTCGATAAAATATCTCCTTTTTTATTTTCCAATTAACACTGATGATGAATTAGAAAAGGACGAGATTGTTTAAATAAAGGTAAGAGATGAAAACAGCATATTCTTCAAGAAAGAGAGCGTATCGTCGTTTTCGAACGACAAAAAATAGTAGCTCAAAATACGATAAAAATAAGTATGGTACCCGGAAGGGTATGCCCATTTTTCTAAATGCTAAAAATATTGATATAGGAGACTTTAATGATCGCTCCGAACAGCACGCTGAACGCTTTTCAGAAAAGGTAATGCAGGGAGATAGCACAATTAAAGAAAAAAATTTCATACAAACAGAACCTGTCTCTAATACAATGAGCTCCCAAACAGATTCTCAACCTGGAGGTAGTAAAAAGAATTCAATACATTTTAGCAATGTTTTGGAAAAGGGTGGTCAGAAATTTGAGGGATCCGAACAGAGGTTTTTTGAATCGAGGATTGGGAAGGATCTGAGTCATGTTCGTGTCCATAATCAGAAAGAAGATGGACTATTAGCCGATGCATTAGGTGCACGGGCCTTTGCCTATGGTAACCATATATATTTAGGCTCAAATGAAAAAATGTCAGACAGATGGCTTATGGCCCATGAGTTAGGTCATTTGATTCAAGAACATCCGAATATCAATTTAAGGGAAGCGACCTGGCTTGAACGACGGGCCTGGCTGAGTTTTTTCGATCATTACCTACCAAGAAAATTCCTGAATAACTATATGGATGATACAGGGAATCCCATAACCTTGACGCCCACAGAAATGGCAGACTGCAATCCTATCGTAGATTTAAAACGCAGTTCGGCATTTCGACGGGAGCTTGCCAGTCTATTGGCCGTCGGTGGCGGGACACAATACCTCGATATAACAGGATGGGGAGGTGCTCTCACCAATGGAACACTTGGCAATTTTACTATCCATTATTCAGGCATATTAACTGTCAGCCCGGACGGTTCATGGGTCTTTAATGGATTCATGTGGTTTGAAGACTACTGGGATTTTAATCCTGGTGGTGCCAATAGACCTTTGTCAGCAGAACTGAAGGTACTCATAGCAAATGTTTTCTTGCCGGGACGACCTTTTCTCATTAATAGTGCTCTGGTGCCCGTCATGCAAACAAGCGAAGATTCTCGCGCAACCTGGGGTGCGCATGCGCCTGTTCATGTACCGGATAGGGCCGCAAGGACAGGAGCTGATATTGAGGTTGGGGCAGAAAGTGGTGGAGCCACGTTTGGGGAAATTGGAGAGGTAGGCGGAAGTGAAGTTGGGGCGCAGTCATCAGAAGATTTCAATCCTTAAGGATTGAAAAAAAAGATATTATCAGCAATAATAAATGAAAGGTCAAAAATGTAGTATGAATGGAAAAAATCAGTATAAAGTTGAAGAACTGTTAAACATTAAATTGCCGGGCTCAGCTCGTGAAATAAACTACTATAAGTGGCAGCCGAATCCGGATTTAATGTTTTTTGAATCCTTTATTAAGTTTAAGCTCCCACGTGATGAATACGACCTTTTGATACGTAAAATGAATTTATTCAAGAAAGGACGTACCCCTGAAACCGACGTGTTTTTTTCAAGAAAATGGCACGGTCCGGAAGGGAGCGTATTATCCTGGTGGAACCCTGATTCGAGTATGCCCGATAATGCAGCAGCTAACACCTTCGGTATAAACGGCTGGATTATTACAAAATACGAAAAAGAATCTATTTATATCTTTGTGACCGATGCGTGTGTTTCCGAAGGAACACCGGGGCCATGGTAATAAGATTTCGTTAGAGTAAATTTAATATGTTTTCGCATCGACGGGTGCATCTACTTAAGCTGCGAGCAAGCTGTGAGGAGGATATCCGTCATAGTACAATTATCATGGAAGATGCTCTGCGCACCGCCTTCTTGCCCGGACTAATGCAAAATGGTCTGTTGCTCAGCAAGCGCTTGAGCGTGGGCAAGTTTTCTCTCCGGTTAAATTCAGCAATGTTGGCTCGCCATATTGACAGTCACATTTTGCCCTGAGGCCAAAAACCATTAATGCCGAAAAGCCGGATCAACCAGAGGCCAAAGCGGTTTGGTTTGAGGATGGCGATCTAAAATTTAAATTAGCTGCGTAATCGTTTTTCTAATTGCACAGTTCGAATTTTTTGGGTATAGTCCAGAATCTGAACATAAGGGTAAAAATTTGAAAGGAAGATAAAATTATGATAACAGCGGAACCAATAGCAAAAGAAACAACTGAAACAGCGGTGCCACAACCAGTACAGTTACAACCAAAACAAACTTATGGTGGTCTTGGAAAAACAACTGAAAGAGGCGTTTACATACAAGCACTTGCAAACAACAGCCCGTCAGGTAAGCGTGCACAAACATTGCAACGGATGGCAAATAATAGTCCCCCAGCAATTAAAGCAAGAGCATGGCAAGCAAAAGCCGATGCATTTTCAGCCAGAAAAGCTAAAAAACAAATAACATCGCTATATCAAGCGGATGAATATAAACTTCCTCCCAACCCACAAACACAAATTAATGCTAACTTACGGCTTAAAAAAAACGAGAATGAAGGAGAAAACCGAACCCCACTTAACCACCCGGGACACACTGATGAGAGTTTTATTCAAGAGATGGGGTATCAGCAGAAGGGATCAGGAGTCATACAACGTTATGAAGAACGCAGAAGGGAAAGGGATACAGATATAGCAGGAAAGCTAAAGGAAGTAAGAAAAGGGCATAAGAAGTATAATTACACAAAGTTAAGAAAGAATTATGCACTAGATAAGGACATAGATAACGTTGCATGGAGCGAAGGCCCGTCCCATGCAGAGGCGTTGATAACACAGGATAGATATGTAAGCCGTACCACGAATGCTGACCTCACGATCAATCTATTTACCGAGAAAAAGCCCTGTTCCGGTAATGCAGGTGCGTGTAAAGACAAGATGGTTCGGGCAGAAGAAAAAGCTAAGGCTTTACCTGATGACAAACGCTACAAACTAGAGCACCATGTCTTGTATGCATCCGACGAACAAAAGGATAATGATCAAGCGAAGAAAGACATTTGGCTTTTTTATGCAAGAAGTCTTTTAGACGATTACAATAAACCATATGTGTACAAGGATATAGAAGGGATAGTCCCTGGAGTAGATGGTAAGAACCAGGATAACATGATGAAGGCACTAAATTCAACGTAATATTACGAAATAGTAAATAGTAGTCTTTTAGGGAGACGTTGATTGAAATTTTTAAAGTTTGAAAAAGGCTACGGAATGCTACAATCTAATTACACGTGTGACCGAGTTGCTGGATGTAACCCTGCCAGAGCCCGCCACCGAGGGGGCCGAGACCATGGCCAGCAATGAACAGGTGATACGCCAAGTAGATGATGCTATATGGGGATTGTACGGCTCCTATATACAGCGCCCCGAGCATCTGACCGACCCGGATGTAGTGCGTATATTGGGCATCGAGGAGTATTTACGGGAGTTGGATACAGCCAGGGTGCTTAGTCATGAGCCGGGACTTTATGAGCATAGCCGTGCAGCCTTGCAGGAGGCGCTGGAGCGAATGGTTGCCGCAGGAAACCCTCCGGGATTACTGGCTGAATTTGCCCGAGCGGTGCAACGTCACGGGATAGAAGGCCTGAATGCAGAGCGACCATGGTTGTCTACCGGTGACGCATTGGTGGCATGGCAGCGTTTGTGTGACAGTCGGATCGATATCTTGTTGCGCATGGCCTCAGGCCGGAGTGAGTTAAATGTAGAGGAGGGTTTTACCGAAGGGGCAGCCTCACCAACTGGGCCGACTCGCATCACCGCCATTGGTGAATCAACCAGCGGCCTGATCGGCACCATCGCTCATGAGGCGATACACTTTTATACTTCACCGGCATACGTCGCCGCGGTAGCAAGCACGGGAATAGATACCGTACCGTCAATGCCAACCTCCGCAACGAGCACTGAAGAGGAAGAGATAGAAAAGATCAGGAGCCACCCTAACTATCAAGCGATGTTCCGAATATTTTTAGAAGGAATGACACATTATTTCACCCTGCAACTAAGAACCGAAATGGGGCTGGAGTTTTCCATGGTGCACACCGCTTACGATGACGCCGTGCGCGAGGTGGCGCGTATGGCCGATGTGTTTGGTGAGGAGACGTTGCGCCGCGCCTACTTCAGCGGTGACAGCATCGCGATAGGCATGATGGGTTTGAGTATGCATTAATAGGCTGTAAAAAATATAATGTCATAACAATGGACGATTAATTGGGAATCATCCGATTAACACTGACGATGAATTAGAAGTGGGCGGGACTTTATAACCCAAAAACTTTTGATAAACCAAAAATATAACAATAAATTGGTTTATTAAAGTAGGAGGATACATAATAGTACGGTTATTAAGTAATCATATTATGTTAAGGGAAGAATACAATGGGATTTGTCTACCAACAAAGAAGCCAACAACTTAATGAGCAAGTAAGACCAGCACAACGGCACTCATCGCGCGCAGGTTCACATGGTGCCCCTGCAGGTAGGCCCAATATTTGAGCACGGCGATCGGAGCTTCAACCGCACATCAAACATCACAAAGCACATCTTTTATATCAAGTGCTTTTCCCCGTGTCTTTGGCCATGGTCCGGGAACCGGCGTTGCGGGTAGAAGAGCAAGACATCGAGATTCCGCTTGTGAAGCTGAATTTGATGCAGTCGAGCGCTGGGCAAGCCGGCTCATGTATGGACCACGGGATATAGTTGGTGGAGGCGGCTTAGGTGGATTCACGGCAAACTATTTTCCATTAGGCGGTCCTGGCATTTTGATGGTTAGTCAAAATGTTGCTGCTGAATATAAAGATACATTGATCATGTCTGCTGGTGGTGTGGTTACCGCTCATCCGGATTTGCCTGCTACGGCACAACTCACAGCGCTTGTTATGATGGCAAATCTTATTCTAGATCCGCTAACGAAAATCGCCTTTGTTTCCCAGTTTATGTGGACAGATGCAGAGAAACGTGGCAGTAACTCTTGGCACGCTCGTTTGGAACAATTAATTGAAGATTCCTGGAGTGGTCAGCATCAATTTTTTCTAAACCAACGTTTATGGAATTGGATCGGGTCATCCGTGATAGTCTCTTTAAATATAGCTGCCCGACCACGCCAAGCCACTGATCATTTATATTTGGAAACATATAAAACACCTGCAAATGAGAGTTTACGTACTTACGGAATCAGCCATCAAGTAAGACATGGCAGTGTTACAAGCGCTAGGGATCAATCCATGCGATTAGCAAGTACAACGCTTGGACCAAAAGAATACGATCTATTAAAAATGCATGTGTTATTTCCACATAATTCTGCGGTATTAACTACTGAGGCTATACAAACGTTAAATAGATTTATCCGTCGATTTGATGGTGCTATTGGTCATCGCGCACACCAAGAAATAACAGTAGTACTCGCTGCACACACAAGTTCATCTGGAACAGAAGAGTACAATGTGCGTCTTGCCCGGCGAAGAGCGCGGGCAGTTCAAGAATATTTGAGGGATCATGGTTTCCATAATATCGAAACGCGTGTGAGTCAGGATATTCGTGGTGAATCCGAAACAGATCAGATTGATCCACATCGCCCTGAAGATCGACGCGTCGATCTTATTGTCGACGGTGGCGAACGTATGGTCACTGCTATTCATGAATTCGGTCATGCATTTGGATTAGATGACGAGTATGGTGTAGTTGGAACAACCCCGGAACATGATCCTATGGCCCGTGCCATGACCGATGCAAGCGGCAGACATCTTCCAGGTGCAGTTAGAGAGCACAATGCTGGTGTAATGTCATTGGGTAATGAAGTTAGACCAAGACATTATGCAACCTTTCATCATGCGCTCGAAACAGTCACGGTCAAAGATCCGTGGTCCTTGGGCTGGCCGCGACCAAAATCGGAAGTTGAAAGACAATGCGATCTACCCATGGGACATTATCCTGTCCCAAGAGGAGATATTAGACCTGCATAAAAATAACTATTTTCTACTATTTTTTACAGAGAGAGCGATTAGTTAGATTTAACTCTCTTTGGATAGTTTGATCATCATATCTAGCGAAGCTCCGCCTCAAACCGACAAAGTTGAAGGCTTTTTCCATAATTGTTGACAGAATGATTCACGGGTAATGCTCCTTTACAATTGGGATAATTCATGATATTGTACTCCCATATCAATAGTAGAAAATATTATTTTCAAATCTGCTTCCAAGAAACAGGGCAGATCAGCTACTATCCCCACGAATCATGTTTTGTATTCTACTAAGGGTTGCCGGGGCTATAGACAAGTCGGTCCTCATTCAACCATTGAATAAGAGGGGATGGGAAATATGAGACGAGGTGGGAAGTCATCATATTTTTCGTAAAGCAGGTGTTGAGGAGAAAGTAAATTTACAAAAAGATGGAAGCAAGGCTAAACCTTATCAGGTTAAGCAAGTCCGTAATATTATCGTAAAATACAAGTTAGGAGGTATATCAAATGGAGAAATATGAGATTATTATTTTTTGGAGTGATGAAGACCATGCCTATATTGCTGATGTTCCTGAACTCCCTGGCTGCATGGCACACGGGGAATCTTATGAATCAGCATTATCCAATGCAAAAGACGCAATATCACATTGGATTGAAACAGCTAAAGAATACGGTGATCCGATCCCTGCGCCAAAAGGCCATCGTCTTACTTATGCCTAAGCCAAGACTCAAGACTATGTGAATGCCTTACAAAAAAGGGCCAGTTTGCCATGTAATTGGAATTTCAATGGAGTGACTGAGCTAACTAGCTGAGATTTAAGAAGGCTCTTTTCGACACATTGATTAATTCAGCTCCTTGCCTTAGAGATAAGCTCCTTTTTTCTTAAAGCCGCTTGGCTATAATAATTTTCAGATCATTAATATCTATCTTAACCGACTTACGAAATTTCAAACATATCTAATTTACTATCTTTTATAGTTTTATAAAAAATATTTTATAAAATAATATCCTTTATAATATACACTATATATATTATACATGTATTATACATTATGCATTATTATACTTTATATTATACAGAAAGATATCAGTTTTAAAAGAAAAACCTTGGATTTTTAAATCATCAGGTATATCAATTGTTGTTCTCATACATCATCTTATACCCAATTACGATTTCACTGAAAATTATGAGTACAAGGATATAGGAGGGATAGTCCCTGGATTATATAGTGAGAACAAGAAAAAATGATGGATGCATTAAACCCAGCGTAATATATACGAAATAGTAAATAGTAGTCTTTTTGGGGGGACGTTGATTGAAGTTTTATGGTAATAAAAATTATTCCAAAATATAATTCTTAGCAAATTGCGTAATCCCCTATACATGCTAATCGGGCTAATATACAACGCTAGCCAGTGGAAGAAGAGGAGAAAGAAGTTTTAAAATGTTTTTGGATCGACGAGTGCATATGCTTAAGCTGCGAGCAGGCTGCGAGGAGGATATTCGTCATGGTGCAATTATCATGGAAGATGCTCTGCGCACCGCCTCCTTGCCTGGACTACCGAAAAATGGCTTGTTGCTCATAAAGCGCTTGAGCTTGGGTAAGTTTTCTGCCCGGTTAAATTCAGCAATGTTGGCTCGTCATATTGACAGCCACATTCTTGCCCTGAGGCCACAAATCATTAATGCAGAAAAGCCGGATCAACCAGAGGCCAATGAGGTCTGGTTTGAGGATGAGATCCAGCCTTTTGTCATACTGGCGAGCCTGCTTGCACATGATGTCCAGCCGAGGGCATGGTATTGGCGCAGGGCAGTGGCTGGCTGGAGCCCGCAGATGAGTAAAGAAAAAGCACTTAAACATATTGTATATATGGCTTCCAAAACAGAACTCCGTGCAGCTGCCGCGGCCATAATTGTCGACAGAATGATTAACGAAGCCAATGCATATTTGTTTTTACACATTTTACAGCCACAGGATGGACAGGCATTGCTGAATATCTCCGGGCTTTCGCAGCCCCAATATTATTTCGTAAAATATCGTGAAAAAGCTGAACTGAAAGATACTCCCTCATTATATAAATGCTTAGCCTTACCGTGGAAGGATACCCTTCGCTTTTGGATTACGCATTGGGGTAAAGATGATTCCCGCTCCGTGTGGCTGGCTAATTGTGCCCTTATTTTATTAAATGCTACCGGGACTACCTCTTCGGTAGCCAGAGTGATTGCCGAGGCATCAACTCCCAAAAAGAGCAGGGTAGAAGCCCTTCCCCAGCGGATTGAGGAGGAAACTGCCACGCAAGAAGTGGCAATCGGCATAAAAGATGAGCAAATGAAATTAGCCGAAACTCAAAAATCTCATAAAGAGAGAATCCCACAAGCTGCCTTAGGGATTGAAACTGTGAGCAGCGATGAGGCTTTGATACCTGAAGGGGGGGCCAGCGTTACCTGGCAACAGCTTGAAGAAAGCATCACTTTCCACCCCGGCGCCCTGGTTATTGATCAGTCACCTTTTTTGGCTACAGAAACTCATGGTGCAGCAAGAGTTATAAATGGAGGGTATAAAGATGTCAAAAAAGAATTCCCAAAATCGAGAAATGGTATTGATAAGGAGTATGCCAATGAGGCAAGGTATAAAGATGTCAAAGCAGAATTACCCAAATCCGAAAATTGTTTGGATAAGCAATATGCCCTTGAGGTAGGGTATAAAAATATCAAAGAAAAATTTCACAAATCCCCAAATTATTTGGATAAACAGTACGCCGATACCTTAGCCTGGGATATACAGGGGACTCCCTCAGACTATGCAGGATTTCCCTTTTTGATTTCTATCCTGGAATGGCTGGGTATACGCGATATCCTCACAAGGCACCCGCATCTTGCTGACCAGAATCTGCCTGCCGCTATACTCTGGGGCTGCGTGGACATGTTGGGTATCAACCACGATGATCCCATCTGCCAGTTCCTGCCAAAATTGCTACCAATCTCTACCGATCAGCCTCTCCCTTTCGTCGCTCCTTCCGCCTGGCTTAAGTTTTGCCTACCTGCGACAGAGAAATTCAGTCCTTTGGCCATTCAGCGTGTAAGAGGAAAGCCTGGCCTGAGATTATTTTATGAGGCAAGTGGCCAGATTCTTCTGGCCTGTGTGATAAAGACGATTCCTGCGAGGATTCGCTCTTTGGCCCAGGATCATCCCCTTAAAATCCTGCCTATTGCTGAACCAATGACTGATATGGATCTTATTATTGATGGATTTTTACAGGCCATTGAGCATTTTTTGGATTATTATGTTCACATTGATTTACATGATCTGATCACGCGGCCTGGTCGTATTGCCACCACACGAACACATCTTGATGTCACTTTTAACCTTGATCAGGTTGATCTCAGCATCCGAAAAGCCGGTCTTGATATTGACCCGGGTTGGGTGGATTGGCTGGGACGAATCATTCTATTTCATTATGTCTCTGAAAGTGAAGAACCATACAAATAGGACATGGAACACCATTGCTGAAAGAGTATGAAGCGATGGATCAATTACGGAATAAACAGATATCAGGAGGGGGGATAATTGGATGATAAGCATACGCAATTATGCTTTGGCTGCCGTGGCCACAAGCCTGGTTGATAACAACCCAAAAACAAATGAGAGCCTCGAAAAACATTTTCTTCTCCAACACCTAAGGACTGTTGATCCATTAGGGAAAGGATGGATGACCACTCTCCCTTCCTATCTTGAGAATCCCGCACCTGTTGATGAGTCCTTGATTCGTCTTTCAAGAATACTAGGCTTGAAAGTTTTTGAGATCCTGGCCGTGGCAATGGCTTCTTCCGTTGAGGAAGATATTATGGCTGGCCGGGCTATTGCTTATGTGCAAGCGCCACTTGGCGGTTCCCGTCCAACATTGGGCCTTCTGGCAAATTCTTTAAGAGATACGGCGGATGGAAATATACATCTTTTAGATGAGATAGTAACCGGGGCCGCTGTTCAAAGCAGCCTTTTAAAGATTAAGGGGGAAGGCGGACCATTTCCTGAGCGTACTGTATATATTCCATCGCCTCTTTCCCTTGCCCTGCACGGAAGTGACGGAGCCTGGCCGGGAGCAGTTATAGGGCTTGATGATACATCGAAGGTGCCTCTGCCCTCTTCCATACTGCATGAGGCTAGACGACATGCAATGGGTTTGCAAGCATTATCTACACATGCGTTGGTTTTGCGTTCCGGATCAGGGGCAGAGGGAAGATCCTTGGCCCTTGCCATAGCAGAGGCGCTTCATTTGCGCCCCTTATTTATAGAAACGAATAATACAGAGGGACTGAGCCCATGGCTCATTCTACGCAAGCTGCTGCCGGTTTTCTGCCTTGAGCTGGCACCTGGTGAACGAAGGATTCTGCCGAAGCTGCCCCTATATCGAGGCCCTATCCTTGCTCTTTGCGGGCCGGATGGAAGCGTCGAAGTAGGGGGAGGAGTGGCCGTTAGCTGGAGCATTCCTGTACCAATAATGGAAGAGCGCTATAAATTGTGGCAAATTGCCTTAAATGATAGCCTTATCGGGGAAGAGTTTGCTCGTAATCACCGCCATCGAAGCGGAAGGATTGCCGATCTTGGTAGGCTGGCGCATCATCATAGCATCTTGCGTGGAAATGGGAGGCCACAGGCAGAGGATGTGATACAAGCTTCCCGCTCTGGCGAAGGCAGTGGCCTGGAAGCCTTAGCGCAACCGCTTCCTGATGACATTCCGGATGAAGCTCTGGTGATGACCGCAGCCCTTCGAAGAGATCTGGATGCTTTGCTTTTACGATGTCGCTATCGTGACGGTCTGGTAGAAGGCCTCGGTAAATCAGCCACGGCTCGTTACAGGCCTGGAGTGCGGGCTCTTTTTGTGGGTATATCAGGAACAGGAAAAACTTTGGCTGCGGGCTGGCTGGCCACAAAACTTGGCCTCCCGCTTTTTCGGGTGGACCTTGCAGCTGTTACAAGTAAGTATATCGGAGAAACAGAGAAAAATCTTGCTCAGCTTTTAGCGCGGGCTGAGCAGAGCGAGGTGGTGCTTTTGTTTGACGAGGCTGATTCCCTCTTTGGTCAGCGCACTGACGTGCAACAGGCAAATGATCGCTTTGCCAATGCCCAGACTAACTATCTTTTGCAGCGTATCGAATCCTATGACGGTATCACTATCCTAACCAGTAATAGCCGCAGCCGCTTCGATTCTGCCTTCTCCCGAAGGCTGGATATAATTATTGATTTTCCCATTCCAGGTCCCGAAGAACGACGGGCTCTGTGGCAGTCGCATCTCGGAATGAACCATAGCTTATCCCAGAGTGATCTAAATCGCTTTGCGGCAACTGCTGACGTTAACGGCGGCCATATCCGCAATGTGGTTTTATCAGCAGCAACAATAGCACATAAAGAAAAGCGCCCTATTGGATATTTTCATATTATTGAGGCTTTAATAGGTGAATACAGGAAACTGGGCCGGCAAATGCCAATTGAATTGAAAATGAAAGGCGAGAAACAAAATAGTAGAAACACACAATGAAGAAAGGATCAGACGAATGATTCATGAAGAATCAAAAAATAAAATTATTAGTGAGATACTCTTGGGGATAAAGGGCGACCTATCCTCAGGTCTTCTTTACACCCATATGCGCATCAATGCTAACACCTCAAAGAGCCTGGAGACTGCCTCATTTCTTTACGCCCTGATCGAGCTTCTAAAGGAAAAGGGATTAATCTCAATTGATGAATTGGACAAGCAGAAAAAGCAAGTGGCAGACCGGCTGATAGAGAAGTTTGTAGCAAGTGGCATCGGGCTGATGTATCAGAATTTTGAATATGATAAATATACTTTCGAACATGCGGCCAGGGCGGATTGCGAAAAATGTTTACACATCTGTCAAGCAATCTGTTGTAAGCTTCCCTTCGCTCTGTCCAAACAAGATGTTGAAGAGAGGATTATTTGCTGGGAGTATGGACGTCCTTATCTGATCGCCCACGATGCTGATGGTTACTGTGTGCATTTAGATCGCAAGACTTTTCGTTGCAAAGCCTATCACCATCGCCCAGTTCCCTGCCGTGGATTTGATTGCCTGAATGATGACAAATGGAAGATATGGCAGAATTATGAGAAGAAGATCATGAATCCTGAATTAATTGAAAAGGTCAATCAAAACAACCAAAAATTTTATGCCAATCTTTAAAAGAAAATTGAAACAATGCTTCAAAAAGAGAGTAAATCAACTGCAAGGAAAAATCAAAATAGGAGAGGATTCTATGAGTGAAAAAGGCATATATATGGATTATTCGGCGACTACTCCAGTCGATCCTCTGGTTTTGAGGGCAATGCTTCCCTATTTCTTAGAGAAATTCGGCAATCCGTCATCGATTCATGTAATGGGGAGGGAAACAAGACAGGCCATTGACAAGGCACGGGAGCAAGTAGCTAAGAGCATTGGAGCAGATCCTGAGGAGATAATTTTTACCTCTGGTGGAACAGAATCCGACAATTTGGGAATCAAAGGAGTTGCATATTCTCGCAAGGAAAAGGGACACATTATTACAACAAGTATCGAACATGCAGCGGTCCGCAAGACCTGCGAGCATTTAGAGAATGAGGGATTCGAAGTGACCTATCTTCCGGTAGACAAGCATGGTCTCGTATCCCCGGATATTCTGCACAAAGCAATGCGTAAAGACACTTTCCTTGTGTCGATAATTTTCGGGCACAATGAAATAGGAACAGTCCAGGACATGGCAGCCCTTGCAAAGGTAATTCATAATAAAGGTGCATTGCTCCACACCGATGCTGTTCAGGCGGTTGGAAAGGTTCCCGTGAACGTTAAAGATATAGGCATTGACCTACTCTCTCTTTCTGGGCATAAGATTTACGGGCCAAAAGGAATTGGGGCCCTTTATTTCAAAAAGGGGATTCAGCTTACACCACTGCAGCATGGTGGAGGGCATGAGGGGAGAGTGAGGTCGGGCACGGAGAATGTGGCTGCCATCGTCGGTTTGGGAGAGGCCATGGAACTTGCTAGTGCCAGGTTGCCGAAAGATATTGCCCACCTTCAGCATATGCGGGATCGGTTGATAAAAGGAATTGTGAAAACTATAAGTGAGACCTATCTTAATGGTCATCCGGTACGGCGTCTTCCGCACAACGTGAACATACGTTTTGCCCATATCATAGGTGGAAAGTTAGTTCGCAACCTGGACTCTTCAGGCATTTGTGTATCAACTGGCTCAGCGTGTTCCTCGAAAGAGTCGACGGCATCCCAGGTGCTCCTTGCGATCGGTTTGAAACCTGAAGAAGCATATGGGGCCTTGAGACTAACGTTGGGCCGTAATAATACGGTTGAGGAGGTGGATAAGGTACTCGAAGTGTTGCCCATTGTAATAGAAAAAATGAGAAAAAAATCTTTTATTAAATTGGAATCAGGCTACGCTAACTAAATGAAATTTAAAAAGAAATTCTATAAAAACAGTTTATAATTAGGTGCTTAAAAAGGTATTTTTAGGGATAAAATGGGCGCTTTAAAAACAATGAAGAGGAATTAATTTTTTATTTTAATAAGTTGAGGCACAATATTTTTCCTTAAGCTTATATACAGTCGGACGGCTTATGCCTAAGAGTTTTGCGGCCTTTGTGATATTATTGTTACAGATCGTGAGTACCTCTATAAGCTTCTGTTTTTCGATGGTACTTTTTACATCTTTTATAGACATCGTGGTAAATATATTGGTGTCCGGTGATAAATTCAGTTCCTTGGGCGTTATCAAATTACTATCTGATATTGCAATGGAGCGTCTTACCTTGTTTATTATTTCTCTCACATTACCAGGCCAATGATAATTCTTTATGGCCCCCTTGGCTTCATTGGTAAATGCTTTACGCATGCCCATCTCGCGAGAAAATTTATTGAGAAAATGTGTTGCAAGCACAAGACTATCATCACCCCTTTCCCTCACGGGAGGAAGGGTTATCGTAAATTCATCCAATCTATAGTAAAGATCTCTTCTGAACCTGCCCGTCTGAATGGCTGCATTCATATCTATATTCGTCGCAGCTATAAATCTCACATTTACATTCTTTCTCGTCATTGAACCTATTCTATCAATAACTTTTTCTTCCAGGAATCTCAATATTTTTGATTGAAGATGTGGGGACATATCGCCTATTTCATCAAGAAATATAGTGCCACCTTCAGCCATTTCAATTTTGCCTTTTCTGCTACTGTATGCTCCTGTAAAAGAACCCCTCTCATATCCGAAAAGCTCTGACTCTAAAAGTCCCTCAGGTATCGCTGCACAGTTAAAGGCTATAAAGGGCTTATTATTTCTCGTGCTCAGTGTGTGGATCATTCTTGCTGTAAGTTCCTTGCCTGTCCCGCTTTCACCAAGAATCAGCGCAATCATATCCGTCGTAGCAACTTTTTGTATCATCCAGTGTACTTTTTGCATACATTTGGATCGTCCTATATGTTCCATTTTATAATTGTTAGGTGAGATCATCGCAGGATTTATGAAATTGATGGCGTTATCCGAATATGCAATATTAAGTTGGTTCATATCATAAATTCTTTCTATATATGTTTCTCTACCTTATTTATTAAACTCAATCGACCTGCCCTATTAATCTTTCTAAAACTAAAATTATAATTTATTATTATTAAATATATTTTAAAAATATAAAATTATAATTTACTGTTTATTATATTAAAGCTATTTTTACTATTTATTTTTCTTTATATTAAAATTATTTAACTACATAATTAAGCAATTATAATGCCAAAATATATCTTATTGACATTATGAAGATTAGATAAAACTTTATAATTAATAGTGTAAAATCATTTTATAGTATTACAAAAATTAAAAATTAGTCAATTCTATATAGCTTAAGAAAAATTAATAATTTATCCATTAGATAGCTCATAATAGAGAAAATGTAAAATCTATTTACACTGTAAATTACACTTTTTACACTCTATTTTAAATGCTTTGCTGAAAAAGTGTTCACCTTAAAAGCTAAGGATATGGTATTGTTTCATTAGCTAATTGTCAGATGGGCACGTAGAAAAGAATTGTAATATTGGTCTGCAATGTTTGGAATCTTAAATAAAATATTTAGATAAAATATTTTCTCATTAATTTATATATTGTTGGTCGGCTTACTTGCAAGATCTTGGCGGTCCTTGAAATGTTATTGTCACAACTATTGAGGGCCTCTATAAGTTTCTGTTTTTCCACCGCATGTCTTTCCTTTGCTATGGATTTTATGAAAGGCAATGTGGGCTCATTTACGTACTGAGATAGATTCAGCTCCTGTGGCGTTATAAACTCATTATCTGTAATTGCAATAGACCTCTTTATTTTATTCATTATCTCTCTCACATTACCGGGCCAATGATAACTTTTGATCACCTCCTTTGCCTCTTTGGTAAATAATATTTTTTTGCCCATTTTCTTTGAAAATTTATTGAGAAAGTAAGTTGCAAGCATAAGACTATCATTGTTTCTTTCCCTCACAGGGGGGAGGACTATCGTAAATTCATCTAATCTGAAATAAAGATCTCTTCTGAACCTGCCTTCCTGAATGGCAGTATTAATATCTATATTTGTTGCGGCTATGAACCGCACATTTATATTTTTATTTTTGCTTGATCCTAGCCTTTCAATACTCCTTTCCTGTAACAACCTGAGTATTTTAGATTGTAGATTCATAGGCATGTCGCCTATCTCGTCAAGAAAGATCGTGCCCTCGTTCGCGATTTCAATTTTACCCTTTCGACTGGTGTATGCTCCTGTAAAGGAGCCCTTTTCATAGCCAAAAAGCTCAGCTTCTAAAAGACCCTCAGGTATTGCAGCACAATTAAAAGCTATAAAAGGTTTATTCCATCTTGTGCTCTGTTGGTGAATCATCTTGGCTGTTAGTTCTTTGCCTGTCCCGCTCTCACCAAGAATTAACACACTCATATCTGTAGGAGCGACCTTGCTTACGAGCGAATGAACTTTTTGTATACTTTCAGATATGCCTATCAATTCCTCCCTACCTATTATATTTCTCCCTTTGAGCAGGTCATTGTCAATAAAATCCATAACCCTTTGCGCTTGTTCACAATTCAACATCTTAACACGGCTGATACATCTTTTGTTCAATGTTTGCCTAATATGTTTATCAAGATATTGATTGTCTTGAAAACTTAATAATCCATTACAGTTTCTGCAATAGACTTCTCCAGGAGCGTGAATATGATTACAGTATGGGCATTTATCCGAATTCATCAGGGTATATTTCTTAATATACTGCCAAAGCTTTCCCTGTATATTCTTATCCAGAAAGAGAAACCTCACGGCAACACCCTTATCAGATTGTCTTACCTTTTCTCCTGCCACAATAATTTCATCATTATTCATAGGAAGTCTTATTTTTAGGGAAAGAAGATCACTTTGGCTCATATGGGGCAGTGGCTTTAGAAAAACTCCGCTCAAACTGAGTTCTGATAACATTGCATCTTTTTCGATTGTCCTATTATTATTATTATAGAATACCTCAATAGGCAATCGAACCCGGGCCCGAACATCAAGCCTTCTTATTTCATTCCCTTTCATCTTTGATCCCCCTTTCTTCTCTCAACTTAAATAATGTATAAATCATATTTGTAGAAGATTACTATTTAAGGATTTTGATACTAAAGAATGATAGTAAAACTATGAAATTTAAATAAATAGTATAAGCTTTTGCCATATAGACTATATTTTTATGCGCTTTGAAAGATAGTTAAATCCCATACCCCTTGATTTTATACCCCTTGATTACGCACTAGTGCATTTTGAATGCCTAATAATGCGTTTTTTTTAATGCTTTGAAAAATTAATAGTTTATTTCTTTTAATAGCAAGATAAAATAGCACTTTAAGAATATTGAACATAATTTAGTCGTATTTTAGTGCATATCGGTCCTTTATGCTTTAGCACATATTAGTGCAGTAGTGGTAACTAATTAGTTTAAAAGGAAATACGGGCTGAGAGATAGAACAAAAAAGTGGCGCATTGGAAAAATTGGGAATTTTTGCCAGGTACTTGACGAAAATTTCTCTAATTTACAGTGTAAATGAATCTTACACTTCTTTATTAACAGTCCCATCGGCCGATCAATCTATTTTTCAATGCTATTTTAAGCATGATTACTCCTCTTAGGTTTTTTCCTGTCAATTATATTTACGTTAATCATTAATTTTATTTTAGATAATGTCAATAATATCAATGACTTATTCTGTGGCATTCTATTTGCTCTTTCTTAATTACATTTATTAATGAAAAGAAATAGTAGCAATGATGGTGTATATTTTTTGCCATCTATGCTCATGTAACTTAAGGGGCGGAGCTGTATTTTTTAATCAAAAGCCGGTTTTGATTAGTTATTTAAGTAAAATAGATTTTAAGAGAAAGGAGGAAGTATATGTCCGTATTTATAGAAAATCTGACTAACAGACTAGTATTATTGCGCTTAAACAGTGGTCAAACTCTTCACCTTGCCCCGCGTGCATCCTCACGGGAGATTCCGGATATTGAGGTGAGAAAAAATCTCAAGGTTCAGAAACTTCTGGATCGACATATCATTGCCCTGCATAAGGCAAAAGAGGTGAAATCATAAGAAAAAAAAGTAGAGAATAATAATTAAAAATCTTATCGTAAAAGGAGGACAACCATGGCAATTCTTTCTTATCCAGGTGTCTATGTAGAGGAAGTCCCAAGCGGTGTTCGGCCTATCGAGGCAGCAAGTACATCAACAGCTGCCTTTGTAGGGCTTGCTGAGATGGGGCCTGATGATAAAGCAAAGCGGATTACAAGCTGGACCGAGTTTCAGAAGTATTACGGAACATTTATTAACGACGGCTATCTGGCCGAAAGTGTATTTCAATTCTTTAACAATGGCGGTCGCCAGTGCTATATCGTGCGTATTACCCGAGAGGATGCCGAAACAGCAAATGTAACCGTCCAAAACAGAGCATCAACCCCTATTGCCGGTCTCACATTTTCAGCAAAAAATCCGGGTAGTTGGGGCAACTACCTGTATCTTCAAATACAGGACGGGACTGCTGATCCGGGCAATGAGTTTAAAATCAGCATCAGAAGACAAAAAGAAGTGGATGTTGTTCCCGAAGATTTTGTGAATATCCCAACATTAGAGGTCCATGATAATCTGAGTATGAATCCTAATGCCTCTAACTTCGTTGAAGAAGTCCTAAAACAGAATTCTAATCTTATTGATGCAGAAGTTCTCGCCTCAAACACAAGCCTTCAGAATGGGGTTCATCGAGGAGGATGGGATCCGACTATTGGTGATGATCTTGCCGCGAACAGGCATTTTATGATTAACATAGATTATGATGGGTATCAACTTGTTAAGATACCTGAAGCTCCTACAACAGATTTTAATGACCTTAGTTCAATCGCTGCAGGTATTCAAACAGCTATTCGAGCATTAAGCCCTCTAAAAACCAGTACGCCTGCAGAGGCCTTTACCAGTTTTACCTGTACCGTAGAGACAGGAGACGATGCTGATCGTCTGGTTCTTCAATCAGGAACTGTAAGTGAAACCTCCTCAGTTCGTATCCAAAATGCTTCAACACACAATGCCACCACATTTCTTAAACTGGGAGAGGCAAACGGTGGTCTCTCAGAAGATGGTATCGCAGTTCGCCGGCCTGCCAATGCAGATACTGTACAAATTGGAGATGCCGCTGTGGAGGCCCCTGTTACCAATGCTACTTTAGGAAAAGATGGTATAGCGGACCTCAATGAATTATCCTATAGCGCTGGTTTCCGAAAGTTAGACAATGTTACAGACTTTAGCCTGCTGGCAGTCCCTGGTATAGGAAGCACGATTATGGTGGATGAGGGAATGGCCTATTGCCAAAACAGAACGCTGCAAGATGTCTTCTTTATCGGAGATATGAGCCAGGATGATGATATGCCTGATGAGGCAGAGAGTTTTCGCAAAACCTTAACAAAACCAAACTCTTATGGAGCAGTATACTTTCCCTGGATTAGGGCACTTGATCCCTCAGGAAGGTCTTCTGAGCCGATTTTACTCCCTCCCTCGGGATACATTGCAGGGCTTTACGCCCAGATAGACGCAAAGCGAGGCGTATGGAAGGCTCCTGCTGGAACCGAGGCGAGCATAAGCGGTGCAGTGGGCCTTGCCATAAATCTTACGGATACAGAGCAAGGTAATCTGAACCGTATTAATGTTAATTGTTTACGCCGCTTTGCAACAGCCGGGATTGTGTCCTGGGGCGCAAGGACTATTACCTCTGATCCGGAGTATAAATATGTTCCGGTCAGGCGCATGGCGATCATGCTGCGGGTAAGCATCTATAACGGCATCCAGTGGGCTGTCTTTGAGCCAAATGATGAGGAACTTTGGTCACAGCTCCGCATGAACATCGGATCTTTCATGATGACTCTGTTCCGCCAGGGGGCCTTTCAGGGCTCATCGCCATCTGATGCATTTTTTGTCAAATGCGATAGCGAGACAACAACTCAGGATGATATAAATCTAGGTATCGTGAATGTGCTGGTGGGTTTTGCCCCACTCAAACCGGCCGAGTTTATTGTAGTCAAGATCAGCCAGAAGGCCGGCCAATCATAAGGAAATTTTAAGATAAAGGAGGGCATACTATGCCATTATTTAGTGCAAATAGTTATAGGTTCGATCCCTATCGAAACTTCAAATTTAAAATTAAATGGGATGGTCAGTATGTAGCGGGATTAAACAAATGTAGTGCATTGAAAAAGACGACCGAATCCACTGACTGGCGTGAGGGGGGAGATCCCAGCACCAGCCGCAAGCTGCCGGGTAAAACATCCTATGAGGCCATAACCCTCGAGGCAGGCGTTACCCATGACACAGCCTTTGAAGAATGGGCCAACCTGGTCAATAACTTCCAGGGTGATGCGGATATGTCTTTAAAAAATTTCCGTAAAGACCAAATCACTATTGATGTCTTCAATCTTCAAGGCACGAAGGTTTTATCCTATAATGTTTACCGTTGTTGGGTCTCTGAATATCAGGCTCTGCCTGAATTGGATGCCGGTGGAAATGCTGTTATGATTCAGACAATTAAACTCGAAAATGAAGGATGGGAGCGTGACACCTCTGTTACCGAACCATCTGAGTCATAACATATGAATGTAACACAGGGTTCCATGGATCGAATAATCTGTCAACTTCCGGGTGGATATGTAGATCAGGAGGGAGTAGTTCATCGAGAAATCGAACTTCGAGCCCTCAGCGGCCGTGAGGAAGAATACCTTGTAACACAAGGAGAGCGAGAAAGCGCCTCCCTCGTTACTGTCATCCTGAGTCGATGTATTCATCGTATTGGCTTATTGAGCCCTGTGTCAGAAAAGGAGGCGCGCAATCTTCTCATAGCCGATAGAGAGTATCTACTTCTTAAGCTTCGGGAAATAACCTTTGGTGATCAGGTTCAGGCTACTATCCCATGCCCCTGGCCTGATTGTGGCAAAAAAGTCGATATTGATTTTTCATTGAAAGACATACCCATCAAAAAGTTGGTAGATAAAGGTCCATACTTTACAATGACACTTTCGGATGAAGCTGCATTTACTGATGCAGATGGAGAAGTATACGGAGATATAACCTTTCGATTGCCGACAGGAAGTGATCAGGAGGCTGTGTCGCCCTATATTCAAAAAAATGAAGCTATGGCCCTTACAATGCTGTTGACCCGATGTATTCAAAACATAGGACCCTTGAGGGCACCAGGGGAGGAATTAATAAGCAGGCTTTCTCCCCTGGCCCGCATGGAGATAGAAAAGCACATGGAGGCAGTTGCCCCTCGTGTTGATCTGACAATGGTCACCACGTGTCCCGAATGCGGCCGTGAATTTACCGCACCCTTTGATCTTCATGAATTCTTTTTCGGTGAATTAAGAATTAGTTTAGACCTTCTCTACCGTGAAGTGCATTATCTTGCCTATCACTACCACTGGAGCGAAGAGGAGATTATGAAGATGTCAAGGGAAAAACGGCATAAATATATAGAGGTACTTGCTGATGAGATAGAAAGGGTAAATAATGCAGCATAGCTATTTGCGAGACGTTCTCATTAATGGCGCAAAGCCGTTTCTTTACAGAAGCGGTGTGCGTTCTTTGCTGAACATTGCAGATAGTTATACACATTGCCTCTGTTTTAGACCACCTTTGCCATCTGTGGGATTCAGATATGCTCATTATGGACTCATGGAGGAGCCGCGTTGTATACACCAGTATCCCTCTTCTTATCTATCCTCTCATACCTCTCATGCCATTGGAGAAAAAAAGATAAATCAAGAAGGAGTAATGGTTCAAGATAAAGAGAACAATAAAGCAGTAAGAGGGATGGGACATCAGATGATGGGAAGAGAAATGATGGAAGTGACAAATCGGAATATGCCATATAAAAAAGAGACGTTCGAGCTTCCTAATTTATCTTTAAAAAAGGACACGCACAAAGAAAAGGAGAATAGCAGTAAAAAGGTATTGATGCATGATAAAGACGAAGAGAATGCTGAGCAGGTATTGAGGCTATTGGGACAGGCAGCGATCTCTACCAGGTCACGTGAGGATCTTGAACGGTCAATAAAAAGGCCAGCAAAGACTAATATACAGAGCGAAGAATTATCTGAAAATAGGATGGATCGTGCGATTTTGGAAAATGAGGTGAATCAGGAAAGAGTGATTGTTCAAAGGAAAGGGAAGGATGGGATAGTAGGACGATTGAAGCAAACAAATCCCCTTGATGAGGCACATGTGAGTTCGGAAAAGCCAATTAAGGATAGGGAGAGAGGCACTAGAGATAGTCTCGAATTAACTAAAGAGAGTTCTGATCAGACAATGGGAAGAGAGATGATGAAAGTGACAAATCGGAATATACCTCATAAAAAAGAGACGTTCGAGCTTCCCCATTTATCTTTAAAAAAGGAGACGCACAGGGAAAAGGTCGTGGTTCAGGGTAAAGGAAAAGATGGGGCGGTAAGGCGATTGATGCACACAAAGCCCGCTGCTGAGCCACAAGAAATATCAGAGCAAGTAATTAAAGATCTGGAATGGAATAATATAGATATCCCCGCTTTTACGAAAGCGAGCTTTGATCAAAGGAAGGGGAGAGAGATGATGGAAGTGACAAATCGGAATATGCCCTTAAGCAACGAGAGGTTCAAGCTTCCCCATTTATCTTTAAAAACGGCGATGAACAGGGAAACAGAGATAAACTGTGAAAAGAAGATGAACAAAAACAAGGCATTGAGGCAGGATGGAGAAGAAAAGGATTTTGATCGAATATTGAGGCAATTGAGGCAAGCCGGGATCTCTGGTAAGCCACGTGAGGAACTTGAAAGGTCAATAAAAAACCTGGAAGAGACTACTATATGGAGCGAAGAATTATCTGAGAATAGTATGGATCGTGTGATTTCAGAAAAAGAGGTAAATCGGGACAGGTTGATGGTTCAAAGGCCATATTCTATCATAGGAAAGGAAGGGGTAACCTTTGCAAGTCCTTCAATAAGTGAAGCACATAATCCGGTTGAGATGGATTTTGTGTATAGATCAAACCAACACAGATCAGACAGGATCGAACAACTTCGTTTCATGGTTCATGAATATGCATCCAAACTCTCTTCTAAGCAGGCAAAGAGTGATGAGGAGACAAAAGAGCATCAGACACAAGAGCTTACACCTGTGCCCACGCAACAAGTCATCATGGTTAAAGGGCCATCTGATCGGCTTAAAACTCCTTACGCGTTTTGGGAAAGAATGTATCTTGGCCACTCTCATATAAACATCTTACGATGAGGCAGGAGAAAAGATGAGTGTATCGACAGCTATTGGTATGGTAAGCAGCTCATTAAGAAATTTGTTGGTAGGGGAGATGAGATTGGTACCTGCTATTGAGGTGAGCATTCTGGGGCCTCACGAAACAGGCAGCGACAGGCGGATTAATCTTTTTTTATATAAAGTTCAGGAAAACACTACTTTGAAAAATATGGATTGGCAAGTTAAGAGTGGAGAGCCGACACAACTTGTTCCCCCACCTCTTTCACTCAACCTTTTTTATCTCATGACTCCCTATGCACCAAATGACAGCCTCACAGGAAACTCTACTGCCCATGAGATATTAGGAGAGGCTATGCGAGTGTTTTATGAAAATCCCATAGTTCCTCAGGACTACCTCGATACAGGGCTTCAAGGGGTACGGGAGCAGATAAAGATAATGTTCAATTCGCTTGATATGGAGGTGCTCAGCCAGGTATGGAGCACTTTTTCAATGCCTTTTCGCCTCTCCATTTTGTATGAAGTTTCAG
Organism: bacterium; assembly: GCA_049472395.1. Lineage (GTDB taxonomy): Bacteria > SZUA-182 > SZUA-182 > DTGQ01 > JBLIRR01 > JBLIRR01. Next base: position 38,360 of record JBLIRR010000035.1, on the reverse strand, counting down.
TGGTACAATTGGATATGCTTTCTGAAAAAGAGCAGACCATGGCGAAACGAGTGCGAAAAATTGGGACACCGAGGGTATGTAAAGCTTTTGCACCCCCCATAGTAGAAAAAATAGAACCCTTAAGCGGTCCGGTAGGGACTACTATAACCTTCTTGGGTAAAAACTTATCCGGCTGGAGGGCATATGTAACCGCGACGGGTAAAATGATTCTAGATGGAGAAGAGCTCACAGGAAATCTTTTTACAATGACAATTCCTCCTGATTTTCCCGCCGGCTTTTATGAAATAAAGGTGGATATTTCACACCTCTTTAGAAGGACCTTCTTTTTTGAGGTAAGAGCATGATAGCTGAGCAAAGGGTTGATCATAAGAAAACCGCTCTCTGTTATAAAAATAACTATGAGCATATTAAAGATGAATTAAAAAAGCTGGACCTCTTAATTCATCTGCGGATCATTACCCAGCGGCAAAGAGGACATGGTAAGGGAAAAGAGACTCTATCTCCTTCAGGACTTAAGTATATCAATGATAAAGAGATAGACCGACTGCTCAATCAAAAAGCCGCGTGTATACCCGATCATCCGGAGACAGATAATATTCGGCACTACATTCATATTTTGCAAGAAGAAATCAATACAAAGGTTACGAAGACGCTGACTGACGGGCGCTTTCTGGCATTGCCTCAATTGGCTCATCTTTTTAGACTTTCACCTTTGGAATTGCAGGCTGTCATAATCACCCTCGCGCCGGAGCTTGAGCGCAAATACGACACATTATACGCCTACGTGCAGGATGACATTACCCGCAAGAGACCGAGTGTGGATCTTGTGCTCGATTTGCTCTGCGATTCTCAAGCCGATCGCTGGAAAGCCCGCACCCTTTTCTCTGATCAAGCTCCTCTTTTTTATATAGGAATATTACATACCTGCAATGATCCAGCAAGTCCCTCCGGCTCGAGTGGTCTTGCTCAGTTATTACAGCTTGATCAACGCATTCTTGATTATATTCTGGGAAAATCCACTATTGATGGTCGATTACAGGAATGTGTCACCATGTATGAACCCTCACTATCAATAGATAATCTTTTTATAGATTCTCACATAAAAACAGAGGTGCTTAATTTCATAGAGAATCATTGTATCGAACAAAAGAATTCCTTGAAAAGGCCGGTTCTTTATTTCTACGGGCCAGCAGGTGTGGGAAGGCGTGATCTTGCCTTAGGAGTGTGCGAAAGATTAAATTGTCCGATGCTCTATCTTGATATGGAACTATGCGTGGCAGATGAACATGACATGAGAAAACTCCTCGATCTTGCATTCCGTGAAGGATTGCTTCTCCGAGCCGCTCTCTATATTGATAATGTGGATGTTGTAATGGAAGATGAGAAAAAAATAAAGGTATATATGAAGAAGCTCGCTCGCGTGGTGAGGTTATATGGCTGGCTGACATTCCTTGCAGGACATAAAGCATGGCCTCTTAAGGGAATTTTTGAACATGCGGTGTTTCATGCTATTGAATTTCCCATGCCGGATGTGCCACTACGAAAAGCAGCATGGGAGAATGTACTGAAAGATATTGGCGCTGATACAATCTTAGCAGAGCCATTAGCAGGTCAGTTTTCTCTCACACCGGGACAGATTCATAATGCGGCTGAATGCGTATATGTTCAACAAACACTTCACAGAGGGCAGCATAGAATAACCTTTGCTGATATGAGCAAATCGTGCCGGAGCCAATCAAATCAAAAATTACAGGAGCTCTCCCTTAAGATTGAACCCCGTTATACATGGGATGATATTATCCTGCCCGAAGATAAGCTGCTGCAGATCAAAGAAATCTGTAACCAGGCGAAGCATCGTTATTGTGTCTTTCGCACATGGGGATTTGATCATAAGCTTTCCCGAGGCAAAGGGCTCAGCGTTCTTTTTTCCGGTCCCTCCGGGACGGGAAAAACGATGGCAGCAGAGGTCATGGCACATGACCTTCAACGGGATTTATATAAAGTCGACCTTTCCGGTATAGTGAGTAAATATATCGGGGAGACGGAAAAGAACCTGTCGAGGATATTTCACGAGGCTGACACAAGTAATGCCATACTCTTTTTTGACGAAGCAGATGCCCTTTTCGGAAAAAGGACGGAAATATCCGATGCTCATGACCGTTATGCCAATATCGAGACAAGCTACCTTCTGCAAAAGATGGAGGAGTATGAGGGAATAATCATCCTGGCTACTAATCTTCGTCAGAATATGGATGAGGCCTTTATACGACGGATTAGATTTATCGTTGAATTTCCCTTTCCTGATATGAAGAGCCGTCAGCAGATTTGGAAGGCTCAATTCCCAAAGGAGGCTCCTTTAAAAGATGATATCGATTATGAATTCTTAGCAAAAAAGTTTCTGATCCCCGGCGGAAATATAAAAAATATTGTGCTTAATGCGGCATTTTTTGCTGCAGAAAATGGTAAACGTATTGAAATGAAGCAAATCCTGCAGGGTGCTAAAAGGGAGTTTGAGAAGATTGGAAAACTGTGGGATGAGAAAAATTTTAAGGATTACACAAAGGATTAAGGATCAACTATGTCAGATGGTTTCAAGAACAAGCCAAAAATCCTGCACGGTGCTTTCGTGGAATTTGGTCTAAGTATTCCACCACTTATTGTGCCCTTTCAATTTAATCCGGTGAAGCTTACACGAAGCCGCAGCCTCAGATTCTCTGTCCCTAATAAGAAGAAGACAACAAAAGGAGAAAAAAAAGAAGAGAGAGGCATTTCTCTGCGCGAATTTCATCGGAGGGAAGAATTTATTGATTTATTCAAATTACAAGAAAAACAAACTGTCGAGGTACAGGAAGAATCAATACGTTTTGATATTCGCCTCGACGCAACCGACAAGTTGAATGAGGGTGATCCCATAACAGCTCAATTCGGTATTGAGCCTCAACTTGCTACCTTGGAGTTAATGGTCCATCCCAAGGAAGAAAGCATTATGGGAGCGATTTTTCGTATGCTCTCTCCCAAGGGTTTTAGCTGGACAAAAGGGGAAAATCCCCCTATGATTCTTTTTATTTGGGGGAGCAGGCGTGTGTTGCCGGTCAATATCAACAGCATTACTATCACTGAAACAGAATTTAGCAGAGAGCTGAGCCCAATACGAGCAGAAGTTTCAGTAGACCTTACGGTTATTGAAGGGCTGGATCCAATCTATACAATATCAAAACTCGATAAGGAGATCACCTCAATGTTTAATATTGCTAATTTAATAGATATTACTGATGTGGTAATTCCAGGTTAGAGACGATGTTTTCAAGAAAATCAAGATACAGGAAACTACCGGATATAGTTACCATCGATGTCAAAGGACGACTATTAAAATCCAGAACTCTCCGCATGGTACCGGATGTGCCAGGCGATTTTTATCATATTGTTGAAGAAGTAGACCGCCTGGATCATCTTGGGTATAAATATTACAAGCAGCCCATCAAATGGTGGCGGATCTGTGATGCCAATCCACAATTCATGTCTCCTCAAGCCCTATTAGGAAAGGAGGCAATTGAATCCTATCGATTTCCTCTTACCTTTAATGACAATAGTAGTCAACCGCCATGGAGTACCCTTTTAAAAAGACTCTCTCAGGAGATAGGCATTATAGGGGTGAAGGTAAATGAAGATGTAAAGCTAATTCTCGAGGAGCAGATCCATGATGGAGAGCAGGTGACGGTTTATGCCGAGCATCCTGAGCGATCAGTGATGGTGACCTATAACCGGATGAATAAAAATATAGCAGATCTCGTGAATATCATAAAAGATGCTGGCTTTTCCGTAGGTCAACCACAGAAGATAGACAGGGTGGGGAAAAACATTATTATTCCCCAGAATATGGTGTGATAACAGGATCAGTGATGGAACATGAAAATTTTACCATAGAAATTGAAGGCGAGGAGGCAAGCGATATTTATCAGGATCTTATCAGCCTGGAGGTTGAGCTTGATGATAGGTTGGCTTCTATGTTCAGACTGAAAATGGCGACTTTGCTTGAAGAGGAGGGCCTATGGAGGCATTTGGATGATGAGAGATTCAGGGTGTGGAAGAAGGTAGCCATAAGCGCCGGGTTTGAAAGCGGCATAGAGGAAGTGATCTCCGGATATATTACCCATGTTAAGCCCTACTTTGATCCCGACCCTTCCCAATGCATACTGGAGATCTGGGGCATGGATGGAAGTGTGTTCCTTGACCGGGAGGAGAAGCTGAAGGATTGGCCAAACAAGAAGGACAGCGATATCGCCTCTGAATTATTCAATCTCTATGGATTTACTCCTGAAGTGGAGGATACTGCCGTGGTTCATGATGAGGCCATCTCTACTATACTACAGAGGGAGACAGATATGCAATTTCTTAATCGTTTGGCACTGCGAAATGGTTTTGAATGTTACGTGGAAGGCACAACAGGTTATTTCAGGTCGCCTCAGGTGGATGAAACACCACAGCCCCTCCTTGCTGCGCACTTTGGGGATGAAACAAACCTTAAACATTTCTCTATCGAGGTTGATGCCCTGAAACCGGCAAATGTAGCTATGTTTCAGGTAGATCGGATGAATAAGGAGATATTGGACGTTGTGGTGGAAGCCAGTCAACAAAAGAGTTTGGGTGGTACCGACACTGCAGGTATTCTGGCATCCGGCATGAATCCGGGGCAGATCTATGTTGGAATGAATGTAGCCACGGGAAATCCCGAGATGACTACCCTATGTCAAGGACTTTTTCATCAGGCAGAGTGGTTTGTAAAGGGAGAGGGTGAGATAGACGGAAATTTCTATAGTCATGTGCTTAAACCCAGAAGAATGGTTACTATAAAAGGAGTGAGTGAGGCGTATAGCGGAGTATATTATGTTTCCCATGTAACTCATTCCTTTACTGTTGATGGATACAGTCAATTTTTTCAAGTAAGACGCAATGCTCTTATGCCCTCCGGAACGGAGGATTTTGCCGCCTCTTCTTGATTTTCAGGAGAGCGATGAGGGACATGCATAATGAACCTGGATGAGGTTGTTGCCAATTTAGTGCAAAAGATAGAGCGCCGGTTTTATGGAAAATACCGTGGTTTTGTCGTTGATAACGAAGATCCGGAGCAACTTGGCAGGCTCAAGCTGAAGGTTCCCAGCGTGCTCGGCAATGAGATAGTCACGGGGTGGGCAATGCCCTGTGTGCCCTATGGTGGTGATGTTAATCAGGGATTCCTCTTTATCCCGGAGGTTGATTCCGGGGTCTGGGTGGAATTTGAAGAGGGTGACCTGGAGTTTCCCATATGGGTAGGGACCTTCTGGAGCAAACCGGGTGGTGAGAGCGAACTCCCCAAACCGAATGACGCAGATGGTGCCGAGCAGGACAATGTTCAGGATCCACCGACAAGGAAGATTTTAAAAACAAAAAAGGGACACACTATTCAGTTTGAGGACGCAGATGGCGAAGAGATGGTAACGATTATTGAGGCTACAAATAGTCACGTACTTACCATGAATAAAGAGGGGATAAAGATGACAGACGGAGCGAATGGCCATGAGGTCACCCTCAATGACTCAGGCATTGCTGTGTCTGATGGAGTCAATAGTCATGAAGTTACGCTCAATGGTGACGGCATTAAGATTACTGATGGAGTGAATAGCCATGAGGTAAATCTTAATGGCGAAGGGATAACGCTCACCGATGGCAAAAACAGCGGCAATCAGATTGTTATGAACTCAACGAGCGTGAGTATTGAGTCAGCGGCAGATGTGACAATTAAAGGGAAGAATATAACAATAGAAGCAGAGGCTCAACTGAGCGCCACAGGCAATCCTATACACTTAAATCCATAGAATAAAAATAAGATGGAGACTATTTTTCCACAAGACACTGGGTATGATGGTTTATTCCTGGTTGGTTTTCGCAAGGAATTAAACGGGAGTGATATAACCGAACGGATAGGCACAGTTATTCTAAAACGGACGTATGATATCGATCCGGTGACGGGCGAGCTTAATCCATCAGAAGAGGCATTCTCCATTTTCTTACAGGATCAACCTGATAATCTGGTTCTCAATAGCGACTTTGAAACAGCGGCGCCTGACCCAGATGACGACACTAAGTTAATCCCTATCGGTTGGGTGCCAAGTGATGTAGAAATTCTTCAGGTGGAAGACATGGAAAATCACTTGTTACAGGTCAAGGGCCTGCCTGGTGTATCTAATGGTAGTGTAGTCCAGACACTCACCTTTGAAAAACCCCTAGGCGGACGAAAATTTTGGTTAAGCTTTTCGGCTAAGACTAATACAGGATCTTCAAGCATTGAGAATATACAATTAGAGGCAGATGGCAGTGAGCCTATATGTGTTACAGGTGGTAATTTGGGGACGGAAATGGAGCACTTTTCAAATGATAATGATGGGGTATGGCCCGCTGAATTAGAATCCACTGAGATGCGAATCGTTCTCAGGATGGCTACCGATTCTGAGCATATGGTCTTTTATGACAACATACAGGTAGAAGAGCGTGGTCATCTGACAGTCTGGGATCCAATCACTACCTTGCGCTATGAACATGATCTGGCCCCATTTAAACCGGAAGTGGATTTAATTGTACTTGGTTTCACAGATGCTGCAGGTGAATGCAGTGTCGAAGTGAATAATGATATTTGGTTTACGCGTACTCTTTCTATAAATGGTGCGCGCCAAAAGGCGATGTTTGGCTGGGAGCCCAGAGTGAATAATGAGCATCCGGAATACCGGCAGGATATGGCAGGCAGCTTTTCGGAGGAAGGGGATGATTATCCCCCGCAGTGGCCTGTTACCGACCCAACGCGTGATCCATTACCTGGTGAGCCAGATCCTTTTAACAACATTTTTTTCAACGGCTACCGGCGTAGCACGTTTGACGGAACACTTACTGCTTCTACGCCTTTCCTTTTCGAAAACTTGCCTGAATCCGCTCAAATCCGGATAAAGCAAGGCAATGGGAATGATTATGGTTTTTCGCTCAGGGGTGATACTTCTTCAGCTACATACTCTTATTACAACGGAACGGGTCTTGATACGCAGGACAACTGGCAGAGTGAACCAGTCACTATGAACATAGACACCCTTGTCATTGAGCCGGAGAAAAATCGCTGTTATATTGTCTGGCGGGGCGTGTGGAACTTTGATAAACATAATGAAGGTGATTATCGCCGGTTGTTGGTAAAGGCATCACCTTAGAAAGGAGATTGAAAAATGTCAAAACCGATTGCTATTAATAAAGGTATTGCCTTTGCATTTCCCGATGTATGCCTCACACCTATTATCGTACCGGTTCCGATTCCTTATCCCAATATTGCCCTATTGAACCAGGCTCAAGATGTAGCAGAGGATTTGCTTGTAGGAGGGGATAAGGTTCTTTTGGAGGGCTCATATGTCACAAGCAGCATGGGGGACGAGGCTGGATCAGTTGGAGGAGTAAAAAGCGGTAGGTTCCAGGGACCCTGTAAGATAACCTCAGCAAGTAGTAGCGTTGTCTACGGACCAGACAAGAAAGGGATCGCACGTTTTATGGATACTACTGCACAAAACATGGTGACTGAACAAGCATCTGATGGCAATGCTGTGGGATTTGTTTTGAGTGCGTTTCCAACAGTATTGGTAGGCGATTAAAATGATAGAAGAAAGAACTCTTGGCTTTCCCTTTGGGATTAGTGAAACAGGCCGTATTCATGCCACGGGCGGCGATGAAGCTATCCGGGGCAAGATCATCCAGGTGCTTTTCACAGCTCCTGGTGAGCGGATTAACCTGCCTGAGTTCGGGTGCGGGCTCTTTGATCTTATATTTGAGCCGAACAATACCATACTGGCAACAGCTATGGAGTTTAGTATTGGAAAGGCCCTGAGCCGATGGCTGAGGGATGATATCGTATTAGATAATGTCAATGTAGAATCCTCGGCAGGAGTTGTGACTGTCGAGATAGTATATACAAAAAAACAGGACCTTTCAAAACAGGCGGTCCGTATTCATTTCAAATAAGGTGAACATATGGCTGAGATAAAGAGAATAAATAGCAATCCTATAATTGATTACATGGCGCGTGATTATGAAAGCCTGCTTAAGGCCATGAGAGATCAAATTCCTTCTAAACTCCCTGAGTGGACAGATTATAAATCCGAGGCTGATTTTGGCAATGTGCTCCTCCAGCTCTTCGCTCATATGGGTGATATCCTGAGCTATTACCAGGATCGCATAGCCAATGAGAGCTTCTTAGGAACAGCGCAAAGTCGTAGCAGTATTATCCATCACCTGCGACTCATCGGGTACAGACTCTCCACTGCGGCGCCTGCCTCTGCTGATTTGACCCTTATCCTGCCTGCTGAGTGTGACGGGATAATTACCATTAAACGAGGAGATGCCTTTGCAACCAAAAGCCGGAAGGATAAACCGAGTGTTCGATTTGAGTATACCCGTGAAGAGGACCTTACGATCGACTGCAGCACTCTTGAGGTAGTAAACAATAAAAAATATTACAGAAGCATTCCTGTTGAAGAAGGGCGATTGATTAAAGAGGAGCGTCTGGGTGTATCAGATGGCACTCCCAACCAAAAATTTCCCCTGGCTCATGCAGATTTGATTTTAAGGTCCCTTGGTGAGGGACAGAAGGTCAACAGGGATGTTATTCTCATGACTGAATTAAAAGAGGTGATAGATGAGTGGACCTTGCAGGAGAGCTTAGCCTTTAGCCGGGACGAGAAGGATTTTATCGTTGAGATCGATGAGGAAAACCGCGTTACTCTGATTTTTGGAGATGGCGATTTTGGAGAAATTCCTTCCAGTGGTAGTGAAATAAAGGTGACGTATCGCGTGGGAGGGGGGATAAAAGGCAATGTCCCCGAAGGTAGTATAGAGACAATTGTGAATGCTCCTGATTTAGCGCTTCTGGGAGCAAAGATTACGAACGAAGAGTCCGCTACGGGAGGAGCTGAACGGGAAAGTATCGAGCATGCAGTCATGCATGCCCCGAGGGTGTTTCGGTCTCTCAAACGTGCAATAACAGCCGATGATTATAAGGCCCTCGCCCTTGACTTTAAAGGCGTGGGAAAGGTCCGCGTTGAAGCCGGTAACTGGAATAAGGTAACACTCTTTATAGCCCCACAAGGAGGAGGCTATGCAAGTGATGTACTCCGCGCCAATCTCCTTGCCTACTTTGAAGATAAGCGGCCTGTTTCTACTATAATTGAGATCGAAGATGTGGATTATGTGAAGATTTATGTGGAAGCTGTGGTTGGAGTGAGCAGTTATTATGCCAAAGAAACGATTAAGGAAAAAGTTGAAGAAGCGGGTGGCAGCCTTCTTTCCTTTGATAATGTGGATTTTGCCCAGATCATATATTTGAGTAAATTTTATGAAGCCCTTGAGGCTATTGAAGGTGTTGAGTATGCGAATATCCGGGAATTCAGACGTGAAGGGCAAAAAGAAAGGATTGAACCCTCAGGGAAGATTGAGCTGGGAAATAATGAAATTCCAAGAATTCCCGATGAGCCGGGGTATGCCGGCGGGATAAAGGTGGTATTCCCTGAGGATGAGGAGTGATGATGCGTCTTAATACTATCAGAGCAATAGCACACCCCTATGGAAACAGGATAGACCTGAGCTGGTTCAATCCTGAACCTGAAAACTATCGGGGGCTTCTTATTATACGCCGCGAAACAACGTATCCTACGTCCCCTGATGATGGATTTCTTCTCGGAGAAATAAAACAAGAGTCTTTGTTTGAGATTGATCTTAAGTTTCAAGATGAGTTAAACAATAAAGATCTTTCTGGTGATTTAAGGGCGAAATTTTTCGCTCATTACATCTCTCTCTCTTCTGAGGCTTTTATAGAGGTTAAAGTTCCGGGAAGCAGATGGAGGATCTCTGATGGGCAATGGAGATATCTTATTGTAAAAAGTACTCTTGTGCTTACAGTTTACTTTAACGGTCCATACACTATTGAAGATGGTTTTCTTAAGAACACGTTTGAGATTGAACGTAAGTTTCTCAATGAGTTAAATAATAAAGAGCTTTCCGCTGGAATGCGGGCGGAGTTTTTCACGCATGATATTTCCCTCTCTGATAAAGCTACCATATATACGAAAGTACCGGCAAGCACATGGAGTATCGTTGATCAGGAGAAAAGATATCTTATTGTAAAAAATCCTGCCATGCTTACGGTCTACTTCCGAGGTCCCAGCCCCTACTCCATTGAAGATGGTTATCTCAAGGGTGAGACCGTCTATTATTATACTCTATTCCCCTATGCGAGTGATCAGAATGAATATTATTATGACCCTTATAACCGTATCTCCGCCATGGCAAGTTCTCCTTGTAATACGGCCGGCCGGATGTATGATCTTCTTCCATCTATCTATCATCGTTATGACACAAAAGAGCAGTTACGCCATTTTTTGGAAATACCGGGAAGCGTGCTCGATCAGATGTATAGCTTTGCCAGTGCAATGCATGACCTGTATAATCTTGAAAGGATTGAGGGCTCTTTGCTACCGCTTCTGGCCGAGTGGATCGATTGGCACTTAGATCGTCGATTGGAAATTGCAGAGCAGAGAAATGAAGTGCGAAATGCCCCTTATATTTACAAAGCAGTGGGAACCATTCCCGTGATAGAGGCGACGGTCAAGCGCATTATCGGTTGGGAAAACCGTACCAAAGAATTTGTACACAATATTTTCCTCACCAACACTCCCGAGCGATTAAATATCTTTGCCCGCACGCGCGATGCTAATGGCGAATGGGAAGAACGCGGGGAAACGATATCCCCCATACCACTTTCGTTGGATTTTGCTTACGAGGGAAGACCTGCCGCAGTATATGATGCGGAGGGAACGCTTTGGCTCCTCTACCATACGCCCAAGCTGCGCTTTTGTATCTCTGAAAAGAAAAGGAGGGTTACCTGGGATATATGGTATAAGACATATAGCAAAGAGCAAGGATGGGCGCCGAGCCAGGCACTTACCAATACGTTCACCTTAGATAGGCATCCAACAGCAGCTTTTCATGCCGGATCACTTTGGGGTTTCTGGGATACATATGATAGGGCGACGCGGACATGGAGTATTAATTACCGCAGGCTCACTAACGGTCAATGGTCTGAGATTGAGGATTTCCCCATTCTTGAAAATATTCCGGACCGTGTAGATGTGCATTCCTGGACAGAGGAATATCGTAATCATCGAAGTGTCGATTTTACAGAAACGCCGTCAGATACAAAATTCAGAACCTGGCACATTAAGGGAGAGCGCCGGATGCCATGGGCGGCAATTGATAGCACCGGTGGTATGTGGCTTTTTTGGTTAGAGAAAATACAGGATGAGAGGAAATGGCGACTTAAATACAACAGGCATAATGGCGAAAAATGGGAATTAGAACCCTCAGGCTCTTTTCCTCTCGCTGATGGAGATGATCCGAGGGTTGAACATGACCTGTTTGTGCTCATTCGTCCTGTTCAAAGTCTATATGATGAAAGCATATATGTTTTCTGGGCCCGTCGCTCGGCTTTTGACGGTCCGAGGGAAATTGTTTATAGAATTAAGGATAATATGGACCCGAGGGATTCTCAATGGTCCCAACTGTATGTTCTCCCGAAGAGTGAAACGGAGCAAGAGGTTTGTGAAGCAGATGATCGTGAACCGGCAGCTTTTATGAACGGGGATGAGATCGAACTTTTTTGGAGCTCCAACCAGAATGAAGGCTGGTCTGTGTGGCACGGTCTTTTGGCTGAATTGGAGCACAATGGCAGGGATGAAGGCAGTAAGGTCCATAGCAATCCCTATTCCCAGCGCAGTCCAGTGCCAGTATTAATAGATGAAGGTGAACAAGATAAACGCACATTACTCATATACCGGTCTAATGAAAGTCTGCACTATACGAGCGAGGCATACAAAGCAACTAAAATAGTTGATTTCCGGTATGCAGGCTGTATTACGGGCGATAACCGAAATACCACTAAGAATACCCGAAGAGGTAAGCTTGAAGATTTTCAGACCTATACATACGATACCGGGAGGGAAGGAAAACGTACCAATGAGAATAAATACAGCCGGGAGACAGTTGGAATCTATTTATCACCTGAAACGGAGGAAGAGAAAAAGATCTCCCAAAATCAGCGTCTCTTGGAAGATGTATTAAAAAAATTTATGCTGGTTCAGGCACGAGCGGTGTTTATTATCAAACCGGCGGTATTTCCTGAATTTATCTATAGCTATGATAAACCGGAGGAGAATATACGAGATAAGCTTTTGCGAGATACGTTGTCCCTTTCAACAACTGCTGAGTATATAGGTGTAAGTGACATATTGAAAGATGTAGCACCTGACTGGATCTGGGTACGCTCTGTAAAGTTTAAAAAAACAGAGGATGAGGAGAATAAATATACAGACCATCAATCTGTAGATTTTGCCACAATCCCACCTGATACTACATTTAGAACCTGGCATAGTGCTTTAGAAGAAGGAGGAGAATAAGCAAATGGAAAAGATACCTTTATTAAAGGGCAGTTATCGAGATATTCTCAAGAACAAAGATGGGCATGTCATATACGATGGTGGATGGGTATCCAATATGATTGTGGCAACATGCCGCAAACTCCTGGCAGGTTTTATGATACGTGATCCTTCAAGTGGTATTGAATATTTAGCAGTAGGCAGGGGAGATGAAAGCTGGGATGCCGAGGGAGCGCCTGATGCACCTGATCCTACTATGGAAATGCCTGACTTGAAGCATAAATTTACTCCACCAATTTTCTTTCAAGATTTAACCGTCTTCTATATTGATGAGTATGGGACGGAGAGTGTGGGACCAGAAAAACAATTGCAAATAACTGCAACCCTGGGTCCGGGTTATCCTACACCCGAGGCACCACTGAGCACGTATCCTTTACGCGAATTTGGGCTCTTCGGAACCTTTGATGGCGAGCCCTATATGATCAATTACAAATCACACCCCGTTATTCATAAGCATGAGTCTGCTACTCTTATCAGGGAAATAAGATTGTATTTTTAAAATTTATATAGATAACAAAGGAGAGAAAAAATGGGTAACTTTTCAAGGGACACCTTTGATAAATTGAAGCATTATGTAGGCGTTCGTTTGCAACAGAGCGTGCCTCTGCTTGATGCTGATTGGAATGAACTTGAAGATATCAGAAGGCATGAGCTTCAGACCTTTCTCAAATGGTTTGTAGGCAACGGCGTCCCTAAGGGCAATGATGGATTTCATATTTTATCCGCACAAGAGAGCAAGAACGATTTCATTATTAAGGGTGGGGATGGCATTCATGCGGGACATTGTGTGGTAGAAGGCTGGGATGTGGTAAATGAGAGCAATCTAAGGTATACAGAGCAGCCTCTGTATCGAAATGAAGAGTTAGCAACACAATGGGGCGTTGATCCTCTCCCGCCGCTTACAATCCCAGTCGGGGATAGAACTGACACGGTTTATTTGGATGTATGGGAAAGGGAGGTAAACGCAGAGGAGGATGAGGATCTGATCAACCAGGACATAGGAATAGAGACCTGCGTGCGCATAAAGCGCGAATGGGCAGTGCGGGTGGCTGAAAATGCCACGTCCCCCCCAAGCCCTGCCCCTGCAGGTCATCTGTTTTACCCACTGGCATCTCTGAGCCGTAAAAGCGGTGAGGGAGACATTCTCGATGAGCATATTACTGACCTTCGGATAACGGGACTTTCAATAATGTCATATTATGATGTTGATCAGATTGTCCATGATGCCTTCGGAGCAGAGTATACGCAGGATCATGATGGTCAGCCAAATTTAACGGTCAGCCTGAGGGAGGCAATCAATGCACTCTTACGGGGAAGATTGCCCGTTACACCAGAGACCCAGCTCACTGATGATGAGGATTCAATTGATTTTCCTTCTGCTTTGGAAGATAGCAGGAAATATATATGGATTTTTTGGAATTCATTGAGAGAGGATAATTGGAATATTTACTATAGACGCTATAATCCTGTTACGGGTTGGGAGGAAAGTGACAGCCGGCTCATCACAGAACTAGAACCTCATTCTCCTCCATTTGTTCTAGAATATAAAAGGAAAGATATATGGGTTTTTTGGGATGCAGAGAAGGAGGATAATCATAATATTTATTATAGACGTTATACACCTGGTAAGGGTTGGGAGGAAAGTGACAACAAGCTTATAACAGATACAGACTATGATTATTTTCCATATGCCCTCGAAGATAGCGGTGGAGATATATGGGTTTTCTGGTTATCACCAAGGTCGGGATATTCGCATATTTACTATAAACGCTATAACCCTGTTGATGGTTGGGAGAGTGAGGACAACCAGCACACCACAGTAGGATATAATTATAATCCATTTGTTCTAAAGGACAGTAGGGGCGATATATGGGTATTTTGGGATGCACAGAGAATTGAGAGTCAGGATATTTATTATAGCAGGTACAATAATACATCCGGTTGGGTGGAGGATAATGCTCAATTGACCAATGATTGGTACGCTGATAGTAATCCATTTGTGCTCTATGACAAAAGGGAGAATATATGGGTTTTCTGGATATCATATAGATATGGAGAACAAGGTTACAACAGAAATATTTATTGTAAACGCTACACTCCTGATGCGAGTGAAAATGGTGACTATGGCTGGTGGAGTGGAGAAATACAGCTTACCGAAGGTGAAGCATATATTGAGAATATAAATGCCTTCGAGGATAGCAATGGGGATCTTTGGGTATTCTGGCAATCATATTCATTTATATCAGGGGAAGTTAAAGTAAATATTTCCTGTAAACGCTCTATCGGTGGAAGTGCTTCCTGGGGCCCTCCGCTAAAGCTTATAACAACAGAATACTCTGACATTTGGCGTTCTTACTTTGCTTTTGAGGACTCCTTCAAAAATATTTGGCTTTTTTGGCTCAATACTGAAATTATTGAAGAAGAATATACTAAGAGTATCTGGTATAAAAAATTGATCACCACTATTTAATCCTGTTATGTAACATATGAGAATCAAGGAGAGCCTAAGATGAAAAGATTTTATAAGGTGGCTATTACCAAAGTGCCGCTTGGCACAGCTATTGAGTATAGGGAACCGCCTCTTCAAGGAAAGGTTGTTATTAAAGTTTCGGATACTGAAACTGCCGGCAGTTATCAGCTCTTTGTTGTTGAGTGTGATGATACCCAAAATAGGGATAATATCGCATCACCATTTGTTTCTGAGCTCTCAGAGGAAGAGGCTGTAAAGCTGGCAGCCCACTACCAGCCACAAAGGACAGTGATTCGCCATCAGCCTCAAAGGCAGGGAAGTCATCCTCATTCCCGACTGAGGATGAGAGAAAAGATCACCCTTCCTGCCTGTGATTTAAAAAAATTTTTATAAATATAACCAATTTGGAGATTACCATGAACCAACTTCTGAGAGGTAAGTATCGCGATATTATCACCACTGCCAAGGGGACAGTTCAGTGGAAGAGCGGCTGGCGCTCCAATCTCATTGTCGATAAATGCAGTGTGCTTCTTGCCGCCTTAATGAAGCAAGATGAGGCTATGGGAGGTATTTTATATTGGGCCGTGGGTGAGGGGCAGAAGGAGTGGGACTTACAGGCACCCGCACCTTCATTAACAATTTCCCAACTCACAAAAGAGGTATACCGCCAGTCTATCAATGTAGCGCAGATCATCTATATTGACCAAAATGAACAACCAAGCCAAACAGCGACCGACCGGCTTGAGGTTACCATGGAGATCAGCGGGGAAGATATAATATCAGATGGTTTTCAATCTTTACGAGAATTCGGCCTCTTTGGGGGAGATGCAACGGTAAATCCCAACAGTGGCCTCATGATTGATTATGTAATCCATCCCCGTATTGACCTTACATCATCCACCAGGCTGCTGCGCACGGTACAGCTTACCTTTACGACAGGTATACCAGAACAGTAAGATTTAGGTGGCATAGGGGCTTCTTTTCTTACAACCACCGTTAACTATGTTTATCGATAATTATTTTTGAGTCAAGGAGAAATAAACAATGGGTAATTTTTCGAGAAATACGTTTGATAGAATAAAACATTATGTAGGTGTCCGTTTGCAACAAGGAGTGCCAATAGTTGATGCTGATTGGAATGAGCAGGAAGACATCAGAAAATCCGAACTTCGAACCTTTCTCAAATGGTTTGTGGGCAATGGCATTCCTCAGGGGAACGACGGATTTCATATTTTAGAGGCCCCTTCTCCCAATAATGAAAATGATTTTTTAATTAAAGGCAGTGATGGTACCCCGGAAGGAGTGGGATACTGTATGGCTGAAGGCTGGGATGCCATTATTGAGAATGATATCAGATATACGGAACAAGAGTTATACAATAATCCTGACCTTGCCGAGGCATGGGACGTTGATTCACTTCCTCCCCTGAATGCCCCAACGGCACTGCCTCGAATTGACCTCGTCTTTTTGGATATATGGGAAAGAGAGGTTGACTCGATTGAAGATGAAGATCTCATAGACTCAAGGATAGGAGTAGAAACATGTGTAAGAACAAAGCGTGAATGGGTTGTACGCGTTGCTCAAGGGACTGAGGGATTGCCTACCCCCCCAAGTATCGAACCTCCCCAGGGACATGTTTTTTATCCCCTGGCCTCATTGAATCGCCAGGTTAATAATCAGCTTATCCAGGAGAGTATTATTAATGATTTGCGAGTAACCGGTCTTAGAATCATATCTGACAGGTTATATATAGATGATTCAGGCAACGTCGGCATCGGCACAACAGATCCAACGGAGAAACTCGATGTAGCAGGCACTGTTAAGGCAACTGCATTTGAAGGAGATGGCTCTGGCCTTACAGGGATACATTCATTAGATTCATCGGATGGTAGTCTTGAGGACGCAGTATATGTAGATAATAGTGGCAACGTCGGCATCGGCACGACGAATCCTGGGGAAAAATTGGAGGTAAATTCTGGATCGAGTATAATTGGGGGTCGCTTTATCTCTACCGAGGCCTTTTCGGGTATAGCGTTTCATAATTCAGACGTTACTACTGATTCAGTTTTGGTAGGTGCACAAGGTACCGACTTACGGCTAGCAACAAATACTTCAGATCGGATCGTAATTAAATCTAATGGTAATGTCGGCATAGGTACGATAAATCCCTCGGAGGAGCTCGAGGTAGCAGGCACTGTTAAGGCAACTGCATTTGAAGGGGATGGCTCCGGCCTCACAGGATTGGCAGATGGACATTCATTAGATTCAGCGGATGGAAGTCTTGAGGACGCAGTATATGTAGATAATAGCGGCAACGTCGGCATCGGCACAACGGATCCTCTTTCCAAGCTGCATATAGACACTGTTGGCGCGGGGACCGAAGCGAAAGTAACAATTCGCGGCGCCTTCAATCAGCATGCAAGTATTGAATTGTTGGAATATGAAGATATGGGGGCTATCTTGAAATATTATGGGGACTGGGGTGATAGATTTTCGATCCTCACCGGAACCCCTCCCACAGAAGAAAGGCTGACGATACTGAGAGGTAGCGGCTACGTCGGTATCGGCACGACGAGTCCGTCCTATCTTTTTCATGTCATAGCAAATGATGGTGTAAGTGATAATCTGCCAGTATCTAGAATTACGAATTTAGAATCTACAGTCAACCGTTGTTTTGGGTTAATGGTGCAAGCAGGGACAAGTGATACTGATTATATTTTACGTCTTACGGATCGGAGTGCAGCAGCTAAAGTACAAGTTACAGGAACTGGTAGGGTCGGCATTGGTACGACGAGCCCAGGTTATTTGTTACATGTTAATGGAACTGCTGGCAAACCTGGGGGTGGATCGTGGACAGACTCTTCTGATGAAAGGTTAAAAAAGAATGTCCAAAATCTCACCAGTGCCTTGGATAAAATAAGCCAGTTACAAGCTGTGACCTTTGAATGGATTAATCCGGAGGAACATGGGGATCAGAGCAGTGTTCAAGCCGGATTAATAGCACAGGAAGTAGAAAAAGTTTTTCCTGATTGGATCTCGGGTACAGAACCTATAGGAAAGGATAAGGAACTGGTAGAGGAAGGAGAGAAAGTTAAGTCACTTCACTTTCCTCATGCCTTTAATGCTTATCTTATAGAGGCAATCAAGGAATTGAAAGCGCAGAATGAAGTGTTAAGAGCAGAGAATGAAACCTTGAAGCAAGAAATTGAACATATTAAAGAGGTTATAGGGTTATTGGAATGATATCATATAGTTACAGCGACTAACAGTGAAAATTTAATCCATGCCCCGAATTTTTTAAAGGATATCCGTTTTAAAAAATTCGGGGCTTTTTTATCCATAAATCCGTGGCTTTTGGGTATGTGCTTCTTGCCTAATATATTAGGATAAATGCGATAATATTGGTAAAGAAATTCCTCATTGAAAGTTCCTATTGTGCTACCGGAGCCGCAGGAGCACTTTCGACCTATCGTCTTAAGACGAATATCAATGACCTTTCATGAGATGCATTCGACCTTATTAATGAATGCGACCTGTGACCTCCATGGATTGAAGAGTTATCAGAAGAGCAGGCAATCATACTGGTGCTCACTACCAGCCTCAAAGAACATTATCGCAGCGTAATCCTATAACCAACAAAGATGAGATAATCGATATTCCAGCCTGTGACTTGAAAAAATTCTATTAGAATATATGAAACCAACGTATTGCTTTAAAGGGAAAGGTAATCGTATGAACGGTTACAAAAAATGGCAAAAAAGAGGAGGCTATACATGAATGAAAGAGCCAAAGCAATGAAAGAAGTGTCTGAATCAAAAAACATATTCACCCTCGAAAGGAGATGGGAGAGATTTTTTATGATCTAAATGGTCATATAAAGCTCGCCCTTTTATAAACCTAGCCTTTTTAGGGGGCTGAAAGAGGTAAATATGGAAAGAACTAAAGAATGGAGAAAACAAAAAAATAATACATCCACTCCTGTGAAAAACCGTAATAATAAACAGAGGTTGAGTCGCAATTTGTGCGGAGGGTGCAGCGTCTGCCATCAGATGACGAGAAATCATTCGATGAATAGCAGTCCGATGTTGGCCAGCGCCGTTGATGGCAGACAATATCCGAATTTGCAGAAACCCTGTGCAACCCGCTTCTTTCAGCGACATCTGGGAAATAATCTTATCCAAAATATTGCGGAAGATCGACAAACTTCAGGACATACTATTGTCCGAGGAGGGGAGCTGAAGATTCAAAGGAAGTGCTCATGTGGTGGTGCATGCACAGAGTGTGCTGGCAAAGAAGAAGAGGTTAATGAAGTACAGGCTAAATTGCGCGTCGGTTCGGTTAATGATGCTTACGAGCAAGAAGCCGATCGCGTTGCAGGGCATATCATGAGGATGCCGGATTCATCGGTAGAGGCTGATAACAATCAATCTCATATGGGAATCAATATTCAAAGAATATCAGGCGATAATGGCAGTTCCTTTGAGACTACCCAGGACATTAGGCTCAATCAAAATGAGGGCAGGCCTTTGTCATCTTCGACACGAAAATTTATGGAGCCTCGTTTTGGCATTGATTTTAGCCATGTTCGTATGCACACAGATCACAATGCCTCTGATACTGCCTCACAGATACAGGTCAGGGCTTTCACTTATGGAAATCATATTTGGTCGGGTGAAGGAGCAAAAGAAAGTGATAAAAGGTTAATAGCCCATGAGTTGATTTACCGGGGACGCCAGACCAGTCCCAGAATCGCGCGGAAACCTCGCTCCACCTCTAGTGGCACTCACTCTCGTCTGTCACAACCGCAACCGCACTACGACACTATTCAAAAGTCATTCGGACACCACTCTTTGGCAGGCCTACAGGTGTATGCGGGTTCGGATGCTCGTCACCTTACTGATGCCGCCGGCACTGAAGCTCTTACACTTGGATCAAATGTGATTTTTAGCCGCCCTCCAGAACTTCATGTTGCTGCGCATGAAGCGGCACACGTCGTGCAACAACGTCGTGGCGTAACCAATCAGAATGAAATAGAACTCCATGCTGATCGTGTTGCCACTCGGGTTACAAACGGTCAGTCTGCCGAGAGTCTGCTCGACAGTGTTGGCTCAGCTCATGCCGCACCTGTGAACCAGCCGCTTGCTTATGGAGGACCGATGGATGTCAAAAGTGCGAAGGCGGCACAGTATCGTAAAGAGGCATTCGAGACAGCCAGAAAAAAAGTGCAGAAGCTGCTAAAGAAAAAGAAGATTCGTGCGAAGTTGTCGCAGATCTTGCACATGCCAGTCAGCGAAGCAGATATGACGAATGCACTCACGGTACCGGTAGTGTTTGAGAGCGAAGTGAAGCACAATCTCGCGTTTACCGATACCCAGGCAAGCTCCCTCGATAAGAAGGTCCTTCAGGAAGATCAGAAGCGTATTTGGAAAATCAAAGCTGAAAATGCCCAGGCCTTCTTCCAGACTGGTGAAGGAACAGATGTCATTAAACAACCCATGATTGCAGTGCTCGACGAGACCATTCGAGAGGAGTATCAAGAGAAGTCAGGTTTTTTTCACAACATCGGTCACATTGATTACAATGTACGACTTGTGCATGAGTATGTGCATGCAGCTATTCATTTCGCGAATGCCCGCCGGAAGAAGAAAATGAAAGAGGCGCAGGCCAAGTCTCACTCTGAGGCGTGGTGGGATGAGCGAGTGGCAAGCCTCAAGAAGAAAGTGACGAGCGACACCGATCGCAAAACGATACGTGAGAAGCTTCAGGCGGTTGGTGCTCTGGGGCCCAAGGAGATCAGTACCAGAGAGAAGAAACCGGTATTCTTAGGTACCAAAGAGGAGCAGGAGGAACAACGAAAGGGAAGTGAAGCTGCCCACGCCCTGGCGAAAGAAAGGAAAGAGCTTCGTGAACTGGTAGTGGGATTGACTGGCTTCCAGGCAGGTCATGGTTTAAAGGAAACAGGTGAATACGGCAGTAAAACGTCGAAGAAGCTTGAAGACGTCGCCCCTCTGTATGTTGGCGGGAATACCAGAGCATGGGTCGATCATGCCGCAATGAAGGCCATCGGCGTGGCTATCGCCAAAGACTCCGACAAGCCGTAGCCACAGTTTTGGCCACTGATCCCGCTAGTATACTAGTGTCAGTTCATGGACAATGAATCGGAAAAGCACCGTATTCATTTGTTTGTCGAGAAAGGCAATTACCATGCTGCGATTAATCTGGCGATTTCGACGGTAAATGAATGTCGTCGCAACAATGATCAGGCGGGCGTCGATATATTTCTGGATATTAGCAAGCGTGTTATTCATAAAATGACCGAGGAATTTGTCAGCCAATAAATAAGCCCTTCATCGTCTTATTCACTCGATGGCCACACGTTGTTGACAAATTATACAAAGTAAGGGTCTAAGCAATGGGATTAGGTCTTTTATTATAAGGTTTCTATAAGCGCTTTTTAATAATATACTTCTTATAGTGTAATGTCATTCCATATGCCTGTCTATCTCTTATAAGGTATAACCTTTGTCTAAATGGGCCTTCCGAATCAATACATTCCTCTGCCCTTTTCCCTTAATAATGAATAAAAATATTTTCCAGGGATTGTCACAACGCAAACCGATTAATGATGGTGATCTCCTTTTGAACAGGTGTATCTCCAAATGCCGTTTTTAGTTTTTCTTCACATTCTTTACACTGAGAATACTTTGATCCTTTTAGTCTTCCGAGGAAAAAAGAAAATAAAAAATGATTTTCTTGACTATGAAAGCCAAAGTAAATGAGAGGGAGATGGGAGGGAGATTAAATCAATCAAGTCAGATTATTATGAGCCTAAATGAGACTCTGAAAACACATAAGAGATGAAAGAGGTGATTATTATGTTAAAACTGGCAAAAAGAGGAATAAAATCATGAATGAGAAAATCAGGCAAAGAGCAAAGACATCTAAATCAAAAGGAGCCTTTTTAATGTCCCGAATACAGGAGTCTCTCTTCACTCAACATACACATTCACCTTTTGACCACAACTTGTTTCTTCATAGAGCTATTGGAAACCAGGGAATACAGAGATTAGCCGAATCTGATTTTTTTCAGTCAAAGCTCAGAATCAGTCAACCGAATGATAAGTATGAACAGGAAGCTGATCGGGTTGCGGAGCAAGGAATGCAAATGCCAGAGCCAAAGCAAATCACCACTACTGGCTCGAAGTGCAATAACTCTCTGTATAAGAAAGTGCAACAGCCTCAAAGCGAAGTTTATATAAAGGGAAAAACAAACATTCAAAAATTCTCTGATTTCCCTCGGCTCCAACTATATCCCGAAGAAGAGAATGCCCAGATTCTGAAAGGGAAATTAGTTGTGAAATGTTCTGATGTGAACACTTTTTGGGACGAAACACGACGCAAAATCGAAGAATGGTTATCTGCAAAAGGGCAAAGTGTATTTTCCGATCTTTACTCAGCGGCTGATGAGATTTATAATGATATTTTCGAACAACAAGATAAGGTGAAATGGAACTACCAGTATGAGTATGAAATAACAGCCAACTTATTTGATAACTATTGCACAGTAGATGTAAAAATCAATGAAATTTCACCCAAACGAGGTGAACCGGGACACAGGCCTCTACCATTACCAGTAAGGACCACTGAGCGGGAAGAGGCCTTAGAACGGCAGCCGCCACCTACAAGGACCGAAAAGGCTGACGTTTCACTCACGGCAGAAGAGATTCTGAATAAAATTGAGGAGTCTGGCGTGATTTTGAAGAAACTTGATAATTGGCTTGAGGTCGCTGAAAACGTATCTAGCGGAGAAACGCTGAAAAATGTGAAAGGACTTCGAAGTGCATTAAATAAGATATCCGATCCGTTAAGCAAAGCGTTGGATGCGGAAAAGAAACTTAGGGCAAGCGCAAAACTGATATTTGCAATTCAAGAAGGTATGAAAATAGATCCTGGCGACGAGGGAGGGGTAGAGGCGGCAGCCAAAATATTTTCCGCATTGGGAGAACTGGGCCAACAAATACCAATCTTGGGAGGTGCAGTAGGGGGGTATCTTAAATTCTTGGAGTTGCCAGAGACAATCCTTCAGTTTGGCAAGAGGGTACGTCAACTCCGGACACCTGAATATAGACTCAGAGAACAGAAGAGGCGATTAAGGATGATCCAGAAAGGGAGGAGGAGATAGGAGAGATGAGTGATGAAAGAGGGAGACAGCCAAATAATTCCCTTTTACTTTGAAACTCTTGAATGCTTGGCTAATTGACTATTGGGCACATGGAAACTCGGCACTTTGGAAATTAATGCAAAGCAATGGGGTCACAAAGCAATGGGGTCAGGTCTTTTATTATAAGGTTTCTATAAGCGCTTTTTAATAATGACCTTCTTATCGTGTAATGTCATTCCACATGCCTGCCTATCTCTTATAAGGTATAACCTCAGTCTAAATGGGCCTTCCGAATCAATACATTCCTCTCCCCTTTTCCCTTAATAATGAATAAAAATATTTTCCAGGGATTGTCACAACGCAAACCAACTAATGGTTATCTCCTTTTGAGCAGGTTTATCTCTAAGCACTGATTTTAGTTTTTCTTCACATTCTTTGTTGCCAACTACACTTGCGATGCAGCTTATAATAGATACTACGGCTTATTATGAGGTTGGGGTTCTCGAAGCATGTAATGGTGATATTAGATATCCCTCCCTGTGACTTGAAAAAATTCTATCAGAATCAGAATAATTTTCCCCGCTAAGAAGATCTTTTCCTTATATTCTAATTCTCAGGGGCATATCCTGCCGCAATAGGGGCTTCTGCTCTTTATTATCTTATCAAGAATAGAGGGGAGAAGATGGTTTATAGAATGAGGAGAGAGATTAAAGCAATCAATTCAGAATATTATGAACCTAAATAAAACTCGGAAAACATATAATACATGAAAGAGGTGATTATTATGTTAAAACTGACGAAAAGAGGAATAAAATAATGAATGAGAAAACTAGGCAAGGAGCAAAAACACCTGAATAGGAAAGAGCCTTTTTCATATCTCGATCACAGGAGCCTTCCTTCACTTAATCTATACATTTACCTTTTGATCACAACTTGTTTCTTCAGAGAGCTATTGGTAACCAGGGGATTCAGAGATTGGATGAATCTGATCGTATTCAGGTAAAGCTCAGAGTCAGTCAACCTAATGACAATTATGAACAGGAAGCAGATCTAGTGGCGGAGCAGGTGATGCAAATGCCAGAATCACAGGTGCAGCGGCAGAAAGAGGAGGAGGAAGAGCCAATACAGACTAAGAAAGCATTTAACAAAACATACTTTGTCAATGAA
The DNA here is from genome assembly GCA_049472395.1 of bacterium. Taxonomy (GTDB): domain Bacteria; phylum SZUA-182; class SZUA-182; order DTGQ01; family JBLIRR01; genus JBLIRR01. The sequence goes on along the minus strand of JBLIRR010000035.1, from coordinate 14,014 downwards.
AAACTAACAAATATTAATTCATTAAAAAGCAGAGGTCAACCATTACAAAAATCAACTCGGGCGTTTTTTGAACCGCGCTTTGGTATTAATTTAAATTCAGTACGAGTTCATACAGATGTAAACACAAACGAATCAGCCCGAGCCTTGAATGCGCAGGCCTTCACGACTGGCCGAGATATCTTCTTCTGCCAGGGAACTTACAATCCCGGAACCTCTAGTGGTCGCGAACTCCTGGCCCATGAGCTGACCCACGTCGTGCAGCAAACTGGAGGGCTAAGGAGAAAAATGACACCGGGACACTCCGAGGATATTGATGAACAGGAAGCCAAAGTCGGAGGTGTGGCTATTCATAGTCAAGCCAACGAAGGAAAGCTATTGCACGCCAAAGATGAATCAAACTCGCCTTTGAATTCTGTCGAGAAACGTAAGAGAAGCGACGAATTTCGACAGATGGACACTAAAGACGTGACGTCAATGCCCTTTAATAAAATGGTATCTCGCAGCGACACTTTTCCTATAGCTCATAAATATCCCGATTTAGGCCAAGGATTAAGGTCCCAAGAGATAAAGATTCAGCGTGATCGCTTTGTGTCTGAGGGGAATAGAGAAGAGTTGGAGGAGCGTCTCAAAGGCAAATTAAGTGCCACGTCATTTGGTCCTATTATCCAACAAAAAGTGGGGCACGAAGGAACAAAATCGGAAATGAAGTTATTAGTACCCGATGAGGATTTCGAACTCATCAAGAAAAAAGCCAAGAGACGTTACGGGTGGGAGAAGTGCGAAGACATATCGGCAAGGCCATACTTGCCAACGGAATCGGCAAACTCTAAACTCTAATATAAGGTATGTCCCAAAGATCGCGCTAAGGTGAATGAGGTCCTCGATTACATCTATCGACAACAGTTGTCGTGCCCGATATCGAAGCTTGATTGGAATGAACCAGCTCACCGCCCCTGGGCACGCCGCTGGCTGCGCATCCGTGATAGAGTCATGGGAGAAGTGTGGTCGATGCATTCAGCAAGGAGTGGAGGGGGAAAAATAACAATACGGGCACAACCACCACCAATACAGAAACCGCGACCTCCCCATGTTAAAATCCGTGAAGTCGACCCAGAAAAAGAGAGGCGTGACATTAGGGAAGGTTGCAAAAAAGCACGAGAGAAAGGCGGGATGCCAGCGGTGCTTAAACGTAAATTTCCACAAATAATTTCTATAAACTCTAAAAATAATAAATATGTAATAAGCAAGTACCGGAAGGGGACAATCACCATAGAAATTCCTTGGTATTACAAGACCTAATAAAATATTCAACTATCTCCCCTTCTATGTAGCCTCATTTTTATAATTCTAATATTTTTTTCTGGGTTAGCAGGTTATATTTAATATACTATTTTCCATTAAGTTAGCATCAAAATAATTATATTTCAAGGCATTTACAGTCTATCTTCAAAAATGCACGGGGGTTTGGTTTATTAAAAAGCTGATGAAACTATTATTTTTAAATTTTTTTCTTTCTCTATCCCCTGAACCATGATAGATAGCCTGATTTGGAAGTCAGCTTAAGAGATGCTATTAATGATATTTTACGAGAGCAGTGAAAGCAGAGTCAGCCTTTCGACATTTGGCATATTGCTTTTGCTGTTTACAAGATCAGGGTATTTTTTTGCGGTGACCTTGCTCACAGGCCATCAAGAAGATACTGATATCACAAATATCAGCGTAGTTATATCATGGGATTACTTAATAATTTCCACAGGAGGAATTGTAGAGCAACATAGTCCATCATGCAATAGGCAAGTACTACTCAGCATGAGTCGTTTCACAACATCCTTAAGGATGGTTATGAAGCATTCTCTATCTTTATCATCCTCCAGAAAGGGCTTTGTATATTGCCCCTTGAAGTAATATGATTATAAGTTCCTGGATATTCAATGCTAAACAATGTGACTATAATCAAAATTATACCTTAAAAACCTTAAAAAATCTTATAATAAACGGAGACAAAGAGTGCATAACGAGATAAAATAAAGACCTTTCGTCCCAATACCCATAGAATATGGTCAATAATTTCGTTTATTCTTTTTTTAGAGAGAGTACCGATCTTTTCCATCAAACGGCTTTTATCAATCACCATAACGTGGGTGCCTCTTGCCAGACTTGACATAGGAAGATTTGCTTCACCCTTTTGGAGCAAGACATTTCCAGGAATGTGGGCATGTCTTATCTATTTGGTCAAAGGAACCACCACAACTGTATGAAATTTACTTCTATTGATGGAATCTCGTTGTGCTATTACAACTGGCCTTTTGTTCTCTGGCTCAGATCCTGTGGACCGGGAAAGTTGAGCCCAAAACACATCACCTTGAGAGACTACCATTTCTCCTCTACTTCATTGATGGCACTAATGTTAAGCATTTCCTCGGCTAATTGTCTATCCTGATCTACTACTTCCGGGTCGTTATAAGTTTCATTGTATAATCGGGTTACCTCTTCATCATCAAGTTTTTTTAATCTTTTATCCATTTCTTCCATGATAAAACGGCTTCTTGATCTTCCCAATTTTTTTGCCCATTGATCCAACCTTTTGAGAAACATAGGTTGAACGGTAATAGTAATCTTTCTGGTAGCCATAAGTACAACCTCTTTAATAAAGAATAATTATATTACTTATTATATATATTATGAGTATGGATGTCAAGTATGGTATAAAAATATGGATCAGAGGGGATTGCTATGTGGAATCGGGAATTGGGATTGGACCATGCAAACTAGCTGAAATTTAATAAGAAATTCTAAATAATAGCCCAAATTATAGCTTAGAAAGGTATTTTTAGGGGCAAAATGTGCGCTTTAAGGTTAATGAATAATAGAAATCTAGGTATTCACTTTTTCTAAAGATTACAGTTTGCGCAAACAAATAAGAGAGGCTGCGGTATCAATACCAACTAATAGTGCTGAAGGAGATGAGCTTGGAACAGATAAGCTCACAAACGTGATCATATGTCTCGACCCGTGATTACGAGATTCGCACTCATAACATATAGCGAGGAAGGGAGAACATTAGGTAATATCCTCATCTAATAATAAATTTTCTCCCAATGCCATCAATGCCATCTAGCCTAATTTTATACGGCAAGAGCTTAACAAATGTATTAAGTTTTGAGGTTGAACGATTCTGGATGTTGGATTAAAAACATAATGACGTGTTCACATTAAATTAATCTGAATGTTGAAAAAATTAAGCAATTATGAAATAATTAGATATTGGATTTTTAAAAGATTTTAAATAGGTGGGTAGTAAATGGATGACGAGTTAATGAGAAATATAAGTTGTGGCATCGGATCAATAGCTGTAGGCAATTGTGCTGAAATTGTCATCGAATTTAATAGAAATGGGATTTTCAATAAAATAGAACAAGATAAAGATGGATTTATTTACAACTGGATAGCTAATGATCAACAAGAATAATATTAAAGTTGTTTTTTGCTTACCCGGTTCGAATTTTTCCGGAAGGTTTATAGAATGCTGGACAGCGCTAATGGCATACTGTTTTTCTCATAACATTATACCAATTATTAGCAGAAAACATAGTTGTAACATTTATTATGTGCGTAATATGTGCTTGGGTGCTGATGTAAAGAGGGGAAAAAATCAGAAGCCCTTCGACGGAAAAGTATATTATGATTACATTATGTGGATAGACTCGGATATTATTTTTACCGTAGAACAGTTTCAAAAGCTTCTTATTCATAAAAAAGATATTATGTCAGGTCTTTATTATATGGAAGGAGGCAGACAATTTGCCACGGTTGCGGATTGGGATGAGGAGTATTTTAAAAAAAATGGTTATTTTAAATTTCTGCAAAACGAAGATATTGATAGGGAAAAGGATAAGATAGAGGTTAGTTACACTGGAATGGGTTTTATGTTAGTAAAAAGTGGAGTTTTTGAATCGATGGAATATCCCTGGTTCAGGCCTATTAATATGAAGATCGGTGAAATGGTAGATTTTACTATGGAGGATGTAGCGTTTTGTATAAGAGCTAAAGAAAAAGGATATAAGATATATGTTGATCCAAATGTAATTGTAGGGCATGAAAAGAGAATAATTTTATAAAAATTAAGCGGGGGATAAAATGGCCGCTTTAAGAATAATGTTCCACAACACCTAAAAACTTGAATCATGGTTGATAAATGGTTCAATGAAATGCAATGGAGAGCAACATCAGGGGTCATGAAAGTAGGTTAATCCCTTGGATTTATCATTTCGCTCTTGCCGTTTAAAGGATCAGGGCTCTTTTTCTTGGGGTGACTTTTCTCTAGGTCATCAAGAAGTTAATAAAATCACAAAAAGTAGCGGGCATATATCCGTGATTATCATACATATCCTAAGCTATTGAACATGAGAAGGATTGCAATCCTCTTAGCATAAATATAGGTGTTAAATGTCAAATGTTAAGGGCAGACCCTAGCATTTTTTATTTATTCTCTACATATAGGAGGAATAATTAATGAATGAGAGAACCGCAAAGAGGAGAAAAATACTTAAGTGTGAGAACGTGCATTCAATTTATCTGACAGGAAAATCTGACTTATCAAAATCCTTAGATTCACCTATTGATCACACACTGTTTTTTCATAGAGCTATTGGTAATAAGGGGATTCAGAGGTTGGTTGAATCTGATCATATTCAGGCAAAGCTCAGAGTCAATCAATCTAATGATAAGTATGAACAGGAAGCAGATCGGATCACGGAGCAGGTGATGAATATGCCGGAACCACGAATACATCGACAGTCAGAAAAAGAGGAGGAGGAAGAGTATATTCAAACCGGCGTCACCATCCATGAACCAATGATTTACAGGAAAGAGGAGGAGCAGAAGTTACCCACTCCCGAGGAACTTTTAGAGGCATGGCTCAATAAGTGGAAGAAATGGAAGCAGTTCAAGGCTAGAAAGGAAGCAAGGGGCGAGGACTGGAAGCTCGACTGTGGTGTTGCCGCACGCCAAGTGCTGCTTTCTCTCGGAGGCAAGCGTCATAAGACTGTATTTAAACCAAAATGGCACCCAACATTTTGCAAACCTAAGGAAGGAAAGGAAGCGCTCAGCAGAGGCAATTCAGGAATACACGACAAGATCGAATCAGATGTGTGCTACATGCATAGTGGAAAAGGCAGGAATGTCTCGGTTGATACATTCACCCTCAAGCCTGGCATGCTACTTTACACAGCAGAACAGGCCCGACCATTCAGCGAAGAAGAAATCGAGGAGAGAACGCAAAAGACGAAACCGTCTAAAAAGCAAAAGATGAAGAAATGGTTGGAATCGATATGGCGTTGGGATTCAAGACACATGGTGATGTATTTCGGTGAGGACAAGATCCTCGATACCGTCAGTCTTACCAAACCCTCGCCACGACCATTTAAGCCGTTCTATGTAGCAAGCCAATCGGACTGTTTCGTGGTATTGAGAATCTACGACCCGTTCATACATCTGCGTGGGAGCAAACAATAGCAGAAATAGTAACAGATCCGGCTTTGATTAATGAATTAGGCGAGTAAACCTGTCAACTCTATCTGATGTATAAAATGAAACATAATAAAGGTAATTTATTAGTAATATTGCTTATTGCTGTGTTATGTAATTCCACATGTTTGCTGATCTTTATAAGGGATAACCATAGTTTAAATGAGCTTTCTAAATCAATCCATTCCTCTCCCCCTTTTTTATATAATAATAAAAATATTTTTCAAGTATGTTCTCAAGGCAAACCGATTAACGATGGTAATCTCCTTTTGAACAGGTGTATCTCTAAACGAGAGGTGATTATTATATTAAAACTGGCAAAAAGAGGAATAAAATCATGAATGAGAAAATGAGACAAAAAGCAAAAACACCTGAATCAGAAGGAGCCTTTTTAATGTCTCGATCACAGGAACCTACCTTCTCTCAACCTATATATTCACCTTTTGATCACAACTTGTTTCTTCAGAGAGCTATTGGTAACCAAGGGATTCAGAGATTGGTTGAATCTGATCTTATTCAGGCAAAGATCAAAGTCAGTCAACCTAATGATCGATATGAACAGGAAGCAGACAGAATAACAGGGCAGGTGAAGAGGATGCCTGTACCGCAAATACAACAACAGTCAGAGGAGGAAGAAAAGAAAAAAGAAGAGAAACTGTTTCAAACCAAGGGCGAACCGAGCCGAAAACGGGGACTCAACCCGAACATTGCATCCCGCATCGAGTCCGTGAAGGGCACAGGTCAGTCACTAACTGAATCCACCCGAAATTATTTCGAGCCGCGATTTGGATATGAGTTCGACCAGGTTCGATTGCATACGAATGCAAAGGCGGCTGCAACAGCAGAGTTATTGAATGCAAAAGCCTTTACAATAGGAAGAGATATAGTGTTTGGCAACGGTCAATTCGTCCCTGACACACCCCAGGGACGAACACTGTTGGCACATGAGTTGACACATGTGGTACAACAAGGCAGTAAAGACCGTATAAATTTAAAAAAGGGCGAAGATGACGATACCCTCTCGGATGATACTCAGGAAGTGAGTATAGAAGAAGGAGAAAGTATAACTCCTTCAGATCAGAAAAAGATGGCACGAGGATATAAAGAACGGAATGATGGTTATTATGATACACCAGATGGCAGAGTTATTGCTCGGGAACAAGCATTTGCCGAATCCCAGGTTATTAATTCAAAAAGAATCTATATGGGAGCGTATCTATCCAGATATAATAAATTAAAAAAAATATATAATCTAACTGAAGAGGAGCTAGCAAGATTATCTACAAAAGCAGGTTTTTTGAATATATTTAAAACAGGTGATATTGTCTTACGTTTAATGAGTGCTGAAGATTCCCAGGGTTTAGCTAAAATTACAGATAGTAACTATTCACATTCAGGGATTATTCAGGTGAAAAATAGTAGGGTTTGGGTACTTGATTCTTATCCAAGCTTCAAAAAAACAGGAGAATCAGGAGATCGTGAGGAATCAACAATTCTCATTCCTTTTGAAGAATTCTTTAGTGACCAGCACAGTGAAAAAATTGTGCAAGGGCTTGTGCTTAGAATAGAAGGTTTAAGAAGCAAAATTCGATCAAAAATAAATGATTTAATTAGTTTTTATCATACACAGCACACTTTATTTGATTACGAGTTTAAGATTGATAATGATAAGTTTGTGCTATATTGTTCAGAATTAGTATGGCGTATATTATATGAAGCAGGTTCACCGGTATTACCACCGAATGAATTTCAATTTACTAAAAGCAGAGTAAAGGAACTTATTGGATTTTTAGAGTTGAGTATTCAAACACAAAAAGCAGAAGGAACAGATACAAGTAAATCGGAAAAGCAATTATCGATACTAAAACAGAAACTAAATGAATTAGAATCGGCTACTACCGAAGAATTATATAGCCCCGGCAGTATAGAACGCACACCCGGTCTGAAACCTGTAGCCGGCTTTACACGCGCAGGACAGATTGAAGGTCTATTCGATGTAATTATCGTCAAGGGAACCTTAGTAGATGATTCTTGGGATACACCTGATTCCTATGTAAAGTTTTCAGCAGGATTCTTTGGTGGCAGTGGACAAACAAGCACAATAGACGACTCAACAAAGCCAATCTGGAATGAGATCATCACTACACTTGATTATAAATCTCTAAAGAGTATAACATTGGAATTATATGACGAAGATCCAATTTCTTCAGATGATCTTATTGAAACATTTACAGCAGATTTAAGACCAGTAAGACCAAAAGGCCAAACATTTACCCTAACTAAAGGGAATGCGACAATCGTCGTCAAAGTCAAAGGTGTTGATGAAGGGCGATCAATGGGTGCATTTGGTCCTCAAGCGCCTCGACAAGAATTTTATTAAGAGATCAAAGACTAAATTTTAGAAAACTGAGGTTAGGCATTGAAGTGGCATGGTACATTTTTTAATGAGTTGAAATTGTGCAGGAGTTAAACTTAGAAGAGAACTAATGTTGACAAGACCGAAAATATTAACCAAAACACCTGGGGAGAAGAACGAGAATAAGGTTTCTAATGAAGGAGGTTATAGGTTTATCGAAATGATTATTATATTTTTGTCCTTGAGTGTGATGATAGCCAGAGCAAAGCGAATCCTACAATTTCAGAAATGGAGGAGCTCTCAGAGGAGCAAGCGGTTACCTTCACCCCTCAATTTCAGCCTATGAGAACATTAACCCCTCCTTAATCCTATTACCATGGAAGAAGAGAAGATTGCTATCCCTCCCTGTGACTTGAAAAGATTCTTTCAGAATCAGAAATAATTTATCGAGCTAAGAAGAGCCTTTCCTTATATTCTACCTCTCAGGATCATATCTTGCGCATGAAGGGTATTTCTCCACTGATTATCTTTTTAATGATAGAGGCAAGATAGTAGTTTGGAAAATTATAGGCCTAAATTAAACTCGGAAACGCATAAAAGATGAAAGAGATAATTATTATATTAACATTACAAAAGGAGGATTAAAATTATGAATGAAAAAATCAGGCAAAGGACAAAAACACACGAATCAGAAGGAGCTTTTTTAAGGTCCCGGTTACAGGAGCCTCACTTCACCCAACCTATACATTCACCTTTTGATCACAACGTGTTTCTTCAGAGAGCTATTGGAAACCAGGGGATTCAGAGATTGGCTGAATCTGATTTTTTTCAGGCAAAGCTCAAAGTTAGTCAACCTCATGACAAGTACGAACAGGAAGCCGATCGGGTGGCGGAGCAAGTGATACAGATGCCAGAGCCACAGGTGCAGCGGCAGGAAGAGGAGGAGGAAGAACTGGTCCAAACTAAGCTGACGGAAAGCTCACAGATACAGCGGCAGGAGGAAGAAGAGGAGGAGCTTCAAATAGGAAATTAGGGGACTTTGTTGACAAATTATACAAAGAGGCACCCACTTAAGCCCATCTGTCTATGGTAATGTCACCCTCCGTGCTCGGCTTAAGTCTTGTAACGGCAATTCCCACAAGACATCACACGTCCTTTACGTCACTTTGCTCTGTCACGCTTATAGCAGAGATATAAAATACTTCCAACCATATGATAGTGGCTAGACAGGCTTCACATGCTCCTACTTTATGATTTGGAATTGGGCTCGGACCACGCTAACTAGATGAAATTTAATAAGAAATTCTAAATAATAGTCCAAATTTATGGCTTACAAAGGTATTTTTAGGGGCAAAATGGGAGCTTTAAGAATTATATAGTGAGGCCAGGTACTTATTTTAGGGTTGTACACATTCTCATTTTTATATGCATCTATATTTACTTATCTTCTGAGGATAAGACTTTTTCTATAACCGACATAAACATAAATGTGGGAGTCCTATCAATTTTGATCCCATTTCCATTTAAACTAAGGTTTAAAAGCTTTGATTTTTAAATCCTTTATAGATTTAAAATGCTTAATATTGCTTGTAAATAAAATCAAATTATTTTCCACTGCTGTAGAGGCGATTATTGCATCTCCAGCCCTCAAATATGTAGAAAGGGTATATTCTTCAATATATATTAAAGCTCGATGTCCAATATTTTCTGTCAACGGAAGAACTGTAAAATTAAAAGCAGATAAAAAGTCTTTTATATAATCATGCTGCTTTCGATTTTTGGCACATTGAAGAAGTTCCATATAAGTGCGAATGGATAGAAACCGTCTATCTATCTTATCAATTATATCTGCAGCTTTTTTATTTCCTCTTTGTATCCATATAAAGATGTCCGTACCACATATCATGATGCCTTGGTCCCCTTAGTTCATCCATAATTTCAGATACGGACGTTTCATCTTTATTAGCCATTCCAAAAAAAGGATGCTCTTTAACTTTCTTGTTTCCATTGTTATGGGGATGAGTAATTATCCCTTTTATCTTTCCATGATAAAGAATCTGGACTGTTTCATGATGTTCAAGAGCTTTTAATATTTCGTTCATTTTATATCTTAAATCAACTATTGAAGCTTTCATAATACCTTTCTAATATGTATATTTCAATTATACATATTTTTTAAAAAAAGGCAAGACGTGAAGCAGTGGGATCAGGCCTTTTATTATAAGGTTTTCACCATCGCTTTTTCATAATATTGCTTATTATCGTATTCCCTAAGTTTTTTTCGCACAATAGCAATTTAAGGTGCTTTTAAGGATGAGTAAAAGTATAATTAAAATAAGAATATGGTATTTATTTGTAACATTCATCATAATCATACTCTATTTGAAATTATCTTTTGGACAAAGCTTTTCCGGAGAACTATACCCTGAAGAGAAAGAACTAATAAAAACAAGAGTAAAAGAAGGTTCGGAAAGTGCAGCATCATATATAACCGAAGATTTAAAGCGAAAGATTACCGCGACAACATTGGCCGAGTCCTATCCAGGGCAAGAAGAGAGCATTCGGTGGATATATTATCATCGCATTAAAAAAACAGGGGGAATCAAAGGATTAGAAGGATCAGCAGCATATTCCGGAAAGCACATCTGGTATAAAATTTGGCTTTTTATTTTAGGTGATCACACCTATGGTGAAGATTCTCTTTTACAAAAAAAGAAAACCTTTAAGGGCTATACCACTATTAAAGATTTTTGTAAAAAAAATAGTTATATGCGAAAGATAGCGTGCAAAAGAGCTGAAAGAGTGAAGAATTTAATAGAGCATATGTTTCAAGATCCATCCAAGAATCCCTATAAAGGGTGGATTGGTCAGGGGAATATCGATGATTTTAATAATATTTCTGCCCATAAGAGCCTTTATTGGAAAAGGGCCCGTGCATACTACTGGTTACAGGTGGAAGGAAAAGTAAAAAATAAATATGTCGAGGTCCTATCTGCCGGTGAAAATACTCAATTTATTTTTGATGCAGTGAGTATAAAAAAATATATTGAAAAGAATAAGTTACCCGATAAAGTGCCAGAGTATCAATCATAATAGCAATGAAAAACTGTAATAATAATAATGAGGAGTAATGTTTCGAATCAAAGCAATGGGGTCTTTTATTTTAAGCTTTACTATCTCTTTTATCGTTTAATTCCCCGTAGCTTGTTACGTTAAAATAATATGGTAATTTGGTAATTGGGGACAGTCTCCAATAATACACCATCTTTTTCTTAACTATGAAAGCCAAAGTAAATGAAGGAGAAGGAGATTAAATCAATCAAGTCAGATTATTATGAGTCCAAATGAGGCTCTGAAAACACATAAGAGATGAAAGAGGTGATTATTATGTTTAAACTGGCAAAAAGAGGAATAAAATCATGAATGAGAAAATCAGGCAAAGAGCAAAGATACCTGAATCAGAAAGAGCCTTTTTCATGTCTCAATCACAGGAGCCTACCTTCTCTCAACCTATACATTCATCTTTTGATAATAACTTGTTTCTTCACAGAGCTATTGGAAACCAGGGGATTCAGAGATTGGTTGAATCTGACTTTGTTCAGGCAAAGCTCAAAGTCAGTCAACCGAATGACAAGTATGAACAGGAAGCAGATCGGGGGGCGGAGCAGGTGATGAGTATACCTGAACCACAGGTCAGGCGACAGGAAGAAGAGGAGGATGAGCTTATTCAAACCACACCTTATGCTGCGCAGAACACATTACACAGACAAACAGAAGAGGAAGATGAAATTGTTCAAACCACAATAGACCTTCAAAAGCAGGGGAAGGACGAAGAAAAAGAAGAGGAACTCCAAACTAAAGAAAAAAAAGGAGGTAATGCGAATAACAATGAAAACATCACATCATGGCTTGAGATAAAAATTAATGGTTCAAAAGGAAAGGGCAATGCGTTACCAATAAATGTCAGGAATAGGCTAGAACCAAGGTATGGATTTGATTTTCAGGGAGTTACTATTCATACTGATGATAATGCGGCCGAAATGAATAAAAATCTAAATGCGAAAGCCTTTACGTTTGATAATAATATTTATTTCAATAAGGGGATGTACAATCCTGGTTCCCTGAGCGGACAAAAACTCATAGCACATGAACTGACCCATGTAATACAGCAGGGACATAGTATTCGCCACGCCGATGCCATAGATACTCTTTCGCCATACCAGCAGGGATCTTCGACAAGGGTCCAACGGGATTCCGAGCCTGAAGAGCCTAAGGAGGAGCAGAAGGAATATACCAGTCGTTCAGACGTCTGGAACGACATCCAGGCGGATATTTACCAACATTACCCAGGCTGGGTCAGGGACTCCTGGCACGATATGAATCACAAGCTCACGGACCTCATGAAGGAACTGGATGGTCTCGTCGAAGATGCTAAGGCAGAGAGCAAGGCTGCGGCAGCGATTAACAGCTCGTTTTTAACCCTCGTAAATGCTATTACCCAAGTCGGGGGCGACGTTCTGGCTGCAGGAGTGAATCAATACCACAACCGACTGATAGATCTTGATTGGAGAGGAATTAAGGAGAGAATTCCCAACCTACGGGATGAAGTCTGGAAGAACTTGGAGCCGCATGTTGGACAATTCAATAACGAAGCTGATCGCTTCATCGAGGATCCACGTGTCGTTGGGCTTTTCGATGCGTCATACAGTGCCTACGAATGGAAAGAGCATAATGCAAGCGAGCGTGCTAAGTTCCGCAAAATTTTTTCACGGGAGATCTGGCCCCAGATGGAGATTATCTATAGATCATCATACACGCTTCAGTGGGAAGAAGTCCTCAATAGGACGATTGGGGCTGCCGTCAAGAAAGATATAAGCTCAAAGGTTTTCGAGGAAGCAAAGCCGTTCTTTGTTGAAGACATTAAACTCCCCAGAAATCTGAGTCCGAAGAAAATAAAGCAATTCGTAAAGGACGCTGGATTGGCCAGGCAGTTTAGGTTAGAATTACCGATCAGTCGGGATGATGCCCTCTACCTAAGGTCTGGTTACAGTATGCTCTATTGGCAGGTGGTTCAGGAATCAGCTCCTGCAGAACTCGCCTTCAAGCGAGAACTAGACAGTGCGGAAGCTGGACGATGGATCTCAGGATTATCGCGAAATGGATTGAAAATATTTGATGCGACTGATAATTACTTCGCGCTGGATGAAGTGGCAACTCCGTTGTTCGGGACATTGGACCAGATGGAGAAGCGGGTTCCACTCATTGACCTGTATAGTATTGGCCAGGTGGTGAAAGAAGCCAGGCGGGAAATTGCGAAATTGAGAACGAATGCTGCGGTGAAGGCGATCGAGACAAGGAGGCACATTCAGAAATACTTTAAGCTTGAAATGTCTCACAAAAGAGCAAGCTATGATAAATGCATCGAGAGCATCAGAAGTGATTATAGCGGCCGGATAATGAGGCCAGGTGAGTCGGTGCCGTATCATCAGTGCATTCCACCGAGACCGTTTTTGGGTTTATACGAAGAGTATCTCAACGCGGCGATAAGACATGGCGTGTTATAAATATAAGGGATATCATCAACACAAGCAGAATTACTGCTATGCGATTTAGAGGAGTCAGACGAAGAAATATACACGTTCGGGGTCTTGGGGCGATAGGGCGACTGGGGCGGATCGTGGGGCGGGGTCTGACCATGCTAATTACTTGAAATTTAAAGATAAATGTAGTAAGAAAACCTCTATTTAGAGCTTAAAGGGATATTTTTAAGGGCAAAATGAGCGCTTTAAGAATAATGAATAATAGAAATTTAGAAATAGGGGTATTCACTTGAGTCAGGTTCTTTTCATATTCTATCTATAGCAAAAAAATAATGCCCCAAAACTCCTCATAATTTGAATTTGGTTGATAAATGATACAATGGAGAAGAACATAAGGGGTTAAGGAAGCAGGCTCAGCTCGTGGATTTTTTTTATTTCGCTTTAACCATATATAGGATCAGGATTCTCTTTCTTGTGGTGACTTTGCTTACTCACAGGACATCAAAAAGGTAATAAAATCATAAAAAAGCTCTATTATTATTTTCTTGATTTAATAATTTAATTATTTATCCTTATATAGCTTTTTCAATTT
>JBLIRR010000034.1:0-71120 GCA_049472395.1 bacterium | reverse complement strand
CTGTCTAAGAGCAGTAGGAAGCAATCCCCCTATTACATAATTCATGCCAACCTTTTTTTCGGGCTCCGCGGCTTCTTAAACCATGGATTAGCTCTGAGCACTCGTTCCTCGACTCAGAGCTAATCCTTTATTTGTTCTAAGGATTTTCCCAGAATGTTTTCGTTTTTTGATATACTACGAATAAAATGCTATTTTTAGTATTAAGCAAATATTAAAAATCTATGAGGAAGTGTTCTAATTTCGTAATCTTTAAATTATGCGAAATTAAAAAGGCAAATCTATTGCTAACCTTATTTTTATATATAAAAACCTCATTTTTAATAAAGCAAGAACCGCGCCTCCCAGGGTTTCAATTTGTTTTCTCTAACGATTGTCTAATCTATCAATGACACGTACAAAAACATGCAATACTTTGTTGATTTTCAAGCGCATATTGTAGACTGGATTTATTATATTCATTAGCATCTGAAATTGTAAGTAAGTCGCTATTTGAATCATATTTAATATAAGGTACAATACTATTTGGATCACCAACAATGATATCTAACCTATTTGGATCATCAATAGCATACACACTAGGACTGATTAAGGTATAATTTATATTTGGATTTCGTGTACAATATTTAAATTCATTTTCATTCCCGCCACACCCTGTGCCAATAAAAGCAATTAATACAAATATAATTAGATAAAATAAAAACAGAAGTGATATTTTCTCCCTTAACATAATTATGAGTTTTTTTATAAAAAATTATCCATAAAAATTCTTATCTTTAACATTATCATTTCAAATAATAACATAAGAAATAAAATAATTTGTAATTAATCAAACTAAAATAGAAATATTTTTAAAGTATCTAAGAGCCTGTCTGAAAAATATTTCATGCTGGTGCCAATCTCCTGAGCATTAATTGAATCATAGCAATTCGGATCATACTTTCTGATGTATCTGTCCTATATTCATAGTCTTTACTCATACGGCGATAACGACCAATCCAGGCAAATGTTCTTTCAACTACCCAACGACGTGGCAGTATCATAAACCCCTTTCCTACGCGTTTTACGATTTCAAGTGCCCAGTCACCAAATAAATTAGCCCATATAATCAGCTTCCCAGAATAGCCTCCATCGGCCCAAATATGCTTCAGACGAGGAAATTGGCCAAATATTTTCATAAATACCAACTTTGCTCCATCACGATCTTGAATCCTGGCTTCATGCACTACAACAGCAATAAGCAGCCCCATCGTATCTACTATAATATGGCGCTTACGCCCATTTATTTTCTTGCCAGCATCATACCCCCGCAGCCCTCCTACTTCGGTGGTTTTTACGCTTTGACTATCGATGATTCCAGCACTTGGTTCTCCCTCACGCCCCGTCTTCAATCGGGTACGTACATGCAAGTTATCATGAATTCGTT
Organism: bacterium; assembly: GCA_049472395.1. Classification (GTDB taxonomy): domain Bacteria; phylum SZUA-182; class SZUA-182; order DTGQ01; family JBLIRR01; genus JBLIRR01. The sequence continues at coordinate 69,697 of JBLIRR010000034.1, read as the reverse complement.
CCCATGTGCCATCCTTCCGCCACTTCCTAAAATAATGATATACTGTTTTCCAATTTGGAAAATTATGAGGGAGCATTCGCCATTGACAGCCGGTTCGCACCAAATAAAATATTGCATTCAAAATAATACGAAGGCATATTATTCGTGGACGACCATAACCTCTGTTGTTTTGAGACTCAGGCAACAAAGGCTTTATCAACTCCCATCGTTCATTTGTCAGATCACTCCAATAATTCTTCTCTTCCATAATTCCCCCCTAATATTAAGATTAACGGTTTACCGTATTTAATCTTATATTAGAGGTTTCCTTTTGTCCATAGGGCATACAAATATTTTTCAGACAGGCTCTTATACTTCTGGGAGTGCGCCATAATGAGAATTGCTGGGTTACACATTCCTTATATTGACAATCTCCGCTGAGAAATGTTAAATTATTTAACAATAACAGTGTATAAAATGAATGGAGTAATGAGGAATGTCAAAAAAACTTGCAGTCATACCTGAGCTTTGCTCGGGGTGCAAAATGTGTGAGCTTGTGTGTTCAGCCGAGCATTTCGGCGTGAACAATCCTAAAAAAAGTGCTGTTCGAGTATTGGTAACTTATCCGCATCCCGTTGTTCGGATGCCTGTTATTTGCAGCCAGTGCAAAGTACCGGCATGTGCGGATGCATGTCCTGTCGGGGCCCTGAAACGTGTTGTCGGGCTCGTGCGGTTTGATCAAAACGAGTGCATCTCCTGCATGAAGTGTGTAGAGGCGTGTCCCTTCGGTGCGATATTCGCTCATGGGGATGTTGATTATCCCATCAAATGCGACCTTTGCGGAGGTGCTCCAAAGTGTGTGTCAGTGTGTCCAAAAGAAGCGATCCGTCTTATTCCCGAGCAAGCGCTGGGTGAGTCTAAGCGTATGAAAAATGTCTTAAGCTATGCACATATGAAAGAAATAGAATATATGGAAAAGGGTGAGAAAAAAATCATTAAATATGCCGAGATAGGCAAAGAAGAGCTATAATATTATGAAGATAAAATCAGGGTATTTTAAAAAAGGACTTCACATTGATCTTTCGCGCGGAAGGTGCGACTATAGTGATCTTTCAGATGAATTTGTATTCCGCTATATAGGTGGGCGAGGCTTTGGTGCAAAACTTGTCTATGATAATCTCCTTAAATCCAACTATACAATCGATCCATTCGGGGCGAATAACCTTCTCGTCATAGCACCGGGCCCCTTAACAGGCACATACCTCCCCTCCTCCGGCAAATGTTCCTTTGTGTCAATCTCTCCGGCCACCGGTGTTTATGGTGATTCATCACTTGGGGGTACATTCGGCACGGAACTACGACAAACGGGTATCGATGTCTTAAGCATTACAGGCCACGCTGAGACCCTCTCTATCCTTTTTATCGATGATGATGAGGCTAAGATTATTCCCATGCCCGATTTAGCCGGCAAAAGCTGCCTTGAAACAGAGGGAATAGTGAAAAATCGCCTCGGCACCCACATGGTAAATATTGCGTCAATCGGAATCGGCGGGGAGAACAGAGTGCGCTTTGCATGTGTTAATGCAGACTGGTCTCGCAACGCTGGAAGAACGGGCATAGGGGCAATTATGGGCTCGAAAAATCTTAAAGCCATTGTAGTACGAGGCAGCAAAGATCTTCCTGTGCATGACATTAAGGGACTCATGGAAGAGGCCAATAAGGCGTATTCTTATATGAAGAGCCACAAGTATTTTAAAATGTGGCAACGGGAAGGCCTGATGAATGTCATGGAGTATGCAAACTCCACAGGCATTCTTCCTACGTATAATTTCAAGGACGCCCATTTCAGCAAAATTAACCAGATAAATGGCGATGTAATGGTTGATAAGTATAAAATTGGGGATAGCGCATGTTTTGCGTGCGCAATGACCTGCGGCAATATATGCCTTGTGAAACAGGGGAAATATATAGGCACGGTCACCGAAGGCCCCGAATATGAGTCCTGCGCAATGCTCGGTTCTAACCTGGGCATAGAAAATTTCTCAGCTATTCTTTATGCCAATCAACTCTGTGATGAACTTGGCATTGACACCATTTCGACCGGTAACCTGATCGGGGCGGTCATTGAAGGCTATGAGAAGGGGATCATTTGTCTTGATGATCTTGATGGGACACCGATAACCTGGGGGGACGAAGAGGCGATAACCGAACTTATCAAGAAAATTGCCCACCGGGATGGTATCGGGGATATACTTGCAGACGGGTCCCGGCGTGTTATAGAAAAGTGGCCGGAAATGGATAAAATTATACTGCAGGTAAAAGGCTTAGAGCAAAGTGCCTATGATAGCCGGGCAGGCTCTTCTATGGCTCTTGCTTATGCCACGAGTGATATTGGGGCGCACCATACCCGTGCGTGGACTATTGCCAAAGAAATTGAACAGGGGAAAGACTGGTCTGATGAACAAAGGGTCGATTTGGTTATCTACCACCAGACCCTTCGGCCTCTGTTTGATATGCTCGGTGTGTGCCGGCTCCCATGGATAGAGCTGGGGCTTAATGAGAGACACTATGAGAACTTTTATAACCTCGTCACAGGAAGCAGCGTGACACTCGAGGAATTACTGACGAGATCAAAAGACATATATAATCTCACGCGCATTATCAACACGCGCCTTGGCATGAGCCGCAAGGATGATACAATGCCCTACAAAGTGCACTCATGCCCTATCCAAACGGGAGCGACAGCCGGAAAAGTGATCAATCAAGAGCACTTTGTTCACTTGCTTGATCTTTATTACAAAAGACGGGGATGGGATGAAAATGGCATACCATCTGCCGATATTGAACAATCGTTCAACTCCACATCCTAATTCATAAGCTTAATAAAACGTTGCACGATACCGGGATCGAAAATTCCTTTATTCATGCTTTTTATGAGTTCATCAAAAGCTGCATTCCTGTCCCATTTCTCCCGATAGGGTCTCCACGATGTCATCGCATTATAGGCGTCAGCCACCGCAATGATTCTCGATCCCAGAGGAATTTCTTCTCCCCGCAAACAATCGGGATAGCCTGAGCCGTCAAAATTCTCATGACTATGCCGGACCATCCGGAGCATTTCTTCTGAATTATAGCCTATCTGCTGAAATATCTTGACACTTTCTAGTGTGTGTTTTTCGATTTCTTTTATCTCACCCGGTCTCAGACTGCTTCGTGCATTAAGCAAATGGTGGGGGATGCTCGTTTTGCCTATATCTGCCAAGAAAGCGGCCTGGAGGATCTCCTTTTTTTCCGCATCGGATACACCGACATCAGACGCAATCGCATAAGAGAACACCGCCACCGCCTTTGAATGTCCGATGCTTCCATCCACCGCTTCAACAGGAAGGACAAGATCCTCAGGCAGAGTGAAAATATTTGTCGCATGGTAGTATTTTTTGTAAAATGGCTCAGGAATCTTATCACGGTCAAGAAGTATATTTTTTATACCGATTACTTCAAAGGCAGACACCCGCTGTTTACGGCCTTTTATTTTCATTTTTTTTATCTCATTCTGTTTTATCGTTGCGTCAGCAAAAGCTACTTTCAGCTCTTTATTATCCGGACACATCTGCAGGCCCTTTTCAAAGTATTCCAGAGCATCATGGATTTCAGTTAACGAGATATATATCTGCCCGATCTTGAGATAAAGGTCCGCCCTCTCTTCGTAATGAGTCGCATTGTCAAGACTTCGATGTAATGTTTCAAGGTGAGCTTCAGTTTCCGGGTTTACATCCTGAGAATGGGGCAGCTGTCTCTTCATGCGGACATCAATAAAACGATGGATGCCTTCCATGGTAAAGCCGTCGATCAAAATTTCCCCTGGCGGACATTCCTTTTCTAATCGAGAAGACAGATTCACTACATCCCCGATAGATGTATATGATTGACGTCTGTATCCTATAAGCCCGACAATAGTAGCACCGGAAGAAATACCTATGCGCATTTTCCAAGGATAATCAAGACTGGCTAGTTTCTCTTGCAGCTTCAATCCGGCAAGCACTGCAAGCAGTCGATAATTTTCATAATCAACCGGAGCGCCGAATTCGCACATAATACCGTCACCCATATATTTATCAATATGCCCATGATAATTAAGAAGTATAGGTTCCATATCACTGAGGTAACGATTCAGGTCCCGAACGACCAATTCAGGGCTCCTCTCCTCAGAATAGGAGCTAAATCCAACCAAATCGGAAAACATCACGCTCACTCTTCTTTTCTCATTTCGTAATCGGCCTTCTATAATCAGCTTGACTACTGTGGGATCCATGGTGGTATAGAGAGTTTCTTCCACTTTTGTTTTCAGAATTTCAATGGCCTCTTTAGAGTTCTTAAGATTTATTGTACGCTCTTTTACTTTTTCCTCTAATGTCTTGCTATATTCTGTAAGTGATTTATTCGCTATTTTAAGCTCCTCCTGTTGCTGCTGCAATTGGCAATTTAACTTGGTCGTCTGTTGAATCTTCTGGTTTAATTTCTCATTCTGTTTGCCCACAACAGCTCCGGACAGGATCAAAAAGCTCCCCCACACAATAACGTGGAATATAAGATTCGACCAATTATTGGGGGTTATAAACGCAGTGGGAGACAGAATAATATATATAGTGACGAGAAGGATACAAAAAAAAGCCCCGATTACGGAATGGTACTGATCCAGAAAGTAACCTGCAATGATAACGGGTAAGAAATAAAAATTAAGAAAGGCAATCTTCTGAGGAATATAATAATTCAACAGAGCCACAGTGACTAAGATTACGAAAACAAAGACCTGCTCGAAGTTTTCAAAAATATAGGTCTTTATCTTTTCCATTAATGATCTCTCTTCACGTTCCCTTCAATAAATATACGGATAAATAGACTACTATAGTGATTTTTATCGGAAATAACTCATTGAAAAAACGGACATACTAAAAAAGAATTTGAGTTATATAAGAGACTAGAATTTTTTTTTATTTTGTAATATCATTCTCTAAAGTATTAAATCTATATTTTCTATTACTAAACCCTTTATTTTGAAAAGAGTTATAAAATGGAACCTACAGCTATAGAAACTATTAGAAATGAATTGGAATATATCAAAAAGGAGAATATTTTTTCAAATCTTACGCTTCGGCAGGGACATTCCCTCTATCAAAATGGTCAAAGTCAATTGCTTACCCAATCAAGAAATCATTTTGAATTTTCAGTAACTGATAAATTTGATGATTTTTCAGTATCTATCTCCATAGATGAAAAACCGATACTCAATTGTAATTGTAAGGCTGATGATTATTGTCATCATAAGATTGCCTGTCTCATGCAATTACATGAGGATTTAACGCGTTATACTAGTGAAAAACAGTCAGCGGGTAAACAATATACCAGACAGGGCATGGCGAGGCGTGTCTTGGAAGAGAGAAATGAAAAAGCAAAAAGGGCAGCATATCGTATAGAATTTTCTGATAATATTTTTGGTGAACACATTTTGTTTAATGAAAAAGCAAAGAGCTATAAGCTTACCTTTCGAGATTTTAAAGAAGAATATGGGTACTGCTCTTGCCCTGATTACCAAAGGAATAAATTGGGTACCTGCAAGCATCTGATTTTTGCCTTTAATAATTTTAAGGCACTCCATAAAACGATCAATACACAAAAACAAACCTACCCCTTTGTTGAAATTTTTTTAGACCCCTTATCAAATTACCAGATAACGTGGTACTACCCACATAAACTTTCAGAGAATATAGAATCTCTGATTAATAAGTATTTTCAAAATGACTCGGTATTGCCTGATGATAGAATTATTGATTTTTTAGGATTTATAAAAGAGGCTGAAGAATATAAACAGATTTATATACGCACAGAAGTACTGGAGAAGATTGAAAATGCATATAATAAAAGGATGCTGGAGCAGATTAAGGATAAATCCGAAATAGATTTTTCAAGAATAAAAGCAACACTTTTCCCCTATCAAAAAGAGGGAATTAAGTTTGCTGCTTTTAAAGAAGGAGCAATAATTGCAGACGAAATGGGCTTGGGTAAAACTATTCAAGCAATCGGAATTGCCCTCATTAAGAAGAAATTATATGATTTTAGCCGGACATTGATTATTTGTCCCGCCTCTCTTAAAGATCAATGGAAACGGGAAATAGAGCGCTTTTCTGATAAAAAAGCCTGTATCGTCAGTGGATTGCCGGATGAAAGAGAGAGGCTCTATGAGCAGGCAAAAGAATATTTTCTCATTATCAATTATGAAACTGTATTAAGGGATTACAATGTCATTAATAAATATCCTCCTGATTTTATTATTTTAGACGAGGCACAGCGTATTAAGAATTATACAACCATTACAGCTACATCAATTAAGTCCTTGAATAAAAAACAATCTCTGGTTATAACAGGCACACCAATTGAAAATCGTTTGATCGACCTTTATTCTATTGTTGATTTTATCGATCCTAAGTTTTTATCTCCTTTGTGGGAATTCTCATACCAACATTGTTATTTTGACCACAAGCAAAAAAATAAAATCACAGGTTATTATAATCTTCAGAAACTTAAAGAGCGTTTGAGCGCTATCTTAATTAGGCGCGAAAAAAGGGATGTTATTGAACAACTCCCCAATATTAGCCAGATAGATATACCTGTTGAGATGTGTGTAGAACAGGCAGAGTATCATGCGAGTTATGCCAAGGGAATAAGTGCAATTCTCAGAAAAAAATTTATTACTCCCTTTGATATGCAAAGATTAATGATGCTGTTATCAAAAATGCGGATGGTGTGCGATTCTACATATTTGGTTGATCTTGAAACAAATTTTTCCCCTAAATTAAAGGAACTTGAACATATACTTTTTGAAAAAATAGATATAAAAAATTCTAATAGAAAAATTATCATTTTTTCCGAATGGAAACGTATGAATAACATTATTGGTAAAATGCTGCGTCATCATGATATCGGTTTTGTGGAGTTAAGCGGGGATGTATATGTGAAAAACCGACCTAAGCTTATAAAAGAATTTGAGGATAATGATAAATGTAAGGTTTTTATCTCCACAGAAGCAGGAGGAGTCGGACTAAATTTGCAGATTGCAGATACTGTCATTAATTTTGAGTTACCATGGAACCCGGCAAAAAAGAATCAGCGAATTGGGCGTATAGATAGAATTGGTCAAACAAACAAGAACTTAACCATAATCAATTTAATAACAAAAAACTCTATTGAGATGAAAATTGCTTCAGGTTTGTTATTGAAGCAAAATCTTTTCGAAGGTGTGTTAAGCCCGAATAGTAACACTGAAATGGTTGATTTCTCAAAAGAGGGGAGGGCTCAATTTTTGAATCAACTGCAAGAGGCAATGTATGACTTTGAAAATGTGGAGACAACAGATGAGTCCGAAACAGAAGATGAACAGAAACCGGAGGATGAAAAACCAATAAGCGAAATGGTTGAGCCTGTTGGTGAGGATAATGATGATGAAGACATATTTGCTGATGAGCAAATTTTTGAGAATAACGATAAAGAAAAAAATATTACCGAAGACATGGGGCACGTGACAGAAAAAGCTGAAAATACTTCAGTTTTTCAAGAATCAACTGAAAATAAGGCTGAAGAAGATATACACAAAAAAGATACCTCTATTTTTCAAAAACCAACTGTAGATACAACGGCTAAAGAAGAGACAGCGAAAGAGGTCATGGAAACTGATGAGAGCTTTGATAAAAATGCGTCCACACCAAAGGAGCAAGGTGTGAAGGAATTGGAACATGTTATGAATCAGGGTATGAATTTTCTCTCCGGATTATTTAAAATGGCAACTGGCAAGGAATTATCGTCAAGTGCTCAAGGAATTGAAATAAACAGGGAGACTGGAGAGGTGACAATGAAATTTAAAATGCCCACTTTATAAAATGAGCAATTCACAAAAATTATGTCGTCAGCTCAGGTGCAAGTTTTTTTGATTTTCTTCGTTTGCGTATTTTTCGGGAATTTATCTGAATATCTTCCAGTTGAATTTCCTCGTTGTGCGTGGTTTTAATGGCATTTATAATGACCTTCTCGAGCTCATCGACATTTCCGGGCCAGGTATGTTTTTGGAGAATTTCAACCGCCTCTTTTGAAATCGCTCTTATCTCCTTGTCCCCCTTATGTCGGTCGATGAAAAAATCTACCAAATGGGGGATATCTTCCATTCTCTCCCGTAAAGGCGGAATAAAGATAGGGAAGCTATTGAGTCGCTTCAAGAGAAGTGCATTAAATTCTCCATTATGCACCATTTCTTCCAAGTTCCCCCCTGTTGCAGCGATTACCCTGACATTAATATAAATTGCACTCATGTTTTCGAGCATTCCTATCTCCCCCTCTTGAAGGATCTTGAGAAGCTTTGGTTGAATATAATAGGCAAGAGCATCTATATTATCGAGGAAGAAAGTCCCTTTATCTGCCTTCTTAAAGAGCCCTTCTTTTTCTTCGTCAGCCTCGGAAGAGGCACTCTGAGTGTCTCCGAAGAGCTCACTCTCGCTTTGGTCTGCTGAGAGTGAGGCAAAATTTATCTTCACAAAGGGTGCATTCTTTCTGTTGCTCACAGCATGAATTGCCCCGGCAAAAAGCTCCTTTTCAGATCCTTCCTCACCGATGAGAAGAATAGTATGATCAGTCAACGCAATCTTCCGGGCAAGGTCAAAAGCATCCAAGAGTCTCAGGTTCTTTGTAATAATGCCGTATTTTTCAGCTTCCTTTCTGAGTATTTTTATATCAAGGGGAGAGAGCTGGCGAAGAATCATAACTTTTTTTTTCTCAAGATTCTCCTTCTCTTCCATTTCGCCGCGAAGCTTTTCTTTCAAGGGCAGGTGTGCTATATGCTGGCGCTGATTCGAGAGACCTGCCAATGTAATGGTAATCTCCTTCTCCTTTTCCATTATTTTCTTATTGACTTCTATTAATTCTTTCTTAATTTTTGGGTGCTCATTCATCACCGGCACTTTCTTTTCACTGCCTCCAATGAATACTGGGAGCAGAGAGGCAAGCATACAGCTTAGAATAAGGGCGAGACAGGGAGGGATAACCTCTATTATCAGACCCCACATGCTAAAAAAATAAAAATTTACCATAAGATAAACAACAAGGAGACACAGAGAAGTGATGATCTTTACAGACCATTTATTCAGCAATCCGCTTAAGGCCCCGATGATAGCGAGGACCACAATAAATGCGAGTGTGATAAAAGAGTTGGCCTCTTTTAAAAAATTCTCGGTGAGGATAGTATTAATACAATTTATATGGATTCCTCCGACCGGAAAATTCTCTGAAAAGGGCGTTGATTTAATGTCATATTCGGAGATGACCGTGTTGACCATGACAATCGTATCTTTCAGGTAAAGTGTATCTTCCTCAAAGATTTCCTTGAATGAATTGTAATGGGGGGAGCATCTATCCCATTCTCCGTCATAATTAATCAGCATCATACCCTTATCGTCAATCGGTATCACAATATCCTGGATCGTTGCTTTTCCGGGCATATGAGCCCCTTTTAATGTAATACTTTTGCCAATTCTTATATCCATCTGTTCATTGGACACATTGAGATAATTCATCACTACTCTTAGGGACAATGATGGGAAAAGCATTTCATTCATCTCCACTATCAGCGGGACCTTCCTTATTACTCCGTCATCATCACTAATCAGGCATATATGCCCCAATCCGGCTGATTCCTCGCAGAGACTGTCAAAAGGCGCCTTTGCCCTTTCAACCGATAAAATATTTTTTTTATCGCCAACAAATTTCCCAAGTCCATACGGAGCCAATTGCTCAAGAGGTACCTTCTCTTCACTCCTGAATGCACGCAAGGGGGAGGTTTTAAAATCGAAGTTAACGGGATAGTAAACATTTTTCGCCTTCATTGTTGCCTCAATGAGAAGATCATCATTTTCTTCATGAGGTCCTGGTTGGAATATATTATTGTATACAATAGTGTGGGCTTTTCTGAAAGAGAGCTTTTCTATCATTTCAGCATGCACTGAAAGATCCCAGGGTACATCCCCAAAATGTTCTATACTTTCTCGATCTATAGTAATGGGAATTAATCTCGAATGCAGGGTCAGCTCTCCCCTGCATTTCATTCTCCAATCAAAGGTGACGCATTCCCAATTCGTGAATGCAGTGGAGAATATTAGACTCACGCACACGATGAGGAAAGAGGCGATGAGACCACACACTGAATATATTATAATTTCAGTTTTTTTGTTCCCTTCCCTATCATTTATTATATATAATTTGTACATGGTAAATTAAAGAATAATGATATCATTCTTTTGTATAGAACACCTTTGGAAGCCAGGTTTTATGCATTTTTAACGTTTGATCGCTTTGATTGTCATTTCCTTCGATAAATTTGAATGTATTAATGCCGATACGCACAAAGTCATTATTCTTTAATTTCTGGCGCGTGATTTTCTTACCGTTCACATAGGTGCTGTTTATGCTCCCCAGATCCCTGATATAGCACGATTGACCCCCCCCCTGATCCGGGTCTTCCTCAGTCTCAATAACTGCATGTTCTTTGCTGACCACTTTATCCTCAATATAGATATCACTATTCGGATTACGGCCTATTCGAACCATTGGCTTGTCTATTGCAAATCTTTTTATTGCCACGCCATCGAGCAATTGAATTAATTCACTCATAAGTAATCCTCCCTTAGAAGAGGTTATAGTATGAAAATAGTAAGTACTATATTAGTGATCGGCAAATTCCCCTATTCACTTCGCAGCTCCGCAATGCTCATTTTACAATCCAAATGTCAGAATGGAAATGATTACAGGATTGCTGTTCTATTTGTAATATTTTAGTAATTATATTAAGATAGTAATAGTAGAGAGTGACCCCCTTTGAACAATGAGTAAAAATTACGCTAATCAAGAAAATATACGAGAACTCATTCAGGATATGATTGAGGGCGATGATGATGCATGGACCTTCTTCGTTGAGAAATACGGCCGTCTTATATTTTATTGTATCAATAGAACTTTTAAAAAGATGGGGATAGAAGCACGGCAAGAAAGTATAGAGGATTGCTATCAGCGAGTGATCATTTCCCTGCTTGAAGATAATTACAGAAAATTAAGAGGCTTTCACAGCAATGATCGAAAGGTTTTTTGCAGTTGGATCGGGATTATGTCGAACAGACAGGTTATTGACTTTACAAGAACTGCCTGGGAGAAAAAAAGGTCGTATTTGGACGATAATATCTGGTCGCTCGTGACAGATACCAAGGTGTCAATCGATACTGAGCTTCTTTCAAATCAGCTTCAAAGAGGCATTGAAGCTCTACTAGAAGGATCAGAGAGACTCGTATTAAGATTAATCATCGAAGGATATACTCTCTCTGAGATTGCCGGCCTTTTGAAGCAGAGTACCTCAACAATCCATAACTGGAAAACAAACGGCATTGAGAAGTTAAGGAAGAATTTAGGAGAGATGTGTTGAAAAAAGTCATATGGGGTTCGTCTATTAGAATGAGTTATACCCTCTGCGTGAGAGGATACATAAATACACTATCGAAGTGATGGATTTTATATGAACAACGATAAGGATCAAAAAACGAGAAAAGGTTGTCTTGATGAGGAATTGCTCTCCCGGTATATTTATAATCGGGTGTCAGATGAGGAGAGAGCTAATATAGAGGGCCATCTTTCACAATGTGCTTTGTGTGTGGATGAGGTCATCTTTGCGACACGATGTCAGGACGATATTGTTAATGAGGGGGCATGGCTTCAGGTACCGCAACAATTGCAGCGTCGTATTCTTGACCTCGTAAAGGAGAGAAAGACAAAGAAAAAAGAGATTATATTGCACATATGTCTTCGCTTTTTCCAGGAAAAGTTGGATATCCTGCACCATAATGGCATCCTGATTCCTCAACCTGCATTAGCAGTAAGAAGCGCAAAGGATGTAGCGGCACATTCAAAGAAGGCCTTTTATAAGAGTATTCAAGGATACCATATTGAAGCTGAGATAAAAAAATCAAGCAATACCGAGATTGACATTCTGGTAAGAATTGAAGGCCCACCCGAGAAACCGGCGCTCACAAATGTCTGTTTTACATTATGCAAAATGGATTCCCACAGCAGGCCGGTTCACGTGTTAGAAGAGATGATCAGGGACAGGGAGGCGCGTTTTAAAGGATTGGAATCAGGTGAATATTGTATCAAGATTGCCCACAATAAAAAAGAGATTGGATCTGTGCAGATTGATCTTAGAGATTAGAGGGCAGAAAAATGAAGTGCTTTTTAATCTGGGGTATATGTGCCGCGGCTCTCATATATATTCCAGGGAGAGTATGGGCCCAGCTTCTCATCAATGAGAGAAAACCATTTTCCATAACCTCACTTACCATACAGGCCACTATTGGAGACCAGGTGGCCACGGTCCAGATTGAACAGACCTTTCACAATGAAAGCTCCGAGGATATCGAAGCACTCTTTCTCTTTCCGCTTCCTGAAGCAGCAAGTATCACGAATTTTTCTTGTCTGGTTGACGGGCAAAGTATCGCGGGAGAGATCGTGGATAAAAGAGAAGCGAGCGCATTATATGAATCATTGGTTCGGGGGGGCGATGATCCCAGGCTCCTTGAATATGTAGATAAGGGACTGTTCCGTATGCGTCTTTCTCCGGTTCCGGCCCAGAGTGAGACACAGGTGATATTCAACTATGAGGAGATAGTGAAGTATGATGCGGGATTGTATCGATGGAGGTACCCTTTGAGTACGGGGAAATTCTCAGCCCGCCCTATCGGCCTGTTTCATATGAATATAGAGATTGAAGCCGCAGCGCCCATTGGTTTTCTTTACTCTCCTACACATGAAATCAAGACACTAAGGCGGGACGAAGGGGCAGCAGTGCATGTTGAATACACTGAAGAGGAATTAGTGCCGCAGGAGGATTTTGTTCTTGTGTATGACCTCTCCTCACAAGAGCTGGGGATGAATATTCTGACTCACAAAGGGGAGGGGGAAGATGGCTTTTATGTATTAATGATAAATCCTTCTCTCAATAGCACCTATGAGAAGATTATTCCCAAAGACATTGTCTTTGTGCTCGATACCTCACTGAGCATGAAGGGCGCTAAAATGGAACAGGCAAAGGCCGCCCTCATGTATTGTCTTTCAAAGCTGAGGGAAGGCGATAGGTTTAATATCGTCAGATTTGATTCTGAGGTCATGGTGTATACCTATGAGAGTGGTATTTATAAGAATCTATTGCGTGCAACAGAGGATACCATCGGGCAGGCCCGGGAATATATAGCCCGCCTCGAGGCGAGCGGTTCCACAAATATCAACGAGGCGCTGCTTTCTGGCCTTTCTCTTTTTGACGATACTATGAGCACTCCGATGATGCTTTTTTTAACCGACGGACAGCCGAAGGTCGGTATTCGGGACAGGGATGAGATAAGCCAACAGGTAAGAGCACACAATCTCATGGAGGTGCGTTTTTTTATTTTCGGCGTTGGTCATGACGTGAACACGATTTTACTCGATCAATTAGCTCATAAAAACAAAGGCACCTCAAGTTATGTTCAGCCTGATCAGGACATCGGACAGAGTGTTGCGCTCCTGTATGATAAAATCGCGCATCCTGTATTAACCGATCTTTCTCTGGCATATGAAGGGATCGACGTGTATGATTCCTATCCTTTTGAGCTTCCTGATCTCTATAAAGGAACACAACTTATCATTATGGGAAGATACACGGCAGATGAGGATACTGAGGCACTCATCACTTTGATCGGGCGTGTGAACACAGAAGAAAGGTCATTTACCTTCCCCCTCTTTTTCCCCCGTGAAGAGCCGGAGAATGACTTTTGCACGCGTCTTTGGGCAGCACGTAAAATCGGGTCTTTATTAAACAGGCTGAGACTCGGGATTGATAAAGAGGTGGATACGCATCTATTAAAAGAAGAGATTGTTGCCTTATCGAAACACTACGTGATACTCACTCCCCTTACCTATTATTTGATCACAGGGGACAGCCCCGCAGGACGAAGTCAAAATGGATATTCCGACAAGGAGCTTACGTCTCTCACCAATTGGTGGATGTATACTTCAAAAGCCACTCCTGAGGGGGGGTATACGGTGACAATGGCTGCAGGACCGGAGGAAGAAGAATCCGGGCCCCAGTTTTCAATAACAGCAACCTATGACAAGTTCCGCCAACAACTTCAATACCAGGTCGTCTATGAGTATGTCACAGGCACCGGGCCCCTCAATCCATCCTCCTATAATTGGACATTGCCCTTTTTTACCATGCAGGTCCAACCCTATGCAATTGGAAATAATTTGCAGGATCAAGAAGAAGCCTCGACTGCACCGTATGATTCTCTGCTGTGGAGTGCGCCTTATTTCGGGCAGTTTATTCAACAATATATATATGGGAGTTTATTGCCACAGGTCGCACATCCTCATGTTTCTCTCGGTGTATCGCCACCCCAGGCGTCACACAAGGGCGCTCCCTATGAGTTGCTTTCAATGAGCGCCGAGACCGGACCCGATGCAGTAGCTGCGAGCCTGGTTGTATCTGACTTATATGTGGCATCAACCGTCTCCAATCTGGATAAATATAGCATAGAAACCGTGGATTATATTGATAAAAGCGGGGCAGCCCGCATAAAGATCGTCGAGGACAAGGTCTTTATCCTCAAGGCTACTCTATGGATTGATAGCGAGTATCAAGGGGGACCTGTTACCATTCAATTGCGCCATGGGAGTAAGCGATATCGCGCCTATAAGGAGGAGGTGTCCTACCGGATACTCTACTATTTATCTGTGGGGAATAATCTTATTGTATGTTTGCCTGATGGGAAAACCCTGAGGGTCACGAATGATCCATTTGTCTATGAATTCGGTTATAATGAGCCTGCCTCACCCTCTTTATTTCTTAATAATAATCCCTTTTATATTACTATAATGCGAGAATTTCCATGGTATCAGAGTATAATGACAAGGTAATATTCGATCTTGAGATTATTCTACAAGATGCGGCACACTTGAGCTTTTCCGCATGTGAATACCCGAAAGGCCAAGAGCCCACGGCCCGCCATTATATTACCCGCACCTTTGCGAGGAAGGAGACTGAGACAGTATGCCGGGAGATTGTGCACACCCTTGACGATATGAATCAAAGCACATCCTTGACAGATGAGGACCTGAAACAACTCGAGCGGATTGGCCATCAATTATATAATGTTCTTTTTCCCCCAGAGATTAAAACAGCGCTCAAGTTTACCGAAGCCCGCTATATTATATTTCATCTTGATGATCATTTAGTGCATATCCCCTGGGAGATGATACACGATGGTCAAAACTTTTTGTGCCTGCGATTTAATGCAGGCAGAATAGTGAAAATGAGGCAGTATATCCCCCCTCAACCACATCGCCGTCTGTCTGATCCCTTGCGCATGTTAGTGCTCTCAGATCCCAAAGGTAATCTTGAAAGCTCTTACCGGGAAGGGGAGGTATTGCGCAGGCGCTTCTCTGAAGAAAACAGGATCATTTCAGTGGAGACAAAGACTTTTAAAGTGACACGCCGGTATGTTCAATCACATTTAAAAGAGTATGATATTGTTCACTATTGCGGACACGCGGATTATGATCCGCAGGATAAGGGAAGGTGCGGGTGGGTGCTCTCAGATGCCTATTTTACCCCAAAAGATATTCATGATATGGCGGGCGGGGAATGTGCCTTTCCATGCCTCATTTTTGCAAACGGGTGTAAAACAGGATACATTGAAACATGGGATTGCGCTGAAAAACAAGCCTCCGAAGCATTTGATTTGGTAAATGCATTCTTACTGGCAGGAGTGAGACATTATATCGGGACATTGTGGGAGATTGTTGATCAATCAGATCATAGTGGTTTTTGCACAACATTTTATGAATCATTGTATAGTGGTGAGCCGGTTGGGGAGGCATTAAGAAAAAGCAGAATGGCGTATGGTCCTCAGTCCGGTCAGAAAAGCATCTTCTGGATCTCGTATATCCTCTATGGAGATCCCACATTTAGTTATATTCGCAATGAATCGGCCATGCTCAATGAACCGAAAAAACCCGACACTGTTCAGGAACAACAGGCCATACTCACCCGTGCACCCAAACAGGGTGACACGAGAAGCACAAAACCCTTTAATATCAAATTTTATCTCTACCCCCTGCTCCTCTTATTCGCTATTGCACTCGGTATTATTGGGCCTTTTCTTTATAAAAGAAACCAGCCTTTGCATATGCAAAGCATTGACAGGCATGGCGAATCCCGGGACAGGAGTGAGCATACGGGGAAGATGTTTGATTTATTGGACCGGCTTGATGAAAAATACATAGAGCGGAAAAAAGAGTGGGATGAGCGAAACACAGAGGAGGATGCCTCTCGTGCCCACTCGTCCGGTCCCATTTCCCTGCTCCTTATTACATCACCCGAAAGTACCAGTGAGAAAAAAATTTTTGATGCCCTTACACGCAATCTTTTAGAGTACAATTCTATCAAGATTTTGGAAAGAGAACGATTTGAGGATATCCTTCAGGAACTTTATCTTCTTTTTTCCTCAATATCAGGCTCTTCAACCGATCCGGGGCTGCGTGCACGGCTGCGGGAGGCCCGTTATATCCTCTATATGGAAGGGATGAAGGTCAAAGAAGGAGACCTGTGCAGAATGCGCCTTTTTGATACGCATACAAGCGAGGTCCGGATGATTGATGAATGGTTTATCGATTCGGAGAAATCCTTGGAGGAGCAAGCTGAAAGCCAGGCACGAAAGATCACCGAGTATTTTTGATACCCATAATTCGACTCTCTTGACAAATCCAGAGAATATTTCTATTATTCCTTACGTTACCACGATTTGTAAGTATAAGAAGGGGGGCACATACATATGTCTAAGCGAAAAATGTTGTTCACACGAAGACGTTTTCTCCGGGATGCGTCAACAACGCTCTTTAGCATTGGCGCAATAACAGCCGGGTGCACGAGAACGAGCGCCCCGCCCGATCATAGCACTCAGGGTGAGCAGGGGAATATTTCCGATCCGTCCACATGGTGGCAAAAAGAGGGCTTTATCGTCCATGACAGGGTGGACATAAGCCAGCACTCTCAGGGTATTATCAGGGCTTATGTGAACGACTCCTGGCAAAATTTTAGAGTAGCAAAGCTTCCTGAAAGGTTTGTACAGTGGAGTCTCAGGGCACGTGTTGCTCGCCTTGGTCGAATGCTCAAGGTTGGGGGGATGGATCCGCGCGATCTTGCCGGTGCCCACAATGCATGTGTTGCTACCTATGGCGGGCCCTCACGAGATTCAGCCATATCCCTTAATACCGCCTATAAAGGTATGGGGTTTGTAATAGAAGCTGATAAACTTGCCGATACGGTGCAAAGGATCAAGGAGGAACAGTTTCGCATCGAACGGGATACGCGTGGTGATGTCGCCAGGCAGATGCATGCAAAAGTTGAGTTTCTGATAGAATTCTACCACGATGGATCACATTTTGACCTTACAAAGCAGGTATCTCTTGAACTTTTTACATCACAAGATTTTCAAACCCACACCTTCCTTAATATGATGGCAAATCCCATTGCCTCAGCCTCATTTCTGGCATTTCCGACCTTTGAGATCAGGACGGTCCCGCAGCTTCTGCACCCGAGAAACCCAGGATTATCCGGATATGAGAAAGATCTTATTTCCTATACCAATGCGATTCACGACTTTATCCACAGCGGACCAGGCGACCGGATAACATGTGTGTATCATATCATCGAACTGTTTGACGACACACCAAACGACATGGCTAAGGGACGACGAATCGTCTGAAAAAAAATCAATTCTGATCGTCTCATACTATAGTTGTTTCCTTGTATCATAATGGAGCTTTTAGATGATGAATTTTAAAATTTTACGATTTGACGAGCCTTTTCCTCTCTCTTATGAGATAAGAAGGCCTTTTTTTCCTTAACTCTTTACCTCCTTCAAAAAGGGATCAGAAAAAATTTTTCTGATCCCTTTTCCCTTACTCTTCAACAAACCATTCGCGTTTTCGGTACACGAGATTCTGGCTTTTCGCGATAAGGTCACCGGTTTTCTCATCCACCACGGTTATGTCATACAGTGCGGTCCTGCCCCCTGCATGCTGCTCTTTAGCTTCTGCTACCAGGTGATCTCCCTTCTTGGAGGGCTTAAGATAACAAATATTGACATTCAAGGCCACTGCAATCTGACCATGGGAATTACTCGCAGCGGCAAATGCCATATCACCGAGAGAAAAAATCACCCCCCCATGGGTCATACCATGGAAGTTGGTCATGGACTCGCTCACTTTGAGTGATACGCGGCTATGCCCCGGCTTAATGATTTCCACTGTAGCGCCCAAATATGTGGCAAAGGCATCCTTCTGAATATAGTCATTTATTGCACTCTGACGGGTATGCTCTGTCATATAATTACTCCTTCAATTAATAGGCTGCTCTCTATAGCTTCTCAAAATATCATACTTTATATATGGATGCAATGTGGGAGTGCACTTCCACTTTCGGGGACATAAAAAACACTTAATTATTTTCTCTTACGTGTCTTTCCTTGAGGGTCGTATTGTGGTCAATGCTTAATAGATGCTCGATATGAGCAGTGGCAGACTTAATACATTCGATACATTCAGGCATTTTTACATATAACAGAGAATATATCTTCCTTCTTCGGGATTCCTGTATTTCCACTGTGTCACATAATTCACGAAGCTCTTTAATATCTCGCTCCAAGGTTGCAATAAAGCAATAGAGATTCTTCATCGGAGTTTCCAGGGAATCCTTTTCTTCTTTTATTTTATTGGGAGAATCATGATGACGCCAGCCCTGAAAATTATTTTTCAGTGTATCCATTATGGTATTTTTTAACGGGATCATATTTTTTATATGATCTCTCACGCGTCCCCTCATTTCTCTCTCTACTCTATCTTTGATTAGCTATTTTAATTAATAATCATATTAATAACATAAAATACATTTATTTTTTTATTTGATCAATGACCTGATAATACTTTTAGTTGACTTTTTTCTTGATGCTCCTCTTTCACGCGAAAAGGAAAGATTATATGAAAATTAATCCTAAAAAAAGTGACCAAAATCATACTGATAGCCGAAAGATATTATAGAAGGGATTAATATAAGCTCAGGATGGCATAAAGAAAAAGAGAATAATAAGTGACAGAGGCAGAGGAATGGCCCTAATAAAGGAGTAAATAGAGCACCATGGTAATAAATAAATTTTTAAATTTTATACAATGTACCAAAGGGGAAATGCGCCTTAAGGTCAAAATATTATTAAATTTTTCTCTCTTCATCTTTCTCATGGGTTTTACAATTGCGATTATAGTATTCGTAAGGATTAATAGGGATCTTGCCCTCCAATCTAAGCTTCTGAAAGAAGATATGACACGAAGAGAGAATGAAATACTTGAAGGGTATGTGGAATTATTTCATTCCATTATTATTGATGATACACGCGCAAGGGTTCATCAGGCTGCACGAAATTTTTCCGAAACCCCTGGTCTTGCTTTCGATATCATCGCCAACCATAGTGCCCATCTCAATGATAATCTTACGAGCTTCTGTCACAACGAAGAGATGGATTTCGCCTTCATCTTTGATACTAATGAGGAATTAAAGGTATCATTCCCTGAGAATGTGAACACAGAGGAAATAGAAAAGTATTATGCCTCATGGATACTTGCTCCCCAAGTAAGGGCAGCGCTTCAAGGACATGGTCAAAGTATGCTCCATGCTATTACCAGCCATGACAAGGATTTCTTGAAGCTTTTGGGCTTTGAAGACAGGGCAATGGGAAAAGGAGCTATAAGTATAGTGTCAGCACGTATTATAAAAGATGATACAGGGGATTTCATAGGTTTCTGTGTGATGGGGAAATTACTGAATAATTATACAGCACCATTGGAAAATCTCCATAGGTGCACAAATGCGGCATTTTCACTCTATCTTCATACAATTCCACTTGCTCATTCAGGATTTGAGAATGAAGAAGGGGGGAATTTCAATGAAGACAGTCTCATCATTACTAATTCTGTCCTCAGGAGGAAAATATATAAAGATTCAAATATTAAAAAAATAAAGCTTGATATAGCCGGCGAAAGCTATATGTCTGCATGTTCTCCCCTCATCGCAACCGACGGGGAGAAAATCGGTTTTCTTTGCGTGAGTCTCTCGGACAACCAAATAAAGAGATCTATTGAGAGAATGTATTCTTATAATAATGATACAAAGAGCAATATCCAACTTTGGATAATAGTAATAAGTCTTATAATGTTTCTACTCGCCCTCTTTTTAGGAAATCTGCTTGTCAACTCTATTGTGAATCCCATTCTGAGCATGATACAAATAGCACAAAATATTTCTAATGGGGATTTGAGCAATAAAATTGAGGTTCAGGTAAAGGGTGAGCTTGCGGAGTTAGCCTCAGCCATGAATACTATGGAAGAAAACCTGAGTGAGATGGCCCAAGCAACGAAAGAAATCTCAAAGGGAAACTTCTCCATTAATTTTAAGCCAAAATCTAAATATGATGTATTGGGAAATGCCCTCCTTAAGATGACGAACGATTTAAAGGAACTCTCTGTAAATAATCAAAAACAAAATTGGATCAACACCGGCCAATCAAATTTAAGTGACCTTATGCGAGGTGAACAAGATATTATCAGCTTAAGTCAAAAGATAATCAGCTTTCTGGTCACCTATCTTGAAGCACAGATCGGCGCATTATATTTAGCGGATAAGAACAAGATCCTCAAGTTAACCGGAAGCTATGCATATACTCAACGTAAGAACCTTTCAAATGAGTATAACTTTGGAGAGAGCATGGTGGGACAAGCAGCACTTGAGAAGCGTAGTATTATTATTTCAAATGTGCCCGATGATTATATTAAGATAAGCTCCGGGCTCGGAGAGACGACGCCCCGCTCTATTCTGGTCTCACCATTTTTAAAGGAGCACGAGGTACGAGGGGTCATAGAGATTGGATCCCTTGATAAATTTACCGATCTTCATATTGACTTTTTGAATCTTATTAGCGAAAGCATTGCCATTTCATTTGAAATTGTCCAATCGAGTTCACAGATGAAGGAACTGCTTGAAAAAACCCAGGAACAAGCTCAGGAATTACAAGCACAACAAGAGGAACTAAAGACAAATAACAATGAACTTGAAGAACAAGCAAAAGCCTTAAAGGCTTCAGAGTTAAAACTTCAGGAACAACAAGAAGAATTGCAGCAGACCAATGAGGAGCTTGAAGAACGCTCCGAGCAACTTGAACGTCAGAAAAGAGAAGTGGAAAAAAAGAATCAAGAATTGAAAAAGGCAAAGGATTTACTTGAACAAAAAGCACGGGAATTAGAGTCGACCAGTACCTATAAATCAGAGTTTCTTGCGAATATGTCCCATGAACTGCGCACTCCCCTAAATAGTTTGCTTATCTTATCGCAACAATTATCAGATAATAAAGAAGGGCGCTTATCAGAGAAAGAAGTCGAATATGCCCGCACTATTCATTCTTCAGGTACTGACCTCTTAAACCTCATCAATGAAGTATTAGATCTTTCTAAGGTGGAAGCAGGCAAGATCGACATAAATATCACTACCCTGCTTATCACGGATATCCCCCCTCAGATAAAGCAAATATTTATGCCCCTTACCCAAAAGAAGAATATAAGCCTCGATGTACACATTGCTGAGGGCTTACCCGCATATATACGTACGGATCCCCACCGAGTAAGCCAAATTATCAAAAATCTCCTCTCTAATGCAATTAAATTTACCCATCAGGGCGGCATCACGGTTACTATTTCCCGTCCTTCGGAGAATAGTGATTGTGCGCGAATAGGTTTGGATCCACAGAAGGCTATTGTTATTTCTGTTGCTGATACAGGCTTAGGTATTCCAGAAAACAAACAAAAACTCATTTTTGACGCCTTTACACAAGTAGATGGCTCAATAAATAGAAAATATGGAGGCACAGGCCTTGGTCTTTCAATCTCTCGAAAGCTTTCCAGACTCCTCGGTGGAGAAATTTTTCTGCGCAGCACAGAAGGCACAGGAAGCACCTTTACGCTTTATCTGCCTGAATCCCTCGAAAAGGTGGACTCGGAATTATCCAAAGAGATTGCCGAGACACAAATTACGCCTAAACCTCTTCCTCATAAGCCACAGGAGCTCAATGATATTCGCGATGACAGAAGAGAAATTAAGACCCATGACACCTCTCTTCTCATTATTGAAGATGATCCAAAATTTAGCAAAATCCTCTTAAATCTTGCCCATGAAAAAGGATATAAATGCCTTATTGCGGGTGACGGTGAAACGGGCCTTCAACTGGCAGAATATTATAGACCTACTGCCATTATCCTCGATATATCGCTCCCTGGAATTGACGGATGGACTGTCATGGAAAGATTAAAGACTAATAGCACAACGCGGACTATTCCTGTGCATTTTATCACCGGATCAGAGAAAAATATAAGAGGATTGCAAATGGGGGCCATAGGTTTCCTCACCAAACCGGTCAATAGGGAAAGCCTTGATGATGCCTTTAAAAAGATAGAGGAGGTAGTTTCAAAGAATATCAAAAAGATATTGGTCGTTGAAGATCAGCAGGAACTACAGGAAAGTATCCGTGAGCTTGTGAGTAATAAAGATATTAAAATAACCCTATCTACCACCATCAGCGACACCTGTTCACTTCTTAAGAACGAATCCTTTGACTGTATCATTCTCGATCCTTCCATCGAAAATAAACAAGGACTTGCGCTGCTTGAAAAAATCAAACAGGATAGCGCCATGGATAATGTGCCAATTTTACTCTATTCCAGTAAAGCTCTCTCTCAAGATGAGCAGTCAAAGCTCCTTGCCTATACCGATGATATTGTCGTGAAGGAAATAAAGAGCGCTGAATTGCTTTTGGATGAAATTGTCTTATTTCTTCATCTTGTAGAGGAAAACCTGCCTCAGGATAAGCAAAAAATGTTGCGGATGGTTCATAATAAAGAGGATATAATGAGGAATAAAAGAATATTATTGGCAGATGACGATATTCGCAATATCTTTGCCATATCAAGCGTACTCGAGGAGAAGGGTATGTTCGTAATAGCTGCTAAAAATGGGCAAGAGGCCCTTGAATGGCTTGATAGGACCCCAGACATTGATCTTGTGCTCATGGATATTATGATGCCTGTTATGGATGGATATAAAACAATGAAAGAGATCAGAAAACAGGAACGGTTTAAGGAGCTTCCAATTATTGCCTTTACCGCAAAAGCCATGAGAGGAGATAAAAAATTCTGTCTTGAGGCAGGTGCCAATGATTATCTCTCAAAACCCATTGATGTTGATAAATTGCTCTCTGCCCTGAGGGTTTGGTTATATAACAAAAGGTAAACTCGATGGAAATGATGGACATAGATCAGGTCTCAGCACAGGAAGATCTGTTAGAGAATGAAAATTTAGAAATCAAGCTCCTTTTGGATGCGATATACTTCAAATATAGTTATGATTTTAGAGACTATGCGAAAGCATCGTTAAAAAGGCGCATAAAAAAAAGACTTACTCTCTCGAACTTAAAGAGTATCTCTGAGATGCAGCATGAGCTTCTTTATAATATAGCATTCTTTGAGAGCCTCTTGCTCGATTTTTCTATAAATGTGACAGAAATGTTTCGTGACCCCTCATTTTATTTAGCACTGAGGGAAAAGGTTTTTCCTGTATTAAAGATCTATCCATTTCTTAAGATATGGCACGCAGGGTGTTCAACCGGGGAAGAAGCCTATTCCATAGGGATTCTCTTACATGAAGAGCAGCTCTATGAGAGGACCCAGATCTATGCGACGGATTTTAATGAAGCTGTGCTAAAAGCAGCTCAAGAAGGCATATATTCC
Organism: bacterium; assembly: GCA_049472395.1. Lineage (GTDB taxonomy): Bacteria > SZUA-182 > SZUA-182 > DTGQ01 > JBLIRR01 > JBLIRR01. The sequence continues at coordinate 45,724 of JBLIRR010000034.1, read as the reverse complement.
ATGGATAAGATAAAAACATATACTACTAATTATCAAAAAGCAGGAGGACTGAAATCCTTTTCAGATTATTATACAGCCAAGTATGACAGAGCAATAATAAATAATTTTTTAAAAAAAAATATCTTATTCGCTGACCATAACCTGGTGACAGATTGGGGTTTTGGAGAAATGAACGTGATATTTTGCAGAAACGTTCTTATCTACTTTAATAAAAAATTACAAAACAGGGCCATTCAACTTTTTACTGAAAGTCTTTGTTGCGGAGGATATCTCTGTTTGGGCTCAAAAGAGAGCATACAATTTTCCCAATATTCCGATATGTATGAAGTACTGGATCGAAAAGAAAAGATTTATCAAAAAAAATATACTATATCCCAGAGTGTGAAAGAAAATGAATAAAGAGATATATAATAATAATAATAAAGAAGGAGCATATGAAGCGGTGGTTATCGGGGTGTCTGCAGGAGGAATGAGGGCCCTTGAAAAGATTATTCCTTCTTTGCCGGGGAATTTCAAGGTGCCAATTGTGATTATTCAACATAGACATTCACACTCTGATAATTACGAGATACGATTTTTAGATAAAATAAGTGCACTCACTGTAAAGGAAGCAGAGGAAAAGGAATCGATAACCAGGGGAGTTGTTTATTTTGCTCCTTCTGATCATCACTTGTTAATAGAAGAGGATAAGACATTCTCTTTATGCTCCGGAGAGCTGGTGTGGTATGCACGGCCTTCCATTGATGTCACCTTTGAGATTGCCTCTGAAATATATGGCATGAAGCTTATCGGAATCATACTCACAGGCGCTAATAGTGATGGAAGCAATGGGATGAAATGTATAAAAAACAAAGGGGGCCTCACTATTATTCAGGATCCGGCGACTGCAGAGTTCCCTAATATGCCACAGGCAGCCTTGGATGCCACGGATATTGATTACATAGTCGATCTTGATAACTTAATCACATTACTTATAAGATTAATAATGAGCCCTATCCATGGAGGAGAATAATGGAAGAAAGTAACAGCCCGAAGGTCCTTCCAAATGTTCTTATTGTTGATGACAGGGTAGAAAATCTGGTTGCCCTGCAAAGTATCTTGGAAGGGCTTCCTCTGCAATTAGTAAAGGCCACATCGGGGAAAGAAGCCCTATGGTTGCTTCTGCAACATGATTTTGCTCTTGTTATCATTGATGTGCAGATGCCCGAGATGGATGGCTTTGAGACTGCAGCCTTTATGAAAGAGCGGAAGAAAACCAAGAATATCCCCATAATCTTTGTCACGGCAATAGATAAAGATGAAAAACATATATTTAAAGGCTATGAGGTAGGGGCCGTAGATTATTTATTTAAACCTATAGAAGCTGATATTTTAAAAAGCAAGGTCCTGGTTTTTCTTGAATTGTATAACCAGAGGAAACTCATTGAAAACCAAGCCCATGCCCTTCAGGAGAGTGAAGAGATATTTCGCGCCATAAGCAGCTCTGCACAAGATGGTATTATCATGGTCGATAAGAATTGCACCATTTCATATTGGAATAAAGCGGCAGAAAGAATATTTGGGTATCAGTCTCATGAGGTATTTGGCAAAGAACCTCATTGTGTAATCCCCCCTCACTTTCAGCAAGAATTTTCAAAAAGATTTGAGATTTTTAAAAAAACAGGAACCGATCAAGCCCTTGGCACAATCTCGGAAATACACCTCCTAAAGAAGGATGGGAAAGAATTCCCTATAGAATTATCCTTATCTTCTATAAAACTCAAGGGCAATTGGTGCGCTGTATTTATGGTACGGGATATTACCGAACGAAAGAAGGCTCAAAAGCATTTGGACAAACTCGCTCATTATGATAACCTCACAGGCCTCCCAAACAGAGCGATGTTTCTTGATACCCTGAACAGGTCAATTGCCTTAGCAAAACGGAATAATTATCTCGTCGCCTTGTTGTTTTTAGACCTTGATGGATTTAAGTATATAAATGACACCTTTGGGCATGACATAGGAGATCTTTTATTAAAAGAAGTGGGAGCAAGGGTGAAGAAATGTATCCGGCTGTCGGATTTCATCGGACGTCTTGGAGGAGATGAATTTACTGTTCTTCTTACAAAAATTGATAAAGGAGAGACTGCTGCAATAGCTGCCCAAAGAATTAATAAGGCATTCGAATCCCCCTTTCAGATAAGTGGTATTGAATTTTTCGTAGGTGTAAGTATTGGTATAGGCTTATACCCGTGTGATTCTGAGAATGAGCGAACCTTGCTTGTGAATGCTGACAAGGCCATGTATACGGCGAAAAAAAATGACCGCAATTCCTTTCAAATATATTCTCCTTCAATAAATATAAACGCCTATAGCAGGTTAAAAAAAGATAATGATCTAAGAAATGCTTTTTTACGAGATGAATTCCTGGTGTATTATCATCCGATAGTGGATATAACTACTTGGCAGATTACCGGTTTAGAAGCATTAGTCCGCTGGCAACATTCATCCTTCGGCATACTCCCGCCGGGTGAATTTATACCATTGGCGGAAGAGACAGGGCTTATAGTAAAGATAGATGAATGGGTAATAAGGGCGGCATGTAAACAAATAAGGCAGTGGGAGGAAGAAGGCATTAAGAATCTGAGATTAGCGATAAATATTTCCAGTCGCTGGTTCAGGCAGGAGGGTCATAAACAAATCATAAAAATTGTCGAAGAAACGGAAATTGATCCCCGTATAATTGAGCTTGAGCTTACTGAAAATACCCTGTTAGTAGATGTAGAAAAAACTATTGTAATGATGCAAGAGCTTCAAAGTAAAGGTCTACAGCTGTCAATTGATGATTTTGGTACGGGCTATTCTTCAATGGCCTACCTTCGACGTCTCCCGATCAATGCCCTCAAGGTTGATCAATCATTTATATTTAATAGTTCGAATAGTGCAGATGATAAGGCTATTGTTACTGCTATTATTAACATGGCGCATATCATGAGGCTTAAGGTAATTGCAGAAGGAGTTGAGACAAAACAGCAATTGGCACTTCTCCGGACACTCAACTGTGAAGAGATACAAGGTTATTTAATTTGTAAACCTCTCCCGGCTGAGGAGATTGTGAAGATATTACAGAAGCCCCTTCCTCAATAACACTAAAAACCACGCGATGTTTTTTACCATCTCCTATATCCGCTCATGTCAAACTCTCATGAATAGATAGAAGAAGAAAGATAGAAAAAAGTGGTATTAGTCCCTTTAAAATTATTATCATATACATTATAATTTTTTACAAATAATAAAAAAATATTGAATACTATAGTAAATAAATTTTTACGCAGAGCTTCCCTCAATGGAGTGAGACTGAATCTCATTGCTAAAGTGAGGGATAAAATTGGAGAAAAAATGGAGCAATAAATTGAAGGCAAATAACAGCGGGGATAAGTGGTCTTTGCGTATTCTTCTTGTCGATGATGAGCAGATTGTTCATCAAACCCTCACTCCTTATCTTCAGTATGCCGGGCATCAAATTGATAATGCCTATGAGGGGGACACTGCCTTACACTTAATAGAAACCAATAATTATGACCTCGCTTTTATTGATGTGGTAATGCCGGATGAAAGTGGCCTTTCCCTTTCTTCCAGGATTGAGAAGATGTGTCCCCGATTGCCTATAGTTATAATAAGTGCACGTGGGGATATGGATATGGTTATTCGAGCTTTGAGATTGGGCGCAATTGATTTTCTTCGCAAGCCTATAAAACTGCGTGAAGTGGATAAAGTGTTGAAGAAGGCTCATCACACGGGGTATATCCGCAAAAGACAAACCTTCCTTGAAGATACAATAAAAGGAAGTCGAACTTCAGAGTACCTTTCCCTTCTTAATACACAGCTTGTAGGAATCAGCCCGGCAATAAATGAGGTGCGCAGACAGATACAACTCGCAGTGGAGGCACAATGTGAGACAATTCTTATATCAGGGGAAACGGGCACTGGGAAAGAAGTGATAGCTCACACAATTCACTGTATGGGAAGCACAGAAAAGCAGCCATTCATTGCCATCAATTGCCCAGCTTTGCCTGATTCGCTTGTCGAAAGTGAACTATTTGGGCATGTTAAGGGTGCATTTACCGGGGCTTCTAAAGATAAGCCAGGGGCTTTTGAGCTTGCCAATAAAGGTACGCTATTTTTGGACGAAATTGCAGATCTTGCACTTTCAACCCAGGCCAAACTCCTCAGGGTACTGGAGACAAGGAGACTGAAACGGTTAGGAGGAACAAGGGAAATATCGGTGGACATACGGCTCATTTCAGCAACAAATATTCCCCTCGAAGCTCTTGTTACATCAAGAAGAATTCGAACTGACCTTTACTATAGACTGAACTTATTTACCATTAGACTCATACCCCTTCGGGAAAGAACTGACGATATAATCCCTCTTGCAGAGTATTTTCTGTCAAACTACCTGAAAGGCAGGAAATTACCCGTCAAGGGTATTTCTCAAGAGGCCAAGGACAGGCTTATGGGCTATAAATTTCCCGGTAACGCGAGGGAATTGAGAAATATTATCGAACGGGCAGCAATCCTTTGTAAAACTCATCTTATTGAGCCAGAACACCTTAATTTTCCCTTATCGAATACAGATGTCCCATATTCCAGTCAATCAAGCAAAGAGAAAGAACTAATAAGCATTGAGAAATCTTCCTCCGAGACACATTCTCGTGTGGATATATTAAATGAAGAGAAAGAACGAAAATATATTCTCAATGCACTTGAGAACACAAGATGGAATCGCCGCCAGGCGGCTAAAGACCTCGGTATTCCTTACTCAACCTTTCGTTATAAATTAAAAAAATATGGTATATCGTAATTATTTATTATTTTTTTAGGGAAATACCAGTATAGTGCAGCGCACTCATGCATATTACATTGGTAACAGTTGTCAATTTTTAGCAACTGTTGCTATAAAGTTGGTATTAACTATGAATATTTATTTTAATTTTGAATTCTGGCATTGTTTTATGAAATAGTCCTCTTGGAGGTGTGGTGAAATTGTATGCGTATGTGACATATTTATCGCATAATATCGCAGAGAGAGGATGAATATATATCAGTAATAATAAATCGATCATTGAAATAATAAGGAGTAAATCCGAAACAAAATAATAATATTTTATGAGTGATAGTGTTTATCAGGGAAAATGGTCAGTCTTATAATGAGTTTAAAAGAAAAAATAATAATTTTTGAGAGTGTCCTTATTTTCTTGATTAGCATTAGTTTCATAACGAGTATATGGGGGAACCTCATGGCGAATGCCGAAGATAGCATTGAGGAAAAGATGAAAATAGATTCTTCACATGGCTTTTCAACGATTATAGTCCGCACTTTTACTCAAACAAATAGCGCGGGCTTTTCTGTGATAATAGAAATACATGGCTATGGAATTGGTATCCCTCAAGAGATGCTCCCTAAAGTATTCGATCCTTTTTTTACAACCAAGGAACCGGATAAAGGGACTGGCCTATGAGCAGTTTGACAACAGTTGTCAAATTTCTCTCATACTATTATGTCCCCATTCAATAAAGATATTCTATAACCCTTTATTTTAAAGGACATTTCTATTATCTCATTCATGCTTGGCACATTTATCGCATATAGTTTATCTATAAACAATCAAAAAGGAAGAGTGATAATTAAAAAGGGGGGGGAAGGTAAAAATGAGAGACAACAATTCATCTTATAAAATATTCATCATTCTCATTATATTTTTTACTCTGACGGGAAGCATTACCTATTGTAATGCCCTTATTTTAGAATCCACTTTAGAGAAGATTATTGTCATACCGGAACCACCTTCCATAGACATCGAAAGAATAGCACACACAAGAAATAATGAGCCGTTTGAAACTATAAGTCTTCAAGATATATATGCGTCAGATTTTAAAGTGCAACCTATACGATATGCTATGAACAGTGAACAGGATACAGGTAGCTGGGAGCATACATGGGAGGTAAATATTAATAATAAAACTTTTCATATTTATATAGACAGAGATGAAGAAAAAGTAATTATTAAGGGTAGGGTAGACTATTTAGATGAAAAAGAAGAAGTAGAGCGCGTCATTAAAATGAGAGCCCCGAGCACGTATACGATCGTCAACGAAATAATGTAATAATAATAAATAATAATAAAATCCAATAAAATATCATCACAGTCTTACGTATACTATCTTCAAAAGCCTTTAATACCACTATTAAAAAGCAGGTCTAGAAAGGTTACTAAAATCACCATTAAGAGAGCATCCCATTATAAAACGCGTCAGTCCGATTGATCGGTATTTACAAAGTAATTAGCAAGGTGATGGTGTGCTACGTTTTATCGGGAGCTTTACTTTAGCAGTTGTGCCTTTCTCCTTTTCGCTTATAATCTTAATACATCCATCGTGCAGCTTGACTATTTGAAAACATATGGTGAGACCCAACCCAGTCCCATTGGATTTTGTGGAAAAAAAGGGATCATACACCATCGTTAAATCCTCTGCGCTTATTCCGGAACCGTTATCTTTCACATATATGTGAATGAATCCGTTACTATCAGATTTTACTCCTACCTCTATTTCACCGTATGGCTCTCTGACAGCATCGCACGCATTATTCAGGATATTGATAAACAACTCTTTAATCTGAAGAGGATCGGCCTCTATTATATATCTGTCCGAAATTCCCCAATTTTTACAAATCATGCCCCTCTTTTTGTGTAATCTCAGGTTCACCTCACTGATGCATACTTCAAGCACATGATAGATATCTATATTTTCAAAATGAGGAATTTTTATACGGGAATAGAATAAAAGATTATTGATAATCTGATTACTTTCTGAGAGTCTGTCTTCTATATTCTCAAGATTTCTATCAATAGTGGGATTGATTCTTTTTTGTCGTATGTTAAAGCATGCCATTTTTATTACTGCTAATGGATTTCGCAGCTCATGGGCAACTGTAGCTGCAAGCAGGCCGATATCCGAAAGTCGTTTGGCTTCTGATAATTTGATTTGAATCTTTACTAATTCCTTTGTTTTTTCATCAACAAGCTTCTCAAATGTTTCTCTGTCTCTCTTGAGCACCCTTTCAGCCTCTTTGAGATTGGTGATATCAGTGACTATTCCCAGGATAGCTTTATCTCCTTCATAATCAATTAATTTTGTTGTCAACATTGATTCTATTCTTTTGCCTTCCTTGGTAATATTGATATATTCAAAAGGAGCAACCTCTTCACCTTGTAGGTGCCTTTTGAAATTTTCCATAACAATTCCTCGATATTCAGGAGCGATTAGACAGAGGATGTCAAAATCAGGTGAATAATACTCCTCTTTCTTATATCCCATAATCTCTTCGCATCTCTTATTGGCATACACTACTCTACCCTGCTTGTTCATAAAAATCATGTTAGGAGAGTTCTCTGAAAGGGCCCTGAATTTTGCCTCAGAATCCCTAATGTCATTTTCTGCCTTCTTTCTCTCTGTGATATCACGGACAATACCCTGTATAATAGGCTTGCCCTCAACTTCAAACAAGCTTGATGAGACTTCGGCTGGGAATATATCTCCACTTTTCTTTTTGAAATCGATCTCAAATCGGACGAATCCATCTTGGGATATTTTTCTGAATGCCTCTCCTGATCTTTCGAGCGCTCCTGCAGGATGAAGATCGGCAATTGTAAGCGATAACATTTCTGACAAAGTATATCCAAAATGATCGAGGACCTTTTGATTCGCATCAATAATATGCCCCTCCACGTCATGCATGATGATTTGATCATTCGAGTGTTGAAAGAGATTGCTGTATTTCTCCCTACTATAATGCAACGCCTTTTCATCCTTTTTCTGTTTGGTCATGTCCCTTATAATAGTGACAACCCGGGCAACTCTCCCATTTTCAAATACTGGGATCTTTCTTGTCTCTGTGATGAATTCTTCATCTCCAAATTTATAATATTCATTTATGATAAGGGTTTTCCGACTCTCAAAGACCTGGCAATATTCCTCACGAACCTTGTCCGGCAAAAAAGGGAAAACCTCAAAAATGGTTTTCCCAATCAAATCAGTGGTTAAATCCAGCCGTTTGATCCATTGTTTGAAGCTCTTATTGAATAGAATAAATCGTAGGTTTTTATCGACCACATATATCGCATCACCCATCGCATTAATTGTCGTCCGGTATTGTCTTTCCATATCCTTGAGTGCTCTCTCGATGTTATTACGCTCAATGGCATAGCGCAAAGCGTGTATCAGCAAATTGCAGCAACTTAACTGCCCCTTCATCAGATAGTCCTGTGCACCTTCCCGAACAGCCTTTAATGCAAGGGATTCATCATTAAGCCCAGTCAAAATAAGTATCGGGATTTGGGGTGCCTGCTTTTTTAGCTTCACAAAGGTTTCGATTCCAAAGCTGTCCTGCAAAGATAGATCCAATAAAATCCCATCAAAGGATTCCGAAGAAAGATGTCCCAGACCTTTATCGAGGTAAGTGGCCCATGTTATATCAAACACCACATCATGTGCTTGACTAAGGATCTCCCTGATTAAACGGGCATCTCCGGGATTATCCTCAATCAAAAGGATTTTAATACACTTATTGATCACGACCGGTACTCTGAACCTCTCTTCTTTTTGGGATACTGAAATAAAATGTATTTATATTTCATTCTTGTAATTAGATTTGAAACAAGTAGGCAAGATATCTCTTTTCAATGTTTCCTCATTCTTTTTATAGCTCGTTCTCTCCTCACATAAGATTTCTTCAATTTTATCAATCAGTTCCAACGGATTAAATGGTTTGTCAAACATATGGCAAAAATCTTTAAGAAAATAGTTGTGTTCAAAGTAATTTTCCATCCTAATAATACCACTTATCCCAATAATAGGTATAAGTGCAGTTGCTCCCATCCGTTTTAAGCTATCAGCCAGCTCAAATCCATTCATGCCGTTCATTTTTAGATCAAGGAGTATCAAATCCGGCCTCTGTGTTTTTACCGCATCTAAAACAGTGGTGCTGTCATTAATTGCTATCGTATAATAGCCATTTGATACTAAGATTTCTTTAAGTTCTTCCAAAAATTCCGTATCATCATCCACAATCATTACCTTTTTATCCTTTAACCCTTGCATACCCTTTTCTCCTCACATGAAATCTCTCTCAAAAATAAAAACGGCCTCCAAGGGACACACTCATGGTATCCTTTGAAGGCCTATTATAGTACAACCTTCTTTTTTGATTACCTGCCCTCTAATATCTTCCTGCTTCACAACAAGTCAACAGAGCGGACTTAGGGTAACCTGCATGCTCAATGAAAATTTTTCCACCTCTCATCATAGAGGATGAGTCAGTTATGGACCCACTCATACCTGCCTCACGCTTATGCGTTTTCGGACTTAGGGTATGTAAAGCTATTATAATTACTTTTAAATCAAAAATCAAATAATTATATTCTATAACAGCAATTCTAATTTTGACTGTTAGGTTCCTCGACCGCAGGGTCAGGTCTTGAAATATTGACAACGACTCGAAGGATAATCCTTGAATATATTGTATCTCCGTTCTCATATTTCAAGACCTGACCTCACTCGCCACATGTTATGTACCCAAAATTAGAATTGCTGATTCTAGAAGAAAGCCTCTAATGAAATAACAGCCCTGGCTATCTCTTTTATTTTTTTCCTTTGCCTCCGACTCTCTTTCTGTAATTGTCTCATGGCATCTTTTTCACTAATTTGAAAGCGATTCATAATTATTCTTTTGGCCTTGTCTATCAATTTTCGTGCTGCTATTTCTTCCTTTAATTCTAAAATTCTTTTATCCGCTGTAATATCCCTAAAAAGTCCCTGAATCACATTTTTACCATTGACAGTGATGACACTTGCACTTATAAAAACAGGGACAATGTTTCCATCCTTTTTAATGACCTCTGCTTGCATATCGAAAACCTGCCCCTTTTGTATATGTTTACGAAATTTATCCTTATAATACTGGGCCTTGCTTTGAGGATGAATCTCTGATTGGTGGATACCGATTATCTCTTCTCGTGAGCGGCCGAGCAGGTTCTCTGCTTTCTTGTTGACATCTACAATAATTCCGTTTGTCGTATCGGCAATAAAGATGGCATCATTGGCATTTTCAAAGAGGCATTTATATTTTTCTTCGGATTCTTGCAGTTTATCATGCATCCGCCTGCGCCCGCTGAAGTCACTACAGATTACTATCACTCCTGTCGCTTTTCCTGTCTCTTCTTTTAATAAAGTAATGGACATATATGTGGAAAAAAGAGTACCATCCTTTCTCATATGATCGCTCTCTCCCACCCATGAGCCTCGTGTCTGAACCTCCTGAACTCGGCTCTTAAATTCTTTCAACTGCTGAACAGTATGCAATTGCTCAGACTTCATCCCGACCATTTCCTGCGGGGAATAACCATGCATTCTGGCGAAGGCATCATTTACATAGATCAACTTTAGTTCTAAGGTAGCAATGGCTATTCCATCAATTGATTGCGCCACAGCAGAGCTTAAGTTTCTTATTTTTTCCTTTGCGTTCTCCCATGCTTTTTCCGCTGTTTCCAATTCGGCAATCCTGTGACGCAGTTCCTCCAGTTCTTTAGTGAGTTGCCCTTTTGTTTTGTCTTTATCTCTCATATTCTCCATCAAAAATAAATATAAAATTAAATTACAGTGTTACAAATAAAAAAATATTAACACAAGAAATAAAAAATTACAACTCTTGCATCATAACACGAGCATCCGGCATCATAGAAGTTGTGCTATCATGCAATATTGATTAAAATAGAGACTAATCTTTTCAATGAAATATTTATTTAGGAGAAAAGTAGTCTATGTCCATGGCACTGTTTGAAGAAATTACGATCAAAGGGGTTTCTCTGCTCGCTAATACGGTCGAGCTTTTTGCAGCTTTTATAATAATTTCCTCAAGTATCCGGGCATTCTTTGGCTTTCTTTTTAAGGCATTGTTTCAAAGCATGCCGAAAGAAAAAATAAGCGAGGAACGTTTACGGATTGAGCTGGGTTTTGCCCTCTCTCTGGCTCTAGAATTTGAACTAGGCGCTGATATTTTAAAGACTGCCATTGCCCCCAATTGGCAGGCAATAGGCATTGTAGCGTCTATTATTGTATTGAGAACCGCGCTTAATTATTTCCTTCAAAAGGAATTGGAAAAAACTGAGGCCAGAGAAGGAAAATAAAAGGGAGAACTTTCGAAACTTGAGAAAGAGGTATTGGATGGCCTGCATGAGCAAGGGACTGTCATTTCTTTGACAAAGACTCTCTTTTATACTAAGATAATGACAAAAAAATATTAATTTATATAGATTATTATGATACCATAAGCTAAAATAAAATATATAAACAACAATATGTTAGTTATCTTCAAGAAATATAATAAATCAAATATGGATAAGTCCCGACGAAAACTTGAAGCAGCTCAAAAATTATTATCAGACGGATTTTATGAAGATGCCATTTCACGTGCATATTAAAAATTGACACTCATCTTTATGTGTATGTGAAAATTTTACTACATTAAGAAAATGGAAACCTTATTAATAGAAGATGACCCTCAAGATGTCACCCTTATACAAATCGCTTTAGCCGAGTCTTATAATAAGCCACATTCCATCACCCATGTTGACCGGCTCGGGAAAGCGATTGAACAACTTAAGCAGAAACATTTCGATGTGGCTATTGTGGATCTTGCCTTACCCGATAGCAAAGGGATTAATACGGTAAAAACACTCATTACACATGCACCATCAATACCAATTGTTATACTTACCGGCTCTCGGGATGAATCACTTGGCATTGAGGCCGTTCATATGGGTGCCCAAGACTATGTATCAAAGGATCAGTTGAACAATCGAATACTTCCTCGCATTGTCCATTATGCCATTGAACGAAAACAATCTCATGAAGAATTAAGAAAGTCAGAAGAAAAATTCCATAACCTTATTGAGAATTCAGGCTCTTCCATAACATATTTCGATATGAACCACAGACTAATATTTGCAAACAGCAATGCGAGCAGAGATTTCGGAGTAAAAAAAGAGGATCTTGCTGGAAAGTCCTGCTTTGATATTTTTCCAAAAGAACAAGCAGAATTCCTCATGTCAAAATTTTTAAAGGTAACAGAGGAGAAAAAGGGAGAGAGTTTTGAATATTGTACTGAGCTTTCGGAAGAAAAACAGTGGTTATTAATGAATACACAGCCTGTGAAAGATTCAAAAGGCGATGTCATAGGAATTCAATGTATTGCGACCGATATCACCAAACGAAAGCAGGCTGAACAAAAAATAAAAGAGACGATGGAGATGAAATCAAGATTTATTTCAATAGTATCTCACGAGCTGCGCACTCCCCTCACAGCCATTAAGGAAGGGATAAATATAGTCTTAGAGGGTATAACGGGACAGATAAATGATGAGCAGAAAAATTTTCTCACATTAGCGTCGAACAATGTAAAGAGATTGTCAAGACTTATTAATGATGTGTTGGATTTTCAGAAGATTGAATCGGGAAAAGTAGGAATAAATATTACTCAAAATAATATTAATGATATTATTCAAGAATGCTACAACTCAATGGAACTTCTAGCACACGAGGAGGGGATAGCCTTAATTCTTAATTTAGAAAAAAATCTCCCTTTGATATACTTTGATAAGGATAGGATTATTCAAGTACTCATGAATTTATTAAATAATGCCCTTAAATTTACAGAAAAAGGGAGCATCACAATATGTTCTGCCCGGGAAGTCAATGGAGCCATTCATGTTTCAGTAAAAGATACCGGAATTGGCATAAAGGAGGAAGAGAGGCCAAAACTCTTTCAAGAATTCGGACAATTACAAAAAGGGTATGGAAATGGAAAACCGAGCGGGACTGGATTAGGCCTTGCGATTTCTAAAAAGATTATAGAAAAACATAATGGTGCGATATGGGTAGAATCACAGTCAGGCCAAGGATCAACCTTTCACTTTATTTTACCTCCAAATCCGCCTCTATAGCTGAAGAAAAAGCATGGGAAAATCTCATTTAATCCACTGTTTTCCTATGTTTCATTATATGAGCTGTGGAAGTGGTAAACATGAGATTTATATTTAATCGTCTCTGCTCAAGCTTTTCCACGACCTTTTTAATTAACTCTTCCGCTTCGTAAGGTTTCGTGAGATAATCATCACATCCCCTATTAAATGACTCCATCCATGCCTCTTTAAGGGCGGTGAGCATTATCACAGGGGTGCCATTCTCATATGAAATTCTCCTTGCTTCCTCGCTTTTTCTTATTATTTGTAACACCTCAAGGCCATTTGTTCCCGGCATCATTATATCCATAATAATCAGAGAAATAGGTTCGATTTCCATATACTGTGACTGGAAATACGCACCAATCGCTTCTCTCCCATTTTTTGCCGATTCAACTGCATATCCCGCATATTCAAGTCTGGCGGTTAATACTTCTCTAAGTGCCCTTTCATCATCCACTATTAATATCTTTTCAGACATATCTATTCCCCCCTTTTTGAAATATATAACTAGTTTATTTTATTACGCTCTCTCTCTTTAAGTTTTTCCTCAATCTTTTTAAATAATTCCTTTCTCTCATTAAGCTTTACTTTAATCTTCGCAACTAAATCTTCCGGTTCATAAGGCTTGATCAGATAATCATCGCATCCTTTATTAAATGACTTCCTCCAGGCATCTTCAAGGGCAGTAAGCATTATAATGGGTATTCCATCCTCATATTTAATCCCCATTAATTCCTCTTCCTTTCTTATAATCTGTAACACCTCAAGACCATTTATTCCCGGCATCATTATATCGAGAATAATAAGAGAAAAGGGATCTTTATCCAAATACTGCGTCTCAAAATACGCGCCAATCGCTTCTCTCCCATTATCTACTGATTCAACCTTATACCCTGCATATTCAATTCTTGCGGTTAATACCTTTCTTATTTCTTTTTCATCATCTACGATTAATATTTTTTCAGACATTATCTTCTCCCTCCTTTCAAAAATTTACACCCTTACTTTTCGCATCGGCCTCATTCAGGATTATAATGTATAAGAAATATTGACGATTTTCCCCTTATTTTATGCCTGCTTCCACTTTTCATAGAAATGGTGAGCAGACAATTTTTTTTTAGCTTTTTAAGAGATATAATACCGATAAAACATATATTCCGTTATACTAACTGCATTGATGCACTTACGAAGCACAGGGTGATGAAAGGTTATAAGGCAGAAAAATTCATATGAAGTTTTCAACAAAGCTTATAATAATAGTATTGGGAATTATTATATCTTTTACATCGATTATTTCTTATATCGTCTATACATCAAATATTAAAATCTTGCAAAATGAAATACAAGACAAACTCGAAAATACAGCGCTGCATATTATGGACAAGGTTGACAGAATGCTGTTTGAAGGGTGCGCGGATATTAAAGTCATAGCTCAAGATTCTTTAATAAAATCAAGAGGATCCACACCTCAACAAATACTGGAGAGATTAACAGCATACAATGCTTCTCACGAAGATTATATCTCATTATCCTTTTTTGATGTAAATAGAATGAGAATAGCCGATACAGCAGGGTTAGATATTGGCATTAAGCAACCACTGGAAGGATACTGGAAAGATCCCTTACTATATGACGAAATTACCATAAGCGTTTCAGAGTCGAAATCTCTCAAGCAAAACGTAATTTATTTCACACATCCCATGAAAGATAATAATGGGGAAACCTTTGGTATCATAGTAGCCCGAATGCCTATTAGACACTTGAATTATACAATGGCAGGAGTCGGAATTCTTCAGGAATATAAAAAGTTGCGAATAAATTTGATAGATAAAAATGGAAATTTGTTATATTCCAATTACAACGGAAAAGAAATTTTAAAGGATCATTTCACCTCATGGGAAAGCCTCAAGAGATCCTTGGCTGGAGAGAAAATGGGAAGTGTCCCGAGGCACCTGCATCCTGGAGGAGAAGAAACAATTGATGTTTTTGTTCACCAACAAGGCTATCTTGATTTTAAAGGCGATGATTGGACTCTGGTAATTGACATCCCCACAAAAGCAGCTTTCGCCCCTATCGTTACCCTAAGGAATGCGATTCTATATGCCTTATTGGTTTCATTAGCTTTATCCGTACTTATCGTATTATATTTCTCCCGTACCATTTCAAGGCCGATAGCAACACTCACCAAGGGGGCGGAAATAATTGGAAAAGGAGATCTTGAGCATAAGATTGATATCAGGTCTAAAGATGAGATAGGAGCATTAGCAGCTGCTTTTAACGAAATGGTTGAAAATCGTGCGCAGGCAGAGAGTGCCCTTCAGAGAAGTGAAGAAGAGATTAAGGCTACTTTGCAGTGTACAGGGGATGCGATGCGGGTTGTGAGCGAGGATTTTACTATTGTCCGTGTAAATAATGAAATGGGAAAACTGTCAGGCATAAATGAACAAGAATCTATCGGCATGAGATGCTATGAACAGTTGGGAGGGGAATTTTGCCATACGGATGGATGCACTCTTCGGCGTATCCTTGCCGGAGAAGAGCGTGTGCAATTAGAGACCCTTAAAGAAACCCGCGATGGCAAGAAGGTGCCTGTAGAGATCATTGCTACCCCTTTGAAAGTCAGAGGTAAAACTACCGGTACGGTCGAAGCCTACCGTGACATTACTGATCGCAAGAAGGCAGAGAACGCTTTGATACAAAAGACGCTGGAGCTTCAACGCTCCAATAAAGAGCTCGAACAGTTCGCGTATGTAGCCTCCCACGACTTACAAGAACCCTTGCGAAAGATCGTAGGTTTCACCGAACTTATAAAAGAGCGATATAAAGGCAAGCTTGATGCTGAGGCTGACGAATATATTATGTATACCGTAGATGGGGCAATGAGAATGCAAGGACTTATCAATGATCTGTTGAATTATTCCCGTGTCGGGAGAGGAAACTTTCCGTTAGAAAATAGGAATATTGAAGAAATTCTCGATGAAGCCCTCGCCAATCTCGAGAGAACTATCAAAGAAAGCGGGGCTAAGATTACGCATAATTCTCTCCCTGTTTTACGTGTGAATGCATCACGGATGAGGCAAGTATTTCAGAATCTTATTTCCAATGCAATAAAATTCTCTAAAAAAGAAGAAATCCCCTATGTTCATATCTCGGTTGAAAAAAAAGAAGAGATGTGGACGTTTGCTGTGCGGGATAATGGAATTGGGATTGATCCGCAGTATGCTGAACGCATATTCCAGATTTTTCAACGCTTGCATACCAGGGCTGAATATAGCGGATCAGGAATTGGGTTAGCCATTTGTAAAAAGATTGTAGAACTCCATGAGGGTAAGATCTGGATGGAATCGAAACAGGGGGAAGGAGCAACGTTTTATTTTACAATACCAGCATAAGACACGCGGTATTCTTCGCATATTTATACGAAGAATGACAGATTTAAAAAAGGAAGAACTTAATGAACAACAAAAACATAGAAATTTTATTGGTAGAGGATGATCCGGGTGACGTGTGTTTAATGAAAGAAAGTCTTAAGGGATCAAAAATGACCGTGAATATGAGCGTTGTTGTTGATGGAGTTGAGGCAATGGCATATTTGCGAAAAGAGGGACAATACTCAGAGGTTAATCGACCGAGCATCATTTTACTCGACCTGAATTTGCCCAAAAAAGATGGTCGTGAAGTGCTTCAAGATGTAAAAAGCGATGATAATCTCAAGGAAATTCCTATAGTTATTCTCACAACCTCAAACGCCGAACAAGACATAATAAAAAGTTATGGTCTGGGAGCAAACTGTTATATTACAAAACCTGTAGGATTTGAGCAATTTAGAAAAGTAGTCAACGAAATCGAAAATTTCTGGTTCACCGTCGTAGAATTACCGAATAGAAAATAAAAATTTTACTCCATTAAGGAACCATGGATATTTTATTGATAGAAGATGATCCTCAAGATGTCAAGCTTATACAAATAGCTTTAGCCGATGCTGCCGATACTATCCAGAATTCCATTACCCATGTTGATCGGATTGGGAAAGCCTTGGAGCAACTTGAAGTAAAACATTTTGATGTGGCCATTTTAGATCTTGCGTTACCCGATAGCAACGGAATTACTACACTTAAATCATTACTTGAAAAAGCCCCTTCATTACCGGTGGTTATTTTAACAGGTTTTGGAGATGAATCACTTGGCATAGAGGCTGTCCATATTGGTGCTCAGGATTATTTAGTAAAAGGACAGTTGGATAGGCGAATGCTTCCAAGGATTATTAAGTATGCCATAGAACGTAAACAGTCACACGAGGAGCTAAGAAAGTCAAAAGATCAATTGAAATTAGAAAAGACAAAACTAGAAGAGATTTTGAGTATCGAAGAGGATTTAAACAGGATAGTCCATTTGGATAAGTTAATCGACTTCGCCGTGAATAAGACAACAAATATCTTGGAAGCTGATAAAGGTTCAATAATGTTAATTAATGGGAACGGAAGAGAATTATATATCAAAAAGCATATTGGATTAAATGATAAATTTGTCAGTAAAAAAAATATAAACATAAAAGATTCAACAGTGGGCTTTGTTGCTGAGCAAGGGGTTCCTATTCTCGTGTCAGATATAGAGACTGATAGCCGTTTTTCAAGAAAAAACCGGCTTTCTTACAAAAGTAAATCATTTATGAGTGCACCAATAAAATTGGATAATGAAATATTTGGTATAATTAATGTTGCTGATAAAAATTCTTCCAATGGTGATATATTCTCTGAGATTGATTTAAAAGTTCTCATTATGATCGTCCGTCAAATTGCGGTGGCTGTTGAAAATGCCAATCTATATAGTAAACTAAATTATCTTACTATCACCGATCCTTTAACAGATATTTACAATTCCCGTTACTTTACAAAAAGCCTGAATCACGAAATAAATAGGGTGAATCGTTACAAAGGATCATTATGTTTGCTTCTGCTCGATATAGATGATTTTAAATCCTATAATGACACATTTGGGCATCTATCGGGAGATACCCTCCTCAAAAAAGTGAGTAAAGTTTTAAAGAAAAATCTTCGCAACATAGACATTCCATGTCGTTATGCCGGAGATGAATTTGTGGTGATATTGCCGGAAACAGATATTTGTCAAGCGAAAATCGTAGCAGAAAAAATTAAAGAAAAGGTTGAAAATCTTGCATTGAAAACAAAAGTCACCGTGAGTATAGGAATTGCCAATTACTCAAAGAATATGAACCGATTCGATTTATTCCAAAAAGCTGATACAGCATTATACGAAGCGAAAAAAGCAGGCAAAAACTTAGTGATAGAAGCATAGCGTATAGTTATAGTATCTTTTTATAATCCAGCCATAGCATAGCAGCTTCCTAAAAATATATTTACGGATCAGGAGTTCTGAATTTAAGGGCCGTAAGAAACCGCAAGGTCAATGCGCGATCCCGTCCGAGCAAAAGCACCGGGAGAGGGATTCTGATTGATGACATTCCCTGATGGCATAGTGCTACTAAATACTCTGGTTATGGTCCCCACAATGAGATAGCTGCGTTTAATTTCAGCCTCTGCCTGTATCTGGTTCATACTAATGACATTCGGTACGATCACCATTTGCTGAAGAAAAGAATTAACCATAAAGCTCTTCATAATGAGTTGGCCATTATCATCGCGCACAGGAATGTCTAATCCTGGGAACTCATACGTACCGACAGCATTTGCATCCATATGCAGGATTGCATAAAGTGTCTCTTCTTCCTTTATATCACGATCAAGAGGGACATAGATAGCGGGTGTCGTTCCTGCTGATAATTGAGCATGACCAATAGGATCGCCAAATGAACCATAACCATTGTCCTCATATATAACAATCCATCCTGGCCCGCTGTAGGCTGCGGCTTCCACAAAGACATCTTGTCCTGCATAAAGTGGTTGATCAGATACGGTAATAAACGGGACAGCGCCGGAGGCAGAAAGAATTCTATATACTTTGCCGGTCTGCTCCGTGGATGCAAAATTTTCAGCAGTAAGGCAGTACAACTCCCCTGCCCTATCCTGTCCAAATGAGAGCACAAATTCTCCTACACGGCCATCGCTGCTCATGGCAACTCGAAGCTGCTCCATAGACCACGTGTCCTCTTCTGATAAGGCAGGCGCGGCAATAAATAAAGAGCCATCTGCTTTTTCAAATGATTTGCTCCAGTCTCCAAACAGATATTTTCCATAGAGTTCTGGGATAAGGTCCCCACGATAGAGAAAACCACCAATGACCGCCCTTCCCACTCCTTGGGATATTCTGGAGTTCCTATATTCAATGATCGGATCGATGAGGGGATTTCCTTGCTCATCAATGCTCGGGCACGCAGAAAAAGATACATCCGGTGAATTTGCATCAAAACAATATGATCCTTCTTTGAGGGGCCATCCGTAATTATTGCCGATCGTGACAATATTTATCTCTTCCCAAAGGTTCTGGCCTACATCGGCAACAAACAAGGAATTATCTCCTGCCCTGTCAAAGGAAATGCCAAAGGGATTACGAAATCCGAATGCGAAGATCTCATCACGTCCTTCGCCACCTATAAATGGATTATCAGGGGGAATGCCATAGGGCACGCTATCTACATCAATTCGCAGAATACTTCCTAACAGGGTGGAAGTGTCCTGTCCATTTCCTTGCGATGAGTGGCCAAGGCCCTTGTCGTAAGAGCTTCCTCCATCACCGAGGGCAATGTAAAGATAGTCATCCGGTCCAAAGACAATCTTGCCGGCATTATGATTAAACTGAGGTTGATCAATCTGGAGCAGAATTCGTTCTGAATTTGGATTAGCCCTATCCGGATTGTAATGCGAAACGGTGAATTCCGATATTGTGCTGGTATGATCCCAGCCATCGGGAGCAGTATCCCGAAGCGGAGCACTATAGTAAACGAAAAAACGACCATTACTGCTAAAATCAGGATGAAAGGCCAGACCAAGAAGACCTCTCTCATCATAAGACTCCTCAAGGGGAACTATTTTGTCTTGGATATCAAGAAAGGGTTCTGAGACGTTACTACCATCGGCTGATTGTATTTTTATAAGCCCTATACGGTCTGCGATGAACAACCGTCCGCTGCCATCATCGGGAGAAGTCAGGACTACAGGAGCAGAGAATCCTTCAGCAATAAGTTCAAGGGCGACAGCAGGCTGCCTGCCACGCGATATCACAAGCACGACTGCGGTATTATAGGGGACAAATACACCAGGTAATGGATTCTGACTGACTACGTGCCCCTTCGCTGTGGTTTCACTAAATTCCTGTTTAATTCCCGGCATAAGACCGGCAGAGGTAAGGATTGATTCTGCTTCGGCCTGAGAAAGACCTGCCACATCCGGTATCGAGGTGCTTGGGGAGGAGAAAGGCATATAGGGTGAGTATGTTTGGGATGGCCAATAATAGGGATAATACTGGCCGAAGCTGCCGTATGAGGCAAAGGGCGACGTATAATTTCTTATCAGTGAGTTGAAAATGACGTTACCGGAAAGAGGCGCATACAAGCCCGTCAGAGATGGTCTTGGTGAAAAAGGACTTATATTATAAGGAAATCGTAAGCTTGGGAGAGAAGAGATAGGATTAAAAAGACTATTGGCAGCTCGGTAAGGAACGTTCGATAACAACTGTGCTTTTAAGATATACGGAAATAATATTAAAATAATAAAAATAACTATAAAAAATGACCTCCTGTTCATAATTCCTCCTTTTTAATTCAGAATAGAATATCTTTTTTCTTACTACTTAATAATTGATGATACGATGTATAGTTATCACTGGAAAGTACTTTTACAGATGGAAATGGCGGAAAGAAATATAGCTCCTATTAACAACTATGAGCAGATCGAATGAACATTTCAACATTACGGGATATTATAATATACTATAAAATCATTAGAAAGTCAATTTTTAAGCGCCCTTAATCAAAGATAAAAACTCTTCTGCGCCTACTTTTTCAACCTCAAGAAGCCTCGATGCGATTCTTTTAAGGATATCTATTTTGCTTTTTAATAGATATATTACCTTCTTATATTCATTATTAATAATCGCAGCAATCTCTTCATCAATATACTGCTGGGTGGCCTCTGAATACTCGCGAACCGCAGTTGCAGGATAGATATCTCCTAAATAGTGCGGCCCTTTTTGTGCGTGTAAAATCATATTGCCGAATTTCTCACTCATTCCATAGTCCGTTATCATACTTTTGGCAATATCCGTTGCTTTCGTAAGGTCATTAGCAGCCCCTGTTGAGATCTGGCTGAATATAATTTCCTCTGCAGCCCGGCCGCCCAGGAGAACGTTGATTTTACCAAGTAGCTCCTCTTTTGTCATAAGAAATCGATCTTCAGTGGGAAGCTGCATGGTATATCCCAATGCCCCTAAGCTGCGAGGCACGATAGTAATCTTCTGCACCGGGTCTGCTCCTGGTGTAAAGGCCGCGACAAGTGCATGGCCTGTTTCATGATAGGCAACTATTTCACGTTCCTTGGAATTAATCAGCCTGTTCTTTTTCTCCAAGCCTGCTATGACCTTTTCTATGGCTTCCTCAAAATCCTTTTGGTTCACCTTGTTTCTTCCTGACCGCACCGCAAGAAGCGCTGCCTCATTAACAATATTGGCCAGGTCCGCTCCCGCAAATCCGGCCGTGACTTTGGCTAATACCCTAAGATCAACAGATTCATCAAGTGCAACTCCTTTTGAGTGTATTTTAAGAATTGCTTCTCTGCCATCAAGATCAGGCTTATCAACAAGTATTTGACGGTCAAAACGACCCGGACGAAGCAGGGCCGGATCAAGGACCTGCGGCCTGTTTGTTGCTGCCAATATGATCACTCCCGTGCGTGAGTCAAAACCATCCATCTCAACAAGGAGCTGGTTCAATGTCTGCTCCCGTTCATCATTCCCTCCAATTGCCGGCCCCCTGCTTTTTCCAATGGCATCAAGCTCATCAATAAAAATAATACAGGGCGCTTTTTCCCGTGCTTGTTTAAAAAGGTCACGAACCCTTGCAGCCCCTAGTCCGACAAACATCTCCACAAAATCAGCGCCACTCATTTTAAAGAAGGGTACCTTTGCCTCTCCGGCAATCGCCCGTGCAAGAAGTGTCTTGCCCGTGCCAGGTGGTCCGACAAGCAGGACCCCTTTGGGTATTTTCCCTCCGATGGCAATATATTTCTCCGGTTGCTTGAGAAAGTCGACAATTTCAATCAATTCTTCTTTTGCCTCATCAGCGCCTGCCACATCGGAAAATGTTGTTCCGGTATCGCCCTCTGCCACAAGCTGGGCCTTATTTTCCCGAAACGCCATCAAATTCGATCCGAGCTTTCCCATTCGTTTAAATATCAAGCGCCAGATAAACAGGAAAAAGAGAAAGGGGAGAATCCAGTTAAAGAAGAAATCAACTAACCGGTTCTCCTGTATTGGCCGGGCATAATACTCAATATTTAAAGAATCAAGAAGAGGGACTAAGGAAGGATCATCTACCGGGACTGTTTTATATATGGGAATTTCAGCAAATTGTCTTCGCTCGGCAACCGGTTTTTCTTCAATATTTTTAAGCTTCTCATTGTCATAGGGAAATCCAAGGTAGTATTTATCACCCATCTGGACCCGCTTAATCTCACCTTCTTTTATTCTCACCTTGAACTCACTGAAATCGACAGTTTTCTCGGGAGTGCGAATAATATAGGTATTGAGAAGATGAAGAACAAGGAGGGCAATAATGAAATACCAGAGAGAAAAATGCACCTGTTTTTTATTAAATGGGGGAAATAGAGAGGGTATCTTTCGCGGCCCGCAATCTTTAATATTTCCGGTTTCCCAACATGGTTTCGATTTTTTTTCCTCTGCCATTGACAATCTCCCTTTCAATAAATATCTGCCATGACCCCTTTTTACGTCTCCTATCTCCTGCGTCTTTTTATTATTTTATCAGTAGTGCCCCGCTTTAGGCGGCATTCTTCTATGCGATCCGATTGGCAGAATAATTTCAATAGAAATATGCCTGCGAGAAATCCGCCGATATGCGCCCCAAAAGCAACACCTCCTGTGCCAGTACTCATAAATCCGCCAAGCAGTTGCAGGAGGAACCAATAGCCGAGCACAATAAACGCAGGCACCACAATAGTAGTGATAAAGAATCCGATAAAAATCAGTAAATGAACAGGGGCCTTCGGGAATAGTATTGCATAGGCGCCCATAACCCCACTAATTGCTCCTGATGCTCCCACCATAGGTATGGGACTTGAAGGATTCATGGCAACTTGTACAGCCCCCGCAACAATACCGCAGAGTAAATAAAACATAAAAAATTTGACCGGACCCATCACATCTTCCACATTGTCTCCAAACACTGCGAGAAACCATAAATTCCCAATGAGATGAAACCAGCTCCCATGCATAAACATCGATGTGATCACTGTTATCCAGGGAGAATCATTCTCAATAACGCATAAAACTCCTCGTCCAACCGATATTCGTGTTCCTGCCGGGAGGAGGCCCAAAAGCTCAGCGGGGATTAAACCAAACTGGCATACTGATTTTGCAAGAACAGGAGAGCGGCCGAATCCTTGCAAAAAGATCCAGGATAAGACATTCAAACCAATTATGGCAAATGTCATCACTGACGTATGATACGTTGGATTTTCATCTCTTATAGGAAACATAACAATAATTCTTTCACGTGAGTCTATTATGACAAATAATTGATAAAAATAAAAGGGTATCTATTTTTATTCAGAGGCTCTTCATACTCAGTCAGACAATGTTTACCAAATTACTGCAACTCGAAAAAGTCAGACGCTGTCTGACCAATTGTAAAAAACAGACTTCATTTGCACAGTTGCAGATTTTCTTTAAAAGAACAAGATACCTTTAATAAGATTATCATTTCACGTTTCTTGCCTTGCAAATAAACCAATTTTATATTAAAATCTGTTAAAATATTGAATATTTTTCACAAAATCTTGTAATTATTTGTATTTATATTGATATAATGG
Organism: bacterium; assembly: GCA_049472395.1. GTDB lineage: Bacteria > SZUA-182 > SZUA-182 > DTGQ01 > JBLIRR01 > JBLIRR01. The sequence continues at coordinate 21,642 of JBLIRR010000034.1, read as the reverse complement.
GAACCTGTTGATCTCAGAGGCTATAAGGAAAAGCTATGCACGCAACTGAGCTTATGCCAAACCACGAGGAAACCAAGGCAGCACTTCAGGGGGCTGGGATTAGATGACAAGGTCGAGACGCAATAAATAACTGTATAAGTTTTGATATCCTGAATAATTTCCAGGTGACGTTCTTTCATATCAATCCGACCCTTTAATCCCCTCGCTAAGATAGCGATTGATTCCAGAGTGAGGCTGCGATTTTCTTTTTTTGCTTTCTCTAGTAATTTCCGATAGATATGCCGGGATGTAAGTTTTTATTTTAAATTTGGTAAATAAATTCATAGAAGGGTATTGAGAATATTCCTTTATCCAGGACGAATCCCTCCTGAGATAAATTAACTACTAATGCCTTATCTATTTTATTAGGGAATAAGTTGTAAAAAGAAATTAAATTCTTTGCCATTATTTTATTCACTTTCGATGTTAGCTTCACCTCAATAGGAATTATCCTCGCTTTATCCTCTATAATGAAATCAACTTCCTCCCCATGGGAAGTCCGCCACCAGTAAATTCTGGGGATTTTACCCTGATTATAAAAATCCCTTATTATTTCGCCAAGTACAGCAGTCTCAAATAACTGTCCGGAGGAAGGTCCTTTGAATACTTGTGTGGGAGAAGTTATACCTGTTAAATAGCACAAAAGCCCTGTGTCGAGAAAATATATTTTAGGACTTTTTATTATCCGCTTTCCTTGATTAAGATAGAATGGCTTAATTGAAACAATCTGTTGGCTCGCTTCTAATATAGAAATCCACGCTTTTATTGTATTCACAGTGAGACCAATATCTCTAGATAAACTGGATAAATTCACATTCTGTCCGTTAAAAGTCGCGAGAAGCTGCACAAATCGTTGAAAATCACCCAAATCCCCAATCCGGCGCAATTGTCGTACATCTCGTTCCAAATAGGTTTGAAAATAACTGGCAAACCATAATTCATTATTTATATCCTCTAAGGTAACTATTTCAGGAAAACCACCCTGCAATATTTTTTTTTGTAATAGGAGCATATCGAACGTGGATTTTTGAGGAAATTGTTCTTTGAAAGAAAAGGAGAGCAAAGAAAGAACCGCAATCCTTCCTGCCAATGATTCACTCACATTAGCCATTAAAGGAAAGCTCTGAGAACCGGTTAAGAGAAAATGGCCTTTCTTAGACCTATCATTATCAATGAATATTTTAATATATGAAAAAATCTGAGGCGTATACTGAATTTCGTCAATTATAAGTGGTGGCGGATAATTCTCAAAAAAAAGAGCTGGTTCATCAATAGCCATAAGTCGTAATTCAGGGTTATCCATGGAAACATATCTATGGCTTTTAGAAAAAAGATGTTTGAGCAATGTAGTCTTTCCGGATTGCCGAGGACCTGTGAGTATTACTGAGGGAAATTGTTGAGCAGCATTTTTTACTGTCTTCTCAATTCCTCTTTTGATATATGGTATTGACATTATGAATCCATATTTATTTGTGTAAATTTGCAATTACAATGAAAATATACACAAAAATATTGTGTCTGTCAAATAGTAGTGAACAAAATAAGAATAAAATTTATTTTACCCTGTGTGATCTCAAATACTGATAATTACATAAACAGGCAGTCCACAGAAATGACTCTTTAGAATTGCTGGTTAATAAAGATTCTCAATAAAGCATCCATTGTCCTCCTCCTCTACAACTCCCTCAGTGTCATCAGTGCTATAAAGGTTAGATGGAGCGAGATAATTGTCTAAGGCGCGTGCCGCATTGACCCTTCCGCCGCTTACTACTTTTTTATTCAAGGATTCGAGCTTGTCCACCGACGCGAGAATGGCATCTTTAACTTCCACATGCGTCAGCTCAGGACGATGAGACCATATAAGACCTGCAATCCCAGTAATTACAGGTGTGGCCATTGAAGTGCCCATCTTATCGCCATATTCATTTCCCAAAAACTCCCAGGAAATTCCGGTAATTTTAATATCATCAATATACACGCCATCATAATTAAGTGATTTATCGGATCGTAACCGAAATTTTAAGTAGAAGCTGTCTCCTATTTCAGTATCGCTCCCCCATGCATACACGGTTTGAATGCTATTTGAAAAACCTGTAAGATAACCGGTTATCGGGAAGACTGTGGAGAAATTGATACCATCGGTAGAACCTTCAACAAAGAGGAAATCGTAATCCCTTTCAAGCTGAAAGAGCGATGTAAACTGAATATTTAACCCTCTGTAATTTTCTGCATCCACAGGATTTATGGTCATGATATAGGAATCCTCATTATCATGGTAATTCGAGGCAGAATCCTGCATAACATAAGAGTCAAAAAGGGGGGCATAGACCAGGGACCACTCCTCCCATACACCCTCTTTTATCCATGCAGTATCCCCTGATTCAAAATCCTCATAAAACAATGTCTCCCTTTTTGGAGGAATAGTGCTGAATATGGTCAGCGACTTATCCCCACCGGGGGCTCCCACATCTACACTTTTTATACCATAGTTAGAGTAAGAGGATAAACCACCATGGCCATCCGTTGCGGCAACAGAAATGATATTAGGAAGATCGTAACTTGCGGGATAAGTGGGGGAAATATCATTATTTCTACCCTCATTGCCGGCTGCGGCTACCACCAATACACCATGCTGGTCCGCATACTTAAGAACATCATACTGAAAAAGACTGTTTAATCCTGAACCGAAACTGCAATTGATAATATGCGCCCCATTATCCACGGCATACTCAAAGGCACTGATAATGTTTATATTTTGAATAATACTATCCCAGAAAGAAGCAGTCTCATAAAGATCAAACACCTGAAGCGGCATTATCCGGGCCTTCCACATAATGCCGGTAATGCCGATCCCATTATTCCCCTGAGCAGCAATGATACCCGCGATATGGGTGCCATGACCATCTCCATAGAGATCTCTTGAATAATCCGAAGGATTGTCATCATCATTGACAAAATCCCATCCATGCATATCATCAACATATCCGTTCAAATCATCATCAAGGCCATTGCCCGCAATCTCGTGTCGATTAGTCCATACATTTCCTATGAGGTCCGGATGATCATATGCAACACCTGAATCGATCACAGCTATGACTATATCCGAACTTCCCCTTTCAATGTCCCACGCATCAATGGCTGAAATATCAGCCCCTGGGGAGCCCCTCACGCCATTTATCCTTTGGCCGGTGTTGTAAAGAAACCATTGTTTGCTAAAATGCGGGTCATTGGGAATCATCTGAGGAGAGTACAAATAATTAGGTTCAACATGCTCAACGAGCGAGTGTTCACTCAAGAATGTGAAAGATTCCTCGGTCGTTATGTTTTCCGGCAATCGCCAGTATTCCACTTGAATACTCCTGACGGTTCTGATCAATACCGCACCCATTTCATCACGGATAGATTTTTTTAAGGCCTCGTCAGTCGAGGATTTAAATTTCACAAGAATCTCGTGAGGCTGGTATGTCATCCGCGATTTGGCAGATTCAGCATGTAGTGAAACAGCGAACATGAATAGACACAAACTGCTTATAATAATATATATCAGTACAGCCTGATTCATTAAAATGTGGTCCATTCCGGCCATTCTTGCTATTCTCAACTTTTCGTTCATTCTCTATCCACTCTGTTTAAAAATATAAATGGGCTACACAGGGAGTATGCATTAATCATTCTTACTACTCTATACTTTATAAATTTAACAAATATGTTACGTTTTTTCCATCACATCACATACTCGCCTACAATTCTTATATGGCGAATTGCTTCGTTGACGGGGATTAATGCTATTCGTTCCACTCTGTACCCAACTTTTTCAGGACTTCTCAGAGTTGGCCATAATTAGAATTTCTGTTGTTTAAAGAACAACTTTATTCTCAAAGTCTTAGCGAAAGAGCATCAAAATTTTTATCTTGCTTAATTTCAAGAAACTCGTGTCGATTTTATTTACAATTTATATTGAAAATACTTGCACTATGTTTAACAAATGCTTATAGCAATTCAGCTTTATATATAGCCCATTATTGAACTAAACAATGTCGGAATGCATTACAAAATTTAATATGTAAAATGAACGGAAAATGCTCTATACTCCTATTTATCTATAATACCGCTGTTTTGGATTTTTGGCATATAATATGCTTCTTAAATAGACACAAAAAATTATTATTCCTAATATGACAAACAAATGAGTTGTTTAGATGTAAGGATATAAAAATTCTGTATATATTTTCTGTTGAAAAGATTTCTCAATCAATTCGGAAGAGTTGGGCTGAAAAATAATTTATATAGCTGCTCAAGAGAGGGGGACATAGATAGACCATTAAGGCAAATAAAAATTAAAACAAGGCTATCTGCAAGAGAAAGGAGGTACTGCGATTCAGAAATTATTTAAGTAGTTTAAGAGATAGTAGGAATAATTCAGAAAAGAAGGCTTAAAATAAGTTGACTAAAAGAGGAAGTTAAGGTGATGAAAAAATTAATGCTGTTTATTTGTGCGTTGGTAATAAGTTTGGGAATAATCGGGATGGCTAATGCTACGGTGTTGACATTTGATGATATTACCACCGCCACAGGCTACACTTCAATTAACAATTATGTCACTGGTTATGGTGGATTTATGTGGGATCAAGATTGGTATTTAATGCATACTCCTTCCTACTCCCCTCAAAGTAGCGGATATATCAGTGGAACGGCATCCGGCGATTATATTCTTTTCAATGCGTATGCGAGCGTAGTAAGCATAAATGATGCTGATTTCGATTTCAATGGTGCTTATTTGACCGCAGCATGGAATACTGATCTGAATATAAGAGTGAGGGGTTTTGATGATGGCGTTCAAATTTACGAGCAAATTGTGACGACAGATACCAACGGTCCTAACTGGTTCGATTTTGATTTTCTTGGCATTGACCAACTGGAATTTTACTCTTACGGTGGTATATCTGCTGGTATAGGGGGAAGCGGCGAACATTTTGCGATGGATGATTTTACAGTTAATGAATCAGTGCCTGAACCAGCCACCTGCTTGCTACTTCTCTTTGGTTTTGCAGGAATGGTAGGAATTAAGAAAAAATTCAGTTAATCTCTATTCGGATTTAATTCTCCGTAGCTTGCTGGAGGGTAGTGTATAGTTTATAGGCAGGATTATTTTTATGTCCTGCCTTTTTTTATTTCGATTTAGGTGCATAGACTAATTTAATGGTGGACTCCTTTTCAAATTGGTATGATCGGAAATTATAAAATCATGATATGTTTTTAGTTAAAAATGTAAACCGATAAATAAAAGATGTTAATTTTAGCATAAAATGAGGTTTTTGTAGTCCGTGCGGAAACCATATTCCGCTAATGCATCTTTATATGGGCTTTCAGCGGCGGGGAGATGATTGATCCTTTCTACGATGATCCTTTTGACAGGATTCCATTTTCTATTAACCTGCACACGGAAAACCTTGAGATATTTTTCCAAATCAGGATCTTCTGGGGATACATAAAAATGCAATTTTCTCCCTTTTTGAGTGGAGATAAGAACGACGGTGCTACCCCGGAACACCAGATGGTTCGAGGGAATGCGGGATGGGAGTTTTCCCTTGAGGGCCTCGATTTTCATTCCACAGACAGATGAAGGATCAGCCGCGTTCATCCAATAGATGGCATCCTCGGGTAATTTTTTCCTGATTTCCCGAAGCGCATGATAACAGATAAATTGCATGCCCGGAATGTCAGAAAAGAAATGACCTGCCATGATTTCACCAGATAGCTCCATCAAGCGCAGGCCTCGAAAGATTGAAGGCCATGCCGCCTCTCTCAGTTCATGGGTGAGGATCTCCCGAAAAAGAATGCCATACCGCTGGAATAACATACGAATCCTGTCACGGATGATCCCTTCCCTCTCAATGGGATCTTTGGAAATGCCGGGTATTTGCAGGATATACCAATTCCCCTGCATGGGCCTTGATGAGTGCCACCGGTTGAGCTGTGAACGTATTCCTCTCATCCTGCCACGGGAAGGAGCTTGAAAGGTGCTTGGTTGAAACTTATTCTCAATTCCCTTCCGCAGGGCCTGAATTTTATCATTTGAAATCAAGCCTTCCCATGTCATATCCCAGAGCTTTGTCGTCAGAATAGTTGAAGAGAGACCGCTTTGCTCGGATAAATCCCAAAAAGTATACTTTCCGCCTTTCTCCGGAAAAAAACTAAGCTGTGCATGTTTTTTATCTGATGTCGGTTTTTGGAAAAGCTCAAGATCTGTCTCAAAACAGAACCCCACCTTTTCTCTGCCACAACCGAACCATACCAGGTCACTTTCATTCCATAGAGTATCGAGCCAAGATGGATAATAGGGCTCCATCCTGGCGGGGAATATTTCTGACTCCCAAAGCTCTGCCCTGGCAGGATATCCCCATAGCTTTTCAAGAGATTTCTTTACCCCCTCAATGCTGCTGCCGGGAGTAGTAAGCCCCTGATAATGGGCTATAAAAAGGGGAAGAGAGGAGATGGGGAGGGCTTTAAATTCAGGGCGGGCCTTTTTCCGTGCAATCCGAAGAAGCATCTCTAAATTTTGTGCATCGCAGAACTCCTGCTCAACCGCGTTGTCTGAAATATGTCCGGCGACAATTACCTGGTTTTGACAAAGTCTCTTAAGAAGAGCATCAAATCTATTCTGATCAAAACCCCATATCTTTCGCATAAAGCTTTTTGGAAGGGGCCCATAAAATTGCAACCACTGGGAAAAGAGAGGAAGCATTATCTCTTCATCCCCGGAAAGCCCTGTTGTGAGCCTTCCGAGTTGTTCCAATGCAATCACCACTTCAATTTCGGCACCTTGGAGCCTCTGTATTCGTATCTTTGACATTACTTGCTCATAAATGGAATGATCATGACTGAGCAGCGTATCCCATTCCGCCTCTGGAATCAATACCCTCTCCTTGAGGTGATCTAATAACTCTAACGGCGTCGTCGGAGCATATCCCGGATAGGTTCGCTGGATTTTCTCATTAAATTCCTTGATAATGAGGGGTGAAAGTGTCGGTCTCAATTCCGGGGTAAAGACAAGATCTTCTACAATATCCCTTTTTAACTGAAAAGTCGCTCCATCTGATGGTGCATCATCCTCATACATGAATTTATTGGTCTGCTGCCAGATCACATTCGCACAAAAGGGTGAGGGGACTCGTGTAGAGACTTCTTTGACAATTATGATTCCCTCTCTGATTTCATCAAGAACCCTTATGAGATTGGAAAGATCGAATATATCCTGAGAGCACGTGCGAAAAGTTTCGGCACAGATAGGAAAATTTTCATAGTGCATGACTGCGTGAAGCAGTTTTTTAGAGCGAAGCCGATTAAGCCACAACGGCATTCTCTTATGAAAGCTTTGTTTGGGCAACAGAAGGGCCCGGCCAGCATTTTCCCTGAAGCAGGCTCCAAAAATCCCTGTTTTCGCAAGTCTCTTTCTCAATAGAATGTTAATATTTTCAGGTGTGACGAAATGAAATAGGTCCTGCACTGAAAAATGATCGGGCAGATTCAGGAGAATGCAGTCATTATCCTGAAAGATGTGCAAAGGGTAATGATAATGTTCCTCCCATGACTGTGAGAGGGCAATGGAGAAAGGGAGATTGAGCCGGCTGCCCCAAAAGGTATGAAGTATTACCTGTTTACTGTCACTTCTGTTCAGGGGATCTTGGAAATGCTCAATAAGGATGAGGTGGCGGTGGGGAAGATCAGAGCCTGTTGCTTTTTTCTGGCGTTTCCAATAATCCATCAATGCAGAGGCGGCCTCATCTTCAAGAAAGTACTCCTTCTTTAAGCATGCGAGGGCATTACCATCATCCATCCTCTGATTCCATTCCTCTAAAAATAAGCCTATTTTTTCCGAAAGGTAAAAGCTGCGCATGAGCGCGTCTGCCCTAAAGAAAGGGGCCATGCTCCCTGCCTTTTTTACCGGTATCACCTCCACGTAGGTATGGTCAATCTTTTGTATTTTCCAGACCCCTGTCCCAAAGCTGAAAGTATCTCCGATACGCCTCTCCCACACAAATTCCTCATCCAGTTCTCCAATTATGGCTTTTGTATCGGAGAGCCTCAGCGTATAATATCCCCGGTCGGGTATAGTCCCTCCTGCGCTATAGATGAGCCATAACACTCCTTCCTTGGCGTACACCCTATTATCAATAGTATCAATGGAGATTTTCGGTCTCAATTCCCGGATCCTTGAATCTGCATAACGGCCTGCAAGCATCTCGATCACCGCATGATAGTGCTCCCAGCGCAGTAAATGAAAGGGATAACTAGCCCTGAGCACATGAAAAAGCTCCCGAAGGTCCCATGATTCCACACCAACCATTGAGAGAATTACCTGGGCAAGGACATCGAGCGGACATTCCGGTATATGGATATGTTCCATATCCTTTGCCATTACCGCTTTTGCCATGACTGCGCAGGAAATGAGATCCTTCCCGTGAAGGGGATAAAACCTTGCCTTACTGGTCTCGGTAATGGAGTGGCCGGCCCGTCCGACTCTTTGAATGGCTGCAGATATAGAAAAGGGGGTTTGGAGGAGAATGATTTCATTAAGGGTCCCGATATCGATCCCAAGCTCAAGGGAACTTGTGGCAATGATTGCCTTTAATTTACCCTCTTTCAATCTTTGCTCAACATGCCTGCGCAGCTCCCTTGAAAGCGAGCCATGGTGAGAATATGCGAGGATCTCCTTTTGCCGTTCATTAATCAACCGGGTTATTTTCTCAGTTAATTTTCGATTATTCGTAAAAAGGAGTGTTGCGCGATTCTCTTCAATAATACCCACGAATTCTGAAATAAGTGAAGACCACCATTCCCCCACCTCTCTGACCTTTCGGGCAACTTCAGGAAATGAAACCTTGACACTGTACTCTTTTTCCATACCAGACTCAACTGTGGTAATGGATCGCCTCTGATAGAGCACCTCCTCCCCTTCCCTCTTCATTCTGTATCCCGCAATGAAATTCGCCACTTTCTTAAGAGGCCTGATTGTAGCGGAGAGGCCAATTCTTTGAAACTCCCCTGATAAAATGACAAGGCGATCTATGGCAGTTATAAGATGCGTGCCTCGTTTATTATCTGCCACCGCATGAATTTCATCTACAATAACTGTTGCAAGACCCCTGAATAGTGCCCGCGCTTTTGTTCCGCTGAGGATCAGATTGAGACTTTCAGGCGTTGTGATAAGTATCTCCGGGGGTTTTCGAAGCATTCTCTGCCGTTCATGGGAAGGTGTATCGCCACTTCGAATATGAACATTGATCTTTGGAAAAGGCATTCCTTCACCCTCAAAGACTGACTCAAGAGCTCGCAGGGGTGTGATCAGGTTCCGTCCGATGTCATTGTTCAGCGCCTTAAGCGGTGAGACATAAAGCACGCGAAGCTGACCAGCCGGCCAGGTTCCCGCAGCCAACTGATTGATCGCCCACAGAAAAGCGGCAAGTGTTTTGCCGCTTCCTGTCGGAGCTGTCAAAAGCACATGCTTCCCTTCACTGATCGCTCTCCATGCCTTCTCTTGGATATCAGTAGGGCACCGGTAGGTCTCTTGAAACCATCGGCCGATAAGGGGATGAAAAACGCGCAATGCATGGTGTTGAGCATTCATGGATGTATCCATAATATCCATTGTACCCATGATGCAATTGAATTTCAAAGTGCGGTGGGGGCTTGTCAATGGGATTGGATTCTCCTCTATGAGAATGGCTCCACTTATTGCCTTACTCAGCATGAAAAAGCACAATGCTTATTATCGAGCTTGTAGCCCAGAAGCAGGGTTTTGATTGTGCTATAAGATTTCATTTCTCATTACATTTTTAAATGAATCATGCACTGATTATGTTAAATCCGCAATGTAAGCAAATAGGGAAAAATAAACTTCCGGTTCGCAAATAAAAATAACCAAGGATTATACCGGCTGGCAATCGCCATATCAGATTGTCTATCAAAGGAGTATTAGGATGACCGATTATCGCAAATATTATAGAAGCAATTAACAATCCCCAATATTTATTTAAAATAATAGTCAATCTTCTCTGGATTATGCCCCTATAAAATATTTCTTCACTGCCGGTAATACAAAAACACCCGGCAACTATATATAGAATAAGGTGGGGCGATAAAAACAGGATATTAACACTTCTTGAATGAAAGAAAATATAATAAACATAGAAAACACAAATGAAAATTAATGCATACAATGATTCTATAATATAATGTTCCGGAACAAAAAATCCAATCTCTCTTAATTTTGTTTTTTTAATGGTTTTTTCCCATAAGAGAGGCAATAGCATCATGCCTATAAGCGGAGCAATCAGATAGGGAAAGGTAAGATAAGGATTTATTCTCCAAACTGGTAGTATTGAATTGAAAAAATTATGAAGTGTTTCTTGGGAGCCTAATTTATACACTAAAGATTTTAACAGAAAAGACAGGACGAATAAAAGAAAGATTTCAATGAGGTATGCCCATCTTGATTTAGCATATTTTAGTTCATTAATGCACAACCGCAATATCCTTAAACCAATTATTTATTAGAGGCTGTTTTTTTTCCTTTAACATAGAACGCCATTCTTCATCAGTGAACCTGTTACTCATTGGTTGCTTAAATTCATAGTAAGAATATACTACTCCCAAACATACCTTATTTTTTCCATCAACAGGTGCAATGACAAATATCTCTAATGGCTTCCCTACCGCTTCCTCGAGAACCATGCTGGAATTCACATCTGTAAATACATCCGCTATGATAGGCATTTTATTGTCCATTTCACTTCTGAATTCTTCGGTAACATCTATGTAATGGGCATATCTTAAAATATTCTTTAATCTTTGACCAATATCCTCGATTAAATGATATTCATCATCATTAAGCATTTTTCCCGATAATTCTTTTTGCGCGATGCTTTTTAATACATTTAAAATCTCTTCAAACTGTTTAAAATTGTTTTCTAGTGCTCTATCGTATGGGAATCCGTGAGTAGCTAATTTTGAGCGTAGGGCAGCGATTGAAAGCCTAACTTTTTCATATACTTCAGGAAGAGGTTCTACATAACCATGAACAACTTCCGGAGGCAAATAACGTGACCATCCTACCTTTCCAGCAAGTGCCATTTGAGCCATTGAATAAGGTTGCTTTGTGTAGAGGATAGTATCGTGTTTTAATTCTGTCCAAGAGCCCAAAGATGTATTCAATTGTTTTTTAAACCAGGCTTCAGATTGCATAAATAAAGGGACACCTTCAGAAGGATTTTTTATAAGAGATTTCAAAACGTCAAATCTTAAGTGATATAAGTCTTGTTTCCATATCTTTTGATCAATCTTCTTATAAGCCTCTTTTAATGTGGAAAAATTTTTATGATATTTGTTGAAATTTGCATCTCCTTCTTTGACCAAAATCTGTTCAGCAATATTAGATCCAAAAACAGCCATAACATCTAGGCCCCTGGGAAATCCCCTAATCCATAAACCGTTAGCATTGACGGCTGTAAAAGGATAAGGGGCTTCTCCCAAGTATTGTTTTACCTTATCATAAACTAGATTTTGAATTATAAATGAATCAGGAGTGAAACGTTGCCCCATAAAATGCATACCATGAGTTAGAATCTTCCAATCAATTTCACGAGAAGAAATGTCGGTTACATAAGAGGATAATATTTTCGGTTTTCTTAATTGTCTGGCTTCCTTTACAAATTCTGTTAACTTATTAATTTCATTAATATTCTCAAAGGATATATCTTCGCCAAAAAGTCTTATGATTATTGAAAGATATTCTACAACAGTGATATCATCAGACTTGCCAGCAAAGAAAGATGATATCTCATAAAGACGTTTCCAGACATCAAGGGCGTTTTCTCCTTTTATTTTCGTTTCTGACAGCGCCTTACATATTAAAATGGCTTGTTGAGTTGGTAATAAATCTACATTTTTGTCTAAATAAAAATGTTCTCTTTTCGTTACTCTTATTATAGGTAATTCAAAATTCATCCTTCCATACCACATCATAGCTTTAAAATATTTTTTGAATTCAGGACTTCTTGAATAGTGACCACGTGGTCTATACTGACTGTAATCTTCTTTATAGCCAAAAAGAGGAGACAGAGCGAATCCTTCATGTTTATTAATGTTGTCAAGTTCTAGCTCAATTATTTTTCTTTCTTCTGCGGGTAATTCACTTAAATTGCCGTCGGTTAATAATAATTTTGCAATGTTAAAAAAGAGAACATTTTTTAAAGCAGCATTTTTTAACCTCGGATCCTTAATGCTGTCATAATATTCCATTGATTTACTGAGCAAAATGTCTGTCAAATTTAATAGATCTTGCCTTAGGGACGATATTTCAATAAAACGAAGTGACCAATCGAATAAAAGATGTGAAACGTGAAGAATAATGTCGCTGGTTACAAAAACAGGGAAATGGCTATCTTTACATCGGGTATAAATGCTGACTGCTTCATCATCGGGATGATAGGTAGTATTTTTGGGAATTGAAATAACAAAACCATTTTGTGCAAGTTTTTCTTTTTCTTCAGGTAAGAGATAATTTAATTTCCCTATTTCAATACCAAATTTTAATGACACATTCTTTTGGTTCTCTGCTGACATACAAGTTGTATAAGCAAAAAATATAAAAAATATAATTATAAGAAAAACTTTTTTTGACATAATTGTCCCCCTGTTTATCTAATAATGTCCGGGAAATAATCTGAGTGCTTATTGTATCCAATTTTCGAAAAATACTCCAACCTTTCCCTGTTATTCCTTAATTGCTTTATCTACAATCCCTTCGATATTCTTGCCGAAGGGAATAAACTGATGATAACCGAATAGAGCAAGCACTAGATTCACCTTGTCTGGACGGATTGTTGGCTTTCCCTGCTCCAGTTCACGAACAAAACGAAGGCCCACACCAGCCCTGATTGCGAGCTCATGTTGAGTTAATCCTGCTTTCTTCCTTAATCTCTTAACCTGCTCGGCAATTTCCATTTTATACCCGATGTGGGATAGAAGTAACTTTAATATATTTATTTATACCCGAAATGAATTTCCGGTTTTACTTTATTGGGTAATAGTCTGAAGAACAAAAATTTTTATAAAATAATTGTCCTTTCTTCTATTTTTATGTATAATTTTTTCAGCGTTAAAAAAGCAAATTCTATCAGTCAGTTTTTGAGAGGAATCATATACTTAGTTTACAAAAAAAAGACAAAAGAATAAATGGAACATAAAAATATTCATACCTTAGAGAGTTTCTGACCGTGGGCTTCCAGATATATGAATAAATATAAATTTTTTTAAATGGCGATTGTTAAATGTAAAAAATGCGGATTTAAAGGCAATGCCGATCATCTGAGTAATTATACATGTCCTCAATGTAATAATATTATATCTAAAACTACACTGTCTTCTTTTAATACCTTCAACCAATCATTTGATATCTTTAACTCAAAACGTTTTACTAACCTAAAACTTATTGCTGAGGGTCTTACTGCAAAGGTATATAAAGCCATAGATTGTAAAACAGATTCACATGTAGCTATAAAAATTTTAAATCCTAATTTAGACACAGATGAAATCAGCATTGAACGCTTTAAACGTGAAATTCAAATTACCAGACATATAGGTCATCCAAAAATTGTATCTATATTTGAACTGCTTTATCATCAGAGACAAATAAGCCTGGTAATGGAGTATATTAATGGTCTGTCCTTAAAAGACTATCTTAGACTTAATCATCCTATAAAGATAGAACTAGTCATTTCTATTTTAAGTCAATTAATTGATATCTTATCAGCCTGTCACTCTAAAAATGTTATACATCGAGATTTAAAGCCTCAAAATGTAATGGTTGAAAAAGATGGAAATATTCGGCTTCTTGATTTTGGAATATCTCGGATGACAGGGTTGAGTGATTTGACTAAAACAGGGACTTCACTAGGGACGCCTGAATATATGGCTCCCGAGCTTTTTTCTACAAACACCTATGATCCGAGAACAGACATTTACTCATTAGGCATTATCTGCTACGAGCTTATCACGAGCAAACTACCTTTTCAGGGTGATTCAATTGCTATTTTATTTAACCAACATCTATGCGCACCAATACAAGAAATGGATGAACTCCGACCTGGCGTACCAGGTTGGCTGCAAAATATAATTAAAAAAATGCTTAATAAAGAACCGGCTGACAGATACCAAAGCATAGAGGAACTATCCCTGGATATAGAAAATAAAAAAGTAATATCAAAATCATTTCCTCAGTTAGCTAAAATCGAGTGTATTAATTGCGGCCAACTAACTATAACTGAACTTCCTGTCTGCACCCATTGCGGATTCAATTTTTTTGACATTTGCTTATCTGGTAAATACCAACTTATCTGTGAGGATCAAAACGCCTTATCCAATATCCCTAATTTTTTTAAAAAGATACTGAATTGTGTTGTCCCTAAACCAAAAAAGGGAACTAAGTTGATTATTTCAGGTATAGATCGGTTCTCAGCTGATATTCTCAAAGCGAGCGCTATGAAACATAAAATTTATTTAATAATTAAAAAGAGTTCTCTCTTGAGTCTTATATTTGATATAGGGTTATATATTTTATTTATCTATAGTAGCACTGCTGTAATTTTTGGTTTATATCCCATTTTTACAAAACCATTACCCTTTGCAAAGGTTATTCACAATCCCTTATTTTTATCTTTTTTTATATGGAATTATCTAATAATTATACTATTTGGGGCCCTATTGGCAGCCCTGTCTTTTTGGGGTATCTTAAGGAGAAGACGCCCTCCTTTAATTAGAGATCCCAAAAAAATTATCACAAAACTATATCGAGAGCATAATTGGATAAAAAAAATTTCATATGAGTTGAAAAAAAAGCGAAGTAAGGAAATGGATACGATGGTATCACATTTTATTGAAAAGTATTTGCTCCTTAAAAATTTTACAAACCTTCTTCGTCAGGATATAAAGGAAAAATTAGAAGGCCTATTACAGGCATTAATATCTTTGGCAAACCTTATAGATGAAATAAAATTTTCTTTATCAACAATTAATATCGCTGATTTATCATATAGATATCAATCAACACAAGAATCGGATAAAATCCTTATATTAAAAAAAGAAATCAACAATTATTATCAACTGGAAGAAAAATATGTTCGGGTGATAAATAAATTCATTTATATTCAATTCCTTTTTAATCAACTCATAGGTAACGCACTGGTACTAAACCTTTCTTCTTTAGATTTAGAGGTAAAAGAGATTTTAAGTTGCGCTGAAGAGCTTAAAAAAGACTTTCAAATAACTTTAGAAATTAGGAATGAGATAGGAATAATTACGTGATTAAATATAATTGTCTTCCGAAAGATTATAGGATAGCAAAACGCTATATCATCTCATCCAAGGTGGGCCAGGGGCATAGTTCAAGCATATATAAGGCTCTTGATTTAAATACTAACACAGAAGTAGTTCTTAAGATTCTTGATCCATATCTATCTACAGACCCGGTAAATATTCAAAGATTCATTCGCGAAGTTAAAATTATTCGAAGCCTTAATCACCCTACTATCATAAAATTGTATGACTTTATCAAAGAAGATAATTTTTATATAATTTCTATGGAGGTTTTTGATGGACTTGATGGAAAGGCTTACTTAAAAAAATATGGGGTTTTAAGTTTCTCCGGTTTTTTAAAAGTAGCACACTCCATTCTTTCTGCTATAGATACCTGCCATAAAAATAATATTCTGCATAGGGATATTAAACCGCAAAATATATTAATCAATTCTAATTTTGATGTCAAAATACTTGATTTTGGCATTTCAAAAATGAATACAATGAGCGACTTAACGAGGACAGGAACTGTAATTGGAACACCCGCATATATGGCGCCTGAATTATTTCAATCTATAAGAAATGCAGATCCAAGGTCTGATATTTATGCAGTAGGATTACTTTTTTATGAATTATTAACCGGGACTCCACCATATCAAGCACAAAATTTGACTGCAATAATGAAACTACATCTTCAAGGAGAAATTGAACGAATTATTACTTTCCGCTCTGATATTCCACAATGGATGGAAGCAATAATTTTCAAATGTATAAAAACAAATCCAACCTTTCGCTATCAAAGTATCTATGAATTGATTGACGATCTAAATAAACAAAGCAGTTCTCTTGCTGCTTTTGAAGCAAAGAGAGAATCTGCTATTTGCTTGCATTGTAAAAAAGAATTG
Organism: bacterium; assembly: GCA_049472395.1. GTDB lineage: Bacteria > SZUA-182 > SZUA-182 > DTGQ01 > JBLIRR01 > JBLIRR01. Next base: position 5,344 of record JBLIRR010000034.1, on the reverse strand, counting down.
ATTTCTGGCCTCAATTTTTGTCATATTTGTGGAACATTTTCCAGAGATGTTTTTAAACCGGGGGAATTTTCTATCATTATATATCAATGCGATGATTTGAAAGGTATTCAAAAATTTTTAAGCCGTCAATATCCTTTCATTTCAAAAAAAAAAATATATAAGGCATTAAGCCATCTTCCAACAGTAATAATAGAAGGAATAAGCAAAGCATCTGCGCTTATTTTTTCTAATGAGCTCTCCGTTTACCCCTGTGAATATGATATTGTTGATACTCTTCCTAATAAGTTAAAGCTGCCTAAAATATTTATATTGCCAATTATTGTACTTATTATTTTTTTTATGACAAATTTCTTATTTGAGATAAATTACCGATGGATCTATATTATATTTTTTGTTCTCTGTGAAGGAGTATTAATTTACTTTTATAAACAAAAATCAAAACCTTTAATTAACGCTCAATTATTAAAAAGCATAACCATTGCTCGCAAAATTAATCCTGAATTACTTAATATAGTTACATCTCTCAGAGAGTTATCAGATGACAATTTAAAAAGCATTTTAGGACATATTATTGTAAAATATTTAAAACTTAAAGAACAGATCATCAGCGAACGGGTATATTTAGATTTGGAAAAAATCTATAAAATTACCAATACATCAATTAAAGCAGCAAAAGCAGCCGAGGCCTATCAAGGATATCTCAATTCTACTACTTTAAATGAGATTAAAGAGAAGATGGACGTTGTCGCCCTAAAAATAAAGCATACAAAAAAAACTGATTCTACTGAAGACCTAATAATAATGTCATCAAAATTAAAAACAGTATATTCTAATTATCAAAAGATTCAAGATGAATATTCTCGTATTTATATATCACTTATAAATTTAAATGCCATACTAAAAAAAATAGAGAATAACCTGTGGAATAATAATCAAGATTCTATACTAAGCGAGGCACTGGAAGTAATCGAGAAGGAATTAGATATTGAATATAATAAAAATTTAATCGCAAATATTCAATTCAATATAAATCCTGCTTTTGAAAACAATTCAAAAGCAAAATTTATATGAAAAAATGATAAATGTCAATTAACAAAAAAATAAAAAGAATAATTAGAGGCAAACTAAATAAATTATTAAGTGAAAGACCGCGAATAAATCAAAAATGCTCTAATATATTTACAAATAATAATAATTCTAAAACTAAAATAGATGCCTATCTAGACCAGAAAACCTGTGAAGCTTTTAAAATATTAGAATTAGCGCCCGGAGCTACAACAGACGAATTAACAAAGGCATATAGAAGACTTTGTAAGGAATATCACCCTGATCGCTTTTGTAATAATCCTGAAAAGCAAAAATATGCTAATGAACTTATTATCAAGATTAATAATGCTTTTAATTATCTTAAAAAAATTATTTAAAAATAAATAGTTATTTTTTTAGTTTTGCTTTTAATTCTTCAACTTGATTAACATTACAGTTTGTATTCCCTAACAAATTTCTATGGTCTAAAGATTTCTGGCTGGCTAGTTTATCCTTTAGTTGTTGCAAAGCTTCATCTCCTCTTTTTTTATATTCAAGGTCGGCAAACTTCTTTTCTATATCCTGATCTATTGAATCACCCATCAGTCCAAGGCTAGCCTCTGCTTCCGATTCAATTTGCAATATTTTATTATTTAAATTCTCCATTATTTGCATAGGAGAGTTATCTTGATGCATAGAACAAACATCAGCTAGTTTTTTCTTAGTTTCAGCTGATTTGTACCTGGCAAGAAGAAGAGTATATTGCCTTTTAGCATCATCCACTCTTTCTTTGGAAGCATTCAATGAATATTTTAGCTGTTTTGTACTTTCCTTTTGTGTTTCCCAGGTTTGTTTTACTATTACAGCTTTTTTTTCACAATCATCTTTTTTTAGTAATGCCTCTTTAGCTAAAGATTCATCATTATTTTCAAGGGCTAAAATAGCTCTCATTTCCCAATCATGAGCTTGCGAAGTTATTTCATCAAATTCCATTTTAAGCCGTTTTTCATCGGCAATAGCTGCAGCAACAGCTCGCTGTAAATTCCTCACCTGGTCATTCAATTCTTCCACAAAAACAGATAGTTGTTCGTCCGGATTTTCAATTTTGTCTAATACTCTATTTGTCTTACCCTTAAAAAGCCACCATACCCTTTGAAAAAACCCAGCCATAAATTGTTCTCCTTAAAAAACAAAGTTAATTTTCTAGTATTAATTAACAATATTAAAATATATTACTTTAGTTATTTTTATTTTCTAAATATAATCTTTCTATTACTATTGGTTCAATTATATAAAAAAGACCAATTAATAAGAGAAAAAGAAGTATTACTTTTTTTACAGATGGTGAACATTTACTAATTATAAAATACTCGTCAACACAATCGCACGCATTCTGAATCAATACTATTTTTCTATTTTTATCTATGATTAAGATGTCATCGCAGTCCCCTTTAAATTTTTTTGCTATGGCAATGGCTATAAAGCCATCCTTATCAATATCCAATGTATTTATATTGAAATCAGATTCTTTATCCTTATCATTTAAATAATATTTATATCGGTCTAAATCACTACTATATTTGGGATTAAAACCGAGATCCTTAAAATTTTGAGCGAATTGATTATATTTGGTGAAGTATCGCATTTGTAATGAATGAATAACATTTAACTGTAAATAGGCATCCATTCTCCTTTTTTCACAAGCTCCCGGATTTTCTGGGACTTTAACTTTAATCCCAATAAAATTAATCAAAATACATAATCCCAGACCTGAATAAAAATATATGTTTCTTCGTATATTTGCTGCCACTCCCCTTTTCTTGGCCATGATAAAAGAATAAACAACAAATCCTATAAGTACGCCGATATATACTCTCATGCATTATCTCCTTGTTAAATTAATATATACCAAGGATTGCTCTTTTGAACTATTGAGATAGCATACTACAGAAAATTTAAATTCTATGCATATACCATATAAGGACTATATCGGAAAATTAAAATCCTCCTTCCCGAATATTCGTAGCCATTAATTTTATTGAGTTTTTAAGCGTGCCGAATTATACTTTATGAAACAATTTCATATCTATAATCAATAATCGTTGATCATATAATTCCTTCCATCACTTATGCCTGATCTTTCTGCTTTTAGCTGATGACATATCGGTTTCATTGTAGAATGTAGTTTTAAAGTTGAAGAAGAAAATTTATTAAATTATCGATAAATAAATATATATAGTTATTTCTCCATTTAATAGACATAATTTAATACAATGTAAATTATTTACATGGAGTGAGTTATGAATAATATATGCCTAAATTGCCATCAAGTGTTAAAAAATTTTTATAAACATACATGCTGCCAAATCAATAATAAAGATGAGAGAGGAATTTCTTTATTATTGAGTATCATTTTTGTGGGTGTGATTATATTTTCTGCAATTATAGTTATTAAATATAGTGAACCTGTTTCTAATTTTTTCAAACAGATAGCTCGCGATGGGACTTATAAAGCAATAAAGTCATCAAAAAATATACAAATTTCTAAAAAAAACAAAGAAATGCTCAGGATCGGACAAATGGTTGAACTGCGAGATATGTTAGAAAATCAGCAGTTTAAGAAGCTAAATAATATTTTGGAAGAATATCAAAATAATTTTGAAAAAGATCAAACCGAAGAATATAAGATTTATGATGCTTTCCATGCCTTTTCTATTACTGATTCTTCATATGAAGAATCTTTTGAGACATGGATCAATGATTTTCCTGATAACTACCAGCCCTATCTTGCCCTGGCTCACTATTATTACGCAAAAGGCTGGGAAAGCAGAGGATATAAATTTATTGATGAAACATCTAAAGAACAACTTGACCGGATGCTGTTTTATTTCTTAAAGTCAGAAGAAAATCTTAGAATCGCATTAAAAATGAATCCTCATTTATTGAGTGGTTATGAATTATTAATCGGCATCTATAACGCCACCGGAAATGATGCAGCTGAAGATGCGGTTATTGAAAAGGCTTTAACATTATTTCCCTATTCCTTTCTTATCAGATCTTGTATGATATGGGCGAAACAGCCGCGATGGGGCGGGAGCTATAGTGCTATGGAAAAAATTGCGAAAGAAGCCGAAAGATACGCTGATATCAACCCCGAACTTACCTTGTTATATGGTTTTATTTACATAGACCAAGGGAGAATACTTGAACGTCGTAAAAAATATGAAGAAGCTCTGAAATTTTACACAAAAGCACTTACATTTGGTGATCATTGGTCATTTTATTGTGAAAGGGCAAAGATATATCTTTTTGATTTACATGAGTATGATAGGGCCCTTGAAAATATTAATCGATGCATTGAGCTTCGTCCAACAAAAGATGAAATTTATCTTTTACGTTCAAGAATATATTTTGCAAAAGGCTCCTATCGTGATTCCTTAGATGAATTAGAGACTACAGAGCTTATAAAACCTGATGATCCTTCAACAAAGAAGTGGAAATTGTGGGCATCCAAAAATCTTTTAAATAGAGGACATAGACTATTCAAAACAGATCTTCATGCAGCTATTGAGAAGTATGACTTATCTATTAGTTTCGATAATGATAATTCTGAATCCTATTATTGGCGTGGTCTTGCGTCTTATAAAATAAAAGATTTCGAATCAGCATTATCAGATTTTAATCGTGCTATTGAAATAAATCCCTATCATTTTGAGTCTTATCGAATGGCAGATTATATACTCGCGAAAGATAAACAATGGGACACAATACGGGAGTATTGGAATAGATTTATTGAACTTGAACCTGATCATGCGGAAGCATATCTTGAAAGAGCAGGCACTAATTATCATAATAAAGATTTTGCAAGTGCATTGGATGATTTTGAAAAATCGTGCGATTTGGGGAACGAAGAAGCATGTAAAAGATATAACCAACTGAAAACAAGGTTATAAATAACGGCTGTCACACAGCACATCCCCGATAAATCCTTTCAAATGATTCGCTATTATGGGTATTATTCTAATAAAAATCGTGGAATGAGGGAAAAGCAGGGGATCCTCAGACCGGGAGATGAACGAGAAACAAAGACCAATGTGGAAGTTATTGATGTTTCTGACTATAGCCCTCCACGTATTCCCTCAAAGACGTGGCGTGAATGTATTAAGAAAGTATGGGAAGCCGATGCGCTTCAGTGCCCCAATTGTGGGGGGTCCATGAGGATAATTGCCTTTATCAACGACTTATAGTTCGTTGCAGATGAATTGATACTTGACTGAGATGACTAATACATGATAATCTATTCATTAATTCATTCAAT
>JBLIRR010000033.1:0-73332 GCA_049472395.1 bacterium | reverse complement strand
AAGACCTCGCTACACCACTCAACAAATAGCAGAAATCCCTTATACTTTTGGGAGTGCGCCATAATGAGAATTGCTGAGAAAATATGGATACTGATTTTGTTATGTACTTTTCTTTTTTTCAGTCACGGATACGCTGAAACCTTAAAAATAGAAGAAATATTGAAAAAGATCGAGGATAACATGGAAATCATTAATGATGTGAAAGCAAAGGTCATTATGACACAGCAGAAGGTTGAACAGGGGGTCAAGGTCATTGAAATGATCTACTACCGAAGGGATTCAGATGACTCTTTTCTTATAGTAATGACTGATCCGGAGACAGAGAGAGGAAACGGATATTTGAGAGTGGGAGATAATTTTTGGATGTACAGACGAAATACGAGGACCTTTCAGCATGTGAACAGGGATGAGAGTATCGGCGGGTCGGATGCAAAAGCGGATGATTTTGAAAAAAGAAAGCTCACCGAGCTTTACGAGGGAGCGCACGATGAGAAGGGAGCAGAACTGCTCAGTGAGGAAATATTGGGTAAGATACCGGTATATAAACTGGAATTGAGGGCAAAGGTAAATGATGTGGATTATCCCAAAAAGATATACTGGATAAAAAAGGACGACTATCTCCCCCTTAAGGAAGAATCATACTCACTCTCAGGCACCCTGATGCAGACAGCGTATTTTCTGAAATATGCGCCCATAAACAATAGGTTCGTTCCGGTGAAACATATGTATATTGATGAGTTTGAGAAGGGAAATAAGACACTAGTGGAAATATCGGATATCTCAACAAAGAGGCTGGATGATACACTATTTACGAAAGCCTATCTTGAAAATCTCAGCAAATAGTGATGTAATAAAGGAGAAAAATGTATGACTAAGATTATAAAGAATAGCACAGCGCCGGATTTTACCTTAAATGACCTCAACGATATACCAGTTCACCTTTCAGATTTCCTAGGCAATAAAAACGTCATTCTCGTACTCAACCGTGGCTTTATGTGACCGTTCACTCGGCGGCATATGGCACAGTTGCGCCATGAATACCATCAATTTCTTACACGGGAGGCTGAAGTAATAGCAGTTGGCCCGGAGGATAGGGAGACCTTTCGGAAGTATTGGTCAAAAAACTCCTTTCCCTTTATAGGATTACCTGATCCGCATCATACCGTGCTTGACCTTTATGGCCAGGAAGTGCATCTCCTCAAATTGGGCCGTATGCCCGCCCAATTTATTATTGACAAGGAGGGGAAGGTACGCTTTATTCATTACGGCAACTCTATGGAGGATATCACCTCTATCGAAGAGATGACGAGAATTCTGGATCAACTTCGTCAATAATTCTGTGTTCAACAAATAGCGCAGAATCCCCAACCAACAAAGCAATTGGCCATAATGAGAATTGCTGATTAGAAATAGAAATCGTATAAGGGGTATGAAGGCACAGAGAACGAAGTATACGGGGGTGTGGACTGCGGCCATGACTGAGACTGCGGGGATACAAGGGAGGATGAATTAAATATGAGATGCGTCATTACAGGCTGATTTTGCAAGGCAGTATAGGTATGAGAAATGTGTGGTACTGGGTAAATAAAACTCTGGGATGCCGAAGGAAGATATGGAGTAATAGGGGACCACATGGGCACGGCCTTTTGAGGAGATGAGAGAAAATTATTGACAACAGGCATGGTTTCCGCACTGCTCTTAGCCTCGATAGCCGTAAGAGGGGGCAGCGGCGGCGCTGAGTTCATGGTTTCTTGTTGAGGAGGTGTTGTATCGCTTTCATGTGCAGGTAGCGAATAGGATATGGCGCTTTTTTGAGAGTCATCGGGTTCGCGGGAGGAGGGATTGGTAATTGGAGCGTCCTCATAGTCGTCGATTACCGTGGGCAAAACGGGGGGTTCCTGGGAACTGCCATATTCATTGACGAGTGTGACAGACTCATCGATAACGGAGAAGACCCAGTGATGGTGAGAGATACATCCGGAAGGACAATCTCCCCAGCCTGTACTAAAAATATAGTGAGGTGAGGAATATTCAATCATATCTCCATGTCTGCTTACCCAATTCGGTTCCGCATACTTCACACCATCTACGGCAGCATAGAGAGGCGCAAGATATTCAGGATTGTATTTTTCATCAAACTTCAATTCTAAAAAGTAGGTATGTGAGATGATTTCTACTGGTTTGAATTGTCTATTCAGGGCCGTCAGTCCACGATATTTGTCCTTTTCAAACAGCTTCATCGCCTCAGATGTAAGTCCGATGAGAAGCTCTCCCGGTACCCAAGGAGGGTGATAGTGAATCGAGGCCATTGACGGATAGGAGGCGCGGATTTTTGATAAATCATCGGAAATTGTTTCATAGAGGGATTGTGGTGCAACTAAGGAGCCTGAAATCTCCAAGGCAAGAAGCATAGCTTCCTGGTCAGTATACGCTCTTTTAGCGGCCATAAGCACATACATATCACCCACGATAACTATCCCCATGATGATTATTGTCAAGAATGATATCGATACTCTATGAAATCCTTTAGCCATCATATTCTCATCTCACCGGTCCTCTCTTGGAATTAAGGACGGTAACGGCTAAAAAATATTACTTATCCCATTATTACTAAATAAAGCTCTTTTCGCAGGCTTCGTTTTAAAACACTGCATTTCTTCTCCTCAAAGACCCGTCTCAAAGATATTAGATAACACCCATAAGCCTCAGTTCGCACAAGGTCACAGGGTATGCCAGGCCAAAATTATTTAAAACCTCCGGATGGAGTTCCCCTAAGATGGCCCATAAATCATTCTCGCCCGTTACGTGGGCACATCGCCCCTCGCAGAATGAGGGATGATGTGCGGGATGATATGTCCCGCATCGCCCTATTTCCCTCAAGATAGAATCAAGCACTGCCCGGCCTTCTGCATAGCCTGTTTCCGGGCCAATAATGGCAAAGGCTGCATGACGGTTTTCCTCGGTGCAGGTTTCTTTTTTGGGATTAAACCGTATGACATTCCCGAGTTCAAATATCTTCTGGGGAGTGGCTTTGCGGCGGTTTTTATGGAATGTTTCCATAATACCCGTCATCATATGTCCACGGATCACTGCTTGCTCGATGGTCTTCGGATTGGCAACCACCACGCCGGAATCATCGGGTGCGAGCCGGAATTTTTGGAAATGGCGCTCCTCTGACATCAAGTTCAAACTCATTATCTCGGTAAATCCCAAACCAATCATTATCTCGCGGACAGTGTGACTGAGCAGTTCTTCTCCTCGTGCTTTCCCAACTGTCATACTTGGCACAAGCCGCGTCGGGATATTGGCATAGCCATACCCAATTGCCAAATCCTCAAAAATATCGACCTCGTGACGAACATCCGTGCGGAAAGCTGGGTAGTGCACCTCATAGGCGTCGTCCCCCTTATGTGTAACCGAAAGTCGCATCTTGCGCAGATACCCCATACATTCCTCTTCTGTAAAGTCAAGCCCTAACCATTTTTTTGCCTCCTTATATTGAATAATAATGGCACGGGGATTCAAATCAGGAGTCGTCTGCTCTGCCTCTGGGTGCTTGATTTTCACTGCCTCAACCTCTCCACCCAATTCAGCAAGAGAGCACACCAAGGTATCTAATGACTTGGTCACTGCATCGCGGGTCAATCCTGTCACATCAATAAACAGCTTTTGTGAGCCTATGGATACTTTTGTCTCTTCACTGTTAATAATAGGTGGCATGGAAAGAACCTGGTCTTTGCTATCGATAAGCAGGGGGTAGGCTTTTAAATTGGAGAGCAAGTGGGCATATGCCACACCTTTCGGATGCTCCTCCAGAATTTGACGGGGAGACATACTCTTACCAGGCATGCCCAAGGGCGTAAAGGAAAATCCAACAGGATCGACAGACCTATACCTAATAGGTGGCGTAATGGCCGCCATATCATACACACCGATTGATGCCAATTTGCGGTCTCTGCCAATCCCCCAGTGAAGATTTTCCTGAAGCTTCATGATCTCCCGCAAGCCGTTATGATCAAGGACAGGCATATTCACGACAGCACATACAATAAAAGGCCGGTAGCTTTCCGGCTGAAGTAGCGAAGGATTAACCTCAACCTCAACGGAAGCTCCCTTCACGGGATACTCGGATAACCCTTCCGCAAGACCCAAATACCCTTTTAACGCCCGGGCTAATCCCCCCGGATCGAATAAATCAGGCCTGTCTGCAAGTAAATCGATACGAATTGCATTGTCCGTTGAAAAATGGGGGAATGGGGTTTCCGATTCATTCCCGCAAAAATCACAGCGTTTCGGCGGATCTTCCTTCTCCAGTTTTTCTAAGGGTGCGTTGCAAAACGTACAGGTATAGAGGGAAATTCTCACCGTATCTTCCACATCGCAGCCCAATTGTTGCATAGTGGTGACAAGTTTTTTTATATCATAGGATTGTCCTAATAAGCTGTTGATCCGATTGACCGATATTGCTACTACTGGCATAGTGCTACCTCTTTTATATTATCCAAATCACTCCAATACAATTCGCGTATATCATGAAACCCGTAACGAAGCATAGCGAGCCGCTCTAATCCTAATCCCCAGGCCATTACCGGAAATCTGCACCCAAAAGGATGGGTTACCTCCGGCCGATATATACCGCAGCCACCCAGTTCAATCCAGCCCTCGCGTTGCGGCATCCATACCGATACCTCGGCACTGGGTTCTGTATAGGGGAAAAAGTCCGGTTTGAATTTTACCTTTTCAAATCCCATTTTCTGATAGAATACCGTGAGGGTACCGAGGAGGGTTGCGAGACTTGATTCTTCATCAATGATAATCCCGTCAACCTGGTGGAATTCAGGGAGGTGTTTGTAACTTATCGCCTCGTTCCGGTACACCCGGCCCACACAAAAAACTTTACGCGGCGGATTCGGGTCCTCGGCTAATGCCCGGATTGTGGAGGCTGTCGTATGCGTGCGCAATACGAGATGGCGGGCCCGCTCTTGGCTCCACTGATAGCCCCACCCCGTGGAACCTGTTTCCCACCCATTCTCATGTGTCTGTTTTACTTTCTCCACAATATCAGCGTGTGGAAGCTTCGCCTCCACCGGATGTTTTAAATAAAAGGTATCCTGCATATCGCGCGCCGGATGATCCTGGGGTTGGAAGAGGGCATCAAAGTCCCAAAAAGCCGACTCGACCTGCGGGCTGACGATTTCTGTAAATCCCATCTCCAGGAATGCTCGCCGTGTTTGCTGAAGAATTTTTTGTAATGGATGGATCTTTGCAGGGTAGGCTTTTTCAGCCTCCAAGGTCACATCATAACTGCGTAGCTCAACAGAGCGCCATTCGCCGCTGGTAATATCCTCGGAAGATAAGACATTACGCTCCTTTTTTACCTTCACTTCATTGAGCGCGTTTCGTCCCTCTTGCGTAAGGTGCACGAAACGGATGATTCTCGGTTTAATTTTTGCCAAAGAAGAACGGTTGTTCAATAACTTTTTTACCCGCTCACTGTCAATCCCATGGCGAGACAACTCATCAAGATATGTCACCTTATGTGCAATGGCTAATTCAAGGGCCCTTTCGTCATCATCTTTCCGCTCGATGCCTTCCCTCCCCGCTTTGGTAATCGAGAGGTCCCCCTTCTTTTTCTCTATCCAACCCCGCAGAGAGCCCCATTTTATAATCTCATTCACGGGAATTCCCAAATCCTTGGCTTCACTCGCTACTTTCTTCATGGGAAGTGATGGTTCTTTTGCCAAGAGGGGTAACATCTGCCGCTCAGGCACTCCTTTAAGGAGATGCTCCGCCGCCTCCGGTGATGGTACAATCTCTTCCTTCGGTCTCTCTTCAAGGAGGATCCAGCCTTTTTCTTTGGCAAAGGTAAGAAATCCCATTACATGCGCCTGATCAACACCTGTTTTTTCTGAAACTTCTGAAATAGTAAAGGGGCCCTGGCCCTTGTGTAAAAAGTGTAATATCTGTGACTGATCCTCAGTGATTGTGATTTTCATAATTCCTCTTCTTATTTATTTCATTGGCATTCTCCATGTACTATAAGTGTTTTTTACATAAAACTCAATATTGAGGGCACATTTTTTTTCATTTCATTAAAAATCATGTGAAGAAAGTTTGAATAAGGCACTCTTTTTTTATATTATACTCAAACAAGTGACCAATAGAATATATTATCAGCAATTCTAATTTGGGGCACATAGCATGTGGCTTGAGGAATTTAAACAGTCAAAATTAAAATTGGTGATATATTATTCATGTAAGGTAACTTTATAATAGTATAGAAAAAAGGGGGAGGAGTAATTTATTGATCATTAATCTTTCCAAGAAGGAGAAAAAAATGAAAAAAATAGCTTTTATGGTAATAATTTCATTTATTGCGGTTGTTGGAATGGCGCACGCAGGGCCAAAAACTGATAGTAACTGCGGTTGTGGCCTTGGTTCAATGTTTTTTGAAAGCCAGAGTGATGGTCTTATGACCCAGATATGTGCTGCGACGACAAACGGCAGCTTTGGGAACCAGACGTTCGGTATTACATCAGGAACGCTTGGCTGCGAAAAATTTAGCTCTTTTGCGATGAGGGAAAGACTTAATAAATTTGCCGCAGACAATATGGATAATATAGCCTCTGATATTGCTGCGGGAGAGGGTGAATTTCTTGAGGCAATTGCTGACCTTGCGGAAGTACCTCAAGAAAACAGGGCAAATCTTTACGTAATGCTGCAAAATAATTTTGATGCTATTTTCTCATCTACTGAAGTAACGAATGAGGAAGTTGTCCAAAAGATCACCGATATTATCACTCAAATATAAGTGCAGAATTAAAAGGACTGGTCTTTCAGCTATGTCCTCTCCCGGCTGAAAGACCACCTTATCAAGCACGTACGAGCTGATCAGGAATTGTTCAACTGTAAGGTAAATAATCTGGAGATGCCACGATCTAAATCTCGTTTCCTCTTTCCATTCTTGTGTACTCTCATTATCTTATGCGTTATTGGGGGAACGTTCGAGGCCACGGCAACAAGTCCAGACTATCTTGAGTATCTCATTGACCTTGCCGAACAGAAAAAACTGTATGAGGACCGATACTGGCACATCCTTCTTCATTATGAAAAGGGAGCTTTCTCTACAGCAAGTACTGTTGATGACCCTCAGTTCTTTCTCTCCCCGGATGGGAAGCATGATCCCCGGGCAGAGCTTGAAGCCTCAATAAGGACCTTTTTCAGCGATGAGGTCAAGGAAGGAGACTTCCCTGTGTGCCAGTTTATTGCTAGGTATACCTGGCTCAAAGAGGAACTCGGTATCGACCCAACCAAAGTCCCTCTGTTTGAGTGTGACGCTGTGACTGCTGTCCATCCTAAGTCAGCCATTCTGGTCTTCCCCACGTATTATATGAACAATCCTGCGTCAATGTTCGGTCATACACTGCTTAACATTGAGTCAGAATACCCCAATAAGCTGCTGACAAAATCAGTGAATTATTCCGCGCATTCAGAGGAAACAAATGGCATTCTTTTTGCCGTGAAGGGGCTCTTCGGGTTTTACAAGGGATATTATTCAGTGCTTCCTTACTATATGAAGATTCAGCAGTACAGTGACATTAGCCAGCGGGACATCTGGGAATATCATCTGAACCTTACCGTCCCGGAGCTGGAGAGGATGGTTAGGCATATAAGGGAGCTTGAGAATATCTATTCTGATTACTACTTTTTTGATGAAAACTGCTCTTACAGCCTTCTGTATCTCCTTGAAGCTGCGCGCCCGTCTGCCCATCTCACCGACAAATTTTCAGTATGGGCCCTTCCGATTGATACAATCAGGGAAGTAAAAAAATCAGGGATGATAGAAAAAGTCGAATTCAGGCCGTCAAAGGCATCAAAGATCAATCACACGATATCCCTGCTTCACAAAAGCGCTCAGGAGATCGCGCTGGAAATAACAGAGGGGATAAGAGAGCCATCCTCCGTGCTCGACCTTGATATGGGCAAAAAAGAGAAGATACTGATTCTCGATCTTGTGATCGACTATGTTGGATACAAGTATGCGAAGAAAAAGATATCCAAGGAGCAGTATCAGAAGATTTATCTTCACTCACTGAAGGCGAGGAGTACACTCGGAAAACTGGAAGAGTCATCAGTCCCTCCGGAGCCGCCTCAACCGGATAGGGGACGAGATTCAAGGAGGGTTGATGCCGCATTAGGAATAAATCATGGTGAATCGTTTTTTGAACTTGGCATCCGGCCAGTCTTCAGTGACCTTCTTGATACAGATTACGGGTATCACCAGGGAGTGCAGATAAAATTTCTTGAAACGAGGTTCAGGTACTACTTCTCTGAAGAAAAGCTCGTTCTGGATAGCTTTGGGGGGATTGACATTGTTTCTCTTTCCCCAAGAGGCAGGTTTTTCAAACCCTTGTCATGGAAAGTGTCAACGGGTGTATACCGGCTCATGATGGCAAATAAAAAAGAGTCCCCCGTGTTCCGGCTCAACACCGGCGGTGGATTGGCATATTATAATAAAATAATGGGCCTGTGTTATGTAGTGATGGAGCCGGAATTTCAGTACTCTCCCCGTTATGAGAAGGATTTTTCGCTTGGAGGGGGATTTTCAGTCGGCACCCGTGTCGATGTGACCCGATGGTGGAAGTGTCACTTGCATGCCAGGCAGATATACTATGAGTGGGGTGATGAGCACGAGTCAGGCACACTTTCTCTCTCACAGAATTTGGTAATAACCACGAATAACCAAATCCGCCTTGATATAGCACGTGAAAAAATCTTTGATGAATATAACACTGAAGCACATATCGCCTGGTGCAGATTTTTTTAAGTACAGAACTTCTGATCTGGTTAAAATTTGAGTTAATCCGATAGCCGTGAAGCGTGTTTCATAAACTCCGTTACCTGTTCTCTATTGTCATTAATCATGAAGGTGCTTATATGGGGGCCTGTTGTGTGCATATAATATTTGGGTTCATCGGCCAGCTCATAAAGCGTTCTTCCATGGCTGGCAGGAATTACGTTATCATCATCGCTATGTATTATTAACAAAGGGATAGGAGATAGAGAGTGTATGACCTTATCAAGATTATATTTATTAGTAAAGAGAATACTTAAGGGATAGTGAAGGGGCCATGTGAGCCAGCAGGTGCGTAATTTTTCACGGGCAATTGTCCGCAAATTTGCAAATCCGGCATCTAATATGACACCATTAAGACTTTCTTTCACGTGAGGCTGCGTAGCTACAAAATATCCCCCTAAACTCGCCCCGAGACTTTGTCCGAGAAGATAGAGGGGTAATTTTTGTACCCGGAGTTGTGGGGATAGCCACTCAAAGCCACTCTGTATGTCTTTTAACGCTCCTTCGATAGTCGGCGTGCCTGAAGAGTCCCCGTATCCCCTATAATCCAGTAAAAATACCTGATACCCTTGTGCCGGCAACCAGGAGACATTGTTAATATGAGCGCTGATGTTTTGAGCATTTCCGTGCAGGTAAAAGACAGTGCCTTGTGCTTTATGGGTAGTGAGAAGAAACCATCCATGAAGACGTTCATTATCCTCCGTGTTAATATACACTTCTTCGTAGGCAAGCCCCAATTGCTCCGGTGTAGTGTAAGTATGTCGATTCGGATAAAATACAATGCGTGAGCATGCGGGCAACAGCACTGTGCATGCAATAATGTATATGCATGGAACTTTTTGATGAATACTCATCTAAACTGTGTATCTTTCATCCATGATCCGGCGAATGGCCCTTGCGAGATCGCTCGGAAGAAAAGGTTTTATAATACACTCACAAATGCCGATTTTTTTTGCTTTTTCTTTCGTAATAGCCTCGTTATACCCTGTGGTGAGGATTATAGGAATATTCGGTCGGATGAGCATTAATTTGCCGGCTAACTCGATGCCTGTCATTGTAGGCATAGTCTGGTCGGTAATGACGATATCAAATTTATCCGGTGTTTTATGAAACATGCTCAATGCCTCGGAACTACTTTTAAGGGTAGTGACTTTATAATTGAGACGTTCAAGGAGTATTTTCGTTGCCTCGATTATTGACTCCTCGTCATCTATAAAGAGCACATGTTCATTGCCCTTTGAGATTGTTGATTTCTTTAATTCTTTCGTTGCCGTCACCTGATTTATACAAGGCAAATAGATAGAAAAGGAGGTGCCTTTATTAAGCTCACTTTTCACACTTATCACACCTTCGTGGCTCTTTACAATACCGTGCACTATAGAAAGGCCCAAACCAGTCCCTTTCCCAGGCGGTTTTTTCGTAAAGAAGGGATCAAAGATACGTTCTAAATCTGCTTTTTCTATGCCATGGCCTGTATCGGTCACGGTCAATTTCAAATATTTCCCCTCGGTGAGATGGAGGTCGCTCCACTTTGAATGAGAATCCACATCAATCATGGTAAGTTGTAAATGGAGGGTCCCCCCGCTCTCACCCATGGCATGATATGCATTGGAACAAAGATTAATAATGATTTGGTGTATCTGGGTGGGATTCGCCATGATGACCCCACAGTCCCGGTCAATCTTCTGCCGGATCTCTATAGTACTAGGAAGGGAGGCCCGGATGAATCCAAGCGCATCCTCGATAATTGGCTTGATCTTTATGGGTTTACGTTCTTGATCAACATCACTGCTAAACGTGAGGATTTGTCGTACCAGGTCTTTGCCACGAGTACACGCCTTTATTATTCCTCTCATGGGTGACTGAGCCTGACTCTTTTTTCCTGCATTCTCTATGGCCAATTCAGTATACCCAAGAATTATTGAAAGGATATTATTGAAATCATGGGCAATACCCCCGGCAAGCGTGCCGATAGCTTCCATTTTCTGGGTTTGGCGAAGGTGAGACTCCAATTGTTCTTTTTCCTCCTCTGCATGTCTACGTTCTGTGATATCCTCATAAATAAGAAACCATTGATCATCTTCCATGGCTATGGGTCGTAATATCACATCTCGGAAAGTGGAATCTTTGCATCTGATTTTGAATGTACGAGGCTTTACCGCACCCTGCTTCAGTTTTGTTATATCTGATTTCCAAAAAGATTTGGCTTTTTGGCGATACTCCGTATCGGGAAAGGCGAGATTGAACCATTCTTTGCCTGTGGGAATATCCTCCAGGGTGTAGCCAAAAAGGTCGGTGAATTTTTTATTTATATAGAGATAATGACCCAAAGCGTTCAATATGGAAATGGCGAAAGGTGAAAGGTCAACAATGCGCCGAAATTGTGCTTTACTCTCCTGCAATGCATCTTCTGCTCGTCTGCGCCCCATAATTTGCTGTTGAAGTCTTTTGCCTGTCGCTTCCAAATCTGCTGTACAATGCTCAACTTGTTTTTCCAATTCCTTCTGGGCTTGTTGTAACACTTCCTCTATCTTTTTACGTTCTGTGATGTCCCGCGTAATTCCTATAAAGGCTTTGGGTTTTCCGGAAGAATCAAGTACCACACTGGCATTTAATTCCCCGAAAAAGGAGGTCCCATCCTTTTTGAGAAGGGTATATTCTACATTCCTTACTGAACCCTCCTTGAGAGTTTTCATAATATTATCTCTCGCCTTCTCATGGTCGAAAGGGGCGATCAGTTCAAGTGCATTTTTCCCCAGCAGTTCCTCGGGGGTATCGAATCCATGCAAATGAAGCGTGCGCTGAGACACCTCCGTAATTTCCCCCTCCAGGTTGGTGATAGTGACGGCATCAGGGGATGTTGTCACCAGGATCTTATACATATCCTCTGACTCTTTCAGCATTTTCTGTATGCGCTCCCGCTCTTCCTCTAATTTTTCCAATTGAGTGATTCTCTCGCGCAACGCATGCAATTCATCGATAAATTGTTTTTTTGTCTTATGTTTATTCGGCATTAAGGACCTCGCGATTGGGGCTATACGTATCTAAAATAGCAGATAACAGCACTTCTCATTTCGGTAAAAATTATAAGTGCTGAATAGATGTTCTCTTATTATAGTAATTCTCTTAAACTTATTCAAAAAAAAATTTATGAGTTCCAGGTGTTGCACTTATGCCCACCCCGCTGAGAAAGAAGCGCCATCGCTCTTCAAGGTCGCGCCGGGGACCAATCGTCCATATATCGACAATACTATCCGAGGGAGGAATAATCTTAAAATCCATTAATGCGCTAAATGCGCTTACCAACTCTCGGCTATCCGGGAGGAAAAGATCATCCAGAGAAGCATTTTCGCCCCTTATGAGCCGTGAGAGTATAATAAACAAGGATATTTCTGGTTTTCGGTGATGTTCATGATACCAGTTACGTCCCGGTCTAGGAAAGGCCACGGCAATCGTGTCTCCGCCAACGCCGGCTTTCCGCAAATGCTGCTTAAAAGTCTCCGATGCTCTCAGGCGATCGAAAATTTCCTGCGCAAAATCAGGCTCCGTCCGTGTCTTAAGAATCGGTGCCTGAATAAGTACGAGGCGGGCGTTGGCATGATGATCCAAAGTGAAAGTGGTTGAGGAGAGGGAAGTGTCCCTCCTATTGACATGAGAGAATTGCTTGAGAAAGAAATCCCAACGAGCCTCTCCCGGGAAGCCTGCTCCGCGGATGAGGCCATCGGCCTCAACAATATCCTCGCCCTCCGGGAGGGCAAGATTCACCTGCGCAACACAACTGCTTATGATTTCTCGTTTTGATGCATCCCTTAAGATATCAGATATTTGTGCTCCTTCTGAGGGTCTGCACTGCATCAGGATGAGACGCACACGTTCAGGCCCATACGGATCAAGAGCGGGTCCGCGGCTATCTGATGGTCTGCGGGCTTTCGAGCCCGGTACCGGTGTCTCCGCTGGCCTTTTGTATGGACCGCACCATATGATTGCCACGTCTTTATTAGACTCATCAAGGAAAGCCAGAAAGTGTGCAAGCGTGTTTGATTCGCGCACACGCCTGATGAGCCGTTCGGCAAAACCGGATACCCTGGCGTTTCGATGGGGGCCACGGATGATGGCCATGCGTCCTTCCTGAACAAAAGGAATACCATGAGCCTCTCCCCTCATAATTTTACCTGAGGATATGTGGTGGTCGGAGGCTGCCAATGGTATCGCAGTGGTCATATATGGTATCTTTTGTATTCTTACCTTGATGCTGTTTATGAGCCACATTAAGGCAAAGCAGGTCAGTATGGTCAATACCGACGCTTCTATTGGCCAGAACCATCCGGGCATTTTGATATGCGGCATTTTGTCATGCAACGGACGGAGAAATTTGTCACCGGGGATGATAAAGGAGGTGTGCGTACGATAGTGGCCATACGCATCTCCGAAGGCTTGTATGCATCTTTGCTCTTCGCTTTTGGTGAGATAATAATAGAGCAACATCATGATAAAGAACATGATGAACGCGATCGCACGACCCCACGAAAGGAGTATGCCTATACCGAGAAGCGTGAGCGAGATATACTGGGGATGTCGCACAAAGCGATAAATCCCTTGGGTTACCAAACCAGAGCCTCTTATTTTAGCCCAGTAGATCTGTGCGGCGCCGATCAGAAAGAGAATGAATCCCACTGCGATGAGAACCGGTCCTGTCCATCCGAGTGTGAGGATAGGAAATACAAAATGTGTCAACCACGCGGTGCGGGGATTCTGATTGAGCATCTGAATCTGAAACACAGAGCCATATAGAAATCCTGCAAAAGGCAGTAACATCCATATGGGTTCGAGAATTATGAAAAACGCACACACTTTTGCCAGTGCACCGCCGATTCTGCGTAATGGGCTGTTTTTTTTCATTAGTCTTTAATTTAGGATTTTATTCATATCGAATGAGCACGTTATTGAGAATTACATGAAATTATTATATATCTCCTAAAGATAAATATCCATTTTTTATCCTCCTCCAGCACTTTTAATTTCAGGATCCCACTTACCACATTGTATGTGCTGAAAATGAGAATAGTCGTGGCCTCCTTTTCTTATCATGAAAAGAATGGCAAATTCTCCTGTCTATTAATAATATATGTATTTATGGAAGAGGGGGAGGTAAAATTAAATTGAAAAATGTAATAAGAAAAATATTGAGAAAATATAGTGCTCAATCAGGGAATCTCACGCATACAGAGGAGGCGCAAGATTATCACCGGAAATTAGAGGCTCTTCATTTCAAGAGAGTGAATCCATTTGCACGCCTTGGCAAGGAGCTTCATAAGACCACTCCTTCTGACACATCCTTCGATCTAAAGTAGATTCTAATTTATTTTTAATGTATAATATGTAAAAGCATCGGGGAAAAATGTATAATTTTTCCGGATAAGGAGTGGCAAATTCCGGCATTACAGCCGTTTTATATAAGGCAATTCAACGAAACAGGGATGAAGTAAAGGAAGAGATTCTACACGTGACACGCAGACGCTACTTTTATGGTGATCAGGAAAAAAGCACTGACGGAGCAGAGAGCTTAAAAAAAAAATAAATAAAGAGAGGAATGTGTATTGCACAAAATTTATCCTTTCTTTATCATTCAGTATTCTGATTATAACATGCATGATTCATCCTATCCGCCAGCTGCTTGGCTCCTATAGCGGGGCGTGTGACCTTATCATTATACTTCTTGGCGTTGTTGTTGTTCTCGGGTTGGGGTGGACGTTCCATTACAGCTTTTTCTTAAAACTCAGAACATTTCATTTTAATATGGACAGTCTTATATCACTCGGCTCCCTTATCCCTTTTTTATATAGTATAGTGCTCTATAGTACAAAGAAACCATTTCATAATTATGCGGAAGGAGCAAGCTTTATTATAACCTTTATATTATTGGGTAAATACATGGAATCTCGCGGAAGCAGCAGAGCATCCGGTGGGCTGCGAAGCCTTTCTGAATTCACAGTCCAAAAAGCAACGCTTATCCAAAATGGCCGGGAGAGGCAGGTTGACGTAAGAGATATAGAACTTGATTCAATAGTACGTGTGAAGGCTGGCGAGAAAGTGCCCCTCGATGGAATGATAATTGAGGGGGGCTCTCATATTGATGAATCAATGCTTACGGGTGAGAGCATGCCCCTGTTTAAAGAAAAGTCTGACCAAGTATTCGCAGCGACGTGTGTCCTTGATGGGACCATCACAATAAGGGTAACAAAAATCCATAAGGAGACCATCTTTTCCAAAATGATCGAAATGGTAGCAGCAGCGCAAGAGAGCAAAGCGCCGATACAGCACATGGTTGACAAGGTTTCAGAGGTCTTTGTGCCGGTGGTGATGGGCGCAGGCTGTGTCACATTTGTACTGTGGTATTTTAAATATGGATGGAATATTTCCACGGCCCTGCTTCCGGCGGTTGCGGTGCTAGTTGTCGCCTGTCCCTGCGCGCTGGCTCTGGCAACACCCGTTGCTATAATGGTAGCATCGGGCAGGGCAGTGAGGGATGGAATTATTGTGAAGGATGGAGAGGCATTTGAGAATTCAAGCACACTCACCACCATCATATTTGATAAAACCGGCACGCTGACTGAGGGAAGGCCTGAAGTGATCGATTTCATACCATTGGTTCCTGAAGAGGAAAAGATTTTGATACACGCAGTCAGCCTTGCGAAAGCCTCGTACCATCCCCTTTCACGAGCTATCGTTGCCTATGGAGAATCACGCACTATTGAACCAGTCACGCTCGAAAACATCAAAGAGGTGAACGGTAAGGGTATAGAAGGACGTGAGCAAAAGGGGAGAACTTTTCTGCGGCTGGGAAATGCAAGATTTATGACGGAGAGCAATATTAAGCTCGATGAAGACACGATTGAATTAAGCCAAGCCCTTTCATCACTCGGGAAAACCGTCATATTTATGGCTGTTGATAAAATGGTGGCAGGTATATTTGCAGTGAGAGACAAGCCGAAGCCAGATGCTGCTTTGGCCATAGAAGAACTAAAAGCCATGGGCAAAGAGATCTATATCATGAGTGGGGACAATAAGAGAACCACTGCGGCTATTGCCAAGGAGATAGGGATAAAAAATATAATAGCTGAAGTTCTCCCCCACGAGAAAGCTCAGTACATAAAGGCCTTTCAATCTGAGGGCAAAAAGGTGGCCTTTATCGGAGATGGCCTCAATGATGCACTGGCACTTGAAGTGGCAAATCTTGGTATCGCCATAAACACAGGATATACTCTTGTTATAGAAAGTGGGAACATGGTTTTGATAGAGGGTACGCCATCCCGCGTTGTCACCGCCATAAAACTCTCCCTTGAAACCTTTAAAGTGATCAAACAGAATATTTTCTGGGCCTTTATTTACAATCTTGTTGGTATACCGATGGCCATACTCGGGATATTACCCCCTGCCTTTGCCAGTCTGGCCATGAGTTTAAGCTCAGTGAGTGTGGTGATAAATAGCCTGCGAATTAAAAAATTTTCTCTTTGATTTTTTTTTATCCGGATTATCAAGATCATGTGGATCGACAAATGGTACTATAAGAACTCTCTTTGGGGGCAAGTACTGCCCCCAAAGAGAAGAGAAACACTAGAAATGATTTATTGCATAGTTCAGCGCTCCATAGGCATCCACGAGACCACACCCGTATTCATAGGGACTACCTAAATATTTACAAGTCGCAAGAATACACTCGAAGGTCTGAAGGTTATCCAATGAGGGTTTCTTGGCCCTTAATAATCCTGCTAATCCGGCGACATGAGGGCACGCACCCGATGTGCCATAAAAAGGATACCTATAGTTTAATGTATAATCCGGGCCTACATAATAGCTTGGTGAGGTCGTGTACAGGTAAAGTCCCGGTGCCATGCAATGGACGGCATAGTATCCGTAATCATCATATCCATAGTTACTTCCCCAGCCCCACCTGCTCTTTGTAACTCTTTTGCCGCTATAATCAACAGCCCCTATAGCAACCGTGAATGCACTTCTGGCAGGATAGGAGACATATGCCGTATCCTCATTACCCGTTGCTGCCACACAAAACACATCTTCAATAAAACAGTAATACAATTGCCATTCTATATAATTGTGTGGTCCATTCCATCCTATGCTCAAGTTTACAATATCCGCACCATTAATTCTCGCAAAATACAGTCCAAAAGCAATATCGATCTCGTCTTCAATTACCCCCGCAGAATTCATTACCTTGATAGGCATGATACGGCAATTCCATCCTACACCGGCGATGCCCGTATAATTGTTGGTTCGGGCAGATGCCAATCCGGCAACGCATGTTCCATGGCCATAATCATCAACTGGGTCAGTGCCGAAATTAAGGGTATTACATCCGGGCACAAGCTCCGCCTTCAAATCGGGGTGGTTCATATCAATACCGGAATCTATTATGGCGATAACTACACTCGTGGAGCCGTGTGTCAAATCCCAGCCATAATGGCAATTAATCATGCGGTAGTGCCACTGGGCGCCAAAATACATGTCATTCGGATAGGTAGTAAGTGATGATTTTGTCATTGAGATAGCGAGAGGGTATGCATGTGTGACGGCATCGTACTCTTCAAGCTCGGCACAGATGTCAAATGCATCTTGTTTTTTAGGGTGCTTTAATCGGAATATCCTAATATCCCCGTAATTGTTCTCACTCGCTTTTTCTTTCAGTTGAAGCAGATATGACTTCATGGTGTCATCATCCCTTTCTTCAACCTCGGCCAATTCCTTTTCCAATTTCATTTGAAAGGATTTTGATTTCTGTTTAAACTCTCTAAAATCCTGATCGATCATCCCTTTCTCAAGTATAAGTTCCTTCTTGATAAATGTTGTTTCAATATCTTCCATACACGAGCCGTCACTGAAAAAAACAATGATCAGATCAGAATAGGTAAGAGCGGTTTCTTCTTCCAAATCCGATCTTTTATATACAGGATTCACTACTTTCAGGGCTTTCTCATTTTTAAGCTGCTTAAGCAGTGCTTTATGGTCCCCTTTAAACTCCTTGGAGGCTTTATAGACGAACTTTGAGGTCCTTTCAAAGTCAATCGCATCGGTGTTCGTTTTTTCTTCCTCGAGATTAAGCTTTTCAGCAATTTGTATAATATGATCGGGTTGAAATTCTTTATTTAATTCCATATAAAACTTGCCAGGGACCTCTTCTACCTGAACGCCCCCCCAGTCAATAATTTTGGCATGCATGTTTCCTGAAAAAGTCACGACTAAAAATAAAGCACATAATGTAGGCACAATGAGTTTTTTTGAATATTTAATTAAATTATGCATTATGGTTCTCTCCACTTCGTTCACATAATGATACATTGAGTTTACCTGCTAAGATTAAATATCTTTTTTATTCCCCCTCCCTCACATGAAAAAAACTATTGCGATTTGAATGGACTATGGATTTTAATATAAACTTAATACCTTATCACCCCCTTACATAAGAACTCAAAGATCAGCTGGTTTTAAATCCCTAAGGATTACCGGAATTGCTGCCTCATTTTTGAAAAATTTTCATTTTTCCTATATAATCAGTGTATTTCTATATTTTCTTATTAAATGCTCATTGAGTGTTATTTGACCTAATTTAATTTAATATACGAATATTTTTTCTTGTTTTGGGAAGAATAATTTTAGGATGAATAATTTTTGCGAGGAATCATTCCCTCATTATTTTGGAAAAGACCCGGATGATTTTATAGAAAAATATAAACGTTTAATTTTTTTAATCATTCAGGATTATAAGTATGTTCTTGCGCAAAAGAAGATTGAGCAGCAAGAATTATTTCAAAATTTTTTTTTACATATCGGGAGCAATAATTATGAAAAGCTCAAAAAATATGATGCGCAGAGAAATACAAAACCGTCAGTGTATCTTGGAAAGATACTGAGGAATTTCATCAAGGACCAGATTAAGCTGAATCATACACAGGAACTATTGAATATCGAAGAGATTGAGGAGATAAAAGATTATGCGAACGTATCAATCTTTTTTGAGGAAGAATGTATAATTACAGATGTTATCCGGGATGCTTTACACGATAGTTATGCTTGTATCACCAATCGCGAGAAATTAATATTTGATAAAACATACAATGATGGCATCGGTGCGCATGATCTTGCATATCTTCTGGGTATCAAAGTCAATCTTATCTATGAGACCAATAGAAAAGTGAAACAGATATTAAGAGAGAATTTGGAAAAGAGGGGAATAACCATTAAAAAAAGAAGAAAGAACACCTTTCAAAAATAAAATTTACTATAGGAAGGTAAGATACTCAATGGACAAGAAAGACCCATTAGACGATATGTTGAATAAATTTTATAAACACGCTCGATCTGAGATTATTCCTCCACGCGGTGAGTGTCCTCCTGAGAACACCCTTTGGCGTTATATTCATAAAGAATTGAGTGAGAAGGAGACATCGCAGCTTGAACAGCATTTTATCTCCTGCGAAGAATGTTGGGAGACACTGGGGATTATCCGGAAGATTGAGGAATCTGAAACCTCGCGTGTGAGCGTGCCGGAAGATTTTCATATAAAAGCGAGAGAACTATTGAAGAAAGGGAGTAAAGCGCACCACAGGAGGACAAAGCTAATCCTTCTCTGGGATCGGCTCCACAATACAATAGCCCATCACGCGCTGAAGTTCGGGGAGGTGATAATGTCAGAGAGGCCTGAATTTCAGGTAACCCGTATGCAGGAATTGAAGGAGGGCGAGTATACGCCATTCCCTTATAGGACCATGATTAAGGCAAAGAGAGGAAAAATTCTAATAGAGATCAACAGCTCAGGGAACCAGGATTATTTAACTCTTAAAATCTCATTTCATGATATTCCGAGGAAGAGGCGCCTCAATCTATGGGCGAGGCTCTCTAAATACGGTCGAATGTATTCCTCACTGCCTCTTGACGACAAAGGCGAGGCATTTTTTCATCGAATAGAAGAGGGTGACTATGAAGTGCAGTTCCTCGAAGGGGAAAGGCATATAGAAATGATAGATATTTCTATTATATCGAAGAAACATGAGCGATGACACCCTGTTTCAAGAGGGGAAACATATACTTGAAGTGCTCTGGATTGATGAGGCGAAAATTCGCCTCATTTTATCACACTCTCCTTCACATACCTCAATGCTGCGGTACGAGGAAAATGAGATTGCGATGGAGAAGGTCAACGGGCTCATACAGGAAATTAATCATTATGTAACACTGCTCAATACGCTTGATAAGCCTGATAATGATTATTTCAGACACCTTCAGAAGGCCTGCCGGGCGCTTTATTCGGATATATTTAGCCCGGCAATAAAGCAATCGCTTCAAAACAGCTCATATACAATGCTGGAATTTATCATAGATGAACAATTATTATATATTCCCTGGGAACTGCTCTTTGACGGCCGGAAATTTTTATCTGAGAAATTCATTATCGGCAGGAAGATAAGAACTAGGAGAAAAGAGACTTGTGCACAACATGATGGCGGCCGTGAGCCGGCGCAATTGAAAATGCTTATAGCCGTTGACCCGACGAGTGACCTTAAAATGGCGTATCATGAGGGGGCCTTGATTCTTAAAGAATTTCATAGGGAAAAAGCTGTCGAGGTGGAGTTTTATTCCTGCGACATGGTAAACCATGATTTTATGAAAAAGAACCTTCCGGACTATGATATTATACATTATGCTGGTCATGTGACCTATGATACCATTGATTCGAATAAAAGCGGGTGGCTCCTTTCCGACGGCATATTAAGCATTACAGATATAAAAAAAATGGGTGAGGGTAATATGCGTATGCCACGCCTTGTGTTCTGCAATGCATGTCAATCAGGATCTGTCAAGAAGCTTCCAAAAGGAAGTAATGAACAGATCGTTGAGGCTTTCATCGGGGCTGGTGCAGAATGTTATATAGGGACATTTACCAAGGTATCGGATGAATATGCGGCACCCATAGCGGGGGAGTTTTACCATCAGCTCCTGCGGCAAGGAAGAAACGCGGGCGAATCCTTACAAAAGGCAAAAGAATTATTCAAGGACACCTTCAGCACAAAAAGCTACTCCTGGATTAATTATATATACTATGGCAGGCCGGATTACCATCTGCTGAGCCGGCAATCAAAATTCAGATCCTTAGGCCCTCATCCTCGGCCATCTTCAAGGTATGGGAAGAAATGGAAGTGGGCCCTCCCAGCTATCCTTCTTTTCTTTAGCATGAGCATCATACTGTGGCTTGGATTTAAAGGCCACCGAAAACACGAGCCATTTGTTATAGAAGCGCCATCAACATGGGAGAAGATAGAGAGCGCGAGGAAGGGCATTTATGAAATATTAAGGCAAAGAGAGGAGCTTAAAGAGGGGAGAGAGCGAGCATTTCCCATAAAGAACGAAAGGGTGCGTCAGGATGAATGGCGCTCACAGGAGCTCGGACTTGCTCTTTTTACTATTGTTGATCCTTCGGAAAGGCTGAGCACGTGGGCAGTAGATATAATGAAGAACCTGAATAGGAGGCTTGTTAAATTATTGACAAAAGAGGGCCGTATTAAAGTAGTGGAAAGGAAGGAATTGGACAAGATCCTGAAAGAAGTAGGACTTATTCTTTCTGATTGGCCGTTGAATTTAGAGGACCGGAAACTTTTCGGAAAGCTTCTGCAGGCGCGCATAATGCTCTTTGTTGAGGGATATGAAGAATCATCGGATATATATCTCTGTTATAAATTAGTCCATGCAGAGACAGGGGTAATCTTAGAGATTGAGGATGATATTAGAATAACAAAAAAAGTCGCCTCGCACGATCTGGCGCACAAGATGTATACGTGCATAAAAAAAGATATTTTTCGTCACTTTCCTTTGCAAGGGAGAATCGTGGAGATACAGGACAGGATTATATCGATCAATATCGGATCAAAAGTAGGTGTTGCCTCAGGGGATATATTTGAGATTATAAATCCCAGGGAAAAGATCATCGGGAAAATCAAAGTAAGGGGGAATGGTGTACATTCGGAACGTAGCGAATGTGAAATAATTGAAGGTGGGGAAGGAGCAGAGGGATTATCGGTGAGATTGGCAGAATAATGCCAGAACTTTTAATCCAGCCATGATTGTAAGGAAGGTTTTGAGAAAAGATATTCAAATGGCGGCTTTAGCACATAATCAAATTCAAGCGGATGAGGAATTCTGAATGTAGTTGTGGAGAGCAATAAAATTGTATGCATCTTTTCATGTATCCATTATTGTTTTTATAAGCGGAGCCTTTCTCTTTGTCTTTGTTATGGGGGGCAGACCCTTTCCCCCCAGAGAGGGCAGCGCTGCTTATCCGGAGTATCCGGATATGAAAATGAATGCTACCCCAAATCCTGTTGGCTCAGGGGCAAAGGCCATGGGAATGGGGGGATCATTTATCAGTGTTGCCGATGATGCAACCGCTGCCTCATGGAATCCGGCAGGATTACCCCAGGTTTTAAGACCCGAGGCCTCTATGGCATGGTCATGGTTTTCAGGGAAATCATGCTTTAAAACCTCTGGCATTGAGGCAGGAGACATTGATGATGACTCAGCCCCTGCCCGGCGCCTTAATTACTTAAGCCTTGTCCTTCCTATGGTACTATGGAGGAGAAATATGGTATTTTCCTTAAATTATCAACATTTGTATGAGTTCTCCATGGATATTCATTATGTATACACGAGGATAGGAGATGATTTCACGATTTTAAACGAAGCGCACAAAACCCAGGGTGGCTCCCTTGCAACTATTTCACCTGCCTATGCGCTTCAAATTACTCCTTCACTATTTATTGGCGTTGCTGCCAATTTCTGGCCGGATACGGGCATTAATAATGGGTGGGAAAACATCAATAAAGCACACGGGGTAGAAAAGGCAGGTGAAGAAAGCTATATGACCTCTTCCGAAATATATGAAAACTATAGGTTCTCGGGTTTCAATCTCCACTGTGGCTTTCTCTATAAATCCGATACCTTTCCTTTCGCGGGAAAGCAGAGACAATTTCGTATAGGTGGGGTAGTCAAGACTCCCTTTAAAGCGGAGATTCTCCATGAATATGAGCAGATATGGTATAGAACAGATCCTAATAATCCCTCGCAGGTAGACTATTTTGAGTGGTTACCCCCATCGCAAAAGCTTTCTCTTAGAATGCCTCTTTCCTATGGACTTGGGTGCTCCCTTGTTTTTTCAGATTCCTATATAATGGCCATTGATATTCATCATACGCGCTGGGATCAGTATGTGCTCACCTACGGCTCAGGAAGGCAGATAAGCCCTATCAACAGGCTGGATAAAAAGGAGGCGCACATACAGCCAACCACCCAACTGCGCCTGGGAGGACAGTACCGTTATATGTATCATCCAAAAAGAATACTGATAAACCTGCGCGCCGGACTTTTCTATGATCCCGAACCTGCCTCGGGGGACCCTGATGATTTTTACGGGATGAGCATGGGGATAGGAATTACTTACAGGAATAGCTTTTCCTTTGACAGTATGTATCAACTGCGTTCGGGAGAGAAAAAAAACATAGAATCACTCATGGGCCATGATATTGCAAGCACGATTACCCAGCATTATATCTATAGCTCCTTTATTTATTATTTTTAGAGGGTCCTTCATGCATGCTTTCAGCATATTTCCCCAAAAAAAGATTTCTCGAAGCCTCCTATTGTGTATAGGAGTGGTGCTTAGCCTCTGCGGCTGTGCAATCCGGACTTTTGAGCCACCCTGCCAAACCTATTGCAAAACTGATGAATGGCTCTTTTCGGAAAACTGGTACAGTTGCTATGTGAGGGGTGTCGGGTGCATGAGCGGGGAATGTTGGGAATATGCAAGGGATGAATTTATGCGTGCGCTTGAGGTGCGCTCCGAAGATACGCGGTGGGCTGTTATTACGTATGGCGAGCATACATTACCGGACTATTTTCCGAACAGGGAATTGGGAATAGTCTACTACTATCTCCATGATTTTGAAAATGCCTTACGATACCTCCTAATCTCATATACACACTTCCCCTCTGCAAAGACTATTTATTATATTAATAGAATAAGAAAAGAGGTGCTCATATCTTCAGGGGAAGATAGAGAATCTCCTCGCCTTTATCTTACACGCTATGTATCAATCACCAATCAATCAACCATAACCCTTAACGGAATTGCCCTCGATGATACCTTTGTGGCCGGGATTACTCTATATGTCAACAATGAGGAGCCCTTATCCCTTATGGGGGTGAGTATGCCTTTATTTCAAATCTTTGAGCGCACAATAGAGTTAAAGCCAGGCATAAATAATGTCAAGATTATTGCGTATGATCTTTTAGGAAAGCAGCAGCAAAAAAAGATTACTATCATGCGGGATCAGGAAGGACCCATGATATATTTTTCTCAAGGCCTCTCCCATGTTCTTGAGGCAATACTCTATGATCCTTCGGATGTTGATTATTTTTCTCTCAATGAAACACAAATCGTGCTTACGCCGGTTGAGCTCCCTCAAGACCCTTCTATCGATGCGCACAATAAAGTGTATTATTTCCGCTACCCTCTTTCTCCGGGTGAACTCGAAAAAATCACCTTACACTATGTTGCGCGAGACTCTTTCAATAATTCCACCACCGGCACGCTCATAATGAATGGGGAGAAAGAAGAGACATATTGCCCTGAGAGGGAGAGGATACACTACGCGATGCACCCTTTTTTCGTTGCTCGTGATATTGACGTTGAAGATCAAATATATCGAGAGAATGTTCGGATTACCATTACGCACTGCCAAGAAGAGACGTTTGAAAAAGAAATATCTCCGCAAATACGGATTCGCGCTGATTCTCACATTAGAGGTGTCTATATAAACGATGAACCCGTTCTTACCTTCCGGGGCGTGCAATGGGAGAGTGTCTTTTCTTCCATTATAAGAAAATATTT
This sequence comes from bacterium, assembly GCA_049472395.1. GTDB lineage: Bacteria > SZUA-182 > SZUA-182 > DTGQ01 > JBLIRR01 > JBLIRR01. The sequence continues at coordinate 48,523 of JBLIRR010000033.1, read as the reverse complement.
AAAGGGTGAAAAAAAAGGAAGCATTATATTCCCACGACTGATCAAACTTACCAAGATAGGTGAAAATAGAATAACTGTAAAAGTTGAGGATGAATACGGGCGAATGAGCGAAAAGAGTATAAGGGTAATGAGAAAGGAACGGCATATTGATCAACTGAACGAGCGCTGGAGAATAACCATTCCGTATATTCTTCAGGATCTTCAAGAAAATGAAGAAGATATAGAACAAAGACACAAGAAATTAACCTATAAACTTATTAAGGCATTTCAAACACAAAAACGTTTCAATGTGATAGAGGTAGAGAATTTACCGCTTATCATCCAAGAGAAAAAGCTTCATCACTATTTACGGCATCCTTATTTAGGGCTTCCAGAGGAATCGAATATATGGATTGACGTTATTTTACTCGGGACTGTTCGCACCACAGAGGATTCCTTTCATCTTTCGACGGATCTGGTAGATCTTGAAACAGGCGAAATCTTAGCCACAAAGGATGTGTTCGAGAAAATAGACCCCATAGATCCTTTGTATCCAATATGGAGGGAAAATAAATGGGAACATATTCTGGAAAACGCACATGTGCTTGCAGCTCGATTCAAAGAGCACTTTCCGCTTTGTGAAGGCAGAACCATTACTCTTACTGAGGAGGAGATTAAAACAAGTATCTGTAAAAATGATGGATTAAAAAGGGGAATGAAACTCATTATGTATGAAAAATTCGGAAACAATGGGGAATGCACCATTATCAATGAGGCAAAAGTAAAGGAAGTGCATGAACAATTCTCCCGTGCCGCGCTTGCGGAAAAACTTGACATTATAAATGTAAACGAAATTGTAATGAATTATGCGGTTATCACAAGATGAATAATGGCTTACCATAAGTGCTAAAATATTTGCCCTATTATATCAATTATGCTAAAATAATTTTCCATCCTTAATTATATTTTAATGTTTTTTAATATTTTCTCATTTTTTTATGCATTGCACTATAAAGGAAGCTGCAATGTAAACACAGGGGAATAGGAGTCTAAAATGAAACGATATATCTTCATGCTTATATTCTTCTTTATTTGTTTCAGCGTCACTAAAAGTGCCGCACAAAGTAATATCAACCTAGCACTGGTGGGACATCTTACTGCCGATTACGGTTATTTTCATGGCTTGCGAATAAGCCAGAGCAAAAAAACAGGAGAGTATTACGCCTTCTGCGCGACGTCTCTCGGAATGGTGACAATAAATACAAACACGGGTTCTATTGTCTCATTCCTTCCTCTGGGCACCTGTTATAACATAGAAATAAGCCCACAAAATGCTGATAATTCTCTTTATGCTTATGTAGACAAAGGAAAGAGGGGGATTGATATTATCAATATCGATGATCCCCAAAAGCCATATTTTATCTCCACCTATGATCCCCCCGGCACTGTGGAAAATTTAAAGGTTTATGAAGAATATGTCTATGTGGCTTCTGGTGATAATGGTTTTCAGATTATAGATACCACTAATAAGAGTGCTCCGCTCCTTGTCGGAAGCTATCCTATCCCTGGTTTTTCACGTGATGTGGTCATCATGGAGGATTATGCCTTTGTGGCTACCACGGATAATGGTGTGCAGGTCATTGATATCAGTAACAAGGGTGCGCCGGTGATTGTCGGGGCCTGCTTAGTCCCTGGTGTGATAAATGATATGGCCCTGCGAGGGGATTATCTCTTTGTGGGCTGCTCGATTTCCTCTTCTGACAGCAGTGTATTTATTATTGATGTAAGCAATAAAAGTGAACCTCAGATTGTGGGAAGTACCCATCTTCTTGGGACGATCTGGAATATTCTCATTTCGGGTGACTATATTTTTGTATCTCATCATATATCGACGAATAGCTGGGTGCAGGTAATGGCTGTTGATTCTGAGAATATACCGGTCATAGTGGGAAGTTGTATAATTCCGGGGGAGATAAGGGATAGTACCATAGGGCATGATTCTCTCTTTTTAGCGAATGACGAAGGAGCTTTGTATACTGTTGATATGAGCATTAAAAATGGGCCTCTCACTATTGGGGGCATCTATGCCCTCGGAGATACGAGGAATATTCAAGATGCACGAGCCATTAATATTGAGGGGAATGATGCATATGTGGCTGATGGTGAGAATGGCTTAAGAATCGTCGATATGAGCAGTAATACAAGGCCGATAGTTATTGGGGGCTGTTATATTCCCGGCCATGCACATGATGTGGTGATACATGGGGACTATGCCTATGTGGCTATGGAGGAAACTGGTGTGCAGATTGTTGACATACATAATAAGACTGCCCTGAGTATCGTGAGCGTCTATTACACTCCTGGCGCTTCGCACGGTCTCGATATCATCGAGGAGAAGGTGTTTATAGCTGATGGTGAAAATGGAGTGGTTATTCTCGATATATCTGACCCATCTTTCCCTCTTTATAAGGGGGGCATTGATACCAAAGGATTTGCCCGTAAAGTTGTTGTGTCCGGGAACTATGCATATGTGGCTGATGGTGAAAATGGAGTGGTCATTATCGATATATCTGATCCGGCTGTTCCCGCATTTGTCGGCGAATGTGATACATCGGGTGATGCATATGGGGTGGCAGTTGTGGAAGATTTCATCTTTGTGGCTGATGGGGATGCCGGCATGCACATTATTGATGCTCACAAAAAGTATGAACCGGTGATTATAGGGAGTTGTCACACGTTTCATACGGCGATGACTGTTTCGGTAACCGGTCAGCATGCCTGTGTGGCTGACGGATCGGGGGGCGTTCAGATCATCGATATCAGTGATAAGACAGCGCCAATAACCACGGGAAATTGTGGAACGTCAGGTTATGCTTATGATATTACCATAAGGGGAGAGTATGCCTATGTGGCTGATGGATATGGTGGTTTAAAGGTAGTGGATATCACGACTACAAGTGGGCCATTAATTGTCGGACATATTAATACCGGCGATGAGGCCACGGATATTAAGATAGTAGGAGAGTATGCCTATGTGTGTGATTATTGGGATGGTTTAAAAATTATTAATATTAAAAGCCAAGGTGGACCTGTAATCGTGGGCAGCTATGATACTCTAAACTATGCAGGCACTCCAGGCTATGCAAATGAAGTTGAGGTAATGGGAGAATATGCGTATTTAGCGTGTTGTTATGGTGGTTTACAGATAATTGACATCACCAACAAGAGTAAACCGATAAAAGTAGGAAGCTGCGCAATTCCTGAATGGGCCCATACGGTATCTGTAGAGGGTAATTATGCCTTTGTGAAAGATGGAGAGGGGAATTTACAGGTAATTGATGTGAGTAATAAAAGTGCCCCGATCATAGTCAATACGCTTGCCTATGGAATTAACACAGACATAGCCATTGATGGCTCCTATGCCTATATAGCCTATTTACATAAGGATTTAGAAATTATCGATATCAGTAATAAGAATGAGTGTGTGAAAGTGGGAAGCTGCGATATCCCCGAAGGAGCGTATGAAGTATCGATAGAGGGAAGCTATGCCTTTGTGAAGGATGGGAAGGGGGATTTACAGATAATCGATGTGAGCAATAAAAGCGTGCCTGTCATAATAGGAACGTGCGATACTCTTAGCGGGTGTGTTGCGGAAATAACAATAAATGGAACGTATGCCTATATATCCGCCTGCTGGAGCGGTTTAGAGATTGTCGATATAAGCAATAAGACTCACCCTCTCCTGATAGGAAGTTGTGATATTCCCGAAAATGCGTTTGGTGTTGCTGTTGATGGTAACCTTGCCTATGTTGCTGCGTCAGAAGAGGGTATACAGATTATTGATATCACCAATAAGAGCGGGCCTGTCGTAGTAGGCGAAAGCTCATCTGCCCCCTATCCTGAACAGATTACCGTACAGGGTAATTTCGCATATATTACCGCTGACATGGATGGTATGATCGTTATGGACATAAGCAACAAGAGCGCTCCGGTGATAGTGGGAAACTGCCCTGTTCCCGGCGGGGCGAATAAGGTGAGTGTACATGAAACACATGCCTTTGTAACCAATGAAAATACTCTTCATATTATAGATATCAGCACTAAGAGCATGCTTATGATAGAGGGCAGCTTCTCCATTCCTGAAGGGCCGTATGATATAGCATTAGATGATAATTACGCCTATGTCCTGGATAAAGCGAATAATTTCCAAGTAATTGATATTGGTGATGTGGGTGATCTCCGGTTGGTCGGAAGTTGCAGTATCCTAAGAGACAGCGTTGATGGGCAGCTGGGCGTGGCAGTAGAGGGGGAGTACGCATACATAGCTGCCTATGAAGAGGGTGTGCAGGTTATAGATATCAGTGATAAGAGCGCACCGGTGATAGTGGGAAACTGCAAGACTGACCTGCGGGCAACTGATATAGCCCTTAGCGGAGATTATGCAATTGTGACCTATTATAATAAGGGTTTTTTCATAACCAATATAAGGGACAAAAGAAATCCGGAGATAGTGGGGATCTATAATAATCCCGTATGGAGCAATATAGTATATGGTATGGCTATAGAGGGAGATTATGTATATTTAGCCGCACAAGAGGGGGGCATGAAGATTATTGACATAAGTAATAAAAGCAGACCTCTAGAAGTGGGGAACTGCTATATCCCGAAAGGAGCGTACGGAATTGATATCAGTGGAGATTATGCCCTGGTGCTTGACGGAAGGGGTAATATGCAAATCATAGATGTAAAGGATCACAAGGGGCCCATGCGGGATAAAATCTACTCCTCCCTTGAGGGCGCATTGGGTGTGGTGACGGATGGAAATTATGCCTATGTAGCATCCGATAACAGTGGCCTGCAGGTTATAGATATTAAAAATCAAAACGGGTTGACCCTTGTTGGGAGCTGTGTTATCCCAGGATCGGCGTTTGATGTGGCACTAGATAAGGACTATGTGTATGTTGCTGATGGCTATAGTATGCAGATTATAGATATCAGCGATAAGATGACGCCTGTGATAGTAGGGCAATGTCCTATCCCAAACTGGACTGAAGATATAGTGATACAGGGAGACTATGCCTATATGACAGATATGGATAGTTTACATATTATAGATATCAGTACTAAGACGAGGCCGGTAGAGATAGGGGTATGCGAGACCCCGGGGTATGCAACGGGCATAGCGGTGATTGAAGATTACGCGTATGTGGCGGATGAGGATTATCTTCAGGTTATAGATATCAGCAACAGGAGCGAGCCTGATATCATCGGGAGCTGTGAGACTTTCGACTGGGCGGAAAACATAACGATAGCTGGTGATTATGCATATGTGGTGGGGGGGGACAGTGTGCAGGTTGTCGATATCAGCAACAGAATTGAGCCGGAGATCGTAGGTTATTTGGATAGCTTTGTATGGCCACTCGCAGTCATAGTAAAGGGAGATTATGCCTATATAGTTGATGCGGAATCACTGCATGTTGTTGATATAAGCGATAAGAGTGACCCAATAATAGTGGCGAGTTATGAAACCTATGGAGATGCCTATGATATTGCCTTATCAGGCAAATATGCCATAGTGGCGGATGAATTTAACGGTGTACTGAAAATAAAGATAGATGACGGCCTTTCACCCCAAGGAGGACTTATATTGGTTGCAGGAGGTGACAGGGATTATGAAGGTCCTTACTGGAAGGCCACACAAGCCCTTGCTAATACCATATTTCATTCCTTCACCACTCAGGGCTTTGAGGTCCATAATATTTATTACCTTAATCCGGTCTATACTCAAGATACTGATTTTGATGGGGTCGCAAATGGGCTGGCTGTCGATGATCCGACCCCAACAAAGGAAGGGGATTTTGAGGGCCTGCACTATGCTCTCTGTGAATGGGCTGTTGAGGAAAATATCACTACCGGACCTTTATATATAAGCCTCATTGGTCATGGGGCAGAGGATAGATTTCAAATCATTCCCAATGAGGTGATCACTGCGCATGAGCTTAGAGAATGGATTGACGAATTTCAAGAAGCCACTGATCGTCAGGTTGTTGTTATGATCGAGGCAGGGGCTTCAGGCACCTTTATCAATGACCTTATAGGCGAGGCTATTACTGTGATTACCTCAACCGATGACGGGGCATCCTATATTAAACCCTTTATTGATCAAGATGAAACGATTCCGCACGATACCCCCTTTTATGCCTCTTTCACAAAGGCCTTTATGGATGCCTATGTCCTTGATCATGATACAGAGGCAACTGATCTTTACGAAATAAACTCTTCTTTAAGGGATTCCTTTCTCTCTGCGCGGGCCAGTATCGAGCAATGGGCACTTCAGGGGCTTCCTTTTCATGATCAAGCACCTCAGATGCTCCTCCCCGAAAGCCGGTTTATTTCTTTACATTTTTCTGAGGAGGGAAACACACCCGTACAAGAGGAACCCCTTCTCCTCGAGCAGCCTACGCCATATACCTTCACCCTTATCGGGGAGGACCCGAATTGTGTAAGCCTGCCCCTCATTCACCATGATATTGCCTTTTCTCTCTCAGCCCCCGGTATACTCGATGACACTGTTACTGAAGAAAATAAAATTATTCCCCATATGGATACATACATTGATCCTTATGATATCATCTGGTATACCATTTTTCCGAAGAAAAACGGAATCGTGACACTTACAGGATATAGCGAGCAGAACGACACTCTCTGTATATCAGCTCAACTCAGTATAAAGGTCTCCATTGATGACCCCGCGTATGCCGTAGATATGGAAAAGAAAGCCATTATTGTAGCCGGGTATAAAGGGACCGGTGACTATCTTTGGGAGAGCACCAACGAGATCGGCAATCATGTCTATCAAATCCTTCATGCCATGGGCTATGAAAAAGAGGAAATATGCTATTATAATCCCTACCTTCTTCAGGACCTTGACGCCAAGGAGGGATATGACATCAGCGGATACCCTCATCTGAGCCTCCTTGATTCTCAGCGGATTATCCCGCATCCTCTTAAGGAGCTTCTCCTCTTTTTTGTAGACCATGGCACTGCGTCCGCCTTCTTCCTCAACCCGAGGGAAACCCTTGAGGTTAATACTCTTGTACACTTCATTACCGAGGTTGCCGATAAGGTGGAAGGGAAAATTATCCTTGTGTTTGATGCCTGCTACTCCGGGAGCTTTCTTATGGAAATAGAAAATGCGGGCCTCTCAGACGCTCTTGCTGAAAAATTAATTATCATAAGCAGTACAGGTCCTGATCAGACAGCATATTTTCTTAATAGAGGCATGGTCTCCTTCTCAAGGGCCTTTTTTGATGAATGGTTTCTCACTCACAGTATTCTCAATGCCTTCGACTTTGCGCAGCACTCTCTTCCCTTGAAAGGGCAGAACCCCCGCATTTCCAATCTTTGTTCTATTGAATCATGGGATGCGCATAAGCAATATTTTGCAGATCAAAGCAGGCCAGTGATTGATGAAGGAGCAGCGTATCGCAGCAACGGAACGCTCCATGTGACAGCCCGTGTGTATTCGCTGACAGGGGTAAAGGAGGCATGGGTCATGATTGAAAGCCTTTTTACTCCACTCCCGAGCTTATACGGAGAGGCAATTACCAAAGCCCCTGAGTTTTACCTTGTGCCAAGCGATCCGTTGAATCCCTATGGAGGCGAATATAACTTAAGCGTCCCTGATCCATGTCCCAATGAGACGGGGTATATCCTTAATATTTATGCCCTCGATAATAGTAAGATCTCGAAGATTGCCTCTCACAAAATCGCCCTTTCGGATCAGACAGAGAGCACGACACAGGTCCTCATGATAACAAGTGATTCCCATATGTTTTCTCACAAAGAGCAGGAAAAATTCGATAATCAAATAATCCGGACCCGTAGAATCCTCGAAAGTAAGGGATTATCAGAGAATATCCGGCAGATAAGACATTTACATGAAATCTCTGATATCACCGTGACAGAGGAGAGCACATTTTTTATCCATATGTTCGGCAGTGTAGCGCTTGATGAGAGTGGAATGCCCTTCTTCTGTCTCGATTCGAATGAACGATTCTCTCCTTTCGAATTTTATGCTACTCTCCGAGACGTGTTTCAGGATTCCGAGGGCCGTCTCCTCATTCTTATGGATACTCCTTATGCCGAACGATTTTTATCGGCTGGTTTTGATAGTGATTCCTGGCCGGAGAAGTGGACAGCTATTGCCAGCACCGATCAGGGGTACCTCTTTTCCCCCCTTGTGTCAGAGCTAAACTCCCCCACAACACTGTATCCTTGTTTTTCTACGTTCTTTTTCTCCGGGCTCCTTTCAGGTGCAACCGCTGCTCAGGCTTACCGAGGGGCTGAGAATGCAGTCTCGCTCGTTCGGCAAAAACCCGCGGTTTTTCTCCCTGAAGCAATAGAATCTTATCACGTGCTCAATCGCCATTTAGGCTATTTCCTCGGAGAATCTGCTATTATAGGAGAGGATTACACCCTTTTTACCGAGTGCGTTGCTCATTTTGAAGCGCCGGAGCATTATCACCTCTCCTTCACCTCTCACCCTGATGCGGAGATCAGCACTGCCTGGGCTGTCGTGACTTCCCCTCAATATCCCTCTCAAAAGAGCATGATTGTGGACTTTGATATACAAGAGGGGGTAAGTGTCGATTCTCAGGTTCTTTTTGAGGAGGAGGTGTCCTCAGGGGAAAAATATTATAGAGCGAGCTTTATGGTTGAAGGCTATAGAAAGGGAGAGCCTGATACTACCCTGACCGCCTTCAAGGAAGTCCCGATTGCCTATTCTGCGCCAGGTATCGGACATGATATGTATGAACCTGATAATGATCCTGAGTTCGTTTTCTCTGATACATGCCACCTGCTATGCGTTAACGCACCGCCCACGCGACATACCTTTTACTGCATGGAGAATAGCGAGTGTGATGACCGGGACTGGGTTTACTTTTATGGACACAAAGGCTGCATTTATGAGATCTATGCCCAGGACCTCTCTGTGTATGACTATTTTATCAGGCTCTCACTGTACGACCAAAGCATCTTCAATGATCCCACCAATGGATTTTGTATACAGGGAAATAACTTTCTTTCATTTCAGTGTCCTGAGGATGGATATTACTTTCTTGAGGCAGCGCTTGCCTCAAGCTACCCACAGGGGGGTGGAGAATATATTCTCTCAATTTATAACCTCGAGGCTCAGGACATTACTGATATCTTAATTCACCTTATAGATCCGAGTAAAAATGGTATTGAAGACCTTAAGGTGGTATGTACCCGCACCAAAAGAGAGCTTATTGAATTGGGCAATGGGTTTTATCATATTGCCCAGATTGAAATGGACAGCTCTCCCCTTATACTCGATGTGTTTCTCAAGAATACCTACCTTGCAACCTTATCGCTTACTCAACTTACTCCCTACAGTCTGAATGAGACAGAATTTCTTCTGGATCCTTCTCCAAAAAATTATTCTGCCCCGCAAGAGGATATCTATGAACCGGATAATGATCCGAGCTTTATTCTCTTTGATACACACCACATGATTATTATTAATGCATCGCCCACGCGGCATACCTTGTATTGTGAGGATGACACAGGGCATGATGACCATGACTGGATATTTTTCTATGGATTTAAAGACTCACTCTATGAGATATATGCAGAGGAAAGCCCTGAGAATAACTTGTATATCAGTCTCTCACTCTATGACCTTACGAGGAATGCTGATCCTGTCACAGGATTCTGTCTTCAGGGAAATAACAGACTCTTATTTACCTGTCCTTGTGATGGATTTTATCTTCTTGAGGCAAGAGCCTCTTCCGGCTCTGTTCAGGGAGAGAGAGAATATACGCTCTCGATCAATAACCCTCAGGCTCATGATATCGCAGATATCCTCCTCCACCTTGTCGATCCGGATAACAAAGGTGTTGAAGGTCTTAAAGTAATATTCTGCGATTCCGAGAAAGAGCTGATGGAATTGGGCAACGGGTTCTACCATAGCGCTCAAATTGATATCACCAGCGTTCCTCTCCACCTTGAGGTCTATATGAAGGATAGTTATCTTGAAACCATCCAAATTGATACATTAAATGCCTGCAGCCTCAATGAGACACGATATGCTCTAAAATTTGCCACGCTTGATAGTGATGGGGATTTTTTGTTTAATGGCACTGAAGGTGAGGGGGATTGGGATCATGATGGTGAGAAAGACTTTGAAGATCAAGATACTGCATGTTTTTCCCCTATGTTTTGTCTGGATATTGTTGAACAAGGCGAGGAAGCCTTTTATGAGGTGAGGGCTGTTAAGGAAGATTCGCCTGAGTTTCCCCGTGAGCTATCATCTCGCGCGCTAATACCTTTTGATGTGGTAAATTTCATCATCAAGGGATGTGAAGAAGGTGGAAGCATCACTATTGAAATAGCCTATTTGACAGGCCTTTCATCATATCCTGTTTTTTATGTGTATGACTCTCCTGATGACTGGGAGGAGATTTCTTTTAATCGTCGTGAAGATATTATAAGAATAACCTTAGAGGATGGAGGAGTCGGGGATAGCGATGGTGAGCCTAATGGCAGTATCAACACTTTTTTTATGGTCACGTATCCCAAGAGCCTTGGGAAAGACAGTGAAGAGAGCGGATGCTTTATTGAGAATCTTGTAAATTCTGCTCACAACATGAGTAAATTGTAAAAGAAAGAAAGCCTATTACGCCGCTACCAAGTGAACAGGTTCTTTTTCTTTAAAAAGCTCACACTCTTCTATATGATTAACGTAGTCACAACTTCTGGTTGCGATTATTTTGTGCATTCCATCTTCGTTGGTGCAGATTAAAATCTTTTTCTTTTTACAGCAATACACGTCATCTTTTTTAAAGGCATAGATGCATGATTCACATTGAGAAATTGAGTTTGGCATAGGATTAATCTTCCTTTTTCCATTAATTAATATGATAATTAACTTTTTTCACTCTAGTAAAATAAGTTATATTAGCTATATCGGTTTATATTGTTTTTTTATTAGGTAAAATAATAAGCCCTGATAATGTTTATAAGAACTCGCGATATTCATCTTTCACAACAAATACCATATGAATAATTGACAAAAATAACTATTTGAATTATAATATATTTCAAAAAATTCCATGATTTAACAGGTCGCAGAGGAGGATGGAAGCAATGAAATCTTTATTTTTTATTTTACAGGTAACTTTTATCGTAGTGCTATTATTAGCTCTATCAAGAGCTTACATGCCATTTGGTAGCGCCCAATATCCTTATTTAATTGAAGAAACATATGCGCAGATGCAATGTATAAGCAACGATCAATGCCTGGAAAGTGAATTTTGCTATAAGAGCGAGGGGGATTGTGATGGTCAAGGGGTGTGCTCTCCAAAGCCAGAAGCATGTATAAGCGTATGGGATCCTGTGTGCGGCTGTGATGGCATGACGTATGCCAATATCTGTTATGCTGCGGCCACTGGCATTAATGTCGCGTATCCCGGAGAATGTCAGGCTGTTTCGCAGTGTATAAGCAATGATCAATGCCTGGAAAGTGAATTTTGCTATAAGAGCGAGGGGGATTGTGATGGCCGAGGGGTGTGCTCTCCAAAGCCAGAGGCATGTCCTGATGTATGGGAACCTGTGTGTGGGTGCGATGGCATGACATATTCCAATGCATGTTATGCAGCAGGCAGTGGCATAAATGTCGCGTATCCCGGAGAATGTCAGGCTGTTTCGCAGTGTATAAGCAATGATCAATGCCTAGAAGATGAATTTTGCTATAAGAGCGAGGGAGATTGCGATGGTCAAGGTAGATGCACTCCAAGGCCTCAATACTGCATTACATTATGGGACCCTGTGTGTGGCTGTGACGGCATCACGTATGCCAATTTGTGTACCTGTGCGATGAGCGGCGTGAATATCGCGTATCCTGGTGAATGCCAGACTGTCACTGAATGCATGAGCAACGATCAATGCCTTGAAAATGAATTTTGTAAGAAAGCAGAGGGGGATTGTGAAGGCCAGGGGATGTGTTCTCAGAAACCATTAGGATGTCCTGATGTATGGAACCCTGTGTGTGGCTGTGATGGCATCACGTATTCCAATACTTGTGATGCAGAAGCTGTTGGTATGAATATCGCCTATGTTGGGGAATGTTCTGAAGAGCCCCTGGAATGCATCGAGGGTTCTGACGGAGAATTGGATATTCCAGGGAGTCGAGGTGAAAGGGGGAAAGAAATCCTCATTCCCATAATGGTGCAATCATCTCCTGATCCTGTGTATTCTTTTGGAATAGAAGTGGCGTATGATCCGGAAGTATTGGAATATGTAAACTTTGAACTCGGAGAGCTCACCACATCATTCGATATGGTGGATGTTAATCCTATTGCCATTAACAGAGTAAAAATCGGTGGATTTGCAAACGAAAACGTTATTCCACAAGGATCAAGTGGCTCTCTTATTCTTTTAAGATTTCTTATTCTCGATGGGGAGGAAAACCGATGTTACCCCTTAACGCTTGAAAAATTAAAAGATGATCTCTCCCATTTTTCCTCAACAGGAGGGTGCTTTTGCATTCACAGTTGTGAGGGAGACCTCAATGGGGATGGAAGCATTACACCTGGAGATGCGCTTATTGCTTTTCAATGTTATCTTGAACAGGGAAGCTGTCCTAACGGTGTTGATGTAGATAAAAATGGGGATGTGACCCCGGCAGATGCCCTGTGTTTGTTTAGAAAATATCTGGAGCTGCCTTCTTGTGTGGATGCCTTATCCTCTGATGTAATAGTCAGTCCGGAGATTTTAGAGGTGACACCAAGCATCGGATATCTTGGCAGCTTTGCTGAGCTCACGATTTCTGGAAAGCATTTCATCGAAACACCCAAGATTTCTTTTCAACCGGCAGAGGGGATAAGGATTAATGCAACCCATATGATAAGCTCAACGAGGATTTTTGTCCACATCACTATTGAGCCGTCTGCGTCGTTACCGTCAAGGAATTTAATTGTCGAAAATCCTGACGGCGGGAAGGATACATATTTCTATGCATTTACTATATCAGATCAAAAATCAGACATCGCATGGAATATAGTGAAGGAAGGCGGCTTGATTACTGTGCCTGATTCGCCACCAGATTCGGATGGGGATGGCGTGCCCGATTACCGTGACCGGAATCCCGGCGTGGCGGGAAAGCCTGAATATGATGGAGACACTAAGCCGCAATATGAGTGGAGGCGCTCTCCCAATCAACCGCCATGGCCACCGCAGATCCCGAGTGATTGGGATAAAGAGGCTGAGATTATTGTCTATTCGGAGTTGGAAGCTGGAGAAGTACAACCGGGAGATGTAGTCACATATCGGGTAGAAGAAGGAGCGACCGAATGGATCATGACGGGATGGAGCCAGACCGCACCATGGACCCTGCTGAGTGGGCCATATCCTTCTTCCGTAGCTCATAGCGTTGTAACGGGAACCATATGGTACGCGGATTACCAGAGAGAATTAGAGATAACCTGCAGCAGATTTAAAAAGTACCGGTTTGTTAAAATGGTCAATGGTAAAGAAGTAGCCCGTTATGCGTTCTATGAATACCTTAAAGAAACCAAACGCATTAAGAAAAATGAAACCAAAACAGTGCAGGTTGGTCATACCCTTGGAGATGCGCCAAACGAGGTTCCACCCCAGATACCAACAACTCCCTCAAGGAGCGATACCATATTCTGGCTGGAATTTGCGGATCAATATGGCAATCCTCTTAAGCCCTTACAAGATTATAGCGGAATGTGCAAAAATATAAATTAGCCACGCACAGGCAAAAAAATAAAGAGCGTTTTTATTAAAAATTGCACGATTTGAGGATGATGTGGACCCTGAAGCTGTGAGCAGCTATGCAATACTGTTGCGAATTTGATTTATATGTAGTTTATATTTATTCGTAAGTTGGTATATATAGGTCCGATCCATGTTCGCCAGTCGAGCTGCTTCTGTGACATTGCCATCCGTGCGGGAGAGAATTTTCTTCAAGAATTGTACGTCAAGTTCCTTTTCTACCCTTTTTCGTGCCTCTGCTTTTGCGGCCTTTAACTCCTCATTAGTGCGCGGTATATCGGTGAATTTTCTACACGCAGACGGAATTATAATAGATGGCCGCACATTGCTTATCTCCATTGGAAGATCATTGGCCCTTATCACATTGCTTTCACACAAAATTATCGCCTTTTCAATTATATGTTCCAATTCGCGGATATTCCCGGGGTAAGCATAATCACAGAGAATAGTCTGGGCAGCGCTCTCTATGCCGGAGATTTCTTTTCCGAATCTCTTTGAGTGTAATTGGATAAAATGCCTGATAAGAAGCGGAATGTCCTCTCTATGCTCCCGTAATGGAGGTATATTTATTTCAAAAACTTTCAGCCGATAATATAAATCATGGCGAAATGTTCCTTCTTGTACCATTCTCGTCAAATCCTGATGCGTTGCTGCAATCAGACGCACATCTACGAGGATATTTTCATTGCTCCCTATACGGCGGAGTTTCCCTTCCTGAAGAACTCTCAGAAGCTTGGCCTGAAGGAGCAGTGGCATATCCCCAATTTCATCTAAAAAGAGTGTTCCATTGTGGGCTTCTTCTATAAGACCGATTCGGCGGGAGCTCGCACTGCTAAAAGATCCCTTTTCATGTCCAAAGAGCTCACTTTCCAATAAACTTCCGGGGATGGCACTGCAGTTTATATCTACAAAGTTCCCCGACGCACGGGGACTTGAGTTATGAATGGCTTGGGCCATCAATTCCTTGCCAGTACCTGATTCCCCATATATTAATACCGGCGCACTGGTGTGTGAGACCTTTTGTGCATTTTTAAGAACATACTTGATCTTATCGCTTTTTCCGATAATATCGTGAAAAGTATATGGTGGTCGAGCAAGCCCTCTTAATTGTGGCAGTTGTTGGTTGTGGCTTTTGAGCAACGCCATCGCAATACAATCTGCAAGAGCAGTTAAAAAAGGAATGTCACCCTTTTTGAATTCCCCTCTTTTCTTATTAACCGCCTCAAGGACGCCAAACCTACTCCCCTTCAGATATAAAGGTACACATAAAAGTGATTGTGTTGTACAATTAATAGATTCATCTATTTCTTTATAAAAACGCTCATCCCTGCGCACATCATGAACCAAAAGAGGTCTATGTTCATGAAATACCCAACTGGCAATGCCCTCACTACCTGGGAAACAAAGCTGCTTGAGTCGGTTTTCTCTTTCTTCTGTTTCCTCAGCAACCGTGTGAAAGAAGAACTTTTTTTCCTTTTCATCCCATAAAATTATGGAAGCGCCCATAACATTTAATGACTTCTTGGTTTTCTGAATGATATATCTAAGAAGATCATCACTATTTAAGGTAGAATTGATTGTGTTTAGAATATCATAGAGCGCGGCTTCCTTGCCCCCTAATTCATTCTTACAAAGGGGCTCCTTCTTGTCCCAAGAAAAATTATACATCCTCTATGTACCTCTTATATAATTATTAAATATACACCTCCGAATTTAGTTTTTATCAAATCCGTCACTGATTATACCCCCTTTTAACCTTGTGCACCTTTTGGTGTGGTTCGCACACTGAGAGTTAATAAATAAGGTTATGTTATATCTAACACTTTTATAATTCATTGTAAAGCCTTTATTTTTTTTATGATATATTTTTAGGGTTTAATCTTGTGAATTTGAGGCGGAGCTTCGCGAAGTAGTATATGCTTATTGCTTACGGATAAATTCGCAAAGCTCTTTTAGACTATGGTTATCCCATAATAGAGATAGAAAATATACGAAGGATTATTGTATACAACAATAGGCAATAGTATTAAAAAATCCTGGCCCCGCGAGCCTCTGCTATATTTTTCTGCGAGGTGGTATGAGATGTGAGAGGACAAGAATGAAAACCAGAAAATTATTTAGATGCTTTGCGATCCATGCAAGGCAGAAGTGCTCACTCGCATACAGTATGAGAAAATAACCGTTCAATTTATTAATCAACCAATCCTGGAAAAAATTGCTCAGCATCTCAATTGACCTTTCCCTTTTTTTATTAATAATCCAGCATACACTATGCCACTCAAGAGCATGAGGCTATAATTCTTTGTTTTAAAAAAGATTTAAGGATAATTAATGGATTTTTTGAGAGTGCATAATACACGATAGAGAATACTATGCGTTTGTTTTTATCTGACGATATTAATTTAAATTTAATATCAATAATGGCTTATGGGTATGTTAGTTATTATCTAACGTTATTATCACACTATCACGTGATACCATCTGCTCTCCTCCCCCTTCGATCGACGTGGTATAGAAATAGCAAATAAAAAAGCTTATGAGAATGACTAAATGGAAACAGAAGGTTAATATAACTTTCCCGGTAGAATCACATCCACGCCCCAGAGTCGCTCCCTTTGGAGGGAATTCGCCAATGAATAAGATTTATTGATGCGCTTTTAATAAAGCAGTTACTTAGAAGAAATGAGTTGATTATTCTCAAAGGTTCGCATTTCCATAGGAATTAAATATACATTCATCCCATTTTTCAATTTAAGGTCATGATAACGTTCCTGAGATATAATGGCCTGCACCAAATCGCCCCATTCGCTGATTAATTCCACCTTAACCTGTGGCCCCGCAGGATTTATATGGTTGATCTTTCCCCGAAAGAAATTCTCTCCAACCGGATGTAATGAAATATCCAACAAATGGGGCCGGATAAATACGGGCGTGGTGTTGGCAAAATCAATGCTCTTGAGGTGGTCTGGTATTTTCTTTCCCATGAGCTGCTGATGACCGTTCTCTATCCTGCAATGGAAAAAGTTCACATCACCCAAAAAATTAAATACAAAAGGATTGAAGGGATTATGATAGACGTCCTCCGGTGTGCCGATTTGTTCCACTTTTCCTTCATTCATAATCACAAGACGGTCAGCAACCTCAAGGGCTTCCTCCTGATCGTGAGTGACGAATAAACTGGTTACATGAATTTCATCATGCAATCGTCGCAGCCATCTTCTCAATTCCTTGCGAACTTTTGCATCCAGCGCCCCGAATGGCTCATCCAGCAACAATACCTTGGGTTCAACGGCCAAGGCACGGGCTAGAGCGACTCGCTGCCGCTGGCCTCCCGATAATTGCGAGGGATAGCGCTCTGAAAAATGCTCCAATTGGACGAGTTTGAGCAGGTTAAACACCCGATCCCGTATTTCATCTTTTGATGGTCTGGACTTTCGGGGACGCACCTTTAAGCCGAAAGCTACGTTTTCAAACACTGTCATGTGCCGGAAAAGAGCATAGTGCTGAAAAACAAAACCAACGATGCGATCTCGGGGATTCTTTGCAGCCGCATCCTCTCCATATAAAAATATATTCCCTTCGTCCGGGGACTCCAATCCGGCGATAATGCGAAGCAAGGTAGTTTTCCCGGAGCCGGAGGGACCTAATAAAGCCATAAGCTCACCGGTATTTACATCTACGCTGACTTTATCTAATGCCAAAAAACGGCCAAATCGCTTGGTTATTTCCTGAATCTTAATGCCCATTAGGGCCTCCTTTCTTGAAACAGATACGCTTCATGCTCTAATGCAGTTGTATGACGTTTCCATTCAGCAAACTTCTTTAGGCATAATGTGCACAGGCTCACCAAGGCTAATAAGGATGCAACCGCAAAGGCGGCGGCAAAATTGTACTCATTATACAGTATTTCCACGTGCAGGGGCATAGTAACCGTTTTTCCACGTATGTGGCCGGAAACGACGGACACCGCGCCAAATTCCCCGATAGCCCTGGCGGTTGTAAGAATAACGCCGTAAAAAAGCCCCCATTTTATGTTCGGAAGGGTAACCCATAAAAATGTTTTCAATCCGCCAGCTCCTAAAGTTATGGCCGCTTCTTCATCAAGATCGCCCATCGAATGCATCAGAGGGATTAATTCACGCGCTACATAAGGAAGAGTGACAAAAGTCGTCGCAATGATTATGCCCGGGAGTGCGAATATAAATTTTATATTATGAGAGAGCAGCCAAGGGCCCAACAATCCTTGCGTGCCGAACAGCAGAATAAAAATGGTACCGGAAATAACAGGAGAGACGGTTAAGGGCAAATCGATGATGGTGATCAGAATATTTTTCCCTCGAAAATTAAATTTGGTAATAGCCCAGGCAGCCAGCACACCAAAAATGACATTTAAGGGGACGGCAATTATCACTGCGATAAAGGTTAACGCAATGGCGGAAAGGGCAGTCGGATCGGTTACTGCTGCCCGATACGTTCCTAGTCCTTCTAAAAGAGCATTATAAAAAACAGCAGCGAGCGGCATAAAAAGAAAGAGCAAGAGAAAGGTTAACGCAAGAGCGGTCAGTGCGACTCTGACGTATAATGGCTCATTTATATTTCTTTCAGTTTGCATTTTTACTATTCACCTCCTGCCCTTTTGTGTCATTATTCTGTGTGTAGTCCCCCCATGATTGAAGAACGTTGATAAAAAGCAAGAGAATAAAGGAAAGACTGAGCATAAATGCGGCAATGGCAGTTGCTCCCGCATAATCATATTCTTCCAGTTTAGTCATAATCAATAACGGCACGATTTCAGTCTTCATGGGCATATTTCCCGAAATAAAAACCACTGAGCCGTACTCCCCCAATGCACGGGCAAAAGCAAGCGCAAAACCGGTCAGTGCAGCAGGCAGGATAGAAGGCATCAATACTTTCCAAAATATCTGCCAGCGGGTTGCGCCTAAACTTGCGGCAGCTTCTTCATCTTGGGGGTCTAAATCTTCCAGCACCGGTTGTATGGTGCGGACAACAAAGGGAAGGCCGATAAAAGTCAAAGCAATCACCACTCCAAAACGGGTATAGGAGCCCTTTATCCCTAACATACCTATATATTTTCCCAACCAGCCAGTGGGGGCATACAGTGCAGTGAGTGCGATACCCGCGACAGCGGTTGGCAGCGCAAACGGCAAGTCAACCATGGCATCCACAAGGAATTTTCCTGGGAAATGATAGCGTACCAACACCCAGGCAACCAGAAATCCGCATACCATATTAATACTTGCCGCAATAAAAGATGCCCCGAAACTGAGACCAAACGCATTAAGAGAACGTATAGAAAAAACCGTATTCCAGAACTGCCTTAAGGATAGTTGAAAAGCATGTAAATAGAGCGTCGAGAGAGGAATTAATACGATTAATCCCAGATAAGTTAAGGATAAACCGAATGTTAAACCGAATCCCGGTATGACGGTATGACTATGGGATACTATCTTCATGTGTTATATTCCTTGATAGATTTGATCAAAGATTCCACCGTGTGCAAAATGTTTTTTCTGAGCAAGCGACCATCCCCCAAACATTTCTTCAATGGTAAACATCTCCACCTCAGGGAATTGATCTTTATATTTTTCAGTAATCTTTGTATTGTGGGGCCGATAATAGTTTCTTGCACAAATCTCCTGTCCGATATCTGTGAAAAGATAATTCAGATACGCTTCGGCGATTTCACGCACCTTATGTTTATCAGCGTATTTATCGATTAACGTTACCGGTGGCTCTGCCAGTATACTTATGGAAGGCACTACAATTTCAAATTGTGCCCTGCCTAATTTATTCACTGCCAGCAGCGCTTCATTTTCCCAAGAGATAAAGACATCCCCAATTCCATGAATAAAGGTATTGGTGGAACCGCGTGCACCCGTATCAAGTACAGGCACGTTTTTATACAATTTGGTTATAAACTCTCGGGCTTTTTTCTCATCATTTCCCCACCGTTTCAAGGCGTATCCCCAGGCAGCGAGATAATTCCATCGGGCACCACCGGAGGTTTTCGGGTTCGGTGTAATTACTTCGATCCCAGGTTTAACCAGGTCATCCCAATCCTTAATACCCTTTGGATTGCCTTTTCGAACCAATAATATAATGGTTGACGTGTAGGGGCAGCTATTAAAGGGTAGCCTTTTCTGCCAATCAGGAGGAATTAAGCTTGCCATCTGGTGAATAATATCAATATCATATGCCAAGGCCAGGGTTACAATATCCGCTTCCAATCCATTGATCACAGCCCGGGCTTGTTTTCCTGCTCCGCCATGGGATTGCCGGATTGTGATGGACTCACCGGTTTTCTCTTTCCAGTATTTTTGAAACACCTCATTAAACTCCTGATATAATTCCCGCGTGGGATCATACGATACATTGAGAATCTCTGTCTCCGACGAGTAGGACCGGTTTGTAAAAATGATAAAAATTAAAAGCACACAGAAAAAAATCTTTCCGTACATTAATCCTGATTCATTGTTCATGCTCCCTCTCCTTTATAATTGATATCCACTACTCTCTTTATGTACAATTACTATGCCAATGTAGCAAAATGGATTATAAATGATTAGATATCAATAGATTATATTAGATTACACAATAAGCGGAACGAGCACGGAGCAGTAAAACCGTCATATTTAACTGATATATCCTATCAAATATGATGGTATACTGTAATATTTGACGGAAAAGTGGCGCAGAAGGGGAATAATAATCCTCGTAAATGACCTTTATATGTAAATATTTTAGACAGGATTAACAGGATTGACAGGATAATTTCAAAATCCTGTGTATCCTGTTAATCCTGTCAAATCTTTTTTAATCGAAATCCTTCACGCGAGTGCCCTGTTCTGGCTACTCAGCAATTCTCATTGCTACACCGCTCAACAAATAGCAGGAATCCCTTATATTTCTGGAAGTACGCCATAATGAGAATTACTGTGCACATTGACAGTACTTATGAAAAAGTATAATATTGACCAACAATGAAGGAGAAACTCGGCTATAGAAAGATAGCTTCAGATATTTGTAAGATCGTTTTGTTATGCGTAGCCTGTGCTGTTATTAGTACGCCTGCCTATCCATTTTCCAGGAAATCAACGGATGACATTCCCCTCACGCATTCTTATTTTTATCGGCTGATAAACAGGTCCTTGACAATCTCTCCAAGTAAATATTCAACGGATAATGTGAAACCGGTTTCAATCAGAGAAGCTGCGATGTGGTGTGACGCTGATACGCACCATATCCCTGAGAGGTTGCGCTCTTTTTTCAGAAAACATGTGAATGAGAAAGAATATAGGGGTGATGATTTTTTATGGAATCCTTTAAGGAGAGTATCCTTTTCCGGGGTAAGCAGTGCTAAGGAAGATATATTAATAATGTCGAATTATGGAGAAAGATTTCAAGGAAGGCATTATTTTACCTTAAATGGTACGGGCAACGTGTTTCTAAAGGATTTTTCACTCCTTTCGTATGAGCTTCGCGTGAAAAATGATCATGAAGGTGGTACGCTCGAATTATATCAATATGCGTTTAAAAAAGGATTAAAGCACCTGTCTTTAAACCTGGCAAAAGGTTCTTTTCTGCTGGGGCCGGGATATTTTGGGAAGATTCTCCTGAGTGATAATGTGGAGCCTGAGCATACTGCCCTTATTAAGACCGAAATTCCCTATGACTGGGGGGCTCTTGGTGCATTTCGCTGGTATCTTTGGCATATCTGGTATGATGATGATGACAGAGTCAATAAAGATCCGAAGTTATTCGGAATGAGGTTTTCCCTCAAACCCTTTGATGTATTTGAATGCGCTCTCAACAGAGTAATTTACTATGGGGGAAGTGGAAATCCGCACTATAAGAGCATCAAGGATTTGTGGAAACTCTTCACCGCTGAGGAGGAGAATACAACGAGTAAGTGGGATACCGATCAGTTTGCGTCTGTTGATATGACGTTTAATCTGTCATTTATTAAAAAATTGAGGGCGTGCGCGGGGGGAAAGTTATACACGGAACATGCCTGGAATGACATCGTGACCCCCTATCAACCCGAAGATGGTTTAGGAAGGGGGGAGGACCGTTTTGATCTTCTTGGTGAGTCCCATATTTATGGAATTTTCTTGACCACAGGGAGTCTCGATGTGAGATTCGAGTATACAAAGACGACGAGATATGTGTATGATAACCATAATTTCTCACCAGAGGGCTATTCAGATAACGGATATGTAATCGGGCATTATATCGGCAAAGACGCAAGGGCCAGTTTTTGCGAGATATATTATGAGGCAGATGATGCGTTTCATCTATATGTAAGCGGCGCGCGCATCAAACGCGGAGCGCATCTTGCGAGTGAAAATGAACAAATTCAAAAAGAATTCGGTGTAGGGGTACGCTATTTTCATATACACTCATTGGAGTGTGGCGTTGATCTAAAATATATTAAGCGCGATAGAAAGGATACGGATTCCTCACCGGTTGGAATAAACTTCATTGATCAAAAAGAATCCGAAGCATATGTAAAATTTACCGCGAGTTACTGGTTATGGTAGATTTTATACTCCAGTATCGAACAACCAAAAACTTAACTTAGTAGTGAAAACACTGTAAGATTTAATTTTTTTAGGGCGTGGAAAGAAGCAAGAAAACAAGAAAATAAGTAAGAAAAATGAAAATAGCCTTCACCTTTGAATCCAAGAAAGACCTCCACTGGGCCCAGTATTTTTCCAAAACGCTTCTGACTTACAAAGGCTTTTCCTGCTCTATCTATAATTTTATATCCCCTAAATTACTTTCTGCTGATGTATGGTTTGTAGGTTCATATTAAGGGGCAAAACCATTTGGAAAGTAGGTTTTCCCTTTGCAGATTTACTTCAGCCATTACTGCAAGTCCTTAAAGAATATCGCGTTACCAGAAGAGAAAAGAGACATCAGAGGGGGAAAAAATTGATCATCAGTGAAAAATGAAAATTTTATTGGTAACTCATAATCTAAAGCTGCAAGGAGCTCTCTTTTCCTGTTTTTATTTTGCCAAGGGCTAAAGAAATCGAGGTATAGAGATTACAGTCCTCTCACCCAAAAAAGGGCTTTTATTAAAAAAATATAAAGAAGAAAGAGTAAAGATTCGTATCCGAAGCAATCCAAAATATTATAGCTTCACCATGGTGATCGTTTTAACTATTCAATTTATCATTCGCTGTATCCGTATTTCGCAGCCCTTTCCTGGTGATCATGAGAACAACAATATTTACATATCGTGGGTACTTTCGCTTTAGAATCAAGTACTTGTACTCTGAATTCTTTATATTTTTTATCATTCCAAATATCAT
This sequence comes from bacterium, assembly GCA_049472395.1. Classification (GTDB taxonomy): domain Bacteria; phylum SZUA-182; class SZUA-182; order DTGQ01; family JBLIRR01; genus JBLIRR01. Next base: position 25,382 of record JBLIRR010000033.1, on the reverse strand, counting down.
AAAAGGTGCGCTTAAAAACATTTCCCAGGCTATATTTTTTTAGAAAATCTCGTTTACTTTGCAGTAATATTGAACAACATGGAATAACCTCACCACTTACAAGGATAAAAGGCTCTGCCCACCTTATACAGCTATTTATTGAGGGTTTGCTCACTGAAGCATGTGAAAAATTTAGATTTATACCATAATTCAATGCCTTTTCATACACATCTTTCTTTATCTCAAAAGGCACTTCCTCGATAGGCATAGCATATTTCTTATTATTTTCAAACACAATAACTCCAATAAATTCTACTCGTGCTCGTATACCTCTCGGGCGTAATGAACTAACTAAATCAATATATTCTGAGATTTGGTCATAGTTTTCTTTGTGAATAATAAATCTGAAATGCAGAACAGGAAAAGGTGACTTCATTTCTTCTTTTAATGCTATAAGAGTTTTTAAATTAGTCATAAATTGATCATAATCACAGCCTTTTTTCATTTTCTCATAGGTTTCTTTCTTAGCAGCATCAAAAGAAACATAGATTGAATTTATGCCGAGTTCAATAATTTTTCGAGCTTTTGCCTCATCTAAAAATTCAAATTCATCAACAATATTCACGTTTAAATTTTTTGCACTGGCATACTCAAGCATTTTAATATAATCTTTATTGAGCATATTAGATCCAATTCCAGCTAAATTAATCCAGCGTAAACTAGGAATATCATCAAGAATTTTTTTAAACTTCTCAAAAGACATATGCTCTTGTTTGTAATTCCAATAAGTATGCGAACAAAGAACACATTTTTTATTACATACAGTTGTTATCTCCAATTCTATTTTGGTGGTTTTTTTTACTATATGAGGATTTTTACGAATTCTTCTACGATTTAGATCAAATTCTCCACCTTCATCAACAATAAAAAATTTTGTATACCAAAAATTAAAAAATTTTTTAAATCCAAATTTCTTTAGTAAGAATAGGCTATCTGTAAAATATTCTTTTAATAATATTAAATAATTTTTAATTTTTGGAGATTGATGATTTTTTTTTACAATCTGATGGTGTAAGTCTCGAAGGATTTGTTCTTGCTGTGTAATTTTTATGTCTACCCTTTGCAAATAATTTGTTCTGCTATTTTTATATCATCTTCACAATTAATATTTGTATATTTATCACCAATTATAAATGAACGTACCGGCATGCCATCATCGATGGCACACTGAATAAGATCAGGAAGTTCTTTCTCATTCCGAGTGTGGTGAATGGGGGTAACATCAATATAAGAAAATATTTTGTTATTAAACACACAATCACCTGTCCCCATGAGATTATTAAGTGGGAGACGAGGTTTTTCAATAAGGCGGAAAATATTCTCAGAGTCATCTTTAATGATGGTGTATGTCTTTTTAATAAACTCTTTGTCATCAACTTCAACAAGACCACACGTGACAAAATCAGCGCGTGCGTTGAATCGATCAATCATTTGCTGATGACGCGGATTGATAAGAATTTCATCGCCTAACATCAAAATAAAATCATCCTTGCCAATAGCATCTTTCGCATATTCTATTGCGTGAACAAGCCCTTTTTGTTCCCATTGAATAACATATTTTATCGTCTTATCTTTATAATGATTTCCATAGTAATTTATTATATCTTCTGCCCTATAGCCAACAACTATAATGATTTCATCTACCTTAGTCTTCACGGCATTATCAAGACTAAATTCAATCACAGGTTTACAACGAACAGACAGCATACATTTATTTCTATTTTCAGAATACTCATCGAGACGCTTTCCACGCCCTCCTGCCAAAATCAACGCCTTCACTATCTTGTATACTCCGATGCTGTTTTTTCCATAAATATATCCTTTTCAGATTTTATCCAGTCCATAAGCATTGTAACGCCTTGCTCGGGAAGAATTTCGGGTTCCCAGTTAAGGTCCTTTTTTGCTTTTTCGATATCACAGATAAAATACCTCAGATCACCATGCCTGTCTGCTTCATATTTGATAGTTGCTTTTCTCTTGTTGAGTTTTTCAATCAAGTCAATGCATTCAATAAGCGAAATAGCCGTGTTCGTCCCTCCACCTATATTGTAAATGCCGGATGCGCGCGTTTCAAAGAATGCATCAAATGCTCTGCAGACATCTGTTACATAAATAATATCCCTTATCTGTTTGCCATTACCAAATACAGTTAATGGTCTGTCTGTAATAGCCCTAATTGCAAAATTTGCAACCCAACCATGGTCTTCTCCGCCAAATTGGCGTGTTCCATAAATACCAGAAAGCCTAAAACTACACGCTTCAAGCTTATACGTATCAATGTAAGTTTTTACATAAATATCACCCGCTCCCTTAGATGCGTGAAGAGGTGTTAAAACTCCTGTTAAAGTAGGTTCCTTTTCAGATACTCCTGCCGGATCTCTCGTATAACGTGTGTTTAACTCTTTTATCTGATTATTCAAATCATTGCCATACACATGCCCTGTAGCACAACTTCCAACAGGAATTTTATACTCTCGTGCTGCTTCTAAAACATTAAATGTCCCCATTAGATTTGTTTCTATATCAAGACGTGGATTTTCCCAACTAATTGTCATCGCAGGTTGCGCGGCAGTGTGCACTATATAATCGCATCCTTTTGCGTAGTGTAATAATGTCTGATAATCTCTTACATCTTCTTTTACAAGCTTTACGTCCAGTTTTTCCAAATGGCTCCAATTATAATCCCTTGAAGCTTCAAGAGCAAAACCTGTTCTTGAAAGTTCATACTTTGTCATATTGTCATAAGAAATAACTTCCCATCCCTTGTTTCTATAATATTCACACACATGAGAGCCTAAAAAACCACAACCACCTGTTACCAAAACTTTCATGCTATTTCCCCTTCACTCTTTTTTCTCACCTGTTCCATAGCGAGAAATTATTGCTTCACCTTGCAACTCTTATAAATTCTTCTAACATTTTCTCACAATAATGATCCCAACGCAAATTTTCAGACACAAACTTCTTACCTTTCTGAGCCATGTTCTTATACATTTTGTAATTATTATAACAATTCAAGAGTGCATCTGCATAGTTATTAGTAACAGTGCCAATCCCTTCTTTTATTATTATATCAGCCGGTGGAGTTTCTTCAGATACAATAATTGGCTTTTCTGCTGATAAGATCTCAAAAGGGGTTAGCCAACCGCCTTGCGGTTTTATAGGATGCAACAACACATCAGCAATATAATAGAATTCCCTTAACTCTTTCCTATTCACATGCCCTCGAAAATAAACGTAATCGTCAAGGTTGTGTTCCTGAATGTAGTTTTTAATTTTATGCTCATACTCAGGATCTAAGACAGATCCTATAAGTATGAGCCGTATATTTGGTATTTTATCCTTAATCTTATTGATAGTTATGATACTTTCAAGCTGATTTTTTAATTTTGTTATTGTTCCTGAGTGCAAAACAACAAACTTACCACTGAATTCTTCTTTAAGGTTTTGATTATTAGCATATTGAGAAAAGAAGGTAAAATCTACGCCATAGTTGATAATTTTCGGACTAAATCCAAAGAGCTTAGTAAATCTTTCAGCATTGAAGTTGTCAGCTACTACCGCGTTTTTAATCGAAAATTTTGATAGATGCTTTTCAAGAAAAAAGGACCCTCTATAAAATACCCAATTTTTCGAGGAAAGTTTAACACCTGGATCAGAGAGTAATATATAAGCTTCTGGCTCGTTACACATCCACACAACTGGTTTAGAAGAAAAAAGGCAGGCAATATTTGCAGGAAAGTTATGAGCATTTAATACATCAAATCTTTTTTGATATTCTAAGATCCCTTTAATGAGAGCCCGTGTTATATGTCGTGGACGTTGCTTTCTTACCCTTTTTACTATAATCTCAGTACTGTCTAAATCTTTTTCAATTTCAGAAAGCAATGCTACTGTTAAAATTGCATTTTGAATGCCCTTTCGAGTTAGAAAATTACAAAGCCTTACAACAAGCCTCTCTGCCCCTCCATAAATATAAAATCTGGGGTGTACAATTAAAATACGCAGTGACCAACCTCCTTATGAAAAATGATCCGTTTATATCTCTTTTTTAATAGTTTCTTGGATAGCCGATAAAAATCTATTGGCAAAGGCTTCGCTATTGTAATTATCTTCAACAGCTTTACGAGCTCGTAGCCCTAATCTTTCGCATAAATCTGGGTCCTGCCATAATCTTGAGATAGCCCCGGCTAAAGCCCGTTCATCTAACGGATTGACTGTAAGGCCTGTGATTCCATCTTCAATAACCTCTCCCGGGCCAGCATCATTGGTTCCTATAGTGGGCGTCCCATTGGCCATGGCTTCAAGAGTAACTAAACCAAAAGGCTCATTTAGAGGAACATAAATGACAAACCGTGCCTTCGCATAATGATTCTTTAAGTTTTCCTCAGATATAAAACCTAAGAATTCAACATTTGAAGCGATATTCAAAGACTGAGCTAATTTTTCCAATTTTTCAGTTTCGGGCCCTTCTCCTACAATTTTTAAATAAAAATCATTTATTTTCTTTTCATGAATTACTAAAGAAACTGCTTTTAAAATAGTGTCCACATTCTTGTGAAATCTTAATCGAGTCACTACACTTGCATAAGATCGGTTTTTGACCTCAATATTATTTCCCTGGTAAGTAGTGAGAGGTATCCCTAAGAGACATACATGAGCACGGAGGCCGTAAACCTTTTCGATGAGTGAAGCAGTATAGGCACTATTTGATAAAATTTTCCAGTATTGTGTACTTGCCCATTTATCTACTTTTTTTTCAAAATTTTTGCGATATGGTCGAAAAAATTTATGCACACTGTCTAATATTTTTCGCGTGCGACAGTCCTCTATGAATAATTCTGGTTTGTGGGTCTCAGTTAAATGATAATACATTGAGCGGGGAGGTTCATGGCAGAACCACACAATAGGAGGAAAATGAGAATAAAAATGGCGTGCATAAGCAGTCCAGACATTTGATGGGTAATTATGGGGATTAACAAAATCGAATTTTTTGAGTTTCCAACCGAGCACAATACCCAACCAGATATTCCGTAAAGGCTTGGGAATTAATTTAGTGTGAATAAAACGGATTGAAAATTTTTGCGTTTCCGGATTTCCCCACAGCTTCTCGCTATAATCACGCGTAAAGATCACCACTTCATGACCTCTTGCTCCTAAGCTATTGGCAAGGAGAATAATAATATTTTCTGCTCCCCCCTTTTTGCCTAAATGACTGTGTACTATGGCAATTCTCATACTACGGTAATCCTTAAATCTCCGGTTCAATCAAGGAATAAAATATCCTGTTAATCTCCCCGGATCATAACCTCTCTTTAAGATGAAGTCAAATTAAAATCCTGTTTCTCATTCATTTTAATTTCCTGATTTTCAGCTTTATCTTAAAACTCCTTTTCTAAAAATTAGCTAAATTTATATCTTGTGTATCCTGTTATCCTGTCAAATATTTTTTTAAAGAATATCTAAAATTCTCACTTAACAAATCGAAATCCTTCATGCGATTGCCCTGGTTGCCCGGGATTCCTGCTATTTGTTTCGCTCAACGCTTGCTTTAAAGAACTTCTTCGCTCGCTCCAAGGAATTGCAAAACTCGCTTCGCTGGAGACAGCTGCAAATTTTTAAAAATTATTCAATAGAAAATTAAATTTTTCAAATGCGCGGTCAACCCTCACGTTATTGATGTTTCCATCTTCGGAATAAAGCGGTATAAATTGGGCTCCCTTTGGCTTCCATTTTTCGATTTGTCTTCGAATATTCTCTTTATGAGAGAAGAATATGAGTGATTTTTTGCCGACTGCGTCCGCAAGATGAGAAGGCCCACTGTCATTTCCGAAAAAGAGGAGTGATTTTTCAATTAAGCATGCACTCGATTTAAGGGGTAATGTATTGGCCAGTGTGAGAGAGGCCCTTTGATGAGGGTTGACACAATGAACAATCTGCCGGTTAAATTCAATCTCATCAGGGCCGCATATGAGGATTACGGATTTATGGGTAGCGTGGAGTATCTTCTCACATAATAAGGCATATTTCTCTGCCGGCCATTTTGTCTCTTTCAGAGTATTCCCCCCGAAGTGAGCAATAAAATAATCCTTTTCAAACAATTTATGCGTGTGCAGAAAATCCTGCGCAATCTTTTTCTCGTAATCTGAGGGAAAGATTTCGAGTCTGTCATCCTCTGGTTGTATATTGAAAAAAGTAAGCAGCCTAAGGTTTAAGTCAATAATATTTTCCTCTTCGCTATAGGGCATAACCCTGGTTAATTTAAAGGGCTTTACATGTAAAGACTGAAATCCTATTCTCTCTTTTATTCCTGCTAAATATGCCAGAAGCTCATTTCTGAAGAATCGTTTAAGCAAAATAGCAACATCATATGTATTATGCCTCAGTTTATTGATCAATTTCATATGATTGAATAATCCCCTGTCTTTTCCCCGTTTTTCATACACAATTAAATGATCAATATAGGGTGTGTTGGCCAATAATTCATATCCCACGCTGTCTACAATTACCGTTATATGGGAGTGTAGCCTATGCTTTAATGACTTTATTAAAGGCAGGGCTACGAGTGTATTTCCAATTGAGCCATTTCTGAATATTACAATTCTTTGTGCGGCTAAAAAATTATCACTCACGACTTCCTTTATCGCCTTTTAAAAAAATACGAGCCTTAATTCGTTATACGCGTATAGCACGTCATTTTTATTATCGGTAAAAATAATACCATAATTTTTGTAATTTGTTAACTCACAAACTATAATAGCAGATACATGTAATGTGCACATATGCTGAACGAAGTTCCGCCTCAAACCAACAAGGTTAAAGGCTAATTTTTTAGAGCATCGGTAAGCCAGAAACTTAATTCATTTATGAAGGGTTTGGCTTATTAAAAACGGCGAGAGCAGCATACGAGAGACTAATTTAAGAATGAAGAGAGAAAAAAGCAGAGTCATTATTATTATTCCGGCACGATACTCTTCCTCCAGGTTTCCGGGAAAGCCGTTGGCAGAGATTGATAAGCTCCCGATGATACAGCATGTATATGAGAGGGCTAAAAAAACAAAATACCATGATGAGGTAATAGTCGCCACGGATGATATGCGGATATTTGAGGCGGTGAGGAAGTTCGACGGAAAGGTCGTGATGACGAAAGTCGATCACCAGAGCGGAACGGATAGGGTAGCTGAAGTGGCACAGGACAGAGAAGCTGATATTATTGTGAATGTCCAGGGAGATGAGCCTTTGATTAATCCTTCTGCCATAGATCAGGCCATTGAGCCGCTTGTGGAAGATGAACATCTTGCCATGAGCAGTTTAATGACGAGGATAAGAAATGAAGAAGAGTGCAGCGATAGCAATATAGTCAAAGTGGTGGTCGATCAACAAAACAATGCCTTATATTTCTCACGATCTTGTATCCCCTATCCACGCCATAAAGAAGGCCTTCAGATCTATAAGCATGTGGGGATTTATGTCTATAGGAAAGATTTCTTATTGAGACTCTCGGCGATGGAGCAGACCCCCTTAGAGAGGACAGAATCATTGGAACAATTAAGGGTTTTAGAGAATGGCTTCAGGATAAGAATGGTAAACACGAACTATGAATCAATAAGTGTTGATACACCCGAAGATTTAGAGTATATACACAGTATTTTGACAGCCAAAAATAGGCGTGACAATTAAAAAGAAGGTGGAATCATGGTAAAAATAGGTGATATTAACCTCGGCGAGGGGCACCCGTTGGTATTAATTGCCGGTCCTTGTTTGCTCGAGGAAGAGAATACGTACCGGATAGCCCAAAAATTGACTGAAATGGCAAGGGAACTCAAGATCCCTTTTATTTTTAAGTGCTCATGGGATAAGGCCAATAGAACAGGGATAGACGGATACCGTGGTTTGGGAGCAGAGTATGCGATTAATATGTTTAAAAGGATAAAGGAGGTATTAAAGGTCCCTTTGCTCACCGATATACATTTGCCCCATGAAGCAAAGATATTTGGCGAGGTGGTCGATGTTCTTCAAGTCCCTGCATTCTTGAGCAGACAGACGGATATATTAGTTGCCGCGGGGAAATATGGCAAGGCTGTGAATATTAAGAAGGGGCAGTTTATGTCACCATTTGAGATGGAAAAAGCTGTTGGTAAGGTTGAGAGTACGGGAAATCACAATATTCTCGTCACCGAGCGAGGAACATGCTTTGGGTACGATACGCTCGTGGTTGATATGCGTTCACTTGTCATTTTAAAGAAATTAGGGTATCCTGTAATATTTGACGGGACTCATAGCATTCGAATGGAGAATTACCCGGACTTACAGAAAGAATTTATACTTCCTTTATGCAGAGGGGCTATTGCTGTTGGCGTCGACGGGCTTTTCATGGAAGTCCATGACAGGATGGAAAAGGCATTATGCGACGCAAAATGGATGCTCGATATGAAAAACCTTAAAGGCTTTTTGGAGGAAATGAAATGCAATTATTTATAGATTCGGCAAATAAAGAGATAATAAAAAAATATGCAGACCTTACAGTATTTACGGGTATTACGTCAACACCGACCTTTTTTAGGAGGGAAGGAATTTCTGACGTTTCTGGGGAAATAAAGAAAATATGCGAAATATTCCCCGGGGAAGTGCATCTTGAGGCAATCGGAAATACTGTCACTGAAATTATCAGAAACGCTGAGGAAAACGCTGCGATACACCCGAAGATTGTCTCTAAAATTCCTTTGAGCCAGGAAGGTATAAAAGCGGTGCAATACCTTTCCCAGCGCGGAATAAAAACAAATGTGCATTTGATTTTTTCTGTGAACCAAGCCTTGATGGCTGCCCTTGCCGGTGCCACGTATGTGTGCCCGCTTGTGGGAAGATTATATGATGTGGGGCATGATGGATTAGAATTGGTTGAGGATATACTCACTGTATTTAGAAATTATCCCGAACTGGACTCAAAGGTGATGGTCTCAAGTGTGCGCACTCCTGAGCATGTGAAACAAGCAGCCTTAATGGGAGCAGATGTGGCGACAATACCACCCTACGTTATCGAGCTTATGTTTAAGCACCCGCTGACAAAGATTGGGGTTGAAACCTTTGAAAAAGACATTCTTTTGACAAAATGCGTAAGGGATGTGATGCATGTGGGTCCTGAGGTGCCGAAGGTTCATGAAGAAGTCGGCTTAAAAGAGGCAATCGTTGAGATGACCAAAAAAACGCTGGGCCTTACAACTGTTGTGGATAGCGGTGGAAAACTTGTCGGGTGCATTACAGACGGAGACCTGCGAAGAATTATTCAACGGGTTCCGAATATTTTCGAATGTAAAGTGAAGGAAGTGATGAGCACGAATCCGAAGACCATCTCCAAGGATGTATTCTTATCCGACGCCTTGGACATGATGGAGAAATTTAAGATCACGAATATTATTATTACAAACGGCAATGATGAACCATTCGGCATAATTCATATTCATGATATTGTATAATGTAGCGTTGCGATGCTGGCTACCGGATGCTCGTACTGGATAAAAAATAAAAAAAGATATTCAGGCAAAAACTTGATCTCATCTGTGAAGTTTTTGGGTTATAAAGAACGGCTGATGAACGATCATTTAAAGCAAGAGATAGGATGATTTTCAATGGATGAGAAGATAAAACCCATAAAGATAGTGCTTTTAGACGTTGATGGGGTATTAACCGACGGAACGATCGTATTGGGGAAAAACGAAGAGTTGAAATTTTTTAATGCCCATGACGGTATGGCGATAAGCTATGTACGAAAGGTTGGTATCAAAGTGGGTATTATAACGGGCAGAACAAGTGAGGCTGTCAAGAAAAGAGCTGAAGAGCTTCATATGGATTTTCTCTATCAAGATTGCAAGCGTAAATTGGATACCCTTAACAAGATCCTTCACAATGAGGGCATGGAGTATCAGCATGTCTGTTTTATAGGGGATGATATTATCGATATTCCCTTGCTTAAGAATGTCGGATTTGCAGCAACGGTTGATGATGCCCCGGACATTGTCAAATCCCACGCAGATTATGTGTCACCCCGGCCGGGCGGCAGGGGCGCGGTGCGTGATGTTCTTGATTATATTCTCAAGACCCAAGGAACCTATGACACGGCGATTAATGCGCTGCTTGAAGAATGGATTTAGAAAGGACTTTCGCGGCTTCTTTGGCAAAATAGGTAATGATAATATCTGCGCCAGCCCTTTTAATACTGATGAGTGTTTCCATCATGATTCGCCTCTCATCTATCCATCCCTGCTGTGCCGCGGCTTTTATCATCGAATATTCTCCACTTACACTGTATGCAGCGAGCGGATAGTCGAATTGGTCTCGTACCCGGCAGATAATATCAAGATATGAGAGTGCAGGTTTTACCATGATGATATCAGCGCCCTCTTCAATATCCAGTTCGCATTCGCGAAGAGCTTCAAGGCTGTTGCCGCTGTCCATCTGATAAGACCTTCGATCACCAAATTGCGGGGCTGAATCTGCGGCATCGCGAAAGGGGCCGTAAAATGCAGAGGCATATTTCGCAGCATACGACATAATGGGGATACGAGAAAATCCTTTGTGGTCAAGAACCTGCCTGATCTCTTTGACCCTGCCATCCATCATATCAGAGGGAGCGACCATGTCAGCTCCCGCCTTTGCATGGGAGAGGGCTGTTTTCGCAAGGAGCCTTAGGGTTTTATCATTCTCCACCTGCCCATCCTTAATTACTCCACAATGCCCGTGGTCCGTGTATTCACAAAGACATACATCCGTAATGACAGTGATGTCCGGGACTTCATTTTTAATTGTCTCAACTGCCTGTTGGACAATTCCTGCCGAATCATGAGCCTCGCTCGCTTCGTGATCTTTTATTGCCGGTATGCCAAAGAGCAGCACGGCAGGGATGCCGAGGGATTTTATTTCTTCTATTTCCTCCACAAGCATATCGGGTGAGAAATGGTAATTGCCCGGCATAGAGGGGATCTCTTTTTTTATTGATGTGCCATGAACAACAAACAAAGGATACACGAGCTGGTCTACGCTCAGTCGTGTCTGCCTCACCATACGCCGCAGGTTCTCATTCGCCCTGAGACGTCTCGGCCTATATAATGGATAATACATTGATTACTCTCCTTTTTTTTAATGACTGTCGTGTCCTATTTAAGAACAATACTCCATAATTGAATGGACTAAGCCTGCAATGGTATAATGTTCAGGAACTATATGGGCGCTATACCCTCGTTTTAACAGTGCCTCTGCCGTGATAGGTCCGATACAGGCAAAACGTACTTTATTCTTATTTACTATGTCGAGCTTTTCGATTTTCGTAAAAAAATTTTGAACGGTCGAGGAGCTTGTAAAGGTGATAAAATCTATTTCATCTTTTGTGAGCAGATCAACGGCTCTTTCTATATCAGCCCTGTCGTCCATACGCGTCTCATACACGGGTATCACATCCACATGAAAACCTTCCTGTGATAAATGGTCAGGAAGATAGTCACGGGCTTTGAGGGCCCGTGGTATCAGGATCTTCATATCTCTTTGTTCATTAATCTCTAAAAAGCCCTTCACAATATCCTCTGCTTGATATTTTTCAGGGACAAAATCAACTGCAATCCCCCGCTCTTGAAGAGCCCCTGAGGTTGCGGGACCAATAGCGCCAACCTTTGCGTGATGCAGGGCCCGGGAATCCTTGCCAAGATGCGTCATCCTCTCAAAGAATATCTGCACCCCATTTACACTTGTGAAAATAAGCCAGTCATACTCCCCAATTCGTGTGATAGCCTCATCAATGGCCGTTGTGTCGGAAAGAGGGGAGATTTTTATCGTCGGAAATTCAATCACCTCAGCCCCGAAGAATTCTAACATATCGGTGAGCTGGCTTGCTTGAGCACGGGCCCGCGTATTGATAATCCTTTTCCCAAACAAAGGTTTGTTTTCAAACCAGTTTAACCTGTCCCTCAAATTTACCACTTCGCCGATCACAATAATCGCTGGTGGCTTTATACCCTGACGTCTCGCAACCTCCTCTATGGTCTGTAAATCTGCCTTGATAGTTTTCTGTTTTTGCAGGCTCCCCCACTGGATTACTGCCACAGGGGTTGTCGGCGCTCTTCCATGCTCTATAAGATTTTGACTGATAAAAGGCAAATTCTTCACTCCCATAAGAAATACCAACGTGCCCGGGCCTTTTGCAAGCTGCGGCCAAGGAATCCTTGATTGGTCCTTATCTGGTCTTTCGTGGCCTGTAATAAAAGCCACTGAGGTGGTTATGTCTCTGTGAGTAAGGGGAATACCGGCATAAGCAGGAACAGCAATAGCAGAGGTAACACCAGGTATAATTTCAAACGGAATGCCCTCTTTGGCACAATGTTCCGCCTCTTCACCGCCCCGGCCGAATATAAAAGGGTCACCTCCTTTAAGCCTGACAACCTTTTTCCCCTCCTTGGCTTTTGAGATTATGAGTGCGGTGATATCATTCTGTGGCAGAGTATGCTGATCAGACTTTTTGCCCACATAAATCTTTTCAGCGCCGACAGCTGCATACTCAATCAATCGTGGATTTGCTAAATAATCATAGATGAGGACATCAGCCTCTTTTATTAATCGGAGCCCTTTCACAGTAATAAGCTCCGGATCTCCCGGACCAGCTCCAACCAGAAACACTATTCCATTCTTCATTGTAGCCCTTTAAATATATACCTTTATCAGGTGTACATATGCTTGTTGTTATCGAATATTTCTCTTAAAATTGCATCTGCGCCCTGGGCGAGGATTTTTTCTGCCAGGGTGCTGCCCAATTCTTTTCCTTCCAGATAATCGCCGGATATTGAATCCCTAATAATTCTCCTTCCGTTAATGCTCCCTACAAGGCCCTCAAGGGTCATGGTTTTCCCTTTAATCTGGGCATATCCTGCTATGGGTACTTGACAACTTCCTTCCAATTTCTCGAGAAATGCTCGTTCAGCGTCAACGCAAAGACGGCTATGATGATGATCAAGGGGCCTCACAATCTCCTCCATCTCCTTATCGTTCTTTCGTATTTGTATGCCTATAGCCCCCTGGGCGATGGCTGGAAGAAAAAAGTCAATAGGAAAATATTCGGTGATCACGTCCTCCAATCCCATACGATGAATACCTGCGGCAGCCAGGATAACAGCATCTATGTCTGTTTCCCCGACCCGTCTCAGTCGAGTCTCGAGATTGCCACGAAGCTGGACAATCTGAAAGCTCGGACAATAATGAAGGATCTGTGATTGACGGCGAAGACTGCATGTGCCGATTATTGCTTCCTTAGGAAGATGTTTTAAGATTGTTTTTCTCTCCGAAACAAGCACATCCCGAGCATCAAATCGTCGTGGCACAGCCCCGATACATAAATCATCCACAATTTCAGTGGGGACATCTTTCATGCTGTGGACTGCCATATCTATCTGTTTCTTTAAAAGAGCATCCTCAATCTCTTTTACGAATAGGCCCTTTCCCCCTACCGTGGCAAGGGGTGCATCAAGTATTCTATCCCCCTTGGTCTTGATCTTCACAAGTTCGCACGTCCCCTTGTACCCTGAGTGAATAAGAAGGTCCTTCACACTTTGAGCCTGAATCAGTGCCAATTTGCTGGCCCTTGTGCCAATTTTAATTACTTTTTCATACATACACGTTTTCCTTTATTTGTTATTCAAAACCAAACAATTCTTTTGTATTTTGTAGTAAAAGTGAAATATCCTCTGTAGAGGATGCTTTTTTCAATTGCTTGATTGGAGTATGAAGGATCTTTTTGACTATGGATGTGGTCATTGCTTCCACTATTTCCCTTTGTCCATTATCAAGAGAGCCTAGCTTTGTTAATGCTTTTTCTAATTCCTTTTTACGAATTTCTTCCATATATGAATTTAATGATGTAATTGTAGGAATAATATCAAGTGCCGACCACCGTTTCATAAACAGAGCAAGCTCATGTTCAATTATCATATCAGCTCTCCTCGCTTCTTTTTCCCGTTCGCGCAGATTTGTCTCAACGACCATCTGAAGATCATCAATATCATATAAAAAGATATTATCACATTTATTTACCTCCGGATCAATATCCCGGGGAACGGCAATATCAATTAAAAAAATAGGCTTATTTTTTCTTAATTTAAGGCACTCCTCGATATCTTTTCTTTTAAGGATAAAGTGAGGCGCTCCCGTTGAGGTAATGACGATATCCGCTAAAGCAAGTTTCTCGTGTATGTGCTCAAACGCGAGAGCCACTCCCCCGAATAGTTTGGCTAACTCTTCAGCCCTGCTCTGGGTGCGATTGGCCACCATGACCGTCTTTACCCCATTGCTTATAAGATGCCGAGCTGCCAGTTCACTCATCTCTCCCGCACCGATTAATAAAATGGTTTTGCTTGTGATATCTCCAAAAATTTTTTTCGCCAACTCAACTGCGGCAAAACTTATTGATACTGCATTTTGGCCTATATTTGTTTCTGTTCGTGCTCTGCGGGCAGTCTTAATAGCATGGGGCAGTAACATATTAAGACAGGGGCCAACAGTACCGGCTTCCCGGGCAACCTGATATGCGTCCCTGATTTGTCCTAAAATCTGCGGCTCTCCTACTATCATAGATTCAAGGCTTGCAGCAACCCTGAATAGATATTTTACCGCATCCTCATGATAATAGCTATAAAATCCATTCGGGATCGATTGGGCCTGCATATGGTGAAATTTCAGAATATATGAGGTTATTTCGTGGAAGGAAAGAGTCCTGTTTTCGATGGCTGCAATGACCTCGACCCTGTTACATGTTGACAGAATCACGCATTCTTTTACTGAAGGATGGCCGAATATACCTTGAAGGGCAATCGGGAGCTTTTGTGTATCAAACGCAAGGCGCTCTCTTATCTCCACGGGTGCAGTTAAATGACTAATCCCGATGATACTTATTTCCATACGAACACCTGCCTTTGTTTATTATCTTTTTATTTCAGACATAGGAATGGAGTCCTGAAAGCAGCAGATTAACACCCAAAAACGTGAATAAAACAAAGAAAAATCCCAGAATTGCCAGATATGAAGCCCTTTTGCCTCTCCATCCCAATCCTACTCTCCCATGGATAATAGCATTATATATAAGCCAGGTGATCAATGACCAGGTCTCCTTGGGATCCCAACTCCAGTAGGCCCCCCATGCTTTACTGGCCCACATGGAACCGGTGATGATGGCGAGGGTGAGGCAGGGGAAACCGATGACCAGGCTTTTATGTTCGATATAATCCAAAAGATCAAGGCTGGGCAAGCGATAATAAAAGGGACCGAATTTTTTTGTCTTGAGAATTCTCTCCATGAGCAGATACATGATCGCCACACAAAAGGCAAGCGCAAAGGCCCCATAGCCGAGAAAGGCACACGCAGTATGGATATGGAGCCAGTAGCTCTGGAGAGCGGGATTGAGTGGCTTAATCGTCATCGGAACAATTGAGGCATAAATAAGGCACAAGGATGCAAGGGGGAGTGTGAAAGAGCCGAGAGAAGGTAAATTATACTTGTATTCACATATAAGATAGAGAAGAATTGTCGTCCATGCAAAAATGGAGAGTGACTCATGTAAGTTAGTCAAAGGAGGATAGCCTGCTTCCCAATAACGTATTATGAGGGCAAGTGTGTGCGCTGAAAAACCTATAATGGCGAGAATTTTCCCAATGTGGGCAAATTTCCCCCTCATCCAGACTAAATAGAGCAGATACACCGCCGTCGCAAGGAGGTAACTGAGAAGCGCTCCTTTAAAAAAGGCTACATTCATTCCGGAATAATCTCCCTCAGTGTAGTATGTATTTCAGTTTCTTTGTTCTCTTTAATAAGTTCCAGAAGATCAGAATACACAAGTTTATTAATGAGTGCGGATCGCGCGCCAGGGTCTTTAATCTTCTCCTTTATTTTTTCCCTGATTATTTTAGCGATTTCCAGGAATTTTTCATATTCGTCGCCAAATAGGCTTTCAAGCTCTTTTCTGATCTTCTTTGAAAGAGCCGGACATACTCCATTGGTGCCTATGGTTATTTGCAAATCTCCGCGCCGGATAATAGAGGGCAGAATAAATGTACATAAATCCGGACAATCAACCACATTGATCAAACAGTTGTGCTCCTTTGCCTCACATGCTATCTGTTTATTAAGAATGGTATTATTCGTGGCAACAATGACAAGTAAGGCTCCTTTCACATCACCCCTCTCATATTTCCTTGCCAGATGATGAATTAGTCCCTCCCCGGCGAGCGTGGCAAGCCCTGGTGTGACCTCAGGGCTCACGAGAAAGACGCAGGCATTATATTCCATGAGGGTGACAATTTTTCTTTCAGCAACAGATCCGCCTCCCACCACCACACATTTTTGGTCCTTGAGAGATAAATTTATCGGATAATAACCAGACATAATCCTCTATTACGGATATACCGGATACTTAAGGCAGAGTTTCTTGACCTGTGCTCTCACATCTTGATATACTTTTTTATCCCCTATATGGGTTATCACCTCATCAATGAATCCGGCAATAATTTTCATTTCAGCTTCCTTCATGCCCCGTGTGGCTACGGAAGAGGAGCCTATACGAATGCCACTTGTTATATCAGCCCCCTTTGTGTCAAAGGGGATCCTGTTTTTATTTACCGTGATACCCGCACTATCAAGCGCACTTTCTACCTCGGCACCAGTCAGCCCTTTTGTGGAAAGATCCACTAAGAATAGATGGTTGTCGGTTCCACCGGATACAAGACGATACCCTCGTGTGAGGAGCTCGTCAGCCATGCATCGTGCATTTTTCACTATTTGTTGCTGGCAGTGTTTAAATTCATCGGTAAATGCCTCTTTAAAACATACTGCCTTTGCTGCGATCACATGCATAAGAGGACCGCCCTGGGAGCCGGGAAACATTGCCTTATCTATTAAGGGGGCATATTTTGATTTGCACATTATAATCCCCCCCCGGGGTCCCCCCAAGGTCTTATGAGTGGTACTTGTCACCACGTCACAATAAGGGATCGGATCGGGGTGGAGACCGGTTACCACAAGGCCGGCGATATGGGCGATATCAGCCAATAAATAGGCCCCGCATTCATCAGCTATCTTCCTGAATGCTGGAAAATCAATGATTCTTGGGTAAGCGCTTGCTCCTATTATAATTAAATTGGGCTGCTTTTTTTTGGCTTCTTCACCAATTTCTTCATAATTCAAGGTTTCGGTATTTTTATCGACACAATAGGGGATACTCTGATAAATTTGACCGGATATATTGACGGGAGATCCATGGGTCAAATGCCCGCCATGGGCAAGCTCCATACCCATAATTTTATCTCCCGGTTTTAAAAGAGCAAGATAAACCGCCACATTAGCCTGTGTTCCGGAATGTGGTTGGACATTTACATGGTCTGCGCCAAAAAGTTTTTGGGCCCGCTTTTTGGCTATGCTTTCGACGCCGTCCATATTCACGCAGCCTGCATAATAACGCTTGCCCGGATAACCTTCAGCATATTTATTGGTGAGAATTGAGCCCTGGGCCTCCATGACAGCCCTTCCTGCAAAATTTTCCGACGCAATAAGCTCAATCGTCTCATTGACCCGCTGATTTTCCTTTTGAATGAGCTGGTATATTTCAGGATCAAATTTTTCTAAGGGCAATTGACTAACCATGTCTTTTTTCCGTATTCTCCAATTCCTCTATTAACGATAATCTTTTCGCGTGGCGTCCTCCCTCAAATGGTGTCTCAAGCCATACCTTTACTATCTCACGCGCTAATTCTTCTCCAATAATTCTCCCGCCTAATATGAGGATATTCGCGTTATTATGCGCTCTGCTCATTCGGGCAGAATAGATGCCATTGCATAGAGCTGCACGTATACCAAGGATTTTATTGGCAGCGATTGACATTCCTATTCCCGTGCCGCATATGAGGATGCCCCGGCCACACTCTGAAGAGGCAACTGCATGAGCTACTGCTATGGCAATTGTGGGGTAGTCAACCGATGTCGGCTCTGGGAGGCTAAAGTTCTTTACCTGATACTCAAGCTCCTTCAAATACCTCTCTATAGCCTGCATTAAACTATAGCCGCCATGATCACTTCCCAGAGCAATCAATGTATCATTCATAATAAATAAGTTAAAAACGAGATAACCCTCGGATAATGTTTTCTTCTCTATATTAAAAAAAGGGGCTGAACCCTCTTTTTTATGGTTGGCCCCTTTTTTGTTGATATGATTTATATGAGAAACTTACTACTCCTTTGGCGCTTGCTCAGGATGACACCACACACAGAAAGCTTGTGTATTTCCGGCGGATACCGTTGGTCCCCTCAGGTACATATAATTCGGATTAGAAGGATGTGGATCATGGCATCCCATACAAGTGAGTTTATCTTCTTCGTCTTTGAAACCTTTTGCCTCAGAAGGAAGATTTACTTTTATAGGAGTAATTCCACTCGGATGCGTATGGTCCATTGAAACGGGGCGATATCCCAGGCCATTGGGTTCCTCGGCATGACAGGCCATACACATGGCGTCAACTCTTCCCAGAGGCTTACCGGTCGCTGGATTTACTGATGTTGTATCAGGTTTCGTGGTTAATAAACCCGGACCAACCGCAGTATGCGCCCCATGACATAATGCACACTCTTCATGACCCTCACCGGCAAAGACACACACAGGTAATAGTAATAACAACACGAATAAACACGTTACTATTTTCTTCACTTATTTTTCCACCTCCTTTCCCAAATAAATTTATGAAAGCTCTTTTTTCTGAATAAAATCCCAGATACAAGCTTTGATAATTTTATTATAGTGTACTATATTTTGTCAAGGAACTTAACAATTCTAATTTTGGCTCTTGTATTCTGGGCCACACGGCATGTAAACCCAATGAAAATTGCTGCGAGGAACTAATTTCATACCCACTGTATACGTAACTATCAAAAATATGAAAAATTGATTATCCGTTATACGTTAAATCTAAAATTAATAATATCGCCATCCTGAACAATATAGGTTTTGCCTTCCAACCTGACAGCGCCATGTTTTTTTGCCGTATTCATGTCTTTATAACGCATAAAATCCTCATAGGCAATGAGTTCGGCGCGGATAAAACCCCTCTCTATGTCAGAATGTACTTTGCCCGCTGCCTTTTGGGCTACTGTTCCGTTCTTGATAGGCCATGAACGTACTTCATCCTTACCGACAGTGAAAAAGGAAATAAGATCAAGCATTTTATAACTTTCCCTGATAAATCGGTCTCGGGCTGAAGATTCAAGATTCATCTGTGTCAAGAAATCTGCCTGGTCCTCAGGTGCAAGCTGAGCAATTTCTTCCTCAATCTTCCCTGAGATTTTCATGATAGGCCACTCTTGCGCAGCGCTTATCTTTGAAAGCTCGTTGAAAAGATCATTGTCAACTCCTTCTTCGCTGCAGTTCACTACCACCATGACAGGGAGAAGGCTTAAAAAGGAGAAACCGGATATGAGCTTTAATTCTTGAGGGGAGAGGGGATAGAGGCGCAACGCTTTCTCTTCCAATAAATGAGTATAGATTTTTTCCAATAATTGGGCTTGTAGGTCAGTACTGCCCTGTTTTTTGAGACGATTGAGGATATTCTCTGAGCGCACAAGGTCTGCGAGTATAAGCTCAGATTGAATAGTTGATAAATCCTGGCAAGGGTCGATGGTGTCTCCTAAATCGGTGAATGTTTTTATCACTATCACCATCGCATCGATATTATTAAGTTGAGTGAGCGTCCATTCATCAAATATCTTTTTTTCTTGGGGGTGTCCTGGAATATCGGCAAACGTAATTTCTCCATATACTGTTTTGCGTGGTTGAAATATGGTGGTAAGCTCATCTATTCTTGTATCCGGCACCTTAATAAGACCCAGCTTGACCTCTTTCCCTTTCGCATGGGAAGAGGTCTCTGCGATTCCTGTTAATGAATTGAAGATGGTTGTTTTCCCTGAAAAAGGAAATCCTACTATTCCTATGCGCATATCCACATCCTTGTTGTACACTGCGTGCCGATGATGTTAAAAAAATATCTTATATTTATGTATTATATAGAAATATTTCATATTCGGCAACAGCACCTGATATTGACTTTTTTTCAACTTAATGATATAAAGTGAAGCTACGTCAGAATATGTATCTAATAGGACACAAGAAAGAACAATGCTTGATATAAGGTTTGTACGCGAAAATATAGACCTCGTTGATGAGAAACTCAGACAGCGGGGTTTGGATGTGAATTTAGCTCTATTTAAGGAAAATGAGGGCAAGAGGCGGGAGCTTTTAGGCAAAGTGGAGGCACTGCGGCACAAGAAGAACCAGCAATCCCAGGAGATTGGGCAATTAATGAAACAGAAGAAGGATGCCACTGAGCAAATTACTCAGATGAGGGGCGTATCGGATCAGATAAAAGCGCTCGAGGGGCAGATCGGAGAGGTTGAAAAACTCCTTGATGAGCTTTTATTTACGATACCAAATATCCAGGATGAGAGCGTGCCTGTAGGGAAAAACGAGGAGGAGAATACCTTAGTAAGGAGATGGGGATCGATAAGAAAATTTAGTTTTGAACCGAAGCCCCATTGGGAAATAGGGACCAATTTAGGAATATTGGATTTTGAGAGGGCGAGCAAGATTGCGGGCTCAAGATTTTGCATATTAAAGGGCATGGGAGCTTTATTAGAGAGAGCCCTCATCACGTTTATGCTGGATTTGCACACCAAAACCCATGGGTATACGGAGATATGGCCTCCTGTTCTTGTCAACAGGGAGAGTATGTTTGGCACCGGACAGCTCCCCAAATTTGAAGAGGATCTCTTTAAAACAAAAGAGAGTGACTACTTTTTAATTCCGACCGCAGAGGTCCCTGTGACGAACATCCACAGAAACGAGATTCTCGATGAGGATCAACTGCCCATATGCTATACTGCCTATACCCCCTGTTTTAGAAGTGAGGCGGGCTCCTATGGGAAGGATGTGAGAGGTCTTATCAGACAACATCAATTTGACAAGGTTGAGCTTGTCAAGTTTACAAAACCTGAAGATTCATATGCGCAATTGGAAAGCCTCTTGGAAAATGCGGAAGAAGTATTGAAACAACTGGAATTGCCTTACAGGGTTGTGACGCTGTGTACCGGAGATCTGGGATTTTCCGCTGCCAAAACATATGATATTGAGGTATGGATTCCGAGCCAGAATACCTATCGAGAGATATCATCATGCAGTAATTTTACGGACTTTCAAGCCCGACGGGCGATAATTCGTTACAGGGGCAAAGCGAAGGGCAAGGTAAGATTCGTTCATACCTTAAATGGTTCAGGTCTTGCCGTGGGAAGGACCCTTGTCGCACTGCTGGAGAATTATCAGGAGGAGAATGGCAGCGTAATTATTCCTGAGGCATTACGCCCTTATATGGATAAGCTGGAGAAAATAGAAACACATGTATAGAGAAACTGGAGGGATGGCCGAGCGGTTTAAGGCGGCGGTCTTGAAAACCGTTGATCGAAAGGTCCGTGGGTTCGAATCCTACTCCCTCCGCCATACGGAGAGGTGGCCGAGTAGGCTTAAGGCGCTCGCCTGCTAAGCGAGTGAAGGGAGAAATTCTTTCCGAGGGTTCGAATCCCTCCCTCTCCGCTTTTTCAATAATTTTTCAGCGTTCATTTTCTTTGCCCATCTCTTCGGGCTGAATCGGCCTTGACACGGGACAGTCACTATCAAGTGAGAGATTGGGTTTTCTATCTTTTCTTTTGTAAACCTTCAGCTGATGTCGGGGAGCGGAGACAGATGCTTATTTATGATGGGCGAGGGCGAGGCTCCCGTTACGGTTTGGGATTTGACAGATTCCGGTTGCGGATAGTTGCGGATAGTGGATTTAATGTGAGATCCTGTTGCTGGTTGCGGATAGGGTAAAATTTAGTTGCGGATAGTTGCGGATTCATCATTCGATATCCTGTGCATTTTCAAAACTCTATCCGTCTGTAAAATGAACTTTAATTGAAGGAAAAAAATATCTTAAGACAAAATATTTGGGTGTGAATTTGGGTGTGAATTTCTTTCCAAAATATGCCAAAATGAGCTAAAATAAGAAAAAATCTGCTAAAGGTAAAACCATTAATATTAAGAACTTATTGTATTTTGAGGAGGTTATTAAGTTCAGAGTTCCTGACTTCTAATCCGTAACTCTACCAAAATTATTATCGGTTATTTTTCATGCTTATCCACGGGCCAATTTTACTCCCGAAATACTAATTGAAAATCGTCTCTTGGGGCTAGTCTGTAAGGCTAGAGATTTTTGTTGATTCTAAAAAGTAAATGTCTTATTTTTCAATAAGATAACTAATGGCGGTGCAGGTATTTATTTACCATTCCTCGAACTTTTTCATAATAAGATGGGGCTATTTCATTACTTTCCTTCCTAATTTCTTGCCTCTTTAACCATTCCAGTATATTATGCTCAAATTCAAGAGCCTTTAATTTTACCGCGACATAATTACCTGGATCAAAGGTTCGACGGTCAACCGCTTGTCTTATTTCTGCCAATACCCTATTTGCTAAATCATAGGAGGTAAGTACCCGTCCATCTTTATCACTATAAATCTTATATCGCTTGTGCCAAAAAACATCAATAAAATAGCGTTTCGGAGGTATCATACATTGAGGACATTCAAAGGCATGACCTTTATCTACAAATTTTCCCTTACATTTTGGACACTTCTCTTTTGTACGAATCTTTCCGACCATAGAAAGATTGTACTCGCATGAAGGGTAATCTGTCAATCCATTTCTAGGCATATGATATTCTCAACAAATAAAATAATTATAGTAGTTTATAATTTATTTGCTCTATCCTATGTAGTATGTTATTCAGACTTAAAATAATTTACACTTAATGAAAATTTTTTTTGAAATGGTTAGCCCCCCCGGAGGGATGAAGGATTTGCATAATAAGATGTAAGATTTTATGGAGAAGATTACCGCAAAGGTCTGAAAGGTAGGCATGATAAAGAGCATAGCATTAGGTGGCAGGCTTCACTAAAGGAGCCAAGGGTATGCGAAATACAAGGAGTATACTTTCCTGAAGGCCTTAATGTGCCACCGGTGGTGCGGCGCTTTCCAGGAGTATGAGAAGTAGGATGTCGGTAAATTAAGCTTGGTAAATACTCCCCCCAATCATGAACGCGACAAATATCAAGCATTCATTGATGCTGCCTTAGCTGCTCGACCCCGGTATCCTGATTTCGGCAGGAAACAACTATCTCAATAAATTCTATTTAATTATTCTACCCCAAGAGCCTTAAACGCAGCATCAACAGGGTCAGAATAAAAACTGGTCTGGAATTTGGCAAAAAGCTCTCCTGGAATTGTTGGAATATCACCCACACTGCTGGTCGGTATCAGGATACGCTTCGCGCCCGAATCAAAAGATACCTGTAAGGTTTGCGCCAGATTTGATGTGGGGACGATATTGCCTCCAAGACTCATATCACCGAGTGATACCATCTGGCTTTGCACGGGTTTCTTCATCAAGCCTGAACACAATGAAATAAAACTGCACAGGGTAAGGGCGGTTGCTTCTCCTGTATTATGCATCTCAACAATATGGAGATGGTAATCATGATCACCGGTCTTAGAAAGAGAGCTTACCCTTTTAATATTGGCTTTAAAATAATCAAAGGCTATTTTGATCGCTTCCTTGGTTTTATTATTCACCCCTGAACCAGATATTGTCAATTTACCTGTGCCGCCTACAATCTGAAGCTCAAGGCGATATAAGCCTAAATGTCCACTTGTTCCCAAAACAACGGTATGCAATGTTCCAGGCTTCGGAGGGCCTTCCGGTATAAGTGATCCACCACCTTGTTCAGGGAGGCTGACAAATTTTTCTTCGAGGGTTTCATTATCAATGTAACTGAAATGGACATCGTAAAATTCCATTCCACCGATCTTTTTCAACTGTTCTTTTACCCGTCTGCGAGATTCGACAGCGTAGACAAAGCACCGCTCAACAGCGCCCTTGTCAAACTCCCCATGTGGGTAAAGCAGTTTCAGCAAGCCGGAAACGGTCTTTCTGACAGCGATGACATCCCGCTGGTTTAAATTGTTACCGATCTTAAAATAGTGGTCAATGGCATCAGAAAAGCTCCGTTTCCGCATCTCACGCATAAACTCAGCCAGGAAATCCACAATAAATCCATATTGATTCGTAAGGTACTCTGGCCGCATTTTGGGGATTTCCCAACCGGGGATATAGCAGTGCATACGATCAAAAAATGCAGAGTCAATCATTTCCTCCGGGAATGGAGCAAACAGGTGAGCAGTCTTGACCAAAATATCGACACTCTGGTTGATATTACCGACAAATACCATGGCAGCATTGGCATTGATCATATCCCGTCCCCTGGAAAAGGACCCTGAAGCCATGAAATCTTTCATGATCTGCACACCATTCTTATCTTTAAAGTTGATCCCTGCAACCTCATCGAATGCCACCACATCCCATAATCCCACGAGTCCCACTTTTCTTGTGCTCATATTATAAAAAAGATTCGCAACCGTACTCTGCCCACCTGAAACGAGTATGGAATTAGGGCTGATCTCTTTGTAGATGTGACTTTTCCCAGTCCCCCTGGGACCCAGCTCACACAGGTTGTAATTATTTTCAACCAATGGAATCAGACGGGAGAGAAGATGCCACTTTACCCTTTCTTCAAAATGGGATGGTTCAAGTCCCGTGGAGCGCAGGAGCACATCCCTCCATTGATTCTCAGTAAAGGCTTTTCGTCCCTCAAATATGGAGTGCAAGTCAAGATTGGGCATTTGAATCGGTTTTAGTTCGGTGGTACGGAAAGGAGAGCTTTTAGATCCTTCCTCATATACATAACTGAGGCTGATAATACACCAGATCCCGCCGACAAGAAGCTTTTCATACATTTTGACGGTACTGCTATCCAGCTCAATCCCCTTTACTCCTAAATTGGACAGTTCCGCTTCGTAAATATCCTTTTTTTCATTGAGTTTGACCGTAACCTTATCGATGATCTTATAATTTCCAAGTTCTTTGATTTTGGATTTGACCTTCTCTGCTTCATCCGGACGGACATAATTTTCCGCAAGGATGTTTTTTACGGTCTTTAGCCCTTCCTGAATCACCCCATCATCGTCAGAGGCACAATACATCCCTAAAAGATATTCAAGGACATAGACAGGCACGTTCGCCCCTTCCTTGAGTAATTTGGTCAGGTCTTTTCGCACCACACGACCCGCAAACTGTTCATTCAGCAATTCATCTATAGTTTTTTTATTGTTCATGGTCCCTATCCTTAAAAGT
>JBLIRR010000032.1:0-73352 GCA_049472395.1 bacterium | reverse complement strand
ATAATTCCCCCCTAATATTAAGATTAACGGTTTACCGTATTTAATCTTATATTAGAGGTTTCCTTTTGTCCGTAGGGTATACAAATATTTTTCAGACAGGCTCTTAGTAAAACTACTTTTTCACTTTTATTCTTTACTTTGACTCCTTATTAATTGGATTAAGCACATTAGATTATACAAATAGATAATTCGATTGGGCATTTAACTTACAAAGAGGGGGGCAAATAAAGGAAAAATGGGATTTAATTCCGGATGATACCGATGTTCTCATCACTCATGGCCCACCATTCGGAATTCTAGACACTGTTGATGGACACAGTGAGGGATGCGAGGAATTATTAAAGTGGGGGGCTGTGTAGCCGTATCATGATGATCCTTGTATTTCTGCACATTAATGGGTTGTAAAATTGTACTAAGAATCCTTATCGTGGAATAAAGTTCATAAAAAGTGGCATTTAGTCATTGAAATACTATTAATTGAGAATATTATTAGATATCTATATTTATAATAAAAGTATAAAGGGGGGCATTATAGGTAAAGTAAGTAAATTTCACAATAATATTAACCGTATAATTTACAGTTGCGACGTTACAGAACTCCCGGTCCGTTGGGATATGAATTGATACCAAATTCAAGACAATGATTTTTTTTATTTGTGTTACCCACAGAATGGCCCTGTTTCAATAGTGGTTTCCATAAAACTAATAATCGCGCTGTTGAGGATGAGTAAGATCAGGATTAAGATATTTATTTGAAATATTCATTATATAATCGTGACCACGCTCATAATCCATATCTAATGTCTCTTCATAATTCAGTTATGGTATTTTTAAGTTACTGAACATACATATACAAAGGAGGGGTTCTGTATGAGAGGAAAGAAGGGTAGACTATATCATTATATATTATTACGTTATATATTATTACGTTCTAATGTCTTTAAACTATCTGCTTATATCAGTTCATTACTAAAGGGAGAAAAGATCAATGAATAAATTAAATCGTTTTCATATCTTATTATTTAAATATTCGATTTTTTTTATACTCTCTCTCCTTGTTATTATGCTTATCGAAAGTGGCATTATCTTGTCAACCACTCAACAGGCTAAGGCTGACAGCTTCAGTGAATGCCTGGAGGAGCCTGTTTTCTCAAAAAAATATATGAGAGATCCGGGAGCACCAAAAACAGTAACGGATACCTTTTCTCTTCAGGACCCTGAGAGTATATATATGTTACGAGTTGAAAATGGTGAATCGGGAGCACATAGAAACAGCAGTATAACCTTGAAGGTAAATGGAGAGCAGATGGTAGGCCCCAGTGATATAAACGAAGAGATTAGCATAGTTGAGATTCCTTTATCTCTTAGCCATGTCAATACAATAGAAATCACATTGGAAGGAGAAGAGGGATCATGTGTTACAATAAAATTTTATCCTCTCTCAGAATCCCCGGGAATGTTCGGGCCTTTATTTCAAAAGACCTATATACGTGAGGCAGGTGAGGAGCAAATTATTACTGATCAATTTTCGGGTGTTAATCCGAAGGGTGAATATTTTATCCGTATAGAATCTGGTGATGATGAGGGGCAAAACAGGGTAAGCGATGCTGAGATTATACTTAATGATGAGTTAGTCTTCACTCCGGATGATTTTAATCAACAGATTCAGATAAGGGAATTACTAGTAAGCCTTAAAGATGAAAATACCCTCTCGGTATCTCTCGAAGGCCTTGCCGGATCAGTGATGACCATAAAAATATTACGGTGTAATAAGCCGCCCATTTTTGTCACTGAGCCAATAACTACTGCTACAGAAGATGAATTGTACGAATATGAGAGCCATGCCATCGATCCGGATGAAGATCCCCTGACTTATATTCTCCACACCTTTCCAGAAGGAATGGAGATAGATGGAGGAACAGGGCGTATTACCTGGACGCCAGGCTTTAATCAGTCAGGCAGCCATGAGGTAGTGCTCGCGGTCGCAGATGACAGTGGAGGGGAAGGCACGCAAGGCTTTACCATAGAGGTCGCTAATGTATTTGATGATACTCCCCCAAGGATTACAGATATCGTATGTGATCCCTTGATTTTAAACCCTGGGGAAACTACCACTATTACAATCGAAGCAATCGATAACCAGGGAATTGACGCATATGAGCTAAAAGTGGAGGGAGTTGAGATCCCCATGGTTGAAAACAGCGCAACCTATACCGCCATGCAGACAGGGGTGCATAAGCTCGTGGCATGGGTAAGGGATTATTCTGATAATGAAAATATCAAGGAAGCAGCCTTCGGCGTGAGAGATCCTTCAGATACCACATTGCCGCAGGTTTGTATAAGTAGCCCTTCAGAAGACGCAAAGCTTATTATACCCACTCAGATAGTAGGCACCGTGAACGATGATAATCTGATTCATTACACTGTAGAATATTCTGAGAAGGATAAGAATATGTTTGTTCAGTTTCACAAGGGGTATACTCCAGTTACTGAAAATACCCTCGCTACTCTGAATACGACCCTGCTCGTAAATGGGCTTTACGATATCAGGCTTACCGCTTTCGATGTAAATGGGGCCACAGCTTCTTCATCGGTGACGTATCGTATTGGGGGCGGATATAAAGAAGGAGTGCTTAACCTCGCCTATAAAGATCTTGAGATCCCGGTTAAAGGGGTACCCATGAATATTATCCGTACCTATGATAACCGTAGAGGGGAGAATGGTGATTTTGGGAAGGGCTGGTCTCTTTCATGGAACACCATCACCCTTTACGAGAACCGCCCCCCGGGAGAAGGTCCCTGGTATCAGGAGGGATGCGGTTACATTTCAGATACACCCCATTATGTATATATCGTCCTTCCCGATGGAGAGGTACTTGAGTTTACCTATACATTTAAAATATCAGAATTACAACCTGTACCCCCACCGGTTTCTCCAATGCTGCTTCCTGTCCTTACTCCAGAAGAGGGGACCCGCGGGACCTTGGTCCCAGGGAGCTTGAGCTTGACATGGGATAACCTCCTCTATTTTGATGGAACGGATATTCGAATTAGTGGAATCGAAGAAGTGTATGATCCCGATTATTATATTCTTACCATATATGGGGAAGACTATATTATTGACAAAGATGAGGGATTAATATACATAGTGGGAAGAGAAAATGGTGACGGGTGCAATGAGCTTGAAATATCGCCAGATAAAATTTCTCACTTCGAGGGGAAAGAGATTAGCCTTACCCGTGATGAAGAGGGGCGGATTACGAAAATTACCGATCCTTTAGGCAATGAGATCATTTATAGTTACAATAGTAAGGGGTATCTTACAACAGTCACTGATCAGGAGGGCACTACCTCTCACTATACCTACCATGAGCCGACTCATCTGATACACCAGATTATAAGTGGTGAGGGCGCGTCGGTCAAAACCTTCACCTATGATTATGATGGCCGTCTTTATGCCTATACTGATGCAGAGGGAGATACTACCTGTTTTAGGTATGATAGTGAGGGTCTAAAGAAAGAAGTTGAGGATCCCTTAGGAAATGTCGATGTATTTGAATATAATGATGAAGGCAAGGTTGTAAGCAAGACTGATCCTTTGGGTAATATCACTTCCTACACCTATGACTCCCACAACAATCTCATTGCCAAGACAGATCCCCTGGGATACACCACACAATGCACCTACGATGGAAAAGGGAACCTCTTAACCATAACTGATCCTAAAGGGGATGTGACCACAAATACCTATGATAACTCGGGTAGGCTTAAAAGCACTACTGATCCCCTGGGATACACTACTTCCTTTATCTATGATTTCTGTGACAATATCCGTGAGAAGACAGATCCTTTGGGTAATGTCACCTCCTATGAACGTTATTGCGGGGGGAATATAAGGAAAATGATCGATCCTCTGGGTCATGAAACAATCTACACCTATGATGAATACGGAAATCTGCTTACAAAGACTCTCCATCGCACGACAGCCGCAGGCCAGGAGGCCATCACCACTTCGATGATCTATGACGGGCTCAATCGTCTCATCAAGACTATCGATCCCTCTGGTAATGAGACACTTGTGGAGTATACTGCCACCGGGAGAATAAAAGCCGCGATTGATAAGAATGGGAATAAGAGGGAATATGCGTATGACAGCAGCGGTAATCTTATCAAAACAACCTTCCCTGATGGCACCACAGAGAAAGCTACCTATGATGCAGAGGGGCGAATGATATCGCACAGAGACTGTGCGGGCAGGATAACTCAATTTGCCTATGATGCGTTAGGAAGGCTTACTGACACGATTTATCCGGATGGTTCAGCATCCAGTATCACCTATGATGCAGCAGGCAGGGTAATCAAGAGGAAGGATGAGAGGGGAAATTCCACGAACTATGCCTATGATGCGAGAGGGAACTGTATTTCCATATGTGATGCTGCAGGACATATAACCACCATTACCTATGATGATAATGGCAATACAATAGGCATTACTGACGCGCGGGGTAACCAAACATGTTCTGTTTACGACAGTAAAAATCAACAAACAGCTGTAATTTTCCCCGATGGGACAATGACACAAAAGATATACGATGCCCGTGGACTCGTGATTGCCGACAAAGACCAGGCAGGGATTCCCACCTCTTATACCTATGACGCATTAGGACGCCTTACCTCGGTCATAGATGCACTAGGTAATGAAACAAGCTTTTCTTATGATGAGCTGGGGAATATGGTTGCCACAACCGATGCCAATGGGAATACCACTTCCTTTGAATATGATAAATTAAGTCGTCTCACGAAAAGTATCTTACCCCTTGGGATGTCTGAGACAATGGCCTATGATCCTCTCGGAAATCTCATCATGAGAGCAGATTTTAATGGGAATATTACTACTTTTGTCTACAATTCTTCTAATCGTTTGATTGAAAAACAGTACCAGGATGGCTCTTCGCTCTTCTTTACCTATACGCCGACCGGCCGACGGGCCTCTGTGCAAGATTGGCAAGGTGTAACCACCTATGAGTATGATATGCGAGACAGACTCTGTAAAGGCACAGATCCAGATGGGACTCTCATCTCCTATACCTATGATGTTTCTGGAAATAGGGCCTCGGTTACCGCAGCATCGGATACAACTTGGTATGAGTATGATGCATTACATAGACTTATAGCAGTTGAAGATCCGGATGGTGATCAACTCTATTACGGCTATGATGAGGCAGGGAACCTTACCAGTATTGATTATCCCAATGAAATCAAGGAATCTCTTACCTATAATTTGTGTAATAAAATCATTAAACGGGAATACAGACTGGATGATGATGGTATTATCGCATGTTATAGTTATATCTTGGGGCCTGCGGGGAACAAAATCAGTGCGCAAGAAAATAATGGGAGAGAGCTCTTGTACACCTATGATATGCTCTATCGCCTGACCGACGAACACATCTTTGATCCTGCTGTAGGTGAGCGCCTCATCTCCTATAGTTATGATCCTGTAGGGAATCGGCTCAGTAAAAATGATACGGGAGGAGAATTTATACAGTATGTCTATGATGAGAATGATCGCCTCGTAACTGCAAACGGAGCCTCTTATACCTATGACAATAACGGGAATCTTCTGCAAACATATGATAATGGACAGATGACCACCTATTCCTATGATTACGAAAACCGGCTCATTCATCTCCAAACACCCACCTCACTTTGTACCTATGGATATGATGCGGATGGAATAAGGGTACAGTCTGGCGTCGATGGCATTGTAACCACCTATCTTGTAGATAAAAACCGGCTTATCCCTCAGGTTATAGAGGAGCAAGACGCTGGTTCTTCCCTGCTCGCGCGCTATCTATGGGGAAATAACCTTGCGAGTATGAGGCGAGGGTGGGATACCTCCTTTTATATAGCTGACGGTTCGGGCACAGTCCGAATGCTTACCGACCATGAGGGGAGTGTAACAGATACCTATACGTATGATACCTTTGGCATTCTGCTCAGTACAACAGGCGAAACGGTTAATAATTATCTTTATACTGGCGGGGAATATGATAAGGAGAGTGGACTCTACTATATGGGGGCTCAATATTATGACCCGGAGATTGGAGGGTTTTTGACAACGACACCGAGAATCCCCGGGGGAATAGGGCAGTCAGGAGGTCGAGGAATTGGGTATCAATATATTGATCCTGCAGGAGGTTCCTATATAAGTCATAAGGCAGGTAGTGGGGCTGTGTCTTTCTTTACTGTAACTGCTATAGAATATGCTTTAATTGCATCTGGCGAGGGCATGGGTAGCCATTACGGTGGGGCATACGGCAACGGGGATTATTACATACCTCTTGGCTTTTCTTCTGATACTACCTATGTTCCTGGTGGCGAGATTACTCGACGTTTTTTACCTCCTAGCTTTGGTATGGTGCTTGGCATCGGCATTCCTGCTTGGACTCAAACTGGTGTTGGTGGTTATGGCAACGCCCTTGGGTTTGGTGCCGGCGCGGGTGGCGTGGCTGAACCTATTGTCCTTGGTAATTTCACCCCCTATTACTTTGAAGATCTCATATTATCATTTAGACTTCAACCTCAGCCTACGCCTGGCTGGAGTATACAGGATTTTTATAACATATTATGCTTTGGTATATATTCATCTACCAAAGAGGGAATGCCGTTTGTTCCCGTAGCGTCCTATTAAGTAACCATCACAGAAAGGAGTGTCCTAGGTTTATGAATATGGTAGAGAGTAACCTCACCAGATGATATTGTGGAAGCTCACTGGCTGAAATCGCAGGCTTTTATGCATTGCAATTTAAAAGCATGAATGCTAAATGAGCCTGCGGTTTCGGCTTCATTATACCTCGTTTATGCCTCTTATGCTTCATATGTTTTTGAAAAACTGCCCATTACGCTTATATTGATCCCTTATTAAATATTTTCTTGCAATTCCCATGCACATACTTTTCAATCTGTTATGTAGACAAGGTTAAGGACTTATTTTCGAAAAAGCTTCTCGATGCTGGTTACTGGAGGCTCGGCCAATAGGAGAGGCATTTTCTCAAAAGGCAAGCATAATGGGATTTCAATTTATCATTTGATTTTATAATAAGATTTAAATATATTATATTTGAAATTTTATTATGAAAAGTAAATCAAGAATGAATGAGGATTAGAATATGAAATAACAATATTTTTCTAATAGTAACTTATTTAATTATCATTTAAAAAAATAAATAAATAAAAAATAAGGAGTTAAAATGCAATCAACGAAATCTGTCATCGTTTTGTTTTTTTTTATGTCTCTACTTCTTGCAGCCCAGGAAGTTTGGTCTTCTCCTATTCAGATAAGTGAAGCAGAATTTGAGAATTATATTACACAGGGTGTATGCTACTACGATAACTTTGAGAAACTGCAAACGGGTGCACAAGGAACTTCAACTCTTGATCTTGCAAACGGTGCCATAACATTCAATACAGGAATTGGCGTCATAAACTGGTATGGGAGCAAAGAACTTGTTGCTACTGGGTTACCATCGAATCGATGGATATCAAATTTTCAGCCCGGGACTTTCTCCTGTGGGCTCGATTTAACTCTTTTAGCATATAGCCCTGGGGAACCAGAGCAATTTGAGGTAATTGTAGAAAGTAATAGTGGTAGCTCTACCTTTAATTATAGTTATCTTGACTTTAATGATCATTTTCTTGGATATTACGATACATTAGGACTTCTTTCCATCACCTGTAATAGTCTAGGTAGTGGTGGAGGTTGGTCAAATTATAGATTCGATGATATAAAATCGTTGGCATCTCCTGTTCCAGAGCCATCAACGTTGTTTTTAATCTGTTCTTCTTTATTAGTATTTGCTTTCAAACGTTTTAAAGTATAACAAAACACTCCTCGTATACATAAACGCTAAGTTGTTTTTAATCAAAAGGGACTTATAAAAAGTGAACATCGAACGTTGAATGGGAAAAGATAAAATAGCTTAGCGCTTATACACTCTGAACTTTGAACCTATGAAGGGATACTCAAAATTAGAATTGCTGTAGAATCGCTGACTAATTCTACTTTTGGTTACGAATGTGTTATACTTTCATTGAATCAATCACGATGATCCGCGGGATATTTTAGGAGTTATCCCGTTTATTGAAGGACTAGTGAATGATTGTGAAATAATGTACGCACAAGTATGCAATGAACATGGGAAAATTTCAATTGGAGGTGTGGTAAGAAAAAATAATAGGTGATGAAGATATTACTTATTCAACTAAGACAAATCGGGGATGTGCTGATGTGTACTCCTGCCCTGCGGGCACTGCGAAGCACATTCAAGAGGGCGGAAATTACCTTTATGGTTGAACACTTTTCCTATTGTGCGCTCATGCATAATCCGAATATCGATAAATTTATTATTCCATCGAGAAAGATGTCTGCCTCTGAATATATACACCTAATAGCGAGGCTAAAAAAGGAAAGATACGATATCATTATTGACTTTTTCCAAAATCCTAAATCAGCGGCCATCACGTGGCTATCAAGAGCAGAAAAAAGAATTTCTTTCAAATGCAAATGGCGCAATTGGGCATACACTATCACAGTAGATCCGGGAGATGATGATCAATATGCTGCAGTCCAGAAATTAAGACTCCTGCGACCTCTTGAAATAGAATACAGTGATGGAGGTGTACTTGATTTATATGTATCTGATGAAGATAGAAAATGGGCTGATAATCTTTTCAATTACCTCGATTTTAAATCCGATGACCTCATCTTAGCCCTTTCACCTGTGAGCAGAAGAGCCTACAAGGTATGGCCCGGTGAATATTTTGCCGAGCTTTGCAATTACCTTATCAAGAAATATGGTGCCAAAATTCTTTTCACCTGGGGGCCTGGTGAAAAATCTCATATCAATGAGATTGTGAGCAGGATGGAGACAAAGCCCCATCTTAATTATTCAATTTCAACGATTCAGCAGTTAAAGGCACTCTTTGAAAAATCCTCCCTTTTTATAGGAAATGACAATGGGCCACGGCATATAGCAATTTCTGCCGGTATCCCTACTGTAGGCATTTTCGGTATAACAAATCCCCATCGATGGACCCCCCCTCACTCACCACTTCATACAATAATCCGTGAAAAAGAAAGAGGGATACGCTCTCTTCCGTTAGAACGCGTTATTCACGTAATCGATAAAAAATTGAAATTCTTTTGTCTCCCTGCTAAATGACCTCAACAATTCTTCATATTTCAGGGCCTAACACCACAAGCCACATTATTTGTGCCCAAAATGAGAATTGCTGGAATGATCTTGACTTTATTGGTCTTCTTAAGGTAGACTTTAGAAAATTTTCGATGAGGAGCTCATAGTCATCATAATGAATAAATTCTATTTTTTCCTTTTTATTGTGCTTTTTACATTACTCTATTGTGCTCTGCACTATTTTGTCTATATACGAATTGTTAATAGTTTAAAGCTTAATAGCGTATCCTGCGCCCTATTAAGGGCATTTTTTTTATGCGCTGCCCTCTCCTTCTTTGTCGATAAATTATTACACAATCGTTTATTTATAAAGTCTCTTGCTTACTTTGGGGCCATCTGGCTCGGCATTATATCAATTGCGTTTTCTCTATTTGTGCTCCAGTATTGTGTTGAACTTGCGCTGTCCTATAAATCAATGTGGTTTACAGTGTTTACCCTTATTCTCATCCTTTCTCTATCGCTCTTTTCAATAAAAAGGGCTTCTCACACCCGTGTGAAAGAGATTGCTATTCCCATAGAAAATTTACCACCTCAATTAAACGGTTTCACTATCGTCCAATTATCCGACCTGCACCTGGACAGGTTAAAATCACTTGAATGGCTTCAATCAATCATTGACACGACAAATAAGCTTAAGCCTGACTCCATTGTCATAACCGGTGACTTACTTGATTCTGAATGCAATGATACGATCGATAGATTTTCACCTCTCTTTAGGAAGCTTTCTTCACCACATGGCATTATCGCTATTACAGGAAATCATGAATACTACGCAGGTATTGACAAATTTTTGGAGTTCGCCGAAAAATCAAATATTACGGTTTTACAAAATGCTTCTTTGACGATTAAGAATACTATTCAAATCATTGGTATCAATGATGATACGGGAAAAAGATTCTCTGAGTCCGGAAAAGATTTAACCTTTGCGTTGCGGGAGTGCGATCTTTTAAAACCACTCATTCTGCTCTCCCATAAGCCGGAAGGGTTTTCCAAGGCCGCGGCCATCGGTGTTGATCTGCAATTATCCGGTCATACGCATGCAGGTCAAATACCACCTTTCGATTTTCTCGTTCATTTACTTTATAAGTATGCATACGGATTGCATACTGAAGAGTCATCCTTCATCTATACCACAAGTGGGACAGGGACGTGGGGTCCCCCCATGCGACTGTTTTCTCATTCGGAGATTGTTAAGATTTTACTCACACAATGAATACTACTCACGAAAGAGACCTTACCCAAGGGAATATTATAAAGAATATATGGGTGCTCGCGCTTCCCATGGTCATAGAAATGCTCATGCAAAGCACCTTCAATATCATTGACCTTTTCTGGGTCGGCAAGCTCGGCTCTGTTGCTATCGCCGCCGTATCATTATGCGGTGTCATTATCATGGTCTATTTTTCTGTCATTTTTGGTATTGCCACCTCAAGCTCCGCGCTTGTTGCGCGTAGGATCGGCGAGAAAGATTCTGAGGGCGCAAATTTTATTATTATTCAAGCCCTTTTTCTCGCCCTCGTTGTCTCGTCAGTGTCCGGTTATATCGGATTTATATATTCCCGTTACTTTCTTTTAAAATTAGGGGCAAGCACCACCGTGATACAAGAAGGAACTCCCTACCTTCAAATAATTTTTGCCGGATCCGTGACTATTGTTTTGCTCTTTGTCATAAATGGAATTTTCAGAGGTGTCGGTGATGCTGTTGAAGCCATGTATGTATTGCTCTTCGCTAATTTGTGTAATTTAATCTTGGACCCGTTATTAATCTTTGGTATCGGGCCATTTCCCGAATTAGGCATTAAGGGGGCTGCGCTCGCTACTATTATTGCCAGACTTGGCGGCGTGCTAGTGCAATTATACATATTGCTCCGTGGTAACGCCCGCATCAAGCTTTCACTCAAAAAAATAGCTATTGATATGAATATTATTTGGCAAATTATAACAATAGGAATTCCTGCATCAGGTCAGCTTATGTTGAGAATGATTGGCATGCTGGTCATTATGCGTATTGTGGCCTTATTCGGAACTTTTGTGATAGCAGCCTATGGTATTGCCACAAGAATCTTTCAATTTATTCTTTTCCCTGGCTTTGGATTCGGCAATGCCTCGGCAACACTTGTGGGGCAAAATCTTGGAGCGGGCAATCCCAGACGGGCAGAATATAGCGCGTGGATAACCGCCATATTCAATATGATTCTTCTTGCCAGTTTCGCAGTGCTCTTCTTTATTTTTGCCGGCAACCTCATAAGGATATTTAATAAAGAGGAGGCGATTGTGCGATTTGGAATAACCTGTCTTCGAATTATCGGTATATCATATCTTTTTGTAGGGCTTGGCATTGTGTTATCCAGATCTTTTATGGGAGCCGGGGATACGCTCTCACCTTTTATTATTAATGCTCTCAGCCTATGGATCCTGCAACTTCCCCTTGCCTTTTTCCTGGCAAAACCTCTCGGTTATGGAGCAAATGGAATCTGGGCAGCCATCACGATAGCCAACATAACAAATGTAATCCTCACAGCCTTCTGGTTTAAGGTCGGCAAGTGGAAGCATAAGAAAATATAATATTTGCTAAATTTTTCTAATGTGCTATTATAAGCACTGGAGTCTATAAGCTATAAGTGAAGAATCAATCCATAGTATGACTATAAAAAGGCAGGTGACTTTCTATAGCGAGCAATGATTATTATAAAATCTTAGGTGTATCGAAAAGCGCCGATGATGCTGAGTTGAAAAAGGCCTATCGAAAACTGGCGCTTAAATATCACCCTGATAAAAATAAAGGGGACCAGTCTGCAGAGGAAAAATTTAAAAAAATTAACGAGGCCTATGCTGTCCTGAGCGATAAAAAGAAAAGGGCCCAATATGACAAGTTCGGCTCAGCGGAATTTCACCAGCGCTTCTCGCAAGAGGATATCTTTAAGGGATTTAATATTAATGATATCTTCGAGAATTTATTCAGTCAGCAATTTGGAAGACGTACATCCAGAAGCAGAAACCCTTTTGAGGATTTTGGCGGTTTTAACTTCGGAGGCGGCGGAAATTACAACTCTTCATGGGATACTGGCTTTGCTCAGACCAGGACAAGGGCACCCCAAAAAGGAACTGACATAACGCGCGATTTGGTGATCAGTATAGAGGAAGCTGCCAAAGGCACTAAAAAATATGTAACACTGCGGTACGGCTCATCTCAAACAAAAAAAGTCAAGATTGATATTCCCATGGGTATTCGTGAAGGTCAAAAACTGCGTATTCCCGGGCAGGGCATGCCCGGTTCCCATGGTGGTGCCCAGGGGGATCTGTTGCTAAAGATTAAGATGGCTCCCCACCCTCTCTTTAAACGGGAGGATGATGACCTGTATGTTGAGAAAGAAATAAACATTGCAGAAGCAGCACTGGGATGTACTATAAGCATTCCAACCCTTGATGACTATAAATCCCTGAAAATACCTGCTGGGGTTCAAAGTCATACCCTTATGCGTTTAAAGGGCCATGGCATGCCAAAAATGAATTCGAGAATGAAGGGTGACCTTTACGTAAAAATAATCGTTCGCACCCCAACCAACCTTAATGAGACACAGACAAAACTTTTTCAAGAACTTGCAAAAACAGATCTCTAAGATAGACTAAATCAATTATAATTTTTATTGACACTCACACAATTAGATCATATAATATAAGCATACTCTAATGACATAATATGGAGGTTAAATAATATGCGGACTACATTAAATATTGATGATGCTCTTTTGAATACTCTTATTGAAATTACGAAAGAAAAATCAAAAACAAAGGCTATATCTATCGCTATTAAAGATTATATCAAAAATAAAAAGCTCGAAAAGATTCTCTCATATCAAGGCAATCTTAAGATAGAAAACAACTGGGAACAATTGGAGCAAGAAGAATTAAAAGAAAATGAACATGAAAAATAACAGCAAGATCATTGCTGATACATGTATCTGGATCGAGTTTTTTCGTTCGAAGTCTGAAATATCAGAAAGTCTAAAAGATTTTCTTTCTCATAACCAGGTGGTTGTAACTGGGGTGATTCTCGCTGAACTTCTTCAAGGTGTCAAAACAGGCAAAGAGAGAGAGATAATTATTGATACGTTTAATTTCCTCGAATATATTGAAACTACAAAGGAGCTATGGATAGAAACGGGAAAGCTCGCAAGCGAACTTCGCTCCTGTGGGAAAACCATCCCACTCTCAGACATTATCATAGCCTGTTGTGCAAAGAAATATAATTATCATATTTTTACGATCGATCAGCATTTCAAAGATATCCCTGAAATAAAAATTCTGTAAAGAGTCAGCGGCGATGGGGTTAATCCTTAATAAGAGTATATAATCTGATTATTCCGTTCTTCAAGGCTTATGGTGCAAATAAGTGTGAGGCTTTACCATGAGATCTGTCAGGTTCGACAAGTCACCCTATGAACCTATGGAAGACTGCAGGCAAATACTAATGTAACTATACAAAAGATCGCAGAATTTGAACCACAGGAAGCTATAAAAAACCTTTCCCTGTCCCCTGGCTAAATAATATGGCCGTTGAAATTGTGCTTTCGCAGTAATGCCTTGGCTATCGGTTTCGTATCCCTTCTTGGAATAACATATGTGAGAAGCAACTCCAGAAGTTCATAATCGGCGAGGGCGCGCCGGCCAGCATTTAGGAATCGCTGCCTGAGCCGCTTTCTATGTCCTTCTGTATTTCGCTGCGAATTTACCGAATTCAAAATTTTGTGCTTCCCTTTTATATATTTATACATCCTCTATTTATATTATCCGAGCTCCTTTTCGGCCCAATGGACAACCTCCTCGGCCAATCGAAGGGCTTCGCGATATTCTTCCTCAGTGACCGGTTCAGTAACTCCCGGATAACGGGCTTCCCAGGCATAAGTCGTCAGGACAATAGAATCTTCTACTTGTGCTGGAATACTTATCCCATGTGCGCTGAGACCGGTAAGGAGTTCATCCAGATCATGGGTATAGCGAAAAACATGACCATGATAGACGTAAAATGCCTTTATTGCCTTCTCCACTGCCTGTTGGGCATGGAAGCATAGATCCTCCAGAAAGGCACCCTCCTGAACAGGTCCTTTAGCAAGAATCAAGTCACCTTTTGCACGCGCCAGCCAGTCTGAAACCGATCCTGGTATGGGTCTATTTTGCTTTGGCATGATAAAGTTCCCTTCCTTCTCTCAATGCAGGATAAATAATCAGCGATGGATTATCCTTATGCTTGTGAATGTCGCTTTCTGTTACCACGATAATATCTTTAGCAATACCGATACCGGATAAGCTTCGATATATCTTTTGGGACGTCTGACGACGGTGCACTCCGTCTGGCATTACAACTAGCAGGTCCAGATCGCTATTGGGCCCCATTCGTGCGATGGCGGCAGAGCCAAAAAGTACCAACCTCAAAGGATGAACTGCTGCAACTATCCGCCTGACCATTTCATTCAATGTCTCGATGCTTGGGCTTCCACTGACGGGATTCATCTCTCCCTCCTATTTCTTTTATTTTTCTATTCTATGCTGTGGGTCGATGATATCCATATATACTAATCTTCAAATCCCGACTATCCATAATCAAAAAAATCTTCAAATGATACATATTTACATTATATAATCCCTACACACATCAATCAATATAAATGGAGAAAAAAGTTCAATGCCTTAGAGCGTGTCTGAAAAATATATACGGAAATAAAAGGATCATCATAGTACAATAAAACAATTAACCATAACAGCATTGCTGATATATCATGATGCAGCATCCAGACGGCGTATCGTCTCCTGGAATATCCTGCCCCTCTCCTGATAATCCGCACATTGATCCCAGCTTGTACAACCTGGTGAAAGGAGCAGTATGTCATGATCAGCGCTTTTCTCCCACTGGAGTTTCACTGCCTCCCTGAGGTCATAGACATAATGCTTGTCCGTTATACGTAAGCTTTCAAATATACGCTTACCATCCTCGCCATAGCAAATGACAGACTTTAAACGGCCTGCATAGCTGTTCAGCACAGAGAAATCAAGTCCCTTGCCCCTCAAAACTTTCAACTGCCCGGCAGATTGACTGAATAGTTGTTGCCTTGGAGTCATCATATACTTCAACGTGTCTTTTCGTTGGGACACACTGAAGGCGGTGCGGCAGTGGCATAAATCCGGCCAAAGTATCTGCCACGCCTCTTTCTGAAATACCCAAATCAGAGATAGCCGCAAGGGCGGCAAGTATGTTTTCAATATTGTGAAGGCCCTTGAGTTGGCATTTCCTGTTGGGGAATGAAAAACTATTCATCACAAAAGAGCCATCCTGAAAATATACGTCTGCACCATGCATCCTGCTGTAACTATGGGTCTTGAGTTTGGGAAAATCTATCGGGGCGGTATGGGGGTTGTCAAGATTTTTTATATAGAGTTCCCCG
Source organism: bacterium (assembly GCA_049472395.1). GTDB lineage: Bacteria > SZUA-182 > SZUA-182 > DTGQ01 > JBLIRR01 > JBLIRR01. The sequence goes on along the minus strand of JBLIRR010000032.1, from coordinate 57,655 downwards.
CCCTGACATAGGGAAAAGAGCTTGATTTTAGTATTTTTATGGTATACGGAAACGTGAGAAGAAACATGCCGCGGAAAGACCCGTCCGTTCTGTAAAACCTACAATAAGAAACAGAAAATACTCTCCTCCCAATTAAGTGTTTTATCATGATGCTTTATCAGGCAGACCTTGACATGATTCTATTGCCTATGATGGGATATATTATATACTAATCTTTACCTTGGTCAACATAGGTTTTTATCTGACATAGTTATTTAATAAATTCTGTATTATAATCTATCTTACAAAAAGGTGAACTTCGGAGGGTATATGAAACGAATAATTTTGCTCATAATGATTTTTTTAGCATTAACCGTATCTGGGTGCACTGGTGGTGGAGCTGAAGAACTATTTGAAACTGCACGATTTGAAGAACTTCAAAATAGCCATGACCATGCGAAAAAACTATATCAGGAGATAATCGATAAATATCCTGAAAGCGATTATGCGAAAAAGGCACGAGAGCGACTCAATCAATTATAAATGTCTCAAATGAGCATTGCGGTGAATTGATATTTTTTATTATAATAATACACGGTATGAAATGATGCATTTTGCTTAATAGAAGTGGGCGTTTATTCATCCTATGAATAAAATCATTATAATCCTCATTGGAGTCTCTCTTGTTATCATTATATATTACCTATTTTTCCCTGCACCAGATATTAGAAATACCCATCCATCAGGACGAAACATCATTTGTTTTGGGGATAGCCTTACCTATGGCACAGGTGCTGCAAAAGGGATGGATTACCCTTCCCAATTATCCGCAATGATTTCAAAACCAGTGATCAATGCCGGAGTACCAGGGGATACAACAGCAAGGGCACTTCAAAGATTGGAAAGGGATGTTTTATCACGCTCCCCACGAATTGTTTTAATTACATTAGGGGGCAATGATCTGAAGAATGGTATAAAAAAAAATGTTGCCTTCGATAATCTCAAAATTATTGTTCAATCTATACAGGAGAGGGGAGCGTTGGTAATTATCGGGGGAATCGATATTCCTTTTTGGGGGAAAGGTTTCGGAGATGCCTATAAAGATTTATGCAAGGAGTTAGGAGCTGTTCTTGTGCCGAATATTTTCGAAGGGATCATGGGAAAAGCACACCTGATGAGCGATCAAATTCATCCCAATGATGCAGGGTATACAAAAATGGCGGGTATGTTTCATGATGCCATAGAACCATACCTCGTGAATGCGCATTTTTTTTCTTTATAGTTGTTGAATTAATTCGACTTAAATTATATAATGGATTTTATTGATATGCACAAAAGTATATATAAACATCCCCTAACCCTCTATATTATCGGTACAACTCTTATCATATTTTTTATACCTCCCCGAGTGAGAGGCCAATCTAAAGAGGAAATGGCGATCCTCCATCTGTTCTATAAGGAAGAAGAACTCGTGGTCACACCCACCAGAGAGAAAAAATCCATCACACAGGTAGCTGAAAACGTAAGTATCATAACCGAGGAAGATACCGAACTAATAAATGCCCATACATTGGCTGAGGTCCTTTATCAATCACCGGGCACACAGGTGGATTTAAGAAGCGGTCCGGGAGGTGGTGCAAATGTACACATTCAGGGGTCTGAATTCAATCATGTGCTTCTCCTGATAGATAATGTTCCCTTTAACAATCTCTCGGAGGGCCATGCTCCCATCGGTATAATCCCTGTTCAGAATATTAAGAGGATAGAAATAATAAAGGGCCCCGCATCATCCTCATGGGGGTCGTCTTTAGGGGGAATAATCAATATTATTACCAAATCCTCCGGAGCATCTGAAAAGAAAGGGAAAACCATCTCAGTATCTTATGGGGAAAGAAATATCGGGGATTATAGGATTGAATCATCCGGTAAGAAAGGAAAGGTGGGCTATTATCTTTATGCGGGAAACTTAGTAAGTGATGGATTCAGACCACATACCTCTTTTGATGGTAAGAATCTTTATACCAATCTGAACTGGGCTATGACACACAGGGCACATCTCTCTCTCAGCGTTGGATATAACAGTGGGGAAAGGGGAATGGGTGAAGATCCCGAGTATGATCTATCCTTTGATAATGATTTTATATATCGCTTCTCCACTCTTAATTTTAATTATGCACCGAATAGTGAAGTTGCTCTCACGCTCTCATTAAGAGAATTAATCAAAGATGAAAATCTCTTTTATCGCCAACTTAGCACAGGAGCTGATCTTAACATACTCAATGGAGATGATTTCACCTATGGAGGGACGGCTAAGCTTAACTGGAAAGTGAAGACTATTCACAATGTAATAGTGGGCGCTGATTTTGATCATGGAGAGTTGGAAGCAAATTATATCTCAGAGGGAAAAAGAGAGCTTAAAAAATGGGCACTTTTTACTAATGATACAATCACATTGAAAAAATTTTCTTTCACGCCAGGCATAAGGTACGACTATACAAACACTAACGGCGATTTTTTCAGTCCAAGCCTTGGTATTACCTATCACGCACACCAAAAGACCCTCATACGAGGATATATTGCCCGCGGCTTCAATATTCCCTCTCTTGGGAGCAGATACGGCACTGGTATGTTCTACCTGCCTAATCCTGATCTGCAGGTTGAAAAGGTGTGGTCAGTTCAAACTGGCATAGATTATACAATGTTTACCTGGCTCTTATTTAAAGCTCACTTATTTAGACACATTATATGGGATGCGGTGGGCGATATGGACTTACCGGACGGCAATTATATGGCGGTTAATAAAAATAAGCAAAGAAAGCAAGGTATTGAGATAGAGATACACACCTCTCCGTTTTATAATACCTCCCTCTCCACCGGTTTTGCCTTTTTGGAAGCAAAGGATACCGATACAGGTGAGAGATTACCAAATCTACCGCGATCTACCTATGACATTGGTCTTACATATAACAACCATAAATCCCTTAAGGGACACTTACATGGTCATTATATCCGGTGGGAAACTCCCCCTCCCTATAGAGAGCGCCATAATTTTATTTGGGATCTCAATTGTATCAAGAATATTCTGGAAAATGCCGACCGGGCTATGGAGATATTCTTTACAGCACACAATATTTTTAACGGTGCTCAATATCGTTCAGAAATATTCAAAAACACAGAAAGATGGGTAGAGGGAGGAGTACGACTTAAATTTTAACAATTTCCCAGCGCTTTTTGAAAAGCCTGGTGTAATGTACTCACCTCCACAGGTTTTACAAAAAATCCACTATGATCGACACTCTGGGTTCTTCTTTCTGTTTCTGCGTCAGGATAACCGCTGAGAAATACAACAAAGACATTGAAGCGGGATCTCACCTCTTTTGCAAGTTCAATCCCATCCTTTTTACCCTGTATATTTATATCCATCACTACGAGATCAGGATTTTCCTTCTCCACACTCCTTATCACTTCATCACTCTCAGTTATCAGCTGACAGACTTCATATCCCATACTCTGCAATCTTTTACGAAGACCTATGGCAATCACAACCTCATCCTCAACTATCATAAGTCTGTGTTTCCTCATAACCCCTCTTATTTTGTTTATATTCTTTTTTTATATTCCGGTTCCTTAAACCTTATCCGGTATTCAAGGCCGCCATTTACATTCGTTTCTATTGTACCTAATAACTGATTTTTTATCAAATTCACGACCAGTTGTAAACCCAAGGTATCCCCACTGTCTAAATCAAATCCTTCAGGAGCGCCAACACCATTATCGCGAATGAGGAGATCTATGTCCTCTTTATTGCTTCTCCTCAGGGATATGTGAATTTCGCCTTCTCTTCCTCCAGGGAAAGCATGTTTAAGGGAGTTGGATACTAACTCATTGATAATCAGACCACATGGGATTGCAGTATCGATTGTTACAAGAACATTCTTAATCTCCAGTCTAAGGGATATTCTGTCCGAGCACATATTATAACTGTCTATTAAAGCATGAGACAGTTCCCCGATATACTGATTAAGATTAATTTTAGACAGGTCATTAGACTGATAAAGTTTTTGATGCACGAGGGCCATTGACATGATACGATTTTCAGTATCCTTAAAAATTTGTACTATTTTTTCGTCTTCGATATATGAGGATTGAATATAAAGCAACTCGCGAATAACTTGCATATTATTTTTTGTTCTATGATAAAGCTCCTTAATGAGGACCTCTTTCTCTCTGAGCGATAACTTAACTCTTTCTTCTATGCGACGTCGTTCTTCGACTTCACGTTTTAATTTTATATTTGCACACGACAGTTCAGCAGTTCGATCCTTAACCCGTTGCTCGAGTTCTTTATGGATGGCGTTAAGTTTCCGGTTTCTATCCTCAAGTGATTCCACCATAGTATTAAAAGCTTCCGCAAGCCTCCCTATCTCATCATCGGTTTCAATAGGTATTTTCTCAAAGCTGCCGCATCCAATTCTTTTAACGCTTGCAGTCAATCTGTTAAGGGGCTTTACAATCCCCTCAGCGATAAAATAAGCTATTAGTGACCCCAAAAATAAGAAAAAAATCCCTATCATGAGGCCATTCACAAAAAGGCTCTTAAGCCTTGAATTCAAATTTTCTCGATCAAGTACGATCCTGACAAATCCTATTACCCGTGCATTTTCTTGCGCTTGTTTTTCTTCGAAAAAGAGGGACTCATCAGTAGGATAATCAGAGGAAGAAATTACAGGGACGTAGAACTCTACTATACTTTTCTTTAGGAAATACAGAGGAGTGCCGGATTCTTTCAATTGGCCAAATATCGTATCCAGCTTACCTTTCTCTGCAAATAAATTTTCATTCCGAATCTTCTCCCACCCTCTTTTTGCCCTCATTAATAATTTTCCTTCCGGATTAAATATAGAAACCTCCACTACATGCTCCTGCTGCATTATGCCTTTCACAGGGTGTACGAGGATTTCATCATTTTCTGAAAATACTCCTATCTTCGCATTATGTGCAAGAAGTTCCCCTAAGATTGCGCCTTTTTTGATAAGTTCTTCAGTGAAATGTTTACTCTCATTGTAGATAAAGAAAATAGTTAATGTAAAGGAAACTATAAATATAGAAATAATAAATATAAAAAATATTTTAATTCCAAATCTCTTATCTACTTCTTTTAAAAAATTTAAAACCACCCTTACGCGCCTTATTCTATTATATTTGAATTATATAAAATTTTATCCGGAATGATTACACCAATTTTATTGGCTATTTTTATATTGATTGAGAGCTTTATGTTTTCCGGATCTATTTCTTCATTTTTCATTACATAATTTCCCATTAAAATCTTTCTGGCCATCTGTCCGGCTTGCTTTCCCAACTCAAAAGCATCTATGCTCAATGACATTAATGCGCCCATCTCCACATATTTCTCTGCAAATGAAATAACAGGAATCTTATTATCAATTGAGAATAATAATATAGCCTCCACTGTTTCAGGGCAAATAATTTTAGTATCAGGGACCATCCAAAATGCATCTATCCTGTTCCGCATATCTTGTATTAAAGAAGGCACCTGCATTGAGCTTTTAGATTCCTTTATCACCAATTCAAAGCCTTTTTTGGCAGCATCAGCTTTTGCCCTTTCTATAAAGGATCCTGTCATATCCGGATTAATTATAAGGCCTAACTTTTTTTTATCAGGCAGAACCTGTGCAAATATATCAAATTGTTTTTCGGGAGGTATATTCATGCTGATACCAGTTATATTCTTATTTTCTCCAAGTATGGATTGGGGCTGCAACACCATTATATAAATAATAGGGCTCTCTTTAATATCTTTTATCTGCACTAGCGCATCCCTGCCGATAGCCAATAATAATGCAGGATCGATTTTATGAATCTGATGGGCACAATCACTGCCATACAGTTCTGAAACTAATAATTTATTGATAGTACAATTACACGCAGATTCAAAGCCTCTCAGAGCCTGTGTATATGGGGTAACACTGACACTTTGAATCGCCACAATTTTAGGCGAAGTCTCTCCTCTTCCATGAAATAAGAATAAAAAACATGAAAAAACAACACATGAAAACAACGAACTTCTACTACAAATAATCATGATTCTCTTCTATGAGGTATTAAATTAATAATATCATACATTTGGTCAAATTACAAAATTTCCCTCTTTATTTTTACCTCTTATCCCTCCTCTTTTAAGCCTACCAGGATTTGCACACGATTTAAAGCACGATTATTGTGAACTTCCCAGAAGTTCTATATTTATTATTGTTATCAGGAAAGAAAACAGAACAGGATTGCCCGCTTAAAAAACGATTTTTTAGCTACTGTGTCTCATGAATTAAAGACGCCATTGACTTTAATTTCTCAAATTCTTTGGGAATATATCACATCTTATAGCCCATATCTTTTCTTATGGCATATATCTTTCTGGGAAAGTCCCCTTTTGGATACTCGATGCGTCGGTTCTCTTTTATGACAGATTCCTCTGCATAAGCCTCAAGTACTTCGCCAACAAATAGGTTTTTATCTTCTATTTTAATTTGTTGTCTGACTTTACATTCCATATGAGCTATACATTGATCTATAATAGGAGCTTTTACTCTTCGTGCCTGTTTTGAAGTCAATCCTGTTTCTTTAAATTTATCAACGTGATACCCTGAGTGAAAACCACAGTAGTAAATTTTCTCTTTTAGTTCTTGTAGGGGAACATTCACAATGAATTCTTTAGTAGTTTTAATTAACATGCATGAATAAGTATCTTTTCCTATCGCACACGCAATGAGTGGGGGCTTTTTTGATACAGGCATACAGAAGCTGACCGCTATTATATTTGATTTTTTCTCAATATCCCCACACGTTATCAAGAAGTGTCTCATCGGCCACATATATTCCAAATATTCCACATCAATTTTCATTTTCTAAGCAGAGACTATCTTTTTCACCATAGGAAAGAGATTAAGATCAGTATGGGGCAGAAAAAGGGCAGAGAGATATTCATCCATAAACTTTGCGGAATTGCTTAATTCTATATAGGTGATACCCTGACACACATTTTTAATCTCATTTTTTAAATCACCCGAAATAAGGGCTAAATGCGCTCCCACGATAGTACTATTCCCAAGATACCGAAATCGCTCCACGGGTAAGTCCGGCAAAAGACCTATAATTATGGCATTCTCAATAGTTATACAATGGCCGAACCCTCCTGCGATCATAAAATGTTGAATCTGATCGATGCTGTATCCTATTTCATTGAGCAATACCCTAAGCGCCGCATACACAGCGGCTTTGGCTCTTATAATATTATTAATGTCCACATCGGTAATCACAATGTCTTGACCAATACCATTTTCTGACGCCCATGAAAGAATATATTCCATCCCGTCATCCGACGGCCGTATGCGCTCATGATCGAGCTCTTTCCTTATTTTCCCGTTGCGTTCAAGTATACCGGTTACAAACATCTCGGAAAGACAATCCAAGATTCCGGAGCCGCATATTCCCATGGCTTTTTCCTTATGCACTGTCCTGAATGTTGGCGTAAGCGTATTGGGATCTATTTTGACGCTTTCGATAGCGCCGGATGTTGCACGCATGCCAAACTTCACTTCTCCCCCTTCAAATGCCGGCCCGGCAGAACATGAACCGGCAACCAGCCAATCCTTATTCCCCACGACCATCTCACCGTTCGTTCCGATATCAATAAATACGCTTAACGCATCCATTTTGTATATGCCGGTCGCTAACACTCCCGCGGCAATATCCGAGCCCACATAACTGGAAATAGAGGGAAGAGTGAAAAGATAGGCATTTGGATTCACATTAATTCCAAGCTCTGATCCTCTCACATTTGAGATAGTAGAGAATGTGGGGATATAGGGTTCCCTCCTGATATATTGCGGATTTATCCCCAGCAGGAGGTGTATCATTGTTGCATTTCCCACCACCATCAAATTATCAATACGGCTTGCGGGGATATTCGACCGTTTGAGTATGCGCTCAATCATCCCGTTTATCGTATTGATCACGAGATCATTCAATTCGTTAAGGCCTTTTTCTTCCCGTGCATATACTATCCGGGATATAATATCCTCTCCGCATCGAATTTGAGCATTGTAGTCAGAGTCGGTATCTGATACTTGTCCATTATGAAGGTTGATAAGGTACACAACGATAGTTGTGGTGCCTACATCTATCGCAAGTCCATAATGGTTGAGCCCATCCGATCCGCCATTTAAATCGATAATCTCCATGCCTTCGCAACTTTCAATGACAGTAACGGTGACTTCCCATTTATTCTCTCGTAAATAAGAGGAAAGTTTTCTAAGAAGCGGCAGACCGCAAAAAATATTCGTCCCTGACGCTCCTGTTTTTGCAATAGCAGCCCTTACACGGTCAAGGTCACTTCGATTATCCACCAGGCTTGGCGGAGGAAGCTTTATATATATGCTTCGCGTCGTCGGTTTGATCTCCCAGGCCCCAAGGGCCCATCGTTCCTGAACAAGGTTTCCTGCACTGGCAGTAATAACCTTTTTCCCGATACCCATTGATTGAGGGGGAATAAAAATCCTCATATCCCCCTCAATGAGGGTGAGACAGGCAAGCGCAAAACCCTGACCTATCTCTCTTTTGCTTAAAAAGGGTGTAGCACCTGCATTATACTTCCCCTCCATAATAATCACCTTGCATTTACCGCATGTCCCCTGGCCCCCACAGGAGGCGCTTACATGGATACCTGCCTCAATGAGCTCTTGGAGTAGATTGGCTCCCTTTGACGAATTAATTATTTTATTCTGTGGCAGAATAGTAATGTGACATTCATCTTTATCCATTATGTTTTATTCCTCACTCAATAAGCCTTACTGTCCGGGTGACTATATTAAGTATCGGTCTTTATTCACTTCAATGACATTTTTAAAATACCACGATGATATTTATTAAATCATCTAAACGCTTGTATTGTCAAATTTTCTTCCCAAGGACTTGCAATACTACATAAAATGATGATAGAAAATATTACATATATATTTTTTCTTGTGTATAATATTAAAATCAGAGCATGATACAGAAAATAAAGGATAAGGGAAAGCAACATATTAACCATACGGACCACTTGATATGGGTGGGTGGTGGCCTTGGCATACTTTTTTGGGCCCTCGAAGCCTGTCTGCATGTCTTTATATTCAAAGAAGGATCGTTCATATCTCAATTATTTGCCCCAAATCTTCATGAAATCTGGATGCGTTTATTAGTGATGTTTTTTTTCATTATCTTTGGGATTTACAGCCATTTAATTGTCGCCTACCGTAAACGTATCGAGACAGAAGTAAAAAATTCCAAGGCAAAACTGGATCAAATATTCAACACCGCAGCTGATGGCATGCGCGTAATCGACAAAAACTTCAAGGTAATCCACGTGAATGAGACATTTTCAACCCTCGCACGTATACCGATGGATAAAATGATGGGAAGAAAATGCTATGAAACATTGTATGGCCCAATGTGCCATACACCACGCTGCTCACTTATCAGAATTATTCGTGGAGAAAAACGCATCGAGTTCGATGTTGAAAAAATATGTCAAGATGGCACTAAGATTCCGTGTATCGTTACTGCTACCCCTTTTCGAGGCGCAAACGGAGAACTGATCGGGATTGTTGAAGATTTCAAGGACATCACAGCGCGAAAACATGCGGAAGAGGCTCTTAAACAAGCATTGGCTAAGGCAAAGGAGTCTGACCATTTAAAATCTGCATTTCTCGCCAATATGTCCCATGAGATAAGGACTCCCATGAATTCGATCATCGGATATACTGATTTGATGCTGAATGATCACATAGGAGCCAGGCATCAAGATGACCTTCAGGTAATAAAAAGGAATGGTCATTTACTATTAAAGCTTATTGACGATATTCTGGACTTATCAAAAATAGAAGCCGGACAACTTAACATTGAGAATCTCCCCTTTTCACTCAGATCTTTATTAAATGATATTGATATTAATACTAAAATGCTCATACAGGAAAAGGGAAAGGAAATTGTGTTTCATTATTGCTGTCCTGATACGCTCGGTGAATGGATCATGGGGGATTCCGTAAGAATAGAGCAGATATTGAATAATTTGATAGGTAATGCCATAAAATTTACAGAGAAAGGATTTATAAAGTGTAGTTGTTCATTAAAAAAAGAGGACCTTTTGGAATTCTCTATCCAGGATACGGGCATAGGGATCCCGGCGGATAAGCATGGCATAATATTCGATGCCTTCAAACAGAAGGATGACAGCATTACGCGGCAATATGGCGGCACCGGACTAGGACTTACAATTACCAAAAAATTAGTGGAATTAATGGGAGGGAACATTCACGTACACTCCGACGGCACTCACGAGCAGGGATCAATTTTCTCTTTTACTCTCCCTTATAAGACAGCGGCACAGGCAAAAAGCCCGCAAGAAGTTCCGGCATTAACCATATTCGATACAAAACCTTCATACACCATACTGTTAGCAGAAGATAACCTGGAAAATCAGAGGCTGGCTCAAAGGATTTTGGAAAAGGCAGGATTTAATGTCCTTATTGCAAATGATGGCCAGGAGACGGTTGCGTTATATGCATCCAATCCTTCAATTGATCTCATATTACTTGATATTCAAATGCCAATTTTAGACGGCCTTGCGGCAACGAGGACGATCAGAAGCATGGAAAACGGTAAGAATAGGGTACCGATAATCGCCCTCACCTCCTACGCTATGGAGGGTGATAGGGAAAAATGTATTAATGCAGGGTGCAATCATTATCTCTCAAAACCGATTAACCATACCGAACTTTTAAAAACTCTAAAAAAATATCTCTTTTAAGAAATCTACAATTGTCTTATGAAACCAAAGGTCAGTGCCATAATCCCTACATATAACAGAGCCCACTTCCTAAGGGAAGCGATTGAATCCGTGATGGCGCAGACGCTCACTTCTATTGAACTTATTATTATTGACGACGGATCAGATGATCACACAAGGGAGGTGCTCTCAGAGTATGCAGGGCGAATACGCTGCCTGCCTCAGGAGAACAAGGGCGTAAGTGCTGCTCGCAATTTCGGCATAAAGACTGCACAAGGTGAATATATAGCCTTCCTCGATTCGGATGATCTATGGCATCCTCAGAAATGCGCGCTTCAGAGTGATTTCTTAGATAAGCACAAAAGCTTTTGCCTCTGTTATACTGAAGAGATATGGATACGGAATGGCACACGGGTCAATCCGTGCAGCAAGCATGCAAAATATTCAGGATATATATTTGATAAATGCCTGCCCCTGTGTATTATCAGCCCATCCTCAGCCATGATCCGCGCATCTTTACTTAAATCAGAAGGAGGGTTCGATGAAACGCTTCCTGCGTGCGAAGACTATGACTTATGGTTACGATTGACCGCACGCTATCCTGTGTATTTAATCAGCACACCGCTTATTACGAAACGGGGTGGCCATCAGGATCAATTATCCCGAACGATCAAGTATCTTGATAAATACAGAATACAATCCCTTGAGAAACTCATGAATCATACTGCCCTTACCCCCTCTCAATGGCAGAGCGCATGGTCAATGCTCAGGCAAAAATGTATGATATATGGCAATGGCTGTATGAAGCACAAAAAATACGAAGAGGCAGATTATTATCTCCGGTTGCCGGACACCCTCATCGCGAAAAAAAATGAACACCTACTCAATTAAACGGATCCTTATTGAAAAAAGGGCTCAGGAGAGCCAGATCACAGGCAAGATCCTGTACGCATTGCCCTCGATTCGTCCTGAGATTATCGATGAAGCACCTCTCGGAAAATCCGCGTTTGATAAAAGCGTACTCATCCTCGCTCACAATAAGGGCAAATTTTTACGGCCCTGTCCTGGGACAAAAGAATATCTCTGCTGTCTTTATAACTTTCTCAATATTGGATTAAATTGTCCTATTGAGTGCACTTACTGTATTTTACGCGCCTATCTTGATTGCGGCGCACTTATTCTCTATGTCAATCAGAATGATTGTCTTAAAGAACTGGCGCAGGCCCTTGCCCAGAATCCCGGCCTTATCAGAATCGGCACTGGCGAGCTGACTGATAGCCTCGCGCTTGATCCACTCTCAGGAATCAATGAAGGATTGATCAATTTCTTTTCCGGACAGACCCAGGCTTTTTTAGAACTTAAAACAAAGAGCACTCATATTGATCATCTGCTTAATCACGCCATCACGAATCAGATAATCATCTCATGGTCCCTTAATCCTCAGGTGCTTATCGACAGGGAGGAACCTGGTGCCTCATCAGTGAGAGAAAGACTCAAGGCAGCTCGCCTATGTCAACAGAATGGGATTAAAATTGGCATTCACTTTGATCCTATTATCCTGTTTCATGGATGGGAAGACGCATACCATAGCCTTATCTCTGCATTGGATGAATACATTGATATCTCAAAAACCGTCTGGATCAGTATGGGCTGTTTTCGCTTTATGCCGGCCTTAAAGCCGATTATCCAAAAACAGTCCCCTCAGACAAAAATTATCTATCAAGAATTTATTCCCGGTTTGGATCATAAGATGCGGTATCTGCAGCCAATGCGCATTAAAGCATATCATAGCATTGCCTCATGGATATGGGAAAGGTCAAAAGAGGCATTTATCTATCTTTGTATGGAATCGGCTTTTGTATGGAAGGAAGCATTAGGATATGCCCCGAAGGATAATAAAACCTTGAAATCCTGGCTTGATCACAGGTGTTTCCTTACCTTATAGAGGATTAAACACGGTAAAGGATAGGTTGGGAAACAGGGGATTATGTTTCTCTGCTGACGCGAGCCATTGAGGATCGATAGTACCATTCTCGATTTCCTGGACTAACTTCCAAAACCTGCCCATGTGCTCCTTAAATCGGCGTGTCGCATAGTCAGGCAAGGTATTGTTATTAAGAATAAATGCCCAATCACTGCTTTGAGCCATGAGAAGCTCACGTGCCACTTGATTTAAAGCCCTCACCACTAATGTGTCCGCCTTATCATCTATTTTCCCCTGATAGAAATGGGCGAGGGACATCATTTTCTCTCCCGCCTTTAATAGATGAGGGTAAAGCCAGTCATTCTTCTCATTGAGCCATACTTCATTATACCCCTTCCATCCCCAACTACCGCCAGGCGGCTGGGCTACCTGATGTACCGAATAGGTTTTCAGATAATCCATGGGTGTGCTGAGGCTAAGATACCCTTTGCAGTCATTGGCAATTTTTCTGCATAGGGTTTCAAGCCAGCTTGGCCCTTCAAACCACCAATGTCCAAAAAGCTCTGCATCATAAAGAGCGCATATTATAGGTTTTCTATTATTCATTGAAGGCAAATCCCGAAGTCCCTTTAAGATATGCGCTAAAAAATCATCCACCTGTATCTCCACCCTTTTCTGTGCCCTATAGGGATCATATGATTCTTTTTCCCGCCCAGGTCCCGTGACCCTATAATATTTTATCCCTGTAAAGGTGCGATGCGTACCTTCGAGCAAAAAAGGCTTTATATAGTCAAACTCCAGATCATACCCAATATCACGATAGAATTCTCTATAATCAACATCTCCGGGATACCCATCAATTGCATCCCATACCTGCTGCGCTGTCTGTTCATTTCTTCCAAATACCGCGACTCCGCTTTTGCAATAAAATGGTGAAAAAATTCCATACTCCAATCCCGGGCCAGCCTTGAGAAATACTTTGTTATCTAAAAAGAAATATCGTATTCCTGCATTGGCTAATATTTTATCCAATCCCGGATAATAACCGCATTCCGGCAACCATATGCCTTTGGGCGGATATCCGAACACCTCCTCAAAGTAATCTACCGCTATCTTAATCTGGGCCCACACAATCGATGCCTGTGATTGTAAAAGAGGCAGATATGCATGTGTTGCACTACTTGTGATAAAATCAATGTAGCCCATCTCTCCATATTTTTTAAGCACACTCATAATATCTGCCCCGCAACGATTTAAGAACACATCCTGAAGCTTCTGGAAATAGTTCAAATACATTTTCGCTAATTTTTGAAGATTTTTGTCTTTTTTAGTCCGGCAAATCTCTTTCTTTGTCAGTTCCACAAGCCTCATAAGATATGCGCTATACCTATCAGGAAGACTTTTATCTTTCAATTGGGAAATAAGCGGTGGGCTTAAAGAGAGAAGAAAACGAAAGGGGATTTTATCATGTATGAGATTATCAAAGGCAAGAATAAATCTTAAATAACAACCTGTAATAGCTTCATATATCCAGCGTTCTTCAAGCGAATCAGAGACATTAAGGTCCTGGACAAAGGGCATATGTGCATGCAGCACTATGGAAAGCACACCAGATTTTGAAAATTCTTTCATTCTCTTCCATAACTATACTAACAAACGTCACTACGTGATTATTATTTCACCCAAGAGAACACTTCTGTGCTTTCTTGGGTGAATTTAAAAAGTCTGCATTATGCCCTTTACTGGGTATAACCGTACTTGGATTGTGTGGTGGTTCGAGAAAAAGGCCCGCTGTAATACCCTTTCCAATTACCCACACCCTGAAATAAAGTAGCCCTTTTGTTTCTCTCCATTTTTTCAATATATTCTAAATAAGCGAAATGAGACTCAGATGCATCCAAATGAGAAAAAAATTCTTTATCAAGCAATCTGCGTGAATAATTATGCTCAGCGCTTTCAGGAAACAATTCTGAAACATCAGGCACTAAAGAAGAAGGCACTACAACCCGTGTCCCCCTATGTGCGGAATTCTTTGATACGTGTTGACCGAGTTTTTGATAGTGTTCAATAATCTCTTTATCTTTATGTATATTCCTTTGAACACGTGAATCTTCCTCTGTTTTTGCATATCTCTCATGGGGCACTCTTATTTCATCATCCCCATATTCCGACCCTACTATAGTGCTCTTGCCTGTGCTCTCATTAACGTTCATCCAAATTACTTGATCTTCTATTTTCTCCCTCCCTGCACCAGGATTGTAATTGACCTGGGATTCCAATAGTGGTGTAAATGGAGTATGCCCCTCAGTAACTCCCAACGCAACCCTGCACTCTTTTATCGGTTGTCCCAGTTCAATATAACAATGAGTGGTCCCAGGTGGAACGTTTAGGTCAAAAAATGATCCTGACTGATGTGTGTCTTCATACACCCTCACACAAAGTTGTTGATCTTTTTTTCCCTCCGCTATCTCAGACCCCGCTGTCCAGCACGCATACAAATGATAGGGATCGATTTCCAATAAATAGAGTGCCCTTTGGTCATACTGGGTGGGGAAATAACCTATCCCCTTATTGAATGTTTTTATGGAATTTTTAAAAATATTATTCACTCACTCTACCTTTCACTCTTTCTGCTCCACACGTTAAAGAGATAAATTCGGGATGATCCGAAGCCTCTCTTTTCACGTGCACATTTCTTATACCCTATTATACACATTAAGGATTTGATCTGCAATACTATCCCATGAGAATGCTGTTTCTGCGGCAATTCTTCCATTCTGTCCCATCCATCGGGCATGTTCGAAATCGCCACAGACATTCTTTATCCCCCACGCAATTGAGCCTGGATAATCATAAATTTGAAGCCCTGTGACATCGTGCCATACAAATTCCGCCGGCCCTCCGTTTCTACTGACAACCACGGGTTTCCCTGCGCTCCATGCCTCTAATATGACAATACCGAAGGGTTCATTGCGACTTGGGACACACACCATGTCGCAGGCTTTATAAAGGCTTCTTAATCTGTCACCCATACAAAATCCTAAAAATCTCATTGCATGGCTTATTCCCAATTGCCGACTTCGACCCTCAAGGTGCGCCCTCATATCGCCATCACCCGCAAAAACAAATTTTGCATTAGGATAAGATTGCAGTACCTCGTGTGCTGCCTCAATCAATAAATCAGGCCCCTTTTGATGAACAATCCTGCCTGCAAAGAGAATCATCGGGTCCCATATACCTATGCCAATTTCTTGCTTTATCTTTCCCCCATCGATATAATGATCAAAATTATGCACATTCACTCCATTGTACACCACATCCACTTTATGATCCGGCACGTTATACATCCATTCAATCTCTTTTTTTAATGCATAGGACACCGCAATAACCCTGTTTGCGCAATAGGTGCCATTTCTCTCATTCTCCCGGACGACCGCTGATTGACCTCCATAGAAATTATTACCGCAGCGTCCGTACTCTGTTGAATGGATAGTCAACACTGCTCTTTTTCCTCTCCCGGATTTTATCCACACAGCGGCATTGGAAGCCAGCCAATCATGGGCATGCACTATATCAAAGCAGCCTGAATAATCTTCAACTTCGAAAAAATTATGCACAAAAGCGCGACACATCGAGTTTATCTCTTCAATAAAGTTCGCGTTTAACTCAAAGGGACATCGATGATAGTGCACTCCGTCTATTCTTTGATAATGGGATTGGCCCTCCCCCATTCTGGTAAACACATGTACTTCATGCCCCTTTCTCTCAAGGCCCGCACTCAATTCCGTTACGTGATTTCCAACCCCGCCTATGTTAATTGAATGCATACTTTCCCAAGAAAACATTGCAATACGCATACGCTGTAGTCCTTATTCAAAACATTATTATATCTACGGGATAACTGGGGCCTCCCCCCTTTTAAATCATTTCCTTTTCTGTTGAATTAATTTAATCGTACCTTTATACTTTAAATAATGCATACTCTTTATTTCAAATTTGCGCTTCCGTGTGTATGGCTTATTTTATTTGCTTAAAAAAATAATGTCAATTTATTTTGCATAAATTATTGAAAAAAAAATAAAAAAAAATAACATAAGAGTACTATGGATATAAAAGAGCGGGCAGCACTAATCGAGGCAGTGCTTTTTGCCTCATCCACACCTTTACATATGACACAGATAAAAAAAATAGTCCCGGGTTCGTCAAAAGAAATCTGTGCTGCCATTGAATGCTTGAGGGAAAGTCTTTCCCAGCGGGAAAGAGGCCTCTTGCTGAGAGAGATCGCCGAAGGGTATCAAATATGCGCAAAACCCTTGTATGAGCCGTGGCTCAGGAAACTTGTCACATGCCAACAGACACACCGATTAAACAGAGCATCGTTGGAAACACTTGCTATTATCGCCTATAAACAACCTATTACCCGTCAGGAAATAGATGCTATCCGAGGAGTTGACAGCATAGCAAGCATTAGAACTATAGTGAAAAAGAAATACGTTACAATTCTTGGTAAAAGAGAGACGATCGGGAGGCCCCTCATATATGGCACGACTCCCCATTTTCTCCTCTCCTTCGGGCTTAAGAACCTGGCTGACCTTCCCACCTTAGCCGAATTAAAAGGATTATGCGATGAAGAAAATGATCAGACTTAATAAATATCTGTCAGAGAGGGGAATAGGTTCTCGAAGAAAATGTGAACAGTTAATTAAAGAAGGAAAGATAGCGGTGGATAACCGGGTAGTTACTTCCCTCTCAACAAAAGTGGATGCCCGCACGCACACAATATCCCTGAAAGGAAAAAAAATCCCTCCCCCCCAAATCAACCGGTATTTCTTACTTCACAAACCAAGAGGCTATATTACTACTATGCATGATCCATCTGGCAGGCCGACCATAACACAATTTTTCCCCGCTATTAAAGAACGACTATTCCCGGTAGGCCGTCTTGATTGTCAGAGCCAGGGATTATTATTGCTCACAAATGACGGGGCATTGGCGTATCGTTTAACCCACCCAAAGTTCAAGGTCCCAAAAGTGTATATGGTAAAAGTCCAAGGCATTATTCCCAGGGCAGCCTGTCGCACACTAAAAAAGGGAGTGTATCTTGAGGATGGCCTCGTGCAGGTTGAAAAGATCAAGATTGTACGCTACACAAAGACAAATAGCTGGATTAACGTGACAATTACAGAAGGAAAAAATCAAATTATCCGACGAATCTTTCGGAAACTCGGATTTGCAGTCCTCAAGCTCACACGCATTCAATTTGCATTTCTTCGATTGGATAGATTAAAACCGGGTGAGTACAGAACTCTTACCCCGGGAGAAATAAAAAAATTATGTGAGATGGTGAATTTAAATAATAATGAAACCTCATATAACACTGTCTAGAGCTAATATGGGACATGCATTCGATATCAGCAATTCTAATTTCGGGTATATAACATGTGGCGAAGAATTTAACAGTCAAAATTAGAATTGCTGATTCGATATGCTATAGATATATATAATTATGGATGATCGAGAATATTTATTAGGATTACAGCTTATCCCGGGATTAGGCCCCCACAGCCGTAAAAACCTTCTGAAGGCATTCGGAAGCCCCGATAATATCTTTAACGCACCCTTGCATGAACTCTCTCGCGTTGATCTTATTGGGCCCAAAAGAGCGGGTATGATAAAAAAAATAGATATTGAGCAGAGGGTAGAGCGGGAATTAAGATTGATGGGTCGAAAAGGAATTCATTTTTTAACTATTCATGATCCAGGATACCCTCACTCTTTAAGAAATATCTTTGATGCTCCCCATGTCTTATTTGTACAAGGAGAGTGGAGAGAATACGACCATTTCTCGATTTCAATAGTAGGATCAAGGAAAGCATCACTCTATGGGAAAACCGAGGCTTTCAAATTGGCACAAGGGTTATCCCAAAGGGGCATTACCGTAATAAGTGGGATGGCAAGGGGCATAGATACTGTTGCACACAAAGGAGCGCTCTCTGTGCAGGGAAGAACCGTCGCTGTCTTAGGAAGTGGATTGGACGTGATTTATCCTCCTGAAAATAAGAATATAATGTCTGCAATCTGCCGGCAAGGCGCGGTGTTCAGCGAATTCCCGTTAGGCACACGACCTCTGAAACAGAATTTCCCCATGCGGAACCGTATTATCGCCGGACTGAGCTTAGGGACAATAGTTATTGAAGCAGGGGCTAAGAGTGGGGCGTTGATTACCGCATATCAAGCGCTGGAACAGGGGAAAGAAGTATTTGCCCTGCCGGGCAATATTTCCTCTCCTACCAGTAAAGGGACAAATTCTTTGATAAAACAGGGAGCAAAACTTGTCGACACTGTAGATGATATTATCGATGAATTAAAACTAAAATTAGAACCATTGAATAATTATTCTTTTCCGAATAGAGAAAAAAAGGAACGGACATTCTCGGAGGATGAAAAAATGCTTTTGCACCATTTATCCGATAATCCGCAGCATATTGATACACTGGTTATAAAAAGCGGGCTCCCGGCACATACACTCTCCGCTCTCTTGCTGGACCTCGAAATGGAGCAGGTAATAAAACAACTCCCGGGGAGAATGTTTGTAAAATTTTAAAATGTAGGTATCATTAATAAGAAAATGTAAAATCACATGAGATGTATAATGTTAATCGTAGGAATAAAGTAATGGATTAAAGGGGACGATTCATGGCACGGTCGCTCATCATTGTCGAGTCACCGACAAAAATTAAAACATTAAAGAAAATACTCGGATCAGCATATTCTATTAAGGCCTCGGTTGGCCATATTAAAGACCTCCCGAAGGATTCTCTCGGTGTGGATATTTCGCACGATTTCAAACCAAAATATATCACTATCCGTGGGAAAGGGTCTGTGATAGCGGAGATAAAAAAGGCAGCGGCAGATGCTGACAAAATATATCTCGCCGCCGACCCTGACCGTGAGGGAGAAGCCATAAGCTGGCATATTGCCAATGAGCTTCATTCAAAAAAAGACGCCATTTACAGGGTCTTATTTAATGAAATTACGAAGCGCGCTGTCATCAAAGCACTTCAATCTCCTGACCGTATTGATTTAAAGAAAGTCAATGCCCAACAAACAAGACGTATTCTGGACCGTATTGTCGGATACCAAATCAGTCCTCTTCTGTGGAAAAAAGTGCGATGGGGATTGAGTGCAGGCCGCGTTCAATCTGTTGCGGTAAGGCTTATTTGTGATAGAGAGCGCGAGATACGATCATTTATAAAGGAAGAATACTGGACTATTATGGTCAATCTATCAGGGGAAAATCCTCCGCAATTTCTCGCCAAGCTCTATCAATATAAGGGGAAGAAAATCTCTATCCCATCAGGGGAGAAAGCTCATGCCATACAATCTGAATTGGAAATGAGCTCATTTCATGTCACCTCTGTAAAGAAAAAGAATCAGAAAAAATCCCCGGTAGCTCCGTTTATCACGAGTTCGCTGCAGCAGGAAGCGTCACGAGTCTATCGCTTCTCAGCAAAGAAAACCATGTTCATTGCTCAAAAGATTTATGAAGGAAAAGAAATAGGCAATGAAGGAAGTGTCGGGCTCGTTACCTATATCAGGACTGATTCTCCGCGAGTAGCGCAGGAATCTCAAGAGGAAACCAGGGGCTATATTCATACGAAATTCGACGAGAGATATGTACCTGAAAAACCACGGCAGTTTAAAAGCAAGAAGGGGATTCAAGATGCACATGAGGCAATCAGGCCTACCTCAATATGGCGTGATCCCGAATCGATAAAATCCTACTTAGAAGATGATGAATACAAACTCTATAAATTAATCTGGCAGCGATTCCTTGCGAGCCAAATGGCCGATGCGCTCTTTGACGTCACAACCATCGAAATAAGGGCACAGGATTATCTGTTCCGGGCAAGTGGCTCTGTGATGAAATTTGATGGATTTTTAAAGATATATCAAGAAAAAATCGAAGAAAAAAATTCTGATAAAGAGGTTTCCGATAAAGACCAGAAACTGCCGTTATTACAAGAGGGAGAACGATTAACACTCAACAGCATAAAGCCTCAACAGCATTTTACGCAACCTCCCCCTTATTACACCGAAGCCCGTCTTATCAAAGAGTTAGAGGACAAAGGTATTGGCCGGCCAAGCACCTACGCGACAATTCTCTCCACTATTATAAATCGGGAGTATATTGAAAAAGATGGAAAAAACTTGCGGCCCACTGAACTCGGGTGTCTGATTACTGATCTTTTGACGGAAAACTTCCCTGAAATCTTGAATATACAATTCACTGCATCAATGGAAGACAAGCTGGATCAAATTGAGGAGGGCCGCGCAGATTGGATTAAGACCCTTCATGAGTTCTATAGACCCTTTAATCACAATTTGGAAAGCGCCCAGCAAAACATGCGAAATATCAAGCAACACGCTGTTATTACTGATGTGGCGTGTGATAAGTGCGGACAACCAATGGCTATCAAATGGGGGAAAAATGGGGAATTTCTCTCCTGTTCCGCCTATCCGGCATGTAAAAATACAAAGGAATTTGAACGTACCGAGGAGGGACGCATTAAAATTAAAGAACCGGCGACGAGCGATCAAACATGCACCAAGTGCGGCAGCCCCATGCTGGTGAAACATGGACGATATGGCTCTTTCCTGGGGTGTAGCGCATATCCGAAATGCACTAATATTATTTCACTCAATAAAGACAATAATCAGAAGGGAAATGCCAAAGACACGGAGGCAGAGGTTACAGATAAAAAATGTCAAAAATGCGGTTCTCCCATGGTCGTGAAAAATGGCCGTTACGGCAGGTTTTTATCCTGTTCCAAATATCCCGAATGTAAATCCATAATGCCGCTAAGCCTCGGCATCCCCTGTCCGGTGCCCGATTGCAGTGGTGAACTCGTTGAGAAGAAAACAAAAAAAGGAAAATCATTTTATGGGTGCGGGAACTACCCAAAATGTCAATTTGCCCTATGGCAAAGACCTGTTGGCGAAAAATGCCCTCAATGCGGTTTCCCTTTCCTGATTGAAGGACGAGGGGAGAAGGCTCCCTTACGATGCGGCAATAAAGAGTGTGACTATACAGTTGAAAAAGCAGCTTTAGTGAACGTAAGCTCATAAGTTGTTTATTTTTATATACACTTTATGTCATTGATTAATAAGGCTTAATTCTTTTGTCTTTAAAATCGAATAAAAAACACCACACTCTGTGCTCTTTGAACAATGCAGGACATAAAAGATGAACACTATTTTTTTTCGGTGTTAAAAAAGATAAAGTTTAAAAATCAATATGATAAATAAAATTACAGCTCATTTTTTCACCTTTGGCCTAAAAAAGGCACACGATTTGCATGTAATTTACTTGTTATTTTTATATATTTTAAAAAACCCAGAGTATGAAAGCGCCTTATGAGTAAGAGAAGGAATGAGTAAAAGCAGTAATTTTAATTTTGACGGTTGTGTGGGTATGCGCCTAAAATTAGAATTGCCGATATGAAAGAGAAAGAAGGTTAGTGGAGAGAGCGCAGACAAGGGTTTATCAGGAAAAAGGGGGGAGATAGTGGCTAAAGACAATAACAAGAGAATGCTGCTGCAGCAGACAATAAAATCGCCGATAGAATGTTCGGGGATCGGGTTACACACCGGGAAAAAAGTCCATATGGTTTTTCGACCCGCAGATGAAGATACGGGAATTGTATTCAAACGCGTTGATATAGCAGAGAACTGTATTATTAAAGCGGTTCATTCCAATCTGGCGAGTGTGAACTATGCGACGGCTATACAGAAAGATGGATACGAGGTTCAAACGATAGAGCACCTTTTAGCAGCGCTTGCCGGAATGGCTATTGACAATCTGATAATTGAATTGGATTCCTTTGAAGTTCCTATTATGGATGGGAGCGCTGCGCCATTTATTTTTCTTTTGCATGAGGCCGGCATCCGTATTCAAAAAAAGGTCCGACAGTACATAAGGATAAAAAAATCCATCACCATCGGAGGAGCTGATAAATATATTAAAGTCGTCCCTTCTGATACTTTCAAGATTACTTATTCAGTCGATTACAATCATCCTGTCATCGGGGCTCAATCTGCAACATACCGGTGTATTGGAGAGCCATTTATCAAGAAGATCTGCCGTGCGCGAACCTTTGGGTTTCTCAATGAGATTAAGGTATTGCGACAAATGGGATTAACGAAGGGCGGCTCTTTGGATAATGCGATTGTCATTGATAATTATCGCATTATTAACGGAGCGCTAAGATTTAAGGATGAGTTTGTCTGCCATAAGATTATGGATGCGATGGGAGACCTGTATCTTTTGGGAAAACCGATCCTCGGGCACATTATTGCGCATCGGGCAGGTCATGGTCTTCATACGATGCTGGTGGAAAAAATTCTGAAAAGCCGTAAAAAATGGGATTATTACACTTACGGTACGGGCTTCAAAGAGGATATCAATCCCCTGGAGTCGTCTTTAACGGTTAATCACCAACATATGAGCTATCAGATGTGAAGTTCGTGTCAGTGTGTTTGCTCAGTTCATTATAATAGCACACCTGATTTCTTCCCTTGGCCTTGGCTTCATATAATGCTGAATCCGCATAGTGGACAAGATCCCATTTATCTTTCACCATATCAGATGGATAGCTCGACACACCAATGCTTACCGTAATATCAACCTTAAAATTATTATATTGTATATCAGCCCGTCTCGTCCAATCCAGGATTTTCTGTGAGATAACGTGGGCTCCAATATAATCTGTATTGGGAAGAAGTATTGAAAATTCATCTCCCCCATATCGGGCCAAAATATCACTTGCCCGCAATGGTTTTTGCAGGATACCTGCCACTTTTTTCAGCACATAGTCCCCAAATTGATGATTGAAGTTATCATTCACCGCCTTAAACCGGTCAATGTCGACCATCATATAAATAAGGGATTCATGATATCTCTGTGCCCGTTTTAACTCGCTTTCTATTCTTTTCCATAAATACCTTTGATTGTAAAGATCGGTTAAATAATCCCTCAAGGATATATTATTAAGTTTGCTGATTAACTCCTGCCTTTCCTTGATTATTCTTTTCAAACGATTATTTTCCATCTTCAACGAGAGAATATATTTCTGTTGAAGAGGACTGCGGACTGGTATATCATTGAACACCTCCATTTTCGAGCCACCGCCCTGGTGACTGCGATGGGTGTGCATGGAGGTATTTTCTGGCGTGTGATAGTCGCTAAAAGGTCTCTTCTTCCCAAGAGTAGGTCGAGATGAGAATAAGGAATCTTGCCTGACCGGACCCCTGTCCTCAAGCTCAGAATCAACATGTAGTTTAAAGGTATGGAATGACCTGTCTCTCATATACTACACTCCTTCGTTCATAAAATTCAAGAATATTCATTGCACCCATAGTTATTTAATCATATAGTATGCAGTGATTTCAAGTCAATACAACTCCTTTTCAGCAATTCCAGTTTCGACGATTGGGTATGTTCATAAAATTAGAATTACTCACTCCTTTTTGGTGCTCTCCCTAAAAGAGTAAAAAAATTGTTCTCCATCCTCATAGTGAGAATCATAGTAACCTAGAAAGCAATAATAATGCCAATGCGCTTCCTCTTTATATATTATTGATTACATTGACTATCCTTATGCTGTTACACAAGAGCGTTCAGGCCATTATATTCATATTTTCATTTTTATTATGACGTCTCAAATTAATAGTACTATATCATTCTGCTTACAAAAGTCAAATTACCATAATTCAGAACTCCTGAATCACTGGAGTTTAAGTTGATACCAATTTGAGTTACTCTTGCTTCTCACGCATATGGATTTTAAATATTTCGGCAGAGGGATGGGGAGACACGCTCACTAATGTTTTTACCTCTTGTCCGTATAGCAGCGCAGGTCTCCATTGCTCAGCACCCTCTTTTATCTCAGAATTTTTTTTATCAAGCCACTGGAATCTATATTCACACGCGAGATCCGAGTCCTGGGTATTCTTTACCTGAACCCATACCTGGCGAACATTATTCACTACTCTCGAATGAAGTGCAACAATCTGAACACTCCGGGCCAGCGTGTTATTATGGACAATAATATGCGGGTTTATCTCGTATTTGTCCCGTGCATTGGTTGTGTTCTGAGAAAGTGCCCCCGTGCGCACACAAGAGGAACATCCCATGAATATGAAAATAAGGAAAAAACTACCTAATTTTTTAATTACACCACTTTCCTTCATCTCGAGCCCCCTCTCTTTCTTTCCATGCCTTCTTTTTTTAAGAAACATCCAAGTAACGCATTATTGTATCATAAATTAAAGATATCTGACAGGATAACAGGATACACAGGATTTTAAAATTATCTTATCAATCCTGTCACAATATACCTGAAAAGGTCACTTTCGGTGATTATTATTTTACCACAGAGGACACAGAGATCACAGAGAGAAGCGGTGAATTTAAGAAGCCTACATTATGCCCATGCAGGGGATAGTTAATTGTACATGATGAAATTTTTCATGCGATTTATTCCTCTTTCCAGCTCAGCAGTTTAAGGGGTGGGGCGCTCAAATCCTGGAGCGCCTTCCCTACCGCTCCCGGACACCATTTAATTTCGGCATCTCCGCCCACCTCACAGTCGCCATTGCTTATAAGCCCTCCGTATAGCTTATTCCCATTCCCGGTGATCACAAGATTTCCTATATTGATAATTAAGCCGTGCCAGATGCACCCGCCGGCAAATGTAACATTCCCCACTATGATCAATATCCCATAGCCTGTGATACCTCCATACACCCCATTGCCGGTGACATACCCAAGTTCAAATTCATCCTGCGTTCCATAAGTCCCATTCGTGGCAAGAGTCGTAAAGGTGGCCTTGTCTTTATAATAATCTTCCAACTCGTTAAATTTAATGCCAGGATCCTGATTATACTTAATTTTAATGCTGTCGTCAGTAACACACTGGTCTGGTTGATCCTCAAAATCAATAGTGCTTCCCGAGGTCGTGATAGCCGGCACAGAGCTATCATCAGAGGAGCCTGGCACCCAGGAAGGGCAGTTCGGGTTCCCGACAATATGCGAGGCAGTTCCTGTAAAATTACCCGTCACACTGTACACTGGTGATCCTATCACCGGGGTATTGAATAATGATTCATATTGAGCAGTAATCTTTCGGCTGGCAACTCTTTTCGGGTCAAAGCCCAGTGAGGTGATAGTGAAAATATAGGTGTTCGGATCAAAGTGTGCTCTGTAGGAATATTGAAAAAGAGGGCTATTCGTATCTATCCAGGTATCCAGCACAGGGTTCCGGTTCGTGGTGATAATCCCGACCACCTCCCCTATCCCGGCCTCTGCATCATTAAATGCCTGCACGCTCTGTAAATAATTATACGAGGTCCTATATTCAGTGGTCACATTGTTTATGGAGGCAGTCCCTAATAAAAAAAGGATTACCATCAAACATAATACCAATACGAGTACCATTCCTTTTTCATTATACCGTGTGTGACGGTTCTTATTATATATACTATTCTTCATATGCTAAGCCTTTCTGATACCCTGTTTCCGATTATGGTAGAGTACTCCTTATTATGGTACTGCAACAATAAAAATCTCCGTCTTTGTCTTTTCAGCCATATTGAAGGCATTATCAACCGCTGTTACCTTAATCGAGCACCAATCAAGCAGTTTCGAAAACGCACAACTACCGCTATAGGTATTTCCTCCGCTATAGATAAGGTCAACAGGTGGGGAGGACCAGGCCCCTCCCTCGGGCTGATAGATGAAATACGCATCCTTGATACCTGATGCATCGAAGATTGACGCGTCAAACTGTATCGTTCTCGTAACGCCACCTACAACGTCAGAGGTGAGGGTAATAGAGGCGATGTTCGGATCAATCCCTTCATATTGCATATAGCTATGGGTGATCTGCCCTGAGTTTCCCGCACTATCA
The DNA here is from genome assembly GCA_049472395.1 of bacterium. Classification (GTDB taxonomy): domain Bacteria; phylum SZUA-182; class SZUA-182; order DTGQ01; family JBLIRR01; genus JBLIRR01. The sequence continues at coordinate 30,936 of JBLIRR010000032.1, read as the reverse complement.
GTGGCCGTAAGCGTGCATGTGATGGTGCAGTCAGGATGGGGACCAATAGTATTGAAGCAATACTCATTACCGGATATGGAATCAGCAGTGGTTTTCTCATACTCAGCCACCAGACTCGACGTACCCGAGTCTTTTGCACTAATCTTCATCATGACCCCGGAAATCCCTGAAGGATCCGTGACGATCACACAAATATTGACCGTATCGTCAGACATTACAGGATTATAAGAGGGCGTACGCTTAATGTCCTCAAACAAGGGAGGGATTTTATCCTCCTTCCCATCCTGTAGGTATATATCGCATGATACATCACCAGAGCAGCCTTTATCATCGGTGGCCATAACCGTAATGATATGCTTGCCATCCGGCAACGGCGCAGTTTTCAAGAGATAGCTCCAATTGGCTCCAAAAATAGTATCTATCGTATACCATTTATTGCCCTCATCGACTTTCAATTGCAACAGTTCCAGGTTACTGCCGCTTGCAACCGTGAATGTTCCCTCAATGGTCATGTTTTTCAGCTTACTTGATTCGGAAGCAGCCTTATTAATAGCCACTGTAGGAATTGCCCCGGTACATTCATACACAATCTTGCTAAATTTACCGCATGAATCCCTAAACCTGATGATGATGTCTGGGGCATATCCGAAATACTCAAAATTACCGCTCGTGCTCCCCGGAGGATAAGAGCCTTTAAAGTAAGAGGTCGGGGCATCTATGGCATAGATATAATATCCGCAATTAGGGTCACAGACAAGGCTCTTGATTCCTTTGTCATCAGGAGAGAGGGTCCATGTTGCATACACATTAGCAGGCAAAGTTGCCGGTATATTCGGATCAAAATTACTTGGCGCTGCAGGAATACTACTATCGGCATATCCGGTTACCACGGCAGGATTGATGCTTTCATGGGCATCATCAAAGGGCACGATTTTATAATAATAAAGGCAGCATTGAATGACATTGGCGTCCTGATATTCACAAAGCCCTGATTTGATATCAAAATCTCTGTATATCAAATCATAGGGTCCGGTGTCGACTAAGCTTCGGTACACCCGGAACTCGCGCACATCACATTCCGGATCTGCCACCCATTCCAAGGAGACCCTATTGATTTGTCCCACTGCTTCAACGTCGGTGACGTCTGCCGGTGCATTCGTATCCATCTCCAGTTCTTCAGCTGAATATCCTCCCACGCCGGCCATATTAACTGCCGCCACACTTACATGATAGACCGGATTATTCGGGTCGCTCTCATGTACCTCAAAGGTATAGTCGGTATCAAGTCCCGGATATGCCATATAGGAACGGCCGTCAGCCGTCATATCATAGGCGATAATATACCGTGTGACAGCACATTCCGGGGAAAGGGGATTGTTGTCTTTATCCGTTGTGACTGCATCCCAACTGACATTCATTGAACATGGCCTCAGTGAGTCAAACCCCACGGCTGCAACGGAGGATGGTATCGCAGGAAGAGGGCAATCAAAGTCCTTAAAATTACGCATCTGAAAGGTGAAATGTAAATCTGTTTTTTTATACCCGTCCGACGCTGCCCCCATATAGTCTCCTCTGGTGGCGGTACGCGTTCTAAGATGAAGAGAATAAATCGGATATGAATTGGGATTTATCTGAAAATCTTCCACATCTTCACACACATTATCATAGTCTTCATTATTAAATTTTCTTTTTAACACCGGATGGCCTTTTTTATGATGGGCATAGGAGGCGTCATTGGCCTCATTAAACAGCGCATAGGTAATAATATTTATTTTTCTTACCACTTCATTCGGATCTTTTGGGAGGGCAAGCCCCTGGTTTCCAGTGTGATTCGGATCGGTATCTATAGTTAAGAGATTATTCGTGGCGCCTCCCCAGCTTCCGAGGCCAGTAACCTTGGCGAATTCCGTATTATCACCAATTCGTATAATATCATTAACCCTGAATTTTGTTTCTGTAAATCCCGGACTATTTGAATCCAAAATAATTTGAGTATCATTACTGTCTGCCATCACAGATAAAAGGCACTCCTGGGCATCAGCTATAAATAGAGTAACCATATCAGGTTTCGTACCACTCCCTTTGGTAACAAGGGGGCAACTGCCCGCTGAAAGATTAACCGTGTAAGGATAATCAGGCAAATAATCAGAAGCATAAATCCAATCATCGAGTGCACCAAGAAATTCATCGTCAATAACCTTATACCCGGCCATTCGAAGATCTCTCAAAAGAATGTCCAGGGTTGCCCGGGTGTTCTGGCACATTCCCGAAAGTTCCTGCTCTGTTTGATATACCCTTTTCTGGGAGATGAGAATCTTAAATCCTGCATATAAAATAATAGGAAATATCATGAGTACAACCATAATCTCAATCATAGTAAATCCACTTTTTCTCGTTTCATGGGCATGATGTAGTGATGGATCGCTATTCGTTATCATTGTAATTCCCCCCTTAAAAGTGTTCATGCATACAACCCTTTGTATATATACACTCACAACCTGGGAATGATCGTCCGCAACTGCGTGTTGCGCATTTTATTCGACTCAGTCCACCATACGCGGACAGTCACTATTTTAATATCAGGGGTTGATTCGTTTTTAACGGTCACAGTGCGATTAAATCTCCCCCCAGGATTTCCATTCTGATCTATGTGCATTTGCTGATTGTTAGCAACGCCCTCATATCCGACGGATTTGAGCATTTCCATTGTAATCTCGCATAAATTGCATGCAGCGGTTGTATTCCGAATAACGGACCCATTTTTGATTACATAAATAATAGTCGTTATCGTCGCCAATAAGCCGATTGCTAAAAATGTTTGCGCTATTATCATCTCTAAAAGAGTAAAGCCCTTTTCAGCTTTCCCCATCCCACCCATCATATACCTTTATCCTCCCCGCTATGTTAATTTCAATGCTTTTTTTATCCTCATTGCCATTCTTAATCTTAATTCTTGATGATGAACCTGAGGATAATAAGCCTTTTGGTGAAAAAATAAAAGCTATACTCTCAGAAGTATCAAATATGATATCTTTAAAATAGAATGTATTATCGCTATCACCAAAATCTCTGGCTTGCTCAACTAATGTGCCGGGCCAGCTCGATCCATATGATTTGCTGCCTTCCTCGATTTGATATGAGGTGGAATCACAAACCGCGAGTCGATACTCTCTTCGTGTGGAGATAGCCCGAATCCGCGCAAATTGAAGATCTGTTACGATTCTCTGGGCTGCACCGTTTAAACGAATTCGCGGCATCATGGCGTTAATATTGGGAAGGGCTATTGCCGCAAGTATACCAATAATAGAGACCACTACCATGAGTTCTATGAGCGTAAAGCCGGCGAGGGCTGGCCTTACATTATTTCTTTTGGATATCCTTTCATCAAAGAAGGCAGCCATATATTCTCTCCTCTTGTCATAATATGTCCTTCTTTAAAATCTCCCAGCATATACGATACCATAGTATCATATTTATTTAATAAAACTCATTATTACAATATGTTATATACTATTTCCCTCACAATGGTCCCACAATCGAATTACATTTTTAGCCTCACTTTACCAATTTCGTAATTTAAAGTTACGATTTTGTAATCCATAACTATTGTGATACTTTTCTTTATTTATCGACAAAAATGTTTCACTTACCACCTATAAAAAATTATTTAACCTATGCAATTAAAATTTTTTGGCAGGATAAAAGGATATATATGATATGAATCATAAAATTATTGGATTGGAGCACGCGATCATTTAATGCAATTGATGATGATCGGGAGGGGGAGTTTGAACTTTTGGGATCCTTATTTCACCGAATTTTTTTTCATACAATGCGATATTTTCAGATAAAGCCTTCACGAATAATTTGGCATCAACGGGATTGGTAATGATCCTTGATACTATTTTAATTTTATTGCCAGGAGGTATCAAAAGACCGAAATCAACAATGAACTCCTTATAAGAATGGCCGATAATAACCTGATTTGCGTACACTCCCCCCTCTACTTCTTTGGCAATTTCAAAGGTAATACGGTGTTGCTCTTTTTTTCCTTTTTTTTCATCATTAACCAGTTTATCCATTATAAAGAACCCTCCTTTTTTTTGTTAAATTTTTCTTTCATATGCGTGAAAAAAAACATAAACTCATCAGAATGTGATATATAAGATAAAAGAAAGAACAGTATGATCCCTCCCACAATACCTGTGCCAAGATAAAGTGCCCGTGTCATAGTACCTTGTGTGGCCTGGCATACTGCCTTTTGAATAAACAAAACGCATACACACCCCATTATGCTGCTGTTTATCAACGTCTTTATACTGCTTACTATTATTTTACGAATCTCGATGTGTGTCAACCTTTTCCGGAGAATCGCAACCAGAATAAACAAATTAATAGTGGCGGAAAGTGAGGTTGCCAGAGCCAGTCCGGCATGTTTCAAAGGTATCATCAGGACAATATTTAATACAATATTCGTAATCATTGCAATTATGGCTATTTTGACCGGTGTTGCCGTGTCCTGCAAAGAATAAAATACGGGAACAGTAATTTTAATTCCCGCATACGCCCATAAACCGGCGCAGTAAGCTATAAGAGCTTGTGCCGTAGCGGATGTGGCATGTGCCCCGAATTCTCCTCTCTCAAACAATATTTTGATAATCGGATGCCCGAATACTGCCAATCCGATCGCAGCAGGAAGGGTAATAAAAAATACCATCCTCATGCCAAAAGAATACGTGTCCGTGAGCTCCTCAAGGTTATTCTGCGCTGCCTGACGTGAGAGTGTAGGGAATATGGCTGTGCCCAGAGATATTCCAAACAACGCGAGGGGGAATTGGATAAGTCGGTTACTATAGTAGAGATACGAAATACTGCCTTCAGGTAAAAAAGAGGCGAGTAATGTATCGATAAGAATATTGATTTGAGTTACTCCCATGCCTAAAATCGCCGGAATCATTAACCGGCCTATCCTTCTTGTACCAGGATGTATAAGGGAGAAATTAGGGTACAGGGAAACGCCTTTTTTAATCAATACCGGAATCTGAATAAGTACCTGGCACACTCCCCCGATCAATACTCCCAACGCAATGCCGATAATAGGTTCTTTTAAATGAGGTGAAATAAGAAGAGCACCTGAGATAATCCCTACATTCAACAATGCAGGGGAGATGGCAGGAGTTGCAAAATGTCTTAATGAATTGAGTATGCCCATGGATAAGGCGACAAGCCCTATTAAGAAAAGATAGGGGAAGAGTATTCTTGTTAAAAGGATAGTGAGCCTCAATTTCACTTCTGATGAATGAAATCCCGGCGCCAATATTCTCACAAGCAGAGGGGCACCCACTACACCAGCGGCAGAAGTAAGAATAAGAATAATAGAAAAGAGGGTCAATATATTACTTGCCAGCTCCCATGCATCATGAGGACCTTTTTTTTCGAGATATTCGGTAAATACAGGAATGAAGGAGGCACTCAGGGACCCTTCACCGAACAATCTCCTTAACAAATTAGGAAGCCGGAAGGCGACAATAAACGCGTCAACTACCATACCCGCCCCGAAGAAGCCCGCAATTATCATATCTCTAATAAATCCGAGTATGCGGCTTATCAGCGTTGCGCCACTAATAACTATGGTAGATTTAATAATATGTTTTTGCCTGGTATCACTCAAATAATGCTACTCAATTATTCCTAGTCAATTATTCCGAATTGCATGGTAAAATAACGATAGTAGAGGCCTTTATGAGCGAGTAATTCTTCATGTTTTCCCACCTCCCCGATTCTTCCATCTGAGAGGACCACAATCTTGTCTGCGCGTTGTATGGTTGACAAACGATGAGCAATAACAAATGTTGTCCGGTTGATCATTAAATTCTCGAGGGCCTTTTGCACTAATTGCTCAGATTCCGTATCGAGCGCAGAGGTTGCTTCATCGAGGATGAGAATCGGGGGATTCTTAAGTATCGCCCTGGCAATGGCGATGCGCTGTTTTTGCCCCCCTGAAAGGAGAGCCCCCTTTTCTCCGATGATCGTCTCATACTCTTTCTCCATATTGAGAATAAAATTATGGGCATAGGCTTTTTGGGCGGAGGATTCAATCTGTTCGAAAGATGCTGCTGGTCGTCCGTATGCAATATTACTGGCAATAGTATCGTTAAATAATATGGTGTCTTGCGTGACAAGTCCAATTTGTGACCTGAGGGAAGAAATTGTGACACGTCTTATATCATGGCAATCAACGAGTATCTCGCCTGAAGTGACGTCATAAAAGCGAAAGAATAGGTTCACCATGGTCGTTTTTCCCGCACCGCTTCTGCCCACAATAGCTATCATTTCACCTTTATGCACCGTAAGATTAATATCCGTGAGAATCGGCTTATCCCTGGTATAGCTGAAACTTACATTATGGTATCGAATCTCCCTCTGTATCGGAGGAAGCGGCGTGGCATCGGGCAGCTCTTTCACCTCACACGGGGTGTCTAAAATCTCAAAAATTCGCTCTGCTCCTGCAAGCCCCTGCTGTATCTGATTATATACAGCTATTACTTTTTTTATCGGCCCATAGGTCATCAGCAGCGCAGTAACAAATGCAAAAAAGGTCCCTGGTGTGCATTTTCCTTGAAATACCTGATTGCCACCAAACCACAAAATAGTGGCAAGACCAATTGAGGCGATAAACTCCATTAAAGGGGAGGAAATGATCTTGACCTTCACAGCCCTCATTTTTTCGCTAAAGTAATCCTTATTTGCTTTGATATATTTCGCGATCTCTGCCTCTTCCATCATAAATGCCTTTACAATGGCAGCTCCCGTAATTGTCTCATGCAGCAGTATATGTAAATCCGAGAGCCGTTCCTGAACATGCCAGGTAACACGGCGCAATTTGCGTCCTAATCGATCGATCACATAGGCAATAAAGGGGAAGATTATCAAAACCATAAGAGCCCATTTCCAGTTGGAATAAAATAAAACCCCCACCAGGCCGATAATATTCAAGGGTTCTCGTAATAAATTTGCAAACGCCTGAGACAGGACCCCCTGAATTAAATTAACATCCTGGTTAATCCGTGACATGATCATCCCTGTCGCACTCTTGGTGAAAAAGCTCATTGACAGGCTATGCAGATGATAATAAAGACGATTTCTCAGCTCCATGGTGATTTTCTCACCAATATATTGGATAAAATATTCTTGTATATATAATGTGACGCCCTTAAAAAAATAAAGAAGCAGGATAGCCAGGGGAATGAGATTGAGCATCAACAGATCTTTCTCCATAAATACTTTATCAAAGAGAGGCTTCACTAACAACGCAGTAGCAGAAGTGAGCGCCGCGCTGATGGTCATGCATACAACGGCGATCAAAAGACGGGTTTTGTATGGTTTAATATATTCTAATAAACGTTTAAATTCTTCCATAAGAAGTTTAATATTATTCCAAAAAGGCCTTAATTGTCAATACTCTCTTATAATGAGAATTACCGATTGGCAAAGCATAAAAAAACGGATAAAATAAAGGGATGAAAAAAAATAGACCTTTTATCATTACCGCTGCTTTTGTTATGCTGCTCACTGGTTTCGTGTGCGGGAGGGCCCTCCCCAAATGTAAGCCGGGAGAGAATGTGTCTCGGGATATACGACGCCTTGCGGGACATGGGGGAGTGCTTGTCTGGGACAGAAACAAAAACACTCTTTTCTCTCTTAATCCCGAAGAACAATTTATTCCTGCATCGACCATAAAGCTTGCAACTGCCCTTGCGGCATTCACTCTGCTGGGAGAGGAGTATTCTTTCCCCACTGCGTTATTTATTGATAGCAATAATAATCTTTACATAAAAGGCTTCGGAGACCCTTTTTTAATATCAGAAGAGATGACGCTCATCTGTGAGGAGCTTCTTCAAAAAGGTATAGCACATATTAATGCCCTGTATCTTGATGATACATATTTTGATGGACTTATCCATGTTCCCGGCACAGCTGGGTCGCTCAACCCTTACGATGCCTTAAATGGTGCCCTGATAGTTAATTTTAATACCATCTATATAAAAAAGGACAGCAAGGGAAACATATCATCCGCTGAACAACAAACTCCCCTTACTCCTTATGCCCGGGAGGCAGCCGCGGCATTACCCCCGGGAATACACCGCATCAATTTGGCTGACAATCCAGAAAAATCATTGCTCTATTCAGGAGAATTATTTACCGCACTCCTTACTCAAAAGGGGATTACACAAAACTGCTCCCTTGTGACAAGAAAGCGTGTGCCGGACACGCTTCACCCTCTTTTCATTCACAGCTCATCCACAACACTTTCCACCATTATACAAAAGATGATGGAATATTCAAACAATTTTATAGCCAATCAGCTCCTGCTCGCACTGGGAGCAAAGCTGGAGGGAGAACCCGCCACTATCAAAAAGGGAGTTAAGGTGGTTGCACATTTCCTCAGGACCCATTGTGGCCTCGATAATTTCTCACTCTCGGAGGGTAGTGGCCTGAGCCGGGAGAACCGTTTTTCTCCCGTGGCTATGCAGAAGATCCTCTATGCTTTTTTCCCTTATAAACATCTGTTAAATGTTGAAGATGGCATAATGTGCAAAACAGGAACGTTATATGGGGTATCTTCCCTTGTGGGATATTATAAAAACAAGGATGGCCACTACCGTCAATTCGTCATTATGCTGAATCGAAAAAGGAATTACCGGGACAAAATTATTAAGCTCTTAAAAGAAAATATATAATGATCTGTGATTGAAAACGTATGCTATCCAAATTAACAGCGATTACGCTTTACAAAAATGACGGGAGTGAAGAAATAAAAAGGTATGATAATAGAATATCCAAGATTGACTTGTCCAATTCCCGCATTACCGCCATAAAAGGCCTTGAGAAATTAGTCAATCTTACTGAGCTGAGCCTTGCACACAATAAAATAGCACAAATCGACAACCTTAATAATCTTACAAAGCTCAGGAAATTAGACCTCTCATGCAATAAGCTCACAAGAATCTGCCCACTTTCTCACCTCACTTGTCTTGAAGAGCTTTCCCTTGAGTTTAATTGCATTGAGAAAATAGAGCATCTTGAGGGAGCAGTGCACTTAAACATACTCCATCTGAATGATAATAAGATCACAAAAATTGAGGGACTTGATACTCTTATTAATTTACGGGAGCTGTCATTAGAACATAACCTCATCAGTAAGATCGAGGGATTACACAGCTTGATCAATTTAAATTCACTGTATCTTGAATACAATCGGATATCCACAATGGAAGGGCTCTCTGCCCTGCTCAGCTTAGAAGAACTGTACCTTAACAATAACCGAATACGGAAAATCGAGGGTATCGATACCCTGGTGAGATTAAAAAGATTGTTTTTGAATAACAATCAAATTACCAAAAAAGAGGGGCTTGACACATTAGTTAATTTAAAAAAATTGGATGTGAGCGGCAATAGTTTCATGTTTTTTCTTTCCGAAGATCAAACTCAAAAATACCGATAAAAAAATGCTTAACTTAATTAAATGAGAGTGCATAGATAACCTTGAATACATTACACCGCACCTGCGGGATTAAGACGAGAGAAAAAAATGGATATAGCTGTTCCTAACTCCGGGGCGGATACGGTATCTATTTTATTTGGCAAGGGTGACGGCACCTTTACTGATGCGGTTCACTATCCAGCCGGTGACAAACCACGAGCACTTGGGGCGGGCTATTGTAATGCAGATGAAAAAGAAAAGGATAATTTTGATTTTAAAGGCTGGTTTATCAGCAATTCTCATTATGGCCAATTGTTTTATTGACAAGGGATTCCTGCTATTCGTTTCGCTCAACGCTCAGCTTTTAAGAACCTCTAAGCTCGCTCCGCGAAATTGCAAAAACTCGCTTCGCTCAGACAATTGCAATTTTTTATCGCTCCACCTCGCTAAGAGGTTCTATAAAAGACCTCGCTACACCGCTCAACAAATAGCAGGAATCCTTTATATTTCTGGGAGTGCGCCATAATGAGAATTGCTGCTGCTTTATATCACTTCTTGCTCAAAAACGCGGTCAAATATATAATCGATATTTTGGAAAAATGAGGCTGGAGAGAAAATCTCCTCAATTTCCTTTTTGTCAAAAAGCTTCTGAATATCTTTATCCCCGCACAAAAGCTCCTTAAATTTCCCCTCTCCCCTCCATGCCTTCATCGCCTTTTCCTGAACCATACGATAGGCTGTTTCCCTGCTGATCCCTTTCTGAGTCAGCTGCAATAAAATCTTTTGGGAGTAAATCAATCCGCCGGTCAGGTCCACATTTTCTTTCATCTTTTCAGGATACACAATTAAAGTGGACACAAGCGAGGTAACGGTCTCTAACATATAATCCAGTAATGTCGTGCTATCAGGGCAAATAATCCGCTCAACCGATGAGTGGCTAATGTCGCGTTCATGCCAGAGCGCCACATTTTCAAGGGAGGCTTGTGCATGTGCCCGAATAACCCTTGCCAGTCCGCATATCTGTTCCGATTTTACAGGGTTCCTCTTATGGGGCATTGCTGAGGAACCCTTCTGGCCCCTGGAAAAATTCTCCTCAGCTTCACGCACTTCCGTCCTTTGAAGATGCCTGATCTCCACGGCAAATTTATCAAGGCAGGACGCAATTATTGCCAACGTAGTCAAATACTCTGCGTGACGGTCCCGTTGGATGATTTGCGTTGAGATCGGATCGGGACGCAGCCCGAGCTTTTCACACACGTAGAGCTCAACCGACGGAGGGCAATGGTCATACGTTCCGACTGCCCCGGAGATCTTCCCGACACTTATACACTCCTTGGCCTGCATCATCCTTCTTCTGCATCTTTTCATCTCAGCATACCACAAAGCCATTTTCAGACCGAAGGTCACCGGTTCCGCATGAATGCCATGGGTGCGGCCTATCATCAATGTGGTGCGATATTCGTATGCCTTTTCTTTCAACACGCGACAGAGCGCATCCATATCCTCAATCAGAATATCAGACGCTTCCTTAAGCAATACGGCAAGCGATGTATCCAATATATCCGACGATGTCAATCCCTTATGGATATACCGCGCATTCTCTCCGACAAATTCCGACACTGAGGTGAGAAATGCAATGACATCGTGCTTTACCTCTTTTTCTATCTCGTCAATACGCTCAATAGAAAAATGTGCCTTCTTTTTTATCTCCTCAAGCGCTGTGCCGGGGATCATCCCCATCTGCGCCCATGCCTCGCATACCAGGATCTCAATCTGAAGCCAGGTTTGAAACTTTTTCTCCATACTCCAGAGAGAATCCATTCTCTTAAGACTATATCGTGCAATCACCTCTGCATCTCCTTACCTTCCAAAGCCCTGAATCCACTAGACAGGCTCAGTCTCCATAAACCGAAAAGTTAATTCATTTGTTAAATTTCTGGCTCATAAAGAACGGCTAGTTAAGCTCTAAGATTCTGCTTTGATCAAAATCCTCAAAATCAAAAGGACCAAGGGTAGCCAGATTAATATACCTGCTGTTTATAATCTGATTGGCTAATGCGTGAATATCCTCCAAAGATACTTCATCAATGAATCTTAGGATATCCTCCAAAGGGAAATGCCGTTTAAAGTATATTTCTTGTTTTGCCAATTTACTCATGCGATTCACAGTGCTCTCCAAGCTTAACATCAGGTTTCCTTTTAATTGATTTTTCCCCCGTTCCAATTCTTTCTCATCAACAAATGCAGCTTTAATATTTTTTAATTCCTGTAAGATTAAATCGATTACCTCTCCTACACTCTCTTTTTTGGTGCCTGCATAGACAGTCAAATTCCCGATATCAAGATAATTTGTCATAAATGAGTATATCGAATAGGCAAGCCCCCGTTCCTCCCGAACACGCTGAAAAAGTCGTGAACTTATGCTGCCGCCTAAAATAGTAGTTAAAAGATATCCTGCATATCGTTTATCATGATTTTGGGATAGCCCGAGCGTGCCCACACACATATGCACCTGCTCAAGATCACGAGCCTCCGCGCTTATATGGGAGGTGAAGGGAGGTGAATCGGCCACATGAAATTCATAGGGCTGTGCATGCGGAAAAGAGAGACGCTCGCACGATTTCTCAATAAGCTCCTTCAGCCTTTCATGCTCAAAATTACCCACTGCCACAAGCACGATCTTGGGTGGTAAAAAATTTTTTTTATAATAGTCAATAATGTCCGTGCGGGAAAATTTTTCAATATTTGAGGCTATGCCGGTAATCGATCTGCCCAGTGGATGATCTGGCCACAGCTTTTTCAGATACATATCATCAATATATTCATCAGGCATATCTTCTATCATCCGGATCTCTTCCAGAATGACAGACCTTTCCCGCTCTAATTCATCTTCCGGGAAAATAGGATAAAATATTAAATCCGTAAGAAGATCAATAGCCAGCGGGAGATGCTCATCCAGCACATTTGCGAGGACTGCTGTCACCTCTTTACTGGTAAAGGCATCGAGATGTCCTCCTATAGAGTCGATTTCTATGGCAATATCCCGGGCACTCCGACGCTCAGTGCCCTTAAAAAGCATATGCTCAATAAAATGAGCTATCCCCGAATCAGCTTCGTTCTCTATTCGTGATCCCCCTATTATCCAGCATCCGACGGCAACTGAATGAACATGGGGGATAAATTCAGTAACTATACGCATTCCATTGGAGAGAATTCCTTTTCGGTAGTGAGTCCCCTCCCCATGATCTCCCATCAATATTAACGTCTCCTTCCCCTATTATTCCGACTTCTTGAATCATGATGACCCTCATGGGACCTTCTAGGTCGCCGATTACCATCAGAATCATTATGGCGACTCTCATAAGGTTTTCCTTGGCGATCATCGTCAGAACTTGAGGGAGGAAGCAATTCTTTTCTGCTCAGGCGAATCTTACCCTCTCGGTCAATCTCAAGGACCTTGACCTTAATCTTATCTCCTTCATTGATTTCATCCTCAATACGCTTGAAATAGTGATTGCTTATCTGTGATTTGTGAAGCAGCCCGTCTTGTCCGGGCAGAATCTCTACGAATGCGCCAAACTCACAGATCCGCTTTACTTCTCCCTCATAAATGCCCCCCACTTCTGCTTCAGCGACCAGAGCAAGGATCATATCCTGAGCCTTTCTATTATTCTCCTCATTGGATGACGTAATACACACCTTTCCCTCATCATCAATGTCTATCTTCACCTCTGTCTGTTCGATAATTCCCCTTATGGTCTTGCCCCCCGGCCCGATGACCCTTCCTACCTTATCTTTTGCAACCTGCACAAATAATATTTTAGGAGCATATTGAGAAATTTTATCCCGTGGCTCGGCCAGGGCCGCCGTCATTTTATCCAGAATGAAATGCCTTCCTTCTTTGGCCTGTTCGAGGGCTTTACGCATAATATCTTCCGAGACACCTTCAATCTTTACATCCATCTGAAAGGCGGTTATCCCTTTTCGCGTCCCTGCCACTTTAAAATCCATATCACCATAATGGTCCTCCATCCCCATAATATCGCTCAACACAGCAACTTCGTCCCCCTCTTTAATGAGCCCCATCGCAATACCCGCAACAGGCTCCTTAATCGGGACTCCTGCGTCCATAAGCGAGAGTGTGCCCCCGCACACAGTAGCCATGGAACTTGAGCCGTTTGATTCCATTATATCTGATACGATGCGAATGGTATAGGGGAACTCTTCTGCAGCGGGGATAACGGCGCTCAGGGAGCGCTCTGCTAATGCCCCATGCCCAATTTCTCGGCGGCCCGGGGAACGAAGAGGTTTTACTTCTCCCACACTAAAGGGGGGGAAATTATAATGAAGCATAAATCGTTTATAGCGTTCCCCCTCAAGATCATCAATCTTTTTCTCATCAACCGAGGTGCCAAGTGTAATAATAGCAAGGGCTTGCGTTTCACCCCGTGTAAATAAGGCAGAACCGTGAGTGCGCGGCAAAATACCCACGTGGCACTCGATGGGCCTGATCTCATCCCACCCCCTGCCATCGAGTCTCTTTCTCTGATTAATAATTATATCGCGTGTACAATATTTAATAATTCCTTCTAAATGCTCATCAACAAGGAGCATTGTCTTCTCATCATCCTCTTCTACACATACTATTTCATCCAGTACCCTTTGACAGACCTCATTTACTCGCTCACTGCGATCCAATTTTCCTGGCACAACCAGGGCATCATAAAGAAGTGGCGTGGCAAATTCCCTTACTTTGTCCTTTATGGCTTCATCGAGCTCCTCAGGGGGGACGACTTTTCTCTTTTCCTTCCCTACCCTATCCTGCAGCGTGCGTTGAATGTCTATGATTACCTGGATATGACGATGCGCAAAAAGGATAGCATCGAGCATTGTCTCTTCTGACACCTCATTTCCTGCTCCTTCAACCATGGTCACTGCCTCGCGTGTTCCTGCCACCACAATATTAATCTTACTGTTTTCCAATTCGGCATATGTGGGGTTGACTATGAAACTGTCGTCGATGAGCCCCACACGAACGGCCCCCACGGGCCCTAAGAATGGAATATCAGAAATTGTTAGCGCAGCTGATGCCCCGATGAGAGCTAAAATGTCAGGATCATTTTCCTGATCTGCTGATAATACCACCGCAACAATCTGGGTTTCATTCGTATAACCCTCAGGGAACAGAGGCCTGATCGGGCGATCGATGATCCTGTCTGTGAGAATTTCCTTCTCTCCTGGTCTTCCCTCGCGTTTGAAAAAACCACCTGGTATTTTACCTGCTGCGTAAGACTTTTCAATGTAATCGACCGTCAAGGGGAAAAAATTGGACCCTTTTTTTGCTTCCTTTGCTGACATAACCGTCGTTAACACTACACTATCACCATATTGAACCATCACAGCCCCATCCGCTTGTTTGGCCATTAAACCTGTCGTTATTTTTAACGTATTGCCATCAACTACTGTCTCAACAATTTCTACCATCCGAAATATGCCTCCGTTATTACTGTCTCTATTTTCTAATACCCAGACGATTAATAATAGTCCTGTATCGTTTAATGTCTTTCTTGATCAAATAATTAAGCAATCTTCTCCTCTGACCGACCAAGATTAATAATCCTCTTCGCGAGTGATGATCCTTTTTATGAACCTTAAAATGTTCCGTAAGATATTTTATTCTCTCACTGAGCAGCGCAATTTGCACCTCAGGAGACCCTGTATCATTATCATGCAATGCATATTCTTTTATTAATTCTTGTTTTTTTTCCTTTGCTGCAGGCATTAATTTCCATCCCCTTTCTTTATAAAATTAAAAAATGTTTATCACCAAATTACCTCATTAAATTAACATAATCTACGCCCATTGTAAAGCAAATGAAATATTTTTCTTATTATTCAAAAAACTGAGCATACGCCTCGTCAGACTCATACACCCTTACCCACCCAACCTTTACCTCCTCATTATTGATTTTTTCTTGTGCCTTGTGAAATATATAGCGCGCCAGATTCTCCGAAGAGGGATTCTCTTTGATAAATGCAGAGTGTTCATTGAGAAAATGGTGATCTAACTCATTCAGTATTTCATGAAGGACTGCTTTTAAAATTTTAAAATCAATAGCCATTCCGGTCGAATTTACCCGTTCTGCTTCTACCATGAGGTGAACCTGAAAATTATGACCATGAAGATTTTCACATTTGCCTTCATAATGTCTTAATTGGTGGGCTGCCGCAAATTTGTCTTTTACCACTAACTGATACATATCCTTATCTCCCCGCAACGTAATTGTTCTTCTTCAAACAAAAACATACGCATTTGGATCACATTGTTAATGAAACGATAGGAGCACCAATTCTCGTTTTGACCGTTGTGCGCTTGGAGCAAAGCCCCCTGGCCACATGATATGTACTCCACACGAGAATTGTTGCTCTGGTAGATTTTTCATGCCCTTAGATATATAAATATATACCACTGGCTGATCTTTTTCAATGTATACTTTTCACTGGATACTATTGCGCTTTATGAAAAGAAAGGCTATGATATGAATGAGCACTGTAGTGTGCGGGTCGGGGATATAAAATCCGTAAAGGTTAAGTTATGAATCTGAGAGATCATCACTCTATAATCTGCGTTTTTTTTATATCTTTTTTTATATATTTCATACACCTCCCTTGTATTGCGACAACGTCTCCTTTCACAACTGACACTAGTGCGAGGCGAAACTCCGAGAATCAGGGAGTACGCCAGGCAGAGCAGATCATTGCTATTAAACCAAAAGTATCTGCTCAAGGGGTTAAGGTTTCTATTCTGACAGATGGAAAAGCGAGCGATTACAATGTGTTTCCTCTATCTAATCCTGCTCGTCTGGTACTTGATATTTTTCATATCCAGGCTTATAGGAAAAGAGGGAAAATGAACCTAAAAAGCCAGCTGGTCAAGGGGATCAGATGGAGCTATACTGAAGGCCATTATATACGGATGGTCTTTGACCTGATACCCGATGCCGGCCTCTCTTACCGGGTCATTTCCGAGGATAACCAGATAGTCGTATACCTGGGACATATGCCCGATATACCTCCTCAAGCGGCCTCTGAACGAATCCATTCCCCTGACAGCAGAGGGAGGGAACCATCTCCCCGGGTAAACCAGAGAGAGCCCCTTGCTGAAATCTCTCCTGGGAATTTTATATTATATATTGCCTCATATCTTGATAAGCATCAGGCTGAAAAAAAAGTCTATGAGCTTCGAAAATATGGTTTCAATTCATTTCTCCATGAAAAGAAAATTTCCAGGGAAACCAGATTTAGGGTTTATGTCGGAGCGTTTGACAATAAGTATGAGGCCCGAAAAGTAGGAGCTGAATTAAAGCAAAAAGGATTAATAGAGTATCATATGCCCCGAAGAGTAGAGCATAAGATGGAAGTGGTGCCTCAACTTATCTCTATAAAAGATTTAGATATTATACCTGATAAGAAAAATATGAATAGTGAATGATAAATGTGCTTCATCGATACGGCTAATCCGGCGGATTAATCAAAAGCTCAAGGGGGCAGAGATTGTACACCGTGAACTGGGAAAATGGCGATTCATACTCTTTGGCCTTACTGTGCTATTTATTTTGATTGCATCATTTCAATCCTTACTCCGATCTGTATGGTATGGCTTGATCTTTATCTTTTTATGCACATATATTTTAGTTGTCATCCGGCACGAACAACTGAAACAAAATCTTCTGCGTATACGCCTGTGGAAAAAAATAAAAGAAATCAATCTTGCGAGAATAACATTAGAGTGGGATAAAATTCCTTATAAAGAGTATCATGTTGCACCCCACCACCCCTATGCGCGGGATTTGGATATCATCGGTAAATATTCGTTATTACAACTTTTAGATACCACTATCTCGTCCCAAGGAAAAGCATTTTTAATGGATTGGTTGCTTTACCCTGAAGCAGATTTAAAAAAGCTCAAAAAACGTCAGCGATTGGTCCAAGTGCTGAAAGAGCGAATACTCCTCAGAGATAAACTCACCTTAGAGGCTCTATGTATATCAGAGGATGAGATTAACGGAGAAAAGCTCATGACACGTTTACGAAATCCTACTTCTCACTGGTTTCCACGGCTTCTAAAAGTTGAAATCATTTTTTGGCTGAGCACGGTTTTATTGTGTATAGGTTGGTATCGGTTTTCCTTGCCCCCACTCTTGTGGGGTATCTCATATTTGGTCTATTTTTTGATATTTTTGTTTTCCTTGCCCTTGTTGGCACCCATATTCACCCGTTCCGCTTCTTTGCTGACAGAATTCAAGAAATTAAAAGCGATCTTTTTTCATCTGAAAAAAAGATCAGGGGAACATCCTGCGTTAGCACAACAATGTGCTCCATTAAGGAGTGCAGAGAATGATCCTTTTTCTTATTTGAAAAGAGCTTCCAGGATATGCGATGCTCTCAGTATTCAAGCAAATACGCTTATTCATTTTGGAATAAATTTGCTTTTTCCATGGGATTTTTTCTTTGTGTGCCGCTGGGAGAAACTGCGTCGGCAGATGCTTACGGAGATTCCTCTTTGGTTAGATACTTTGGGAGAGATAGAAGCAATTTCGGCTCTGGCAAATTTTGGGTGCAATAATCCAGACTTTATCATTCCTTATTTAAAAATGGATCAGGAAAAACATGAGGTGTTTTTTAGCGCAGAAAGCCTTGGGCATCCCGCACTACCTAAAGAAAAGCGTAAAACCAATAATTTCGAATTAAAAGGCCTGGGATCTCTCGCCCTTATTACCGGATCGAATATGTCAGGTAAAAGCACCTTCTTGAAAACTATTGGGATCAATCTTTGTCTGGCGCACGCAGGAGGTTTCGTATGCGCCTCTTCTTTGCGATCATCTTGGTTTCGAATCTTCGGATGCCTTCGAGTAGATGATTCAGTATCTGAAGGGCTTTCTTATTTTTATGCAGAAGTAAAACGACTTAAAGCGATTCTCAATGCGGCTGAAGATTGGAGCCACCCTCCCTTGTTGGTTTTGATCGACGAAATCTTTAAAGGGACCAATAATCGGGAGCGGGTTATCGGAGGTAGTTATTATCTTTTGAAACTGACTCAAAATAATCTTTTAGGGTTGGTCACCACGCATGATTTAGAAATTACCAAAGTGAGCCAGTTGGAAAAAGAGAAGATAATAAACTATCATTTTCAGGAAAGTATCGAAAATAAGTACATGAAATTTGATTATCAGCTTCGGCCTGGTGTGTGTCCGACTACAAATGCTCTTAAGATTTTGGAAATTGAAGGACTGCCTGTTCCTGGGACAGAATCTGGACCAATTTCAGAATAATAAAAAGTGTTAAAATTTAGAAGGAAGAAATTCGATGAATAGTATAATCACCAACGGTCTTGTGCATGTATATACCGGCGATGGCAAAGGGAAAACCACCGCTGCACTGGGGCAGGCATTGCGGGCCTCAGGATATGGCCTTAAATGTTTAATGGCCCAATTTTTAAAACATAAGGATGACACCTCCGGAGAATTAAAAAGCGCTCCAATGCTCGCCCCTTATCTCACGATTATTCGTCTAAAACAACGGCATCCTTTCTTTTCCCATAATCCGCACTCTCATCCCGATACTCTTCAATCCTCAGTAGATGAATTGTTTACCATAGCGAAGAAGGCTATCCTGGAGCATACGTATGATCTTGTCATACTTGATGAGATAAACAATAGTATACAGGAGGGATTATTAAGGATTGATGATGTTGTCAACCTTATGAAAAATAAGCCAAGGTCACTGGAGCTTATCCTTACCGGCAGGAATGCCCTTCCTGAAATAATCAAGAAAGCTGATTTAGTGACTGAGATGAAAAAAATTAAACATCCTTTTGATCTGGGCATCCCTGCGCGTATTGGGATAGAATACTGATAACATGTTTATTATTTTTTTTGAAAAAGAAACCGATACGTATAGAGAGTTAGATCTTGACTAATAAATAAAAAAAGCTACTATACTACTATGATAAACACATTTATTTTATTACGATTAATATTATCGGCCCTCTTAGGTGGTTCTATTGGTTTTGAACGCGATGTGCACGGCAGAGCAGCAGGACTGAGGACCCATATTCTGGTGTGTATGGGATCGGCTCTTTTTATGATTATTTCGGAGCACGTTGCGGGAACAATAGGAGATCCGGGAAGAATTGCCGCTCAAGTGGTAAGTGGTATCGGATTTGTGGGAGCTGGAGCTATTATTAAATCTGGCCTGACCATTAGAGGACTTACAACTGCTGCATGTCTTTGGATAAGCGCCAGCATTGGATTAGCCTGTGGAACAGGCAAGTATCTGATTGCTGTTTTTACGACAATTTTGTCCCTTATAACATTAACATTGCTCAATCACTTTGAAACATGGTACAAAAGGGACACATACAGAATATTAACAATCGAGACTGGCATTCAGAGTGATTTATCCAAGATAGTCACAAGGGTAAAGGAAAAAAATCTCGAGATCATATATTTTGATCAAGACAAGAATTATGAAACGGGTATTTTAACTACAAAGCTCCATATTCGGCTCTTTCACCGAGGAATAACTGATAAGCTTGCCCATGAAATAATTGATATATTAGAGCAAGAGAACATGGATTTAAAACGAATTATGTGGGATCATGTATAATCCTTACAATTGGTCAGAGATCCCACGTGCAAAGTGTACAATTTACTCAAATTTTTCAATCTGAGAAGAGGCTTCACTTGATATTTTATATATTCTTTTTATACTTCCATCATTACTTCTTTCTCTCGTAATAAGGAGAATTTTTTTCTCGACAAGTCTATTAATATGGCGAAATAAATTAATCTGCGGTATATCAGAAAGGGCCTTCTTAATTTCATCTGCGGTCATTGTCCCCCTCTGAAGAAGCCGCAAAATCCTCAAACCGGTTGAATGAATGATGAGATCCGCTTTTTGCTGCTCCATTTATTCTCTCACTCCTATAACATTAGAGACCAGACATTTATCATCGTGACTGTTTATGTATCCATAAATGAAAAGCCTCATAAAGACCTTCATTAATTAAAAATAAAATGATAATATTATTTCTCAAAAGAAATGTCAACTTTATCTTAAACTGAACAGGAGTTACACTTCATGAAACGTCTCTTGGTGACAGGTGCCAGTGGTTTTCTCGGATGGCATATTTGTTCCTTGGCTGCCTATGCATGGATTAAACCCGCCTTACAAAGAGGAGGACCCTGCTCATACCATGCAGATCCCAAGATCTTTCCATGCCGGCATCACGGCCTCCTGATGTGTCTCTTAATATTGGCAAGGCCAAAGCATTGGGTTTTGCACCCTTACCGCTCAGAAAGGCATTAGCCTCTCTTTTTGCTCCGGTAACCTGAGCATAGTGCTTTGAAGCTTCGCTTCTATTGTAGCTTTTTGTTGAGCATTGAGCGAAACAAAGCAGCAATTCTCATTTTGACTATTAAATTCCTTATGTTATGTACCCAAAATCAGAATTGCTGGAAACAAAGAGCAGTATTTGACAAACATATACATTTCATATAATGTAGTGAAGTCGTATAGTATTCTTTATATTACTTTTACGGAATGTATCTGATGTCTATTATATATCATCTGTTTCCTACCATCCCCGCAGTGTAATCATGAGACATATGTAGTTACAATGAAACTAAGAAGCACAAAGGAAAATAAGGCCATCCGTTTTATAATGACCATGGCCATCACTGGGTGTGGAGTAATCTTATTCTATTTCTCTTTGCATTTTCTTGATTTACATTTGTATATGAAATATGAGCAATTACATTCTGCCTTGGAAATATTCGGAGTAATGTCAGCTCTTCTGATGGCGCTCGTCCTTCTTCAAAAAGATAAGGAAGAAAATAACCCGCACTTTTTCTTCGTTGCTCTAGGCTTAATTACCATGGGCATTCTCAATGGATTTCATGCAGTCGCGCTCACACAAAATAAAATTATATTTCTTCATAGCGCAGCGAGTTTTTTCGGCGGATTGCTCTTTTCCCTTGTATGGCTTCCCCGCTCTTTGATAGAAAAATACAGCTCTCATAAAAAAGTGATGGTTTTATTCACGATCACGTCCTCTTTAGTATGTGGGGCATTTGTCCTTCTCTTACCCGACATATTTTCGGCGCTGTATCATAATGGGGAATTTTCTTTCCTTGCCATAGCGCTCAATTATTGTGCGTTCCTCTTTTTCTTTTTGGCCGGATGGCGTTTTTTTCTTGATTATTGCTCATTCGGCACTTACGAGGTATACCTATTGTTATATCTGACCCTTTTTCTGGGCCTCGCTCATCTGTGTTTCAGTCATTCAACACTCTGGGACCTCGAATGGTGGGTGTGGCATATTCTCAGTCTTGGAGCGTTCTTCTTGGAATTAGTCTTTGTAATCCGCCATTATATCAACACAACTGCTGAGTTATCATCTGCGTATGCTGAATGGAAACGGGCAGAGGAAGATAAAAAAAAAATGCGCACAGAACTTCAGCACGCATATAAAATAGAATCTCTCGGGGCCCTTGCAGGTGGCATTGCCCATGAATTCAACAATATCCTGGGTATAATTATTGGCAATATTGAATTGGCGAAGATTAAAATCCCCTCCGAAAATCCCATGCATCAAACTTTTAATCAAATATTTAAGGCCTGTTTACGTGCGAGAGATGTGGTAAGGCAAATTCTTATATTTTCCCGGCAGCGGACTGAGAGAAAAGAGCTTCTCCAAATAAGCTCCATAGTGAAAGATGCTCTCAAGCTTTTGCGTGCAACACTCCCCACCACAATAGAAATTTACCAACATATAGACAGCTGCGCATCATCATTGGTTGATTATACTCAGATTCAACAGGTGTTAATGAATCTTTGCAGTAATGCGGCACATGCAATGCGAGAGCACGGGGGGATGTTGAAGGTTGATGTTATTGATATTCACATTGATGAAGAGACTGGTCGGTACCATAATATCTTAAAACCGGGAACATACGTCAGGTTAACAGTGAGCGATACGGGGCATGGTATAGATCATCGGATAATAGACCGTATCTTTGATCCATATTTTACTACAAAAGATATCGGCTCAGGGACAGGAATGGGGCTTGCCGTTGTTCATGAAATCGTGAAAAAACATAGCGGGACTATCACCGTCCGGAGTGATATTGGACAAGGCGCGACTTTTCAGCTGTTTTTCCCAACATTTGAAGGAAAGTCCTCGCAAATAATAGAAGACCCTCTGTTCCTGCCAAAAGGCACAGAGCGAATCCTCTTTGTCGATGATGAAAAGGACCTCGTTGATATGGGAGAGGAAATTCTCTCATCGCTCGGATATGAGATCATTGCAACAAGCTGTCCGGTTAAGGCATTTGAGACCTTTCGTACTGCGCCGGATACATTTGACTTAGTGATAACTGACCAGACTATGCCTTCCATGACAGGTGCTGTGTTGGCCAAGAAACTTATGACTATCAAACCTGACATTCCTATTATTCTTTGTACCGGCTACAATGAATCAGTCATTGAAGAAGACATTAAGGCCATGGGAATCCGGGAGTATTTTATGAAACCTATAATTAAAAATGAAATAGCCGAAACAATTAGAAAGGTTCTCGATAAGGATAATAATGAATTATAGCTAAAATCATTTATTATGCAGAAAATCGTATATATTAATTTTACAAAGAGATGAAGAAATATGAACACAATCACGATTCAATATTCCTTTCTTTTGGCAAAGGATAAAAAAGAAATTTTTCCATTAGTCTTAGATGCACAAAATCTTGAACTCATTAACAATCCCCCAGATGATTTTCCTCGTTGGATAAATCTTGATTTTCATCAATGCTCTATTTGTCCTTTTAACGTGAGCGACACGCCACACTGCCCATTAGCATTGAATATGCTCGATATTGTAAACCGTTGCGACAACATACTATCCTATGATGAGATCCATATGGAGGTTATCACAAAAGAGCGCTTTATCTCACATACAACAACAGCCCAAAGAGGGCTGAGTTCATTAATAGGATTGGTGATCGCGACCTGTGGCTGTCCCCATACGGTCTTTTTCAAACCCATGGCGCGTTTTCACTTGCCTTTATCGAGCAAAGAAGAAACCATATATCGTGCTACCTCCATGTATCTTCTTGCCCAATATTTTCTCAAAAAAGAGAACAAAAGGCCTGATTTTCAATTAAAAGGCCTCACCAAGATTTATAAAAATATTGAACTTGTCAATAAAGCAATAATTACGCGGTTACGCACTGCAACAGAGAGCGATTCATCGATAAATGCAATAATTATTCTGGATGCCTATGCCAAAACCATCCCCCAGGTTATCGAAGAATCCCTGGAAGATTTAGCATATTTATTTGCGCCCTATATGAAATCAAGAGAGAGCAATTAATTATGGCACACTCCCAGAATTATAAGGGATTCCTGCTCTTTGTTAAAAGAATTTCCTTATTGACAATCCTGAATATTTTTTATATAGTAACTTTCATTTTACAAAATACCCGACTAAGGGTCCGAAGTATGCGAAAAAAGGAGAAGTGTATGTTTCATAAATCTCACCTGTATCTTTCCATTCTTATTATTGCTTCATTATTACTGACAGGATGTGCCTCAACCATGACACCAGCTCTTGAAACATTATACAATAACGTGAATGTCCCTCATGCTGCACCAAGAAATAGCGGCTATTCCAAGGTAGGCAGTGCAAAATCCGCTTCTATCTTGGGTATGATAGCCGTTGGTGATGCCAGTATCGAAACGGCAATGAAAAACGGCGATATATCAACAATTCACTACGTCGATTATCATGGCAAAAATATCTTGGGACTTTATGCCGAATTGACGGTCATAGTGTATGGCGAATGAAAACACAAAAATACTGCCCTGTATTATTGCATTACACCTTAATTCTGATATAATCATCACCACAATTTATCATGTAATTGAGGCTGCGGAGCTATGTACAATGATATGCGGCAGATGATATTACGCCCGGTTGCGATAAAGGGCCTTATCAACCACGGCGGCCATTTTCCTCTCATTCAAGCGCTCCCCGAGAAATTTATTGACTCTTTCCGCTTGTTCATAGGGATCATTCAACACTTCACGATGATTGACGAAAATAGTCTCAAAGCGAGGATCGTTGCTTATCAAATATCGTACTTTTTTGAGGTGATTTTCAAATTTTTCTAGTAATTCGTCTTCCTTGGCCGGATCTGTCGTCTCACCGAGGTGAGCGAGCATTTTATTCTGAGATTGGCTTATTTCCTTGAGACTACGTTCAATGAAAATTATGGCATAATTATTGTCAGCCGGTAACTCCTGTAAAAAATAGGAGATTATTTTAACCGCCTTACCGCGCAATTCACGCAGCCATGACGTATCCTTGTTTTTGTCAAGCTCTTTAACCCTTTCAAGCTCATAATAACCCTTGGGATTATCATCATCAGCTCTTCGCAGCCCATCTGAAGCTATTTCAACGCCCCCAGCCTCTAACATTTTCATCATCATGGAGGTGCCAGAGCGCGGCAAACCTGACACGATAATTATTGGTTTACCATATTTGATTTTTCTTATAAGGCGTTTTAAACTCACTATATACCCCCTTGATTGGACATAATATATTCCTTAGAATGAACTTAACATTACCTGCGCTAATGAAAAAGGAATCTTATCACGCAGACAGTATAGAGATAATAAACAGAAAAGTAAAGGAGCGGAGAGAATAAAAGTATGAAAAACACAGAAAATGCAAGGCCAACTCCTCATTTTATTCGCAATATCATTGAGGAAGATTTGCGGACGAACAAGCATAACGGAAGAGTTGCAACCCGGTTTCCCCCAGAACCGAATGGTTATCTCCATATCGGACATGCCAAATCCATCTGTCTTAATTTTGGTCTCGCCAGTGAATATGAAAATGCCTCGTGCAATCTTCGATTCGATGATACAAATCCGATCAAGGAAGAATCCGAATATATAGAAGCAATAAAAGAAGATGTCCGATGGCTTGGCTTCGATTGGGGTGACCGGCTTTTTTATGCATCTGACTATTTTGAGCAATTGTATCAGTATGCCGTGCAATTAATCAAGGATAGGAAAGCCTATGTATGCAGCTTAGGTCCCGAAGAAATCCGTGAGTACCGCGGAACCTTGACTGAACCGGGAAAGATGAGCCCGTATCGTGACCGCCCGGTTACGGAAAATTTAGAGTTGTTTGAGCGAATGCGATCAGGAGAATTTGAAGAGGGCTCACATGTCCTGCGGGCAAAGATTGATATGGCATCCCCGAACCTGAATATGCGAGATCCGAGTCTCTATCGCATCAGGTTTGCGGAGCATCCAAGAACAGGCAACAGATGGTGCATCTATCCTTTGTACGATTTTACCCATTGTCTTTCCGATGCCATCGAGAAGATTACCCACTCCCTGTGTACATTGGAATTTAAAGATCATCGGCCATTATATGACTGGGTACTCGATGAATTACACCTTGAGTGCCATCCGCAGCAAATCGAGTTTGCCCCACTCAATCTTACTTATACAATCTTGAGCAAGCGCAAGCTCCTTTTATTAGTAAAAGAAAAATATGTCACCGGCTGGGATGATCCACGAATGCCGACACTCAGAGGAATGCGAAGACGCGGTTACACACCCGAGGCAATTCGAAATTTTTGTGAACGAATAGGTGTAGCCACCAGGGAAAGTATGGTAGACATAAGTTTGCTTGAATATTATATAAGGGAAGATTTAAATAAACGCGCGCTCCGTGTTATGGGTGTGCTGAATCCACTGAAGGTCATTATTGATAATTATCCGGTGGATACCACAGAGGAGCTTGATGCACTGAATAATCCGGAAGATCTCAGGATGGGCACACGTAAGATCCCCTTCTCCCGAGTACTCTATATCGAACGGGAAGATTTCCGTGAAAATCCTCCAAAAAAATATTTTCGTTTGACCCCTGGCCGCGAAGTGAGGCTTCGATACGCCTATTATATCACCTGTGTCAAAGTGGTGAAAGATGAAAAAACCGGCGAGGTGATCGAGTTGCACTGTACTTATGATCCACTCACAAGGGGGGGGGATTCGCCCGATGGACGCAAGGTAAAAGCGACATTGCACTGGGTTTCGGCTGCTCACGCCCTGCACGCTAAAGTGCGCTTATACAACCATCTTTTTATCAAGGAAAATCCAAATGATCTGAAAGATGGTGAGGATTTCAGGTCATTTTTAAATCCCAATTCTTTAGAGATAATGAAACAATGCTATGTTGAACCCTCCCTTGCCGGAGCACAACCGACAACTCACTACCAATTCGAGAGATTGGGGTATTTCTGTATCGATTCTGTTGATTCTTCCGAGAACGCGCTCATATTTAATCGAACCGTCACGCTGCGTGATACATGGGCCAAGATCGAAAAATCTCACAATAATAAAAATAAATAGGAGATACAGGATATGAAAAGCTATAGAAAAGAACTGTGGTTCAACACACCACATCGACGAGATTTTATTAATATTACTCCACAGGTTGAAAACTGTCTGAGAGAAAGTGGCGTCAGTGAAGGATTGGCGCTTATAAATGCCATGCATATAACCGCCTCAGTCTTCATCAATGATGATGAACCGGGACTGCACCATGATTATGATAATTGGCTGGAAGAGCTTGCCCCTCATGAACCTATCAGCCGCTACCTCCATAACCGCACTGCTGAAGATAACGGAGACGCCCATCTCAAAAGACAAATAATGGGCCGTGAAGTGGTCGTAGCAATCACTGATGGACGCTTAGATTTTGGGCCATGGGAGCAAGTCTTTTATGGCGAATTTGACGGACGCCGCAAGAAGCGTGTGCTGGTGAAAATAATAGGTGAATAGAATTTGTCCATGAGCCAAAATGAACAAAGCAGAGGGGATATCCAACGGATTACCTGGATAGGGCTTGCGGTTAATTTATTTTTATCATTATTAAAGTTCACAGTTGGTTGCATAGGGAAAAGCCAGGCAGTTATTGCGGATGCGGTTCACAGCGTGTCTGATATGGCCACTGATATCGCAGTTTTAGGTGGGGTTAAATATTGGTCAGCCCCTGCTGATGAAACGCACCCTTTTGGTCATCGCCGTATTGAAGCCCTCGTCACGGCAAGTATAGGCATTGTTCTTTTAATTACGGCATTAGGGATCGGGTACCAGGCTCTTATGAGCATGCAAGATGGATCTATTATGCAACCGGCTTATATTGCTGTTATAGGGCCATTTCTTTCAATTATATTCAAGGAGATCCTCTATCATTGGACGGTCTCCACCGGGACACGCGTTAAATCCTCTGCCGTCATAGCGAATGCATGGCATCACAGATCTGATGCCATCAGCTCAATTCCCGCATTAATCGCGGTAGCAGCAGCCGCCATTAATCCCAAATGGGCCTTTATTGACCATGTGGGAGCCCTTATCGTATCGATCTTTATTATCAAAATATCCTCCGATATTATTTATCCTGCCTTCTCAGAGCTCTCCGATTGTGGCGCCTCTCAAATAGAACGGGCAAAGATACACTCTCTTGCATTGAACGTACAGGGTGTGCATTCTGTGCATGCTATTCGCACGAGAAAATTTGGATCCGGTTTTCATGTTGACCTCCACATCCTTGTAGACGGCGATATGACAGTACGAAAGGGACATACCATTTCAGAAGAGGTCAAGAGTGAACTTTTGGCAAATGGTCCTGAAATACTGGATGTTGTGGTGCATTTAGAACCGGATGAATAACCTTAATTATATTTCTTGTCTCGCAGTGCTCGGTGTTTTTTTCTATTGTATATCCCCGAGCCTGGCCAGCCTCGAAAAAGGCCCCCTTCATGCGAGGAATCATTTTCCCCCCCACCTTATGTTTCTTAAACCGATGCCTGACTCCCCGCTGCCTGCACCGCCACATCACTTGAAGATGACTTTGGATATAGATTATTCCAGTGTTTTTCTGGATGAACACTCTGCCGAATGGGATGTTCTCATAGATTTAGAAATGACCGTAGTCACTATATCCCTTGAATATGGTCTCACAGAATGGTCAAGCATGTCGCTAGAGATGCCATTTGTGAGTATGAGTGATGGATTCTTGGACAGCTTTCTCGAAACCTATCATACTACCTTTCAATTTCCCAACTATGGCAGGGAAAAACGCCCGAAAAATGATTTTGCCTATTCCATAAAAAAAAATGGCCAGGAGTGGTTTACACCTGAGGTGGGAGATTATCATAGCGCCGATAGTATACTCGCATTTAAGGTTCATGGTCCCTCAACAAGCTTTTCTTACAGGCTTAAAATACCAACAGGAGATGAAAAAAGAGGCGTCGGCAGCGGACATTCTGATCATGGATTTTTTCTTTCCACAAAATTCAGTCTCCCTCCCCTTTCTATTTATGTAAATCCCTCTCTCATTCTTTTATCAGACCCGAAAACCCTCGGACCGGATATTTCGGTGAAAAATATTTTTGGGCTCTTCGGGGGTGCGGAGTATATCTTTAATAAATCATGGAGTGCGCTTTCCCAGCTTAATTATTACACATCACCCTTTGAGAATACACACATCAATCAACTGGACACAGATAGCTTAGAGATAACATTCGGTCTTATTTATTCGGCAGGATCAGATATGAATCTCGAATTCGGTTTTTCCGAGGATCTATTTAAAGCAGCGCCTGACTTTACTCTCCATTGTGAATTAAATTATAGGTTTTCTCCATCTGTTTTCATGGACCAACAACTTAACAAATGAATCAACTTTTTAGTTGATCGATGCTGGCATTTAAGGCATAATGATTTTCCTTAGTTCGTTATTTTTGTAGAAAATATAACGTATATAAGTATAGACAAAAAATTGTGCAAATTGCAGGATAAATTTATTAGAGACAATTTTTTATCGTTTTTTACATTTATTATCGTATTATTGGATCATTAATTGTCTCTAAAGAGGATTATATTACATTATGTGATCCTTAATGAATTGTTAGACAAAAAAATCAAAGATATAGATGAGGAAAAAAATTGAAAAAAGAAATCTTAGAAAAAATATGTTTTAACTGTAATCAATTTTTTCCTGCAAGCATGGATGAAGAAACGGAATATGGTATCTGCCTGAATGATGCAGATTTTGAGCCATTTATCGATAAATTATTGGAAGATTCGGACTATTCTTCTTGCCAAAATTTAATAAATATAAAAAAATTTTTAGGTGAACGTAAAGGCTGCAAAAATTATGAAGAAATAGAATCAATAGAAATAAATGATAATAGTGAATTAGGTAAAGAGTTAAAACGCTTATCTGAATGTGGTAAGCTTAATGTAGAATCATTTAAGTCTGCAATACTTGATGAACAAATAAGGAACATTGACTGGGAAACTATGCCAGTGGATAGATATGTTCGTCAATTGCAAAGCCCTCTAAAAAAAGATCAGGAAGCTGGAATATCCAGTCTTGCAGCGATGATTTCATTAGGAAATAAAGAGGCATTTAATGAATTACTCAAATATTTTATCAAGCTACCTCCTCCTAAAAAAATAGAAGAAGTTTATTTAAAAAAGGAAGTCTTAAGACAATTAGAACTTAGGGAAACTAAATCGCAAGAAGTTATTCCTTACTTAATTAATGAATTGTATAAAACGTCCTCAAATAATACAACTCGTCAATGGATATCAGCAATATTAAAATTTCTGGAATATTCTCCAAAAGAAAAGATACGTAAACCTTTAGAGAACATGTTAAAAGATAAAAAATTTTCATATAGATTTAAAAAAAAGATAAAGAATATTTTATACGATAGTTATTTTTTGGAAGAAATATGATAAACGTAATTTATTACCTAATCAATAAAGATATTTAGATACTTATTAATATTTTAAGAAGATAAAATTATGGTTAAAATTGGTAGAAATAGTTTATGTCCATGTGGTTCAGGACAAAAATATAAAAAGTGCTGTGGTACTAAAACTCAATCTAAAATAATTGGCCTTAAACCTGGTATCAGAATGAAAGGAGGAGTTCGATTCGATCCCATATCTAATAGTTTTATAGTAATAGTTCATATTTGGGATAATGTAGACTGTGAAGGAGAACCCACAGAATGGAGAGCTCCCGAAGAATTCCAGTCAGAAGAAGCAGCAATGAATCACTATAAAATATATATACACCCTCATTTGCAGAAAATGATGACAGAAATAACAAATAAAAAAAACGGAACAAAAGTTATTCGCCGAGAATAGGAATAACTCTAAATGGCACTACAAATCAACAATTTGTCTAACAAATAAAGAACTAATACATCGTTCAAGAAGACGTGGGTTGGGGCAGGATTGCTTCATCACCACGTCTGTGGGGACAACGTAAAAGAATTATAATAGAAGGAGCGAAC
>JBLIRR010000031.1:0-73570 GCA_049472395.1 bacterium | reverse complement strand
ATAATAAATTCTGAGGACCAACTCTCGCTGTTAGCATCAGTTATTAACAGCTCAAAGGTGGCATTATGAGTGCTCGGACAATTGGGATCAACATTAAATATATAGCTGTCAAGCGCCTTCTTGCGTGCGCCGCAGCATAGAATATCGCCAAATTCGGCAGAGTTATCGGTTATTGTGATATAGTCATCCTCTGTTGACAGCGTGGCAGAGACACTTATCGCATCTTCACTTCCAATATTGATAAGGGTCACAGTTAAATCGATTTCCTCTCCGGGATTTATAATCCCATCCGAATTGCCGCCGGCAGAATCGTCATGAGTGTGCAAGTCATATGCTAATAATGGACCAATGGCCAATCCATGGATTGTCGTGTGCGGATCACCCAGAAGATTTGTCTCATAATAACACCAGCGAATACAGTCGCCATTAATATCCCACAGGTTATCTTCATGGCTTGAAGCGTTCATGGCGCCGAGATTAAGGATGTATTCCCCGAAATAGGCATCCCAGAATTGACGATCAAAAAGCTGGCTGGGGCCAGCTGTAGAATTATGCCTGCCCCATCCATACCGGGAATTGAAGACAACTGCAAACATACCATGCCGATGAGTAGTGGTAAGATGCTCTCCTATACAGTCGACTTCAAAATTTCCAGGGATGCACCCCTGCGAATAAGCAAAAAGAAAATTGGTATTGGTGAGAGCATCGGCATCGGCATTATAGAATTTCATGACATAATGATCATTAGCATGACCGAGATGGTTGAAAATGCTATATTCATTCGAGTTGATATCCGCGATAATCTCGCTCTTAGGCCATGTACCATCTGCATCATATAATGTATCAACAATAAATAAAGGAGATGCGGCAAAGCCTGCTGTCGTATATCCATGTGCGTCCGAACCGAGGCGAATCTCCTCCATGGAAAGTTTGGCGTATTCGGAATCACCGCCAAAACCAAGGTGTTCACCGGCCATCAAAGCATGACGAAGATAAGGCTCCGCCGGGGATTCATTTTCATAGGCTATGGTCTTATATACAAAATTAGACATCTCCTCAGCATTTTCTGCGGAAGCACGGCCAATAAAGAGTTCTGCCATCAAATCCACATCGCCATTTCCCCCTGGAATATCTTGCCCATCATCAGGCTCTCCCCAGCGACTATCGCCATCGGAATTATAACTGCCATCTAAGCACTGAAAATATAAGTCGCTAGGTATATTATCCGCCTCACCACCTGCATATGCCTGGCACCAAAGTTTACGCATTGGAATGATATTAATATCTCCTCCAAGAAGCACATAATCGGTTTCCCAGTTATTGTAAAACCAAATGATTCCATTGCGTAGTTTTTCCGCGTTATCTATGCCGGAAAAGCTATCATATATCTCTTCGATCGTTACAATTGCGGCTGTTAAACCGCGTGATTGCTTTTGGGCAATAAGATCATGTACCGTTACATCCGTATCCGCATCCCTGATTGTCTCACTTGTGATAAGCACATATTGATAGCTGTCCAAAGCATTAAAAGAACCGGCTGGGAGAGGGATCTCTTCCTCTTTTTTCCTATAGGAATTAAGAGTCTCTGGATTTTCTACCCCAAATTTTATTGAATCGAACTTTTCCAGACGATTACGAATCCCGGATTTGATAATTGAAGCATCCGGCTCGGTCGTTATTTTTAGTGATATGTTTTTATAATAATAAACTTTTCCGGATTTGGGATGATAGGTTATCGGAAAAAGATTGACAATAGCCACAGAGACACCATATTTTTTCTGGACACCCACAAAATAATGACTTTTACGAGGAAATCCATTATCAGAATTATAAATTGCATTTTTGGGACCGATCTTTTTAATTTCCACATTAGGTATTAAGGGGTATATGGCTTTTGCATACTCTATGAAATGCTCGCCAGGAAGGGCAATTTTCTCTCCGCGTATTACGTCTATTTTGGCAATAGATCGATGAGCGGGAATAATCACCTTTGACGGAATTACCGGCAACTCAGGCTCCCCCTCATGCCCTGTATTGGGAGCATTGCCAAGGATAAGTCGCTTCACTGTTTTTCCCTCAATCTTCTCATCAAGCAGCGCAAGTTTTGGCAGAGGCAAGGAATAATTCAGAAAAATAACTTCGCTCCCTTCGCTCTCTACCTGAACCATTACCGATTCTCTTCCTTTCATTTGGGGTAATCCCTTGGCTAGTTGCCCTTCTCTCGCTTTATCCTTTATTTGAAGGGATACACTATTAGCTTCTTTTTCGCTCGCTTTGCTCATAGAAATTATTGGACTCCTGGAAATCATCGGGCTTAATATTATAGCAAATACAACAAATAGAATTATAAGCCATCTGTTTATAGCCTCTTTCATCTGAAAATCTATCTGCCTTGTAACAGATAATGATTTTAATAAATTGAGACAGTAGATTTTTTTAGGGTCATTTTTATTCTCTCTCATAATAGTCTCCTTTAACTCCTTTACTCCTACTCACTATCCTATTCTTTAAGCCCTTATCTTTTTATTAATGGTGAATCCTACTTTTTTTGGCTTTCATTAAACTTTTACGCAGAAATTGATTTTTTCTGACACTGGCTGCTCTTGCAAAAGCCAAAAACTAACCAAGTGAACTGGAAAGCCAAATCTATGGCCGTCATGGTGAGAAGATAGGAGTTGCTGGAATTCAAGAATTCAACTAAATTTTTTCTGTTGGAATGGAAGTTGTTTGCCTTTTTATCGCCTCCAACAGCTTCAAAGCAAATAGTGGTATCACTCTGCCTGCCTTAAGGCAATGGGATATTAAAGCGACTTATGTCTCTCATGTAAGAGGAGATCTGATCATCTTCTTTTTCACTATTTTCACGCAGTAGTGTAAAAGAAGCCCGATGATCAAATAAAAAAGAATTTCCTGCCAGGTGAAGGGAATAAAATAGAAAAGTAGTGATATGCCAATGATGCACACCATTAATCGAGTGCGAGGCACATATGTATAAAGGGGAATCAGATAACCCGTGCCAATAAACAGGATTAATGCAATGATATACCCTAAATAATATACACTCTGATGACAGGCAAAGAAACGTGTGTGAAGTTTTTCTCTCTCAGATGCATAGAAGGTATTGAGAGAGATTTTCTTCCCACGTGTGGGGAGCTTGATTTTAAGTGAAAGTGATTCGCTACTCTTGGGCTGCCCGGCAAGGTTTTGTTGGGGGATTTGATTTGTATTCAGAAGCTGGTCATTATAATTGAACCCTTGGTTATCCATAAAAATCTGATTATGATTTTGCCTCCATGGAACAAAGCCCGCCACAGAGGCCTCGAGCAAATCGCCCGATAGCTTTGAGAAATAAACATGGTGAGGAATATAAATATCTGCGGACACAATTGATACCGGAATATCAATGTGAGGAAACTCTAGTTTGACGAGGCCACCCAAATAATTCAGATTTATTTCAGGTCCCTCATATACCACGTCTACAATAAAGGGATCTACGGATTGGCGTTTGAGGGGCAAGAGAAGTTCCCCCTCCTTACCCAGCGAGGGTGTCACGCTCATATTATCCAAAAAGGTGCTTAGTACTTGAGCACCCTGTGGGAGAATAAATGAGGCGAATTGTTTTCGGCTGTTACGTATCCATATGTGCACTTGCGCGAGAAATTTTCCATGGGGGGAGATGACACACGTATACTGAATGCGGTCTGCGATGGCGGCATCCATTTCAAAATTTTCATGTTTTACAATTTCAAAAGATATCTCATAAGGTCGCTCCATATATCGAATGGCATATACAAGCGGAGAATAGGCATCCTCTTTAATAATATCAGGAAGTTTCTGAATGTCTATCAAGCGGGCTTTTGAAAGTTTTTTAATGAAAATCTCGGCCTGGGCTTGCATTTCAATTCCCAAATATCCCACATCCCGAGCAACGCCAACAACATCGAGGGAAGGAGTGATAAATTCCATTTTATTTGTATCGAATGCCTTTTCATAGTGTACTGATAAGTCGTATTTTCCGCCAACAGGATAAAGCACCTTCACTGTATAGGTGGTAATGCCATTGTCGCTTTCCTGTGCGCCCCATTCCTCCAAATCTTCTCCAACAATCTCATGCACGACAACATCGTGAGGAAGACGAATCTGAAAAGTGCGCACCTGGTCATTGAGAATCCGGTAGCGGATCGAGGAATAAAACATGGCAACTTCCTCACCAAGGGAGAGCAACGTATAGGTTGTTGAATAGATTTTTTTGACTCGTTTTGAGCTTTCATCCGCCAGTTCCTTTTTACGCCGGAATGTTGCCAGCTCTCCGTGCAGCTGCTGCGATTGTCCCAGGGCAGCGCTTATTTTTTGTCCCTCTCTTTCTTGCCATACTACACCATGCAAGAGTATGGATTTTATTTCTTGCCCAAAGGTTAGTTCCACAAGGCCTCCACGGATGAGGGGCGCAGCAATTATAAATTCCTGGACTCCTCCCTTTTCTCTCACCGGAACTATCAGATTCATTTTCAGCATGCCAAGTTTATCCGATTCTTTTTTTGCTTCGAAGAGGATATACCCATTTTCCTCATTCAATGTGAGGGACTTCCCATTATAAAATGCATCTTTAACCGGAATGGAGGAGGGTAATAGGGGGATTTTTACATAATCATCAGAGAGAATGCTTAAGGGGACCATGAGATTTAAATGGGCATATCTTTCGGAGATATTTCCCTTGATGTTCACATTACCGAAAATGTATTCAAGATCGAGCTCTTCCTGCTGTATCTTCTTCTTTTGTTCGATTTTCTTAAGAAGTCCTTCAACAACGTGCCAGGAGAGATTGACATGCGCATGGGGCAATTTCGGAAGGGAGGATGCTTCCCTATCTTCTGCCCATGATCCTGAACACATACCAAGTAGTAACGGGGAGAGGATTACAATAAGCAGGATGACAGCTTTTATTGCGGTTGCTTTTCTTGCCTTCCGAGATGAGGTGATTTTTTGCCACAATGGAAACATTCCGTGAAACACAATCGAAAGGGCAAAAATAAATACTATAAAAGAGTAAAGCCCTGCAATGAAGGAGAGCATCGTAAGAAAGAGCAATCCGAGAAGCAGCACATCCGGAAAATATGATTTCCATCCGGTTATCTTCTTATGGAACCTCCGTGCAACCTGCCGGTTCTGCCATAGCCCGAAGGAGAATAAGGCAAAAACAACGCTTTTCCCCAGAGAGGAAGTAATCCCTAAAGAGAAGATAGTAAGCAGAAATCCCAAAAGGGCCACAACGCCGACGCCTTTGAGATAATTCTTTATTTTTTTAATTGGCTCCGGCAAAGCG
This sequence comes from bacterium, assembly GCA_049472395.1. Lineage (GTDB taxonomy): Bacteria > SZUA-182 > SZUA-182 > DTGQ01 > JBLIRR01 > JBLIRR01. Next base: position 68,247 of record JBLIRR010000031.1, on the reverse strand, counting down.
GATCGTTCAAATAAAAGAGCAAAAGTCCATATAAGGAAAAGAAAGACTATGACAGTGGCAACCATGGCAATGCTGTTGTGAATTGTTTCATTCACATAAAAAAATGAAATCCTTGGCGTGAGTCCCTTTATGAGATATGACTCGAACCTGTATCTGCTTCCTGTCACAGGAATCTGCACCTGCACCTGATTACCGGGCATAACTTCATCCAGATAGCTTTCGCTACTGCTTAGTGATGATTTAAAACGTCTTCTCAGCCCTTTTTTGCTATAATCGTATTTTTCCCGGTTCATTCCTGCACAGGCCTGGTTCTGTGTGGCGAGGGATACTTGTCCTAATAACCAGTCAATCCTCGTTAAAAGGCTATATTTTTTCCGCTCGATGTTTCCTCCAAAATAGAAAATTTGATAAGCCTCGGGGCAATAAAGCTTCCAGGAAAGCTCTCCAATAGAAAGATTGATCTCGGGGAGATACAGTGAGCGCCTCCCGAAAATCCCGAATTTGTTTGTGGTTGTTAAATATGCAATTTCAACCGGAAAAGAATTCTCAGCCGATTTCGAGATGGGGATAAGCAGGTGCCTGCCGTCCATAGCGGGCTGCACTTCCTGTCCTTTTAAGAAAGCGCTGAGAAGTTTTGAGTTTTCAGGGAGGGTGAGTCGTAAATATTGAGCTTGATTATTTTTAATACTATAGGTGGCCTTCGTCATCAATGCTCCTGCCTCTGTCATTACACTGTCCGCTTCAACCGATTCAATGGCCGTTTTTATGGTCTCTGCTTTTTCATGACTTTTCACATTAAATTCCAGATGAAAATCCTCACCCAATATTTTATAGTAAAAGAGGGCATGGCTTTTTGCATATTGCCTAATTTCCTGGGGAAGGAAGCGCACATCCCGACGTTCTATCATACGTGCACTGCTTTCTTGAATCTCCACATTCGCTTTGGACCCAACTGCTATCAGATTCTCATAACGTTCTACTGACTGAGGAATCAATGTGGGGATGCTAAAGCGGTAAGTAGTCTTAGTCTCTGTATGTTCATAGATGAGTTGAACCTTAAATTCCTTTTTTTGTTGATAAGAAGAGTAGATATGAATGAGTCTTGCATTTTCCGTATCTTCAGTGAACCATTGCGAAATTGAGCCCTCCTGAGTCACTGGGTTAACTTCAAGGATATCGATGATATGGGGAACGTGGATAGTAAAAAAGTTAGTTTCCCCTTGCAATATATGAAAAGTCACCTCGTTCTGGCTATAGGCTCCCTTCTCTTCTAATGAGAGATAGGTGTGCACAGTAGCCCCCATTTTCAAGGGAACTTTTTTCTTCCCCTCATTCTTTTGCAGCCATCGTATAGTTACTCCATCCACAGCCGGGACATACCCCTGAATTCTACTGCCTGCTTCACTGAGCACCGTATCTTTTGCCACACCCTTATCAAAGTGCGCTTCCACATTTATATCCGGAACATCGAGTATTACCTCACTTTTCGCACTCATCACCATAGGCAAAAAGAAACTTCGTGGCCAACTCTTATTGTTTATTACGATGGTAAATTTGGCACTTACCTCATGCAGTCCCTGCTTTGGGATATATACCTGAAAGAATCCCTCCTTTTCGATCCAGGTTGACTGATGTCCATTGACTGATAGGGATTCAAGGTTTAATTGATTTGAAAGAAAAGGAACAAGGGTATCATTATTTTTAAAGGTGGAGACGAAAATCAAGGCCTGAAAATGAATAAAATAATCATCTTTGTCAATGCGGGCGCTCCCTGTGTAAAGGGCTTTTTCATAAGAAAATTCCAGCTTTCTTTGCGCGTCATCTTCTTTTGCCTGATCCCAGAGAGAGAGAAATGTGTTCCATGGCATGGAAATGGTATCAGGAGAAGATTGTTGGGGGGGTATCTCCTGGCAAAATGCAGGCCCCCTCAAAGAGAGACTAAAGATAAATAACAGAATACAACACGCAATGACCTTCTTTTTTAAATTTAATAGATTATAAAATTTTATATCTAACATCTCCCCGTGCTCCAAATTTCCATTTTTTCCGTTTGACTTTGAAATAAAAGCTGGTTAACCTCAAAATAACGCATTTTATAGAAAACAATTTCATAAATTCTGATCGGTTTATTTGGAGAAGAAATTGTAAAAATCCAGAATTATTGCAAAATATCTTTATCCATCTTGAACTCATCTTCGATGTGTCCCTAAATTTCTATTGAGCCCCGCGAAATAATACCCTCCCTCGGATCAGAGATGTCAACATACAAATAGTAGGTTAAAAATTCCACTTTATTTTGCATCTGATATTAAGAAAAGAGTTATAATCTTATTATATCGAAAATTACTTTTAAATTTTTAAAAGGTAATGTAAGGCGCTATTTTTACATAGTATTAATTTATTCAACCTAAATCGTTCAGGAGAGAAAAGATGGATAAGAATAGTATACAAACAAGGACTATTGTGCTCAGGCATTTTTTTAATCTGATTTTAATCATGTCCATGAGCCTATTGCTGCTCTCCCCTTTTGTTTATGGATATGGAGGCTATTCTCCCAATACTGCCCTTTACGATTATGGATTATCCTATAATGAAGGAGAAAATAACAATTTTATGGTGATTGATGGACAGTTGGTCATGGATCTCAATGCATTTAACGGTCCTGCTCAGCACACAAAACCGCGCTATCGATATATTGACTATCCGGGCGAATATTTTACACCTTTCCTTACCTCTTCTTTTCCTTCTTATTCCGGTAGCAATTATGGTGCTCAACCCCTTGACCCCTTTGTCGGCATATTTCCTGATTTAGAAACTTTCACGAACTTTCAAGATCAATATCATATATATGAAGGACTTACCATTCCCTTAAACCTTACAATCCCAATAGATTATCCGATTAAAGCACTGAGTCCCTCCTGGCCCCAGCCTTCTCCGGAAACTCCTTCATTTCAGCCAGACTTTTTCAAATATCACGATCCTGTCCCGATTCGATTATCCTTAAGAAATCCCTATGCGCTCTTATTAGGAGGCCAGATCACCTTTACACTGAAGGATTTAGATGGAGAAATCATAAGCCGGGAGCATACCTCCCTTACCCTGAAACCAGGGGATCACACCTATTCTTTATTCCTGGAGAAAGTCCCCTTAGCGATTACTACGGAGGACTTTGCTCACTATATCCTGAGCTATGATTTTAAAGGACCATGGATGAGCACAACCGGGGAGAAGAGCCTCTTTCAGGTGGCTGATAAAATGGAAGTAATGCTGATTGGACCAGATTCCTTTTATGCCGGCCAACCGACAGCCGTTGGGATACATGCACTTGTGCACGGCCAGTCCCTCCCCATAGAGGGGGCCAATGTAACCGTTGAGCTGATAACAGAGGAGTACTCGCATCGGCTGTATGAGGGAACTACAGATGACAAGGGATTTGCCGAGGCCCTGGTGAACATTCCTGAAGAGGTGACTGGCATAAAAAAGATCCGGGCCAGGGTTTCCTCTGGGCTGGGCAGGGAAGAGATCGAGAAAGATATAGAGATTCTCCGCCCTTACAAGATCCTCCTTACTACAGACAAACCCCTCTATCAGCCGGGCCACATTATTCATATCCGAACCTTGACTTTACAAAAACCGGATCTTCTGCCAGCAGCAGGCAAGAAAATAATTATCGAGTGTGAAGACTCAAAAGGCAACAAGGTATTCAGGGTTGCGCCTTTAAGCGACGAGTTTGGAGTAGTCTCAACCGATTTTCCACTCGGCTCAGATATTAATCTGGGTCTTTATACTATAAGGGCCCTTATTATGGAAGATGACATCATGACCATATCTGAAAAAAAGGTGACTGTGGACCGCTATGTACTTCCAAAGTTTCAGATTGATTTTTCACCTGATGCGGACTATTATTCACCGGGAGAGAACGTAAGGGGAAGGATACAGGCGAAGTATTTTTTCGGCAAGCCTGTCAGTAACGCTCAGGTGACTATTGAGGCCTCAAAGTTCGATGAAGATTTTGTTCTCTTTCAGACTGTCACTGGTACGACTGATAGAGAGGGCTTCTTTGCCTTTGAGATTAATTTGCCCGGTTACTTTGTCGGGCTTCCACTGCAGCAAGGGGATGCCTTTGTTCAAGTGGAGATAAAGGTCGAGGATTCAGCGAATCATGAAGAGGCCATAACCAGAGAGCTGACAGTGAGTAAAGAACCTATTCATATTCAAATTATTCCGGAAAGTGGAACGATCGTTCCGGGAGTGGAAAATATCCTGTATATTCTCACCACCGATCCGAAGGGCCGGGGACTTGCGACACACAGTCTGATTAATTTTGATGGGCACATCTTCACCATAGATACAGATGAACAAGGGCTGGGGACCCTGGCACTGATCCCTGATGCATACTCTCCCCTGATCTTCCATGTTGCCTCAAAGGCAGGGGGAAAGAGTGCCCTGGTTGAGATAAATCTTTCTGAGAATGCGAGAGAAGAAAGGATCCTTGTGCGGACGGACCGAGCGATTTATACCGTGGGCCAGACAATGACGATGCATATCTATACCTCTGAGATTAAGGCCAGAAGGGTTTTTGTGGATATCATCAAAGATCGCCAGACCATTCTGACCAAAGGGATAGAGTTAAAAAATGGAGAGGCAAAGCTTTTTCTGGATTTGGGAGCTGATATGATTGGTACACTTTTAGTAGAAGCCTATTTTATCTCATCGAGCACAGAAACAGCCTCGGACGTATTCCGTGACAAAAAAATAGTTTATGTAAATCCTGCCGAGGAAATCGAGGTTACAGCCACACTAGATAAAGATTACTATCTTCCCGGAGAAAAGGCAAAGATCGAGTTCCAGGTAATGCCTCCTCAACCAGTGGCACTGGGAGTCAACATTGTGGATGAGGCGGTCTATGCTTTACAGGAGAATCGCCCGGGATTACTCAAACTCTATTTTAATATGGAGGAGGAAATCATGAAGCCGCGCTTTTGGCCGCTTATAGTCCCATTTGAAGAGGCTGTAACCTGTAAGGACCTCGATAAGGGAGAGCCGGAGATAGCCGAGGTTGCCTTCGCTTTAGCAGAGGAGCCGCCTGATCCCGGCTTAAATGAAAGCAGCTATCCTGATCTGATACAAAGAATGCAGGAGAGATTAGTGGGCCGCATCGATCGGGATGCTGAGGAAATTTTCAAGGCTTTGGTTGACCTGCGCATATATGATAACTTTACCTATCAGGAAGCAGTGAGGGAGGGAAAGATCAAAGATTACCGTGATCCATGGGGAAATGTCTATAGAGTGGAGCAGATTCAGTTTTTTAATTATCAGTTTACTCTAATCAGTAATGGGCCTGATGAAGTGGCTAGGACCATAGATGATATTGTCCTCACAAAGCCGATCAGGCTCGGATATCCGGGTGGATATTCTGTGTGGGGAAACTCCTCTTTTGGGGCACATGAGTTGGGAACCGCCGGAGGAAGTATTACTTATGTAGAGCCCGAAGACGGATTTTTAGCTCCCCTCGGCTATGGAGGAATAAAATCCCAGGATACCCCGGAAAAGCTGCAGGAGCCGCGGAAAATCAGACGTGATTTCCCGGAGACCTTGCTTTGGGAGCCGTCCCTTATCACTGATTCGGATGGTGTGGCCTATCTGGATGTAAATATGGCAGATTCTATCACCACCTGGCGTATGAGCGCTCTCGCCTCAACCTTAGATGGCGAGCTGGGCGGGGAAACAGAAAAAATTGTGGTATTTCAAGATTTCTTTGTTGATCTGGACCTTCCCGTGACCCTTACACAGAACGATGAAATATCGCTGCCGGTAGCACTCTATAACTATCTGAACGAATCCCAAAGAGTGAGAATAATGCTGGCGATAGATGAAAACAGACCATGGTGTTCCCTGATGGATGTGAGGGAAAAGGATGTCGACCTTGAACCCGGGCAGGTGACCGTGACTTATTTTCGCATCAAGGCCCTCCGGGTAGGCTGGCATGAGCTGACAGTGTTCGCTTATGGCACCACGATGAGTGATGCAATCGCCCGCACGATCGAGGTTGTGCCCGATGGAAGGGAATTTCACCTTACAGTCAGCGAGCGCCTGAGAGAAAATAAGACCAGTCATATACTCTCTTTTCCCCTTAAGGCCATAGATGAAGCACACAAGATTATGGTCAAGGTCTATCCAGGCATATTCAGTCAGGTAGTGGAAGGGTTGGATAAGCTCTTTAAAGTCCCCTTCGGGTGATTTTGTCAAACCACGTCGGTGACGTGGCCAAATGTGCTCGCCCTTGATTATATGCTCTCTACAGATCAACTAAATCCTGAAATCGAGATCAAGGCACGAGAGTATATCAATCTCGGGTATCAACGCCTTCTCACCTTCGAGGTACCGGGGGGAGGATTTGACTGGTATGGTCGCGAACCGGGTAAGCCGATCCTGACCGCATATGGTTTGATGGAGCTTGCCGATATGGAGAGGGTGCATTTTGTGGACCCGGAGCTTATTCGCCGTACCCAGGAATGGCTGGTAAAAAAGCAGGAAAACGATGGTTCCTGGCCCCCTGATGAGAGGGATCTTTTCAATCTCCTCAATAACAGCCTTCAATCCACTGCGTATGCCACCTGGGCCCTTATCCATTCCGGATATTCAATAAATGCTCCTGGCATCGTCAGAGGGAATAAGTATATTAAGGCACATGTGGAAAAAATTGATGACAATTACACCCTGGCCCTCTGTGCTAATGCCCTGTTAGAAGGGGACCCAAAAGATCCGGTAGGCTTATCCATCCTCGATCGCCTTGAGGCGGAAAAGATCGTTGAGGAAGATATGGTGTATTGGGATTCAGGAGGGGAAAGTTTTACCTATACACGGGGGAACTACCTGAGCCTTGAGACCACCGCAATGATCACCTATGCTTTGATCAAGGCCGGATGGCGATATCCGGGGACAATTGATGCGTCTCTTGATTATATTATTCAAAAGAAGGAGGCCTCTGGGCTGTGGGGACAGACCCAGGCCACTGTTCTCTCTCTGCGGGTTCTCATGGAAGCCCTATCAGGTCTGTTTGAGGAGATGGATGGAGAGATCGTTATTACCATAAATGGTCAAACCATAGATAAGAGCGATCTGCCCATCATGAGAATCACTCCTATAGATAGCAGCGTGGTAAGGTTGATTGACCTTACGCCCTATACTGACGCAGGGGATAACAACATCAGCATCACCCTCATCGGAGAGGGCAATCTGCTCTACCAGATCGTTGGCACCTATTTTCTTCCCTGGCCTGACGTCACTCTGCCCACACAACCTCCACTTACTATCGATCTTAGCTATGACCGGACAACGCTCACTGTTGATGATACGATTTTATGTACTGTCACAGTTACCAATACAGTTCCTGACAGTGTAACCAAAATAGGGATGATCGATTTGGGTATTCCGCCAGGATTTCGTATCTTTTGGGAGGATTTCGAAGAGGGGATTGAGAAAGGCACAATTTTCAAATATGAATCAACCAATAGACAACTCAGTCTTTACCTTCATCCTGTTTCCTATGGAAGACCCCTCACTATGAGCTATCGGTTACAGGCCAAATATCCACTTAAGGTCTCCACACCGAAATCAAGCGCCTTTGATTATTACAATCCTGGCATTAGGGATGAAACTAAACCTGTAATTCTGACAGTAACAGATGAATTAAGTGAAGAGGAATGATGAGCACAAAAAAGATCTATCTAATTTCAATCACCTGTTTTTGTTTTATTCTCTTTTGCATGTCGAGCTATGCGAAGGATAAGGTAAATCTCGAAGTTATCGGAAGATTGGACAGGCAGAGGGGAGATATCACCTGTACAGAGATTATTAAACAACGATATCCTTCGCATATGCAGGCAACTTATGCCTTTTGTGGAACAGAGCACGGTTTTCTTATTCTTGATGTCACAGATAGAGCATCCATAAAAGAGGTTTCTTTTTTGCCTGTTGGGCTTGTGAATGATATTGTAGCTTATAAATCAAATAATTATGCACTACTTGCTACGAGCCGGTATGGCTTATATATTCTTAATATTGAAGATCCAAAGAATCCGGTTCCAATTGGGCATTTCATGGTATTAGATTGCAGAAGCCTCACCATACAGGAGAATTACGCATATGTGGCTACTAAAAATAGCGGTCTTCTCATAATAGATATCAGCGATCCAGCGATCCCTCTGCCAGCCGGAGGATATGATACCAAAGGGAGTGCTTATAACATAGCCATGAAGGACAATTATATATATGTGGCAAGCGGTGATAGTGGCCTTGTCATTTTGGATATCAGCGATCCAACCGCTCCTTTCCCGGTCAGAGGGTATGATACCGGAGGAAGTGCCTATGATTTAGCCGTAAAGGGGAATTACGCATATGTGGCCGACGAGTATAACGGTCTTGTTATATTAGATATCAGCGATCCGATGACTCCTTTCCTGGCTGGAGGATATAATACCACCGGGCATGCCCATGACATAGTCATAAAGGACATTTGCGCATATATGGCTTGTGGGGATGGTGGCCTTATCATCTTAGATATCAGCGATCCAACCGCTCCCTTTCTTGCCGGAGTGTATGATCCCGAAAAATTTACTGCCTATGATATAGTAATAAATGATTTCTCCGCATATGTGGTTGATGAGGATGGCGCTCTCGTCATTCTCGATCTCTACGATTCAATTGTTCCTTCCCTGGCAGGGGAATATGATACAAGCTATGCTTACAGCATAGTGATTAAGGGTGCTTATGCCTATATGGCGTCTGGGAATCGTGATCTTGTCATAGTAGATATCAGCGATCCGACCGCTCCCTCCCTTGTCGGATCGGATTTTATAAATGGGTATGCTTATGATATAGCCATACAGGGGAATTATGCCTATGTAGCCACTAGAAATAAGGGTCTTATAATAGTAGATATCAAGGACCAAATGACTCCTTTTTTAGCGGGGGGGTGTGATATCAAGGGCAATGCTTATGCGGTGGCCATAAAGGCCAACTACGCTTATGTGGCCAATGGGTATAGCGGCCTTGTTATAGTAGATATAAGTGATCCAACGGCTCCTTTTTTGGCTGGAATATATGATACCCGCGGGTGGGCCTATGATGTGGCCATAAAGGCCAATTACGCTTATGTGAGCGGTGGGGATAGCGGCCTTGTCATTCTGGATATCAGCGATCCAACCACACCTTTCTTGGTCGGACAGTATGACACCAAAGGGGATGCAAAGGGCCTCATCGTAAAGGACAATTACGTTTATGTGGCTGATGGGTATAGCGGTCTTGTTATTATAGATATTAGCGATTCAACCACGCCTTTCTTAGCTGGAATGTATAAAATCAACAAGTATGCCGAGGATGTAACCATAAAGGACAATTACGCATATGTGGCTGGTGTAAATGATGGCATTGTCATTATAAATATCAGTGATCCAGCCGCTCCTTTCTTAGTTGGAGAGTTTGATACAGAAGGGATTGCTGAGGGTTTAACCATAAAAGACAAACATGCATATATAGCTGATGGGAATAATGGCCTTGTCGTAGTATCTCTCACCCATTCAATTTCTCCTTCCCTCGTGAGTAAGTATACTTCTCCCAAACGGTATGCAGCAGATGTGGCCATAAAAGCAAATTACGCATATGTGGCTTATGGATATAATGGTCTTGTCATAGTAGATATCAGCGATCCAACCGCCCCTTTCTTAGCCGGAAGTTATGATACCAAAGAGACAGGCTTTGGTATAGGTGAAAAGGAAGCCTTTGGTGTGGCCATAAAGGGAAATTACGCATATGTAGCGAATTGGGGTAATGGTCTTGTCATAGTAGATATCAGCGATCCGACCACCCCTTTTCTGGCAGGAGGGCTTGATACCAAAGGGCATGGCTATGACGTCACTATAAAGGGTAATTACGCATATGTGGCAGATGAAAATGGGGGCCTCGCCATAATAGATATCAGCGATCCAATCGCCCCTTTCCTGGCAGGAAGTTATGATACGAATGGGGCAGCCCTTGATACGGCCATAAAGGGCAATTACGCATATGTAGCCGACTGGGATAAGGATCTTGTTATTTTAGATATTAGCGATCCAACCGCCCTTCTCATGGTGGGAAAGTATACTACCAGCGGATATGTAAAGGGAGTAACCATAAGAGACAATTACCTCTATGTGGCTGACGGAGATAGCGGTCTTGTCATTTTAGACATCAGTGATCCAACCACCCCGTTTCTGGTCGGAGGGTATAATATTAAAGGGAGTGCCTATGATGTAGCCATAAAGGAAAATTATGCATATGTAGCCGATGGGGATAGCGGCCTTGTCATTTTAGACATCAGCGATCCGACCGCTCCTTTCTTAGCTGGAAATCATGATACTAAGGGAAGAGCCTATGACGTAACCATAGAGGGTAATTACGCATATGTGGCTGATGGGGAGAGCGGCCTTATAGTCTTCCATATTATCGATACACCTCTTCAAGAAGGCAATCTCGTCCTATGCACAGGGATGCCAGCTACAATGCCAGATAGCCTCGGGCCCCCGATACAAGCTTTATCCAATAAAATTTACTCCACCTTCTCGGATAAAAACTATCCTTGCTACTTTATGTATTATCTTATCCCGGGTTTTTATCAGGACATCGATGAAGATAACCTTCCCAATCCTCTGGTCGTAGATGACTTTGCCCCAACATTGGCTGATGTACACTATGCTCTCACAGATTGGGCTTATAACAGGCTTAATATGGGCCCCCTCTATCTCTCCCTCATCGGGCCTGGAGGTAAGGATACTTTCCAAATCATGCCGGGCCATATCCTCAAAGCCTCGGACCCTCTTGATCCGAATAGGATTGATACCCTAAAATACTCCCTTGACAGTTTTCAGGAAAGGACAGGGCGTGACCTTATCTGCCTTGTGGAATCTGGCTCCTCGGGATCTTTCTGCGATGATCTTATCGATTCAACTACTCCTCTTTACACACGGACTATTATAACCAGCACCGATGATGGCGCATCATACCTTGACTCAACCGGAAGCCATTCTTTTGTCGGCATACTTGTTGAGCTTTTTAAGGCCTCACGCGAGACCGGTCTTTTCGCAGATACAGGCATCTCTCACACGCAACGGGTCCACCTTCTGGAGGCCCTTTTCTCAGAGGCCAGGCAAAAATTTTGGTCGCTGGAATATCCTTTTTCAACGCAACCCCCACAGATGATCACGTCTAAAGGGCCTCATACGCTCTGCACAATCACCCTTTCTATAGATCCCTTAAAAATAGATTCTTTGGAATTTCCGATGGGTGACTCTCACACACCAACTATCACGAATCCTGAAGAGAGTATAGCTCTTAAGGCCACAGGGCACTATCTCGACGGGAGCGGGGATATAACAGAGCAGATTTACTTTCATTCTTCAGATCCAACGATACTGACTGTGACTTCCGAAGGGATTGTGTCACCACACACGACTAATGCTTATAATGGCAAGGCATATATACTCGCCACGATTATTGATCCGAACTTCACCCAATCTCCAACCCATGATCCTCATATCCCTCCTCTTGGGGGTGTAACCGGAAGGATCCCCATCAATGTTACTATTCCCACCTGGGATGAGAAAGCACACCTACCCCTGGCTATCATTGTTGCAGGAGAAAAAGAAACATGCGCCATCGCCCAGTATGCCTATTTGACACTCTTAGAAAGGGGATATAGCAGAGAAAGGATATTCTACCTCACTCACCCTAATGAAGAACGTGACTCTCATAAAGAGTATGAGGCAGACCCGGTTAAGGATGGTGATCCCGCTCACGATAGTGTTGGTGTGTCGTCGAGCAGTCAGGGCCTCAGGGAAGCACTCGCCTGGGCGAAAGAGCGTGGTACACCAAGTCTTACTTTAATTCTTCTCAATGCTGACCCGCCCCTCGGGCAGTGGCTCGATGAACTTCAGGATGAGGACGGAATTCCCCAAATCAGCATCATCATGGAATCCTCTAATTCCACTCCCCTCATCGATCATCTTAAAGGAGAAAACCGCTGCATCATAACCTCTGCTCCTGAAGGAGGATCTTCCCTTTACTCCCATGGCCTCATCTCCTTTACTTACTATCTTTTGAATTACCTTCAGGCTGGGGCCACCCTAGCTGGTGCCTATGATAATGCATGCTCCGCTATGAGTGCAATAGAAAATTTTTTGCGCGAGGATCTTGAGATACGTCATGAGCCCTCACAATTTCCACGACTTGATAATCGCTCTCTTGCTCACAATATATCCTTAGGAGGAAGTTATCTTGTTTGTCAAGATCAGCCGGTCATAACCTCAATGGAACTACTCTCTGATTCCAACGCAATCACAATCAATCAAAAGATCACAATGAGGGCAGAGGTATCTGATCTTATCGGAATAGAGAGGGTATGGGGGGTAGTGGCTCATACTCCCTTGAGCCCACAAGTATCCTCAAATAATCAGGAAATATCCACGGGAGACCTTATCAGAATTGATTTTGAGCAGAGAGGTAAAGGAGTATTTGAAGGTACCCATACAGGCTTTACGAAAAAAGGCCCTCACAGCCTGCTTATCTTTGCGCAAAATACTAAAGGCGCTATATCATTACCTTACAGCTATACCTTAAACCTTAAGGGAGAAAGAAATGCGTTGCTCATTGCAGGCTACGAGAAAGATACACACTATTTCTCAGATCTTCTTTCTCATGCTCAGTGGGTCCTTCTTGAAAAACAATTTTCCAGGGTAAGCCTCTTGCCGGAACCTGGCGGGGAAAGGATTACTCCGGAGACGATTTATTGCAGCTTACATGAACTTGCCCAGGAGGCAGACCTGCTTTTTATCTACCTTATTGGACGGGCAGAGATGCATGAGCACAAGGTAGCGGTCAGCCTTAATGAAACCGAGTACCTTGATCCGGATACGTTAAACAGGTGGCTTGATGAGCTTCCGAAATGCACCCACGTGCTTCTCATAGATACTCCGCACGCATACCGATTTGTTACACAGGCCCCACAGAGGATCTATGTGTGCAGTACCTCTGACGACCAGACGGCCTATTTCGGAGAGGAAGGCCGCTGTGCCTTCTCACAACTCTTCTTTACCTCCATTTACTCCGGTGTAAACCTGTATGATGCATACCGTCTTTCCTCTGATGCTATTGACTATTATTCTCCCCAAAAGCCTATCCTTGAAGATGGAGTAAATGGCAGGTTGGCGAAGACCACTTCCTTCGGTATTCCCTCCATGTCCGGGTATCAAGGCCCCTCAGTGACAATGCCGGATGGCACGATTTTCTGGGGTTCTGTGCCCTTGTGGGTGACAATACAAAAACCAGATCCCGGGACAAGGGTGTGGGCGCTTGTAAAACCACCTGGAAAAGGAAAGGAAGAGATAGAGGAAGTCTATTTCACGGAGGATGCGGAGGAGTGGGGACATTTTAAGGCAGACTACACCTTTGATCAGAAAGGCACTTATAAAATCAACACCTATTGTCAATTCGCCCATGGCCTTCTGAGTATTTATGAAAGACAGTATCAGGCGAGAGAACCATTAATTTATTACCGTGATCTTGACCAGGATGGATTTGGGGACCCGAATACCTTTGTTCTTACCTACTATAATCCGTCAGATGCATATGCTCAGTATGTGCTTAAGAGCGGTGATTGTGATGATACGGCTCCGTTCGTGAATCCACAAGGTGTGGACATTTATGATGGGGAGGATAATAACTGCAATGGATTGTCGGATGAATCATATCACTTTGCCTGTGGACTGGAGCTTTGGGGAGAATCAGAGTATGGCATGGATGAGATAGACTCTATTATCATAGGGCTTGGAGCGGATGAATTTTTAGAAAAAGAAAAGTATTGGTCGGATATCCCGGTTGCGATGCACCTCGCACTCATGCCCTCTGATGCATACTCCACTCAATTAGAAGAGGTGATTCATCAGACAGGCGAGAGAATAATCAAATGGTATCTTGAAGTAAATAAGGGGTTAGACTGGTGGAGTACGGCGTACGATGGTCCCCTCCTTCTCCGTTGGGACCCGAACTGTTTAGGCCCAGGCTATTTTCAGCTTAGAAGGGGATGGGATGACAGAGGGAAGATCCTCATTTATGATATGAAGGCAACAGATTATTATTACACATTGAAAGAAGACCGGATGAGCGAGGAGAAGCTTTACACAATATTCCGATTTACCATAATCTGGTCTTATAATGAGATCCGGGACAAAGAGGAACAGAGGATCTATCAACTTTATCCCCATCAATATTATTTGCTCATGAAATACTATTATGAGACTTATAGAGACTTATAGGAGGCTTACTTGTAACTTATAAAACTTTCCACCTAACCGTTTTTTCAATATTACCCCTTCACTATTTCTTCTCTTTTTCTTAGAAGATATTACAAAATTTTTTCTCCAAATAAACCGATCAGAATTTATTAAATTGTTTTCTATAATGAGATTAATAAAAAGAATATAGAAGTTATAGGATAGACATATGGGGAAAAAATTATTGATTATTTGTGTGTTATTGCTTTGCGGGAATGTGTATGCGGCGACGCCTTGCCGGATGCTTTTGGTCACTGAGTTTTGGAATAAAAATTGGTATCCTTTGGAAAAGAAGGAGATGAAGGAAGCAGCTGTTGATTCTGCGCTTCAGGAGGTGACTCTTTTTAATGCTATAGAATTCGTCAAAACAGAAGAACAAAAACACAGAGGGACATTGCGTGTTATTGTGTCCCTGGTGGAGAGGGCGAGTACAGCCAAAATCACGCTTCTTTTTGAGGCAGAAGGCATACCTTCCATTGTGACTTCCTCGGATATTTCTTTGGCCGGCTTAGATTATCTAGGAATCTATAATGCTTTTGTGAGTATCGGACATGGGGCTGGAAAAGAAATGGGGAAGCGTTTATCAGAGCTGGGATTGAGAACAATCGATGAGCAAAAGCCGGCTGTGAACAATGAAGAGGCTGAAAGGCTTTACAAAGAAGCCCAGGTGAAAAAAAGAGCCATGCGCTTTGAAGAGGCCAGAAGTTTATTTACGCAGGTGTCCAAAATGACCGATAAGGGATCTCTAAAATGGCGAGAGCTGTCCTTGGATGAAATCCATTTCGGACTTCCTAATTTTGAGGCTAACCAGCTTTTATTTCAAAGTCAAACGGGAAAAACGGAGATACCTTACGAGCGTATTAAAAAACTATATCAGTATATTATCGATAATAATAGGCACAAGCCCGAACGTGTCCAACTGGCTGAGGCCGCGCTTGACCGCATTATTGTGACTGAGTCAGCAATGGATCAGGCATATCGGGCCGCTTTTATGTCTTACGTGCGCAATATTCAAAACATGATGATGATTTTTTATGCGAATGAATATAAAGCACCGGTAGTCCCGGAAAATATTTGGAGGTATGGCCCTAAACCACGAGATTATAGGATCACGAATTACTCTATGGATCCGAATACTTTAAATTACACGTATGATTTATTCATGACCAAAACTGAAATAGCTGGGAATATCAGCGGGAATTTGGAAAACGGGGAGATGTTGGATATAAAATTTTACTGAACATTGACAGGGTCACATTTTTCCATATAGGAAAAAAGTACAGCCAAGGAGAGTTCGCATTTTTCAAATTCTTAAGTAGGTAGAATATTTGAGTTCTTTATTCAAGATAAAAAAATGATAAAAGTTATGGTGCAGATGAGAAGGGCAATGGGGAGGAAAAGGAGGGGCAATGTAATTGAGGAAGCGGAGCTGTATCTGTGCAATATATACTTTAGAAAAACTAACACAAGTAAGTTCTGATCGAAAATTGAAAAGGAGAGATAACCGTTTCAGTGGACCAATGCCGCTGGCCGATTTTGCTATAATGCTTTATCGTGCTACAATACATAAATTGCAAAAGATAATACTTTGTATTTAAGCGGCTTCGGCCACTGAACTTTGCGTTATATGAAAAAAAGAAAAGAATTTAAATTTCTAATATTAGTGATTCTAATCCTATTAATTAATGTGGGATGTAGCACTCGAACACTTATAAATATACAGCCAGGTGATATTATTTTCCAAACATCACAGTCTTCCCAAAGTCATGCAATTCAATTAGCAACCCATTCAAAATACAGCCATATGGGAATTATTTTTTTTCTTAATGGACAATATTATGTATATGAAGCCTCAAAAGTTGTAAAATTCACACCATTAGCTGAATGGATCCATAGAGGCGAAGATGGGCATTATATTATTAAAAGGTTGAAGGATGCGGAAAAGCTTCTAACACCTAATAAAATAACAACAGTTGAAAAAGTCGCTTTTGAGTATAAAGATAGGCCATATGATCTTTATTTCGAATGGTCAGATAAACGAATTTATTGTTCAGAACTTGTATGGAAGATATATAAACGTTCATTGAATATTGAAATTGGAAAGCTTAAATATTTAAAAGATTTTGATCTTAAAAATGACATTGTTCAGAAAAAGCTAAAGGAACGTTTTGGGGATAAAATTCCATACGATGAATTTGTTATTTCTCCTCAAGCAATGTTTGAGTCCGATTTGTTAGTAACAGTGGAGAAGAAGTAAACAGCGTATTGCAATATATTACCATACATAATATATTATCATAAATAAAAAAGAAACTTGAAGAACTCCAAAAGAAGATTGAAGAACTTGAAAAGAAAAATCAATAAAGGATTATGAATAGAAAAGTTATTGGTATAATAGGAAGCTATCGCAGAGGAGGAATTACTGATCAAGTAGTTAGTTGTATTTTGGATAGTGCCAAACAAAATGGAATGGAAACCAAAAAAATTTATCTTACGGATTATTCTATTAAATTTTGTTTAAATTGTAGGGTTTGTACTCAAACAGATCCTCATAAAATACGAGGTGACTGTATACATAATGACGACATGGATCAAATTTTAAAAGAAATAGATAACGCTGATGGTCTCATATTAGCCTCTCCAATTAACTTTTCAACTGTTACAGCTATAATGAAAAGATTTATCGAAAGACTTATAGTCTATGTATACTGGCCTTGGGGAAAAATCGCACCCCAAAAACGTATTAAAAAATTAAGCAAAAAAGCGATTATTGTCACTTCTAGCTCTTGTCCTGCTTTGATTGGGAGAATTATTATGCCGAACTGTTTAAACATACTAAAAAATGGTGCGAAAATTGCCGGAGCAAAAGTTGTTAAGTCTTTATATTTTGGTGGGGTTTGTTATACCGAAAAACAAAAACTTACTGAAAAGCAATTGCGAAAAGTAAAAAAAGCTGGGGCCATCTTTAAAACCATAAAAGAGAATTAGTAAAAAATTCAGTCAGCCCGGGAAAGCTTGCTCGTTTTTCGGGTGCATATTTTTCTTCCATATTTATTCTGCTTTTTACACTTGCATGTTTATTGTCTTCCAGCCGCTGATTTCTGCAAAACATGCATTATATTAATATTATAAAAATTTAAGGAGGAATTATGGGATTAGAAATTACTTCTAGCAAACTTCGTTTCAAACGAGGGGCGGGGCCATCTGGCATACTTGCAATATTTATGGGTATCATTGTCGTTGTGCATGGAATTTTAGCGATTTTTGTTTTTAAATGGTTATGGCTACAACTAGTTGGTGGAGTAGCTTTTATCACTGCTCTTATTTTGTTATACTGGATGATAAAGCGTGTAAGTAATTGGCCTAAACACTTTTTAGAAATTTCACCTTCTGAAAAAAAAGTCATTATTGGTCAAGTTAAAAATGGTGCTGACATTAAAGAGATTGAATTAGATATTAATAAAGCCCAATACTTTCTATGTAAATCAAGATATAATGGCGCAGGTGCCGATTTTTCTCTATATGCTAAGATTGGAGATTCACAGGGAATACCTGCAAAATTGCGCGAACGGTTATCAAATACTGGAGAGGTTGATCTTATGCCCTGGACACAAGAGTTTCGTGGTACAATTCAAAAGATGTTAAAATTTCTACGGGAACACAATGTCAGAATTAGATAATATTTTCAAACAAGAACACATTGATGAATTTAAAGCCAAAGTCGAAGCGAAAAACGGCCATTTCGTCAAACATATTTATGTGGAACAGGGCGAAACGATACGACAGATCAGAACTGAAACCTTTAAATTTTTTTCGATGCTTTAAATAATCAGCGGATAACCAGAAATATACGAAGAAGCTATAGGATTTATTGCATAAAATGCAAGAAGCGTAGATATATCCCCATAACTGTAATATGGATAAATAGTCAGATATCCGGTATACGCAGTTACACTTGGAAGTCCGAACGGACTAAATGCGCCGGGTAAAGTGCTTCCATCAGGAGCTGCTGTAAAATATAAATTCATGTAATCGACATATGTAGGAAAAGAAGTAGAGAGATAAATTTGGGGATCAGAAAGACCTGGAAAGCCTGAAAATGTACCAGGTACAGCAAAAGATATATCAGCAAGAGAAGTTGATGGGACTACAGCACCTGTTGGCCATACAAATGAATCAAAAGCCGTTATTGTATCCCCCACATAGGGATAAATAGGGGGCAAGCTGCCAAAGGTCAAAAGGGGATCTGGTATATACGTTACATTTATCGGCAATGGTGGAACTCCGGATATAATAACCTGAGCAATGCATATCCCTTCGAAGAATAAAATCAAAGCAAAAATGATAAAATAAAATATAATGATATTTCTCTTTCCTTTATTCATGATATTTCTCCTTTTATATGGCCATAAATTTGGATTAATATACCACTGTTTTTTTTCTGGGGGGATTATTCTTTTTTTAAATGATATTCATATCACATAAGATTTAGTTTAGGTCAGCATGCATAATTTGCATTGACTAACAAATCTGATGCTTTTTTCAATCTACATTTTATAGACGTTTGATCACCTTAATTGGTTATTGTCTCGTATCTTATCATAATTTTATCTGGCTGTAAAATTGATAAAACGCCAATTTTCGCAACATAAATTTTTTGAATTACCAAAACTTATGGACTGAATGTTTTGAAAAGTCTTTTCGACATCCTTCCATTCATTAGTTTACACTTTTCATTCAAAAGAATATAACCAAAGATGAGTAAGAGTATGATGAAGATTAGGATATTTAGTTGAAACATTTTTTATAATCATACTCATAATCGTACTCATAATCTATCAGGCTAAGAACCATGTCTTTGAACATTCACTATGAGCCCATTTCAGGCTGATCTTTTCTTACAATGTCTTATCTTTCCACGAGACCATTCTCGTTCTGTAACCGGGCATATTCACCTCCATGGAGGTGACTTCAGCATCTGTTGTTGTGATAAATACGGTGTCTTTGTGCATCACAGGGGATGAGCCTTGCCCTCGTCCAATCTTAATCCCTCCCACATTCTCTTTTTCCCCCTCATCACCCTCTATCTTATCATTCTCATTGAAAAGGCCATCCTTATTCATATCAAATACCGGTGTTTCCGGGGCCAAACCTGTTTCGTAATTAAGCGCATAGAGCCACGTATCCCCGCTTCCTGAACAGACATCTGAATCAGGGACAAAGGTAGTAAAATAGATGATATTTGCAACTATCAAAGGTTGCTCCAAAATACGCTCACCTTCCTCCTGATAAAGAGAAAGCGCCCACGATGCCTTTGATGCATTGGTCCCCTCAATTGTTCGCACCTCCTGGGTCTCGCCGGTATCAGGGTCTGTATAGTATCTCACGGAAGTTATCAAACCCACTAAATCCTCAAGGCTATAGGTTGCAGGGGATGCAAGAGAATCCTTAACCCCAATAAGATACTGTTGCGCCATATTGGATTTGTCTGCCTGCACCTCAAATTTCCCTGTTCCAAAATAAACCCAGATCGCACCGCATGTCTTTCCATACGCATAATTCGCTCCCCCTCGAATGGGATTTTGATGTGATGAATTTCCAAAATCAAAGAGTTTCGTCACTAATGGGGTTGCGCCCTTCTGGATATTCGATACACGATACAGGGTGCCGTAAAGGTCTCCCACATATATGTTGTCTCCGAAATAATCACTATCAAGGTCTGCGACCAATGGAGAGCAGAGGATATTGTCCAAAAGCGTTGATGCGGGAATCTTTACCTTACAGGTTGAATCATGCCACAAAGGTGCTTTATTATGGGCTTCTATGCCATATAAATAAGCCTCTTTATTATTTTGATCGGTTGAAGAATACCCTGAGCCCCAAAATACTCCCCATGTCGAGCCTTCTCCATTTCTTACCCTCTCTATAACCGGCACTGAGAGAGACTCCCCTAATTCAGAATCGGTAAATTCCCACAAATATTTTACGCTGTCAGCCTGATCAAACGATTTATTGCTCGTGATATCCAGGGCAAAATAGGAATCTCCCCCCTTGCCTAATCCGCATACCAATAGGGTCATCCAGTTTGATCCCGTATATATGTCTGCCGCTATAGGTGTGCCGTCAACAAAGTATTGATGACAGTAGCTTTCTGAGCACATATCATAGGTGTCATCATCAGCCATATTCAATTTTGCCTGAGAGCTGTGAGGAAAAAAGGCCCACTGCTCAGCCCCGTCGCTTAATGAAAAGGCATGCAATGCCCCGTCGTTTGAACCGATATAGACCATGGCATCACGACTTATACTCTTACCCCATGATTCGTAATTGTCAAATTTATAATAAAATGGGGGATTCCCCACAATGAGCGGACTTGAATTGATAATATCCCCGATATCTTTGCACAACCAGTTGTCATTGGGCAACACCGAGTCGGTATAGAAAATAACCGGATTTTCAGCCTCCGGACTTTCCGGATTAATGGTATACACCGCTCGTTCCTCCGGTATCATCTCGCTTGCCCTCCACGCTTCGGTGTCCCATTCTTTCGTTTCAGGATTATACGTCAGGGCTACAAGATCACCCATCCAATCCGTTGCATCAAATTCACTCGCAATAACAATATCACCATATTTGGATGAGGTGGTCGGTTTCGGTGCAGAACCGTGAAATAATTGGGCCTTTATTCGTTCGGTAATCATCCCCAACGCCTCAGTCAATTGAAGCTTATTATAGGCAAGAAAAGGCTGCCCCACACCATTGACCTCATCATGAAGCGCATAGAGAGCGCTTGAAGCATGGCCCCGTTCATTGCCTATTGCAGCCATTTTTTTAATCTGTGTGGCATTGTCAATTCCGAAGCCCACTGCTATAGGTGAGACACCCGCATCGCACAGGGAGTTCGTATACTCCTCCACCAAATTGACGCTGGTCCACCCGAGGCCATCCGTCACATTGATCAGAAATTGTGGTTGACAACCAATCGCTGAGTAGTATTCTCCCGTGCCATCGTTATCTTTTTTCTCGCCCACAAAGTATTTTCTCGCCGCTTTTATGGAGTAGGCAAAAGGGGTGCCTGAGTAAGTAGTTGTTGCGGCAATCTTAGCTTGAAGGTTTGCTTGATGAGCATCATCATGGGATTTGCAGCCAATATGAATCTTCGTATAGTCATTATCCAAAACATAATTAGCTTGTGAACGACTGCACCACGTCCCATAGCCCCAGGAAATAGTCCTATCCTTGACCAATTCGCTGATGACGGATCTTCCTATCTCTATCCTGCTTTGCTGAGTACCGCTGCTCCACTCAGGGATATTATTCCAGGCCACCGAGGCTGAGGTCTTATTCCTGTTTGAGATATTCTTCACAACAGAGGAAAAAGTAGTGGTATTATCCACATCCTCCCCCCAAATAGTGACCGATGTATCCTCACTATCTGCCTCGTCAATGACAAACTCCATATAGGCACTGTGTATGGTTGCTTCTTTTGGAATAGGAACGTTTTGAAAGCGGATGCCGATGGCCTGATCAGAGCCGTCGTTGACAAGTTCCAGGTCCGTGCTTGTTATATACACGCCCCCACTTTCTGATTCTTCAGCGTCATCACTGGATTGGCATACTCTCACCTCCACTGTTTCAGAGTCATATTCCACATGAAGCAGCGGCGCTGATCCTGACGATCCGTCAAAGGATTCTGCTGTACGATGGCCGTTTCCTGTAATAATAAACGACATGGCATTTCCTGAGGCCCAGCCATCTCTATTAACGATTTCCTGCACAATTGATTTTATATCAGGTGTGGTGGGATTGTCTTCTTCATCATTTATGGACATCATGTTGGTCATACTGCCTGAAATATCAAGGAGGATCATGATAGCGGGACTCACTAAAGTCTCTGTATAAAGTGGTATATGACCACATCTGTTTGATTCGGGAAGTGCCTCAACCGTGAGACTCACATCGATCTCAAGAGGACTGTTGGGAGCATTCCCGCCTGTTATGGTTATTGTTGCCTCATGAGTGCCCACAGATAATGAGGAAGTGGAATAGCTGATCGTGCATGTCACAGAATCGCCTTCGGATAATGTCCCACTCTCAAGAGAACAGGAGAGCCATTCTGCATTATCTGATATGGTATACTCTAATGTATCAGAGCCCGTATTGGTGATAGATATGGTATCGGGGTCAGCATCACTCTCCTCATAACAGACCACTCCAAGGGCAGATTTATCTACCGATATATAGGGAAAATCATCTTCCGAATAGGAAATATGTAAAAGTGGTGCTCCGTCAGGCTCTCCATCATATGACTCGCCTGTTCTTTGGCCACTGCCCGTTATAATAAAACCCATAGAGTTTCCATTCACCCATCCTGAGCGGCCAACGATCTCCTGTATAATAGAGCTGAGATCGGGAGTCTGATGGCATTCATCCACTTTACTCCATGCAGAAACATCAGGCCAGGATACAGAGGCATTTGTTGTTGACCTGCTTGTGATATTACCGGAGGTATATGTAAATCCCGACGCATTATCAATCGCCTCTGCCCTTATCGTAAGATCAGTCTCTTCACTGTCTGTCTCATCTGTCACAAATCTGATATAGGCGCTCATGATGAGGGCACCCTGCGGGACAGTAATATTTTGGAAACGAATACCGACTGTCTGATTACTGCCATCTCGAACCAATTCAAGGTCAGAGCTGGTAAGATATATGGAGCTGTCAGCTTTTTCTTCAGCATCATCACTTGACTGGCACACCCGGATATCCATAGAGTGTGCAATGTAATCTATACGAAGAATCGGCCCTGTATCGGGGGATACATTGCGGGCCTGAGCAGTCCTTTTCCCTGAGCCTGTAATGATAAAAACAAAGCCATTATTACTCGCCCATCCCTCTCGGTCAATAACCTCTTGAATTATTGGGCTAAGATTTGGGGAAGAATGTTCTTCGCCGACCTCACCCCATGCCGGCACATTATCCCATGGGACAGAGGCACCGGTTGTCTGCCTTGATGAGATATTGTATGCCGTATCAATAAACGTTGGAGCATCATCAACAGCTTCTGCTCGGAAGGTCAGAGTGGTCGGCTCACTGTCCGTTTCATCAGTCGTAAATATCAGATATGCGCTGGTAATGACAGCGCCATGAGGAACAGGCAATTTCTTTATGCGTATTCCTACGATCTGTGGAAAGGTTTCATTCACCATCTCAAGGTCTGAGCTTCCAAGGTTTACTTCACCGTTGTGGGTATATTCTTCTGCATCGTCATTGGCGCCGTTTACTCTGATTTCAAGCGATTCCGGCCACACATTTACCGGTGCTATCATCGAGCACAGGACAGAAACAATCAAGGTAATAATAATAAGCATATATGATCTGTAACGGCACATAGCATTATCTCCTTAATCTCTTAATATCCTATTTTAAAGACTTTCTGCACAACAACTTCTACTTCTTGCTGTCTGTTGGCATTGGTGGTAACAGTGTAGGTAATATTCCGGTAATTTTTATCACATCCGGGAACGTAGGCATCAGATATATATTCTATCTTATTCCAGTAGGGGATATCTCCGAGTGTTCCATCTTCAGTATCGACAGGGAACGTCTCATTTGTCACGCCATCCCCGCCATTGCCAAAGTTTCTTACTATATTATCTCCGAGGGATGGATTGACTTTTGAAGGAGGTAGTGCTTCTTCATTCAGGTACGCTGCCATCACCTTCCATCCGCTATCGCACACATAAAAATTTTGGAAATATTTCTTTTCATTGCCGCAAATTTGGATTTCCGTCGTGCTCGTATGTAATGAAAACATTCCTAAAAGAGTAAGAATCACGAGCATGATCATTGCTAATAGGAGGGCTGCTCCTTGTTGATCATAAGTTTCAGAGTGCATTATGCTATTCTCCTTGCAGTTTAATAAAATCAAAGAAGGCTTTTTTATGTCTTCCTTCATCCCTCCAGGTGATGATAAGCCTTACTGTCTTGTTCTCTGTTAAGGGCACATCTTCAGCAACATTCCAGTATATATCATAGCGTGTGCCTTTACCGCCGCACTTGATATTAAACGCATGCCCATCCGCATCAAATCCTTCATCGTCCAAGCCATTTTCACCATCAAAATCATTATCATTAATCATGTCATAGCCCATTATCATGATATCCTCTATCTTCTTTGATGCTAAAAGTGTCGCGTTTGTCTGTTTCATAGAGCTGGCATTTCCTGTAATGGCCCTTATTTGCATGGTTGCAACAGCTAAGATCCCATAGGAGAAGATCGCTATCGCGATCAACACCTCAAGGAGAGTAAATCCGTTATCTTGTCTTGTATTCATAGTTCTCTATTCCTGCACCTTGCGGAGGCGCTTAATAATCGACGCAGGTAGCCATCGTTATAGGGACCCCATACAGCACCCGAATCAGTGATATATCGTGTATTCTGAGTCCGATTTCTATCCTCAATATCAGTCTTTACTAATAGTGTTATTTGAACCTGCCGTATTGTATTGGGATCTGCCGGAGTGGTGGTTTTTACCCCATCATCTAGTGTATAATAAAACTCCACATTCTCCACATTTTCAACCAGGGGTGCTTCCATTTTATTGGGATCATCAGGGGAAATTGTCCTGTACAAGCCTTGTGTATTCCCTTCTGAAATGAGGGAATACCTTACACTCTCTTCAAAATTATAGCAATTCCCATCCATATTTAAATCAAAATTAAATTGTATGTTCGTATCATCTGCCTCTATAATTTTTGCACCAGCGCTCCCTAAAGGGTCATACCCGGCCATCCTGATTTCTTTCATCATAAGGTGAATCGCCGCGCGCAGGTCCTGCTGTATTCCTGTAATCTGTTCCTGAACCTGGTATGATCTGTTTTGCGTAATATAGGAAGTAATAATAACGACACTTGCAATGGAGCTTAAGGCAAGGGCTATCATAAGCTCAACTAAAGAAAATCCACTGTTTTCATTGACCTGAAGGTTCATAATTTATTCCTTATATACTTATGTCTTCACCCTTCCCGCAAAATTCATGCTGATCTGTTTTGTATCATTACGCTCATTCTTGAGATATATGGAGTGGTTGACAAATGATTGACCAGTGCTATCGACTGGGATGCCCATCGGTTTAAATGCAAATGAAGGACGCGCATTGCCATTGGGAGCAAACGTGATCCCATCTCCTCCCCCCTTCGTTGGATCAAAACAGATTCCGCTTTTATAATCACTTAATTTAACAGAATATAACACCTTCTCACCATCGTCATATTCAAGGTCCTGATCCGTATCCAAATAGATCACATAGTCAAAGGTTTCATTCCCTAAAGGCAGTTTAAAGGTAATGGCGCAATATTTATTATGTTGTGCTGCTATTACCTTTGCCTTCTGAAAATAAGATATCATATCCCGTGCTGCTGCCTTTAAACGAAATCCGGGAATTATGTGCATGCTCGGAGCAGCGATAGCTGCCATAATGGAAATTATGGAAATAACTATTACTGCCTCTATGAGAGTAAATCCATGTGCTTTCATAGTACCTCTCATTGTTGTGCGTGTGGTCTCTGCCTTACAGCGAACATTTCACCTATCTCGCATATCTTATGCCGGATTACCAAAAATTTTTAAACACACTCTCTATAATGATTTGCTATACACTGTAACGCCCTATCCAATTACTTGGGGAAAATTTTTCCTTATGAGAATAAACGGTTTTGTAATTCAAATAACAATTTTGAAATATTTAGAATTATTTCTTCTTATACTATTTGTTTTATATGTCGGCAATCTGATGTGTTCCTTCGGGATAATAATTAATTAGGCACGCCTCTCTCCATCTTTTTTTCTTGCATACCTCAAAAAATAGAGTATACTTTTATATACAAGGTTTAAATAAAAGGCTCGAGGATTTTTAAAAGGGAAGAATACGATATAGAGGAGGTAAATATGAAAACCATGAAGTATTACACGATGTTTATGTTGATCCTTTTTTCTCCAGTGATTTTGGTTTTCCGGAATACAAAGGCTCAATGAAGCAAGAAGGTTAAAAGCGCAGTTAGCGCTTCAGTCTGGGATCAATTTTTGTCTCCTATTGAGAATGGTGTTCTTTCATCTTCAAAAATAAAGCCGACAATATGGTTTAGTGAACCGGTCGCCGATTCCTCAGTCAGTTATTTATATGATTCTTCAAGTTATTTTATATATCCCGAATCTGCCTTTTATGGAGAAGATTTTCTCCAACACTCAGACTGGAATTTTTATACAACACCTCTTTCATATGGGTATAGTATTTCCGGTAATGGCTTTACACAGGGTACCATTGAAAAGACATCGAACTTAAAGCAGATACAATCCCCGCTCTTTTCTCCTGATTATCCCGCATTAGAACTTTGGAATTCCACACTTCTTTTTCCCGGGACAAATGTCTTTCCCATTTATGATCCGGTGTACTCTTTTGAACGTAATTGATAAAAAATAATTTTTCTCTTTATCCATCTGAAGTCACCTCTCCTTCCTTAATGACCTTGCCCTTCACATCAGAAAGTATATATTTCACAATCCCATTTTTATCTGTTCCAAGCTTAATTTTTATTTTTTTCTCCGGCAATTTGGACACGTTATCGAGCGTAATTTTCCCAATCAAACTGCAGTGGTCTTTATTAGAATATACACCTTGATAAATTCCTATACTCATTGTTTTGGCCTGATTGCCAATACCAATTTCCTTATAATCGGAAAAAGTCTCATACCTTTCGTTTTTCTTAATAAGTTTTAAAAATCTTCCATCAAGTTTTATTCCGATATCATGACTGACTTTGGTAATTACCTCATAGTTCAAACTATTATCGAGCAATTTCCCGCAATAAATCCCTGCTCCATGACCAACTAATCTTCCCACATCTTCTTTTGACTCTGCTTTCCTGTGGAAAGTCTTTTCAATGAGGTCTTGAATATAGGGAATATTACTAGAGCCGCCAACTAAAATAATTCTCTCGATATCAGAGACTTCTAAATCAATATCCTCGAGCGAATTATAAAGAACCTCTTTTACTTTGCTCACAAAACCGTTTTTCCTGAGCCAATTATTAAATTCCTCTCGTGTAAGGCCTTCAATATCAAGAGTACAATTATCGAACAATCTGGCGAGATACACATCGACCTCATCAGCCTCGGATAATTCTTCTTTCACCTTCCTGGCCTCCATAACTAAGGCTAATTGATCCTGCTTATATTTTTTTTCATCGGATATATTTACTTCTTTACCATCATGACCTAAACTCCCCAAGAATTGTTCTACTAACATACTATCGATGTCTTTTCCACCTAAATTCTTGTGTCCATCGGTATTTAATACTTCAACTTTAATGGAATTATCTGATTTTCTCATCAAATCAAATATAGTGACATCAAAGGTCCCTCCCCCTAAATCGAACACCAGGATCTTTTCTTTCTTATTATTCTCGATGCTTTTACTGTGCAATCCGAATGAAATAGCTGCAGCGATTGGTTCTTCTATGAGTCCCATCACTTTGAGGCCTGCCTTTTCCGCTGCCAATTTTATTTTTTGTCGTTCCCTGTGTTGAAAAGCAAAAGGCACACTAATAACAATGCCATCAATGGATTTACCTCCTTCGTTTTTCTCTACCTTGTCTTTTATTACCCTAAAGATATCTGCGGCAACATCGACGGCGGCAAGCTCTTTATTAAGAGATTTTATTTTTACGCGCCACTTATCGTCTTCAATATAGCGCTTAATATCTTTTACGAAATTTAATGGTTCAGTAACACCTTTCTTATATGCCTTTTCCCCTACAATATAATTTGTAGGGGATTCATAATAAATTACATTATCCCAAAAATAGCCTCCGCCATATCCTCCCAAATTCTCTACCGGCATAGCATCTGTTTTTTTAAAGTCCCATTTAGTCACATAATTGGTAGCTGTACCAAAATCAATTCCTAAATAAATTCCATCCTTCATTTAGAGAACCTCCCAATAATTAATTTTCCCTTATTGTACTCTATAATTCGTCACTATATCCTTGTTATCCTCCTATTCTGCTCGATTTTTCTATTCGTACATCTTTTGAATCAATTAATTTATTTGAAGAATCTTTAATTACTACATCTACATCTAAAATATCATCTTGAGTTAACTCAAAACTCACTATAACGTTTACTTCAGTTTGTTTCATCGGGGGCAAATTAGTGATAAGAATTTCATCCACGAATTCTATTCCTTTTTCAAAAGTTTTTTTAGTTTCATTACTAAACTTAATACGACGAAAAACCGGAATTCTTAAATTTTCTTGATTATCCTTCTCCAGAGAATAAATTTTTTCAACTCTTGTGGGTAATTTCTCTCCGCTTTTAATTAAACAGTCAAATTTCTTCCCTTTTAATCCAACACCAAAATCATGGGTAGTATTTTCAAGATAGGTAACGTGTCCCCCAACAGACTCTTCAACCTTATTCCATTCGTTCTGGGCCACAATAGCCGCACCTTCGGAAATTACCGTTGCTGCATTCTTATTAAAAGTCGGTACCTTTTTAAAATGTTTCTTCACTGCATTCTGAATAATCGGCAATAATGAACTACCACCAGCTAAGGCAACAACATCAATATCTTTTACTTTTAATGAAGAGCTTTTCAAAATATCATCCAAAATATCCAAGGTTTCCTGAATTTTATCCTTTATAATATCTTCAAATTTTTTTCTCGTAAGGGGCAGCTCAAATTTTCTTTGCTCCCCCTCTTTTACATAGAGAATCGGAAAACAAAAAGTAGTTTTATCGCTTTCTGAAAGCTCAGCCTTTCTTTGTTCTGCTTCCTTATAAATTTCATTTTCATTCCAGATAAATTCTTCTTGCGCTAATCCGCTCTCTTCTAAGCTCCCCATATTAAGATCAAATTGTTCTTCTAATTTATCGTAAATGTAGCGAACCAATTCCTGGGTTAAATCCTCTCCGCCCAATCTGGGATTTCCACCAGTTTCGATTACTTCCACTTTTTTTTGCCCTGAGCTGTCGACTTTTAAATCTATAATTGAGACATCAAAGGTCCCTCCACCAAAATCATAGACCAGTATCTTTTTATTTTTATCCGCTTGCTCTGCCGAATACGCTATGGCAGCAGCCGTCGGCTCCTTGAGGATCTTTATATCATTAAATCCCGCCTCTTCTCCTGCTCTTTTGATTCTTTCGATCTCCGTATGATTAAAATTAGCAGGGACAGTAATAACTGCTTTGGTAATATTGCCAATTTGTTGCATTGCCTCTTCTTTTAAATATTTTAAGAATAGGGCTGCTGCTGCTTCACCTGTAACGGGTACTGTTCCATCAGCACCTATAGCGCATCCTGCGTGAGTTAAAATGTCATCTAATGCAGCGTTTTCTTGAGGTTGATTATCTTTATTGGCAAATTCAATCTGAAACATATCATTATTATTTTGTAATTTTCTCTTAAAATGTCTGATAACCGAGCCCTTGTTCTCCAAACCCCTTTTAAGTGCCGGTTTTCCATAATATATTTT
The DNA here is from genome assembly GCA_049472395.1 of bacterium. Classification (GTDB taxonomy): domain Bacteria; phylum SZUA-182; class SZUA-182; order DTGQ01; family JBLIRR01; genus JBLIRR01. Next base: position 38,344 of record JBLIRR010000031.1, on the reverse strand, counting down.
ATCATTTGATTCGAAAAATAATGCCGAGGGAATAATGGTTTCATTTTTAATCCTCAGATTATTTATTTTACCATTTGCAATATATGAAACCTCGGTATTAGTTGTTCCTAAATCAATTCCAATTCCCATGCCCTCAACAGAATAAAGCTCAGCCTCTTCTTCAGTATCTGCTCTCTCCGATTCCAAACTGTCTTCCTCATCTTCTCCCTCTTGATCCGACAAATCATATGCTGTATCACCATGATCCGATTCCTTATTCTCAGGCGCAGAAAGTTCAACATCTTCTCCTACTCTACTTGGTTTCTCAAGATAATCCGGTTCCTGTTCCTCAGCAGAGGACAATTTAACATTTTGTTCTCCTTCCTTATTCAATGCATCACTGGCATCATTACTATTATCCGGCTCATTATCATCAGGAGCAGACAATGCGACATCTTCTCCTACTCTGCGTAACATTGCAGTATTACTCGGCTTTTCTTCATCAGAAGCGGATAACTTACTATCTTCCTTTACTCTGCTTGGCATATCAAGATCCTTTGCTTTCTTTTTTCCGAATCCAAACATCTTATCCTCCATTCTTAATTAATTTTTTACTTATTTAGATTTATAAACAACGTTAATTTCTCTCATTTGCGCAAAATTTTTCTCTCTCATTTATTATCGACAAATGCTCTCCTGATTGATAGGAAAATTGATAGATGATATTATTACCAATGTGCTCAAGTAAGCTTATAGCGGATTCAGCGTAGACAATAGCGTGCAGATTGAAAAAAACTAATTATTCCGGATACTTTCCCACGTCCCTGCATTTTGTCCATTGATGGCAAATATTCCGCTCATCTGTTCCTTACTGGCAGCCATTGTACCTGTCAAAAGAGCCGATTCTCCTGAATAATATATCAACGTAATCATAACAGTGCCATCCTCTTCAATTGCACCAAATCCCATTTCAACCTCGGTATTGTTGATTAAATCCATAGTACCCTCCTCGGTAAATAAAAATTCAGACTCTTCTTGTGAGCTCCAAAAGAAGCTCCATAGTCCCTCAAGGTATACGGTTGAGCAAGGATAACATAGTTTAGAAGCATTCCACAAACCTCCACTCACCTCATCGATGGTAAATTCCCCCTCCATTGCCTCTTTTCTCTCATCCATTGTTCCGCTCAATATATATACATGCCCTGAGGAAAAGGTCAGTGTAATAGAGACAATACCTTCCTCATTAACCGAACCAGAGCCACTCTCAATATCATTGCTCTCTCCGGTTAGACTGAGGATACCGGCATTATCAAACAAAAGAGCATAATCAGAGCCTGAACTGAGAGAAAGATTCCATCTGCCCTCCAGCCTTGCTGTTGAAAATGGATCATTAATTTCACCACTCGTATCTTCAATTTTACCGCAACTCCCCGTAAGCAGAAGAACTGACAGGAATATAAGAATACATACCATTTTTTTTCTTTCTTGCTTCATCATATAAAAAGCCCTCCTCGAATATAGTACTTTTTCTTATCTATTCATCGGCATTAAAGAATAATATTTTCTGAAATTAAGAAATTAAATTTTTTACCCTTATCATCAATATAAATAAGATCATAGAATTAGCCGTTTTAGAGCGTAATAGCATAGATTGTGAAAAATAGAGTAAAGAATGTCTCATGATTGACAGAAATTGTCACTGAAAAATAAGCACAGATGAAGCTTACCTATTGATAATAAAGCCTTTCAATTATGCAGCTTCCATCTTGCAATATGCGTCACCGAACAGCTCACATCTCAGCCCTCCCCTTCTCTCACAAAGACAATGACTCGATGTGCACATTTGAAAAATTGTCACAAAACCAGCACAAGAGGCTATTGCGTAAACAGAAAAACAATACGTTAGAGAAGATTTTTCTAAAAATCGATGGTATGGTTTATGCTCACTATTAAAAATAGATTTAGTATGAAAAAAATTTGAATTATGCGGTATGTAAGAGGCTAATGTTTTGTTTTTAAAAATAAAAAATAGGAAGGAAACAATGATAAGAAAAATTTTCCCGAAGTCTTTTACATTGAGTACCGATAAAGAAAAGCTGTCTTATTTATTTTATTATTTTATTATTCAATATATTAAATTAATATTGTAGTGACAGAAAAAAATCTCTCTCGGGGACTCTGAATATCATTGATTGCCCGAGAGAGAGAGGGGGGGGAAATGATCTTACATAGGATCAAAATAATTCGTATACTTCCCGTGTTAGTATGCTGTTTTCTTTTGTCGGGTGTTGGTCAGATTCACGCAGCAACATTTATTAATTCAGCCGATATCAACATCCTGAGCTTGGGAGCTGCCGCTCCTTACCCATCAACCATCACGGTCCCCGCCATGGCGGGGGCCGTAACCAAGGTCACAGTGACCATCGAGGGATTAAGCCATACCTATCCCGATGATATCGATATGCTCCTTGTGGGACCCGGGAATCAGAGGGTGATGCTTATGTCGGACATGGGCGGGGGAGTTGACATAGTAAACTTCACCCTTACCTTTGATGATAGCGCTGTTGATGATATTCCCGGCAATTCAATTGCTTCAGGCACCTACAAGCCATGTACAGCTGCGCAAACTGATCCAATGGCCCCTGCGCCCCCAAGTCCCTATAGCACACTGCTTTCGGTATTTAATGGCATAGATCCTCAAGGGGTATGGTCACTCTATATTATGGATGATGACTTCGGTGACGCAGGCTCTGTTACCGGGTGGTCTCTCACCCTCACAGGGGTCCAGCGGCAAAATACAAATGAGGTGGTGTATTGGACCGATGCCGGCACAGGGGGAGTCTATGGGAAGGGTCTTGACGGAACGAGCATCGAGGAAATCGTCACCGGCCTTGGCACACCGACGGGTATTGCCTTTGATCGTTCGGCAGGAAAGCTCTATTGGACCGATACTGGTGCCGGAAAAATCCAGCGCTCCAACCTCGATGGCTCCACAGTGGAGGATCTTGTGACAAGCGGTCTTTCTGATCCGGCCTATTTAGCTATTGACAGTGAGGCCGGCAAGATCTATTGGGCAGACTGGGGCACGGATAAAATCCAGCGCTCTGACCTCGATGGCACCAATGTAGAGGACCTTGTCACCTCATCTGATGGGCTGATTAATCCATCGGGCATCACCCTTGATCTCTCATCAAATAAGATCTATTGGACAGATTATGGCGCAGACAAAATCCAGCGGGCCAACCTCGATGGAACGGGTATTGAAGATCTCCGCACTGATGTTGTAGGCTCACAGGGTATCGCACTCGATCTTAATGCAGGCAAGATATATTTTAGTGATGTCGATGATGGGGCTCTCTATCGGGCCAATCTCAATGGTACGAATAAAGAGACGCTCGTCACCGGGCTTAGTGGGCCGTATGACATGGCTTTTGATATAACGGCGGGGAAGATGTACTGGGCTGATTATACTGGCGGGAAGATCAAACGTGCCAATTATGACGGCACAAATGTTGAGAACATCATCAGCGGGCTTACCAATCCCCAGGGCATTGCTCTTTCCATGTTGCAGGTCGTGTTCAATGATTTTTCCTGCTCAAAGAGGATAGTGATAGACCATACCAAGGTAGAGGGCCCTCCGGATCTCACTAATTTTCCCCTGCTCGTCAAGTTTGAAAACACGGCTGATCTTAAACTGGCCCCTACCGGGTGTGTACAGAATGCCAATGGGTATGACATCCTGTTTTATGATGAAATTACCGCTGTTCGGTTGGACCATGAGATTGAATATTATGATAGTGCAAATGGCACCCTTGTTGCGTGGGTGAGAATCCCTACCCTGAAATATTATGAAGACACGGCGATTTATATGTACTATGGCAATAGCGAGATCACCTCTTGCCTGGAGAACCCTGCAGGGATATGGGATAGTGATTATGCCGGTGTGTGGCATCTTAGCGAAGATGTGACGGATGAGGCTACAAGTGGCACCCATTATGACTCCACCTCATATGATAATGACGGTGATCAATCGGGCAATGCAACGTTCGCGGGTAAGACCGCCAATGGGCAGGATTTTGATGGGATTAATGATGAGGTGTATACCAGTGGCGGCGATAGTTTAAACATTAGGCAGAAAATTACATTATCAGCCTGGATTAATATGGCAGCGCGGCCGGCAAAAAGCGACTGGTATTCTGTTGTAACACAGAATACCTTTTTTAACATACAATATTGTTTATATCTATGGGGCAACGATATCACTAAAACAACATTAGCCGGAGATTTTCGGATAAACGGAGCCAGAAAAGACTGGTGTAGCGGTACAATAGACATTCCTTCGGATGCATGGGCATATGTCGTCATAACGTATGATGGAGTAAATGCTAAATTTTACGTTAATAGTCAACTTGACTATACAAAATTTGCAGAAGGTACCATAGATGATTCCACCGGAGCGACCTTTACGATTGCAGGGAAAGGTGACTCAGAAACGATAGGCTGGTTTAATGGCCTTATCGATGAGGTGCGCGTATCCAACAAGGCGCTCTCTGCTGCCCGGATCGCAACCGAATACAACAACCAGTCTGATCCTGCAAGCTTTTATTCTATCTTTGACGGATTGTATCTGAGTGATCATGATCAAGGCCAAGAGCCCTCCGCATTCGGGACTGAAGCATCGGTCACCGGGGCAGAGCTTTTTGCCTTTAAGCTCAGCAACCTCGGATCGGTCACAGCCACCATTAGTCAGATACAGTTTCAGCTCTCCTCAATCTGGCAGATTGCACAGGTCGATATGGCCAATTGCAAACTATACATAGATAGTGATAATAATGGCACTATCGAGGCGGGAGAGACCACCTCTGTCGGCGGGGATGGGATCGTAAGTATCAGTGGGGAGTCCGGCAGCATCACCTTTGCAACCGGCTTTGACCTATCGAGCTATACGAGCGTCAATTATATTCTGACAGGGGATGTGTCTGCTCTTACCAGCGGGGACCAAATGAGAATCAGCCTCCCCTCAGGGGCTATTACTCACAACGCACTCTCTATTGGGGGGGATACGACGGGAATCATGCATATGGGTGAAAGCGCAGCAATTTATTCCTGCATGATGAAAATTACCATAGATTATACCAAGGTCGAGAGCGCATCAGACCTTATTGATTTTCCCCTCCTGGTAGATATTACGGATGAATCCCTGAAACTTTCACCCGATGGGTGTGTAGCCAACTCCAACGGCTATGATATAGTGTTTTACGATGAAACCAGCACAATCCAATTAGACCATGAGATTGAGGATTACGATGGCTTCATCGGGGATGTGGTTGCGTGGGTGAGAATTCCCATCCTTAAATGGAATGAAGATACCGTGATTTACATGTATTATGGCAACAGCAACATCATTACCCCAACGGAAAATCCGGAGGCCGTGTGGGATACAAACTACAAGGGGGTGTGGCACCTGAAGGAGGACCCGTCCACGGCAGATATCAAGGATTCGACATCGAATGATCACGACGGGACGGATCAGGGGAGCATGGTGAGCGACGACCAGATCGCAGGAAGGATCGGCGGTGCTTTACAGTTTGATGTAGTCAGTAAATATATCGACTATGGCGATGTGGATGATTTTGATTTTGGCTTATCAAATTTCTCTGTGAGCCTGTGGGTGAAGGGTGGAGGGGATACTGATCCCTTTGTTACCAAAAGTAACTACAATGGCCCATATAACGGTATTTATATTTACGAAAGCTCGAGTCACGATACTTTTACTTATTACAATGGATCCTATGTTGACTACGGTGAGAATGGCGATGACGGGGAGTGGCACCACCTCGCTGCCGAACGGGAAGGCACCGGAGCCAATGAGTTTAAAATCTATTTGGATGGTTTAGAAGTAGCTACATCGACATTCAACGTAACCATGACGAATGATCGCCGTTTTATGATACATCGTTGGCATGACGATATTGGGAGCTCGGTTGGTCCTACCCAAATCGACGAAGTTCGTATCTCCAACATCGCCCGCTCTAGCTCCTGGATCAAGACAGAGTACAATAACCAGTCTGCTCCATCGAGCTTTTACACTCTCCTTTCAAGTCAAAACAACTATTGTGAGCTCACCGAACATGCAGCGGGCCAGGAGAGCAACAGCTTCGGCAGTGAAAGCTCGGTGAGCAATGCAGAGCTTTTTGCCTTTCAATTGAGCAATTCCGGGGACAATTCACTCATCATGGATCAAATAGAGTTTTCACTCACCTCAATCACGGGGATTGAAGGATCGGATATAACCAGTTGTGCCATCTATATTGACACTGATGGCGATGGGCTCATCGAGGCCGGGGAGACAACCGCGGTTGGCGGAGCAGGGGTGGTGAATATAAGCGGCGTGAGCGGCAGTATCACCTTTACTGAAAATTTTGCGCTGGCGTTCGGTGATACGGTCAATTATATCCTCAAAGGGGATGTGAGCAGTCTTGCCGGCGGAGATAAGCTCACCATAAATCTTCTGGCGAGCGATGTGTGGATATTTAATGGCTCGGCCGGAGGAAGCGAACCATCGAGCGTGTCCCATAAATGGTTTGCTCCGCCAGACCAATTCTCCTGTATGAAGAAGATAATCATCGATAATACCAAGGTTGAGGGCACCTCTCATCTTTATAATTTCCCCCTTGTGGTGGATATGAGCGATGATTCCTTGAAATTAGCCCCCACGGGATGTGTTGAGCATCCGGAGGGCTATGACATTGTCTTCTTCGATGCAAACAACGCTATACAGCTTGATCATGAGATTGAATACTACAATGGAAGCACGGGCAAGACAGTGGCCTGGGTGAGGATACCTGTGCTCAGATATGATATAGATACCGTGCTCTATATGTATTATGGAAATAATACGATCACTGCACCGACGGCGAATGCGCCCGGGGTGTGGGATACTAATTATAAGGCAGTGTGGCACTTAAGTGAAGTGGTCGATGATGAAGCATCAGGAAACGGCGTGCATATTGACTCAACCTCGAATAATCATACAGGCACGCAAGAGGGGAATAACGAAATGGCAGGTATGATCGCCAATGGACAGGATTTTGATGGGATTGATGATGCTATTACTTTCTCACCGACAATGTCTCCAGGTGCGATAACTGTATCGGCATGGGTTAAACATGATACATTACCAGCCCTCCACGAACGGTACCTGACAGCCGGACCTGAAATTGCGGTAATTAGGCATAATGGTGCAAATACTCAGGCTCAATTGGCTTTCTATATTAAAACAAACGGCACACTCCAGTATTTAAGAGTCGATGGGGCTCTTACTGCGGGACCCTGGTATTATGTTGTCGGGACGTGGGATGGAACAACGCAACGATTATATAACAATGGGATCGAAATAGCCTATCAAATTCCAGGCGGATCTTTAAATTCACCTATTACTGAAGGTAGAATAAGTAATTTGGACGAATCTATAGACGGCATCATCGATGAGGCGCGCATCTCCAGTACTGCCCGCTCAGCCGACTGGATAAAGACAGAGTACAACAACCAGTCTGATCCCTCAAGCTTTTACACTGTTCCTAAATCCTGCACACTCGGTGAGCATGCAGTGGGGCAGGAGACGAATAAGTTCATTGCTGATACAACCGTGGTGATGGGGGCGGAGATGTATGCCTTTTCAATCGCTAATAATGACTCTACTGCTGTGAGCGTTGATGCCATCACCTTCCCCCTTTCATCGGTTACGGGGATTGTACAGGCTGATTTTGACAGCCTCGCCATCTATATAGATGATGATGACGACGGGGCTATTGACGGGGATGAGACGACAACCGTGGGTGGCGCAGGGGTTGTGGATGCCTCGGTCACCGGTATCTCCTTTACCTCAGGCTTTACTCTGCCGGCGGACACGACGGTCAACTATATCCTCAAGGCAGACGTGTACAATCTTGAGGCGAATGACCAGATGACGATTAATCTCAACACTGTCGGTGTCAGCCTCTCATCAGGCTCCATGGAAGGAGTGAATGTAACGAGTGCCACTCATCTTAAGTCGCCCCTTGCAACCAACTTCTCCTGCATCAAGAAAATAACCATACAGCATGAGATGGTCGAGGCAACCGCTGATCTGACAAATTTTCCCCTGGCCCTCACCCTGCAGGATGATATGTTAAAAACCTATCCCACAGGATGTGTGCAGCATCCTGCTGGGTATGATATTGTTTTTTATGATGATACTAGCGAAACCCAGTTGGACCATGAGATTGAAACCTATGACGGTGCCGAGGGTGAGCTGGTAGCCTGGGTGAGGATCCCCACCCTCGAATGTAATACCGATACTCTGATCTACATGTACTATGGAGAGAGCAGCATCTCTGTGCCCACGGAAAATCCAGAAGGGGTGTGGGACTCAGGCTATGTGATGGTGCAGCACTTAGAGGAGCCACATGTCAGCGGCTCACTCAACGAAGTTACGGATTCAACCTTGAATGCCAATCATGGAATGAGGATCAAGGATTATGACAATGACATCCTTGCAGGGGAGGAGGGCAAAATAAACTCAGCCTTTGATTTTCCGCCTGCAAGCGGACCATTGGGGGATGCCTATATTGATTGCGGCAGTGGTAACAGCCTGGAGTTTGAGGCGGAGACGGATATGACCATAAGCGCCTGGTGCAGGCCTGAGGTCATTAATCACAATATGGGAATTGCCGGAAAGATAGATAAGGATGCCGGGGGATTTTCCCTGGCGATAGGTGATGACAATCATTTTTACTTTATCATTCATGATGGCACAAGCTATGATCTTATCGACAGCGATATTACCTATACTGATATGCAGTGGCACTATGTCATAGGTGTGCGAAAATCCGGGACCAACTATCTTTATATTGACGGAAACATGCAGGCCTCAACAGGGACAGTCTCACTTTCCGACAGCGGTGAATTCGCCTTCATCGGAAGGCTGTATTCCGATGATAATTACACGTACTTTAACGGAATGATCGATGAGGTGCGTATCTCCAATGTGGCCCGCTCCGATGGATGGATTAAAACAAAATATAATAATCAGGCATCCTCAGACTTTTACACCGACACTGAGTGCGGAACAATCACTCTCAATGACCATTCGGAAGGACAGGAGACAAATGCCTTCATGACGGAAACGAACATATCGGGAGCAGAGCTTTTCGCCTTTTGGCTCGTCAACACTGATGCCTCGGATGTGACGGTTGACCAGGTGCAATTCCGGCTTCCCGCTGCCCTCGGGATTGCTCCGGGGGATATGGCCAATATGGAGATTTTTATTGATGCTGATACTGACGGTAGTATCAGCGACACTGAAACTGCCACTGTGGGCGGTGTGGGATCTGTTGATATCACTGATTCCATGGGCACCATTACCTTTACCGCTCCCGTTACTCTGACGGGAGGGGCGAGCATTCATTATATCCTCAAAGGTGATGTGAGTAACCTTCAGATGGGGGATACGCTCACTATCAACCTCGGGATCGGCAACATCACCCTTGCATCGGGAACGATGGGGGGACCCGGGGCATCGAGCGTGACACACTTCAGCTTAAATGCCGAAGATTTTTATTGTATACGAAAGATCACCGTGGACAATTCCAAGGTTGCCGGCAACAGCGATTTTACCGATTTCCCCCTCCTTGTCTCCATACAGGCAGATTATTTAAAGGCATCGCCAACCGGCAATGTTGAGCACCCGATGGGGTATGATATTGTCTTTGCCGATGAGACAAAGGAGAACAAGCTCGATTATGAGATCGAGCACTATGATGATGAAAACGGGGTGCTCAAAGCCTGGGTAAGGATACCCACCTTAAAGCATAATGAGGATACCTCCTTCTTTATCTTCTATGGAAACAGCTACATCACCTCGCCTACGGAGAACCCTGCGGGGGTGTGGGACCCGAATTTCGCGAGCGTCTGGCACCTGGAGGAGCAGGTAACTGATGGTGTTACCGGCGGTACCCACGAGGACTCCACGTCACACAACGACGCAATTCAGTACAACAACGGACCGATTGCGGGCAAGATCGCGGGCGCGCAGGATTTTGACGGCATCAATGATTATATCGATATCGGCGCGGTGAACGATGATATCAATGTACTCAAAGGCACTGTTTCTGCGTGGATAAAAATGCGCCCAATGACAGGTGATGGGACGGTAGTGAGCGCACATGCTAATGATTTGAATAATATCGGACTACTGTGGGCTGATGCTCTTGATAATTTTACATTACGATATAAGGCAAATAATATAACGACAATGATTGAATGCACGGATATAAGTGATGATGATGGTCAATGGCATCAGGTGGTCTTAACGTGGGATAACACTGCTGATGAAGTGAGGGCATTTATAGATGGCTCACAGAATGGGAGTACCCTCACAGGATTAGGAACGTGGAGCGGTTCTATCGATGAAAATGTGTCGATTGGCTCTAAGGGTTCCGATGACCATCTCAGTAAATTTAACGGCAGCATCGATGAGGTCCGCATATCCAACATCGCCCGCTCATCCTCATGGATTACGACAGAATACACCAATCAGTCTGATCCGGCGAGCTTCTATACCATAGGTGAGTGCTGCACCGATTACTATATCTATCAGAGTCAGATGCTTATCAGATCACCGCAGATAGGCAGGGATTGTACCTGTGATCTGACTGATTTTCCTGTCATGGTAGACATCCAGGGAAGCACCCAGCTTAAAAGCGGTGTGCAGAGCCCTTATGGGTATGATATCATATTCAAAGGGATTGACGAGGCAACCTGCGGGGGCGGAGCACCCTGCACCCTGGAGCATGAGATCGAGAAGTTTGAATGTGGGGATACCTCCTGCGACCTTATCGCCTGGGTGAGAGTACCGAAGCTCTCCTATGATGGTGATACGGAGATCATTCTGTACTACGGCAACCCTTGTGTTCTGACTCCCACAGAGAACCCGCAGGGGGTATGGGATGCGGATTATATGGGCGTATGGCACCTCAATGAGGTATCAGGCTCCCATGATGATTCTACCCAGCATGGGAATTCAGGCTCCTATAATGGAGCCACCCAGGATGCAGTGGGTATGATCGGCGGTGCTGATGAATTTAATGGGATTGATGATGAGATTGAGATTCCCGATCCTGGTGTGGGAAGTGCGCTTGATTTTGTATCCGGTGAGGATATTACCCTCTCCGTATGGATCAAATCAAGCGATGTGAACAAGGGGTGGGCCCATATCTTGGCAAAAGGAAGGAATGCAGAAGTAAGCACCACCCTTAATTATGGGCTGCAATCCATCGGGCAGAAGCCAAACTTCCTCTACCGGAACAGCTCTGACTCCGGATGGGCGGAGTATAGAGCCACCGCTGACGAACTTGAAGCCGATACGTGGTATTACTATACCTTTGTCAATACCTTCGGGGACCCGACTGCTCCCCAGCATTATTTAAATGGTGAACTGATAGAGGGAGGCTGGCATACCTCTGACGGTACCCCGGTGCCCTCTGAAAACAATGAGCCCTTTCAGATCGGCGGGGCGCTGGGACTGCCCGATGTTAACGCACACTTTGCCGGCATTATCGATGAGGTGCGTATCTCGAGAAGAAAACGCTCATCCTGCTGGATCCAGACAGAATTCTATAACCAGCGGGCCCCTGCGGAATTTTACGACATTGATATGGATTCGCAAAACGAGCTGACCGCAATAAAGCTTCTCTCCTTTAAGGCAGAGGGAGATGAGGGCAGAGTGAGGCTTAGCTGGGAGACAGCCCAGGAAGTTGATAATATGGGCTTTCATCTTTACCGGGCGGAGGGCCCAGCCGGACCTTTTGAGAGGCTCACCCAAAAGATTATCCCCGGCCTTGCTTTTTCCGTCAAGGGAAAGCAGTATGAGTACACAGATGAAAATGTCAGCAGAGGGAAGCTTTACTATTATACACTTGAAGACATAGACGTATCCGGGGTGCGAACAGAGCATGGCCCCATCTGCGTTGACTGGGATGCAGATGGACTTGCCGATGACTGGGAGATCGGTTTTGGGCTTGACATCTTCAGTAACAGTGCAGGATTTGATCTTGATGGGGATGGTCTGAGCAATTATGATGAATACCTGCGCGGTACTGATCCCTTAAATCCTGATACGGATGGAGATGGCATCTTAGATGGTGATGAATCATATAAAATAGAGAGCGCACAGGCCCCGACGCGCCCGATCAGGCAAGCAGTTCATATTATTGAGAGGGATGCTACAGGCATCACCCTTGAGCTTCATACGGAAAGCTTCGATGAGCAGCACGTGGAGCATGAGGGGAAAACCTATCAGCGTCTGCGTATCACCGACTATATCCACGGGTATAGCCACCAGACAGGTCATCCCGAGCTGCCGCTGAAAGGCATCCTCCTTGATCTTCCGGAGGGCAAATCCGCCCGTTTACGCATTGAGGATACGGCGAGCACGACGCATACGGGGTACATGGTATATCCGCTGCCGGAGAAGGTGGTGAGCAGTGAGGGGGGAGTTGACAGGGTTGAGGAACTCTTTGCTTTGGATGCTGCTGCGTATGCCCGCGATATCTTCTCCCCGCAGGAGGTGGCGCAACTGGGTAATGTATACACCTTTCGGGATGCGAAAAAGCTTCACCTGATCTTCTCACCCCTTACCTTTAACCCGGTGAGGGGAGAGCTGAGGCACTATGCACGCATCAGGGTAAGGCTCACCTATGAGGATAGGGCCTCTGAGGTTTCATCACCTCGTGCACGCACCCTGGGGACTTCTTACCTCTCATGGGGGAGTGCATACAAAGTAATCCTTCCTGCCGAGGGGATCTACCGCATCACAAAAGATGCCCTCATATCACTCGGCATAGAGGTGAGCCAGACAGAGCTCGACAAAGTCAGGCTCTATCATTGTGGCAGGGAGGTGGCGCTTTCTGTGTATGATGAGAATAACGACAATTTCTTTGATGACACGGATTACATAGATTTTTATGGCATGCCGATCATGGATGTGCATGCAAAATATACCTCTCACAATGTCTATTGGCTCCTGCTCGACGGGGGCGAGGGAGAGCCAGTGAGGATGGATCATTTGAAGGCATGCCCCGGAAGTGGCGAGCAGGCCCTCACCTACAGCGCCAAACTCCTCTATGAGGAGGATGAGCGCTATATGCTCGCAGCTCCCGGTGATGATGCCCGCGACAGATGGTTCTTCACTGATTCCATTCTGGGTAATGGGATAGATGGTGGTGGCAACCCCGTGGCCTTTCGGTTTATTACCACTGGTGTGGCGGGTCAGGGGAACCTCGCAATTTCCATGCTCGGTCTCTATGATACCGACCATGAGGTGATGGTCTCCGTAAACGGCGCTGCCGGCGTATCCTTTACCTGGAACGGCATCGCCTTTTATGAGGCGAGTATGGAGAATGTCTCCCTCAGTGAGGGCGAAAATGAGGTGAGCATACTCTGCGCAAGTGGCGAGGACAGCATTGCCCTTGACCGGATTGAGGCAGTCTATCCCCGGAGCTTCAATGCTATCGGCAATGAGCTTTCCTTCTCCCACCAGGCAGGATATCGCTATGAGATTTCAGGATTCAGCGACGATCTGATTATGGGTTTTGATATAACATCACCCTATGCGCCCGTGTGCCTTGGTGATATGAAAAGTGCAGGGGTTGGGCCCTATACATACTGCTTTGAGCCGCGCTACGATGATGGAGAAAGCGGGCAGAAGAGGTATTGTCTCCTTTCCCAAAGCGCGGTAAAAAGCCCTCTGGAGATAAGTCAAGGCCAGGTCGGAAACCTCAGGCAGATGGAGGGGGGAGCTGATTATATAATCATTACTCACCGCCAGATTGGCTGGGATAGTGAGGGAGAGCCTGCTGCATGGCTCACCGCTCTTTGCAGCCTGCGCCAGAGTCAGGGACTTCGCACAGTTGTGGTGGATATTGAGCATATCTTCAATGAATTTGGCTATGGATTTGCAACGCCACAGGCTGTGAGGGATTTTCTCACCTACGCATACTATAACTGGACCCGGCCGGCGCCACGCCATGTGCTCCTTTTGGGTGACAGTACCTTTGATACAAAAGATAATCTGAATCTTGCCGAAGCATATCCCTACCTGCCCTCCTACCTGCACATGAACGACCTGATGGGTGAAAACCCATCGGATGAATGGTTTGTGACCGTGCAGGGCCATGATGCCCTTCCCGACATGTATATCGGAAGGCTTCCTGCCGCCAGTGCGGCGCAGGCCGAGGTGATGGTGAATAAAATCCTCGCCTATGAGGGTGCAGCAAATACAAAAGGGTGGGAAAAGAATGTCCTCCTCGTTGCCGATGGACAGAACGATGAGTATGAGGCATACTTCAGGATTATTGCCGATGATGCCGCCGACCTTGTTCCCTTTGACATGTATCCCTTTAAGGGGTATCTTGATGAGTATATCATCGTAGAGCTCCTTCAGAATGCGATTAAAGAGAAGATTAATGAGGGCTCCCTCATTATCAATTTTAGCGGTCATGGCTCAACGCAGATATGGGGTCAGGAGATTCTCTTTGAAGCCGATGATATTGTAAGCCTCACCAATGAGCAGAGGTTAGGGTTCTTCGTGAGCATGACCTGCCTTACCGGCTATTTTACCTATCCGGAATCGGAAAATTTCCCCTCCCTTGCCGAGGCGCTCCTGCGCGCAGAGGGCAAGGGAGCAGTGGCTGCTCTCATGTCAACGGGGATGACCCCACCGCAAGCCCAGGCCATATTAAATAGGGCCCTTTTTGAGAGCATCTTTACCGAGGATATCAGGCTCCTCGGCCCGGCAATCAACAGGGCCAAACAGATCCTTCTTGCCAACTGGGGCGGTTTACAGGATGTGAGCGAGTCATTCCTTCTTTTTGGGGACCCGGCCATGGGCCTGAAGGTTCCCCTGCCGACAAAACCGGAGGGTATTTCATCGCTTGGATGTGTGGGCACCGAAGGGGGCGTGACAATAAGCTGGCAAGAGGCGCGCGACTGTGAAGGGGAGCCTGTGGCTGGGTATAATCTCTACCGGAGCACCACACCTTCAGGAAGCTTCGCCAAAATAAACAGCGAGCTTATTACCGAAACCTCCTATGAAGATAGCTCCGGTATGAGCATGACACTATATTACTATGTGGTTACTTCTGTTGACAACTCCGGAGATGAAAGTGTCCGTTCACAGATAGTGAGCGGAATAACAGGCCTGTTGCCGACTTACGGAATCGGAACGAGAGTGGACAATGAGGGAGAGTTATCCGGCTCATCGGATGACAGCTGTTTTATTATGACACTCGGCAAATAAGGGTAAAAATGAAAGGAGTTATGTAGTGCAACCTTATAATGAATGTTCACTAATAAATGAATGTTCACTAATAGAAGGAGATTTTCCGATGAACCGGAAAAAATCAGGCAACTATAGTGTAGTAAGTTTTGTTCTGATCTATACCTTTTTTATATACATATATTCCTCTTTCATACCCTTAGCCCATGCCAAGATAGATCCCATATCCTCTCTCACCGCCAGGGTGACCAAGCCGAATGTCCTCTTCATTCTCGACACATCAGGAAGTATGCAGTGGGATATTTACGGCAGGTACCTTACAACCCCTGACTCGCAAGGAAGGGTCTATGCGGCCCATGAGGACAGCCGCATGTATATTGCCAAAGAAACCATCTCTGATATCGTCAACGGATCGCGTGATTTTGCCAACTTCGGCCTTATGACCTTCAAGCAGACCCACTTTAAATTTAACGGCGTCGATAAGGGGTATTTCCCCTATTTTAAAAAGAATGACTCCGGTGCCCTGGGAATGACCTTTGTTGAGTATGAGGCAGAGGATGCATCCCTCACAGGGGACGCATCTATCCAGAAAACAAAGGGCGGGTATTCCGGAGAGGGCTATGTCCACTATATTACCGACAATTATGATGAAGTTACCTGGACAGTGAGGGCTGACTCTACGGGCGATTATAACCTCAACTTTCGCTATCATCTGCTCGGCACCGATGCAACGGACTGCCGGAGCCTTCGGCTCATTGTAAATGAGGCGATTGAAGCCGCTTCCATGGAGTTTTGTCCAACCGAGATCTCATCGGGTATGTCGCGGGCACGGGGAGAGGGATCAAAGAGAGGCCGCCGTGATGAGGGTATTTTGTCACCATGGTCAATGCTCAGCATAAGCGTGCCCTTAAATGCCGGCACTAACAGCGTCATACTCTGTACTGATAATGCGAATTGTAACGGGATCAATCTTGACAAACTCATCGTCAGCTCCGGAACATACATCGGCAAGTATGAAGCAGAGGATGCCTCGCTTTACAGGGCCTATACCCAAAGCCGTATTGACGGATATTCCGGCACAGGATATGTGTACTATCGCAATAGCTCAACAAGCAATTATATTAAATGGACGGTCACTGTCGAGGCTAAGGGGACCTATGCCCTCGCCTTTCGCCATGCCTCCGGTACAGGGATGCACATGGCCCTTAAGGTTAATGATGTGTCAGTGGGCACGTATGGCCTTCGTCCGACAGGAGGGAACCGGGTATGGAAAGCATACATCACAGCCTATGTATCACTCATTAAAGGCACAAATACAATCAAGCTCTCACCCGCCAATGATCCCCAGGCATACCCGAAATATATTGATTGCCTGATGCTCTTGGCGGAAGATGATCCGGTTTACTATTTTAAGGAATACCATGGAAAAAGCTTCGAGGCAGATGGCACCGAGGATGAGGATCAAAGAGCGAGCCGGCCTGTGGAGCAAGGTGATTGCTTTCAATATTTCGGAGGGCATGATGGCATAGATTTCAAATATGATCCCCGGCAGTATAGAACCTGGGAGGATAAAAATACGATTGTCGGGATACTCACTACCAATGATTCTGACAGGGGGGGTGCCCTTGTCACCTCATTTAATTTCTCCGATGATGAATCAGAGCGATATAAAAAAGCCGATGAGGTTATGCGGCACATGGCGCCCCAGGATGAGGGAGGCCTGATAGCAATAGGCGCCACACCCACAGGTTCCACCCTTAGAAATTCAAATCCCGATGCTGATTTCTATGATGATGCCTATAGCTATTTTACAAATGAGGTGCTCCCCTACGATCCCATCTCATGCCGGAAAAACTTTATTGTCTTCGTCACCGATGGAGAGCCAACACCTTACACTGAAAAAACAAAGGCGATATATGCGGCCCAAGACCTATATCAGGATTGCAATGTCGTTGTGTATATGGTGGGATTCGGCTCAAATACGGCAGGGTCGGAAACCCTCAATGCTATTGCCATGGCAGGGGGATCACCACAGCGGGATAGTGGTGACTATGCCTATTATAGTGCAAACAGAGAAGAGCTTATCGATGCATTGGAGGAGATTATACTTCAGGTGGCAGCGGGTACATATACCACCTCCTCTCCTTCCATTGCTACCAACTCAGCTCTGCCCTTTGTAACAAACAATATCGGGCTCATTGCACTTGCAGAATTTCCCAAATGGTACGGTCACCTGAGGGCGTATAATTTTGAGAGTGAATCCACAATGTGGGACGCAGGTGAGCTTCTCGACTCAAACCATGTTGCGTGGAATGCACGAAAGATCTATACCTCTGATGCAACAGGGGACCTTGTTCCCTTTATCACCTCTTCGGGAGCTGTCAACTCAACAGCCCTTTTCAACGTCGGACTCGGTTCAAGCCCCACGGAGGCGGGCACCATCATAAGATTTATTGCTGGTGAGAACAGATTCTGGCGGCTCGGTGATATCACAAATTGCACCCCCCTGGTCGTCGGCCCCCCCTACGAGGAGGAAGACCCCAACATCGGGGCGGCCCGCCAATTCTTTGAAGACCTCTATAGGAATAGAAAGCCGGTCGTATATACCGGGTCAAATGACTGCATGCTCCACTGCTTCGATCTTGAAACGGGTTATGAGCTTTTCGCCTATGTGCCTCCGGATTTGCTTCCCACAATCGAATTACTTTACTCTTATGGAGGACAGGACCGATCACCCCATAACCATATATACGGCGTGTCTGCCTCACCCAAGGTCCATGATGTGCTGATAGGGAGTACGTGGAAAACCGTACTGGTGTGTGGCGAAGGATCGGGAGGAAATAATTATTTTGCCCTCGATATTACCCATCCCTCTTCTGGGGATCCGGGGTATGATCCCAATCAACCATTCAGCATGCTCTGGCATACCTCTAATGCGAATCTGGCATCAACCTATGACGGGATAATCGGAAGTTCATGGTCTACCCCCTGCTTCGGGAGAATTATGCTTTCAGGTGTAAAAAAATCCGTGCTCTTTGTGGGATCGGGCTATGATGATCCAGATACGTCAGATGAGGAGGGAAGAACATTCATGACCATAAAATTCGATAGCGGTGTTGAAAACGGCGCTCTTATATTTAGCGAAGAGTTTAGCCCCCCCGCATCGCCTCTTGTTGAGTATGGCCTGATAGCAGATGTTGCCTCTTATGTAAAAGATGGCATGACGCAGGGTGTCTATATAGCAGATACGGGAGGAAGGATATGGTATTTGGACGTAACCGGGGAAGAGTTGGAAATAGGTAATAACCCTCTCTATGATGCCGGCTCCAACCAACCCTTCTATTACTCTCCGGCAGTGACAAAGGTGGGCAGTATCGATCAAGGCTGTACCTGGCTTGTGGCAGTCTCAGGCTCCTCCAATGAGCCGGAGCTGACGGACCCCAACTCCCCCTTTCTCACCAAGATACATATTCTTCAACTTGATCCAGACAACAATGTTGACTCTAAGCTCATACCTGTTACTGAAATCCCTATAAACGAGACCCTTGGGAATTTTCCGGAAAACTCCTACATATCCACTTCCCCGCTCATCATTGAAAATACAAAAACTTATTGCTATGAAGCCGCCTTTTTGATCTATGTGCCCCCGAATGAGGCCCAGTGCAAATACGGCACCAGTTATGTTGTCGTCTATAGGCTGGGGACAATAGGAGAATGTGGTGAGTTTAACAGCTTCGAGCATATCATCACGATTGAGGCGGGGATCGGCCAGGTAACGGGAATAAGTGTCGCAGGCTCAACTTCCGTAAATATAGGCACCTCGGGATTGGGGGGCGCGGAAAGTGCACTTAAGGCAATCCCTGAGCAAGTTAGCCTTATTGCATCGGGTAATGTCAGGAGGATATATTGGAAGGAGTTACTCTATTAGTCAAGCTTTGCTCTGCCAGTGTGCTCGTGACCTCATCCCCGGGATCAGGGGGAGTGATGTCATCGCTCATATTACTGCTGCTGTCCGTATAAAGGATCCTATTCACACATAAAATGATTATTTTAATGAGGAATTTAAAAGTGAAGAAAAAAATTCCGAAGAATATCTAGGATATTTCCGATAAAATAGAATATTATTATTTTTATTAAGTGAGGATGTTATGCGCTATCAACAGGGGATCACTCAAATAGAAATAATCATTATTGTGTGCGTTATTGCTATCTTGAGTACCCTGGCCATTCCCAGTATCAATGGGTGGCTCCCTCGATTTGACTTCAATTCCCAGATTGCAATGCTTCACAATGATTTTCAATTAGCAAGATTTAAAGCTATAGGCGAAAATTCCCAGTATAAGATAAAATTTACACTGAGCACTACAGCCCAGGACTCATATACAATGCTCTACTATGATGAGGACAGTGGAACATGGAAAATAGATAATGATATTAGATATCGCAAAATTAAAAAGAGCGTTGATATCGCATATATAGACAGTAGCGTAAATAATAGCGGGACCAGCACTGATGAGCCTTTTGCAAAAGAATTCTATCCTGATGGATCATACGGAGGCGGGACGATACTGAGCGAAGGGGAAATATATCTTCAAAGTACGAAAGAGGAGGGATTGAAAAAGAAAATTATCATTACTCCGGCAACCGGATTCATCCGGGTGGAGGAGGGTTGGGATTAACAATGAATAATAATAAAGGATTTACTATTATTGAGATACTCATTACCCTTGTAATATTATCTGTTGGCTTACTAGTAATCGCCGAGCTTCAAATTACGATTATAAGAGGAAATGATACAGCAAGGCGAATGACAGAGATGATTACAATGGTTCAAGAAAAACTAGAAGAATTATCGTCACTTCCTCCCGATGATCCTCAACTTGTTGATCCCGATTGGCCGTCTGCGGACGAAGGAACAGATATTCATAATAATACTGACCTTTTTACTAATCCGGATTATGGTAATGATTCCCCTACACCAGATTTCGTGAGAGTATATAATGTACGATTCAATTACCCGAACAATGGATCAAGGACAGTAACCGTTATTGTCGGTTGGCAAGATTTCGACTGGCACTATCACGCCTTATCAACAATACTCTGATAAGAGGGATAAAAAAGATGAGAAGCAGAGGTCTGATTCCGGTTCATATGAGAAAGATGCCCAAAGGTTTCAGCTTAATAGAGCTATTAATAGCTCTCGCAATTATCTTCATAATAATGGGCTCTCTATTCGAATTTTTTAAAAGCCAATATAAAACATCAGATGTTCAAAATAAAACAAATGAAATGAATCAAAATATTAGGGTCGCCATGGACAGAATATCTATAGAGCTGAGGATGGCCGGATATAAAACTGGGGGTCCGGATTCTAATTTCCTGAAAAAATTGGCAAAGTGGATACCCTCCAACTCTGATCTTCTGCCCTCTGCACCCTATTCAGTGACCATGAATAGTTACCTCGTTATTACTCCCGGGATAAATGCAAATCAACCTGACATGATTACCTTTATTTACGGCTATCCTGTTCAGGGGTATACTAATTTTCCTGTTGAGTTGGACGCTAATGTTTTTTGGACCGATCCAACCATAACCGTTACTGACACAACTGGTTTCGAGCAAGGAGATATTATATATATTGGCACTGGTATGGTCGAGGGAAAACGCCTGGAATTCGCCAAAATCGTGAGTGACCCAAATGGATCATCGACATTAGATATCGATACAGATCCTAATACAAGTGGACAACAGGGCTTTCCCGATGATTGGGGTTTTGGCTTATATACAAAACCGCAGTTCTATAAAGGTACGGAAGTTGGGAAAATAAACGTCGTTAGTTTCATGGTATTTAATGAAGCGAACGATCCATCGTATACTCACCACAGGAAGGATCACCCTTGCCTTATGCGAAAGAGAAAGATTGGCAATGATTCTACAACTTTACAAACCGTGGTTGAAGATATTGAATTCTTGGAGGTTGATATGATTGACAGTAGCTCTTTGCTTATTACACTGAGAGCGAGAACAAGCAAGAAGGACTCATCATATACCGATTCTCTATACAATGATCACTATAGGCGTAGAGAATTGAAAACCCGACTTTGGATCAGGAACTAGAAGGAGGTGATTTGGCTATGAGATACATTATGAGCCAATTAAAAATTTTTAAAGAAGATCAGGAGGGTATGATTATGATCATTGCCCTAATTTTAATGGTTTTATTAACTTCTTTAGGTATAGCTGGTATCTATTTATCCACCAGTGATATGAAAATTGTCCATAATTATAAACTCTCCAGGCAGAAATTCTTTACAGCGGAGGCAGCTCTGGCCAGAGGCGTAAAGACCCTCCAGAATACCTCAATCGATGAATGGAATGCTTTAATAGAAGACGCTACAGCTACGAATGTCTTTGTTGAGTTAGGGCTCAGTGGGCAACCCATAAGGACAATTGGAGGGATAAATTATACTGTCTGGGTGAGAAATAATTTTGATGAAGCTGATCCTGATAATAATTATAGCCCGAATGTGGATAGGGATGCCGTACTGGTATTACTCGCTGAAGCTATAGGAGATGGTGGTAAGCCTAGAAGAATTGAGTCTGCTGTCGAGTGGGTCAAGAAAAACAAAAACAACTATGGTGGTAAAAATATTGACGCAGCAAATAGCGGGAGTACAACAGCGAGCATAGAGTGGGATCCGAATGGTTAATTATATTCATCCTCGGGGATCTTTTATCTAATACTTATTTTTTGCTATAAAAAACAATCAGATGTGTATATCCTAAAAAAATATCCCCTGATTTAGATATAAAAACCGATAAGAATTAAGAATAATGATTGATTATTTATAAAGGAGGAAAATAGGTTATGAAGTATACGCTTCTCATACTAGTAGCTTTTGCAATATATTTTCTCATATCTATATTATTGGCAATAGAAATTACCCGTCATTACCATGGAGGTGATCAAGAATTCGTTGATAATTTTAAATATAGTCTTTTTATATTATTATTTATTATAGCTATCCCTGAACTATTAGCCATGATGAATGGATATTTTGCCTGTATTTGGCTTATATTCGTTTTTGCTCCTTATGGGATAGTGGGAATTTTTGAAAAGTCGGTATTTAAAAACTACCGTAAAGATAATCAGGAGAATTCTTTTCATCCCTTTACTCCGCATATATATTTTTTTAAAAAATTAAGGTCTTAATGGGAAGATTGCTCCAGATATTTTCTCAATAAACAACGGGCATCTGCCGGCGTCACTGCCCCATCCTGATTCACATCAGCCATATCAGGGCAGGGACCCAATCCGAGATAACAATTAAACGCAATGAGGGCATCTTCAGGGGTAATTTCCCCATCGTCATTAAGATCACCGAAATACTCCTCCTCTAAACGGTGTGGATCACAATTCAGGGGATTCACACATTCCATAGGATTACAATCACCAGGGTTAAGATAAAAGGTATGATGGATGATATGATCAGAATTCTCAATTCTATCCCAATAAAATGAATTCGTAATTATAAGAGGATGAGGATCGCAATACCCTGCTTTTATGGGCGTAATGAAAGCTGTTGTGCTATAGGAGGGGAAAGGGGCCATGGAAAAGTAGATGGAATCTTTTATATCATCAAAATATGACACAACAAAATCAGCATTCAAATACTCATGGGGAGGTGCGAAAAGATCTTGTACTAAGAATCCGTCCACCTCAACCTCCTGCAATGTTTCCGCGTCGAGCACAGTGACATGGATAAATGAGTTCTCCAAATATGGGGTATTTCTCCTTCCCGGTCGTCCCGCATCCCCACTGAATCCAACTGCTTCTGCGGCATCGCGCAGAGAATTACCATTCACATCATCAAAGGCCCCGTGGGCAATAAATATTCGGTCAATATTTGCCTGAAGCACTGCGCTGCCCGACGCAAAGGTCATAAGGGCCTCGTACACATCCCTTAATGTGTTTCTATTACCCCCGGTGCCGGGTGCGGTATTTTGGTTGAGGATATTCCATAGTTGCGTCATAGTCAGATCAATCGAATCATTATCAGCTTGATTTATAGGATCTTCCAGGTCCCATAAAATACTTGCAATGGCGAATTCTTCATTAAGCCTCGTGGGACCACGCAGGTCGGTCTGCCATTCCAGGTCCCACCACCGTGGATTGCCCCATCCTCCATACCACTGCGGAGGATATGGCGATAGCGTCCCCAGTATGGGGGTTGCCAATGGTAGTGACGAATATGCCGGATATCGCGTAGCGATCTCACATGACATAAATTCGGCAAATCCTTCTGTCCAGCCGGCAACAGTATCACTATTAGCAAAATAGCCTGCATGATACATATCCTGGGCAGCACTTAACGGAGGCAGTGCGTTATCTCCCCCTATTAATGAATCTGCCATAATATGATGGGAGAATTCATGCCATTCTCTGTTATCGGGTCTGTTCCCGCTCATAAATCCATTATCAGCCGCGTCTATAGAGATGGCAGAGGAGGGGAATCGCCCCCATCCCCCCAATTGAAATGATGGCGAGCTATACCACGTGCCGGTTCCCTGTTGCATATCTCCATATACCTCCACAGGAAGCCCATAATCCATATTCATATTTAATGTCGTAAGGGCACACTGCAAGGCTTGATTCGTATGAAGGTACATGACTGCAAAATCATCTAAGTCATTTATATTTGGGAGTGTAGTCCACTTTATTCCTTGATTATTTGATAAATCTATATTCAAGGTTCCTGGTATGTTCTGAAGAACCGGTGTGGTTGCGGAGACATAAATATAAGAATAGGCACGAGCACTCTTCATTGCTGCTGCTGCCGGTGCAATCCCCGAAACATGAGCCAATAATGTAACGGTGACGGTAGGGCCCCCCAATCCGGCCCCATAGATATAATCTACTATTGTGACCGGCAGACTATAATACCCTGATGAATCCGTATACACCCACGTATCATTAGGACCCCTTTGACCTCCCCATTGGGGGTCTCCCTGATAATACAGGGTGACTTGCACATCCGGAATGCCATGTCCATGCCCGTCAGTTACCCTTCCGGACAGAGTGGGTATTGATTGGGCATTGATGATACTACACATACTTATATAAAGCATAGTAAAGACAACAACAAGTAGTAACCTTCGTGTAGTGATTTTCATTTCCATTACTCCTCTTCTTATGGTTGGCTTATGATTATTTCATATAAGAGACGATGGAAAATCTATTTTTTTTAAAAGGGGAGGTGGATGGAAAAGGAGCTTCCCTTGCCCGGTTTACTCTTTACCTTTATTTTCCCTCCTAGTTGCTCTATCAAGAATTTACAGATTACTAAACCAAGACCGGTCCCTTGTTGTTTCATGGTAAAGAAGGGTTCAAACAACCGACTAAGATTTTCTTTTGAAATACCGACACCAGTATCTGATATCTCAATGATAATATATTTGTCATCTTTCCTTGAGGCAATCCTTAATTCTCCTCCCCCTGGCATGGACTGGATTGCGTTGTTCAGTATATTGACAAGAACCTGCTGGATGTAATCCTTATCTATCTCCACCTCCGGAAGGCCATCCTGAAGGTTGAAGATTACATGAATAGTATCCGGGAGCTTGATCAGATTGACTATTTTTATTATGACTTGATTAATATGAGCCGCACACAGATCGAGAGGCTTTCCTTTTGAGAAATTAAGAAAATCCTCAATAATTTTTTGTGCAACATCAACTTGATTTTCAATGGTTTTAAAATATTTTTCAACCTTAGGATGAGGATCCTTAATTTTTGTCCTAATATAATAGACGGCATTTTGTATGACACTTAAAGGGGTCCGCAATTCATGGCTCACGAATGAGACAAAGGTGCCCAGGGTGGCTAAACGCTCAGCACGAATTAATTTGGCTGTGCGGTCTTTCACCTTTTCTTCAAGGTCCCGCTGATACTCTAAATTTTCTCTCTCAAGCCTTTCTTTCTCATCCGTAAGGGCCTTTCTCTCAACTGCCCGGGCGACAACCGGAGGGAGATTGTGTTTGGTAATCGGTTTAGGTATATAGTCATACGCTGATTGACGGAGTGATTCGGTGGCCGTCTCAAGGTCCGGGGCCCCTGTAATCACAACAACAGGAAGGTCTTGGTCTCGGGCCTTGATAGCACTCAATAATTCTATGCCACTCAATCCCGGCAACAGAATATCGGTCACGACCGTATCATAGGAATTCTTCTCAAGAAGATCAATCGCCTCGTCAAAATCTTCCGCCGTATCAACCGCATAATCTTCTTTTTCCATTATTTTTTTAAGGGTAATCCTCACACCCTCTTCATCATCAATAATTAGTATTTTAGGCATCTCAATTCTCCTCCTTAGGCCCCCCCATTCTCTAGTGGCAAGTTAATTATAAATATAGTTTTCTCTCCTCTCGTGCTTTCTACTTTAATATCCCCTTTGTGATCCGTAATTATTCCATAACTAATGCTGAGGCCCAGGCCGGTCCCCTTGCCTGCCCTTTTGGTAGTGAAAAAAGGATCAAATATCTTATCTATATCCTCCTTTTTAATACCGATCCCATTGTCTTGAAACAAGATTTGCAGATATTCTCTTCCGTCGATTTTCCCTTTTCCCACTTTGATTTTAATAATCTTGTCAGGATGGGGTGAGGGATATTTTTCATTCAATGCATCTCGCGCATTGAGAATAAAATTAATAAACACCTGCTCTAATTGATTCGACTTGGCTTTAATCATAGGCAAATCCGTATCGTACAATGTCTGGACCCGTATTCCGTCATTCGCAAGATAGGCTTCCAGAAAAGCAATAGATGCATTTATCACATCCATTATCCGGCATGGGGCCTGCGCGTGATCCTGCCGATCAGTCCTTGCAAATGCCAAAAGATTTTGCACTATCTCTATAATCCTCTGTCCCTCCTTAAGGATCGCCTTCACATAACCGGCATGCTCTGACGCAGGGTCCAACTCATCCTCTAAAAGTCCTGCATAATTAATGACGATATTCATGGGATTATTTATTTCATGAGCAACACCGGCAGCAAGAACGCCCATAGACGCAAGCCTTGAAGACTGTATTAACTGGGCTTGCGCTGACTGAAGCTCTTTATAGGCTCTTCTTAAATCAGCAATGAGCTTTTGTATCTCTCTCATGTCCCGGGCAACGCAAACGGTTCCGAGAAGAATCCCATCCTTATCCCGCATCACAGAGGCAGAAAGATTTATGGGAATCTCAATCTTATCTTTTGTGTGATACACAGTATCGTAGTTACGTATGGACCCTTCTGTAATTAATCTTGCCATTTCATCACCATCATAGAATAGGGTATCTTTGGCGAATATTTTCTCTATGGGTTGCCCTACGAGATTCTCCTCGCTCTCATAATTGAGAAGATTGAGGGCTGCCTGGTTCACCGTCCGGATCGTACCGTCCGGATCAACAACAATAAGGGTATCAATCATGCTTTTAATTATATTATCAATATATTCTTTAGCGTGTATTAACTGGTCCTGATATGTTCTCAAATCATCTGTCATCTTATTAAAAGAGACTGCTAATGCTCCGATCTCATCCCCTGACATCACGCGGGCTTTATGGTCAAGGTCCCCGGCTGAAATTCTCTGTGTCGCCTTAAGAAGCTGCCTGACCGGTTCTGTAACATGGAACGTAAAAAGGACTCCCGCAATAAGTCCCCCGATAACCAAAAGAAAACTTATTAAGAGGGCAAAATGAACAGAGCCAGATTTAATTCTGTCAGCTCGCCTTTTCACGAACTCCGCATCTTTCTTGAAATGTTTTATAAAAGTATCCAACTCTAAAATCACCTCATCAGCAATCCGATCCATTTGTTTCATATTCCTGCCTGCCCTTAATTTTAACGGATCATCTATTGCTAAAATCTGCTCTGCCAACTCGGTAATATTTTTAAATCCGCTGGTCACTTCATTCACAATGTCTCTTTCTTCCTTTACATTAGGAAGCTGTATGAGCTGTCCCAACTGCTCGGTAAGATCGTCAAGAAGTAGTGTAAAATGTGCCTTCTCATCATTATTCCCAAGTATCAGATAATCATGAGGCGGCATAAGCAGATTTTGGAAAGAGATCATGATTTTGTATAAAGGTTGCGCTGTTGCTGTTATGTGAGCCTTTTCTAGACGCACAATTAATTTTTGAAGGCTCCTCTTCACACGCTCAGTCTCTCTATCCATCTCCTCCATTAATCGCCCTGCTTCAATACCCAACGGATCAGAGACAGACATGATATCTTTTGCCAGTGTTTCAATCTGTTTTATCCCATCTATTGTGACATCGAGAGGGCTTTTGATTTCCCTTATATGTTCACCTTTCAACATCCTGGTTTTTTCCTTAACGCGCCTGAGAGAATTCTTCAGATCATCAAGCCTTGCGTCAAGATTTTCTCTTTCACTTGGATCACCATAGATCAAATAATCATGAGGGGGCATGAGTACTTTCTCAAAAGATAAACGCAAGTCCTGAATCTCAGAGCAGGACGATGCAGTCTCCAGAATTATCTCTCCGGATTTTCCTACCCAATGGATACTCCATATGGATATTATGCTCATGGCGAGTACAAGAAACAGCATGGTAAGCGTCCAAAAGATTAATTTTTGTTTTATGCTCAAATGCACGTTATACGTTTCCCTTTATAAAAAAAGCAATGTAAGAATCGCGTCCATAACCCCTTTCTTATATATTTTAATATACCCTATTAATATATTATATATTTCCGATTGCAAAAAAAAAGAGTAGCACTTATGAAAATTTACTCGTCTCATATGATAAAGGGGACCGACTACAGTCTCATTATTTGCCAGACTGCCCAGATAGTGATAGATCCTGAAGGCCCCCCATCAGGCTTGTATCGGCTTAGTCGCGGCGGTAGTTGGCATAGCGAGGCGCTGCACTCCCGGTCGGCTGCGCGCACAACGCATTGGCCCGTCAGCCGCGGCAACAACCTTGGCTTCAGCCTCGCAATGTCTATTACCCCTGACCCTTGAGCCCTTGGACCTTCGGTTTTGTTCGTTTATTGAAAACCTCACGCATTGTATAAACAGGTACTTATAAAATACTCTTTTTCCCGAGAGTGGATTTAATATAAATGAAGGAGGCTGCTTGAAAAGGACCATACTTCATGCTATAACTATTTTAATAATAATAACAAGACTTTTAAAGGCAAGGGCCTAAATATGCAAAAGTTACCATTAGGTATCCAGACTTTTTCGGAGATAATAACAGAGAATTACCTGTATGTGGATAAAACTCAATATATTTATTCACTTATAACCAGTGGAAAGGTTTATTTCTTATCCCGGCCCAGAAGGTTCGGGAAATCATTACTAATATCCACGCTAGAGGCTTTGTTTAGAGGAGAAAAAGCATTATTTAAGAAGCTGTGGATATATGATAAGTGGGATTTTAAAGAGTATCCTGTAATAAAGCTGGATTTTCTAGGATTAGATATAAACAGTCCTGATGATCTGAAAGATTATATAACTCGCAATCTTATGAGAATAGCTGAAATCTATAAATTGAAGATAAATAAATATACTCCTTATACGGAAAGATTCTATGATCTAATAGTAGCCTTAGCAAAGAAAAATAAAGTAGTAGTATTAATTGATGAATATGATAAACCCATAATCGATTTTATAAAAGATAGAGAAAAGGCAATAACTCATCGAGAGGTGTTAAGGCATTTCTATTCAGTAATGAAAAAAGCTGATGAATTTATAAAATTTATTTTTTTAACCGGTGTTTCCAAGTTTAGTAAAACTTCTGTATTTTCGGGATTGAATAATTTAAGAGATTTGACTGTAGAAAGTAAATACGCCGCAATGTTGGGATGGACTTATGAAGAATTAACTACCTATTTTGCAGATTTTTTAGATGAATTAGGAAAGAAAATCTGTCTTGAGAAGGATGATTTAATGAAGAGCGTGGAAGAATGGTATAATGGCTATTCATGGGATGGATTACATAAGGTGTATAATCCTTTTTCCATATTAAGCCTTTTTATTAAGCAGGAATTTAGCAATTATTGGTTTGCCACAGGTACACCAACATTTTTAGTGGATCTTATAAGGGATAAGGAATATAACCTTCCGGGATTAGAGAACCTCATAGCTGGTAACGAATTATTGGATAGTTTTGACGCCGATAATATGGCGATTGAGGCGTTATTATTCCAAACCGGGTATCTAACTATTCAAGAAATCGTAAGGGATGGCCTAAAACAGTACCTTATATTGAATTACCCGAATTTTGAAGTGAAAGAATCTTTGCTGAATCATTTAGTGGCAAGCTATATAGATAAACCTGTGGGAGCCTCCGATATCATATTTTTACAAATGCGAAAGGATTTGGAAACAAGAAATATACAAGCCTTTTTTGAAAAACTAGAAGGAATAATCATGGGTATACCATATAACATTATCGTAGAAAAGGAGGTGTATTACTCTTCCTTGCTTTATACGATTCTGGCTTTAGTTGGTATTCGGGCAGAATTTGAGGTGCAGACAGCCATTGGAAGATTGGATGCTCAGATAGAGTTTAAGAATATAATATATATATTCGAGTTTAAATACGACAAATCTGCCCAAGAAGCCTTAGACCAAATAATTCGTATGCGCTATAGGGATAAGTACAAAGGGAGTAATAAGGATATTATTCTGCTTGGAGTCTGCTTTAATCGGAAGGCAAAGTCGATAGAATATATAATGCGACAAGAGTAATTGATATCCTGTCCGGATTCTTATTATTCTAATCTTCAAAGACTTTCACATTTAATAAAGGGACTGACTTTAAAAAAAGAGTAGCACTTCTGGTTTTGACTTTTTCTTTTTCATATAGTATAAACAACCACATGAGAATTATGGAAATATTTTAATGAAGGGAAGGACGAATATGAGAAAAAAATATTATTCTTTGACTATTTTACTCGTGATATTATTACTCTGTGCAGGGTGCGGGTATAATGTCATGCAGATGAATGAAGAAGGAGTAAAAAAAGCATGGGGAGACTTTGAGTCCACCCTGCAGAGAAGAGCAGACCTAATTCCTAATTTAGTGGAGGTAGTGAAAGGGTATGCTGCCCATGAGAAGGAGACACTGCAAGCGGTCATTGAGGCCCGCGCCAGGGCAACATCTGTGCAATTGACACCGGAGATGCTCAGTAATCCGCAGGCTATAGCGCAATTTCAACAAGCTCAAGGAGCGCTCTCCTCTGCCCTCTCCCGTCTGATGGTTGTTGTCGAACGATACCCTGACCTGAAGGCCAACCAAAATTTCATGGACTTACAGCATCAGCTTGAGGGGACTGAAAATAGGATCAATGTCGCGCGTCAACGTTATAATGAGGCAGTTGAGACCTTTAATTATTCCATCAGAAAATTTCCCAACTCCTTGACCAACAGCCTTTTGCTCCATCTTCAACGAAAAGAATATTTTAGTGCAGATCAAGGTGCAAAAGAGGTTCCGAAGATTAAATTCTAGCAAAGACATGACCAATGCGTGAAGTTTTGGTGTATAAAATAAGAAAAAATGATGTGATGATTGATACTACAGTAATGAGCAAGAAGAGAGCCTTCACTCTATTCAATCTATACATAACAATAAGCATTGTTATTGCTATGGTGCTCCTTTGCCTTCCCCCTCGCCTTTCAGCCCTCGATGTGCCGGAGCTTAACGCTCGAGTAAATGATTATGCGAATATGATTTCGCGGCACACTGAAGCGCAACTTGAGGCCATACTTAGAGATCTTGAGCTCTCTGATTCAACGCAGGTAGTGGTCCTCACAATCCCCTCCCTTGAAGGGGAGGCGGTGGAAGATTATTCCATAAGGGTTGCCCACACCCTTGGTATTGGTCAAAAAGAATACGATAATGGTGTGCTTTTCCTTGTGGCGAAGAATGAAAGAAAAATTAGAATAGAGGTGGGATATGGGCTTGAAGGAAAGCTGACTGATATGATAACCGGTCGCATTATTGATTATGAAATCTCACCGCAATTTAAGGATGGCCGCTTTGATGAAGGCTTTATTCGGGGCGTTCAGGCCATTGTTCAGGTCGTTCAGGGGGAATACAAAGCAACTCGACGGCCGGTTGCTGCACGAAGAACCAAAAAAGGAACCACTAATCTTATGCCATTTTTTATTCTGCTGGTAGTTATTTCTTTTTTGGGTAAATCCAAACGTATATTTGCAGCTCTTATCGGTGCGCTGCTTTTTCCCATAATTGGCTGGTTTACCTTGTCACTAGGGCTGTCTTTCATCCTTTTCCTGATTCCCGTAGGATTTATTCTCGGGCTTATATCCCCCTTGTTCTTTTTTCGAGGAGCATATTTCGGCGGTAGAGGCTTTGGGAGCGGAGGAGGATTCGGCGGCGGCAGTTTTGGAGGATTTGGTGGGGGAGGATTTGGCGGCGGCGGCGCCTCAGGAGGATGGTAATGCGAGATCTTACACAAAGCTTCCTTAATACGGAAGAGAAAAATAAAATTATAGAGTGTGTCAAGAAGGTTGAGCAGGTTACATCAGGCGAAATTGTGCCGATGATCGTCTCAGCAAGTCATGACTATGCTTCCGCAGATATCCTTGGGGGCATGGCATTAAGCCTTTTTGTCTCCATCCTGGCTACTGTTCTTATGGGGAGCGAAAATATGTGGACATTTTTAGCCCTGTTTTGTGTGCTTTTCATCATCCTCTATGAAATTGTGAAAAGGGTTCCTTTCCTTAAGCGGCTTTTTATTAGTTCGCATGAAATGGAGGAAGAGGTAGAGGAAGAGGCGTTCACCTCTTTTTTCAAGAAGGGCCTTTATAAGACAAAAGATCATACCGGTATTCTGATTTTTATCTCTGTATTTGAAAGGAAAGTATGGGTACTCGCGGACACGGGGATCAACGATAAGGTGGAATCTGCCGTATGGAATGATATCGTCATTACAATAATCCAGGGCATTAAAAACGGCACCCAAGGAGAGGCCATCTGCAAGGCCATAGACAAGTGTGCCACTATCCTCAAAGACCACTTCCCCGTAAAAGCCGATGATAAGGATGAACTGGATAACCTTATAATCGGGAAGGATTAATTGTAATACATACCTACTATAACGAAAGGAAGAAATATGCAGCAATTTGAATATGATATTACCATGTATCCCTCGAGCGACTTTAAAAAGTTTGCATTTTTTTGTTCAGAAAAAGGTGAGTGCAATTTGGATGAGATCGAAGTTGATAAGAATTATTTGTTAGGAGATTTGTTGAATGAGAGAGGAAAGCACGGCTGGGAATTGATACAATTAGTCTTTGGCAAAGATGTCCTCGCATGTTTTTGGAAACGTGCGATCATAAATAATCAAGAATTGTAAAATAACAACTTTTAAGCACGACCCTCACCTTCATCTCATTATGGCCAATTGTCTTGTCGGCCATAATGAGAATTGCTCCCTCACCTTATTCCATAATTACATCAAAAAGCTCGTAACTTATAAATTGGGAAAGACGTCTTTATTATGAATTTGAATAAAAGGGGAGATTTTCCATTTTATAATTATCTACCTTACGAGTATCCTCGGTATTGATACTCCCCCAAAGAGGATGTTCTTTTATTTCTCCTGCCAGGAGGAGAATATGAAATTAAACATTTAAGAAAAGGAGAATCCATTATGAAAACCAGAAAAAGAATAGGTTTTATGGGTATTTTAATAACGGCACTTATTATGGTATTTTTATATGCACCTGTAGCTTCAGCGCAAGTGTGGGCACCCTCATTTACCTATGACCCTTTGATATCATTATGGTCATCACTCGCATTTCCTGTAAATCCAATTACAACTCTTCAATTCCCCTCATCTGCCGCAACATTTCCCGCGCCATCCCCTGTGGATCTGATCTCACGATCCGCATTTATAGTAACTGGCGGCGGAGCTGCCGCAGCCCCGACTATTTTGGCAACAAGTTGGACCGGCTCATGGACGAGCTTTGTAGTGAACAATTCATTTGGACCCATGTCGCTTTCTTTAATCGAAGATCTTGCGACCGGAACCTTTACCGGCACAGTGCTTTTTTCCTTGAATAGTCTCGTTCCTGTGGGAGTATCCGTGAGCGGGGCCTATACCGGCGTTGGCCTGAGTATTTCGCTATCCGGCGTATATTCAGATATTGTCGCAGTCACTATAGGAGGCGGTCCCCTCCCGACGATCGTCCTCGTCCCGGTTGATTATCTTATTACTTTGGACTTCAGTATAATTGGGGGGACTATAATCTCCGGATCATACTCTATTGTAAGCTTACAAAAGAGTGATTTCGGAAGCTTTAATTTAACGCTTCTTTAAAAAAATAATCTCATCAATCTGACGCAAAGGATTTCTCCATGCGAAGCTCCACTTTATCACACGCGAGTAATAACGTGGAAAGTGGGGCTTCGCTAAAATCCAATACGAAAAGAAATAAAGAATTTCTCGTACTCCTTATTACTTCCTATCTGGAGTCCAAATCCGGGCAAAGCCATTTCTTTAAGAAAATAGTACATTCCTATTCCGTATGAATAAAACCTTATATATTCACTCTCGACATCCCATTCCTGCAGCACACCAGCATCAATAAAAGGCGCTGTTGTGAAGGTACCCCCCGGTCTCCTTAAAATGGGTATTTGATAATCAATCGCGACTGACAGGTATTTGCGCACCCATACACCATCAGAGGGGATACCTCGAAGTCCGTTTTCACCCCCGCCATAGATGGCATCACGCATATCACCTCCTTGAAGGTAAGCACCATTTAATTCGATCTGGATGACGCTGCTTTTTAATACTTGCTTTTGCTCCTGTAATGTTGCGGTGATCCGATAACTTTTCTCCTTTTCACGACCCGCCTCATCATTTCTTTCCAATTGGTGCATAAAGAGCAATCCGGCATAAAAACCCTCTTGAAAATAAAAGGCGAACCTCGTGTCTTTCCATTGAAGCTTTACTCCTGCAGAACGCGGATTAAAATTCTCCGGCTGGGTATACCCAGCAAGGTAATTATAGTTTTTTTGTATATCCTCATAGATAACTGAGCAGGTTAATTGCGGGGTGAAACGATATCCGAGGGAAAGTCGCAGAATCCGTTCTTCTTCATCCATACCATCTATTCTATCTTCCCCCCTGTAACGATAGAACACCTTCTGGGAACGGCCTACTGATATTATTGAATCCCATTCGGAGAAAAAAATAGAGGGATCGATATAATTAAGATAATAGGTAGTCTGGGAGTGTGAAAATGTTGTCCCTATGATAAGTTTCTTTCCAAAACCGAATAGATTATTCTCTATCAAAAAACCGCCGTATCGCGAGGCCTGTCCTTTTTCAGACCGGGTAAACGGAAGCACAAAAAGGGTCCATCTCTCTTTTACATTGATACTGATTGTCCCTGAAGACACTTCAATGGTGGTATCGGAAAAAAGCATCGTATTCAGGAGATATCTTTTTAATTCCGCAGGATTAATCTCTTCACTGTTGTCAATAGCATAGTCTTTTAGATAATCATAAATCAGGCTCTTGATATAGGTGGTTCTCGTTCTCTTATTCCCTGTCACGATAATCTCTATATTGCGTAATCGAGCCCCACTCGCACAGGTCACAATAAATAATCCCGCAATCATTGCTCCTGCAACCAATACTCTTGACGTCATCAGTCCTTCTTTATTATTTCACAATTTCATTCGGAGACACTCATAGTACATGAAATTGAAAAAATAATCATCATTTCATATAATAAATTCTATATTTAAGTTTTTCGCTTATGAAGAAGGTGAGCGAGGAGTGGGGGTGCAGATGAGAGAGAATAAGGATCATTTCCGCGGAGTTCGATTCTTAATTGTAACCGCGAGCCTGGTCGTTGTGATTGCAGGAATTCGAGCAGCGGGTACTATTGTTATACCCTTCCTTTTATCAGTGCTGATCGCAATCGTGTGTATAAATCCCTTATTCTGGCTGCAGCGGAAAGGAGTTCCCACAATCTTTGCCGTACTTTTAGTCGTGGTGGGGATTATGGCGATAAGTATTATGCTGACAATATTTATCGGCACCTCACTGAAGGATTTCTCCCGTTCATTACCTGCCTATCAAAAAAGCCTGCACGAGGAGACCACTACTTTGCGGACATGGCTCAAGGAGAGAAACATTGATATTTCTGAGCAAATATTACAGGAGTATTTTGACCCCGGGATCGCCATGCAGATGGTCGCAAATATGCTGAGCGGTTTAGGGACGATGCTCACAAATACATTCCTCATCCTGCTCACGGTGATTTTTATCCTCCTTGAAGCATCTGGCTTGCCTGACAAACTAAGGGCCGCAATAGGGAATCCCACAGCATCCCTGTCCAATTTCAGCACATTCATTGAAAGCGTCCATCATTACCTTGTACTTAAGACAGTTGTCAGCATATTCACCGGAATTGTTATCACGATCGGGCTTATCATTCTCAAAATAGACTATCCGCTGCTTTGGGGGCTTGTGGCCTTTCTATTAAACTATGTTCCCAATATCGGCTCAATCATTGCGGCTGTTCCGGCAGTCCTGCTTGCCATTATCCAGTATGGAGCAGGCACAGCGCTCCTGGTGGTTCTCGAATATACGGCAGTGAACCTTTTTTTCGGCAATTTTGTTGAACCACGATTAATGGGAGAGCGTTTGGGTTTATCCACATTGGTCGTATTCCTTTCCCTGGTGTTCTGGGGATGGGTGCTCGGTCCTGTCGGCATGCTGCTCTCAGTGCCCCTCACAATGATACTTAAAATAGCCCTGGAGAGTAATGAGGATACTCGATGGATAGCAATCCTGCTCGGCTCCTCACCTCCCAAGAAAAAATAAAAATATGTACCTTTTTTTTACAGACAAGGAACTGGTGGCGTTATTCCGGGACTTTACCATTAGCAGGCTGGAGCATTTTAAAGGTCGAA
Organism: bacterium; assembly: GCA_049472395.1. Classification (GTDB taxonomy): domain Bacteria; phylum SZUA-182; class SZUA-182; order DTGQ01; family JBLIRR01; genus JBLIRR01. Next base: position 2,074 of record JBLIRR010000031.1, on the reverse strand, counting down.
GTGAGCTTGACCCTCACAAAGAGTGCGCTGCATGGGAATTATACGCGCATAAGCAGGCTATGTAACATGAAAATAGTGATATTGAGTGATACTCATGGGTTCCATGAACAAATCACTATTCCATGTGGCGATATATTGATATATGCTGGTGATATATGCCATCAATCGACGATTAATGAAATCATACAATTCGATAAATTCTTAGCTCAACTCCCCCATAGATACAAAATCATAATTGCCGGAAATCATGATTTCCCTTTTCAAAATGCCCCTTATAGAGTGAAAGCATCTCTATGCCATTGTATCTATCTCCAAGATAGCGGTATTGAAATTGAGGGGATAAAGATTTACGGCTCACCCTGGCAACCATGGTTTTTTGATTGGGCATTTAACTTACAAAGAGGGAGGCAAATAAAGGAAAAATGGGATTTAATTCCGGATGATACCGATGTTCTCATTACTCATGGCCCACCATTCGGAATTCTAGACACTGTTGATGGACACAGTGAGGGATGCGAGGAATTATTAAAGGCAATATATCGGATTAAGCCAAAATATCATATATTTGGACACATTCATGAAGGATACGGTCAATCTTTCCAAAATAATACACTATTTATTAATGCGAGTATCTGTAATGAACATTATCAACCGGTACACGACGCCCATATATGCGAGTGGGGGGCTGTGTAGCCGTATCATGATGATCCTTGTATTTCTGTACATTTTAATTATTATGAACTAAAAGAGTAAATACTCAGATAAATATGGAATAATTGAAATGGATAAAGAATTAATCGCTCCCTGCGGTATGCATTGTGCTATCTGCATGGCATATCTGAGGGAAAGAAATAAATGCCCAAGTTGTCGGCTATTTCTACAACAATCTTTATGAACCAAATAATCTATCAAAATATTATGGGGCATTCTTTGCAACAATACGGAAGTTTATCCTCAGTGATATGAATTTGATACTGAATATGATCGGAAATTTTAATGATCACTCCTATATACTTACTTCAGGAATCAACTATACAGACATCAATGATTTTAGTATTGGTTTCACTATCTATTCATATATTGGCAAACGCGATCGTGAATACACATTTCAAAAAAGCGCCCTCAGCTCACAACTTACAATCGGGTTAGTCTTTTAGAATAGTATTCCAAACTTTCTTCTAATTGACATTTAATAAAAAAAAGATATAATAAAATTCATATCCATTAATGTTACAAAAATGAAAAAGGGGGTGATAGGGAAAACAATGTATCTTTATTATTATAGGTTAATATGAATCTCTTTTTTGAAGGAGGAAAAGATGCGTAGAAATAACAAATTATTGCAATGGGGCAGTACTGTTTTCACTGTATCTTTATTAATTGTAATGATCTGTGTGCCCAAGGTCATGGCTCAGTACTGGGCAGCTACCCCGCCTTATAATCTTTTATGGCCTCTTTGGTCTTCGACCTTATCACCGGCAGATGCCGTTACAGGTCTGCCGACACCGCTGCTTTCAGAAATAACCAATTCAACAATCTTGCCGGTTCAGCCTGTACTGGCCTGGGACCCTGCCCAGACCTATCCATGGCTTCTCTACAATGTTCCATCTGTGATAGGAGGGGGGCTGACTTATTTTGATCCTTACTATGGTTTGAATCTCTGGCCACCATCCTATCTTACTGATCCTCTTACAGGTTCCCCGGCCCCTATCACTTTGCCTTCGGGATTTTCTCTCTTACTTCCCACAGACATCAATAGTTTCGGAGCTTTTGTTTCATTGGGCAACCTTTACTATATTAGTAAGTATCCTACGGATGTATTTGCCCTATCAGTGACAAGTCTTCTGACCCCGGCAAATATATGGGCCCTGCCTCCCTTATAAAATAGATATTATAATGAGATAGTATATGTGCCCATGGATGGATTTATTAACATGGGCACATATTATTTTAAATATCCGCTCATAATGATCATACGGATATTCCGAAATTCCTTAAGAGCCTGTCTGAAAAATATTTCATGCTGGTGCCAATCTCCTGAGCATTAATTGAATCATAGCAATTCGGATCATAC
>JBLIRR010000030.1:0-73891 GCA_049472395.1 bacterium | reverse complement strand
TTACCGTATTTAATCTTATATTAGAGGTTTCCTTTTGTCCATAGGGCATACAAATATTTTTCAGACAGGCTCTTATAAAACGGGGGTATGACGAAAAGGGGTGGCCTTTCGCTCCCTGTGGTCTGCTCTGCCGCCCTAATGGCTTTGATAAGCAAAGACAGGGCTTGACTTTTTGTTGTTTTAAACAATGTCTCACACTCACGTCCAAGGCTATTGAAGATATCCAACAACGCTTTGATATTACCTCCTGTCCCCATAGATCTCATCAAACCGGCTTCGTCACACATATGTATATCAAAGATCATCCACGCTTAGTCAATGAGATACCCAGAGGATCTCAACGCTATCAAAATATTAAAAAGTTACGATCAGCTTCTGAACGTCTCAATAGCTCTCTTAAAAATGACCTTAAAATACTAGAAAAACCAAGAATCCTTGATAATATAAGAGCTGATATCCTCACCCAAATCGCCGCAATCGTCCTCCTCCTTAAACGAGCTTTCTCTTTTATTGTGAGAACCACTATTCTTATGTGGAGGCTTGCACAATCCGATGACCCTGACTCATTAAAGAATCTAAACCTTCCCCATGTACCCAAGGCCATCGCCAAGGTTATTCAATTAGAATGAAGACTTATCTTTGAAATCTCGTAGTTCTTTCTTTAACCCGTAATGAATCAGGAAGGCTGAAGTACGTCCTTTGATTGCTGTTTTACGCTTTTCTCCTCTATTTTCTCTTTGCCTGTTTTTGACTTTTTCATAAATTACTAATAAAGCTAATTTTCCCCCGCCTGTAAGGGACTTAGCCGCATGACTTATTAAATTACCTCACCCTTACGTAAAAAATCAAACAGGTTTTATAAAGCATAGTATGTCAAAGATCATCCTCGTCTGATCAATAAAATTCCACGAGGTTCGAAACGTTATATAGAAATTAAAAAGCTTCGTTCTGCTTCCTAAACGAGCAAATAGCACCCTTAAAGAAAATTTAAGAATCCTCGATAGACTCAGAGTCCTTAATCGCACACGGGTCAATATCCTCGCACAAATAGCTGGTATTGTCTTGCTCCTTAAACGCCCTTTCTCTTTTGTGTGTAAGAGCTACCCTCCTTATGAGAAAATCCTGCACCTCTTACGATCCTGCTGTTAAAAAGAAAATGCGTCTTCCTTCTCGCATTATCTCCATCCTAAAATTCATTAAACGTAAACGTGAATGAAGCATGCCTTATTGCGTTTACCGTTTTTTATACCTTCTGATCATTGGTTCATTTAAAACGAATGGCTAGTGCGCTTTGATAATGAGATTTTTGCTGTTTTTAACACAATCTGTCCCTAAGATTTCATCTCTTTTTTTCTTAATCTCAAATTTTCGCTCACTTGATTCTCAGATTACTACAGAATATACATATGCTCAACCAAACCATTACTCTGGCCTTCTGACTTATTAAATCTACTGGGTTTTGTGATAACATCCTCGGTATATGGGACCGGCTTCGATTCGGCTGTTCCGAAATCATGTGACGCACTAATGTTACATCTGGTTCACTTATTTCTCACCCTCGGATAGTAAGCGTGCCATTTTCTGTTGACTTACCCACAGAGTCCTCCTATACTCTATGGGGAATAGCTTACATCATTAAATGCGTTCTTTACTTTTTTGTGGATTGAATTAAAAATTAGCGACTGGAGATGTCTGATTTCAGGGACGCTGGTGTTATTAAATTTCCACATTATTAATAAAAATTCTTTATTGTCTGAATAGTATATTTTACTTTGTCATCATCCAATTCCGGATAAATTGGAAGCATTAAGGCTTTTCTGAAAAATTCTTCAGTTCTGGGTAAAATAAAATGATTAAGGCTAAGTGCTTCAAATTGATGCACACCCTTTCCGCCCCATGGGAGCATGACTTCAATTCCATTATCTTTAAGATACAGGACTAATTCATCTCTATCCTCAGCCTCAATTTCATAATTTTGGAATACATCAAAAAATTCACCTCCATCTTCAGAGGTTGGCGGTAATCTTAATGCATCAATTCTAGAAAGTCCATCATTATACCTTTTAGCTATATTTCTACGTCCCCTTATCCACTCAGGCAAAAGGGTTAGTTTATAATCAAGGATTGCTGCATGCAGATTATCCATCCTACAATTGAGTCCCCAAGTGTTTATATCTGTGTCTCGTCCTCTACCATGGTTTCTTATCATTTTTAATTTATCAGCAAATTGCCTATCATTAGTAACTATTGCGCCTGCATCTCCAAATGCACCTAATAGTTTTGCAGGATAAAAGCTAAAACACCCTGCCAATCCAAATGATCCAGCCCCTTTTCCCTTATATGTAGCCCCTAGTGATTGGGCTGTGTCTTCAATGATTATAAGATCATGTTTTTCTGCAATTTTAAGAAGCATATCCATCCCATTGCAGATTCTCCCATTAAGATGAACAGGGATAATAGCTTTTGTCATTGAATTAATAGCAGATTCAAGAAGATTAATATTCATATTGTGATCATCAGCAATATCAACAAAAATAGCTTTTGCTCCTAAAAACCTAATTACTTCAATAGTAGCTACAAAAGTATGGGAAACAGTAATTACTTCATCTCCCGGACCTATCCCAGCTGCATAAAGAGCTAACATCAATGCATCAGTACAATTACTAACACCAACAGAATATTTTGTGCCAACAAATTTTGCGAAATTTTCTTCGAATCTTTTTAAATCCTCACAAAGAATATACGCACCTTTTGATAAAGTTTCCTTTATTATCTCCATATACTTTTCTTCATATATTTTAAATTGTAATGGATAATTAAAAAACCTAAGCTTCCAATTCATAGTTCTCTTTCCTCATTGAGTTTAAAATCTTTTTATAAATTTCATCAAACGTTAATCCATGTTTTTCTCGCAGGAAATCTGCATTACCAACAATTTTTTTCAATCCATCAATTCCAATCCTTCTAAATAAACCTTTATACCCATTCTCTATTAAAACCTCCGCAATTGCACTCCCTAATCCACCATTAATGTTATGTTCTTCCATAGAAAATATCACATTATGTGTTGAAGCGATCTCTAAAATAGTTTTAGAATCTAGGGGTTTTAAAGTATGCATATTTATTAAAGTCGCATCGATACCTTTTTGGGCCAACTTATCAATTACTTGTTTTCCTATATAAACCATATTACCAATTGCAAAGATAGCCAAATGTTTACCTTCATTTAATATTACTGCCTTACCAATCTTTATGTCTTGAATTTTCTTGTAAATTTCCGGAGTACCTGTTCTTCCAAGTCTTATATACATTGGGCCTTTATATTCTGACGAAACTTTTGCTAAAGATTTAGCCTCATTTGGATCAGCAGGAACAACAATAGTCATATTTGGCAAAGACCTCATTAATGTTAAATCCTCTAATCCAAAATGGGTAAAACCCTCTAATCCATAAGTAAAACCACCCCCAACGCCAATAAGTTTAACATTCAAATTATTATAGGCCACATCAATCCTGATTTGCTCATAAGCCCGCATTATTAAAAAAGGAATAATAGAATAACAATAAACAAGCTTGCCGCAAAAAGATAAACCGGCTGCTATACTTATCATATTAGCTTCTGCAACACCAATATCATAAAATCTATCATTGCAGTTAATTCTAAAATTATTGAATAATTTAAAACCTAGATCAGCAGTAAGAATAAAGAATTCCTTATCTTTTTTAGACAATTCCTCAAGGACATTAAAAAATGCCGACCTCATGAAAATAATTCCCTTAAAGCAAGGTCATATTCTTTTTCATTAGGTGCCCTATAATGCCATAACAATTGATTTTCCATAAATGATACGCCTTTTCCTTTTACTGTATGAAGGATGATTACATTAGGATTTTTAGATGATAATGAATTTAAAGCCTTAAAAATCTGTTCAAAACTATGGCCATTAACTTCTTGTACAGTCCAGCCAAAACTTTTCCATTTCTCACTAAAAGGTTCTAAGTCTATAATATCTTTTGTATATCCTAATGCTTGAATTTTATTATAATCTATACAGGCCACTAAATTACTAAATTTATGATGACCTGCAAACATAATTGCTTCCCATACAGAACCTTCATTTAATTCTCCATCACTTAATAAAACATAAATCCTGTAATTTTTACGATCAGTTTTGCCGGCAAGTGCCATACCTATCCCAATAGAAAGCCCATGTCCTAATGAGCCTGTAGAAACCTCAATACCACGGCTCAAATCAATACTCGGATGTTGTTCGAGAACTCCATTATTTACTGCAAAACCTTCAATATCTTCTTTGCTTATATATCCTTTTTCAAATAAAACTGCATATAGAGCTGGGCAACCGTGTCCCTTGCTCAAAATAAATCTATCCCTCTCAACGTCAAAAGGTTTTTCTGAAGAAATTTTTAAGAACTTAAAATATAATGCTACTAAGATCTCTACAATTGAAAAACATGGACCAATATGTGGACTTCTTGTTTTATAAATTATTTCTAATATATGCTTTCGTATCTTATGAGCAATTTTTTCATAATATAAAAAATCATCCTTTAATTCCATGAGCAAAAGCCTTTTATAACCTTGTTTCAACAAGTATCATAAGTGTCCTAAAAATTATTTTAAAATCAATTAAAAGAGAATTCTCATTAACATATTTTAAGGCTAATCTCAATTTCTCTGGTCTAATCCTTATCCTATACGTTTCATGAGGGTCCGAACTGCCCTTTAAGATCTCTCCTTCATTATGAAAAGTAAGCGATGCCCAATCAGTGATACCTGGTCGAACTAATAATATCTTTTTTTCTTCTTTAGTATATGTTTCGACTTCCATTGGAACTTCGGGCCTGGGGCCTACTATACTCATTTCACCTTTAAAAACATTAATTAGCTGAGGTAACTCATCCAGTTTATAGTCTCTGATAAATTTTCCAATCTTTGTAATTCTCGGATCATCATCCGATGTAGATGGCCCTCCAATTTTTTCTGCATCCACTACCATTGTCCTAAACTTGAAAATTTTAAATAGAACTCCATTTTTACCAACACGTACTCCACGATAAAATACAGGTCCGGGTGAATTAAGTTTCATTAATATAGCTAAAAAAATCATGATAGGACCCATAACTATAAGTCCAAAAGAAGAACCTATTATGTCAAAAATCCTTTTCAAGAAATTATTCTTTATAGGCTTCAATTATTCCTCCTCATTATGAAATATTCTTATTTAAACTAATAAATCTTAGTTTAATTGATACATCTGTATACATATAATAAAGACTGTATACCCCTATGAACCTCAATGCCTGAAACTAATCGAGCACCCATTTGGTGATAAAAGCGCTGTGCTTTAATCTGAGTTGCTCCTGTTATTATTTTAAAATTATTAATATTGCGATTATGAAATTCATCAATCATAAATTGAAATAGTTGCTGTCCAACACCTTTTCCCTGAAATTTATTTCGTACACAAAAATTCAGGATTTCGCTCTTTGGAAGAGCCACAATATCTTTTCGATTTGGGTATACAAACGTTTCTAATATACGCCAAATCCATTTAGGTTTCATAAATTTTTTTAAAAGTACAGGTATAATTGCAAATCCATTATTCAGAATAAAATATAAATAAACCATTTTAGTATTTGTTGAACCACAAATAAAACCAATTAGTTCATCTTCATAAATGGCAGCAAAGACAAATGAATACTTTGAAGAAGCAATACTTTTGTATAGTCGGCATAAAAATTGTATACCAAAAGTGGATAAAAAACCACTGTCAATCTCATTTTTATGTATTTTTGCAATATTATTAAAATAATAATTAGGGGATTTCTGATTTAGTTTGATGATTTTGAATGCCTTTCTCATAGAGACAAATTATTTAAAAAATCAATTGTTCGGTCAACATCTCTTTGGGAAACTTTTTCATGAGTAGGTAAGGTGACAATTTGCTTAGACAGTTTTTCTGCATTTGGACATTCTCCTTCTTGATATCCTACTTTATTCCAATCATCCCTTTTTAAGGGATGAATTGGAGTAGCATACCAATCTGCTAACTCGACATTCGCTTTATGAGCGGCATTAAGAATTGCATGCTTATTTATAGCCAATAAAGGATATCGCGCATATATTATATCAATATCATTAGATGCAGGAATGTGCGAAACGGGTAAAGAAAAAATCTTATTTCTATATTGGAAGGCTATATTTTTACTCTTTTCAGTAATATTCGAGAGTCTAAGAAGTTTTTTTTTCAAAAGTTTTTTATGATAGGCTGACATACGCAATGAAAAATCTTTAGATAAAAGCCCTTCTTGCTTAATTGGATTATAATTACTTTCTGCAATACCATGTTTTCCTAACCAGTTATAGAAAGAACGCATCTGCCAATAAAATCTTGGGCGAAATAGGATACTATATGCGATATATTGAAGTTTTAATCGCAATATACGGCTGGTTTTTGGAAAAATAAAATTTTTATAGTCCTCACTAATTTTAGCTGCAAGATTGGAACTATTGATTTTTGCACTTCCTCCAATGCCTACAACAATTGGTTTCCCCCATTCATAGGAGTAAAAACTTGCACATCCAAATGTTCCTATACTCTGTTTATGAAAAGTCGAATAAATAGTGTGACAACAATCTTCAATTAGAGATATATTAGCCTTATTGGCCACATGAATAATTCGATCCATTTCTGCTGGAATCCCATAAGTATGTTGAACAATAATAGCTCTGGTATTCCTTGTTATTTTTTTTGATAAATTGTTTGGATCCATATTTACATTGTTTTTTTGTAAATCTATGTAAAGAGGTTTTGCTCCAGAAGCCATAATAGCTTCAGGAACAGCAAGACATGTGAATGCTTGCAAAGCAATTTCATCACCTTTGCCGATAGCCAAAGCACGTAATATTGCATAAAGAGCAACTCGGCCACGAAAAAAACAAAAATTATAGCAGCCCTGATATGACTTGATACTATTATTAAGTATATTCTTTAGCAATCTTCGTTAATTTCCTGAAAAAGCTTATTGTCTTCGATCCAATATTTTTCTACTTGCTTTGCCACGTCAGCAATAGAGGTTTTTGCATGTTGTGGGTTTTACTCTTGCCAGTCCGAATGGTAATTGCTCGCGAAAATTTTTCATTGTAAAATCGCAATGGTCAGCCATGTAATTTTTAACTATTCCCCAACATGTTTCGATAGGCTGAAGTTCAGGATGATACTGAGGAGTACGTAAGACACTATGCCCTAATGCTTTGGCTATTTGATCAAGTTTGTATTCCGGTATCGGTGTGAACCTTTTGCCAAGTTCATAAAGCTCGGGCTTGAGCATATCTTCAGTCCAAGGGATGCTATTTCTCTCTAACCAAGCACAAAGCTCTTCCTTACGAGTTCTTGGAGTTGGAAATGAGTCTTCAGCAAAAACATTATGATAGAGGGCATTATCCATTATAACGAGAGAATTTTCTGGCATAATTGGCAATAATTGATTCTCAAACCAATATGAAAAATTTCCCCAATTCATTTTCCCATGATAATCTCCTGTTCGCTTCTTCGCATTAAAAATTAATTGAGCGTTATTAATCCATCCCTCTTTGGTAATTGCATGACCTATGATCAAGCATGGTACTTTTCCAGAAGGTTTATTTACCCATGGCCCATCTTCGTCAAGATACCATGTAAACTGATTTTAATGATTTTTATTGATGTACGTTTCATCTAAATAAACTTCCGGTCGTTTCAATGATCCGTCAGGATTTCGATTTGCTATTTTCCGTCTAAGATAACGTCGTCTTGCCTGAAACATAATCCTGTTCTTTGAGAGTTGTACGTCACTTACATATACCATATGTAAAACCTAAACGATCTAGAGATCTTAGAAAGGTGGACATCGGAATATCAACAGAGTGCTTTTCTAAAAGATACTCTCGAATCTGCTCTACTCTGATTTTTTCTCCCTTCAAATTCTTTTGACGAATGAATTCTCGAATTACTGGCTGTAAGTTGATTGACAACCGATAAGGTGGTTTCCCTCGTTCTTTTATTTCTAACGTATGCTCCTGCTCTTTCCCTTGTTTATTATGGGCTGCCATTATTCTTTTAACAATGGCTTCATCAATCCCCAGTGCATCTGATACTCTTTTTGTTACATTCCTTGTTGATACAAATTTACCTACTTTTTTTTCCTCGTTGAAATGCAGTTTTTGATTTACGACAAATTCCTTCATGTCAGTAGTAAGCTCTTTGCCTTGATATGACATGATCCTCTCAGTAATATGAATATTTAAACCATCTATTTTATTACCAAAAATAGATTATCATTTTAATGAGGGTTTGTCAATATTTTAGTATCAAATCATATGAAGATAACTATAGTGTAAATATTAAGCAGATGTTACATTTGACTATTATCTTCTTATTCCGCATAACTTTAAACGGTTTCCATACTATATAGTTTTTTAAGAACTAAATCAACAATAATCCGTTCATCAAATTCTTTTTCAACCCAAGAACGGCCGTACTCTCCAAACTTAGACCGCTTCTTTGGGTCGTCTATTAATCGCTGAATGGCAGATGCCAATGCTTTAGAATTTTTCATCGGAACGAGGTACCCATTTTCTCCATGCACGATCAATTCTCTGTTTCCGACGGAGTTCACAGCCACAATTGGTTTCCTCATGGCCATAGCTTCCAGTAAACATCGGGGAACTCCTTCACGATAGTACGAAGGCAGAACGACTATATCCGACAAAGCAAGTATCTCCTTCACATCGTGCCGAAAATCCAGCCATAAAAAATTGGAAGGCACCTGGGTTCTGAGATACTCGCGAGGTACAGATTGTGGGCTACCTTCTTGTATTTCCCCCACAAGAAGAAATTTTACATTGATGTGAGTTACCTCCAGCTCTCTTGCTGCATCAACGAATTCCCTTACCCCTTTCGGCCATATCATTCTACCAACCATGGTGACATACAATATCCTTTCAGTAGTATCTCCAAACTCGCCTCGCAGGTTCTCCACATATTTTTGTACCACAGAACTTGGCGAATACTCTTCAATATTGACACCAACGCTTCTAATGAAGACTGTCTTTTTCTTGCTTATCACTTTACGAGATAAGAATAGGCGCATATCATCCAGATTGATAAACCAGACTCTTGTGCTCAACAGGCAGCATATTCGGTACAATGTCAACAGGATGCGTCTGGAAATCCACGGCTTCAAACCAAATCCCTCAGGGTAGCCGAAACCCAGTCCTTCTATCAGGGCGTAAACTCGAGGCACACCCACAAGACGGGCGGCAATCGCGCCAAATACATTTGGCTTAATGGTAAAATTGTGAACGAGATGAAATCGTTCGCGGCTGAATACCCTGCAAAGTGTCGCGAGGTATTTTAAATCAAGCAATGGGTCCATGAACCTTGTGATCTTGACTGCTATATGTATAGCACCCAATCTTTCTATTTGATTGACATAGTCACCACTAGGACATAACACGTATACATTGTGACCGCGTTCACATAATGCCCGAATTAATCCACGGCGGAATGCCCAAATTGATCTGTCGGTAGGGCCCACAAGAGCAATTTTCATTTTATCGCTCTTCAACTAGCTAATTTCCTTCTTTTGTAAATAAAGAAATATGTGTACAAGCTTTTCAGCAAGCCCCTTCCAATTGTAGTTTATATTACACAGATGCCTTCCGCGTCTTCCAATCATTTCAAGACTTGTTCGTTCTTTGTAAGCTTTAACGATATTGTCTGCAAGGTTATCAATGTCCTCAGGATTGAAGATGTATCCGCAGCCAGCTTGTTGAACAGGTTCTTTGATGCCTCGCACAGCTCCTGCCAAAATAGATTTACCGCATGCCATATATTCGTAAAGCTTAAGTGGTGAAAATCCAAATGAAAGCCCTTGTTTTTGGATATAGCACAAGTCAAATGCATTAATGTAATAAGGTATGAGTTCATGGTCTACTCTTCCTCTAAACTCAACCAAATTAGCGAGCTGTTTTTCAATTACTAGTTCTCTAAGTCTAAGTTCCTCTTCACCATCTCCAACCAATACGATTTTAATACCAGTAGCATATGTCTGTCGAACAAGACTAAATGCTTCCAAAAGTTGCGTGAGCCCCTGCCATGGTGCAAATGATCCAACAAATCCAATATAGAATAAATCTTTATCGAACGAGACCTGCTTACGGGCTTTTTCAATAGGTATGGGGCGAAACAATGATGTATCTGCTCCATTTGAGATAATAAAACACTTTTCGGAAGGGACTCCATAGCGTGAAATAAGTCCAGCTTGAATGCCAGGAGTAACCACCCGGATTTTAGTAGCAAAGCATAGGTTGATTTTATTGATATAAACTAGAAGTTTGTTAAGGAATTTTGGGAATCCACGTAGCTTATATTCCTCTTCAGCAATACCATTCTGCTCGAGTATATAAGGGATTCCGAGTATCTTTGCCAGAATTAGAGGAAAACAGTGGATCAATGCAATACGACCATAGATCACATCAGGTCGGAAGAAAATACAAGTCACTGTAAAAAAAGGGATGCAAAGAAGTTCAAAGAGGAGGTAGCCCGCATAGCCTTTTTTCAAAGTTGGCACTCGATAAACCGGTAGTCCATAGAATTTCCCTGAATATGGGCGATATCCTGGGATAAGGATCTTCAAAGTTAATCCCATGTCCTGTAAGCATCGGGCCAATCCTAAAAAATGCGTGCACCCTCCTCCAATTTTCTGCATATCCTCAGTTGTGTAATATAAAATTTTCATTAAGCCTCCTAACAACGTTTAGCCTCCTGATTATGCTAAAAACCAAAGCCCATAGCATTATGAACAATAAAGTCTCTGGAAATGGTAGGATAAGTGCGATACTTATACGGGCAAGACGAGCATGGAAGACCATCAACCACGCCATGAGCGCTGCGCGTAGTGAAGAATAAAATTGGTTTGCCACTAATGCATTTAGCAAGCATACATATAGTCCGACGAAAAATGCGGATGCGATCGACATCCATACTCCGAAGTTAGCGTATACCTCGGTCCAAAAAACGGCTGGATACGAACCAATCACCTGGCTTTTAGAAGATGCTGCTGCAAAAGATGCAACCGACAGGTTGAGTTGGACTTGTTTCCATGGAAAAATTCCCATGGGATTTGGGAAAGTCTTACCATAAAAATAGCCGATTCGTTTCACGAAAGCAAGATTCCAATATAATGATTGGATCTGGCCGACAGCGAGCCTATCTATTCCCGCCAACAGAGCTTGGAACACATTGCCAATGAGCCCTCCAAAATGTTCTCCGGTGAACCACCAAAAAAGCCCTATTAACAGAATTATCCCTATAGTACCATATACGATATATGTGCCGAAAGAGACAAATCCTCCTTTTCTAATCAGCATGTAAACAAAAAACAAGGCTACTAAAAAATCGAAAAAGCCAGCTTTAGCCGTTGTGTGTATAGCCACAAAAATGGTGAATAAAATGCATCCAATGGCAATTAAGGAGGATCTATACCTAACACGCTTTAATGCAATTCCGAAAATATATAGAGTAACAAAAGGCAGCAAATATTCAAAGAAATTAGAGTAGTAGTGAAGCTTCCCTCCCTTAAAAGCATTTGTTGCCATGCTGCGTGATATCCGTGCAACGTAGTAAGAATGCTCTTTGAACAAAACCAATAAAGGAATTTCAGGTATTAACCGCATATATAGTACGAATACTATGACGCACAGGCCAAACGCAGCCAATGGGGGCACTAGGGAGTCAATCCTACGAGACCCTTTCTTAAGGTTCCCTCCTGATACCCGGAACTTGAGGATATGCATGGCGACAACGTAGCCCGTGGTCATAAAAATTAGGCAAACACCGCTGAGAATCCAAGCTAAGCCGAGAATTTCAGTGTCGAAGTAGGTGCCACTAAACGAAGGGAACCAACCCCAGTATGCTGCAGGCATAAATAGGAAAGAAAACAGCAAATAGTTTGCATATAGCCACATAGGAATACTTAGACGTTTTATGGAGAAACCGGCAGTTCTGACTAAGAAATAGGAAAAACCAATAGTCACAATGTGCATTAAAATAGTAGCTATTTGCGCCAATATATTTTCCATTATTTAGGCCTTTTAGAGTGCCCTGAAAGTCAAGTAAAAAGATTTTTAACAAACCACAAGAAATTTAAATCAGACCGTTCTATCTTTTTTTTCAGAACATTTCATATTATTTATACCCTTATTTGAAAGAATCCCCTTTTTTTACTAGGCCTTAAGAATTCCATCTTTTTCTGAGCAATAAAGTGAATATTCCGGCACAATTTCCTTTATTTTCTTTTTAATACCATCTTTATCGTATTTATTTCCTAGTTTAGCTAAATCATTGATTATTTTATCAAAGTCTTCTCGTGATTTTATCGGAGATCCATTATTATTTATTCCCGGTTTCAGTACCATGAGCTTTTCATGGTCGGTTGGTACAATGCCTTCTTCACTCGTAATTAATTCTTCGTAAAGTTTTTCTCCAGGTCTTAATCCGGTAAACTTAATCTTAATATCCTTATCAGGTTCAAATCCGGAAAGACGAATGAGATCACGCGCAACATCAACTATTTTTACAGGCTTGCCCATTTTTAAAATATAGATACTCCCCTTTTGTCCAATAGCCCCGGCTTGGAGTATTAATTGACATGCTTCGCTAATAGTCATAAAATAACGAATCACTGAAGGGTGTGTGACAGTTACCGGTCCTCCACAAGCAATCTGTTTTTTAAATAAAGGGATGACACTGCCGGCACTACCCACAACATTTCCAAAACGCACTGCCATAGCCTTTGTCCCATTAGACTCTTCATTTCTTTGGATAAGGTATTTTTCCGTAATGCGCTTCGTTGCACCCATAACATTAGTAGGTCTTACTGCTTTATCTGTTGAAACCAATACAAATTTTTCGCATTTCTCGTTAATTGTTGCATCTAAAACATGCTTTGTCCCAATAATATTATTATAAATTGCTTCCCAAGGTTGCGCCTCCATTATAGGGACATGTTTATAAGCTGCAGCGTGAAAAACTACATGAGGTTTCCAAAAAGAGAATACCCTTTCTACGCTTTTTTGACATGTTATTGAACCTAACACTGGCACAATTTTTTGCTGTGGGAAAATTTGTCTTAGTTCCATTTCTAAATCATATAATCGACTTTCCGCTCTATCAAAGATTATCAATTGTTCAGGTTTAAATATAGATACTTGTCTACATAATTCAGAACCTATAGAACCACCGGCTCCTGTAATTAATACAGATTTTCCCGTTAAATAAGAGCCTATTTGTTGAAGATTTAATCTAATCGGTTCTCTTCCTAACAAATCCTCATAAGAAACATCTCGTATTGCCGATGCTGTAACCCTTCCATTTATTAACTCTCCGATTCCTGGTATAGTACGACATTTGGCCATAGTTCCCTGGCATAGACTAATTATTTCATGCATGCGTTCTCCATTTACAGAAGGCAGTGCAATAAGTATTTCATCGAGATTTTTATGCATCTGATCTATCACCGTATTAATCTTATTAATTTCTCCAAGTATCTTTACATTATGGATGTATTTATTATGCTTTTTTTTATCATCATCCAGAAAACCCAGAACCTTATAATGGAGATTAGTATTTTCCTTTATTTCGCGCAGTATCTTTTCTCCCGCATCTCCTGCGCCAATAATGAGCAAACTTTTTTGAGGATTATAAGCATATTTCTTTTGAGCATCTCTTTTTGTTTTAGAGATAATAAGTCTCATGCTCAAGCGAAATCCTCCAATAAAACATACTGTCAGCATTCCATCAATAAAATATACAGAACGAGCAAATCCCTCAAAACGATGAATTGTTAATAAACCCAATGCAATGACGGCGGAACTCACTAATGATGCTTTTATTATATTAAGTAAATCTGAAATACTCGTATATCTATACATTCCTCTATAAAGACCAAAGTAAAAGAATGTGGCAGTCTTTATGATTAATATAGGTAAAAGCGTATTATGAAAGTTAATATAGTTGTTGTGAGGAATTCTAAACTCAAAGCGAAAAAGGTATGATAGCCAATAAGCCGCTATAATAAGGCAAATATCACATAATAATATAATCCAAAAATTCTTATTAAACAACTTTTTCAATATCGAATTTACCCTTTATAATTTCTCATCGTTATAAGATACGGAATGAAGAAATGATCTCTTCTGATATATGCTTGAAAGATGGTCCCTTGCTTTTAATTTGTTCATTCGGATTGTTTAAAGGATAATAGTGCTACCCATCAAGATTTATCGTATCGGATGATCCTTGTAATGTCTTTGATTAAGTTAAAATAAGCTCATTTTTTCTGTGTGAATTTAAAATTCTAATTTCATAGGTCACAATTTTTAATATATCAAACAATTTTTCAGAAAGGGTTATATTTTTTATTTTTAAGCATTGCTCTTGATACTAATCGCATGATTTTCCTCACTTCTCGGCCCATGTGAGAGTAATCTTATTACCAGATATAAACTTTAAATTGCGCGCCGGTAATAACTTGATCGGTTTATGGGGCAACTTAATAACTCGAAAATTTGGTACTTTACGTAGTGTAAATCCATTTTACACGTTTTTTAGAAAGTATTATCAAACGATCTTTAAATTGTTCTGATTTATTAAGATGCATCATGACTTGTTAAATTTTCTCAAAATATAATTTGATCCCCCATTCCA
This sequence comes from bacterium, assembly GCA_049472395.1. Classification (GTDB taxonomy): domain Bacteria; phylum SZUA-182; class SZUA-182; order DTGQ01; family JBLIRR01; genus JBLIRR01. The sequence goes on along the minus strand of JBLIRR010000030.1, from coordinate 59,120 downwards.
AACTACTCCCTTGAGGATAAAAGATGGCTAATGTTGGATCGTAGTAAAGGATGTTATTTTTAACCATATCTTTGAGTAAAAACTCAACTTCTTCCGAAGGACGCGTTATGAATTGGGCCATTTCTTTTCTCGAAAGCTTTTGATGTTCTGTAAAAAAACGTAATATTTCAACTTTACCTTGATTAAAGCCCACATAATCATCAATAATACCACGCATCCTCATTTTATATTCTTCTAATACATCTTTAAGCGAACGAGAAAATAACTCACTCAGTATAGACTGTATTTCCCACATGCTGCCACCAACAACTTCCCATATTTTTTCAGCCTCGTCTTTATTTAATGTATAATCTTTGATACATGAATACCTCTCTATATTGGATAGCCATTCCATGGTATCTTCATATGTGAGGTAATTAATTTCGAAAAATCTTGAAGTTTTCTTTAGCTTGCTGTCTGTGTATACAGTCTCGATAAAATATCCATCTGACGAGGAGATGATGATGTGGGCTAAATGCGACTCTTTAGTCATAGCGACGAAAAAGTTAAATAGCTCTGTTATTAATCGCCGGCCTCCATTCAAATAAATCTCATCCAATGCCTGTAGCTCATCAATTATAATAATGGGTTTGATCCCCTTCTTGACTAGTTTCGACAATTCCATTTCCATCACAACAAACGGATCTAATTCTTTATTCTCCAAGCCCCTAAGTGTTTCTATAGAAAGTTTAAAAACCTTAAGATCATATTCCCGTTTTTCTTTTATATCCTCCTTTTGTCGAGAATAATCTAGTTGAAAAAAAGATTGTAAGAAATCCTTATAATTAATCAATAAGATTTTTCTTAAATTTATATATTTGATGTCTAGCTTTTCTTCTGTGCTCAACTTTTCAAAAAACCGGTAAAGCAAGGTGGTTTTACCGGAAGATTTGGGACCATGAAGAAAGAGAATTTCTGATGGGCGCTTGTTTATAAAATCACCTAAAGCCCTCAGGTCTTTTTCTCTGTTAATAAAAGCTATTTCTTGTTTATATTTCATATGTATAATAATTCATAAAATTGGATAAATCTCATTAAAGGGCAGCAACTATTTTTTGAAGATTCTTAATAAAAAGGGTATGGCTTTGTTTAAATTGAAATTTTCTCATGTACACACTCAAGATCCACAACATCAACCTTAAATTTGCTTTGCATTGCCCTGCTTACTAATTGATAATGTTTATCAGATTTTACAGCGATATCAATATCAAAATCGACAGATTTTATTTCATCTTCCTCAGCCAGAGATCCGAAAAGTAAGAATCATTTTTTCCATCGCACTATCAATTTTGAGCAAATCTTGTTTTAGTTTATCAACTTCCTTAAAGGCTTGGATTATTTTTTCCTTTATTCTTTTCATTACTATTTTCTCTTTTTATCTCTTTTACAATATTATCTATATTCATAATTCAAATGAAATTAATGCGCGCGCTTATGAGGTGAAATATAATTTGATCCCCCATTCCAAACTACGCCCTTGAGGATAAAATATGGCTAATGTTGGGTCATAGTAAAGAATATTGTTTTTAACCATATCCTTGAGTAAATACTCAACTTCTTCGGGAGGACGCGTTATGAATTGGGCCATTTCTTTTCTCGAAAGCTTTTGATGTTCTGTAAAAAAACGTAATATTTCAACTTTACCTTGATTAAAGCCCATATAATCATCAATAATACCGTGCATCCTCATTATATATTCTTTTAATACATCTTCAAGGGAACGAGAAAATAACTCACTCAGTATGGTCTGTATTTCCCACATGCTACCGCCAACAACTTCCCATATTTTTTCGGCATCATCTTTATTTAATGTATAATCCTTGATACATGAATATTTCTCAATATTGGATAGCCATTCTATGGTATCTTCGTATGTAAGGTAATTAATTTCGAAAAATCTTGAAGTTTTCTTAAGCTTGCTGTCCGTATATACGGTTTCGATAAAATATCCATCTGATGAAGAGATGATGATGTGGGCTAAATGCGACTCTTTGGTCATAGCGACGAAAAAGTTAAATAGCTCTGTAATTAATCGCCAGCCCCCATTCAAATAAATCTCATCCAATGCCTGGAGTTCATCAATTATAATGACTGGTTTGATCCCCTTTTTGACTAGTTTTAGTAATTCCATTTCCATAACAACAAATGGATCTAATTCTTTATTCTCCAATCCTCTGAGTGTTTCTATAGAAAGTTTAAAACCTTAAGATCATATTCCCGTTTTTCTTTTATATCCTCCTTTTGTCGGGAATAATCTATTTGAAAAAAAGATTGTAAAAAATCTTTATAATTAATCAATAATATTTTTCGCAAATTTATAAACTTGATATCGAGCTTTTCTTCTTTGCTTACCTTTTCAAAAAAACGATAGAGCAAAGTGGTTTTACCAGATGATTTGGGGCCATGGAGGAATAGGATGGATTCCGGCCTGTCCGCAATATACCCGCCTAGATAGGCCAGCTCTTCTTCCCTATTGATAAAGGCTACTTCTTTTCTATATTTCATATTATTTAAACTAATTGGACATTGATGATATCTAATTGTTTTTAAAAGGATTCTCAATTCTAAGTTTATTTTCTACTACAAAACCATCTTGCATATCCTCAGAGTAAAGAATACTTGTAATTGAAGACAATGCACTTGCTATGATAATGCTGTCCCAAAAAGAAAACCGGTTATCTTTGCGTAATTGAGATGCTTTAATGAGAATTTTCTTACAATTGTCTATGACAGTGTATTTTTCATAAAAAGATGTAACTAATTCTTGTATATTTTCTTCTGAAAACTGTGCTTTCTTAATAAGATTGACACAGACCTCATTTATGATCTGCGCGCTAATTATTATATTTTCCCTACTTCCGTTCATGAATTTCTTCCCTTGTAAAAGGTTTGAAGTTGGGTACTTTGAGGGGAGAATCTAAAAGTTTGTCAATCATATTGGAGGATATTGTTTTTTCCTCTATTAGAATAATAACTTTTACATTCTCTTTTAGTTTTCCTCTATATTCCTGGGGAATTTCGATCTTTCCTTTTTTAATTCTTGTTTGAAATTCAATCGCATACATTTTTATCTCCTGATTTCTTAATTAATCAGTGAAATTTGTGGTTTTATTTCATTAATATACTCGCTTATGAGATGAAATATAATTTGATCCCCCATTCCAAACTACGCCCTTGAGGATAAAAGATTGCTAATGTTGGATCATAGTAAAGGATGTTATTTCTTACCATATCGCAGAGTAATTCTTTAAAATCTTGAACATCTTTTACATCTGCAAAAGAAATAGTCGATTTATTTAAAAATAAGGAAAAAATTTTTTCTTTTTGAGGATCTGCCTTTACATAATCAACGATAATTCCCCGCATCTGAAGCTTGTATTGTTCCAAGACTTCTTCTAAAGGACGAGAAAATATCTCACTCAGTATGACCTGTATTTCCCACATGCTGCCGCCGACAACTTCCCATATTTTTTCAGCCTCATCTTTATTTAGTGTATAATCCTTAATACATGAATATTTCTCTATATTGGATAGCCATTCTATTGTATCTTCGTATGCGAGGTAATTAATTTCATAAAATCTTGAAGTTTTCTTAAGCTTGCTATCTGTATATACAGTCTCGATAAAATACCCATCTGACGAGGAAATGATGATGTGGGCTAAATGGGACTCTTTGGTCATAGCGACGAAAAAGTTAAAGAGCTCTGTTATTAATCGTCGGCCCCCATTCAGATAAATCTCATCTAATGCCTGCAGTTCATCAATTATAATAACGGGTTTAATCCCCTTCTTGACTAATTTTCGTAATTCCCCTTTCATGACTGCAAAGGGATCGAGTTCATTATTTTCAAGACCCTTTAATGTCTCTATAGAAAGTTTGAAAACCTTAAGATCATATTCTCTTTTTTCTTTTATATCTTCCTTTTGTCCAGAATAATCTCTCTGAAAAAAAACCTGCAAAAATTCCTTATAATTTGTTAATAGTATTTCACGCAAATTTATAAACTTGATATCGAGCTTTTCCTCTTTGTTCGCCTGTTCAAAAAACCGGTAGAGCAAGGTGGTTTTACCAGAAGATTTGGGACCATGAAGAAAGAGAATTTCCGAAGGGCGCTTGTGTATAAAATCATCTAAAGCCCTGAGCTCTTTTTCTCTATTTATAAATGCTGTTTCTTGTCTATATTTCATAAGCAGAAGAATTTAGAAACCACGTATTGAGTTCTCTGAGAGCCCCTTTCATCTCAACATGATTTTTTAAATTAAGCATTGTCCTGGCCTTACCGATATCTGATTTTTAAATGTTTTTGGCCAAGTCCTAAGAATAAAAAATATGAACAAAAAAAGAGGGAGGATTTAATATAGCTCCGCCCTCTCAATTACATTCATTTAATAAAATTCCAATAATGACCCGAGAATCCTTTATGAAAACGAGGTTACTATACTATTATTTAATGAACTTTGCAAGCCTCAAAGAATATGATGCTACGCCCCTTGACGATTAAAGTTAATCAAAGTTAGCTTTATAAAGCTCCGCCTTCTCGGTTCCATGATATACACAGATAGCGCTCCTCAGGATTTTTCATTCGGGTAGTTGAATCTTAAAGAGAGACTATCTTATGAATAAAATGGTACACTTCATTCTACAATTATAATCATAATTGATATACTATTTATCACAAATTAATAAATAAAATAATGGAAGGGTACTTTACTAAATAAATAAAGGTTTGTCAATATTGAGTTCAGGTGTATCCGTCAATATTATTGACAATAAAGTATCGACAAACAGCAATTCTAATTTTGACTGTTAGGTTCCTCGACCCCACTTGCCACATGTTATGTACTCAAAATTAGAATTGCTGATCGACAAAAGGTATTATTGACAATATTTTATTCCCTAATATATTATAATAGACTATGTTATTTGATATTTTACAGAGTATTACATTACCATTATAGGAATAATCAATAAATGTTTACGCGAATGTTCATATGACACGATACGCATTTTTTACTCATGTTCTTTTTGCTTTAGGGCTTTTCATGCTGGCGCGCCTCGGTTGCTGGTTAATGATTAGATGGGGGCGGATAATTGATGTTCCCAACGAGAGATCTTCCCATGAAGTGCCCACTCCGAAATCTGGGGGCATCGTTATTGTGCTCACATTTTTTATAGGGGTTATTGCGATTTATACTTTTGGAAATGCGACTTTAATTAAAAGGAACTATTTTGGTGGATTTGTGTTTGCAGCTCTTTTTATTGCAGGTGTCTCCCTTTATGATGATTTAAGATATAAATCATTTGCTTTTAAGCTCATATGCCAGATAATCGCCGTTTCTATTGTCATGGCTTTTGGCCTTGTGATACACCAAATCTCGTGGCCAGGACGCGGCAAAATCAATCTTGGAATCATGGGTTATATTATTACATTTCTTTGGATTATAGGTTTGACTAATGCATATAATTTTATGGATGGAATAAATGGTTTGGCCGCAGGTATGGCCGTTATCGTGAGTCTGTTTTTTGGGATATTGTGCTTTCTGCAAGGCAGCCTTTTTGTTTATATTATCTGTTATACATTAATTGCAGGATCTTCTGGATTTTTAGTTTTCAATTTTCCCAAACCCCGCTTGTTTATGGGGGATGTTGGGAGCGCTTTTTTGGGATTTGTTTTTGCTACTTTAGGTATAATTGCCGCTCTTTATGACCATTCCCACACCTCGCTTTTCGTAATGCCATTATTATTATTTAATTTCATATATGATACTTTTTTTACGTTCATACGGCGTCTTATTGCTCGTGAAAACGTTTTTTCCGCGCATCGTCAGCATCTCTACCAGCTATTTAATCAATTGGGCTATAGCCATGCATCAGTGAGTCTTTTTCATTTCGCAGTGTGCTTTGCACAGGGTATTGGGGCATGGGTAATGCTCACCATTGAAATTAAAAAGGGAGTACCCAGGTATATTCCTGTATATATTCCTTTCTTTCTTTTTCAAATAATATATTCGATTATTATAATAAAAAAATCGAAAAAGGCTCGGCTGATATAGTATTATTTGACATTTTTCGTGTGAGAGTTTATTATAAAAGCCTAAATTCTATGGTATACATACAACAGATCGGAAATAGACAATAGATTTGAGGGTAATTGATGAGTAATCCTAATGTTGTTGTGGGGAAGTGTTTTTTTCTTTATAAACTGTCACTTAAATTCAATAAACTTCATATAAAAACGATAGCTACGCATGATCTTTACAATTCAAATAAAGAAAAATGAGCCTCTAACCTTAATAGAGATGTAATAGATAATAAAAAGGCATAGTAAGAGGGGGGAAATATGTCGAGAATGAGTGGCTAAATCCCTCCTTTTTTCATTAATTGTAATTGAAAGAGCGGAGCTATATATTTTATAAATTTAGTATAACTCTTTGAATATATTGCTTCTAAATTGAATTATTGTCTTTATAAATTCCAGGCAATTATTATTTAATGTGCTAAGATACTGAAGGATATGGGGAGGGGGACGGTGAATAACATAAGGAAGTCGGTGTGTTATGTTAAACGATAAGGTTATTTTAGTTACCGGTGGGACAGGCTCATTTGGGAAAAAGTTTACTCATATTGTCCTTGAAAATTATAGTCCTAAAAAGCTTATTATCTTCAGCAGGGATGAATATAAGCAGTATGAGATGTCACAGATATGGGATAAGAAAAAATATTCGTGTATTCGTTATTTTATTGGGGATGTAAGGGACAAGCAAAGACTTATTCGTGCGTTAAATGATGTTGATTATGTTATTCATGCCGCAGCCCTTAAACAAGTGCCCGCAGCAGAGTATAATCCTGAAGAATCGATTAAAACCAATATTATTGGTTCAATGAACATTATTAATGCGGCGCTGTATAATAATGTGAAAAAAGTTGTGGTTATATCAACGGATAAGGCGTGCAATCCCTTAAATTTATATGGCGCGACAAAATTATGTGCTGAAAAATTATTTGTTTCAGCCAAAGTATATACCGGCTTAAGCAAAAAGACAGTTTTTACTGTGGTACGTTACGGAAATGTTATAGGAAGCCGTGGGTCCGTGGTTCCATATTTTAGAGAATACGCGAAAACAGGCGCACTCCCTATTACTGATCCAAGGATGACACGCTTTTGGATTACCTTAGATCAAGGTGTATGTTTTGTGCTTAAAGTTTTAGACTTAATGAGGGGGGGCGAGATCTTTGTCCCTAAAATTCCCTCCATGAAGATTACAGATCTGGCGAAGGCACTCGCACCTGAGTGTACTCAAAAGGTTATCGGCATTCGTCCGGGAGAGAAGATCCATGAAGTACTGATAAGTGAAGCTGAAGGACGAAGTACAACAGAGTATGACGATTATTATGCAATAAGGGATAATAATTGTGATGAGGATGAAGAATTCGTCGGTGGCCCTGAGGGGACTTTATGCCCGGAGGGATTTAGTTACACATCAAATAATAATCCTGCACAATTATCCATTGAAGATCTCAGGAATATATTAGAACAGACTGCCCATGAGAGTCGGTTTTAAAAAAAGATAAGCCGAAAAAAGAATGTCGTATAACAGGCCGCTATTAGATACGGAAATTCTTCTCTATGCCTCCATCCCCGATTCTCCTTTTTACAAAGAATCAATAAGAATTATTGAGGAGAATCTCTTTTCCGGATTTTTTATTACTGATATCAATTTGATCGAGTTATTCAACGCACAACACTCTTCTTCCCTAGAAGAGGCTTTTCAATTTATAAGAGAGTTGACAGGAAAAGCCGGGGTAACGGTTATTAAAGCGAGATCTCTCTCGGAATTGGCTTCATCCCCGGATTTGGTCCATGAGGTGGAAAGATATTCCCTGAATTCATACGACATCAATTCGTATTTAATTGCTGATTGCATGAGAGAGCATGATATTAAAGTAATCATTACCTATAATAAAAAAGAGTATGAAAAATTTGAATGGGTAAACGTGATAATTCCTGAAACTGGGGGGGAGAGGCGGTCATATCTGCCGTATAGTCGTCAGTCGATGGATGAAAATGACATTGCCGCGGTATGTTCTGTGCTTCGATCTGACTGGCTTACGACAGGTCCGAAAGTTGCGGAATTTGAGGAAACATTCGCCAAATTCGTTGGCGCGCGCTATGCCATTTGCGTTTCAAGCGGAACAGCTGCCCTTCATGCAGCTATGTATGCTGTAGGGATCGGGCCTGGTGATGAGGTGATTGTCCCCTCCATAACCTTTTCAGCTACAGCGAACGCCGTTGTATATCAGGGTGGGATACCAGTCTTTGCTGACGTTGATGAAGAGACTCTTCTGATAGATATTGCGCAGGTAGAGAAGAAAATCACTGAACGAACAAAAGCCATTATTGCGGTTGATTATGCAGGGCAGCCGTGCCACTATGATACATTACATGATATTGCAAAGCGGCATAACCTTGCCCTCGTCGCTGATGCATGTCATTCATTGGGAGGAGAATACAAGGGAAGACGGGTCGGCTCTTTGGCGGCTCTTTCGGCGTTTAGCTTTCATCCTGTCAAGCATATAACCACTGGTGAAGGAGGGATGATCACGACTGATGATCCTGAATACGCGTCGCGTCTTCGTAATTTTCGCAATCATGGCATAACGAGTGACCACCATAAAAGAAAAGAGGAGAATTCCTGGTTTTATGCGATGGTAGAGCTGGGATATAATTATCGGCTTACTGATTTTCAGTGTGCGCTCGGTATAAGTCAGTTGCGCCGATTGCCTGCCTGGATAGAACGGCGTCAAGAAATAGCAGGGGAATATGATAAAGCATTTCAAAACATACCTGCTGTCGAACCTTTAAAGAGACGGCCCGATGTGTCACATGCATACCATTTATATGTGGTGAAACTTAAGACAGATCTACTTGCACAGGATAGGGATATGATTTTTTCGTATTTGCGCGCACGAGATATCGGAGTAAATGTGCATTATATCCCCGTTCATCTTCACCCCTTCTATCAAAAAAGATTTGGAACTTCAGAAGGGCTTTGTCCCGTTGCGGAGAAAGTATATAATCAAATTATTTCATTGCCTATTTTTCCTGATATGAAAAAAGAAGACAATGTGCGGGTCGTTTCTGCAATGGAACATATAGTCCACTAAGAATCTTTTTGAGGACTCACTTTTTTGAAATTCTCCTCATTTAATCGAAATTTATTAGATATAAAACCTCTCTCTCGGCGGGAACATGATCTTACTATCAATATAATCAAAGAAGTGGCCTATGTTGATCCTGCTCACATAAATAAAAAATACCTTTGTGTTGCCGAGGAGATACAACAAGCTAAAAAAAAAGGCTCTTCCGTGATTGTCATGATGGGGGCGCATGTAATTCGCTCAGGTGTTCAGAAGTATCTCATTGATTTAATGAAGAATGGATTTATCACCTGTATTGCAACTAATGGAGCGGGGATAATACATGATTTTGAATTGTCGATGATCGGCGCCACTACCGAGAGTGTTCGCCGGTATATTAAGGAGGGTCAATTCGGATTATGGAAAGAAACGGGGATCTTAAATGATATAATTAATGAAGCGTATAAGAATGATCCGGCGAGTGGCCTTGGAGAAGTAATAGGACGGGCCATCTTAACGAGCGATTTTCCCTATAAAGAGATAAGCATATTCGGTGCTGCCTATGATTTGAATATCCCCATCACAGTTCATGTTGGTATAGGCTATGACATTATTCATGGACACCCTAATTGTGATGGCGCCGCAACCGGCGCGCTCTCATATAATGATTTTTTACTCTTTGCCTCAGTGATTCAAAATCTTGAAGGGGGAGTCATCATGAATTTCGGAAGCGCCGTGATGGCGCCGGAAGTTTATTTAAAAGCGCTGAGCATGGCGAGGAATGTGAGCCATCAAGAAAATAAAGAAATAAGAAAATTTACCACACTCGTCTGTGATTTACATGAATTACCGGACACCTTTAAAGAGGAACCATCAAAGGAGAGTGTTTTTTATTATTTCAGGCCCTGGAAAACAATGCTCGCGCGCACAGTCGCAGAGGGAGGGAAAAGTTATTATATTAAGGCACGCCATTCTGAGAGTATACCTGCGCTGTGGTCATCATTGAATAAACAAAATGAAGATACTTAAGATTGATCAGTTAAAAGAAAAAATAGATGCGCTCAAGGCATGTGGTAAAAAAATAGTCCACTGCCACGGGTGTTTTGATTTAATGCACCCGGGTCATATCAAATATCTTCAGGCGGCAAAAAGAAAGGGTGATATCCTCATGGTGACCATCTCACCCGACAGATTTGTGGATAAAGGGCCTGACAGACCGGTATATAATGAAAATTTAAGGGCTGAATCTATCGCAGCCCTTGAGTGTGTCGATTTTGTTGCAATCAATAAGTGGCCAACTGCCGAAGAGACATTAAGGCTCTTAAAGCCCGATATATATGTGAAGGGCCAGGAATTTGAAAACTTTCATGATAAAACAGGAAAATTACAAAGAGAATATAAGGTCGTGCAAGAGATTGGGGCCAGCATGGAGTTTACCCACGAGATAGTCTTTTCTTCAACAGAATTATTACATAGATATTTTCTCAAGAAATAGTAAAAATAGAGTGAGGTCATGAATAAAGCAATTCAGGATAAAATATTACTATATGATGATCTTTTAAGAAAGCTTGAAGTATTAAAAAATGAAAATAAGACTATTGTACATACTCATGGGATTTTTGACCTTATCCACCCGGGCATTACCGAACAACTTCATTCTGCGAAGGCTCAAGGTGATATTCTGGTTGTAACAATTTCAAAAAGCAATGGTTTTCATCAAGGTACGAGTGGCCCACTATTTCATGAACAATATAGAGCAGAGAATGTTGCCTCTCTTGAATATGTTGATTATGTGAGTATAGTTGATGAGGACAAAACATTCGATACTTCTATTACATTGCAAGATAAATTCATAGCTGTATATAATCCGGAATTAAATAATTTTCTTGCCAGTTTTTCAAAAAAATATACCTATGACTCTATTATTGAGAGAATAAATAGCATTAAAGATATTAATATTTTACTTATTGGTGATGGAATAATTGATGAATACTATTACTGTGAGTCAATGTATAAATCATCAAAAGCCCCTATTGTCGTGCATAAATATTTATCCCATGAAATATTTACCGGGGGTGTTTTTGCTGTAGCCAATCATTGTGCTGAAATTTGCGATAATATTCAACTTCTCACGCTTTTAGGCCAGGAGGATTCACGAGAAGAATTTATCATGGAACATCTTAATCCCAAAATAAAAAGCAAGTTTTTCTTTAGAAAGGATGGCCCTACCATTATTAAGAAAAGATATATCAATCAATGTGTGAATCAGAAATTATTTGAAATTAATTACTTAAATAATAGTTATATTAATACATCGTGTGAAACGGAAATAATTAATTATTTAACCACTGAAGCATCCGGATATGATATTGTGATAGTGTGTGATTTCGGACATGGATTAATTACCAATAATATTATCAAAGTCATTGAGAAAGAATCAAAGAAATTTGCCGTTAATACGCAAAATAATGCGGCAAATGCCGGCTATAATATGATAACAAAATATCATAATCCAAATTTTGTATGTCTTGATGAACATGAAATTAGATGGGCTGCACAAGAACGGTTTGCACCCATTGAGGAGGTTGCCGCACAAATCTCAAAAAAAATAGAGTGTGAGTATCTTATCGTGACTCTTGGGAAGCGAGGCTCATTTGGCATTGCTAAAAATGGTGAGAGTAACAGCACTCCTGTATTTTCATCAAATGTGGTTGATACAGTTGGCTCAGGCGATGCCTTTTTTGCCTATACTGCGCCGTATAGCGCCTATAATATGCCCTTAGATTTTATTTCATTCTTGGGCAATGCTGTTGGGGCGTTAGCAGTCCAGATTATGGGGAATAGACAATCTGTCAAGAAACAAGACCTCTTTGAATTTATACATTCAATGGTGGACTAAAGGGTGTGATTTTTTTGTGAAAGTAAAATATTCAAAGATGAAGATATTTCATTTCAAGGACAAGATTGACACCCTTGATCGCGATAGCGATGAAATACTGTCACCTATCCATGTGAGAATCAAACCCACAAATGTGTGTTCCCATAATTGTAAATATTGCGCGTATAGGGTTGAGAGCCTTCAATTGGGAAAAGATATGAACGAAAGGGAGTATATTCCAAAAGAGAAGATGATGGAAATCATCGATGATATGGTTGACATGGATGTAAAAGCCGTGACTTTCAGCGGGGGGGGAGATCCTTTCTGCTATCCGTATCTTCGTGATGTCATAAAAAGGCTCACACACACACATATAAAATTCGCCTCATTAACGAATGGCTCAAATTTACATGGTGAATTGGCAGAAATTTTTGCAGCTCGGGCATCGTGGATCAGGATTTCTCTGGATGGGTGGAACGATGAAAGCTATTCTGCGTATAGAGGAGTAAAAAGGGGAGAATTTACTAAAGTAATAAATAATATTACTCATTTTAGGAAATTAGATGGAGGGTGCTTTCTGGGGATAAGTATCATAGTAGATAGGGAAAATGCCTCGCATATTTATGATTTGATAAGTCTTCTCAAAAATAGTGGTGTTGATAGTGTGAAAGTATCAGCATGTATAGTGAGTAATGATGGCACTGAAAATAATCTCTATCATAAGCCTTTTTTTCCTTTAGTGAAAGAGGAGATTGGAAGAGCCAAAGATGATTTTGAGCAGGAATCCTTTGAAATATTTGATGCATATCATGAACTGGATGAAAAATTTAATAAAGAATACACGTGGTGCCCTTATCTTCAAATATTACCTGTAATCGGCGCTGATTTAAATATATATCCCTGCCAGGATAAGGCGTATAACCTGGATGAGGGCTTAATCGGCTCAATTCGGAATCAAAGCTTTAAACAATTTTGGTTTTCAGACAAATCCAAGTTTCTTAAAATTAATCCCTCGATTGTATGTAATCATCATTGTGTTGCGAATGAAAAAAATAAGATAATTCTGGAATATTTAAACTCTGATCCGGATCATGTAGATTTTGTGTAAGATGTATAACAGAAATTATATTTTTGACGGACATAAATTGATCTATCATCTTGACAGGGTAGCACAGTATCTTAAAGAAAAGGATTGCTTCCCATTATATATGGAGATAAGTCCTGTGGGAAGGTGTAATCATAGATGTATATTTTGTGCCTATGATTTTATTGGGTATCCTGATAGAAAACTGGAGACCGAGATTTTTCTGAAATTTATCGATGACAGTGCACATGACGGAATAAGAAGCCTATTATACGCCGGGGAGGGTGAACCCTTACTGCACCCTGATATTGACCAGTTTATAACTCATTCTAAGAAAAGAGGCATTGATGTGGGGTTATATACGAATGGGCAGCTCTTAACAAAAGAGCTATCCGAGAAGATACTCCCCTCCTTGACTTTCATGAGAATCAGTTTTAATGGCGGGATAGAAGAGAATTATAGTATCATTCATAGGGTTAATCCGAGCATATTTCATAGGGTGTTGCATCATATTGAAACGGCGGTGATGATAAAAAAAGAAAAGAAGTTAGACCTTGATATTGGCATACAATATGTTCTTCTCCCAGAGAATATTAATTATGTAACGAGCGCCGTGAAAAGTTTAAAAGAAAGAGGGGTTGATTATTTTGTGATAAAACCCTTTATTCAACAGAGCAGTTTTCAGCACTATCAAATGAAGGAGCATTTTCAGCTTAAAAGTATTGATGTAGTTCTTAAGGAAGCGGAAAATTTTTCGAATGAAGATTTTAAGGTTATTGCAAGAAGAGATTCATTTGATCATTACGGCATACGAAGATATAAAAATTGCCTCGGCAGTTCATTTATTACCGTATTAAATTCTGCGGGAGAACTGGCGAGCTGTTTGCCTTACTGGGATAAAGAAGAATTTGTGTTCGGGAATATTTATGAAAAAAGGTTAAAAGAAATATGGTGTGGTGAAAGAAGAAGAAGGGTAAAAGAATATTTGGAGAGGGATCTTGATACCCACCAATGCCCCCCCAATTGCAGGCCACACGCAATAAATGAGTTTTTATGGGAAGTCACCCATCCCAGTGTCAGGCATATTAATTTTATTTAAAAACATTGCAGCGAGGATGAGAAGATACAGTGGATTTTTCGCATTATTCAAAAGCAATTAGGAAAAAAATAATTACTATTGCCCATAAATCAAAAAGCCCTCATGTCGGCTCATGCCTCTCCTGTGTTGATTTATTGACGATATTATATTTTTATAAGTTACGGTTAGATACATGGAGTGAGCGTGATATATTTATTCTGAGTAAAGGGCATTCGGCTCTTGCCTTATACAGCACATTAGCTGAGAAAAAAATTATTGGGAAAGAAAAGCTGGAAGATTATTATCAAAATGATGGGTCACTGCCAGGCCATCTGGACAGGTTTTCAGTGAAAGGCATAGAGGTGTCTGCCGGCTCTCTTGGCCATGGCTTCAATATGGGCCTCGGCATGGCCTATGGCTTTAAAAAAAAGGGGAGCCCTCGGGCTGTCTATACTATTATCGGTGATGGAGAGACGCAGGAGGGTTCAATTTGGGAAGGAGCGCTGTTTGCTCCTGCTCTGCATACGGATAATTTTACCGCACTTCTTGATTATAATAATTTGCAAGGATACGGCAGAGCGAGGGATTTATGTGCTTTTGAGCCAGTGAGCGCCAAATGGGAGGCCTTTGGCTGGTACACTATTGAAATAGACGGGCATAATTTTTCTGAGATACAATCTGCCCTGGATGAGGATTCGCATGGAAAGCCTAAGATTATTATCGCGCATACAGTAAAAGGCAAAGGCGTCTCATTCATGGAAGATCGCCTTATCTGGCATTATTATATTGTCACTGATGAGATTAAGGAAAAGGCCATGAAGGAGCTGAATTCTTATTAATATGAGAAATACTTTTATCAATACAGTCATACAGTTATCAAAAGAGCGGGATGAGACGTTTTTCATAAGCGGTGATGCAGGGCTCGGGGTTTTCTGTGAATTTAAGGATGAGTATCCTCAAAGATTTATTAATTTAGGGGTTGCGGAGCAGAATGCGATAAGTTTTGCCGCGGGAATGGCGCTTGTCGGTTTTAAAGTATATTATTATAATATTATCCCTTTTGTTCTTTATCGTTGCTATGAACAAGTAAGAAATGATATCTGTTATCAGAAACTGCCTGTGGTGCTGGTAGGGATAGGAAGCGGTGTCACCTACGCCCCCCAAGGCATGACACATTATTCAATAGAAGATATCGGCATTGCGCAAACGCTGCCAAATTTAACGGTTTTTTCTCCAATTGATCCCATTGAAGCGGAATTAGCCGCGCATTACTCATTAGAAGCAGATACGCCTGTGTATGTTCGTTTGGCCAAAAGGGGTGAGCCGAATATCCATAGCTCACGTGATTTTGATATCACAGAGCCCCAGGTGCTTAAAGAGGGGGAGGGGAGTGCACTGATTTTCCATGGATCAATATCTGAGGAAGTGATGAGGGCATACGAGTTATTAGTGAAGGAGGATATGTATCCCACACTCATTTCTATTCCCATGCTTCAGCCGTTACATAGAAATAAGTTACTGGGCCATCTTGAAAATATCCGGACGGTTATCTGTGTTGAAGAGCATTATAAGATATGTGGTCTGGGAAGTATTGTAAGCAGATTGTTAGGCCATACCTCGCCACATGTAGAAGTAGTATCCATGGGCATAGAGAATAACTATATACATGAGATAAAGAATACACAAGGTATGCGGGATTTCTATCATATTTCTGCAAAGGACATAGCAGAGATAACAAAAAAGTATATGAGGGAGTAGAATGGGAAAATTAAGGAATATTGTCACGAAGCTCCATACGAGGACGAGGAGAGAGTATCTTCCCCGTATGATGGATGAGAAAATACATTGCATGAAAATTTCAAAGGAATATGGCAGAGACTATTGGGACGGGGATAGACGATATGGGTATGGCGGATTTAAATATGATGGCAGATGGGAAGTTGTTGCGAGAGATTTGATCGACACATATAATCTTCCTAAGAAAGCTCGAATTCTCGATGTTGGTTGTGGAAAGGGTTTTTTATTGTATGAGCTTTCGAAGCTCCTGCCTGATGCAACAGTCACCGGCTTTGATATTTCACATTATGCCCTTGAACATGCAAAAGAAGAGATAAAAGAAAACCTTTTTCTGTATAAAGCTCAGGACCCTTATCCTTTTGGTGATAATGAATTTGACCTGGTGATTTCCTTAACCACATTGCACAATCTGCATATATTTGAACTTAAGGCATCACTACAAGAGATTGAAAGAGTAGGGAAGGATAAATTTATCGTTGTTGAGGGCTATAGGAATGAGGAAGAGTTATTTAATTTAGAATGCTGGGCACTGACCTGCGAGTCTTTTTTTAAGCCTCAGGAGTGGATTTGGCTATTTAATGAATTTGGCTATAGGGGCGATTATGAGTTTATCTATTTTGAATAGTTTATAAAAGGGATTGATTTTGCTGTAAAAATTTTATTCCGATAGGAAGTGTGGCATTATTTCTCAGAATACAATGGGTAAGTGTTGCTTTAAATCTTTTTTGAAGATCACGTTCTTCTTCAGTTGTCTTCCATGAACGGTCAAGGCGGCGTTTCATTTCAAAGACTGCATCTGTGATTTCCTCTGGAGTATTCTCGATAACTTCAATCCCCTCCCGTTCATACTCGTGAGCATGATTATAAAAACAGATTTTTGATTCGAATATTTCACGAAAGCTTAAAAAGCGTTTTTTTTCACGTGACCATAGTTTTTTAGGGATAAACAGATCAAAGCGGGTCCATGAGGGGGGATATGCAATGGGAACAACATTCACCAGCACGATCGGTTTTCTAAAAAAAAGAGGGATTGTATTCATACCTGTTTGGCTTGTAATAAAAAAGTAACAATGAGCCCCAAGGTAGAAATCCATAAGCTCGGTTCGATAACACGAAGCATAGTCAATAATCATGGGATTGGGAGTATGCAACTGCTCTGAAACCTCGGCCCCCATTCTTACCATATAATATCCTTCCCGGGCAAGAAGCTCAGCCATGGGTATATAGTTATGAATAGTAGCATCCCGAAAATCATGATACCGCCAATCGAAATGTGGGAGAACGGCTTGCTTGTAAGCGCTGTCACGGCAATGAAAACAGATGAATTGCCCTCCTTCAGGTATTCCCATCTTTCTCAACGCATCTTTCCCCATGCGCTCTTCTTCTGGCGTAAAGGTGATATGGGGAGGAGTTTTCATGAGTATCTCACGGCCCGTGGCTATGCGAGAGGTAAAGGTTCTTGGTACACGACTGAACGTATGTTTCCTATAATCAAAAGAGTCATCAATGACATCTAATGGTGTTTTAAGAACGATTATATGATCAACAAATCCGGGTCCGGGGAGCAGGCGATTGATCCGATCGATCATGTCAAGTAATCTACTTTGGGGGTAAAGCCGGATATGATCCCGCCATTTCTTAAGTAGCGTATTATTAACAACAGGGGCTACTGTATAAAAAATATCTACAATTCCCTTTTTTTCCTGCCACCCTAAATCACGCTCACATAGGTAAAGTTCGGGAGTCCATAAATGGCCAAAGGCATGCTTTGCATCAAGTTGCGCGAGACGGATTACTATCCGGAATTTAATAATTCGCATTACCCCAACACAAGGAATTGCACATAATAGATAAGGTATACTGAGAAATCCATTGAGAGTCAAGCGCAACAGAATATATACTTTTTTAACAACGGAACGCATATCCTATCATATCATAATTTCAATAGTTTTATCTAATAATTTATCGGTAAAAGTGTAAATCAAATTGTCAATGAAGAAAGTAAAGTTTAAATCGAATGTGCACGATGAAGAAGTGAACGGGAATAATTTTTTAATATACTTTTTTTAACAGTTTTTTGTGTTGTCAGGAGAAAATAATTTTTCTCGTTCCCGTTCCCATTTTTCAAAGAGAGGACGCACTTGCGACCAATTTTCTATCATATCCTTATGGTCACTTTTTATAATTTTTTTAAGGCCTTGCTTTTTTATTTTTTGATAAGTAGAGTCTATTTTCGGCACTTGTAAAAAAGCCAAGATTGTTTCTATGCTGGTTGTAAGATCGGGATATGGAATTAAAAGATAGGGATTGGTAGCTTGTAAGGTGCATATTCCGGCGTCGATCGACGTGACATGGGAGCAGAATGTGTCGACCTCCGAAGGAGTAAAGTGATATTTATATTCTATTTTTGATGTATCCTGTAAGCGTTCGAAATGTCTGTGACTGCTGTTCAAACATTCCTGGAAAGCATCCTCTCCAGGGCGCAGTACATGATACACGCCTGATTTTTCAACATTTTTTTGTGAAACCATCTGTTCATGAAGAGAGCGTATAATGTGGATTACCTTCACCTTATCTTTTCGAATAATGCGAAGAATATCCGGCGCTTTATCGGGCTGGTAGTCGGGGAAGGTGACTTTGCTACCCCGTATTAAAGAATTATTACAAAAGGAGTCAATAGAAGCAGGAAAAGAAAAATTCTCCTCCTCAAGGTCTATTCTTTTATGGTTTTTGTTTAATTTATGAGGTGGCTTATAGACAAATTCATATTGACAATACACGTCTTTGTAACTGTCAAGTTCACTGGCGCAATACGTGGAACCGCATCGTCGCAGTGAAACAATCAGGAAATAATTCATAGTGCTTCTTTTATCCTTTATGTGTACAATAATCTTCGGTAAATCTATTCAGAGTATCACGCAAGGCCTCAGGAGTGTAGTGATAATATTTCTCAGCTCGCTGTGTTGATATGATAAATGAATGCCTTTTTTCACAGGATATATCTATATGGGGGGATAATTTTAGTGCGGTGCTCAGATGGTAAATGACATCAATAATTTTCAAGGGTGATTGTGCTGAAATATTTATAACATCAAAGGCATGAAGATCCATCGTTACTAAATCGGCTGTAAAATATGCGAGGTTTTTTACGTAAAGTGCGTTATTAAAAAGAGCATCCGGATTATACACCACAATAGGTTTTTTCGCAACGAGTGCCTTGAGAACTTGGACCAGCCAAGGATATTTGGCTTCTTTGCCCAAAATACCAGGGAGTCGCAAGCAGATAGCTGCAATATTCTCATTTTCTTCTTTAAACATTCTTTCTGCGAACAACTTGGATAATCCGTAGTTGCCGGGAGAGATACTCTCGGTTTTTTCAGTCACTATGTCATCATACACCTTTCCATAGATGGACATAGATGAGAGGTGAATCACTTTTTTTATGGATTTTTTTATGCAAAAATTAATAATGTTCCGAGTCCCTATAATATTTCTGGACAGATAATTCTCAAAACCAGCCATGTTATCCCGTGACTCGGCAGCAGCATTGATAAGGGCATGAAAATTGTCCGGAAGATCGAATTCTTCTGATAGGTCATGCTGAACAAGATGAAAACAGGGATGCGAGGAGATGTCATCAATATAGTTCGTCACACCACGCTGGGTAATGCCACAGACATTGTAGCCTCTTGTGAGTAATTCCTTAGTTATATATGATCCTACAAAACCTGTAGCACCCGTGACTAATACATTCATAGTAAGGTATTTGACAATTATAAGAAGTTTTTATGGATGCCTGCTTGGTGAGGTTCTTCAAGGGCATTGTGCGTGAGATATTCATCAAGGGGAAGGTGGCTCTCCATAAAATCTCCAAGAAATTCATTATGTTTTTCAAAATTACAGGGATTGGGACAATGGGTAAATCGCAGTGTGTTACTTAAATTTTTTCTGCTTTCCTTATACCATATTTTTTTAAACGATTGCGTGTGAATGTTGCCGATTTCCATACCCGGAATATTTTTAAAATGACAGCATGGATACACGTTTCCATCAGGCGTTACTGAGGCCATAAAATGCACTCCATAGCATTTCTTATACTTTCGTATGCGATTTTTATCATCCATCCATTCAATTCTGTAATGTGGATAAGAGACGGTAAAGGAATCTGTTTCGAAATCTTTACATTTTTCCAATATTTTTAATGTGTCATCTATCTCGATCACGGTCCGTCTATCTCCCGGTTTCTGAAAATAGGGTCGAATACGTATATAATCAACTCCCAGATCATGACTTATTTGAGTCCCTCGATAGACGCCAGGGATTGTTTTGGGCCCGATAAGATAACATGTTCCGATGGTCACATCACTATGTCGAGCCTTTTTTATGTTGACGAGTTGCTGAATGTTGTCTACTATTTGAAAAAATATGGTGCCAGGTACGCCGTGCGCGATCTCATATATTTGAGGGCCGTCTGCATCAAGACTTACACGAATCCATGTACAACACTCCACCAAGGCACTCATAGATTCTTCATTTAGTGCCTGTCCGTTTGTATACACTCCAATATCCAATCCTTGGGCTTTTGTAAACCTTAATGCTTCAGTAAAATGAGGATACACGGATGGGTCACCACCTCCGCCAAAGGTCACAGAACATGCACCGAGCTGCTTTATTTCACGTATGAGATCTTTCAAGCGATCAAAATTTTGGTGAGTGCAATCGCGTGCACCTGCCTCCCGTGAGCCATTACACAGAGGGCATTTATGATTACACATGTTAGTCAGGTCAATATCGAAGGCAACGGGAAATGTTGTTCCTGTTTTCTGCAGTTCTATGATTTTATTTTTATGAAAAAGTATTTTATAGGGCGTAAAAAGCCCTTTATAATCCTCCTGTGACTTCTCATTCTCCTTTATCTTTATATCCTCATCAACTCTGTACATATACTTCTATCCTCTCTTATTTACTATTCGGTTTAACATTCATTCATGTCCCTTTCCATATATAATTGAGAAGTATATAATAATACATTTTTTTTTAACATACAATTTTTACATGGTAAAGCATGAGACTTCTTATATTTGCACGTGATATTTTTAAAAAATTTTATCACTATTTAATTGTCAATATTTTCTTTCTCTTAACAACCAATCTTGTTGAAGCCATGTCAATTTTCATGCTCGCCCCGATTATGGATTATATTATTCATCAAAATCTTGAGGGAGCAAGCAATGTAACCCAGAAAATTGTGGCAATGATGCGATCATTGAATATCCCTATTAGTATATGGACGCTTTTCGGGCTTTTTTTGCTTTTAAATATGTGTAAAAGTGGATTCCATATACTCGGCACCTATACTATACAGATGACGAAATACGCAATGATTCGTGACCTTATGCTCGGCACGTTTGATGATTTCTTTAAGGCCCGGTGGTTCTTCTTTAGCAGTGCGCAACAGGGGAAGCTTTTAAATACATTCACTCGGGAACTGAGGACTGTGGGGGATGGCTTTGGAGCCATGGCCCGTTTTGTTGCTATTATTCTTCAACTCATATTTTATTTGGCAGTCCCATTTTATATTTCCTGGCAGGTCACGCTCTTTAGCCTTTTCGCAGCTGTTTTGTTTGCACTTCCTTTTATTTTTTTTAATAAAGTGAGCTATAATCTGGGGAAAAAAAACACACTCACCTCGAATCGAATGATATCAATTATTCAAGAAAGTTTGGGCTCTGCCAAAACAATATTGAGTTTTGCCAATCAACGAAAGAGTTCCGAGAATCTCAAGGATGCGTTTGAGGACCACCGAATTGCGACGATAAAATCCCAGGTCCTTAATGATGCAATTCCCCAACTATATCTGCCGTTATGTATTGTAGTATTAATTATCGCCATGTTTACCGCCAGAGAATTAGCGTTGCCAATTGCCGAGCTTACAGTCTTGATGTATGCATTGTTGAAAGCAATCCCTATTGTCGGCCAGATCGCGCAAGCAAAAAATTTAATCGATAATTTTTTTCCCAGTTATGAGCAAATAGTAACCTTAAGGGATGAAGCAACACGGTTGCGCCAAAAAAGTGGGATTATCCCTTTTAAAGGACTACAGCGGGAAATAATAATGAAAAATTTATTTTTTTCTTACCCAGGGCATGAACCAGTAGTATCCAATATTAATATTAGTATACCCAAAGGAAAGATGATTGCGATTGTAGGGGAATCAGGATCGGGAAAATCTACTCTTGTAGACCTCATTATGGGATTCCATGAACCCCACGAAGGTGAGATTTTAATTGATGATATCTCACTCCATCAGCTTGATATACAATCCTATCGCCGACATATCGGGTATATATCCCAGGAGAGTATCTTATTTAACATGTCAATACGGGATAATCTTAGCTGGGCGAAAAAAGATGCATCTGATGAAGAGTTGAGGATGGCATGCCGGCAAGCACATGCAGATGATTTTATTAATGATTTTCCCGCTAGGTATGATTCTATTGTTGGTGATCGTGGAGTTCGCCTCTCAGGTGGTCAGATTCAAAGGATCGCCTTGGCACGGGGCATATTAATTGATCCGGATATTCTTATTTTAGATGAAGCGACAAGCTCGTTGGACACCCATTCAGAACGCTTAATTCAACAGGCAATAGAGAATATATCAAAAAAAAGGACTGTTATAGCAATTGCTCATCGGTTATCGACAATTGTGAATGCCAATTATATATATGTAGTAAAGAAAGGACATATCGTTGAACAAGGGACCTATGCGGAGCTTGTGAAACGGCAGGGATATTTTTATACCATGCTGCAGCTTCAGAATGTCACCAATTGAGTGTGGTGGAGAGAGATTTTTTTTGATGAAAAAAGTAATTATCGTGCAGGCTCGAATGACCTCTACGCGCTTACCGGGCAAAGTCTTAAAGGAGGTATGCGGGAAACCGCTTCTGGCGCATTTGATTGCCCGTCTTAAGAGAGTGCAGAATGCAGACCAGATAGTGATTGCCACGACCACGAATAGCACTGATGAGCCAATTGTTACTCTATGCAAGCAATGTGCTATGGATTTTTATCGAGGGTCAGAGGAGGATGTGTTAAGCCGCTATTATGAGACAGCCAAAGAGTTCAGCGCAGATATAATCATTCGAATAACGTCAGATTGCCCTGTTATCGATTCAAAGGTGATCAATAAGGTTATTGCTTTTTATATGAATAATAAAGACAGCTGTGATTATGTATCCAATGTACTGTCACGGACCTATCCCCGGGGAATGGACACCGAAGTGTTCTCTTTTAAGGTATTACAAGAAGCGCACAGAGAAGCAGAAGATGAAGTTGAACGTGAGCATGTGACACCCTTTATTCATCAAAGGCCAGAGCGATATAGGTGTGTCAATGTTCCCTATGACACAGATCAAAGTCATCATCGCTGGACTGTTGATACACCAGAGGATTTGGCGCTTATTACAAAAATTTTTGAGGCATTGTTCCCGAGAAAACCGGCTTTCGGTTTGGAAGACATGCTTGATGTGATGGATGCACATCCTGAGTGGAGATCTATAAATGCACATGTGCGACCAAAAGAATGAAAAGGGACCGATCATTTTAAGACATGTGGGGCCCGGTGACAGTAAAGATTTATTTCACTGGAGAAACAATCCTGATGTAAGAAAGAATTTTTTTAATTCGGAGCCGCTTGCATGGGATGAGCATGAAAAATGGTTTCATACACAATTGAAAGATCCGAAAACAGTGGCCTATATGGCCTATAAAAAAGAGAATAAAATTGGTACAATAAGGTTTGAAGATCATGGCAGTTCCATAAAGGTGAGTGTCATGGTAAATCCTGCATGGATTGGAAAGGGATTCGGAACCGACCTGATAGAGAGGGGTGTAGCGCTCTATAGGTCTGAGAAAAAAAACATGAAACCTATAGTCGCCGAGATCAAAATCGAGAACAAAGCGTCGGTGAAAGCCTTTCAAAAAGCTGGATTTAAAGAAAGTTTCGTGACCTATGTATTTGATAAAAATATCACGGACACAGAGTAAGCATGAACGATATGGTGAATGGTGAGACAAAAATAGCAGTCATTGCAGCGCATCCTGATGATGAAATTCTGGGATGTGGCGCTACCTTAAAGAAATGGGCAGGAGAGGGCGCGCAGATTAAGGTCTTGATCCTTGGCGAAGGTATCACGTCGCGGCGCAAAATCCGTAACAGAGAAGCTGATAAAGCGCATATAGAGCAGTTAAAGAGAAGTTGTCTGCACGCGAACCGGACGCTCGGGGTTGATGAGGTTATTTTAAAGGAATTTCCCGATAATCGTTTTGATTCTGTCGATTTACTTGATATCATTAAGGAGATTGAGTCTTTCCTGCAAAAATTCCCTGCCACTATTATTATGACTCACCACCGGGGTGATTTAAATATTGACCATCAGATTACCAATCGTGCGGTGATGACAGCATCACGCCCCGGACAGGTATGGGCGCCGGATATTATCCTTTGCTTTGATATCCTCTCATCCACTGAGCTTTATTTTGGGTCGCGCGAGAACTATTTTATTCCTCATGTATTCATTGATGTGACACGCACTATTGATGATAAAATCAAGGCCATGTCATACTATGAGTCAGAAATAAAGCCCTTTCCCTATGCTCGATCATTAGATTCGGTGAGAATTCAGGCCCAGCGCTATGGTCAAATGGTTAATCTTGAGGCTGCTGAAGCATTTGAGTGTGTAAGGGCAGTGATTCATGGGAGCAGGTAGGGGAACAATTTATTTTCGATGTGATGCGGGCCTCCGCTACGGCCTTGGGCATATAATGCGATGTATTGCCTTAGCTCAGGGATTTCAGAAAAAAGGTTTCATCACAACCTTTCTGGTCAGAAAACTTGAGTGTGCGGATTTATACAGGATACTCTTGGAGAAAGACAATTTTCATTATATCTTTCTGGATGATGAGGCTGAGGGACTTGAATGTGACCTTGGTGGCTTATCAGGCCATAATAACTCAACTATTGTGATATTTGATAATTATGATGTCACCACATCCCAGATGGTTGAATTCAAAAAAAAATATTCCAATCTCATCGCCATCGATGATATGGCAGATCGAGACTTTTGTGTGGATCTTATTATCAATCAAAACATTAATGCCGAATCCCTTGTGTATAAAACCATGGGAGAGGTGAGGTTTCTGCTTGGTACTCGCTATGTATTACTGCGAGATGATGTACTAAGGATGAGAAAAAAAGAGAACAGTATAAGGCATGATCCTTTTGTGTTCATGAGCTTTGGCGGGGGTGATACCTTCTCCCGGATCAAGCACCTGTTAGGGATGTTTCATCATATAGATCAGCGCTTGGAATCACCCCTTAGGATCCTTTGGGCCCTTCCGGCTGATGCAGCCCAGATAGAAAAGATTGAAGGTATAACCTCAGACTTTAAAAAGATCAAGATAGAGATGATCAGTGGAAACTATGAGCTTGCGTCCATCATGAAAGATGCTGACTTCGCAATTACTGCCGCGGGGACGAGCGTATTTGAGCTTGCTTTTCTCGGGGTGCCGCAAATAGTATTTATTATTGATGACAATCAAGAAGTGACAGGGCGTAAGGTAAATGAAAAGGGATTTGGGACCTTTTTAGGCCGCAGTGAAAATGCAGAGGAAAAAGAATTTATAGAGTTGTTTTTTGAGTTTTTACGAAATAGAATCATGCGACAGAGGATGTCGAAAAAAGGCAAAGCATTTATAGATGGCAGGGGAGTGGAAAGAGTTGTGGATCATATAATGGATTTGTATCAACTCACATAAAAGGCACGCAGCAATTATAATTTTGACGTATGTGTATGCGAAACGCGGGGTAATGTGCAACATGGTATGTGCTTAAAATGAGAATTGCCGACACACAAGGAGACATTGTAGAGGAGATAAGGTGGAGACATTATGATAGATATTAGACCTTACAAAGAGGGGGATGAACAGGATATTATGCTCCTCGACCGGCTTGTGGAGGTCCATCCGTGGAATCGCCGTGACCTGCCCAACTGGTATTGGAAATATAAGGGGGATAATCCCGCGGGAGAACCGATAATTTTTGTGGCGGACAATGAAGGTGAGCTGATTGCTCATTTTGCGGTCATACCGATGTGGTACTGGATTAACGGAGAAAAAATCAGAGGCTCCCATTCAATCGCGATGATTGTAAAGCCGGCGTGGCAGAATCGGGGACTTATTAAATTTGTCGCTGATAAAATGCTCAAAGAGGTTGAAAGACAAAAAATTCCCTTTACCTATGGCTATCCCAACGACAATGCCTATGATCTTCATATCACACACCTTGGGTATTCGGACATCTCTATGCAGGCATTGTTTCAGAAAACATTGGATGGAGCCTCAGAGCATTTTATTACTAATTTTCCCGCAGGACTGCAATTTAAGGGAATAGAGGAATTTGATCATGCCACAGATGCGCTGTGGGATGAAACCAAGCACTTATATAAAGTAATAGTGATCAGGAATGCGGATTTCCTGAACTGGCGATATTCTGCACGGCCTGATATAACCTATTATTCCTTTGGTGCTTACGATAATGGAAGATTAGTCGGATACTGCGTCCTCAAGCTTTATCAGGAAGAGGCCATCTTAAGGGGTCATTTTATAGATCTTTTTACTCGTCAGGACAAGGAAGATTATGCCCTCTTTTTGGTTGAAAAGGGACTGGAATTTTTTAAAACCAGGAAGGTGCATGAAGTCAATTTATGGATGCAAGGATCTTTATTTTTACGGAAAATCCTCCAGGGGTATGGATTTCAGAAAGTCTCATCTCGTCCGATGATCTGCCGGTTCAATCTAGATCAAGAACGATATAAATCCCTTTTGTGTGAGGATAACTGGTATTTTACAATGGGAGATACTCTGGAAATTTATTAGAAAAATTGACTGAATGGGGTGACGTGATGGAGATGAGATTAGAGCATATAGGTATTGTGGTAAAAGATATTGAGCATTCAAAAGAGTACTATATGAAGACATACGGGTGTAAGCCCTTATCAGGTGTTGTCTATGAACCCGCCCATAATGTGAATGTCTTATTCTTAGATGCGGGGCATGGCAGAATGCCGATGATTGAACTGATAATGCCTATTGATGAAAATTCGCGCGTGAGCAATTTTTTAAAAAAAACAGGAGGAGGCCTTCATCATCTGGCGTATGAAGTAGAGAATATAGAGAAGGCAATAGAACATTTTAAATCGCTGCGCGCAATGATTCTTAACAGTATTGTTCTGGGTGCGGGGCATGGTAATACCCGCACTGTGTGGCTTTATACAAGCGAAAAAGATTTGGTGGAACTCATTGAGAAACAAGATGGATAACGAGAAACAGCACACACTGGCAGCAGCTATTGAGAGATTTCCGACTTTTTCCGAAATAGTGGACCACACCTCCCGGAAGTTTCCTGACCAGCTTTTTCTTATTGAGGGTGAGCATAAGTGGACGTATGCAGCATTTAATAAAATGGTGAATCAATGTTGTTATTTTCTGCAGAGCGAAGGTCTAGGGCAGGGGGATATTATTTCTGTTATCCTGAGAAACTCCATTGATTATCTGCTTCTCTATTTTGCGGCATTGAGAAGCCGGATCATCCTTAATCCCTTTCCGTTTCACTTAAGTGGCGAGGAAGTGCTCTCAAAAGTAGAAATTATAAGCCCGAAAATTATTTTTTGCCATAGAAATCATATAAAAGCCCTCTCAAAGTCCCCCTTTATTGTAAGAAATTTGGATGAGTGTGAAGGGGGCTCTTTTATTGAAAGAGTGCAGAAATACCCGATAAATCCATTCCCATCACCTGACGTGGACACTACACGCACTGCAATCATGTATTATTCTTCCGGAACTACCGGGAGTCCGAAAATTATTGAATATTCCTATAAAAGCATGGTAGTGACACAAGCGTCCATGCTCCGCAGTGGTTTTACAACTCCAGGATCTGTCCACATATGTGTATTGCCACTTGGCCATACCGCCTCGCTTCGATATACCATACAACAATGCATATGCACGGGGTCCACAGTTGTTTTATACGAATCCTTTTGGAAAGTGAGGGCGAATCTTTGGGATGAGATCGAACGGCATAAAGTAACGTTTATTGAGATAGTCCCCTCAATAATCATTGCTATTCTCAATACCCCCTATAAAAATTTTACACAGGAAAAAGTCGCCACTATTGACTTTATAGGGTGTGGTTCTTCCTTTCTCCCCCAGAATCTTCAGGAGGCATTTGAACATAAATTTGGCATACCCCTGGCGAATCTCTATGGATTATCTGAGACAGGGGCCACTCATTTTGATAATCCGAGGGAGCCTGGCCGGCGAGCGGGGAGCATAGGAAGGCCTTTTGATATCGTTGATGTGGTGCTTTTTGATGAAAACAGACAGGAGGTCAAGGAAGGGGAGTTGGGCGAGTTCGGAATAAAGGGGCCGGGGCTTTTGAAGGGATATTATAAAAATCACAAGCTCTATGAGGAGAGTTTTCATAATGGGTATTTCATGACAGGGGATTTGGGAGTAAAAGATAAAGAGGGGCTCTATTACTACTGTGAAAGAAAAAAAGATTTGATTATTAAGGGTGGGGTTAATATAGTGCCTTCCCAGATTGATGAGACTCTTATCTCGCATCCCTCAATCAAAGAGGCTGCGACAATCGGTAAGCCGGATATTCTCTTGGGAGAGACTATCAAAAGCTACGTCGTGGTAAAAGATGGCTTTCATACTGATTCAAAAGAGCTTAAGATATATTGCAAAGAAAAGCTTGGTGATTTTAAAACGCCGGCCGAATTCGTATTCATCGACGCTCTTCCCAAGGGGCCTTCCGGGAAAATATTGAAGCGGGAACTCAGAGAAAGGGAAGGTATCTGTCGATAAGATAGGTAATGACCTCTGGAGAAGAACTGCGAAGGAAAGATAACCCTGAACGCTACACTTTAAACATGTGAACGGCTAGAAAAGGGTATGGCGGCGAGATTGAGAAAAGGGCCTTTGTTGTGCTATGTGATATTTGTGAAAGTAATGAGCTTTCTGTAAAGGAAATATCTCATAAAGTATTAGGGATGTGTGATTTAGTGCGATGTAAGAGATGTGAACATCAATCCTTTTACCCACGCAAAGAGAGCAGACGACGAGAGGATAGTCATTTTTCAGTTGAATATTCGAAGCTTCAACAGCATAATGTTGGATTTTTAACCTCATTTAAAACACGAAAATATTTTATTGATTTCTCACGTTTAGCGTTGGTATCGCATTATAAATTCTTGAATGATGGCATGAAAGTCTTAGAGATAGGTCCCGGATTTCCTGGAATGTTTCAGCAATTGATCCTTACGAAAAAGAACTTAGGCTTGTATGCCGTGGAACCAGAATCAGAAAGCAGAAATTTGCTGCAAAAGCGTAACATTAAGGTGATAGGCAATTTTTTTCCACTTGACTATGAGAGCCCTTATATGGGGTTTTTTGATGTCATTTTTGCGTGTAATATCCTCTATTATTTTCACAAGCCTGTTGTGGCTCTTACCCAGATGTTGCATCTTTTAAAAGAAGATGGCGTTATTTTACTCGATATATTAAACGATAAAAATATTGATGATACCTATTATGAAAATAACACAATGACCCATATTTTTTCAAAAGCCTCACTTCGTATGACCATTGATAGGGCAGGCGCCAGGGAGCTATTTTTTAATACATGCTGTGTGAGAATACCGCAGGCTGCTTTTGAGAATATAGAACAGGAGAATAGAAAAACTTTGTTGAAAAATATGGTGAGAAAGGTAAAAAATAGAGTAAAAATTACACATCATAATGAGGTGATGTCATACTTCGCTCAAGCTACACAATTAAAATATGGCGATCCTGAAGGGCAGTATATTCGGGCGGTGATAGGCAAGAAAAACTAGAATTATGTCCTTAAACATACTCATATATGGTGCCGGTGCTATCGGGCGAGGGTTTCTGGGCCCTCTTTTGCAAAACTATGATATTACGTTGAGTTTTGTTGACAACAATAGTGCGCTTGTTGATTTGATGAAAACCCGGCAGGTGTATACTGCAGCCATTGCCGAAGAGAGAAGGTATAAATTCATTGAGGTTCCCGTATCAGAATGTTTTTTATTAGGGGATGATGTCCCTATAGAAAAATATGACATTGTATTTAGTTGTGTCGGCCCAAACAATTGTTATGACTTGGCTGAATATTTTAAAAGAGCCAAAGCCGTCATATCGTGTGAGAATGATGCCTCAACCGTGATAAGGTTAAGAGAGCTGACGAGCAATGAAAATATATATTTTGGAATTCCTGATGTGATAACATCCAATACCGCCCCTCCTGAACTGCTCGATCAAGATCCTTTAATGACAGTGACTGAGCAGGGGATTCTCATATTAGAGAGGGGTAATTATCAGCTTCCTGATGCCATCGCGCAAGTAAGCAGGGAAGAATTGAATATGCACTGGTTTTGCAAGCTTTTCATCCATAATGCGCCTCATGCGATAGTCGCCTATTTGGGCTGGTTAAAAGGGTATAGGTATATACATGAAGCCATGGCTGATCCATGCATAGAGGAGGTAGTAGTCGGCTCCATTAATGAAATTACCGATGGCATTATCGGCGCGGGGTATGCGACACGAGAATTTGCTGAAATGTATAAACAAAAAGAGTTAAGCCGTTTTCGAAATACGCTTCTTTTTGATACGATAAAGCGGGTTGCGAGAGAGCCTCTCAGAAAACTGGGCAAGGATAATCGGATAAGCTTGGGAATGCGTTTATCCCTTTTTAATAGGAAAATTCCTAAATACACAGCGATTGGAGCAAAAGCAGCATTGGTGTATGATAATTCCGATGATAAAGAAGCACTATATCTTCAAAGCCTCAGAGAGAGTGTCGGTGATTGTGAAGTGTTAAGAAAATATGCAGGAATTGAACTCTTTGATCCTTTAAACAGCTTTATTGTGAATCAAGATTTATCCACGTTTACTAATACGAGAGAGCAGGGAGAGAAAAAATGACCGCAGACTATTTGGATGTTGCGATTAAGGCAGTCAAGACGAGCGGAGAGATACTCATAGATTATTTTGAGAAACTGCATGATTTCAGACAAAAGAACCAGAATATACGTGATTTAGTGACCGAAGTTGATATCCTGTCTGAAAAGAACATAAAGAATATCATTAAAGAAGCATTTCCCGGCCATTCCATTAAGGCTGAGGAGAGCAGTATAGAAAAAAAAGACACTACACGAATATGGCACATTGATCCGATCGATGGGACTGTCAATTATAGTCAGGGAATACCCATCTGTGCTATTTCTGTTGCATTAGAAGAAAATAATG
Source organism: bacterium (assembly GCA_049472395.1). Classification (GTDB taxonomy): domain Bacteria; phylum SZUA-182; class SZUA-182; order DTGQ01; family JBLIRR01; genus JBLIRR01. The sequence goes on along the minus strand of JBLIRR010000030.1, from coordinate 27,718 downwards.
AAATAGTCACAGGGGTTATCTTCAATCCATTTAGTGATGAACTTTACTTTTCCTCCAAAGGACATGGCGCCTATTTAAACGGGAAACAGATTCATGTGTCACAGAAGGACAACCTGAAAGATGGACTGTATGTTGCTGCCTTCTCTTCCGCATCCTCTGAGGAGAAAAAGAAGGAGTATGAGATTTTCGGACGCATGAATGACTCAACGCGCGGAGTTTTAAGAATTGGCTCAGCAGCGCTGGCGTTAGCTTATTGTGCCCATGGACGGATTGACGGATTCTGGGCAAAAGATTTATATTCCTGGGACCTGGCAGCGGGAACAGTAATGGTGAAAGAAGCGGGAGGCATGGTATTTCAATCAGCCCAAAATATTTTAATAGCTTCAAATGCTTCTCTACACAAGGCTTTACTACAGCAGCTCGAAGGTCTTTAGAACATAATCATAGTGGGAGATCAACAGTGAAAACAGAAGGCATTATTCATGAACGCTACGGAGCTCCTCTTCTATTAGATGAAATAGATATTCCGGACCCCAAAGAAGATGAGGTAGTGGTAAAACTATTTGCAAGCGGTATTTGTGGTTCACAACTCATTAATCTTGGCAATCCCAGAACTGCAGTTCCTGAATTATTGGGGCATGAAGGGACGGGGATCGTCGTACAAGCAGGAAAAAATGTATCTCATGTACGAGAAGGAGACCATGTGTTAGTCAGTTGGCTGCCCTATCAAGCCAACGAAAAAACAGAATATTTACAATGGAGCCAGATACAATGGAGGGGGCAACCTGTAAGAACACTTATTTTTACCTGGGCCCGCCATACTATACTGCATGCTCAATTTGTCTCAAGAATGGATGAAGATTTTGAAAAATATACAAGTTCAATTATAGGCTGTGCGGGGATTGCAGGGTATGGGACAGTTCTGCGGACAGTTTCCATTAAACCGGGGCAGTCAGCAGCGGTGTTTGGCGTCGGGGGCTTGGGGGTGTTGGCAGTGAATGCGGCTCGTAATTTACAAGCCAATCCTATAGTGGCCATTGACAGAGATGATAAAAAATTGGAATTTTCAAAGAAATTTGGAGCCACACATACAGTAAATACAACAACAATGAATTCTGTTGAAGAAATTCAAAAGATTACGAATGGTGGTGCAGATTTTGTATTTGATATGGTAGGAGCACCCGAAATACGAGAGCAGACGATTCTTGCTGCACGGGCAGGGATTCCAGGATATAGCGAGGGAGGAACCACTGTCCTCGTGGGCTTTCCAACAGAGGCGTCAGAATTTAATCCCCGTTCGATCCTCATGGGGCAACGCACTTACAAGGGATCCCGGGGAGGGGGATGTATTCCTGCCAGAGATTTTCCTCTCTTTTACCAGGCGTATCGAGATGGTACATTTTTATTGGATGAGGCAGTGACCACGCGTATAGGGCTTGATGAGATCAACGAAACGGTCCAAGAGCTTGCTGAGGGAAAAATTTTAGGGAGAGCGATTATCGAAATTGCATAAGATAAGGATAATAAATTGAGAGAGGAGAAGAAATGAATAGTTTATCACGTTCATCTGAATATTATACGCGGAGTCAGCATGTACTTGCGGGCCCCTCGACATTTAGCAAGGGGCCGGATCAATTTGCTTATGGCATAACCCCTTATGTTTTAGAAAAAGGGGAAGGTGTCTATGTATGGGATGTTGATGGCAACAGATATCTTGACACGATGATGGCCCTGGGAGCGGTAACGCTCGGGTATCGGTACCCCGAGGTAGAAGAGGCAATAAGAGTACAACTTGAAAAAGGGCTCTCTTTTTCTTTGGCTCATTTTTTAGAAGTGGAAATAGCAGAAATGATTTGTGAGAGGATTCCCTGTGCAGAGAAGGTGAGACTGGGGAAAAATGGAAATGATGTGACATCCGCGGCTGTGCGGCTTGCCCGGTATGTGATGGGAAAAGATCATATTTTATTTTGTGGCTATCATGGGTGGCAAGATTGGTACATCTGCCAGACGTCGATGAATGGAGGTATTCCCGAAGAGGTAAAAAGATACTCACACCGGTTTCCCTATAATGATTTGGAGGGATTGGAAGAATTATTGGTGCAGTATAAGAATCAGACAGCCTGTATTATTATGGAGCCGGTTTCACGGATACCACCAAAGGAAGGCTATTTGCAGGGGGTCAGGGATTTGGCCGACAAATATGAAACAGTGTTAATATTTGATGAAGTGGTCACGGGTTTTCGTTTTCATCGGGGGGGCTATCAAAGCGTGTGTGGCGTGATTCCTGATCTTGCATGCTTTTCAAAGGCTATGGGAAATGGCATGCCTATTGCCGCTCTTGTGGGTAAAACTGAGATTATGCGTAAATCACCTGATATCTTTTTTTCACTTACCTTTGCAGGCGAAACCTTAAGTCTTGCCGCCGCAAAGGCAGTGATGGAAGTAATAGATAAAGAAGATGCGCCAGCTGTGATTGAAAAAAACGGGCAGTATTTTTTAGAGCGGTTTAATCAATTACTCGTTGAGTGTGAACTTGCCAGCGTAATCCGTGTGGAGGGATTTCCGTGCAGAAATGTACTGATTTTCTCCGACCACGCTCATACTCCGGCCGCTGACATAAGAACATTTTGGATTCAAGAACTATCTAAAAGAAACATTTTAACCGCAGGATATCATATCATCAGTCTGTCACATACGATAAAGGAAATCGACAATATGCTTGATACATATCAGGTTGTTTTAAAAAATCTCAAAGAGTCTGTGGAGGATGATACATTGTCGGAGAAATTGCAATGCCCCTCGGTGAGGGCTTCAGCCAGAGAAACTGTTTCATGAAAGATACGAGATGAGTGAAAACCGCTGTTTGTTTTGTAAGGAATCGGCATTTAACGAACTTTTGCATATCGATAAATTTCCACTCTTTTTTGGGGCAGTACCGAAAGAGAATATTGAAAAGGTACAATGTTTTCCTCTGACCATAGCAATGTGTGAGCATTGTTCTTTGATTCAACAGATAAACCGTGTGGAAGAGGACGTGATGCAGACAGTCTATACAAATGAGTATTATAATTGCCCTTCCCCCCTTGCCACGGGGATGGGAAGAAGGGATATAGATAAATTTTATTCATTTTTTAAAGAGTGTGGCCTCCCACAGGGGAGGGTGCTTGAGATAGCATGTTTTGATGGGTATCTTTTATTAAAGCTGCAGAATGATGGATGGGATGTGTATGGGTGTGATCCTTCATCCATGACGCAGATAGCCCTTGATAATCTTGGCAGGGACCGAATTAAAAATGAATTTTTTGATCAATCAACCTACCCGCCTGAGAGTTTTGATGTTATTATCGTGAGGAACCTGCTCGAACATCTCTATGATATTCATGGGTTTATTCGCGCTCTTTCAGGATGCCTTAAAAAAGGGGGGAGGGTTTTTATTGATGTCCCGAACGTGAATGCCCTTGTCAATAGCGGAGGGTTTGGGACATTTTTTCACCAGCATATCTCATATTTTTCCTTATCCACATTATCCACAATAGTTAATTATTATGATCTTGGCATTGAACACTGTTATGAGGGAAATCCGAATATCTTTCTCTGTGCTTCTCAGGGGATTACGCGCGCGCGAGAGGGTGATTCACCTGATAACTCATCAAATGTCCACATACATAAAGAAAAAGAAATTTTTCTGCAAAAAAATAGAGAAATGAAGGAAATGATACGAGGCATCTTTACTCATTCTTCGTATCATAGCATCGCTCTATTTGGTGCAAGTGCTCTCTTAACAACCATTGTCAATTTTTTGGGTAAGGAATTGGTGGGCAGAATACACTATATCTTTGATAATGATTCCTTAAAAAACGGAAAATATATATATGGATGTGATGTCCCCATCAGCGCTCCTTCTCACATAAAGGAAAGCAGTTTTGATGTGCTTTTGATCTCAACATATTTTTTTAGCAGGGAGATATATGAGCAATTGATGAGGATGGGCATTGACAGAAATAAAATAATTGTATTGATGGAAGAGTAAAGTAACAAAATGGAAAATGTAAAAGAAGCTGTTCATCGCGTGGTGCAATCTGTGTTTTCCTCTGTTGGAAATGAGCTTTATGAAGAATGGGGGCCGAATGACATTGAGGATTGGGATTCGATGGGGCATTTAAATCTGGTGATGGCGTTGGGAGAGGAATTTAACATTACATTAGAATTTGAGGAAGTGATGGCGATTCAAAAAATTGAGGATATCTTTCTTATTTTAGAGGGGAAAGGGATAGCATGAGACAGGTAATGGATATTGAAGGTGTGAAGGTCGGCAGTGGGGAGCGGTGTTTCATTATCGGAGAGATAGGCTCTAATCACAACAGTGATAAACAGGTTGTAAAGGACCTTATTGACGCGGCTGCCGAGGCACATTTTGATGCAATCAAATTCCAGCTCTATGATGCAGAGGAAGCATTTAGTAAAAATGTGAGCACCACTGATGTCAAGTTGGATCATTTGTACGGAGTTTGTCCATGGTGGGAGATAGCACGGGATAAAATTCTCATGCCTCGTGATTGGTTTGGAGAGATGTTTGAATACGCTCGGTCAAAAAAGCTCATCCCTTTTTCAACAGTGCATCGTAAGCCCGATGTTGATTTTTTACTCCAGTATGGCCTTCCTCTTTTAAAAATAGCCTCTATTGACCTTCACTATCATTTTTTACTGCGGCAGCTTGCACAGTATAAAAAACCGATGATTATTTCTACAGGGATGGCCTATCTTAGCGAGATTGATGAAACCATGAGAATGCTCCGGAACGAGCAATGTGATGAGATCATCCTGCTTCATTGTGTATCCTGTTATCCCCCTCGTCCACAGGATTTGAATCTTAAAAATATTATTTCTCTTCATGATGCCTTTGGCGTGCCGGTCGGGTTCTCAGACCATTCGTCAGGAATTGTCAGCGCTATTGCCGCGGTAACACTCGGTGCGGTGGTAATTGAAAAACATATCACGATTGATAAATCAGCCCACGGTCCGGATCATCCCTTTGCCCTAGAGCCACAAGAAATGATTCAGCTTGTAAACGCTGTCAGGGAAGTCGAGGAATCCCTCGGCAGCACACAGCGGAGATTATCCCCTAGTGAGATGGATGCACGGGAAATGATCCGGCGCAGTATTGTTACGAAAGCTTCGATCAAGAAGGGCGAGAGAATAACATATGAAAAAATAAAATTTGCCCGTCCAGGCACGGGGATTTCTACTAATGAATTTAAATATATTGAAGGGCGGCGGGTGAATCGGGATATCCTTGAGGAGGAAATCATTCGGTGGGATATGGTGGAGCGCTAAGCATCGCGCGCAATGAATACAATGGCTCATAATATTCAATGTCCTTTATGTTCAGGCACATCAACACAGGGCCTTATCTCATATGACAATTTCCCTTACTTTACGACACCGCTCGCACAATCAAGAAAAAAAGAAATTCTTCAAAGGTATAGTCAGGATCAATTAACAGAACCATTAAAGGTCAGGGCATGTCGAAGATGTTGCCATTGTTATGTGGAGCATGTGCCTGACAATGCAATACTTGATTTTATATATTCCAATTATTCAAGCTATCCTTCCCCTTTAAAAGGCCATTTTAAGCCTGAACGAGATAATGCGTTTCTCCAATTTTTTGTAGATAAGGTAGAACATCTATGCAAAGAAAATGGGCTCAGGAGTGTCCTTGAAATAGGCTGTTACGATGGATATATTTTGTATCATTTGCAGCAGAGAGGCTTTCAGGTTACCGGATGTGATCCGAGCGAGGGAGCAGAGATAGGCAAAGAGTACGGTATAGATATTCTTCGGAAGTTTTTTAATGCTGATGACTTTCTTGAAGAAAAGAGAACGTATGATATAGTGATTTCCAGACATTTTATTGAGCATCTGGCGACTCCGAAACAATGGATTGAGAGCCTGCAAAAGATACTCAATCCAAAAGGATTCGTCATTCTCGAGACCCCCAATGTGCAGTTTTATCTTGAAAAGGGCCTTCTTGAAGTATTTTCATTGCAGCACCTTCAGGCATTCTCTTCAGTATCATTGGAGTATACCTTGGCACAATCGGGCATGAATGTCATTGCCATGGAGAAAACTCCGGATAATTTAATTACCATAGCCCGGAGGGGAGCGCCTCGGTCAAGGAGCACCACTACAGAATGGGACCGCATTATCGAGAACTTTCATGATAAATTAACTCAGAAAAAGAAAGAAGTACACACTATTACCTCTTCATTTATTCATCAAAATAAACGCATCGCAATGTGGGGAGCCGGGGGCTTCGGTCTTGTCGCCTTACTGTACTATGGGGTGCCTTCGCGCTCTATTGAGTATATTATCGATTCTGATTCCAAAAAATGGTGTATGGAATACTTACATAATTCAATTCCCATTATCTCCCCGGAAGAGGCTCTTCAGCGAAGCCCTGATCTTATTATTATTGCCTCTATGTATAGTAAAAGCATACAGCAGCAGATACACGACATTGGTTTTCACTCTTCGGTGGCAACCCTATTCCCCATGTGCACGCGTGACACAGATCCTTATGAAGCATTCACGGTTACTCATATTTGACCACTTAAACCTCTTCCGGCTCATCATAGCGATTTTTTTTCGTGTTTTTAACTATGAGATACTCTACTTGGACCTTCATGGCATGTTACGTGATGAGGTGTGGATTCTCGCGCTTAAAAAGTGGGGAATACACATCATAGAGTATGATGATTTTGATGATTATGATGTTAAAGGACTGTGTTGTAGACAGTCTGAGCTTGCGAAAAAGGTGTATATGAAACTCATTTGTCATGAAAAATTTCTTGAACCATATACGCTTTTTTTTGGGAATATCCCTGATCTTAATTCAAGGGTACGTGTCACTATAAAAAGCCTTATTGCTATGTTTTTAGGTAAGTTATCGGACGTGTGCATATGCGCTGAATATTTTTCCAAATCCTACGAAAAAGTATATATTTTTTCTCAGAACAATATATTTGTGAGTATGGCTTTAGAAGGGGAGAGAGATAAGTATAAGAACCTCTATCCTCTTATGTTAGGGTATAGTAGTATTGCATTGAAATTGGTGATCGTGGCGACTCATCATATAATCCGTTATGCACTGGGCTTTCTAAGGCATCGGCCACTCGCTCACAATGATACTTCAAAGGATACGAGAGAGCCGGATTATGCACACTGCGAGGTTTTATACTTTCCCCATCAAGGTATTGAATATGGTAAATTGTTTCTCAAAGATCATTTTTACAGTGATAATCCTCAGAGTCCTTTTAATAAACACAAGATTGTCCATATTGAGTACCAAAAAACCGAGAGATATCAGAATATTATAGACTATTATAAGAAACATGATATACCCTTCTGTTTTATTCCGAGATTTCAAGTTAAACAGCTGATCCAAGTATGTATCGCGTTATTCGGCCTTATTAAAAAAAGTATGATGTATAGGGAGCTTGGTACGAAAAATGGTCAAGCACGAATACTTCTTGTGGCAAGCATCTATACCATGTATTATAAATATTATAATTTTTTATTGCCATTTAAGCGTGCGCGAATTGCCCTTATTGGCTATGATATGTTATTCCCCAAAATTTTGAGTATAACCCTTTCATCCCTCGGTATAGTAACGGTTGCAACGCAAGAGCGATTGATGGGGGCCTATATGCGGAACTTTAATGTTATTGTGGATTATTATTATGTTATTGGTGACGCTGTTAAGGAGCATTTGAACCAATGTGACACCTCCTATGCCCGTTCAGTGAAGCCTATCGGCCCTATAAGGCTTGATTCGCTGCATAAATATAAAGATAATAGTTATCTTCAGGATAGGTATAAAGAGCTTAAACGGTGCTCTCATATCGTGATTGCATATGATTATCCTTCAACGAGTTATAAGATTGATCAGTATATGGACCCTACATTAACATGGGAAAATAATAAAGCCTTTTACAGGGATTTGATTAAATTAGCACTCACGTTTCCTGAAATTTATATTATTATACGGGGGAAAAATGACGTATGGTGCAGCATTCCGGAATTCTCTGATATTTATAAGATTATAATGTGTATGCCGAATATAGAGATTAACAGAGATTATGGCGAATTGGATGTCTCAAGTAAATTGGCGATAAGAGCAGATTTTTTGATTGCCAAACATACCTCAATTGGGGATGAAGCGCTTGCCGCGGGCAAACCGGTACTCTTCTATGATTATACACCAAATATAAAAAAAATGTTTGCGTCTGTGATGGATTATGACAACTATCCGGTATATGTCTTTTCCTATGATGATCTTAAGGCAAGGGTGGAGAGGATTATTAAAAATTCTGATTTTATGGGAGAAAGCGACTTTAGTGCCATGAGGAAACGATTTTACAGCACAACGGCCGCGGGGAAGGTTAAGGAAAGATTACATGCTGAATTAAATGCTCTCTACAAGGCCCAGAAAGTAAAAGATAGAAAGTAATATTTTCATACACACTTTCGGTGTGAGATTATCAATTCAGCTATGTGAAGATCATCAAGGGAATCCACATCAATTGAATCGAGCTGTGACATAATATAGGGTACCACACTGCGCCCAAATCTGCTTCTATATTTACGCAAAACTTCCGTCCTAAAAATATAAATAGCTCCATTTAAAAAATAAAATAAAGGATAGTCTTGACGTTGTTTCCCCTCTAAAAATCCTCCTTCTTTAAGAAGAAATTTGATTTTATTCTCTTTAGTAAAATATACCATATCGCACGGATGTTCCATGGGAGGAGAAACGCTCACGAGACTTTCGACACTCTCTTTTTCAAATAGTTCAATTGCCTGATCAATATGTTCTGTCGTGCGAAGTGGGGAAGTGGCTTGAAGCAGTACAACAGCATCAGGAATATAATGCTCATTCTCTTTCAACCAGTCAAGCGCATGGAGCATTACATCTTCCAAAGTTGAATCATTTTGAGCAAGTTCCTCCGGGCGCATAAAAGGAACATTGATTTTATATTTCTCTCCTAATGAAGCTATTTCAGGATCATCCGTAGTAAGGATGATCCGATCTAGCGTGCGGCTGGCTGAAGCAGCTTTAAAGGTATAGGCGATCAATGGCTGCCCTGCAAGTTTTACTAAGTTTTTATGCGGTATAGCTTGTGAACCGGCGCGCGCAGGAATTATTCCTAAAAAAGATGATTTTTTCTGCTTACTCATTATAAGCCATTCTTTCATTCCTTCCTCATTTTATTGAGCATATCCAAAATACATGCATGACATTCCTTTATTTCCTCTATTTCCAGTTTCCAACTTTCGATTACAAAAATACGATCATTAAACGCAGGTATAATATTTTTGAACCACACATCTTGATCGAATTTCCAGTGTCTATCGTAAGAGCCATCATTTCCGCTTAAATGAAAAATAGTAATATATGGTGCGAGATCTATAATAAATTGCTCTGGCTCAAACTTAAGCGAGTGTGCTGTTACATTGAGATGACCTAAATCTATTAAAAATCCCAGGTTATCTGAATTTACATCTTTGAAAAATTTTAACAATTCTTCTGATGTCGGCAGAAGGAATAAAGAGTTTTTGCCGTTCACCAAATTATAGTGGGATATCTCATGATTTTCTATTAATAATTTAATACCCTTGATTTGAGCATAGTCATTTATGATTTTGATATTTCGTAAAAAAATTTCATAAGCTTTATGGTAATGGATAATAGAAGGATTGGTGATAGGTTTGCCGAATAGTTCTGATTTCACTTTAAAAGCATACCCTGCATGCACACTAAAGTACTTGATGCCCAGTTCTGCAGACAGATCAATGGCACAATAGCAATGTTCTAAACAGCGGGTGATAGTTTCATTATCATCAGACGCCAAATTGAGAATAAATTCATCCTTATGGGGAGGAAAATAATTATGAATTAAAAAGTTCATAGGATGGCGGTTGTATTTTCTGATCAAAGGTACTATGTCCTCAGAATACTCAATATTAGAGCCTAATTCCAGGTTCGTAATTTGATTTTCTAAACAACTTGTCAGAATTTGATCCAGCGCCTTCGTTTTAAAAGTAGCAGTTGATATATAGATATTGTTAGACATATTTATTCACAGCTGCTAACACATTCTCAACAATATAGTGTAATTGTTTCTCTGTCATAGTATGGAACATAGGCAAATTTATCACGCGCTCTGTCATCCATTTAGCATGTAGGCAGTCGTATTTAATCTCTGGTTTCCGAAACTTAATGAAAAATTCTTGTTCATATACTGGCATAGGATACGCTATGCGGGTTGCGATCCCTTTATCATTTAACTCTTTCGTGATCTTATCTCTATTTTCTACCAAGATTGGGGAAAAAAACCACCCGCATTTATTCCCTTTTTTCACGATTGGAAGTGTAATTTTATCAGATGAAGAAAAGCAAGAATAGTAGAACTGAGCGATCTGCTCTCGTTTCTTAAGAATTTGTTCAAATTTATCCATTTGTCTGAGGCCGATGGCTGCGTGCAGATCGGTCATTCGAGAATTAGTTCCCAATACCTTATGAATATACTTTTTTATTAAATCTTCCCCTTGGTTACGCATCATTCTAATATTCGTGGCAATGTTATCATCTTCGGTGAATACCATCCCTCCTTCAATTGTGGTCATGAGCTTTGCAATATGAAAACTCGTTGTACTTACTAAACCTTGTTTACACAGTTTCTCTCCATCAGACTCTCCCCCCAGTGACTGGGCAGCATCCTGCAGTAAAGGAATACCTGATTGTTTAGAGAGATATTGTAATCTTTTATGATCTGCAGGATTACCTCCATAATCAATATACATAATACATTTTGTCTTTTTCGTAATTAATTGTTCTATTGCGCAGGGATCAATATTAAAGGTCTCTAATTGAATATCCGCAAAAAGTGGCGTGGCGTGTTGATATAATACTGAATTAACAGTTGCCACGTAGGTCATGGCGGGAACAATAACTTCATCTCCTGGTCCTACATTAAGGGCTTTAAGGGCAAGATCCAGCGCATCAGTCCCATTTGAAACTGCTATGGCATGCTTCCCTCCAATGTAGTGTTGCATCCGTTCTTCAAGTAATTTTGTCCTCGGCCCCATAGAGAGCCACGTTGAGTCAAACGCCGCAATGAGTTCTTCTCTCTCATTCTCATCTAGCCAAGGATGAGCCCATGGTATTTTCATTATTTATTTGTGTCCTTTTCTATTTCATTTATTATAGATTCTCTTATTTCATTGGCATTGTATAGTTTTTCGTCAAGCATTAAGGCCATTGATACAACATGATCCCAGCCGTGGTGCCCGAATTCATCATAGACAAAAATCCCTTCTATTTCATATCCAAGCCTTTTATATAAATTTAAGGCGGGTTTATTTCTGCTATACGTTGCGAGCCAAATTTTTTTTATTTTGTTTTTTTTTGCCCAATTATGCATATGGTGCATAAGCTTCATCCCCACTCCTTGACCCTGATACGCAGGGGCAACAACTATGCCGAGAGACGCATTACTTTTTTTTGTTTTTTTCCCGGGGAAAAATCGTAGATATGAATAAGCAATGGCTTCTTCAGTTTCATTTATGGCTATAAATCCTTTTTCTAATGAAGGGGGCAGGGTGCATTGTGTATAAGCAACTTCTTTAGGTGTGAAGTCAACAGAAGAAAATCCAAATCGATTCCAGAGATCATATACTGTATCCGGAAGTAATAATAAAAATCGTTCCAATTTAGCCACATCGTCAACTGTTAATTCTCTCACAACAAAAGAGGTAGTCATTTGTGCGATGTTTCCTCGACAATATCCTGAAATGAAATGAGGGAATCTTTTTTTATATTGTTTTTTGCTATTTTTCCCAGCAAAGAATATAAATAGTGAGGGGACAATCCCGTGCCAGGTCTTTTTATTCCAAGCTTATCCATTGTTATTTTTTCCCCCGCGATGATATTTTTGGTCGCAACTATACTTTTCCTTAGTTTTTGCCGGGTCTCCATTTCAGAAGGAGTAACATCCTTGATGCCCGAACCTAAAAGCTTTTCCGTAAAGCGGATATCATCAATAATGCGTTGTAATTCTTGAGGTTCTACTGAACTTTTTTGATCAGGTCCCGGCAGTGTACGATCAAGTGTATAATGGACTTCATATATACAAGCTCCTAGAGCAACAGCAGCAATAGCTCCTTGCACGCATGCAAGGTGATCCGAAAAGCCGACTAACAGACCACATTCTTTTCTAAGGGTGCGAATAACATTTAAATTTGTATCTTCTACAGCAGGGGGATAATTTGAGGTACATTGCAATAATACTATGTGATCGTTTCCTTCCTCTTTAATGGTGAAGATGCTTTGCTTTATTTCCTCTAAGGTTGACATGCCGGTTGAAAGAAGAATTGGTTTCCCGTAAAGGGCAACATGCTTTAAGAGCGGGATATTATTAAGATCAGTGGAGGCTATTTTCAAAGCAGAAACCCCCAATGAATTTAAAAAATCCGCACTTTCTTCATCATAAGGTGTTGAAAGAAAAATAATATTTTTCTCAGCGCAATACTTAAATAACTGGGTTTGAGTCTCTTTTGTAAGTTCTAAGCTCTTTAAAATCGTAAACCAACTCTCTTTACCATGTGTCGCTTTCATAAGATATTCAGCCCCGGGCGCAGCCTCAGTTATTATTTTTTCTGTCATAAATGATTGGAATTTAACGGCATCAGCGCCCATCTGCAGAGCAATATCAATCATCTTTTTTGCTAAATCGGGATCACCATTATGGTTCACCCCAATTTCTGCAATAATAAACACAGGCTCACTCTTTCCTATCCATTTATTTCCTATTTTTATGCGCATACTATTTACTTTAATCTGTTACTCTCAAAATCCTGGTCAGTCAAAAGACCAGCTTGAATTGCCTTTACTAATTCTGTGACGCCATCTTTAACCGACATTAAGGGCTTAAATTGGAGGATTTCATTAATCTTTGTAAAATCCACACGATAACTACGTTTATCCTCGATAGTATTAATAAAATCTATTTCAACATTTTCAATTACTTCTTTGATAATATTGACAATATCTTTTTTCATATAATTTTGTTCATTCCATCCAGCGTTAAATATCATCCCAGGAAATTGTTCTTTCGGAATTTCTAAAAAACGGCAATAGATTTTGGCAATATCTAATACATGAGTAAAGGGACGCCACGCTTCTTCCGCAAATACTATGAGTTTTTTATTTTTTAATGCCTCATAAGCAAAGGAATTAACGGTAAGATCAAAACGTGTCCTCCCGGAAATCCCGAAGCCTGTACTAAAACGCAATGATGTAGCCTGAAAGTGAGCATCATCAGTGCTTAATTGAGATAGATATTGTTCACAATCAATTTTTGTCTCTGCATATAATGACATAGGATTCAATTCACGTTCCTCTGTTGCTGGTGTGTGAGTATCGGCAATCCCATAATTGCTGCATGTAGATGCAAATATAAAATGATCAATATTCTTTTTTCTTGTTGCATCTGCAAGCAACTGAGTACCTTTATAGTTTACTTCTATTGATCGCTTAGGATTTCGTTCGCACGGCTTATCCCCTACTATTGCAGCTAAATGAATAACGTCAGTAACTCCTTCCAATACCCTATTTATATCCTTATGATTAGTAATATCTCCTTTGATAAATTCAAAGCAGGGATGATTAAACAGCCCTGTAAGTGAGCGTCCCCCATACATCAAGTTATCAATTACGCGAACCCGATACCCTTCATAAAGTAATTCTCGGCAAAGTGTTGACCCTTTATATCCAGCCCCCCCTGTAACCAATACTAATTTATTATTATGTTCTGCCTTGCTCATAAGTTTAAGCTGTGCTGCGTGCGGTATCGGCTATATTTTCTATCACAGCGCTGCCGGGGTTAATTTTTGCATTCTTCCCGATAGTTACAAAAGGCGCCACAGAACACCCTGATCCCAAAAATGCGTTACGCTTTATAAAATTTCCCCCGCTTATACAACATCCCACTCCAAAATACACATTATCGGCAATTTGTGTATTAGAGCCGATGATAGTCCCTGCCTCTAAAATAGTATTTTGATCTATTGTCACCATCGGTGAGAGTATGCACCCAGGGCCAACAATTACTCCCTGGCTTAAACGTGCGTGTGTGTCAATGATAGCACTGGAATGAATGACATTTATCATTTCAAATCCTATATCGAGTAATTCGTGAAAATATTTTTCTCTGAGGTTATTATCATATCCGATTGCAACTACAGCTCCACAAATTCCTTTTTTATAAAGATCCTTTAAAATAGTGTGGGAGCCTATTATATTTATTCCTAATATTTTGTTATTTTTTGATTTATCATCTAAATCTGTAAAACCGACTATCTCAAAATTTCGGTCATCTAATAATATCGAAGCAACGCTTTGTGCGGTACTTCCGGCACCAAGTATTACAACTTTCATGTTTCTTTAGTCCTCTTTTTAATTATTAAAATATAACTTGCCCCAATGGCACATGGTGAGCTTAAATCCATACACTGATTTAATGCTTTGTTAAAAGATGACTTAATAAACTTCTCGTGCAACGGCTTTCACTGTTTCTATAATATGCTCTAATGTTTCTTCAGTCATATTTACCATTATGGGAAGGGCAATCGCCCTTCTCAAATAGCCGGAAGATTGACTCCAGACTTCATCCAGATTTTTCCCTTTGAGGTCAGGATAATTATTGAAAATATGAGACCATGTACCAGCATAATGCCAATTAATAGCATCAGGCAGATTTTTTGTACCTATGCCTTGAGATGAGAGCTTTTTCGCAAAAGCAGTTGCCCGATCTTTTGAGTCAAGGAAGAATATAAGACAATCACTGGCATCTCCGTCAGGATTGGGGATTTCTCTGAATTCGATTCCCTTAATATCACTGATCCCTTTTTTTATATACATTTTATTTGCTTTTTGCTTATTAAGAATAAAATCAAGTTTTTTAAGTTGTGCTAATCCGATGGCTCCATGAAGTTCCGTTGTTTTATAATTAAATCCCCAATGTCTGCGTGTATCTTCTCCCCGAGGAACATTTGGATTTTGTTCATGACCATGATCAGAGTACTCCCGGGCTTTTAAAAATATATCTTTATCATTAGTCACCACAACTCCGCCTTCTCCAGTAGTGATAATCTTACCGATATCTAAACTATAGATCCCTACTTTCCCTATTGTGCCTAAACATTGGCCTTTATATGTTGCTCCAAGAGCTTGCGCACTATCTTCAAGAATTGGGAGATTATATTTTTCTGCAATCGTAATGATTTCATCCATCTTCGCTGCTACACCGGCCATATGCACCGGAATTATCGCTTTTGTTTTCTTTGTGATTTTTTTTTCAAGGCTACTAGGATCCATATTTAAGGATCTATCAATATCTGTTATTACCGGAATGGCACCTAATTCCAAGATAGCTTCAACCGTCGCAATAAAAGTAAAACTTTGGGTAATAACTTCATCCCCCGCACGAATGCCTAATGCAAATAAAGAAAGCTTAAGAGCTGCGGTACCATTACACACGCAAAGCGCATGATTCACGCCGACTTTTTTGGCTATTTCTTTTTCAAAATCATCAACCCTGAATATATTTTGTCTTCTGTCATTAAGGGCATATCTATAAAGCACGCCACCCTTATTAAAAATATCTATGACTCCTTGCTTTTCCTCTTCACCAATTAATTCAAATCCAGGCATATTTTCCCTTTCTTAGGCTAATGTGTTCATCATTTTCTGAACATCTTCTTTGGTTATTCTCATAGGATTTGAGTCGATCACAGGTTTTAAAAGATCATACTGGTCGATGAGAAATTCAATATCTGTCGGACCAAGGTTATAGAAACTTAGACTCTTGGGAATTTCCAGTGTATTCATGAGTTCTTGAATCTTGATTGCAAATTCAATATTTTTCCTTTCGAAAGAGAGATTTCGATCAACATCATCAATTAAATCAAAAAGTTCAGCATAATCCCTATACCCCTTTTCTACGTTGATACGGGTAATATGGGCAAGAAACACTGCCCCGGCATATCCGTGCGGTACCTTATATACTGCTCCTAAAGGATAAGAAAAAGCTCCGGAAGGACCTGGACCCGCATTAATTAAAGCTGACCCAGCTAAGTAAGCCCCTAGAGCAAGATTAGAGCGAATATTGATATCATCAAGATTATTCAAAATGAGCATTAAATTATTAAACAATAATTGGAAAGCTCCTTTTGAAAGAATTCTTGAGAAAGGAGTATGATTCTTATGCACATAACTTTCAAGAGTATGCACCAGAGCATCTGCTCCGGAGGATATGGTTACAGATTTCGGACAACTCACAGTAAACAAGGGATCTATAATTGCCATAACAGGATAATTATATTCTGAGTTGATCCCTAATTTTTTCTTTTGCTTCGCATCGGTAAATACGGCGTTATACGTGACTTCACTCCCGCTTCCAGATGTGGTGGGGATCGCGATTACCGGTAATGGTTTATTTTGTAATTCAGGAAATCCTCTATATTGAATAGCAGGACCAGGATTGGCAAGGAGAGTGGCAATACCTTTTGATAGGTCCAAGGTGCTGCCCCCACCTATTCCTATGAGAGCCTGAAATCTTTGATTAATAAAATTTTTCTTAAATTCATCAAGATAATCATAATTCGGTTCGGATACTATATTTTCATAAATCTTAAAAGCTATTGAAGCATTATTGAGGTTTTCAATTACTTGATTGGTGATTTCAAGGTTTACTATAGCCTTATCAATAATAATTCCTATGTTTTTAAAACCCAGTTCTGTCAGATATTGCACAATATTTCTTGAAATCCCTTCCCCAAACCTCATATTTGTGTGTAACTTAAAATTGAATGGGAACATTATTACCTCTTCTCTTTGGTTATATTAATAGTATATTAAAAATTTTCACCACTTAAGTGCTCTAATTAAATATGGGACTTTTCTATACAAGGGATACAATAGATTTTCAATTAGTTACATAAGTATATTTATTAGATTAAGCTTTGTCAATAGGATACAGCTATTATGAAAATGTAATGCAGTGAAGAATAATAAAGAGAATAAAGAGGAAGATACAGCCAGTTATTGATCTATTGTTGCAATTAGACTATGCTTAATAAAAAAATTGAAGGAACTAAAATGTAAGTAAGGGAGCGGAGCTATATTTAAGAATGAATAAAAATCTCATTTTTTTTGAAACTCAGGATCAAGTAAAGCTATTTTTCCAAAATTATATTTCACACTATAGAGAGCACAATTTGAAATTTATAGCCTTAACGCCTATAGCGATGAAAGAGCTAGAAGAGCTTAATGTTAAGTTTACGTTTCCTGAGCAATATTATAATTGTAATGATGAATATAAAAAATTGAGCTTAGAATTCGATCACGATAATGAAAAATTTGTTGAGACAATGGATAATATGATTTTGAAAAGATATAAAGCATTTTCACATGAAAATTTAAGACCTTTTGAGTGTTATGGTTATTATTGGAAAATGCTATTTGACAATGTAAAAGTGAAGTTATTCCAAGTCTATAAAATTATTGAAAAAGAAGAGCCCTTTGAGATACTTTTATTTAATACCGATGTCGTGCCAATTGGCGTGGATTTACAATTTTCCACCAATGAATCGGTTTATTATCATATTTTAAAATTACTGGCCCAAGAATTTTCTTTTAAAATAAAAATATTAAAATATTCTCAAGAAAATAAACAAGGCATTAATATAAGAAAGTTCTTAGAGATAAGAAAGTACTTAAAAAGAAAGGTCTATTTTTTTTATAATTACATGAAAAGAAAGCAATATTTTTGTGATTATTTGAAAAATATATTAGAATATAAATTTCGTAAAAAAGAGCATAATATTCTAATTATTAAAATGAATAATATTAGCGTAATAAAAAATAAATTAAAAAGAAATAGATTCAAAATATACAAAATTAGGCAAAAATATTTTATAAATTATTTTTTACATCCCACTGAACAAAATGAAATGATTTTTAACTTTATAAAAGAAAACAATAGTGAACATAGTCATCTATTTTCTTTTTGTAATATTAATTTTTATAAAATAATTGAAGAAAGGCTATTATTTTTCATCAATAGAATAGATATAATTTATAGAATTTATCTACAATTCAAAGAATACTTGTCGGTAAATAGAATAGATTTGATTTTTACTGATACTGTTTTATTACCTTTATTTAATCTCAATTTGGTATTAGTAAGTGCAGCAAAAAGACTAGGTATTCCTGTAGTATGTTGGATCCATGGAGGGACTATTTATAATAATGTAAGAAACTGGGATTGTTATGAATTAAAGTACGTTGATTACTATTTTGTATATGGACGGAAAAATAAGGAAATATTTGAAAAATTACACTATGGAAGCAAGGTGAAATATTTCATTACGGGGAGCGCATTTATACCCAATAAACAAAGTAAGAGTCCTAAGAATAAGAATAGTATCTTATATATAATGAAAGGTTTTTCTGGCAATAGACATTACCTGGGATGGGAAAATGAAGAAATGTGGTCAGATAATATGTTTTATATTCATTCGAAAAAAATAATAGATAATTTATTAAAAATATTTCCTGATCGCCATTTAACCATTAAATTACACGCGGCCAATTTAATTTTAACTAGATACGAAAAACTATACGAGAGATATGCAGATAATAATAGAGTTAGATTAATATGTGATCAGGATACCCTTGAAAACTTGCTACCTTTATTTCAGCTTGTTGTGTATGATTGGATATCTACATCATTTTTCCAATCTACCATTTATGAAAACGATATTTTTGTGTACACGCTTTTTAATATTGATTTGGAAGAGTATAAATATTGCCATAATAGAGCGTATCTATATAAAAAAGAAAAAGATTTTGTAAATGCTTTAATAAGCTATAGGGAATATGGTGATTTTAAAAATAAGAGACAAGATACTACATTTATTAAAGAATTTTTAGATATAGACCCAGATAATCGCAATAAATTAAGTATCCCCACAATACTTACCCGTATCCTGGCAGATAAAAATACATTTTATTCGCACGAACCTAGTGGTCAGGCCTATGACCAAAATGCTGTAAATTTAAGTTTATAGGAAAGGAAAGATATGAAAGAATCCGATATTCGGCCTGAGAAGCTTCTTCATCACTATCTTGAATTATGTGAACAGGACGCGGTCTCTTATTTCAAGGATTCTCACAAAGAGGATCTTCCCTGCCCGGCGTGTGGGGCGGATCATATCAAATCAGCTTTTCATAAATGGGATTTTGGCTATGTTGTATGTATGGCGTGCGGGACCCTCTATCAATCTCCCCGGCCTTCGCGCGAGGATTTTGCCTGTTTCTATCGGGAAGGCCCTTCTAATCTTTACTGGGCAAAGGTTTTCCTGCCTGCAGTAGCTGAGGCCCGGCAAGTACATATGTTCCGTCCGAAGGTGAAAAAAATCTCTGATATATGCAGGGAGGATGGATTTTCCCCCCATGTGATTGCGGATGTGGGCGCCGGATATGGTTTATTTTTATGTGAATGGCGAAGAAGTTTTCCGGATGCACAATTGATTGCCATTGAACCTAATCCGGATTCTGCCGCACTATGTCGATCTAATAATTTGAATGTTGTAGAATGTTTTATTGAGGACGCAAAAGATCTTCATGAACAGGTTGATTTAGTCATAGCCCAGGAGGTCATTGAGCATGTCCATGATCCCTTGGCTTTCTGCCGTTCCTTGAAAGAGCTTTTACGGGATAAAGGACGAGTCCTGCTCACTGGACAAACTGTCGATGGTTTTGATATACAAGTATTATGGGAACATTCCAAGTCTGTCTATCCTCCTCAGCACATAAATTTTATCTCCATCTCTGGCTTTGAGCAGTTATTAAGGAGGACAGGCTTTTCAAAAATAAAGATTTCCACTCCTGGCAGATTGGATGTTGATATTGTGCGAAATGCCGTGGCTGACCGGTCTGATATTCTAGGTGGCCAACGTTTTATAAGTCATTTATTGAAGCAGGATGAGAGTGTATTACAATCATTTCAGGAGTTTCTCAGCGGAAATAGGTTAAGTTCTCATTGCTGGGTATGGGCAGAGAAATAAAACCATGGCAGCATAGTGTAAACGTAAGCTCATAGTAATCAATCAACAAGGAGAGTAGAGTGAAAATTGTGGCCTTAATTCCGGCCCGGATGGCGGCAAGCAGGTTCCCGGGAAAACCTTTGGCGCCGATTCTGGGGATGCCTATGATTGAACATGTCCGCAGACGGGTAGCTCTCAGTAAAGCGCTCGATGAGGTGGTCGTCGCAACATGTGATGAGGAAATCATGAAGGTCGTGAGCGATGCAGGGGGCAGGGTGATAATGACTTCTGATTCTCATGAACGCTGCACTGATAGGATTGCCGAAGCAGCCCTGAAAATAGATGCGGATGTAATAATAAATGTTCAGGGAGATGAACCGTTGGTGATGCCTGAGATGTTAGATAAAGTCGTCTCTCCCCTGCGTAATGATGATACACTCCCCTCGGTAAATCTCGCAACACCCATAACGGATAGAGAGGAATTCGAAAATCCAAATGTTGTCAAGGTTGTGATGGATCGTTTTCAAGATGCATTATACTTTTCACGAGAGCCGATTCCATCGGGAAAAAAGGCTTGTATGAATAATTATCTTAAATTAAAGCAATTAGGGATAATAGCCTTTAGGAGCGATTTTCTTCAGGATTTTACCCGGCTTGAACCCACACCCATAGAAAAGATTGAATCTGTAGACATGATGCGTGCACTTGAGCATGGATACAGAGTAAAAATAATAACAGTAGAAAGTGAGATGATCGGCGTTGATGTGCCTGGCGACATTGGGCGTGTTGAAAAGGCGCTCGTATCTGATCCATTGGTAAAGGAATACAGGTAAGAGATGGCAGGATCAATGAAGAAAGAAGAGTTAAATATCGGTATTGCAGGGTATGGCGTTGTTGGAAAGCGGCGGCGTCAATTTATTGATGCACATCCCCATATGAGGACTGTTGCGGTATGCGACCAATATTTCAAGGAATCGGGAACAATGGAGGATGGTGTACGATTTTTCCCGACATACACACAACTGCTCAATGAGCCCCTTGATGCGCTTTTTGTAAGCTTGCCGAACTATTTGGCAGCCGAAGTTACGATTGCCGGACTTGAGCGAGGGATGCATGTGTTTTGTGAAAAACCGCCAGGAAGAAATGTCTCTGATATCGAACAGGTTATGGAGGCAGAAAAAAAACATCCCGGTTTAATATTGAAATATGGATTCAACCATCGTTACCACGATTCTGTCCAGGAAGCCTTGCGTATAATAAAGTCCGGAGAATATGGAGAAATTGTTAATTTACGCGGAGTTTACGGGAAAAGCAAAATAATTCCTTTTTCAGGAGGATGGCGCGCAGAGCGGTGTTATTCAGGCGGGGGCATCCTTCTTGATCAGGGAATACACATGGTCGATCTTATGCTTCTTTTTTGCGGGGAGTTTGTGGAGATAAAAAGCTTTATCTCCAACCATTATTGGAAGCATGATGTGGAAGACAATGCCTATGTATTGATGCGTGATGCGAAGGGGCGTGTTGCTATGCTCCATTCAAGTGCTACCCAGTGGCAGCATCAGTTTTCTCTTAATATTTCTCTCACCGAAGGGTGGCTGGAGCTACAAGGTATTCTAACAGGGTCGAAAAGTTATGGTGAAGAAAAACTGTTTTTTGGAAGGAGGTCTGAATCGGATGTGGGGACCCTTCAGCAAAAAAGTATAAAATATCTTGAGGACAATTCGTGGCGCGATGAAATATTTGAATTTGGAGATGCCATTATACACGGAGGGCCACTTCTTTTTGGGACAAGTGCAGAGGCGCTTACGGCAATGAAACTTGTCTATACGATTTATCGCTCTGATCCTGAATGGAGTAAGGCATATAATATTGAATAATATAAAAAAAGGAGGCAATATGAATACTATTGAATCTATGTATCGTGAAAGCAAAGGCATAGAGGAATTTGCCACTTTCTATTTTCGCTATCTCTCAACACTTCTCAATAAACTTGATACAAAAGCAATTGCTGACTTTGTCAATGAACTTGAGGGAGCGTGGAGGAATCAGAATACCATATTTGTCATCGGTAATGGCGGCTCCGCGGCAACCGCTTCACATATGGCAAACGATCTGGGAGTAGATGTATTAAAAAAATCAGGAGCACAACAAGCCTTTCGGGTGATGGCACTGACCGATAATGTATCGGTCATGACAGCTATTGCAAATGATACAGGATATCAAAATCTTTTTATCAATCAACTCAAAATCCATTACCGATCAGGGGATAAGCTTATAGCGATCTCAGCAAGCGGCAATTCTCCGAATGTTGTCGCTGCGGTCGAGTGGGTTAAATCTCATAATGGAAAAGTAATTGGCATCACAGGATTTGATGGAGGAAGGCTGAAGGATCTAAGTGATATTCTTATTTGGGCTGAAACACCCAAAGGAGAATTTGGACCGGTTGAAGATATTCATCTCATCCTGGACCACCTTGTAGCATGCTGGTTACAATATAATTTGTTACATAAGGGAATTTCGCTCAATGAATGAGAAAGAATTGAGGAGTTTTACACCTTCAGAAAGGAGATTCCCCGACTGTACGAATTTGCCTACTCTCTATATATTCAAATCTTTGTTTATCAGGATTCGAAGATTATTATGGGGTCGGTTTTTGGATAAGAATTACCGAATTGTATGGACGATGACTGCAGTCAGTGATGCGTATGGGCAGGCAGCCAATGTCCGAAACTATTTTGAGCGAAAAACGATTCGCGCAATTTTGTCTGATATTAATAAAAAACATAAGATAATAAGGGCATGCGAAATAGGATGTGGGTATGGACGCATAATTATGGCTCTCAAAGATGTTGTTGAATATGTGAAGGGCTTTGAAAGAGAACCTGATCTTGTGGAGATAGCACGTGCTTCCCTTCCTGACATTGCATTTGAATGTGTCGAATCGTTAACTGCTATACATGATGATAAGCCATATGATTTTGTCATGACATGTACGGTATTACAGCATTTAACTGACAGTTATGCTCAAGAAGTATGCAGCGTCATGAAAAAGCTTGCTCCGGAAGGATATATCCTCATTATCGAGAAAACAGATTCAATCAATGTGACAGCAAATAGAGACAATGAAAAACAATTCATAAGCCGGGCCCGGTCGGTTGAGACCTATGAAAAGATGGTGCAACCCTTTAGACTCGTAGATATCAGAGATAGAATAGTAGAGCCGACCTATTCAAATTCTCATCCTGGGAAATGTATGCTTTTTGTAAGTCCTGCCATAACGGATGAGTTATAATTAAGATGTAATGTAAAAGCAAGGAGAATACGAGAGATACAATTTTATGAATACGTTAAAACAAAGATTACGCAACCGAGAGAGAACAATAGGTTCGTGGCTCGCACTTCCTACTGAAGCCACGGCTGAGATTATGACACAGGCAGGGTTTGAATGGCTTGTGATTGATATGGAACATGCACCGATAGGAGTTGAAGAAGCCTCCCGGCTTATCAGAATTGTCGATTTGGCAGGCCTTCCGGTATTATGCAGACTTCCTTACAATGCTCCTGCTCTGGCAAAGAATGTCTTAGATGCAGGTGCCGCTGGTATTATCGTACCCATGATCGAATCAAAAAAAGAGGCAGAGGGGGCTGTTGCATCAGCGTTCTATCCTCCTGTCGGCACCCGGGGCGTTGGCTTGGGCCGGGCACAGGCATATGGGAGCGGTTTTGAGGCTTATAAAAATAAGATAAATGATTCGCTTGTTGTGATAGCGATGATTGAGACACGGAAAGGAATCGAAAATGTCGAGGCCATTGTAGCAACACCCGGAATAGATGCCATCTTAGTAGGGCCGTATGATATTTCAGCATCCCTCGGCCTGATTGGTCAGCTTAACCATACAAAAATACGATCAGCCTTAAAAAAAGTAATCGGGAGTGCTCATGATGCAGGCATCGGATGCGGCCTGCACGTCGTACACCCGGACAAAGAGGTCATTAATGATGCGCTGCAGGATGGATATACCTTTTTAGTGCTCGGAGTGGATATGATTTTTCTTGATCATGCAGCTAAGATGGCTGTGAAACTCGTATCCTGATAAATAGCATCCATGAATACCTCGGAGAGCACCTCTTCCTTATTATGGGTATGTTGGAAAAAACCTTCCCCGTCCCATAAGGTGAAGGGACCGGTCCTTAGTTTTATGCCTCCAAAGATGGAGCGCGAGTGTGAGCGTGAATGCCACTATGATATAATCCGATCAAAAGAAATCCTGCACTCTGTCAAGTCAGAGGCACGAGAGCTTTACCTTACTCTCGTCGCTCACATCGGAACAGCGCGGGTTAAAAAGAAGGCCACTTTCCGAAAGCTTCTCGCACAAGGGAGAGAGGAAAGTCGATGGTGGTATCATCCGGTTTCGATTAAACAGTGCGAGACTGATCCCACGTATAATCGAATTATCATTATATTGACCATACAATCAGCCGCACAGAAGCATGGGGTTATGAAGCTTGCAGTAGTTGGGGCACCCCGTGAGGTTGTGGCTGTCTTGAAAAATGCTTTTCCTGTAAGGGATATCGATACAGAGCCCGCATATGGAATATGGTGGCCCTCTCTTATGGGTCTTGCATTGAGAATTCATTATTGTCTGCGCACCTTTCGCGCACTTTTCGCTGTGCGGCGATGGTTCAGGCTTCCAGGTGCTTCTTTTGACCTCATTTTTTGTGGGTATTGGGACTGGAGTGTAGTATGGAATAAAAAGAGTGAATCAATAGAAGATCGATATTTTAAAGAGCTGCCCTCTGAATTCACACGGCACGGCATAAGTACTCATGGGTGGTTTGCCTGGTTTGACCCATGGTATGACAAGGTAAAGGGGAAAAGATCCCTGAAAGAGATTCTCTCTCCCCTTCGCAATTGTCCGCGCATCGTACTTTTGCAGGCCTTGCTCTCTCCCCTGGATATTATAAAATCTGTGTTGGATGTGCGGCCGTTGCTCACTTTTTTAAGAGTGCGAAGACAAAAACAATTTAAGGAAACCTTTCATGCTTATGGCCTTAATTTTTATCCTCTCTTTTCCGCATCCTTATTATCCGGATTTTTCAATGACAGTATCCCTCATCTCACCCTTGTGTCATTAGCCACGGCTAGGGCATGCGAGAGATATCATCCCAGAGCAACGTTTAATTTTCAGGAACATTTCGCACAGGCACGGGCCCATTATGCGGGTGTCAAAAGAGGAAAAAAGGAGATAATCTGTTTTGCTGCTCAGCATGCAAGTTACAATCACGATAAAACATTTTTATTTTTCGATCCGGAGATAGAATTTAAAGGAATACCAGATAACTGCCCAGTCCCTCATCCTGACTATATTTGCGCAATGGGACCTTTCGGGCAGGAACTTTTTTCTGAGTGCGGGTATGCACAGGATCATATAGTGATAACCGGCTCTCCAAAATATGACCATGTGCACCAATGGCTTGAGAATGAGCCTGGAAATGGGGAATGCAGCAAAGATGTGAGAGTGCTCATGGTGTGCAATCTGGGATTCGAGTTAGACCTTCAGATGCTTGAAGCGGTATGTGCCGCCACTGAGGGAATGCATGACATTCACTTATTGCTTCGCAATCACCCATTTTATCGTATTGAAAGAAGACGGGAATTCGATGCATACAGGCGTAAGATCACTATAACACAGGGGACATTGGAAGAGGATATCACGCAGGCTGATCTTATTATATTTATTTATTCAACCGTTGCAGAAGAGGCATTTATAAGAGGAAAACCAGTGTGGCAATGGCTCCCTCTCGGATTTAACGGCTCAGCACTTGCTGAGATTGGGTGTATCTCTCAGTTTTCGTCGGTAGGGCAGCTTCGGGAAGCATTACACACATTTAAAACCGGCAGGAGCCAATTTATACCCTCTAAGGAGAAGCGTACATTAATATGCAATCAATTATTTTATCAAGGAAGTGATGGGAGTACCTCTGCACAACGCATTGCGCACGTTGTAAATAAAACTATTTGAATAAAAATATAGTTCAAGGAAAAAATAAATAATGTACAGAAACCAAATCCATATCCTTGATACGCAAGGGGATGCACTCAAGCAGGCGCAATCCACTGCCATAGAGCAGTTTTACCATGAGGGTATGCTTACCTCACATAGAAGCTAATAGCCGCTGAACCTCTGTCTGAGTGCGCACGGTGGGAGGCTTTTGTTGTCGCTTAGTACGGGCAGGAGCAATTTTGTATGCTGTGGCCTATCAAGAACATTCCGGGAGAGAAAGACTATCGCATTCAGAGCCTGCCTCTGAATTGATGCTGACAATTGGCCGCCGGATGCAAGATGGGAGAGAAAACGTTCTACCTCACTTTGACCAAGTCTGGTCGGATGGGTCTTTCCACCGAAATGATAGATATAGAGAAGTATCTACTGGCAATAAGTCTGTTCTGTGTGGTAGGCATAGTGATGATAACGAAGGGCATCGCGTACCTGGTCCATAAGCTTGAGGCTGGGATTCGGGCGAAATTTTGGTTTATTTTCTTTTTGATTTCTTTCTTTATTTTCCATATATTGTTTTATAATATCACAATATGTAGAAATAAACAAGATAAAATGTAATATGTGGAAAGTAACAGAGTAAATTTTCCATGTTTTTATGTTTAATATCAGAATAAGTGGAATTTTTTTCCATCTATAGGGACTAATATGATGGAAAACTTTCCACTTATTGCACTGTTAGACCTAAAAAATACTCCCTGCAAGGAGAACATTAGATTTCAATAGCGTAAGAAGGCCCTGACATGAAGTACCGAAAGAATAAGCAGGAAATTCTTGCGGGTCTCTTTGAGCAAAAAGACCTAAGAAAAGAGCTTGCATTACCACCAGATATACGACTTCACTATTTGTCAATCGTGGTGCTCTTGCCTCTCGGGATAAGTCGCAATCTGACAATGGACGCTTTGGACTGGGTGAAAAGTTGGAATCACGGGTGCTATTACATTCAGAGAACTGATTCAATGCACCTAACCTTAGCCGAGATTGGATCGATATCGGGCTCTCAAACCCCTCTTCAAGATATTATACGGAGAACGGATAACTACCTTGCAACAAACACTCCGCGTAAGATTCATTTAAAGTTAACGGAGGCGAAGATCGGCTCTAGCGGGATCAATTGCCATATTGAACCGGCACATGATGAGATTGAGGACTGGCTTGAGCATTTCGGCAGAGAATTTCCAGAACTCAAAATCAAGCCATTAACTAACCGAAGTATAAGTCTTGTTCGATATCTAATTCCAAAACCTAATTTCAAGGACGACATCAGGGATTCCTTAGCTCGGCTAGAGCCAGTTGATGCTACCTATAATCAGCCTATAAAACTTAATGAATTGTTACTGGTCCGGCTTGATAAAGTTGCGCAGTATTTCCAGGCTTTGCACCAATTTAAGCTCTAAGGATCGTGAGATGGTCTAACAAATAAAGGATTAGTTCTGAGTCGAGGAACGAGTGCTCAGAGCTAATCCATGGTTCAAGAAGCCGCGGAGCCC
>JBLIRR010000003.1:0-317566 GCA_049472395.1 bacterium | reverse complement strand
TATGTCGCTTACGTCCATTTATTTTCTTTCCGGCGTCATAACCACGAGGTCCTCCTACCTCGGTAGTTTTTACACTTTGACTATCAATAATTCCTGCAGTTGGTGCTTTGTCACGCCCTGCATTCAATCGTGTGCGCATGTATAATGTATCATGAATTTTTTCCCATGTGAGATCTCTTCGCCATTGACGAAAATAGTGGTATACTGTTTTCCAATTTGGAAAATCATGAGGTAACATTCGCCACTGACATCCAGTTCGTGTCAGATAGAAAATAGCATCCAAAATATCCCGAAAACTTATTTCTCTTGGGCGCCCGGGTCCCTTCGGGTTTTTAGGTTTCGGCAATAGTAACTTTATCAGTTCCCATTGCTCATCTGTTAAATTGGTCCAATAATTCTCTCCCCCCATAATCATGAACCTCCGATAAAAGGTTAAAATACTTTTAGCCTTTTTAACCATACATCATTGGTTCATATTTTTTCATAGGAGAAATGTAGATATTTTTCAGACACGCTCTAAGGGATTCCTGCTATTTGTTGAGCGGGTGTAGCGAGGTCTTTTATAGAACCTCTTAACGACGCGGAGCGATAACAAATTGCAACTGTTTGAGCGAAGCGAGTTTTTGCAATTTCGCGGAGCGAGCTTAGAGATTCTTAAAAGCTGAGCGTTGAGCGAAACGAATTGCAGGAATCCCTGGCCAATAAAACAGTTGGCCATAATGAGAATTGCTGTGTGTAACCAGTCTATTAGAGACTTGCCTCAAACCGACATAGGTTAAGGTCTTATTTTATGAGGAGTTTCGCGATGCTAGTTCCCTGATGCGTGATAGTGGATAAAAAATAAAGAAATTCCTCTCGGGAATTCTGAATTTAGATGTGCTGATAGAGTATTTGAAGTCGCCCCTATCTTCGGTTAGAATTGCTAAAACATAAGAGGTATAGTGAGAATTGTTGGGGGAAGGGACATTGAGTATTATGGGGGATAAAGGGCATATAATCAGGAAATTGGGCAAATGGCTCTTGTATATATCCGTCTTCTTTACAGGTCTTCTTTTTATCATTCTCACAGTGCTTTTTTTTCTTCCCCGGGCACTCTCGACTGAAAGGTTCAGGGTATTTCTTGAGGGCAAAGCAACAGAGGCTATTCATAGAAATATTCATATTGAAAAGATGACATGGCGATGGTCTGAGGGCATCGTGATGCGTGGGATCGATATGAAGGATGATCCATCTTTCTCTTCCCAGTCTCTTCTCTCGATAGGTGAGATCACACTTGTTATGCATGTGAAAGAATTGCTCAAGGGCCGGATAGCGTTATTTTTTCAATGTGATGATCTCCATGCCCATATTATTCGGGATAAGGAGGGTGCAACGAATCTTCAGCGCCTTGTATCAGAATTAGGGGAGTCTCGCTCAACAAAAAAATCTAGCGTAGATAAGCCTTTTATTCTGCCTTTAGACCTGCAAGGCACAGTTGCGTTTCGCACAATTTCTCTTTATGTGGAGGATCAGTCGCAGGGGAAAGTAATCGAAGCAAAAAACAGCTCGTTTACCCTTACCGTTCCTTCTCTTCTCACAAAGCCGATAGATGTGGAGCTTATGGCGGAACTGTCAGTGGATGGGCAGGACCTCCCACCAGTTCATTTTGCAACGAGCATACGCGACATATTTAATGCCGAGGGTCTTATGAATATCCAGAATGCGGTCATCACCAGCAAAGGTAGTCTTCTCGGTATCAATATGGCGGTAAATGGCTCTCTTCGGGAGGAGGGCGTTGAGAGCAAAATAAATATTGATGCAGGCTCTTTGATGGAAACGTGCAAGGCCCTCCTGCCGCCGGATATTGCGGCAACCGACATTGGTGGTGATTTTGAATTGCTCTGTCATGCTATTGGTGATCCTTCGCATCAGCTCTCATTTGAAACCTCGCTCACAGGCGCAGGGCTTTCCGGGTCAGGGGGATTGTTGAAAGAGAAAACTCTTGGGCCTGTTGATTTTACCCTGCACACTCAAGGCAGCTTTCATCAGAATGAAGGGAGGGTCTCGATAGATGAGCTTACCTTATGTATGCCTGAGCTTTACGTGAAAATAGGGGGAAATACCCTGCATATCGAGGATATGAATCTGCTTTTATCATACCTTCGCGCCTCTCTTAAACATTGTGCTCTGTCTGAGGCCTCATTGCAAGGTTCCTTGCGGATTAACCAAATGCGCATAGAGGGACCGAATAATCTTATGATTGAAAAGCTGCAAATGCCTGCCGTTGCTATCAAGGCTGCTTTTCATGGGAAAGAGGAATTATTGGTCACCCTTGATGAGCTTTCTCTCGGCGCTTCATCGGTCCTTTTGGAACATCCTGAGCTTGGGGCCTTTAAAACGGGTGTAGAGGCCACCACTCGGATTGAACAGATAAAGATTTCTAATGAAAATAGGATAGATATTACCGGGATCGAGACAAGCGTGGCGTTTGATAAATTTTTAGAAATACATATGGAAGCAGGGGCTGAAAATCTGGCAATCACTCATATGGATACAAAGGGGAGCATTATTGTCACTGTGCCGGAACTTATAGAGCACCTTCCCTTTAGCCTTAAGGACACAATAACGCATAGGGCTCGAGTTGATGGCACGGTGAGGGTCGGCTGGAATATGAGGGGGAGGCTCCCTAGGGATGCAGAGGTAGAAAAACTTAAAAGCTTTTCCACGCTCACGAGTTTTGATAATGGTATGGAATTTTTAGAGGCTTTCGAGGTAGGTATATCGCTCAAGGACATAGCGGTTGATATGCCGCTCTCTGCGCATGATTCCATAAAGGTATCAGGTATAAGCACTGATAAGCCTGTAATGGTGGTGCTTGAGGGGGGAGGTGTGAAGCGTGCTACTATCGAAGGGGACATTGGTGTTCGAAGCATTGAACAAGTACCGTCATTTCAAGGACTAAAAAAGCCATTAAAGGGATCAATCTATTTTTCTATTCTGCAGGATTCTCTTAAGGAGATGAAAATTTCAGAGAGGATCAGAATTGACCAGTTACAGCTTGAACAGAGCGCACATGTAACTTTATCCGGCATTGACCGGGTGCTTCACCGCCGGCTTGATATGCCCCTTCCTCTATTGCTTACTCTTTTAAGAGGGGAGGTACATGGAGAATGCAGCATTGGAGAGGGAGCCGACCTTGCTGCGCTGAGCGATGGTATTAATCTCAAGGGCCACCTTAACGCAGGCCTTGATGTGACATTATTGAGCGGGCGAAATATAGGTGCCCGCTGCTGGGTAGATTCATCCGACATGGATGTGGAAATTAGGGAGCTACTAAAGGCGCATAAGCTGCAGCTTTCTATGAACTTTGACAAGAGATATGAGATAATTCACGGAAAAGGAGAGGAAGATGAGAGCGCCTTGTCTGCTCATCTATTGTCAGAGGTGGTGCTCCAACCAGCGACCGGTGAAGTGACCTCACCTGCCGGCAAAGAGCAAATTGCATCAAGACTTGTAAGTGACATGGAAGGGCAATTACGCAAGCGTCGAAGCCTTTCTTGTGCCTCAGTCCATATTAATGCGGAGCCCATCCCCCTCTTGTTCAACAATATAATGCTTGATGTGCGTTTAGATAGAGGATTGCCCATTATGGATCATTTTCAGATTGATGTTTTAGGGGGAACACTCGTGAGTTCATTGTCGCTCAGCCGAGAAGGCGAGGAATTTTTTATAAGGCTTAAAGGGCTATTTTCAGGTGTAGATGCGAGCAGACTTTTTCCTGGGGTAATTCATAATATACCTTCAGAGGAGACGGAAATCAGCGGACAGCTTTCGCTGATAACGCCCCTTTCCGCACAATTTAGGACTCTGCTTGCGGAAATGGAGCTTGTCATGGAAATCACTCATATCGGATCACGGACCCTTGAGCGCATTCTCTATGCTATGGACCCTTATGAGGGCAATGAAATTATTGTCAAGCAAAGAAAATTACTCAGGACAGGCACTCCCCGGTGGATTAAGCTCGATATGAAGAGGGGAAGCTTATTGGTTGCCGGAGAGGTGGCAGTAAGTGGTATCTCTATTCCTTTGCCGCAGGTTGATGTAAATGCAGCTCATCTGCCGGGTATAAACAAGTTTCAGCCCAGTCTCTCTTTTCTGGACAGGGTGCACCAGGGCCTGAACATTCTCTCCTCGGATATACTGGAGATTGATGATCAGGGCAGGGTGAGATTTCATGTATTACCTTGACATCAATAATACAATTTGATAAAAATTTCTCAATGTTTTGATTTTAACCATCAACGAGGAGGGAGCGATGAAAATAATTCTTTTAAATTTTATGTATTCAATTATTGGTGGATTTATTACAATAGGATTCATGATTTTTGGTTACACAATTCTGGACCGTCTGACTCCCTTTAATACAGCCGACCAACTAAAAGCAGGGAACAGGGCTGTGGGACAGATGGTTGCGGGCATGTTTATCGCTATTGGGATTGCCATTGGTTTGGTAATAGGGATGGGACTTAATTGAAACATTCTGCTCTCTTGCTATTTTTATTGATTATTGCAGGTGCGCTGGTTGCGTGTGAATCGAGCAGAAGTAGTCATGATATCCAGGAGGAAACAAAAAAGGAGATTCCCACACAAGAGACGCCACGGCCCGTGGATGCGCCACAGAAGGAAGAGGCGCAGGTGGAAAACACAGGACAGCAGATCGAACAGATGGATGATATATGCGAAATTATTAAAAAAGAAGGGTATAACACGCTGAAAGAGCTTCCGGTTGATGATCCTGCATGGACAAGTGATTATGATAATTATTTCAGGAAATATGCAAAGAGGTTTTTTGGCCCTGGGATTGATTGGAGGTGGTTTAAGGCACAAGGTATAACTGAATCGGGATTGCGGGAAGATGTGAAGAGTTGGGTCGGTGCGAAGGGAATTATGCAAATAATGCCGAAGACCTTTACTGAGATCCAAAGCAAACAGTCGTGGATTAAGAATATTAATGATCCGAAATGGAACATACCCGGGGGTATATACTATGACAATTACCTTTATAGACGATGGGACATAGAGCATAGCACGAAGAATAAAATGGCTTTTATGTTTTCAAGTTACAATTGCGGACGTGGCTGTACCTTAAGGGCCCAACGAAAATACCCGCATGAAGATTGTGATGTATGGGAAAATGTTGCACCCTTTGCTCCGAAAGAGACACGGAATTATGTGAAAAAAATTTTCACCTTAATGGATAAATCCTTTTAAGGCACTGACAATAGAAAAAAAGGAAAAAAATAATGAAAATACTCATATTAATGATTGGTGCGTTTTTAGGTTATATAGTTGCATACTATGTGTATGGGAAATTCCTCGCCACGCGCGTATTTGGCCTTAAAAAAGATGCTCCTATCCCGTCAATCGAATATGAGGATGGTGAGGATTATGTCCCCACAAAGAAAGGCATTGTATTTGGGCATCATTATACGTCAATTGCGGGTACAGGACCGATTGTCGGTCCTGCCATAGGAGTTATCTGGGGATGGCTGCCGGCCTTTTTGTGGGTATTTTTAGGCTCTATTTTTATGGGGGCTATCCATGATTTCGGCTCTCTGGTGATCTCACTTCGCAATAAGGGCAAATCCATATCTGAAACTGCTGCGCACTACATCCATCCGCGGGTTAAGACCCTTTTCTACCTTATTGTCTTCTTCGAGCTTTTAATTGTTATTGCTGTATTTGGTTTAGTGATCGCAGTAATATTTGACAAGTATCCCCAGGCAGTATTTCCCATATGGTGTGAGATTCCAATTGCGATAGCTGTAGGATATTGGATTACCAAAAAAAAGGCGAATGTGACAATCACAACGATCATTGCCGTGGCGATAATGTATGTGACCGTTGTTGCGGGGCATTTTTACCCCTTCACAATGCCTGCTCTCGGAAAGATACCGGCAACCGGGGTATGGACTATTATTTTGCTAATATATGCCTATATAGCATCTGTTCTCCCTGTGACCACTCTACTTCAGCCGCGTGATTATATAAATGCCTGGCAATTATTTATAGCGTTTGGGCTGATATGTGTAGGGGTTATATCTTCTGCCTTTACCGCAGACTTAAAGATTGTGGCCCCTGCGGTCAACCTTCATCCCAAGGGCGCACCTCCCATGTGGCCATTTTTATTTATTATTATTGCATGTGGCGCAATCTCCGGGTTCCATACACTTGTCTCAAGCGGTACTTCATCGAAGCAGCTTGCTGCTGAAACCGATGCCCAACTGATCGGATATGGTTCGATGTTAATGGAATCAGCACTCGCAGTTCTCGTGATTATAGCCTGTTGTGCCGGTATAGGGCTTGCCTATACCTCAAAGGAAGGATCGACCTTAACGGGTGTGTATGCGTGGGAAGCCCATTATGGTGCGTGGTCTAGTGCGTCAGGCCTTGGCGCTAAAATTAATGCGGTTGTTGTCGGGGCAGCCAATATGCTGGCGACCTTCGGCCTTCCAAAGGCGCTCGGAATCATTATTATGGGTGTGTTTATCGCATCTTTTGCGGGAACGACGCTTGATACTGCTACCAGGGTGCAGCGCTATATCATCTCAGAGATGATGGAGTGCTTAAATATCAAAACATTCGTCAATAAATGGATGGCAACCCTCCTGGCTGTGGGGACTGCACTTATCCTTGCTTTTGCAACCGGCGCGGCAGGGTCAGGTGCTCTTACACTTTGGCCTTTATTTGGCGCAGTGAATCAGCTTCTTGCGGGACTTGCCCTTATTGTCATTACCTTATATCTTAAAAGAAAAGGCCCCTGGTATTGGCTGACCCTTATCCCTACTCTCTTTATTCTTATCCTCACTATACATGGTCTTCTTATTAATGTCATTGATTTTATGGGCAAGGGTAACTGGTTGCTGGTAGTAATTGGGGCTATTTGTCTGCTGCTCTCAGCATGGGTTATTATTGAAGGTATAGTTGCATTTTTAACAAGCTCGAGGCATAAAGGCAGCAATTCTCATGATGGCGTACTCCCAAAAGTATAAGGGATATCTGCTATTTGTTGAGCGTTGAGGGAAACGAACAGCAGATATCCCTGGCCAACAAAATAATTGGCCATAATGAGAATTGCTGACGATAAAGAGTATATTTTTTTGTATTTTTAAAGTATAATTTTACAGAGGAACCTTTGTGTCTCCTTGTCTTAGAGTGCTTAAAAAGAATATAGAAAATTATGGGTTTTTCACTACTTGAGACTATCGGTAATACACCGCTAGTAGAAATAAGAAAGCTTAATCCGAATCCTAAGGTAAAGGTATTAGCCAAGCTGGAATATTTTAATCCGGGGGGGTCGGTTAAAGACAGAGTGGCTCTGTATATGATCGAGGCAGGAGAAAAATCTGGCGAGCTTACACCGCAAAAAACAGTTATTGAAGCGACAAGCGGCAATACAGGGATCGGCCTCGCGCTTGTATGTTCAATTAAAGGATATAAACTGCTGCTTGCAATGTCAGAATCCGTAAGCAGGGAGCGGCGCCAGATCCTAAAAGCCCGTGGAGCCGATATTCTTCTTACTCCCGGTCATCTGGGCACTGATGGAGCAATAGAAGAAGTATATCGTTTAGTACGTGAAAATCCCAAAAAATATTTTATGGTGGATCAGTATAATAATAGAGCGAACTGGGAGGCCCACTACTATGGAACAGCAGAGGAGATCTGGCAGCAGACAGGCAAATGTGTGACTGCTTTTGTTGCCGCTCTCGGTACGACGGGTACATTGATGGGGATTTCGAGACGGTTGAAAGAATATAATCCACGCATTCAGATTATCGGAGTGGAGCCCTATCTTGGCCATAAAATTCAGGGATTAAAGAATATGAAAGAGGCATATTGCCCTGAGATTTATGAAAAGCATCGCCTTGATAAGAAGGTGAATATTGATGATGAGGAAGCATTTGAGATGGCGCGGCGGCTTACAAAAGAAGAGGGCATCTTTGTGGGTATGAGCAGCGGAGCAGCAATGGCTGTGGCATTAAAGGAGGCCGAGAACCTCAATAAGGGGATGATTGTGGTACTTTTGCCGGACGGGGGTGAGCGATATTTAAGCACGAAACTTTTTACCACCCGAGAGAAGAATGAGCTTGCGGTATATAATACCCTGAGCAAGAAAAAGGAGTTGTTTGTGCCCCTTCGTTCTGATAAGGTCTCTATATTTTCATCAGGTCCTACTGCCTATGCAAGAATGCATTTAGGCGAGATGAGGCATTTTGTATTTACCGATCAATTGTGCCGTTATCTCACTTACAGGGGATATAATGTAAAGCATATTGTCAGCATTACAGACCTTGATGATAAGACCATTGAGGGCTCTGAGAAGGCGGGTCTGCCCCTTGCAGATTTTACCGAAACACATATCCGGCAGTTTAGAGAGGATCTCGCTACTCTCAATATCGAGCCTGCCGGGGAGTATGCGAGGGCAAGTCATTATGTAAATGACATGGTGACGCTCTCGGAACGGCTTGTGAAAAAGGGGTATGCATATGAAAAGCTTCGCTCTCTCTATTTTGATATATCCCGCTTTCCGGATTATGGGAGGTTATCAGGGATAGATATTGACAAAGTAAGATGTGGGGCAACTGTTGATCTTGATGAATATGAAAAAGCAAATCCCAGGGATTTTACACTGTTTAAGCGAGCAAAACTCTCGGAATTAAAGAGGGGTATTTATATCAAGACCGACTGGGGAAATGTTCGGCCATCATGGCATATTCAATGCGCCGCCATATCAATGAAGCACCTTGGAGAAGAGTATGATATATACGCGAGCAATCGTGAGTTGTTATTCCCTCATCATGAAAATGTCAATGCGATTGCATCTGTGTTAACCGGCAAACCCCTGGCTCGCTATTGGATGCACTGCAGTCGTGTATTGGTTGATGATAATAAAACAGATGCAAAAGATGCGGGACTTACTCTGAAAGATCTTTTAAATATGGGATATACGGGGAGAGAAATTCGATATTGGCTTCTTTCTAACCACTATAGAAAGTCTATCACTTTTTCAAAGAGCAGATTGGATGATGCGTCGCGGTCCCTTCGAAGGCTTGACAGATGTATTCAGCTTTTAAGGAATGTGCAAGGCGGTACTTCTTATTCTGAGCGTGATCAGCTGCTCTATGATATTAAACACAACTTTATCAGTGCCATGGATGATGATTTTAATATTTCAGGTGCCATTTCCTCACTTTTTACAGAGGTAAAGAGAATAAACACCCTCGTCTGTAACAAGCGCATAGACCAAGAAAGCGCATCAAAGATTATTACTGCCTTTCAGCACATTGATTCAGTATTAGGCATATTCGACTTTCAGGAAGTAGTAGCTGACTCCGAGGTTGCACGTCTCATAAAAGAGCGGGATGAGGCACGTATGAAGAAAGAATGGAAACGTGCTGATTCAATCAGGAAAGAGCTCCGGAGGCGGGGAGTTATAGTGCACGATCAGAAGATGAAGGAATAGGACCTCTTTCATAAAATTTACACGGGAAATCCTAGCATTTATACATTTTCATTATTAATTCTTCCCGCATCTTGTTTCTATCACCTTGTATTTTCATTATTTTCCCCTTTCGTATCGAAATTGCTTTGACATCTTTCATAGCTACATTTTGTGTGAAGGGAACGAGAGAAGCTATGAGATCCATGAGTCGCGGAATTTTTTGGATATGTGTCGGCATTGCACTGATATATTGTATATCCATAGGCTTCCCTTGTGTTCACCACACACTGCTAAATTGCCAGGAGCTTTTTAGCCCTGATCGCAGTATGGAGCAAAAATTATCAGATATAATGATGACATTGATGAGCATTGATTTTATTTGGGGCGATGAATGGGAGGTACGCAGGAATGAGACAGCTTTTGCCAACATGCACGCCCTGCACGATCATATTTCCACTCTTGATCATCCTAAAATAGCGAGGATAGCAGGAAAATTTAATGAGCTGCTCAAGCAGGGGAGAATAGTGGTGAATCCGACGTTAACCGGCGTCGCAGGATGTTGGATAGACACTATAGGATTACTCTACCTTCGAGAAGATATTGGCTCATATTCTATTTCGGAAGACTTTCGTATCTTACCCGCAGTTTTGGACACCTATGCTTCTATTCTTGTTCATGAAATTGAGCATAGCCTTCA
This sequence comes from bacterium, assembly GCA_049472395.1. Lineage (GTDB taxonomy): Bacteria > SZUA-182 > SZUA-182 > DTGQ01 > JBLIRR01 > JBLIRR01. The sequence goes on along the minus strand of JBLIRR010000003.1, from coordinate 307,388 downwards.
GGATGAGGGTATGGAGCATTTTGAGAGAGAGGAGAGGGCATACTTTTGTGAGAGTACCTTTTTTTGTTTACGCACACGACAAATGCTGGAAGACTTATCCATACACTCTGACCTTGTGCAATGGGGACAGGTGAATGCCATGATTAACCGGGCAATTATTACCATAAACTCATTTGTCGAAACTATGCAGAGCGAAGAAAACAGAGAATATATTACAAACCGTAGTGATTCTATTGTCTCCCATCTAAAGACCATCTGGTCCTTAATCGACCAATGGATAAGAGACTATCCCCTCTGGATACAAAAAGATGATGTACAAAAAGAGTCTGAATTAGGATTATTTGTGCAGAGACTGCAAAAGATTCTAGGCACTGTGTTAGCAAAGACACGAGGGGAAGAAGATTGTCTTTCAATAGGGGATCATGGAATTGGCGAAATGCCTTATCATGGTTAATCTTTTCTGTACTTTCTGTTTCAGATGATCATATTTTGAAGGCATAAGGCGCAGAAACTTTTCATAGGCTTCGATTGCATTTTCATAATACTCCGCATTATCGTAAAGAATACCTATGTTATAATACAGCTCAGGAGAATCAGGTTTCAATGAAATAGCTTTCTTGTATGCCCTGAGTGCATTTTTTAATTTATTTTGCTTTTTGTACACAATGCCTATATTCACGTAACCCTCAAAATAATTGGGATCCAATTGAATGGCCATTTTATAGTGTTCCAATGCCTCCTTAAGTGCACCCTTGTAATAATACGATACCCCCAAATTATTGTAATACTCTGCCGACTTTTTTTGAAAGGTCCCGCTGTGAAGCAGCGGAGGACTTTCGCCGGATGTGTCTGTTGGGATATTTTTAACAGACAGGGGGAGGGGGGATGATGCTGTGAGGGGTGGCTTCGGTTTGTAAGAGGGGAGGGGAGAGGGCTCAGAAGGAAGCGGGGTGCGCGTATATGCTGGGAGGGGCGGTGAGGCTTCATTTTTCAGGATGGAACCTTGTGAAGGGGGGGGCGTATTATCGGGAGGGTGAGTAGTGGGTGCTGTCGATGATTCAGGTGACAGGAGATTATCTTGTAGGGCAAATGTATGCAGTGAGCAGGTTTTTGGGGAGGAGATTCCCGGGGGAGGTGATGGGGGAGTATATGCTGATAGCGCCTTTTGGGAATGTGTGTCCTTAGGTATGAGTTCCTTTTCCATGGGGGGTGATGGATGGTCCTTTTTAAGAATAACACTATGATAGCCGTATTTTCGCAGTTTTTGGGAGATTTTCCCTGCCTTTTGGTAAGAGTCAATATTATCAATCCATAAGATATACAAAATACATGGTATTTTTTCTCGCGTTATTCTGTAATTATTCATAAATTTTTCAAGTCTAAGCATGATTTTGTTGATGCTTGACTTATAGTAACAGGTTGCGATCCGTATCGTATATCTGTTGCGCTCAACAGGAATAAGCTCAGCCTCATATCGGTGGTAGCGGAGTATTTCCAGAAGATTGTATGCATCCTGCTTATGTGTGAAAATCTGGCTGTAGAAAATATACATGTTCTCCTCTGCGTGGCGGCGGAACAGGAGAGGATCATATCCTTGTCTTTTAAGATGGGTGTATTTATCTTGCACTTCATGTTTTATCGCGGAGGCAAAGACTTCAAGAGCGTATCTGTCTTCCAATGGAGGAGGGACCGATAGATCATGCGCAGGCTCATATGAATCTTCCCCGTGAGCTTCTGATTTAAACATTTCTCCATTGGGAAATTGACTTTTTAGTGCCGTGAGTTTTCCTCCGGTTCCTAATAATGTTATTATGAATACTATAATCAGAGCCTTTTTTTGATTTCCCTTGTCTCGCACTATGATATTAAATTTTATATTTTCCATATACTTTCCATATAATCTACTCTTACATTAGATTATAGGCATACGTACATACTCCAATCTCAGAGGGGATCCAGTTTCTTATCGGATTATTTTTAGATTGTTACAAGAAAATTCGGTTTTAAGGGGAGCCTACAAGCTCACTTCTAAATCTGGCCCGAATATATTGTCTAGATTTTCCTCGTCCAATTCCTCTATCTTCTTCCCGTAAAGGATTTTGGGAGTAATGGCCACAACCAACTCTGTCTTCTGATTTTCTTTTTTTGTATAGCGGAATAGATGCCCTATCAAAGGAATGTTCATTAATATTGGTATGCCTATGACCTTCTCTGTGTCCTTTTCCTGCATCAAACCACCCAGGACCAATGTCTGGCCTGATCTTATCTTCACAACGGAGCTTGATTCTCGTATACTCACAATAGGAATCGTTCCATCCCCATTCGGGTAAGCTTTCTCATCGACTTTTTCACTGAGGATCGGGTGTATATGGAGGGTGATCTCTCCGGTTGCACTAATTTGGGGTGTCACGTCTAATACGAAGCCAACGGTAAAGAATTTTGATGCATAGGTAGTGATTTCTGTGCCCTTATTAATATCTTCTTCTGTCTCCCTCTCGAAATAGACCTCTTCGGTGCCTACCTTAATTATTGCCTTCTGGTTGTTAAGGGAGGTGATTCGTGGTTTTGAGATAATATTAACCCTTCCCTCTTCAGAGATTGCATTAAGAAGGGCCTCCAGATCACTAGATTGATATGAAAACTTAAAAATTGATGAACTTACACGATTGGTTGTGTTTTGAATAAGTTGCGTGGACGTGCTCCCACCCTGGGTACCGCTGATATGTGTCCAGTTAATTCCCATCTCGTAATTATCCGAGAGGATGACCTCTATGACCATAGCCTCTATGAGAACTTGCCTTTGGATGGTCCCTTCGAGAATTTCCAAGTATTCAGCGACTTTCTCAATATATTCCAAATAATCCTTTACCACAATAGTCGAGGCCATTTTGTTCACAAAATAGGTGCCCTCAGGTGAGAGGAGCCCCTTGAGGGAATTTTCGATCTCCGCCCAAAGGTCTATGTTTTCCGTATTAATAACTTTCGTGGTGCCTGTTTGCATTCCCGACACACTCCCCGGGGTCTTTGCTTCGACGATTGTCTGTCCCTGTCGGCTCGTAATCAAATAGCTCAAGGGGAAGATTCGAGTTTCTCTCTCGGGTTTAAAAATTTTTATTATATTATTTGTTTGTCTATACCTATACCCCAGGGGAGTGAGAATGAGATCAAGGGCTTCATTGAGGGTAACCTCTTTAAGATCAACAGTGACATTGCCCTCAACATTTGAATCTACCACAATATTGTAAGTGCTTTCTTTAGTAAAGCTTAAGAGGAGGGACCGCAAGTCTGCATTTCTTATATTGATCGTATAGTGCTTCTCCGGTATGTATGCCTTTTTTTTAAGTGTGAGAAGAGGCATCTCCTCCAACTCAAGGGTATCGATCACAGGTGAGGTTGACTTCTGCTCGGGGTTTTTTTGAGCTGATTTTTTTATCCCGAGGAGGGGGATTTCATCTAAACTCAGGGTGGCGGCATCAGGAGGCGGTATATCAACTTTTTTCCCCATGCGTGCACAACTTGCCCACCAGCAGAGCATTATAATAAAGAGCAGGATAATTGTTACTTTTTTCATTATTCTCCTTACTATAATTCAGGGCTTATGAGGCCCCTGTGCGCTAGCCACACTTTTTTTTATCCAGTAACCAGCATCGCGAAGCTCCACCGAAAAAGTCTTTAACCTTGCCGGTTTGAGGCGGAGCTTCGCTAGTATGGGTTCAGCAATAGTTCCCGGCGGGCGCCATTTTTTTCAACTATTATCTTATCAGATAAAATGCCTACAACCTTTTCATTTTCAATCCAGTCACCAATTGACACTATATAGGGATCTCGATCTATGGTCGCTACTTTTTCATTCCCACTGATTAATATTGAACTGACCTTAATCGGCAGCACCGAGAGCTGTTCCGCTGCAAGCGGCTCATCTTCAACTTTTTTCACCGGGTGCAATGGGTCCGGTAATATAAAGGGGTCCCTCTCCCAGGTGAGTATCTTCTTCCTTTCTTTCTTCATCAATGAGGTGGTATCGTGTCCGGCAGATTTCTGGGATTTTATTGTCTCTGATTTTAGAATTTCATCTTTAATTGATATCTCCTTTTTCGATACATGTAAAGCGTCAGGTGCCCTTTTGGCACTTGAGGCCTCTTTTGCCTTTCGGGAAGGCATGGCATATTCATACAGCACATAAAAGATTGCCATAATAAGAATAATACTTAGATATTTATTCGGAATTTTCATCCTCTTTATTCCCCCTTGTTTATCCATCCGGTTTCGATAAGGACTTAAATAACAAAAGAACACATGTTATTTCAGCCTCTGTCTTCGGATAGATCTTATCAGATATATCTATGTGTATGCTTTTATAGCCACCGAAAAATGGGAGCGCAGAAAGAGTAAACAGATAATCACCAATATCGATAAATCTTCCTGAAAGCCTGATTTCAATTGGTATCTCTTTTAATTCATGCTCCTCTCCCTGATCATTATCTTCAAATAACTGAAAGGTAAGGGGTTTGATAGATAGTATGTCTATATTCTTCTGTGAGCCGGTTTTGCTAAGGGGTGCCAGAATTGAGCTAATGCTCTCTTTCCTCGGAAGAAGCCTTTTTAATTCATTATATCTTTGTATAAGGTTAATTTTCTCTGTTGTTTTGTGAGAGGATGAAAGAAGTGTCCCTGCTAACAATGCATGTTTTATTTGAATTGCTTCTATCTGTTTTGTGAGATTTTTTAATTTTTTCTTTTGGGGGTAATAGAGGAGAATAAACCATACAAGGACAATACACATGAGAACGAGCAGTGGAATGATGATCTTTTGACGGATTCCAATCTTCATCCTATGCCCCTCATTCCAAATCACAATGAAGTGAGAATTTTAGCACATCTTTTCCCTTTAAAGTCGTTTCTGCTTTGGATACGAGTGTCGGATTTTTTAAAAAAGGCGATGAATCTAAGGTTACCAAAAATTGAAGCAGTTCAAACTCATGGGTGATCCTCTCATCCACTATGACACCTTGCATACTGAAAGTGCCTGATTTCTTTTGGGGAGGGTCTCCTGCGGAAGATCGTGGTATATCGCTCATTGATTGATCGGGAGCAGTAAGAGAAAGACTATTGAGTACAATAGAGTGCGGTACAAGAGTGGTAATCTCTTTAAGCACAAAAAGATCTATTTCCCGCTTCTTTATGCGTTCCATGATTTTTTTTATGGTCGTGTATTCCTTTGGCGGGCTTTCAGAGACCTTTTTAGGTGTGAGACTCTTAAGTGACCATGTCCATATATCGAGCGCTCGTTGTTTATGCTTTACCTGCATAACTATATCCCAAGAGAAGAGGGCGAGTAAAATGAGCGCAAATACGACGAAGATCCGCACATAAGGAACAATCAGGGTCATAATTTTTTGTTGTCTGATTTCAGGGGGAAGTAGATCAATTTCTTCCCGTCGTCCTAATGCCAATCCAACAGCGGTTGAGTATAAAGGGGCCCTTTCATTGAGCGTGGAAATATCAATCGAGGATGGTTTTATTTTTATATGTGCAAAGGGATTTATAATCTCTATATCCATTTCCATCTCTTCCCCGAGGATTTCAGGAAGGCCGGTAAGTTGAGCGGTTCCACCTGCCAGGTATACTTTTTTTGTAAAATATAAGGGATGGCTCTGCTGGTAAAAGGAAAAGGATTTCTGAATTTCTTTTACCAGCCTGGCGATAACCGGTATAATCGCGTTGTAAATATCCTCTCTTTCACTTTGATGCGCAAGCCCATACTGCTTTTTTAGATTTTCTGCCTCCTCGAAGGTAGAGGCATTCGAAGATTTGATGGCTTCGGTAATACTTTCCCCTGCCGTAATAATCTCCCGTGAGAATTGTAACGCATTATTTTCGAAGATATTTATCGTTGCCGATTCTGCTCCTATATCTATTAATACGAAATTTTGATGCTTTGATCGGGTAATTTTCATCAAATTCCAGTAAGCAAAAGGAAGAGCAGTAATTCCCCCTATCTGTAAGGAGGCATTTTTAAGAAGAGTAATATGGCTTTCAATAAGTTTTTTGGCCGCAGCTGCAATGAGGACTTCTTTTTTTATTATTTTTTTTTCTTCTCTATCGCCCAGCACTTTGAAATCAACAATCGCTTCATTCAAGGGGAAGGGAATATGCTTTTGGCTTGCCAGAAAGACAGCTTTACTGAATTTGGATTTTCCCATGGGAGCAATAGTAAAGCCCTTTATAACGACGTCTGAGCCTGACACGGCAGTATAGACGGATGCTTTATCCGTTTCATCACTAAGGAGAGCTGTAAGGATTTTTACAAGCTCAGGCATTTTTTGCTCTAAGGGCCTCTCTTTCAGGTGGTGGATGGAGGTTATTCCATAGGAGAGAAGGCGAGGTGAGCTCCCGGTTTTTTTCAGTGTGACATATTTGATGGAATCGGTGCCAATATCAAGCCCAATACTTATATGTGATCCATTAAGCATCTTTCCCTCGCAAATCAAACGCTATATAAAGAGTACCCCCCTTTTTCTTATTCGTCATATAAGGGATATGTCATCATGCACGATTATATAGTTTTCTAGAAAAGTTTTGTCCTCAATAAAATATGGTGTCCTGTTCCGTTAGTTTTTTCTTTTCCGGAGAACTAGATTATCGTGATGGTAAAAAGCTTTGTTAAGGGGTCCGACAGGTCGCTTTGCATTGAATAATGAATGGTAATATACCACGTTCCCAGAACTTCAGGGGCTGTTTGACAGTTAAAGCTTACGGTCAGAGGGCCTGGCACCATCGTGAAGGTTGATATGGAAAGGGCTGAGGGATTGTCCGGGTCGACTGAGAGATTATATTTCTTATCCTCCCACACTAATGTGGTGTCAAAATTAATTTCGTTGAGCTGAGCAGGTGAATTTATTTTTGCCACATCAATCTGGAAAATATAGATGTCCTGATCATAATAATTAGAAAAGGGCACGTGGAGGTTTTTCTGATCAGCTCCGGTTGCTCCCTGGCAGGGAGGGTTAGTCGGTATGAGGTCAAGCTCCGTGCCGATGGCAATATAATTGAGAAATGAGGAGAGACTGATCTTTCTTTGCGCTGTGCCGACCTGACCGGTCGAGGTGAGGACGCCGTTTTGCGAATCATAGTCAATGCTGAATCTGCCCCTGGTAAAATCCTTCACAACAATCCCCGGCAAAACGGTGTTCGGATCAGTCGTAAACTCGCCGAATCTGTCTGTCGCATATCGAATGGCCCATTCGATTCCTGCCTGTGCTATATAGAGAGCCTGGGTCGATTGTATGGACAGGGGCTCAGTCAGACGTTTTGATGTCATGTGAGTTGAGAATACGGCTATCATTAAACCGAAGATGACCATAATCACAATAAGAGTTATGAGAACAGCGCCGCTTTCTCCATATGGTCTTTTCCTATTGAATAATTTCTTCCCAGTCGCCATCAAAATTTCTCCCGCAATATGCGAACCCTACAGGAAAAGGATTATTTTTCGGATAGATCTTACTATGAATACTGAAATTTCCTTCCGATGAATGGGAAAGCTCAAGTGTTAACTCAATCTCATCACCTGAAGGGTTACTTACGATAAATCCATTTGTCTTGACATTCTCTGCCAATGCGGTGTAAGTGGCAGGATCCGCAGCTGTCGTAGTGCTACCGCGTTTAAGAGTGCCATTGTCGAGGAGAAAAGTTACATAGAGATGAGAATCCAGGGGTGTCCCATGGGCTTTTAAGATTTTTATCTTTCCCGATGCTATCTCTTCAATTGAAACTGCATCCCTGATCTCGCGGCTCATCCGTTCCATAGCCGTAACCGCCTCATGATAGATCATATTTTGTCCTTTTATGAGGGCATAGGTATGGGAAGCATGCGAGAAAAACTGAAGACTAAAGATCGAGAGGAGGCCGATAGTGACAATAACCATTATGATTTCTATTAAGGTAAATCCCTGCTCGTCCCGCACCTTATTTATCCTCCCGGTACATCCATGAATCGTTTGGTCACTAAGGTATAATACTCAAGCTCTGTGCCGCCTGAATCCCTCACCTTAACGGTAATCTTTTTATATTTGGTATCCGAGGCAGAGGAGAGGAGTGAATTGCCATCCACGTATTCCACCTTCCACGACCACTCATAGCCTGTGCCAGCAGCGGGTTCATAAGTATAGTCCTGGATCACCAGGTTGGAGTCCACGAAGGAGAATTTGGTTAATTCTTCCAGTTTTTGCTGGCCCAAATAATTAGCCTGGGCGAGGGATTCAATCGTTACGGCATTTGTAACCAGCGACACATATACCCCCATTAATCCTACTGAGATAATGCTTGAGACCACAATAAAGATGATCAATTCGATGAGGGTTAAACCCTTCTCATTGAGCAGCCTGTGTTTCCATCGTTGTATTCGTGTATGCATGGCTATATCCGTCGTATTTTTCCCGTCATCTGTTCCATGGTAATGGTAATATCTCCAATGGTGATAGAACCGTGATCTACTGCTTCTCCGAGTGAGTTGAAGCTTATGGGAGAAAAAGAGAGGGAGACGTGAGGGGGGATATAATAGTGTTCTCCGAGGACGGTGAAATACCATCCCTTGGCGTCTGAATTAAAGGATATGCTTACCTGCGTATGCTCGCTCATGGCTTTTGCCTGTGAGTATCGAAGATATGCTTCGATGTGGCTCGCAGCTGTCTCGAGCTCAAAATCATCACTATCATAACGATATAAAGAAGCATATGAAAATATACCTATAATAACAATTATCATTATTATCTCTATAAATGTAAAACCATAATTATTATGCGCATATGAATCTGCCATGTGCCTTATCCTTCCATTGCTGCTGAGGCATTGAGCTTGATGAGGAAATTTTTGCGGCCGGCAAGAACTCCGATGGCGAGGATCAGGGTAAGCAGAGTCATGAAGGCGCCAATGATGAAGCTCATTGGTTGATATACGAATTCGATCGTGTGGGTTCCCGGCGCAAGAGCAACTGCGCGAAAGGCATAATTTGCCCGGTAGATGGTGTCCTTGACGCCATCTATATATACCTTCCACCCGGGATAATAACTATCACTGAGAAATAAAAGCTTCGGCTTCCCCACCGCCACCTCTATTTCTACTCTGTTCGGCTGATACTCTGTTATTGTGACGTTCTCTTTCTTATTATAAGATGGCAGCATTGTTTTCGTTCCAATGGGTGATTTTTCAGCCCACGGGTCCCTATCAAGGAGGACTAATTCGTAAGGATTAAAATTTTTTCTCTCAAGTATCCTTTTATACTCTTTCTCTTCGGTTACAATGCGATAGTCTCCCACAAGAAACGCTCGCGGATATACACTCTTATTCTGATAAATTTTCAAGGCCCCCTGCGCCATATCATCCTCCGAAATATTTTTCGCAAGCTCTAATTCATCTGAGTCGAGATCGTAACGGGAGAGTATATATTTCACATTACACAAACTGAGAAGATTTGTGCTGTCTGTCCGCGGAGCAGTCATTATGAGGCCGAGAATACGGTTATAATAGGTAAGTCGTATCACTTCGCTCCCCTCAATAGAGGATATGCGAGGCTCCAGATTAAAACCGGGCATGACCCTTTCCTTATATACTTTCACCTGATCTTGGCATAGGCCCTGAGAACCAACGGATGCATGGACGGTTTTCGGAGCAGTGATGATTCTGAAAAGGTTAAGGTCTTTTTTCAAGAAGTTTATGGCTTCCGAAGGCCTGTGGAAGGATTCTGCCTCATATTTATCATAAAATCCTTTATTGGCACAAAAGAGGTCAGCTGATAACAACGCCATAATGAGCGTAAAAAAGAGAGCTCTTTTTCTTGGATGGCCCCATCCGAAGATTAAGGTGGGCCCGAGAAGGGAACAGAAAAGGAGGAAGCGTTTCATATTATGCATGTTTATAGAGATATCATTATAATGAGGCGGTATAAATCCCTTTAATTCTAAAAATGCTTTAATCGGATGATGATAGACTGTCATAAAACTCCATAATAAGGCAGTGATGATACTCACGATAATGAGACCATACACCATAGTGCCGGCTGCTTTGCTCTTTTTCTCATTCAGACGGCAGAAACTGTTATAGCCGATACCGGCCATGACAGAGAGAAAGAAAATGAAGAGAAAGAGAAATTTGACCGGATATCGAATGGTATTAAGAAAGGGAATATAACGAAACAGAATCGGATAGAGGGCAGTATACCCTCCTAAGGCCAATAGAATAGAAAGAGCCATAATGAGCAAAGGCGGAAGCGCTTTTCTTTTTTTTTCAAGGATAAAAAAGAGGGAGAGGGCAAAGGGAATACATCCCATATATATTGTCTTGAGCCAATTTTGATGCTGCCAGTATTTTTGGGAAGTTAATGTAGAACCATAGAGGTCGGGGAGAAAAAATTGTAGTAAGTCTTTTGGAGAGAGAGACCAGATAATCGCCTCTTTATAGGTAAGCCCCCCTGAACGAATGGAGTGAAAGGCCATTTCAAGGAAAGGAATAAGTTGCACCGCAGAAAGGCAGATGAAACATGCTCCCGTGAGGGCGAGGAATGCGGTTTTTTGTCTAAAGGAGACAGAATGTGCGCCTGTCCCGAAAGGATCTTTGAAGAGAATAAGAGCACAAAGAAGCAGAAAGGTCCCATACACAATCTCCACTGCTCCTCCCAAAAACATGAGCGTTAAAAAGATCGAAGCGTATATAGTATACTTTATTTCTGCTTTTTTTATGTATTTATAATAACTTAAGAGTATGAGGGGAAGCCAGGTGATAGAGAGCAGATGTATGAGGAGATTATGAATGGAGAGGAGATAACCGCTGAGCATAAAGGTGATGGCGCCGAGCAGTGCCCCTGTATCAGTGCCGTCAAGTGCCTTAATGAGCATATAGGTAAACCATCCGGCGAGGAGAAAGTGCAGTATGATGATTGCATTGAAGGCACAATCAAAGGGCATAATGAGTAAGAGGATATTAAGGGGATAGAGCATGCCGGGCTGAAGAGAGGCAAAAAAAGGCTGTCCGCAATAGCAATAGGGGTTCCAGAGAGGGACCTGTCTATTTTTGATCATACCAGACCACAGGATACGCGGCGGTATGAAAAAAACAGCCAGGTCCCTCTCGGTAAAAATATAGTGACCTGTAAGAATGTCATGAAAGTAAAGGACACATATAAGTAAAAGCAATATGAAAATAAGTACTTTTTTCTTTACTTTAACATCCCCACATTTCATTGCATGTTATAGAGCAGTCCAATTACTCACGCTTCCGGGAGCATTGGGAAGATCAGCTGAGGTATCCCAGGTCCATTGATACGCTTGCCCTCCTATAGTCGCGGTGAAAACGGATGAGGTACATGCGGTGCTGTCAACCCCATCAATATTAGAGCTTGACATAACATCGAGCATGTTATATGCTTCGCCATTGGTCCCTCCGATAAGGTTTTTGGAGTAAAGGATAGTCACTGCTCCTCTCAAATTTGCCGTAATCCCATCAGCTACCGCCTCTTGTGCATCGGTTTTCAAGGAAAAATATTTCGGAACTGCAGTTGCAGCCAGTATTGCGAGCACAACAATGACCATGATGAGCTCGATGAGTGTAAAGCCCTTATTATTTGTGCCCATCTCCCTTTTTTGATCCATATTTATACCTCCTTTTAGTATAAGTTAAGAGATTGGTGAATAAATATAAAATCACCTTGCTATTAAATCGGAATTCTTAAAAAAGAACTTCGGTGTTTTTTGAAAAAAAATTTCAATTTTGTAATTTTTTTTATCAACCTCCTTTGATAGCTTTTAACATATCCCACCAGGGCAGGAAGATGGCAAGTGCGAGAAAAAGAACGATGATCCCCAGTGTCACGGTGAGAATCGGCTCAATGAGAGAGGAGAGCCGGTCCATGACATAGTCAATATCTCTCTCATAATAGTCGGTGATCTCCGCCAGCATATCATCGAGTGCGCCTGTCTCAACACCGGTTGAGATCATACGAATGACCAACGGAGGAAATGTCTTGCTCTCCTTAAAGGTCTCGATAACTCCCATGCCGGCGCTTATTCTTTGGGCGATTTCACCTAATTTCATGGCAATATATGCATTACCTAAGGTCCCTGCAACAACCTCCAGGGCATTTACTATGGGGATGCCACTGCGAAGAAGCGTTTCTAAGATTTTGGAGAATCGTGACATATAGAGTTTTAAAAAAAGAGGCCCCAGGATTGGAATTTTTAATCTGAGACGGTCCCAGGTAAGACGTCCTGATTCCTTCCGCAGGTATAAGAAACAAGCTATACTCATGGCCGCAATCCCGGTAAGCACCAAATACCAGTAATTTTGGACAAGGCTATTCATACTGAGCATAATGCGCGTAGGAAGTGGCAGCTCTATCTTTGCTTTTTCAAAAATCGCCGCAAATTTCGGGACAACAAAAATGAGGAGAAAAATAGAGGCCGTGCAGAGGGTGAAAATGACAAACATGGGATAGCGCATGGCAGCTTTTAATTTTTCTTTTGTTTTTCTATTGAATTCAAGCATAAAGATGAGACGGTCGAGAATATCCTGGAGCTTCCCACCCACTTCACCTGTTTGAATCATATTGATATACACCTCGGGGAAAACCTTCGGGTGCTGGGCAAGGGATGCAGAGAATGTGTTCCCTTTATCAACGTCTTGACAGATAGTAGAGATGATATTTTTTAATTTTTTGTTTTCTGTCTGCTCTTCGATGGCTTCAAGCCCTGATAAAAAAGGAATACCCGATTTTATAATTGTTCGTAGCTGTTTGGTAAAAAATATGAGATCATCTGTTGATATTCGCTCAAAATTAAAAGAAAGATCAAAGGAAAGGGGGATATCCCTCTTCTCGGATAGCGAAATGGGAGTATATCCTGCGTGCTCAAGTTGGGTATATGCCACCTCAGAAGAGGCAGCCTCGATGGTACCCTTAGTGAAGGCCCCGTCCTCTGCTTGTGCTTCGTACCGAAATGTCGGCATACGTAATTTTTTCCCCCGCAATTACGTTAATGTAATGAAATGACCCCCAGGGCCTCATTGATGTTGATTGTTCCCTGAAGTGCCTTAGCAATAGCATCATCTTTCATAGTGCGCATGCCATTTTTTTTAGCAGCTTCCAATACTTCGCTGGATGATGCTTTCTTCATTGCTAGTTTTCTGATTTCATCATTCATGAGTAATATTTCGGCTATCACCGTGCGTCCTTTATACCCTGAATGTCTGCAATGATCGCACCCCTTTCCCTTATAAAAACGAGGATTCTTAAGATGGGTGAGGCCGAGGATTTCTAAAAATTCATCCGAGGGAATAAATGATTCTTTGCATTTACTGCAATTGGTCCTGATTAAGCGCTGTCCGATAACGGCGGTGAGTGAGGATGATACCAGGTAAGGTTCGTTGCCTATTTCTATTAACCTATTAATCGCAGAGGCGGCATCATTGGTATGGAGCGTGGAGATTACCAGATGTCCGGTAAGGGAAGATTCTATAGCAATGTTCGCCGTCTCATGGTCCCTGATTTCTCCGATCATTATGATATCAGGGTCCTGACGCAGTATGGAGCGCAGCCCGTTTGCGAAGGTGAGACCTGCCTTGGGATTTATCTGAGATTGGCGAATCAGACTAAGATGATATTCGATCGGGTCTTCGATTGTAATGATATTTTTTTCTATGGAATTGACATGATTTAACAGGGCATAGAGTGTGGTTGTTTTCCCTGATCCCGTGGGACCTGTTGCGAGCACGAATCCATAGGGTTTTTTCATTACTGAGGCAAGGGTCTTTTGTTCCTCTTTTGCAATGCCAAGTCCATCTATTCCATAACTCGATGAGCTTTTATCAAGCATTCTGATAACGACATTTTCCCCAAACACAGTAGGATAGGTAGAGACACGGAGTCCTATATCCTTATCGTCAATCTTCACGCCAAACCGTCCATCTTGTGGTACCCGTGTTTGGGCAATATCCATTTTAGCCATTATTTTTATTCTTGAAATAATAAAAGGCTCCATTTTTTTTGGAGGAGCAGGCACATCATGGAGAATGCCATCTATGCGGAATCGTATTCTGAGGATCTTCTCGTCAGGTTCTATGTGTAAATCGCTTACGCCTTCCCTGTTTGCCTGGATTAACAAATTATTTACAAATTTAATAACCGGTGTATCTTCAGAAAATACACGCAGCTCCTCAACTTTCACATTGTTTTGTGCACCATCATCGACATACTCCACTGATCCCTCTTTGAGGCTCTCTATGGCTTGATCCAAAAGAGTATTATTGCTGAACACCTTGCCCAGTGCCTGCCTCATATCCGTCTCTGTGGTGATTACAGGTTCTACTTCATGCCTTGTTATCCTGATCACCTCGTCGATAGCGTTAATGTCAAGGGGATCGGTCATTGCTAGGGACAATACCTTTCCTTCCTTTGATATGGGCAATAGTTGATATCTCTTGAGCACTTCCTCGGGAAGGAGTGATATGACTTCTTTATTGATCTTGATATCATTTAAATCAACAACCGGCACATTCAGTTGCCATGATAAAAATTTTAAGAGTGTCTCTTCTTTGATAAAGCCCATTTTAATAAGGACCGACCCGAGCTTTCCCCCTATTTTCTTCTGGTCTTTTAATGCAGCCTGCAGTTGCTCCTCGGTTATCTTGTTGGCGGAGACGAGTAAATCTCCCAATCGCAAGCGTTTTTTAGTGATGGTGCTTATCATCTCGCGTTATTCCTTATTAATATAATTATTTTTATTTATCGGATAGATGGAGGCGATTCTATTGAGGAAATATATAACCCGAGGGAAGCTTTGCAGAAAAAGCCTTTAACCTTGTCAAAATCGCCATGTCATACTTCCATAGAAATTTCGAGAAAGGTTGAGCCAGGATCGGATATACACTCGATGAAGCGGCTCTTTAACAAAATTTTTGCTTTGATAGACTCCTTGCTTGGAATAGAGCCATGTTATATCCGGGAGTGAGCCTCCATCTGTCCGAAACGCGCCAGTTGAGTGCACACTCTCCCCCATAGCTTTCTCCCTCCTCCTATTTTGGCATGATATCCAAATTCATAGGCAGTTAAATCTTCTGAATCCACTTCTGTATCACCGAACAAATAATAATACGCATGCATCCAGGAAACCATCCGCAAACACTTAAAGGAAGCAGGCCAACTACTTATGAATAAACTTTTGAACCCTGAATCTGTGAACGGGTACTGAAAATCCAAGTGTATCATTGACTAAGAAAATAAAATATGTTATAGAATATTTATATTTATACTATAAATATTCATGAAAATTTACGATATATGTATAAAAGGCTCCTTAAATTACCTAAAAATCCGAAACAAAGCCTTTTTCTTTGGGGTCCCCGACAAACAGGTAAAACTACCCTATTAAAACGATACTATCCAGATGCATTGAGAATTGATCTACTAAAAACCGATGTATTAATGGGCTACCTCCAACACCCTTCATCATTCAGAGAAGAAATTATGGCCTTAGATTCTACTAAATTGGTAGTTGTTGATGAAATCCAAAAAGCACCTATATTGCTAAATGAAATCCATTATCTTATTCAGGAAAAAAATCAAATATTTATCTTATGTGGATCGAGCGCTCGGAAAGTACGAAAGGGACATGCTAATCTCCTTGGAGGCAGGGCAATAAGATACGAATTACTTGGGCTTATTAGCAAAGAAATAGGGGATGCTTTTGACCTAAAACATATGTGTAATGCCGGACCCCTACCAAATCATTATGACAATGAGACACCTTTGCGTGCTATTCAAAGTTATGTTGAGGATTACTTACGTGAGGAAATACTTCAAGAGGGATTAATAAGAAATTTACCTGTATTTTCAGATTTTTTACGTATAGCCGCTATTGGGGATACAGAAATAACCAACCTCTCAAATATTGCTCGTGAATGCGGAGTGTCAGTTTCTACTGTGCGAGATCATTTCGGTATATTAGTTGATACATTGATCGGAGCATTTCTCCCAGCCTTTACGTACCGGCCTAAGAGACGAACTATACATGCACCAAAATTTTATTTCAGAGATGTAGGAGTCGTTAATTATTTGGCAAAACGTGGACATATTCAATATGGTTCCGAATTATTTGGAAAAGCTTTTGAAAACTGGATATTCCATGAGCTTTCCGCTCATAGTCGATATACTGAAAAATTTTATGACATCTCTTACTGGCGACTTACTACTGGTATTGAAGTAGATTTCATTCTTGGCAATGCTAAAATTGCTATTGAAGCAAAAAGTAAGGAAAATATAACATCGAATGACCTTAAGGGATTGATTCAATTTAAAAAAGATTATCCTAGAGTACAACAGCTTATTGTAGTATCATTAGTAAAAAAAGCTCGGCTTACAAAAGATGGTATACTTATTTTACCATATAGCGATTTTATTCAAAGATTATGGCAAGGAGAATGGCAAATAGATGAATCCGGATAATCAAAATCGCCATGTCATACTTCCATAGAAACTTCGGGGGATTTCACCTTTTTGTTCACCCAAAAAAGTGGGTGGGTTCTCGAGATGGTGCTCTTCCGTAAGATTCTGTCCTATCATACTTATTTCGAGATTTTTATATGGGCGCCATCCAAGACGTATATCAAGCCTTATATAACTGGGAATATCATCACCCTCTACTAATGTGTTCGTTATGGGATCCCATAAATCAGTTGCCGATGTGTTGTCTACATAGTAGAGCGAGGTGTCACATTCGAAATTTCGGGCAAGGTTGAGCCAGGATCGGATATACACTCTATGAGGCGGCTCTTTAATAAAATTTTCACTTTGATAGACCCCTTGCTTGGAATAGAGGTATGTATATCCGGGAGTGATCCTCCATTTGTCCGAAACGCGCCAGTTGATTGCAAGCTCTGCCCCATAGCTTTCCCCCTCATCTTCATTTTTAAAGATGAGGGGGACAACGAGGTGTCCTGCTGATTCATCCTCTTCAAAATCGATTCGCCCTGGCGTACCAATTATCAAATTATCATAGTCATGGTAAAAGAGCGCTATATCGAAGGAACACCTGTCGCCTATTTTGGCACGATATCCAAGCTCATAGGCAGTTAAATCCTCTGAATCCACTTCTGTATCACCCAAAAAATAATAATACGCATGAGTTCCTGAAGGTGCAGGGGGAGGAATGGGAGCTACTCCGGCAAGTACCTGTATATCCCTCTCTATCCGTGCGGGTGTCCTGACCGCGCGGGATAGGGCAGCCCAACATGCTTGATTTTTCCGGCAATGCCAAAGGAGCCGGATGCTCGGTTGTGACTCAAATCCTGTCGAATTGTTATGCTCGAATTTTGATCCAAGGGTAAGATACAACCTGTCGAGTTTCAGAGCAATTCTATCTTGAAGGAAACAGCTATATAAAATATACTCATCCTTATTATTGTAAAATTCCAGGACATTCTCCGGCCGGAATTCAAAGAGGCTTGCCCTGTATCCGAGCCCCCACATAAGCTCGTGACGGTGACCTATTTCAGTACTATGTTGGAAATCTATATCATAGGTGTCCAGATCCTGATCACCAAGGGGAAATATACGGTCATCATCATCATAGTGGGCTTGAAGCGTCATGGTGGAGCTTTCGGAGAATGATCTTTTCCAACTCACCTGCATTGTCTTTCCATCAAAAGCAGCTCCTTCGGAAATGACGTAATAGGGAGGTGCAGTTGTTGCTAATTTAAAGGGAATGCCCAGATCACCTTCATAAATATCTCCTTTGAGGGAGAGGGAATCGATGCCTGAGATGTCCCAATCAATCCGGTATCCGCCACGTCGTGCGATCCACTCGTCTCTGCATCCTTCCTCAGACGCGTTGATTAATTCATCCCTCTCCGCATATTTGAAGAAAAGCCGGTAGTAGAGCCCTTGCCGTAAGGTACCGCCATAACGAATCCCTCCCAAGCCTTTCTCCATCATACCACCTCCCATGCTCACCAAAAAACCCTGGGTTTCCTCTGCGCTTTTTGTCACAATGCTGACAATGCCGTTTACCGCGTTTGCTCCCCACAGCGCTCCTCCCGGGCCACGTACCACTTCTATGCGGTCGATATCCTCCATTATGGTCTCATATGTGTCCCAAAAAACTCCCGAAAACAGGGGTGTGTAAATGCTTCGTCCATCAATCAAGACTAAAAGCTTGTTGGAATATTGCCTTTGGAAACCGCGTGAGCTTATGGCCCAATCAGAAGAAGACATCCGGGCAACCTGCATCCCGGGAACCATCCGTAAACACTCCGGTAAGAGAGTCATGCCGCTTCGACGAATATCCTCTTGCGTAAGCACATACACGGCCGCGGGTGATTCATATATTGAATCAGGTCTTCTTGTGGCGGTGAGCACTTTAAGCTCTAAAAGCTCCTCAAGCTCAAGAGAAATAAGGTCCGAAGGCTCATAGGTGCCTTCTGCAAAGGCGAATTTAGAGGGAGCTGCAAGCCCGATCCATAGGCAAAAAAGAGTAAGAATGATTATTTTTTTTTTCATTATTTGAGGCATTCCAAACCAATATTTTTAAAAAAAAGTATATAATCTCCATTTATTTATCGGTAGTATTAAAAATAAAAGGTTGGGATTTTTTTCTAATGCCGATATTTATAATAAAAATAGAGCAATACAAGTAATCAAAATGCAATATAAGGGAATGTGCCTTCGTTGATGGATCGAAACAAATTAAATCAATGTCTCATCACTTTCATCGTGGCGGGGATGTCAATCCTTCTGATGTGTCATGCCTTGTGGGGAAAAAATGGCGCCGCATATGAACATGATGTAAAAGCAGCTATTGTCTTTAAACTACTGCAATTTATTGAGTGGCCATCTGATGTCTCAGCCGACACAGAAAAAAGAACAATTACCATTGGAGTGCTCGGTACAGATGCGTATAATTCGATTAATAAAATTTTTAAGGGGAAAGTTGTTGACGGTAAAAAAATAGAAATACACCGATTGGCCAAAGAGAACATTCTCAAGAAGAAGGCATATGATGACGGGGAAAAAATGCAGGTAGGGACTCTTAGAGACTATGCGGTAGTGTTGATTTGTCCTGAGGAAGGAATTGACTTTGCTCAATTGCGCCCTTTGCTCAAAGGACGTGGCACCTTGACAATTGGAGAGGAGAAGGGCTTTTTGGAAAAGGGTGGTATGATCAATTTTGTTATGGAAAATGAGAAGGTGAAATTTGAAATAAACAATTGTGCTGCTGAGGAAGCGGGCTTTCATATAAGGTCCAG
Organism: bacterium; assembly: GCA_049472395.1. Taxonomy (GTDB): domain Bacteria; phylum SZUA-182; class SZUA-182; order DTGQ01; family JBLIRR01; genus JBLIRR01. The sequence goes on along the minus strand of JBLIRR010000003.1, from coordinate 288,101 downwards.
TGTGTTAAGAATGGCCAAGAGAGTCATTACCAAGAGAGTCATTAAGGAGAAAGAGGAATAAGAGGGAGACCATGTCGTTTTTACAGGATGTAACAATCAGGCGTAAGCTCATCGGGATTATCATGGTGACAACAATCATGGCCCTCGTGTATGCGGGCGGTGTATTTATTCTCTATGAGCAGATTATATTGAGGAGAGAAATGGTCAATAATTTATTCTGTCAGGCGGAGATTATCGGCAGTAACTGTAAGGCAGCCCTCATATTCAATGATCCTGAAGATGCCGGGGAAATGCTCGCCTCATTGAAAGCAGCCTCATCTGTTCTCTTTGCGTGCGTGTATAACAAAGAGGGGAACGTGCTCGCGACCTACAATCGTTCCACTACACAAAGCCCACGAGAGTCCTCCCTCTGCGAGAGGGACTATCACTATTTTGATGATAACCGCTTAATTCTGTGCAAACAGGTCCTTCATGATACGGAAATGATCGGCGCAATCTATATGGAGGCAGACCTGCATGCAATCAATGCCATGCTTATGCGAAATATTGGCGTTATCGGGCTGATCATTTTAATCTCTATTTTAGTGACATATTTCATTTCATTGCAGTTCCAGAAGATCATATCCGAGCCGATTCTGGGATTGGCCCAGACAGCCCGGAATGTCTCAAAAAACAATGATTATTCCATACGGGAGATAAGACATGGCAATGATGAGATTGGCCTGCTCATCGATTCCTTTAACACAATGATGAAGCGCATCCAGGATAGAGAGGAGGAATTAAAGCGACACCGTGATAATCTGGAGGAGATGGTCAAAGAGCGCACAGCTCGGCTTACTGAAGCCAATGAAGAGCTGCTCAGGATTAAAAAAGCGGTTGAAAGCAGCTCGGATGCCATCGGAATATCTGATCCCAATGGGAAACATTTATATCAAAATCAAGCCTTTACTGAGTTATTTGGGTATTCCCTGGAAGAGTTTGACACCGAGCATGGCTCATCGATCATTTATGACGACACCGGCACTGCTCGTGAGATATTTACCACAATTATGTCAGGCGGTTCGTGGTCGGGAGAGCTGGAAATGGTAGCGAAAGATGGGCGTCGGATCCCTGTTTTGCTCAGGGCGAATGCCGTTAAAGACAAATCAGGCGAAATTACTGCCCTTCTCGGAATACATACCGACATCACCGAACGTAAAGAGGCTGAAGCTGAGCTTGAAAGGACACATAATGAGCTTATCAGCACTGCGAGGATGGCTGGAATGGCTGAGGTGGCAACTACAGTCCTCCATAATGTGGGAAATGTGCTCAACAGCGTGAATACGATTACCTCGGCCCTCAGGGAAGAAAATATCAATTCAAAGGTCATAAAACTTGGCAAGATTGTTGAGATCGTGGAAGAACATATCAATGATCTTGGTGAGTTCATTACGTATGATAAAAAGGGGAAAAAGTTGCCCCTTTATCTCTTTGAATTAACCAGACGTCTTATTGAGGAACAGAAAAACGTGGGAGCAATGATTGAGGATTTATCCCACCACATTCAGCACATAATACAGATTATATCTATTCAGCAATCACATGCTAAGCCGTCGGAATTACAAGAAATAGCATCTCTTGCCGACTTGATTGATTATGCTATCCAGGTAAATGCGGAAGGACTAAAAAGGACGGGGGTGACAGTGAAATGCGAGTTAGAGACCATTGAGCCTTTCCTCCTAGATCGTCATAAAGTGATGGAGATCATAATAAATTTAGTGAGTAATGCCAAAGATGCCCTTAAATACACTAACGTAATGGATAAAATATTGACCGTGCGCACCCGAAAGATCGACAAAGAGCGTGTCTCCGTCGAGGTCATCGACAATGGGATAGGGATATCGAAGGAGAGTATGAAACAGCTATTTTGTCATGGATTCACAACGAAAAAAGATGGCCATGGATTTGGATTGCACAGTGCAGCTAATGCTGCCAGGGGGATGGGAGGAGCACTCACATGTCAGAGTAAAGGAGAAGGTCAGGGGGCTACATTTAAACTTGAGCTGCCTTTCAAAACAGTGCAGAAACGAAACGGGAAATCACACACTCTCTAAAGAAACCCTTTTTCTAAAAATTTTCTTTATTATTTTTCACTCAAATTATAAGATTCATCAGAATCGCCATGTCATACTTCCATAGAAACTTCGGGGGATTTCACCCTTTTGTTCACCTAAAAAAGTGGGTGGGTTTTCGAGATGGTGCTCTTCCGTGAGATTCTGTCCAACCATACTTATTTCGAGATTGTCATACGGGCGCCATCCAAGACGTATATCAAGCCTTATATAACTCGGAATATCATCACCCTCTACTAATGTGTTGGTTATGGAATCCCATATATCAGTTGCCGAGGTGCGGTCCACATAGTAGAGCGAGGTGTCAAATTCGATATTTCGGGCAAGCTTGAGCCAGGATCGGATATACACGCGATGAGGCGGCTCTTTTACAAGATCTTCGCTTTGATAGACCCCTTGCTTGGAATGGAGCCATGCATATCCGGGAGTGAGCCTCCATCTGTCCGAAACGCGCCAGTTGATTGCACACTCTCCCCCATAGCTTTCCCCCTCATCCTTATTTTGAAAAATGAGAGGGACAACGAGATGTCCTGCTGATTCATCTGCTTCAAAAGAGATCGGCCCCGGCGTCCCTATGATCAAATTATCATAGTCATGGTAAAAGAGCGCTATATCGAAGGAACACCGGTCGCCTATTTTGGCACGATATCCAAGCTCATAGGCGGTTAAATATTCTGAATCCACTTCTGGATCACCCAAAAAATAATAATACGCATGCGTTCCGGAAGGTGCAGGGGGAGGAATTGGCGCTACTCCGCCAAGCACCTCTATTTCCCTCTCTATCCGTGCGGGAGTTCTGACCGCGCGGGATACAGCAGCCCAACATGCTTGATTTTCCCGAGAATGCCAAAGGAGCCGCATGCTCGGCTGTGATTCAAGTCCTGTCAAATTGTTATGCTCGAATTTTGATCCGAGGGTAAGATATAATTTATCGAGTTTCAGAGCAATTCTATCTTGAAGGAAACAGCTATATAAAATATACTCATCCTTATTGCTGGAAAATTGCACGACATACTGCGGCCAAGTTTGACTGAGGCTTATCCTGTAGCCAAGCCCCCATATAAGCTCGTGACGGTCACCGATTTGAGCAGTATGTTGGAAATCTATATCATAGGTATCCCGCTTCTCATGACCAAGGGAAAATGTAACACTTGGCTGATCATAGTAAGCTTGAAGCCTCATAGTGGAACTTTCGGAGAATGATCTTTTCCAATTCACCTGCAGTGTCTTTCCATCAAAAGCAGCTCCTTCGGAAATGATGTAATAGGGAGGTTCAGTTGCTGCTATTTTATCTGGAATGCCCAGATCGCCCTCATACATGTCTCCCTGGAGAGAGAGGGAATCGATGCCTGAGATGTCCCAGTCAATCCGGTATCCACCACGTCTTACGATCCAATCGTCTCTGCATCCTTCCTCAAACTCATTGATTAATTCATCCCTCTCCGCATACTTGAAGAAAAGCCGGTAAAAGAGCCCGTGCCGTATGGTCCCTCCATAACGAATTCCTCCAAAGTCCTTCTCCATCATACCGCCCCCTATACTCACCAAAAGACCCTGGGTTTCCTCTGCGCTTTTTGTCATAATGCTGACAATGCCGTTTACCGCGTTTGCTCCCCACAGCGTTCCTCCCGGGCCACGTACCACTTCTATGCGGTCGATATCCTCCATTATGGTCTCATAGGTATCCCAAAAAACTCCCGAAAACATGGGTGTATAGATGCTTCGTCCATCCATCAAGACTAAAAGCTTGTTGGAAAACTGCCTTTGGAAACCGCGTGAGCTTATGGCCCAATCAGAAGAAGACATCCTGGCAACCTGCATCCCGGGAACCATCCGTAAACACTCCGGTAGGAGAGTCATTCCGCTTCGGCGGATGTCTTCTTGCGTAAGCACATACATGGCTGCGGGTGATTCATAAATTGAATCAGGTCTTCGTGTAGCAGTGAGCACTTTAAGCTCTAAAAGCTCCTCAAGCTCAAGAGAAATAAGGTCCGAAGGCTCATAGGTCCCTTCTGCAAAGGAGAATTTAAAGGGAGCTGCAAGCCCGATCCATAGGCTAAAAAGAGTAAGAATGATTATTTTTTCTTTCATTATTTTACGCCCTCTCCCATGCCATCCCAATATTCTTAAAAAAAAATATATAATCCACATTTATATATCGGCAGTATTGAAAATAAAAGGTTGGGATTTTTTATAATGCCGATATTTATAGGAAAAATAGAGTAATACAAGTATTCTAAATGTAATATAAGGGACATGGCACCTTGACAATTGGAGAGGAGAAGGACTTTTTGGAAAAGGGTAGTGCACAGAATCACTTCTACCGATAAAAATAAATAAATATTCTTAAAATATACACTAAGTATAAATGAGGTAAAAATTATGATAAAAAAATTAATTATTCTATTTTTTGCGTTCTCAATTATAAGTTGTGGTGGAAGTTCAACAGATAAAGGTACTTCGGATCCATATCGAACAGGCGTATTCAGGGATAGCCCTGTGCAGGGACTTTATTATGAATGTGGGTGTAAGACAGGTATAACCGATTCTGAAGGGCAATTTGAATATGAAGTTGGTCAGGAATGTATGTTTTATATCGGGAATGATAGATATGGTATTCTGCTCGGCACTGGTATACCTTCATCCATAATGACACCCGTAGACCTAGATCCGAATGCCAGTGATGAAACAAATAGTGTTGTAAAAAACATTACATCACTTCTTCTTACTTTGGATGCAGATGCAAATGCAAATAATGGCATTGTGATCTCAGATGCGGCTCGTGAAAAAGCCTCAAATCCAAACTGTCCCTGTAACCTTAATTTTCACCAAACTGCGACCGCTTTCCAAAGTGATCCGAATACTGCTCTTCTCCTTGCCTATTTTGGCACAGATAGTGGCTCAAGTATATTGGTTTCGAGTGATACAGCCGAGAGTCACCTTAAAAACACACTTCTCGAATGCTATGCAGGTGTGTATACGGGAGTCTATAGTGGTGATGACGAAGGGAGCTTCACTCTCACTTTTGATTCCGAAGGCACTATCACCGGTACTGCTGCAAGTGTCAACAATCCCCAGTATGACGGTGTAATGAGCGGTACTGTAAATTCAAATGGTACATGCACCATAAGCGCCTTAGTAGATATATATTTAATAACCTTTACTGGCGAGATTGCCGACTACCATGTTTTGTCCGGGACATGGAGCGTATCTATATATGCACAAGGTATTCCCTTAGGTGGGGGAACATTTGAGGGACGTAAAAATTAATAAATTTTTATCACGCAGTTCATACGCTCCATTTTTCCTTCGGGTTATTATACTGGATTATGGTCTTCACATACTTCTTTCATAGTTATTGCCAGCGAAGCTCCGCCTCAAACCGACAAGGTTAAAGGCTTTTTCGGCGGAGCTTCGCGATACTGGTTACTGGATACTCGATACTGGATAAAAAATAAAAATATTCCTCTTATACCAGCATCCAGAAACAAGCATCCAGCATCGTATAACCAAAAACTTGATTCATTTGTGAAGTTTTTAGGTTATAAAGAACGGCTATATTATCCCTATATGGTTCGGTTACCATGTGAGGCTTCCGGATTCATAATCATAGGTGCCGTCGCCATTTGTATCTGCCTGCACCTCATATGAGTTACTATCGATGATGAGTTTTGCGCTCGTGTTTCCTCCCCCGGAACCATTCGCTCCTGAAATGACCAATGTACCCGACGTAGGTTCACTGCCGTCTACTGAAATTGAGAAAGGGGTTTCCGTTGAAATATCACAATACCCATAGTCATAATCATAGAATCGTCCCTCTAAAGTAAAAGTAAGCTGCGTCGTACTACTTGGAGGCATGGTAAGGACGAAATTGTCCACGCAATAGGTTTTTTCGGTAAGGTTATCTTGCATAATCATGTTCATGGTCATAGTGCACGAGAATGTCATAAATTCTGTTACTATTGCCATGGTACCCGTAGTGGTAATGGATGTGTTGCTCTCTTCAAGGATCACTTGCAGGTTGGTAAAGCTCACACTATTATTCATGGATGCGGTCTGCATATTGAACTGTCCCCTCATACTCATAGTGCCATTTATTAATACTCCTTCATTAGCGCAGTAATTATCAAATGTAGCAGAGAGGGAAAAAGTCCCTTTTGTATTATCAATAACAAGATGATACGAAGATTCTCCTCCGCATACTCCTATTTCTGTTCCTTCACTCTCCTGCACAAGTGCACGATAGCTAAGCTGTTGCGAGGCATTGGGAATTTCTGTCTGGTTGATAAAATGGTTGGTTGTTCTTGCAAGAGCAATACTGACAGGGCGATGGCGCCCCAATATTTCGCTGTAATCTGTAGAATTGGGATTTAAATAGATAGTATCTGCTGTATTTCGGGCCATATTAGTATTTATATAAGCATTTTCAACCACTTCATCCGCATTATTTGCATCTATGAGAACCTGGGTTTCAATTCCTGCATACGTGAGCCCCGTGCTTCCTCCGCTTCCACTGTCGCCCCCACAACCGGAGAAAAAAAGTACCAATGTAAAAAAAATAACCACTGTCATCGCATACTGTTTTTTAGTCTTATTCATGACATTTCCTCTTCTCTTATAATGTTAATAAACTAAATAGACTTACAAAAATACTCTACTCTTATAATCCATAATTATTTGTATTATCGGCTACCTTTTAGAATTCCTATGGTAAATATTTTATATTTATTAAAATTCATATTGATACAATTTGAGCGATTTATTTATTTGATCTTGACGAAAAAGAGAGAAGGCCCTACCCAAGGGAAGAGCTTTCACTGGTTTTTTTATGTTTTGAAATCAAGACTCATGAGGGTGTAAAAGAATTGTGTGTGAAATGAAGAAAAGGATGATTGATAGTGTACCCTGCCATGTATGGTGGGCGGTCTTTGCTGCCATGTGCAGGAAACAAGAGTATGTATCAAGAATTGTCATATTATTCCTCCTGTGTATATTTCTTACTCCCTCCTTGAACCTTTGCGCATCCATTAATCCGGATACTGATTTAACCGATTTGTCTTTAGAGGAACTTATGGATTTAAAGGTCACCTCAGTAGCGAAGAAACCCCAGAAATATTCTGATACAGCCGCCGCCCTATTTGTGATCACCGATGAGGACATTCGCCGGTCCGGTGTTACCAGTATCGCTGAGGCACTGCGGCTTGTCCCTGGGCTGCATGTGGGCCGGATTGATGCAAATAAATGGGCTATTGCGTCACGTGGATTTAATGATCGTTATACCAACAAATTATTGGTGTTGATGGATGGCCGGAGTCTTTATCTACCTATGTACTCAGGGGTTTTATGGGAGCTGCAGGATACCATTTTGGAAGATATAGCACGTATTGAGGTCATCCGCGGCCCCGGAGCGACAATGTGGGGTGCCAATGCAGTCAATGGGGTTATCAACATCATCACAAAAAAAGCCGAAGATACTCTCGGGAGCCTTATAATCGCTGGCTCGGGGACTGAGGAGAAAGACTTCGAGAGTCTTCGTCACGGCGTACAGCCTGGGGATAATACCTACATGAGGGCTTATGCCAAGCATTTCAACCGTGATAAAGGGGTTGATGCATCGGGAAATGACATGAATGATGATTGGGATATGCTGAGAGGAGGATTCCGTTGTGATTGGCTCCCGTCACCCCAGGTGCGTGTCACCGGGCAAGGGGACATCTATAATAGCAGACTCAATAATTTACTTGCAGTATCTTCGCTGCTATCCCCCCCTACTTATATGAATATTATTGAAGACAGAACAGAGTCATCCGGTAGAAATTTTCTCTTTCGGTGGGAGTATTTTCTCTCAGATTCCTCGGACATGTCATTGCAGCTTTATTACGATTGGGCGGAGAACATAATAATTTTAGGGGGATTTTATCAGGAGACATATGATAGCGAATTTCAGCATAGATTTACCCTTGGAGATCGTCATGAAATCATATGGGGATGCGGATATCGTATTTATCGCGATTATTTTTCTAATACAGAATATATAAGGCTCACGCCGCGTCAAAAGGAAATTCTTCTTTTCAGCACATTTATTCAAGATGAGATAATGATACTTAAGGATAAATTACGATTAATAGTAGGATCAAAATATGAGCATCATGGGTATACAGGTGCTGAGATTCAACCCAATATCCGGCTCTCCTGGAAACCCAAGGAACATCATTCCGTGTGGGTTTCTGTGGCCCGGGCAATGAGAACCCCATGCCGTGCAGAGCGTGATGCTCATATAGACATGTTTACATATCCCCCTAATTCTGGGGTTAATTTTTCTTCTCTTCCTCTTCTGGTGAGTTTTGAGCCGAATCAAGACTTTGACTCTGAAGAGCTTCTCGCCTATGAACTGGGATATCGACTTATACCGCGCCCTCAGATCAGCCTGGATATTTCACTGTTTTATAATATATATGATAATCTGCGAAGCTTTGGATACGGCCTGCCCTATTTAGGACCATCGGATGGACCGCAGCATTTGGTCATGCCAGTATATTTTAGCAATGAAATTGAGGGAGAAACGTATGGCGTTGAACTTGTAACCAATTGGATGTCCTTTGACTGGTGGGCAGTCCAGGCGACTTATAGTTATTTGAAAATAAGTTTGCGTGAAATGGACCAAGCATCAGCGCTTCAAGAATCAACAAGCCCTCAAAATCAGGCATCGTGCCGCTTTTCTTTGGATTTTTCCAATACTACAGATTGCGATGTGTGGGTTCGGTATGTTGACAACCTCTCCTCTATACATGTAGATAGGTATGTTACAATGGATATTCGATTGGGATGGCATCCTTATAAGGACCTTGAGATCAATCTTGTGGGTCAGAATTTACTCGATGATCATCACCCGGAATTTACTTATGATTATCTCCAATATTTCCCTTCGGAGGTGGAGCGTGGAGCATATGTGAAGATGAGCTATCGGTTTTAATGAAGCCTTTCCTTTTAAGAATTTTCTTTATTCTCGGATTATTAATCATTTTATGCCGATATAATTATATAGATGTCTATGACATCTTGAAAGATAAAGAAAAAATTAGACTACCTACTAAACACCGCAGGATGTAATCATCATGAATGAACTGAGAAAAAGATTAATGAAAAGGGCCATAAGCATAAAACTCATGGGTGCTCATGCCCTGCTTATGATTGTCTCCTTATTCATTATAGCGGTAATAATCATATCATCGTACCATGTGGCAAGGGTATTGGAAGCGAATGTTGAGCTTAATAAAAAAACTTTGACAGCGTTTCACCAGATGCTTGATACACTGGGAAGGGCAATAGCGGATGAGGATATAATGAGAGATGACCGCCTGCATATTATGCGTGATGCCGAACAGGAAATTCGTGAGGCTATGGAAATGGAAAAGCGAAGCAGTATTATTGCGAGCGGGAGAGCATGTTTTCGATGGTTTATCATACTTATGTCTGTTGCCTGCATTCTTCTAATAGCCTGTTTTATGAGCTATTTTCTTCTCGTGCTCAGACAGTCTCAGGGATCGCGTCAGATGCCTGAGACAAACCTTCGAGAGGAAATTGACCAACATGAAAGGATAGAACAGGAACTTGAACAGACGCACGAGCGGTTGAGTGAAATGGATCAGCGGGCTGCCATGACCGACGTGGCGACCTCAGTATTGCATAATGTAGGCAATATACTCAACAGCATTAATGTGACGGTGCATTTTATAGAAGAAAAAATTTGTAATTCGAAAATAGCATCTGTGGCTAAAGTAGCAGCAATGATTAACGAGCATTCGGATGATTTGGTCTCGTTCATGACACATGATGACCGTGGCAAAAAGCTGCCGAGCTTCCTGAGTGGTTTATCGAAACATCTGCTTGAAGAACAGCAGGAACTTGCAAAAATAATAAAGGATTTACAGATGTATGTTCATCATACGGCTGATATTATCAATCTTCAGCAGTCCTATAGTAAGAAGGGAGGTCAGAGTGAGCCCTTATCCATTGAAGAATTGATGGAAGATGCTATTAAGATAAACCTTACCGGACTGAAGCGTCACGTAGTCAATATAAAGCGGGAATTTGCGGATTTGCCTCGTGTTTTTATGGAGCGACATAAGCTCTTGCAGATCCTTGTCAACCTGATTAGCAATGCAAAATATGCTCTCTCAGTAAGTGAAGAAGAGAACAAGCTCATTACCTTGATTATCAAAGAGCCAAAGGAGGGATGTTTTCAGATTGAAATTTCAGATAATGGCGTGGGGATCTGCTCCGAGAATCTCGGTCGGATCTTTGACCGTGGCTTCACAACACGACAAGACGGCCATGGTTTCGGACTTCATAGCGCGCAGATATCAGCGAGGCAGATGGGGGGCTCACTTCATGCCCATAGCGATGGAGAGGGAAAAGGTGCGGCCTTTACATTGACGTTGCCCTATAAACCGGTGAAGAAGGGGGGAGAGCGGGCAACGACCGAGGGAGCAGTTGAACATTTAAAATGAGGAATTAGATGATATGAACGAAGCATGCGAAGATATTCATAAGCGGATAATCATTATTGATGATAACGTGAATATCCATAAAGACTTTGAAACCATTCTTACCACTAAGCCGGATACCTCGGACTTAGACCAGCTTGAAGCCGAGCTTTTCGGAGATACACTGGTCACCAGGAAACCGATTAAAACATATGAGCTGAGCTTTGCCTCTCAAGGAGAAGAAGGTCTTGAAATAGTAAAAAAAGCATTGAATGAAGGAAGGCCCTTTAACCTTGCGTTTGTTGATATGCGTATGCCTCCGGGTTGGGATGGGCTTGAGACCATAGAGCATATCTGGCAGATTGATCCCAATATTCAGGTGGTGATATGCACTGCCTATTCTGATCATTCATGGACAGAAATTACCGAACAGCTTGGCGATACGGATAATCTTCTCATTTTAAAAAAGCCATTTGATAGTATTGAGGTGGCACAGCTTGCAAGTGCGCTCACGGGGAAATGGGAGCTTGCCAGAAAAGCGGCCTTGAAGTTACAAGAGCTTGAGGAAATGGTTGATCAAAGAACGAAAGAGCTGGAGATTGCAAAAGAGAATGCAATCAAAGCGAGTCGCTGCAAGAGTGAGTTCCTCGCATCCATGAGTCATGAATTACGAACACCAATGAGCGCTGTTATCGGCATGTTAGACCTGGCGCTTGATGAGCCGCTAGATAATGTGGCTCGTGATTATGCCCTCACCGCGAAGTCATCGGCGGGTATATTATTGGCGATTATCAATGATATTTTGGATATTTCCAAGATTGAAGCGGGCAAGATTGACATAGAAATGGAGGAGTGTTCAGTGCAGAGTGTATTAGCCGATATCGAAACAATCGTCCGCTCCCAGGTCAGGATAAAGGGCATTGAGTTTAAGATTATTCTCGATACTCCTATTCCTGAGAAAATATTTACTGATTTTACCCGAATTCGGCAGTGTCTGTTAAACCTTACCTATAATGCGATTAAATTTACGGACAAGGGCCATGTGTATATCCGCGTCTCCTCACAAGATAAAGAGAACACATCCTATATACGATTTGATATCGAAGATACGGGGATAGGTATTACACAAGAGAAACAAAACAAGATATTTGAATCCTTTGCACAAGCTGACAATAATGTAACAAAAAAATATGGCGGCACAGGACTTGGCCTTTCCATTACGAAACAATTTACCGACCTCCTCGGAGGATCAGTATCGGTTATGAGCGAGCCTGAGAAAGGCTCCACGTTCACCTTGGTGATTCCCACAGGTAATGAAGGGCGTGAGGTGCCTTTCATATCGAAGCTTATAACTGATACTCTCTTTAAAAGCGAGGAGCATATCCAGGATATGGCGCTCCTTCCGGGCACAATTCTCATTGCCGAGGACGACCTGGTAAATCGGAAGATAGCAATGTTAATGCTTACGAAAGCCGGATTTGAAGTTGGTATAGCCTGTAATGGGCGTGAGGCGATAGAGGCCGCCACATCCCGGCACTATGACCTCGTTCTCATGGATGTGAGAATGCCGAACATGAATGGTCTTGATGCTACCCGCGCTTTGAGAGAGAAAGGATTAACGGTGCCGATCATTGCATTGACTGCGAATGCAACAAAAGATGACATAGAACTCTGTCTTGCTGCCGGGTGTAATAATCATATAGCGAAACCGATCGAGCGACAAGCATTACTAAGGACAATTGACAAGTATCTTCGTTTGCAAATAGAAGCTGTCGACAGGAAAGCAGTTGGGTAATTTTCAGAGATAATCACGTTGTACCTACTATAGAGAAAAAAAAATTTGAACAAATTTTCTAAATATTGTCAACTTTTTAAAATTATTTTCTCTTATACTATAGTCATATTGGAAGTATGACAGTGCTCATTGTCGAGGATTTTTGAGGCGAGGGTGCTGAGATGGAGGTGGTGGGTAAAGAGGATAATTTGCGTCTTGGCTGAGAGGTAATCTAATACTCTAAGGGTTGCCCCTGTTCGCTCATCGTCAAAATTGACAAAGATATCATCGAGGATAAGGGGCATCGGTTCGCTTACCGTGAGACGTTGCTCGATGGATGCTAACCGAAGCGCAAGATAGAGCTGATCGCATGTCCCATCACTCATCCCCTCAACCCCTATTTTCTCGCCAGCGGGACGTACCCCTTTGATGACCTGCTGATCATTATCATCAAAATCAGAGATAAGTTTCTCAAAAGACCCGAGGGTCAGTTCTCTGAAAATATCACTGGCGCGTTCAAGAATTGGTCCCTGATTCTCCTCTCGGTAACGTTCAATCTCTTTCCGGAGAATAATTGAGGAAATACGCAAGGAGGCATACCTGTCTGCTTCATTTTCTATGGAAGATAAAATTTCCTGGGCTTCTTCAGCAAGTTGAGCAGCATCAAGCCCCCCGTCCATTGCTTTAAGGGCGGTCTCTTCTCGTCCTATCTCCTGGTCTATGTCTGAACGTTGCTGTTGAAGCTGCGCTATGGTCGAATCAAGGCTATCAATTTCTGCAGGCAGACAGTCAATATCAAGGCCTTCTGCTTCCATGCATAATTGGTGAATGCTCGCCCCTCCTGTATACCGGTCAAGTTCGCTTTCGATTTCCTTGATTTTTTCTCTAGTTTCGATGAGTCTCTGTGAACGGTCTTCCAATCCGGGCAATTCTTCATGGGATGAGCATTGTGCCAGGAGGCACAGTGCATCGAGTTTTGCCTGTGCCTCCTCAATGATTTTTTCCTGGTCGCGAAGCTCGGCAGCGCACTGTTTTGTGCGTTTTTCTTTTTCCTTTAATGTGGAATCATCCTTTAATGCATCGGTGAGCTGATTATTCAGATGTTCGATACTCCTGTGAGGGCTCTCTTTATCAAAGGGGGCACCAACTGTGCAACATAATCCGGATACTTTTTCTGAAAATTTTTCATTATCAGCCTGGATTGCCTTGATACGTCCTTGAAGTTCCTTTGCTCCGTCAAGCCTCTCGAAAAGTTCCTGAATATGATCGATCACCGTGTCTGCCTCTTCGGGCAATGCCTTTTCACTGAGCCCGATCTGTTTTACCGCACTGCCCCATGCAGTATGCCATGCTTCAATATTTAATTTTGTCTGCGTAATATCATTATCACATTCCGCAATGGCAATCTCAATTTCTCTCATCAGCTCTTTTAATCTCTCTCGCTGATTATTACTCTGTGTAATGCGTTTTAATAAGGACTTGCAGGTGAGAATAAGATTTTCAAGCGTCGCATCAGGAGAGGTTTCTTCTCCCAACTCAGTCATACAGTGCTTGAGGATGGATATATGATGCTGTATCAATCCCTTAAGTCGTTCACCCTCAGCGCGTTTACCACGAAGTTCATCTGACAAGAGGAGCAGCTTCTGATATTTTTCACACCATGGTTTCATTTCCTTAGGTGTTAACGCCTTTATCTTTAATGTGTTCCAAAGCTCCTGCCATTCTCTCTCACATGCCTTCATTTCCTCCTGAACCTTTGCCAGTTCTGACTCGATGAGAATGAGCTTATCCGTATAATCTTTTTTCTGTGCCATAAGATGTGACAATGTGGCAACACGCTCCGATTCACTCCGCAGACGGTCACTGATTTCATCGGCTTTCTTAAGAGATTTTTCAAATGCCTCCACAAGATCTGCAGACTCGTGGTCAAATGCCTTCAGCCTTTCATCCGGGACTGGCATGTGATGTAAAGCTTCTTTGACAAGCTGCCATCCTTCATCACGATGTTTTCGCGCCCGATAGAGATCTTCTTCGGTGGGAATCTCCCCTGAGGCCTGCATCGCGTCAATTTGCCGTGCGCATGATTCAATTGTGTCTCGATACTCGCCGATTCTTTGGCTTAAGTTTTCTATGCGGGAGCGGGATTCTGTGAATGCTGACGCATACCTTTCAACTGTTTCGCTTTCGGGGATTGGAGTTTGTTCCGCCTCCTCCAGAGTCCCTTCCCACAATCCGAGTCTCTTGAGGTCAAGGCCAGCCTGTGTGTCAAGGCGTGTAATATCTGTCTCAACCTTGCTGAGCAAATCCCCAAGATCCCCCTGTACTCGGGATCTTTCAAGAGATTCCTGGAGTTTTTCTGGATTTTTTTCCTCCGGGAGGTGCTCAATCTCCTGCCTCACCTTTGTCAGGCGAGATTCAAGACTTATCTTTCTTCGACTTGCATCGGTTTGGCTTTTGAGAAGAGGCTCTAAATTTCTGCCGAGTTGCCGGATTCTGGCCAATGCGGGATCGGTTATTCTGAGAGATTCGGCATGTTCAATGGCAAGCGTTGGATTTAATCTTTTAAGGAGGGCTTCGGCTTCTTCAATCATGCGATAATATCGAGCTTTCAAGTTCGGCAAATCACGATTTGCCTTTGTATAACTTCCGGAGCGTTGGAACAGTTCTCTTATATCCGCTTGATATGTAAGGAGTACATCCGCTAATGTAATGTTGTTCATTTCTGATTTAAGCTCCTCTATATCCTTTTTTAATCTTTTTTGAGCTATCTGGGCACGTATGAGCACTTCCTGAGTTGTGCGTCTCTCTTTGCTGAAATCATCCGGCAGTACCATCACATCCCCCATGGTGGCAATTTCCTCTGTAAGGCGGGCACGTTTCGTTATCTTCGGGATTGCATTGAGAAACCTGTCAAGCCGGTTGCGTTCCGCGGTTAATGTACTGATTTTCTCCTCGATTTCCCGTTTCTGCCTTCGGGCATCAGCGAGTGCTTTATCATGGAGAAGCCATTCTTTGGCAGGGAGTGATTTTTCCGAGCATGCTTTTTTTATTTCACGAAATCTCGAGGTAAGCTGATTTATGCGCGGATTTTTTGCTGAAGGCTTGAATATCATGCCCGCCTCCGAAGCGAGCGCCTCCACCAATTTATTCATTGTCGCTATACCTAATCCCGCGGAAAAAAGGGAGCGGCCGATTTCCCCACCCCCCATGAGGAGTTGTTTCCCCCCTTCAACAAGTGAAGATTGGTTTATGCCATAGACTGTCTCAAAGAGTTCACGCGTTATGCCGCTCAAATATTTTTCCAAAACCGCCTCTTCTATTACCTTGTCGTTGGAGTCGAGCAGGGTGTTCTTTCGCCCTTTTCTTCTAAAAAATTCTAACGATGAGCCGTCAGAGTGCCGGATACATGCTCCTATTCGTAAGGCGCTATTTTCATGGATAAAATTGTCACGTGTGCGGTCAGGAATACCGTAAAGAAGATCAGTGATTGCCCGCAACGTTGCGCTTTTTCCCGCCTCATTGGGACCGTACACGAGTTGTATGCCCTTGCCATTGGCGGTAAAATCTATAGTATAATCTGTGAATGGACCATAGGCATTCAATTGCAGGCTTAAGAGTCTCACCGATCTTCTCCCAGTGCGAGAATTCGGGGTATCAGTAACTGCCGGGCATTGTGCACCAGGCTTGCAATTTTTTCCCTGCTTTGAAGATCAAGGGCGCGTTCCCCCTGGCGAAGCTCGACCGGCAATTTTAATTTCAGTGTCTCTAGTTCTTGGGCAAGTTCAGTGAGCAGCGCAGTATCTGACTCGATTTCATCAATGTAGCGCATCATATGGCCAATCGGGCTATTGCTCGCCTTGAGCTTATCAATGTTAATATGAGTGCGTGTGTGGTAAAGTATTTTTTCAATCCATGCATCACCGCCACTTGCTTCAGTAACCGTAGCCCGTATTTCGTTGTTCCATCTTTCTTGATGGGATAGTAATCCTTCATGTGCTTTGCATGCACCACTCAAACACAGCCTTATGGCAAGGAGCCGGCCGTCAGCCTTGGTCACTTCATGGCCGACCGATGCATAGACATTCTCAAGAACATCATCAATGCTTTGTGCTCCGCTACACTCAATCTCAAGGTATACCCATCTCATTATATCAAGGCTGTCATGCCGGACGGATGTTTTCCCATCGTCCTCTACCGTTACCAATGAGCAGCCTTTTTCACCCGTTTCACGAATATTCCTTCCCTGGATATTACCCGGGAACACAATCCACGGTGATTCACTTAAGATCCTTCTTTTATGAATATGCCCCAAGGCCCAGTAATCATAACCCTTGGTGCTGAGTTCTTCTACCTTACAGGGCGCATAGGGCTCATGGCCTTCTATTCCTTGGGCACAGGTATGTAAGATACCGATATTATAAAAGCCCTTGCGTGCATCGGGATAATGAACAGCCAGATTATCAGTGATATCGCGCCGGGAAAAGCCTTGTCCATGAATTGCCGTGTTTAACTCGGGAAGCATCACTGTCCCAGGTTTTCTGGTTGAAAAGGTATGGATATTGCCCGGCATCCGAAGGTTCTTTGTGATCTGGCTTGCTGCATCGTGATTACCCGAGATCAAGAAAACACGTATGCCGGCATCCTGCAAGAGCGTCATTTGCCTTCTGAAGAAAAGGCCGGTATTATAATCCTTCCAATCCCCATCAAAAAGATCACCAGCGATGATGACAAATGAAACCTTTTCATGAATCGCGCTCTGCACAAGCTGCGTTAATGCCTCGCGGGTAGCACCCGTTATTCTATCGACCGGTGCTCCCTCATAGCGCACTAATCCCAGAAAGGGGCTATCTAAGTGTATATCAGCAGCGTGGATAAATTTAAACATGCTCTATTGTATGATAACTACATGCTTATTGACAAGTCTTGGAGCAGGCCAAAATAAAAATTACACATCTCTGAGAAGAAACAACTCAATTACCACTTTCCTGATCATCTATCCGAAACTTTTTTTCAAAACACTCTTTTGATAATTTTTGGTTTACCACAGGCACTCCCACATTTCTTATTGATTTTATTAGAGAACATGGTATCAATACTGAAAAATTGGAGGAAAAGAAGGTCCCAGCCGTCTTTTTTGATAAATTTTATATTGAGAATTTAGATATCATATCAACTTTCAAGACATAGATTCTTTTGCAGGAGGCCATAATGATTTCAAGCTTCTATCCAAATAGGGAAGCGCCTCTTTTCCTTCATAAATCATAATATAAAGCACGCCCTTTAGATAATCGGTAATTAATCGGACATTCGCCGATTTTCTAAAGGGTAAGGCGTGAGGATCAAAACTGTAATCGGCAAATAAAAATTTTGATAAATCGTTAAGGCGTATCTCATTCTCTTCCGCCCACACGGCTACCTCGGAATAGTAGTGGTCATACTCTATCTGCGTGGGATGAAATTTCCCCCTTTTCCATATGGATAAAAGTGATTTTAAATCTATGAAAGAAAGTTCAGCAGAGTTTTTTCCCAGTATCAAGGGCCCCAATTTATTCTCCTCAATAAATTCCCTATAGGCTAAGGCAATATCGTGAAAATTCGATTTTGCGCAGATTTTATGCTCCGGCGCCCAATCGTCGGTAAATGGTCTGAGCGTATGTCTTTGTGAGGGTATCTCGACCGCTCTTAACATAGTAAAGGCTACATTTGCTTTTACATCTTTGTTAAGGGTGTTGTGTGTATAGATTTGATATAATTGATTCATAAATTTTTCATGGGAAATTGGTTCTCTATAGGCGTAAATAAAACCGAGACGGAATATATCGTTGAGAAAAATTGATTTGAATCCGGCGTTGTATATCGTCGCATATAAATGCCAAAGAGGTCTGAAAACAGTAATCTTTTCATTATACGGCAGATGCAGATCACTCATATTTGAGTTTACCATAATCATTCCATTCGGTTTTAAATTATTGAGCGCCAATGCAAAGAACTCTTCGGTGATACAATGTATGGGATAGGAGTCACCCTTAAAAAGATCAATAATGATAGAGTCGAATTTCTTTTTATTATTCTTAAGAAATACTCTGGCATCTTCTGCAATGAGCTTTACCCTATCACTCTGAACTACCCCAAAAAGCTCCTCGGATAATTTTATTACCTCAGGGTCGATTTCCACGGCGGTTATGGTATATGATGGATCTATTTCCAAAAGTTGACGGATATTATTGCCTGCTCCTGCTCCTAAGATAAGAAAATCCCTGGCGCCATGAGCTATTGAAGGTGTTATTAAGGATAATCCAAACTGGTTCTTTAATGGATTGTCAGGATAAAGAAAAGAATGCATGAAGAATCTATTGGGCTTATAGAGTAATTTTCCCTCTATGTCATATACCTTTATATTCCCATAAGAGGTTTCCCTCTCATAAATTAACCTGTCTTCACTTTTTTTTATCTTCAATGGGACAATAGTATTGATGATAATTAAGGCAAAGAGAATAAGAATAAAGGGAGCCAGTAATTTCTTTATCTTTAGGTCAAAAAGAATGAGGCTTGCCATGAGCAGCATAAGTAATGAAATGATAAATAATAACACTGTATTATTGATCCCTAAAAGGGGAATGAGAAAATAGGAGGTAATGAGGGCCCCTGCAACACTTCCCATTGTTGAGAAAGCCATAAACCTTCCTGATACATTTCCTACCTCTGTATGCATTTCATACTTTTCATTAAGGCAATATAACTTGATCATATAGGGAGGCACCTGACTTAAGATTATCATAGGAAGAGCGTATAAAAGGGTAGTAAGCCCGGCAGTGGGAAGTATGGTCTTAAAAAGGATGCTATAAGGGATCTTTTCTTGAAGGGAAAAGAGTAACTCTGTAAGATAATGGAAAGATATAATATGGATTATATAAACGAGAAAAGAGAGGATAAGCATTAAAATCAGAAGAGCGGTTACATCCTTATAGCTTTCCGAGAGCTTTCCTCCCATATAATAACCAATAGATAAAAAAATCATTACTAAAGTGAGGTAGGTGCCGGTTGTAAATATGGATGAGCCGTAATGTGTAGTGAGCACCCTGAAGCCGCACATCTCAAGGTGCATAATAAAGAAACCCGCAAAAAATGAAAATATAAAAAGAAAATATTTTTGCATATTTTCAATTATTTGTTTATGAGACATTCCCTCTACCCATTTTCCATTGTATCCGTTCAAAGGTTACTTCCTATTTTATGTATCGGAATTTCAAAGTCTTCCATAATATATTTCATCCGGCATCTGTTTGTCGTATTTTTTTCCGATGTTTTTTTTCCTTTTGCCGATAGATGAAAATAAGGCTAATTATATTCATGAAAATGAGGGAGGGAATGGTGTTCCCTCACCATCGTGTTGCATAGAGCGCCCCGTCCGAGGGTGGGGATGTACGCTTCCGGTTCTGAGAGCAGGTTCCAAGACATTTACTGTGACGTACTATCTTTATTTGTATTAAACAAAGATAATGGGAATTAAAATGTCACTGCTCACGCATATAAAAAGAACTATTCTATACTTATATAAAATCAGGCAGGTACAACTCAATGTCCGGCACCGGTATGTTCTCATTGCTTTTATCCTATCTGTGGTGATAACGGCCGTTTCCTTCTTTAGCCCCTCAGTGTATGCAGGGGGGCCTTCAAACGGCGTCGTTGACCAGATCCACTTTGCCATTTTTAGAAATAATGATGGTAGTATAGGAACCCAGGTAGGAAGTGATGATCAAGACCCCACCGTTGAGCCAAATGATAGAATCTTTGTTTGTATTCAAGGTGCCTGGACAACCAAGTCTAAAGACTGCGGCTGGACAGTCCGGTGGAAATTAGGGGAAGGGGCATGGCAGGATACTGAGGCAATAGGTACAGGGAGCTCCGCTGCCTGGGAATTCTGGAACTCTGACTATTCAACTTTGGATGAGATATACAATCACTTTTCAAGTGTGGAATATCCGGTTATAGAGAGTCCCGCAGACCCAGGTGACCTCGAGAACGAAAATTCAGAACTTTGGTTTCCTCTTGAAGCGCCTGCAACTAAGGGGGTATATGAATTAGTATTATACGATTCGGAGTATAGTGAAATAGCTGAAACTATCAGCGTGGACGTTGATATCACTGTCGCCTCTCTATTAACCGGCGTCAGTAACTCCCTCAGTTCAAATACACCGAGCGAAACAGCAATCCATACCATTGCCTTCACCACGACCTTTGACCTTTCATCGGATGGCAGGATTGTGGTCACCTTTCCGTCCGGTTTTGACATTAGCGGTGTTACAAATGATGATATCTCAAGCGACACGATGGATGGTGACTTTTCAACTGACATCAGCGGCCAGGTGTTGACCATCACCCGTGTGGGCGGAGGTACAGACCAAACCGCGGATGATGAGAATATTATCATAGCCAATATCACCAACACCGCCATCATCGATAATGATTATACCGTAACGGTGGAGACCCGGGATGGTAATAGCGATACTCTTAATGACCCCACCGAATCGGAGGAGTTTGCTGTTCTTCCATGGTCATGCGATAACGACTATTTTTCCTACCAGAGGTCAATCGTTATCGATCATACGAAAGTAGGGACGAATAACAGCGGCACCCTCCCTGCGACCGGCTTTCCCGTGCTTATCGACTTATCCGGAGATTGGCTCAAGACAACTATAGTGGATGCCGACAACGGGCGTATAGAAAGCAGCAGCGGCCATGACATTATCTTCAAGCAGGACAACATCATACTCTTCCACGAGATCGAAGAATATGATGCCACATCAGGCCACCTGGTGGCCTGGGTGAGAGTCGACTCTCTTTCAAAAGCGACCGATACCACCATTACCATGCTTTATGGAAACGAGTGTTCTATTGCCACAGAGTATTCGGAGGGAGTGTGGGATCCTAATTTCGTGGGTGTGTGGCATTTAATTGAACCCACCGATGCAACCTGCATGGATTCAACCGGGTATTCCAATGATGGTACACCATCAGGTAGTCCGGCCGCTACTACCGCCGGTAAAATTGCCGGTGCATTGGATTTTGATGGGGATGATAGTTATGTTTCTATGAGTGCTGGAGGTATTACTGAAAATCATACCATAGAGGGATGGGTGTACCCTCAGAATCTAGAAACAGTAATAGAGCGGTATTTTCAGCTTGTAAGTATGTCAATCGTGCGTCATAACGGCGTAGGGGGTCTAGGCCAAGCACATTTTTATATACGGACAGATGATACTTTTCGACACATTAAAGTGGACAATGAATTTACCGATGATACCTGGTTTCACCTGGCAGGAATTTGGGATGGTACCAATCAGATGCTTTATATAAATGGAGAGTTAGCAGATAGCCAACAACCTGGTGGTGCGTTAAACGATCCCAGCGATGGTTTTATTAGTGATCCTACTGAAACAGCGGATGCTATAATTGATGAAGTCCGCTTTTCCAGCAAGGCCCGCGACGTCGATTGGATCAAAACCTGCTACAACAACCAGAGCGACACCACTATCGGAGAGGGCTATTTTATAAAAAGCCTGGGAAATGAGAAAACAATCTGCACCTTTTTCTACCGCAGGGCGATCGCTATGGATCATACGAAGGTAGGTATGGATAACAGCGGCGAGCTGCCTGCGACCGGCTTTCCTGTGCTTATTGACATATCCGGTGATTGGCTAAAGACCACGGCCGAGGACCCCGTAAACGGCTGTATAGAGGATGCGGATGGCGATGACATCATCTTCAGGGCATCAAATGGTAAGACCGGCCTCTATCACGAGATTGAAGACTACGACGGAAGCAACGGGACCTTAGTTGCCTGGGTGAGAGTTAACTCCCTTTCTAAGGAAACCGATACGACCATTTATATGTATTATGGCAACGCATGCATTACTGATCCCACGGAAGAGCCGGAGGAGGTGTGGGATGATAATTTCAAGGGAGTGTGGCACCTGAAGGAGGACCCCTCCACAGCCGGGACGGGTGGGATCAAGGATTCGACCTCGAATGATCACGATGGCACGGATCAGGGGAGCATGGTGAGCGGCGACCAGATCGCAGGAAGAATCGGCGATGCTTTGCAGTTTGATGCGGTTGGTAAATATATTGATTTTGGTGATGTGGATGATTTTGATTTTGGTACATCAAATTTCTCTGTGAGCCTGTGGGTGAAGGGTGGAGGGGATACTGATCCCTTTGTGACTAAAAATATCTATAGTGGCACCTATAATGGCCTTTATATTTACGAAAGCGAAAGTCACGATACGTTTGCGTATTACTATGGAGACTATGTCGAGTATGGTGAGAATGGCGATGATGGAGAGTGGCACCACCTCGCGGCTGTCCGGGAAGGAACCGGGAGCAATGAGTTTAAAATCTATCTGGATGGTGGATTTGTAGTAGCAGGGACAGTCAATACAGACATGACGAATGACTGCAGTTTTATGATACATCGCTGGTATAATGATGTTGCTGGCTCGGTTGATGGTACCCAAATCGATGAGGTGCGCGTATCAAATACAATCCGAGATGCTGATTGGATTAAAACCTGCTACAACAACCAGATGTGGCCGAACAAGGATGCAACTGATGATGGGTTTATCACTGTGGGGGATGTTGAGGATAATTTCTGCACCTTTTCCTATCGCAATCTGATCACCATAGATTGCGATAAGGTAAGCGCAGACCTCTACGATTTTCCCTTTCTCTTTGATGTGACCGATGATCATTTGAGGCATATTGATTACAGCGGCGATGTGACGCACGCAAGCGGCTATGACATTATATTCAGAAGTTCTGATACGTCCGTCTGTGATGGATATGCTCCCTGCGACCTATATCACGAGGTTGAAGAATATAACGCCACAACCGGCCACCTCGTTGCCTGGGTGAAGATCCCCTTTCTCTCCGGCGATACAAGCACGGATATATACATCTATTATGGGAGCGAATGCGTCACCGAACCTACGGAGAGTCCGGAGAATGTGTGGGATGAGAATTTCAAGGGTGTGTGGCATTTAGCCGAAGATCAGAGCGGAACAGGGGCTGGAGGCCTTTATCAAGATTCCACCTCAAATGATAATGATGGCACGGATGATGTTTCGGCAACAGGGCAGGATGGGCAAATAGACGGGGGACAAGAGTTTGACGCAAGTGATGATGGGATATATTGCGGTACCGGCGATAGCTTAAACATTACACAGCAAATTACAGTATCAGCCTGGGTTAATATAGCAGCGCGGCCAGCCAAAGATAAATGGTATACTTTTGTTACAAGGAATAACAGTTCTGCCCGAATATATACTCCATACATATATGGCCTAGACGCAAGTACAACAACGTTAGGATCAGAATTCTTTATAGGAGGAGCCAAGAAAGACCTCTGGCATGGTGCTATAGACATTCCTCCGAATGAATGGGCAT
Source organism: bacterium (assembly GCA_049472395.1). Taxonomy (GTDB): domain Bacteria; phylum SZUA-182; class SZUA-182; order DTGQ01; family JBLIRR01; genus JBLIRR01. Next base: position 264,285 of record JBLIRR010000003.1, on the reverse strand, counting down.
ATGTCGTAGTAACATTCGATGGAACATACGTTAAACATTACGTTAATACCGTACTTGACAACGATAATACGACGAATGCACCAGGCACCATAGATGATTCCACCGGAATGGACTTTGTGATTGGAGGGAAATGTTACACAGAAAGCTTTGGCTGGTTTAACGGCTTCCTTGATGAAATCCGCGTATCCAGCATTGCCCGTTCAGTTTCCTGGATGGCAACCGAGTACAACAACCAGTCATCCCCCTCGACATTCTATTCGTATGATCCGAACAGCTACGAGAGTGACGAGTATGGCCGCCCCACCGCGGTGAGCCTTACCTACTTTAGGGCAAAGGGTCAGCAGGACGGCACAATGATGCTCTCGTGGGAGACGGCCCAGGAGATTGACAATCTGGGCTTTTACCTCTACAAGGCACGAAATCCCTTCGGACCCTTTACGCGGATTACCGATAAAATGATCCCAGGCTTGAGCTTTTCTGTCCGGGGAAAGAAGTATACTCATTATGACGCGGAAGTTACGCCGGGCACGCTTTACTACTATAAGCTTGAGGATATTGAGATCGGGGGAAAGCGCACCATGCACGGTCCGATCTGTGTGGACTGGGATGGGGACGGCATACCCGATGACTGGGAGATCGCCTACGGCCTTAATCCGATGCTTAATGATTCAGGCCTTGATCCTGATGGGGATGGCCTTACCAACCTTGAGGAGTATGAGCGAGGGACTGATTCGCTCAATCCGGACACGGATGGTGACGGAATATGCGATGGTGATGAGGGCCTATGGATTGACCACCAAGAGGCCCCCTTTTCCTCAAAGCACGTGAAACAACCGGTCATAATCATATCCTCCGATGACACCGGCATCACCCTTGAGCTTCATACCGAGGCCTTTGAAAGTGAAAAGATCATTGCCGAGGATAAAAATACATACGACCGTCTCCGCATCAGGGATTATATCCATGGATTTACGAGCGAAACAGGATGGCCAGAGCTTCCCTTTAAGGGCGTGCTCCTTGACCTTCCAGAGGGTGTTGATGCGGCCTTGGAGGTGATAGGGACAGAAAGCACGATCCATCAAGATTATTGGGTATACCCACTTCCTGAGAAGGTCGCGAGCACAGAGGGAGGCATTGATGAGGTGACCGAGATTTTTACCATTGATGAAGCGGCATACGCTGCTGATACCCTCTTCCCGCGCGATATCGCGCGTTGTGGAGATACCTATATCTTCAGGGGCCAGAGGAAGCTTCACCTTCTCTTCTATCCCCTGGCATTTAATCCGGCTGCCAGGGAGCTTACCCTTCTCTCGCGTATCATGGTGAGGATCAACTTTAAGGAAGAGGAGCGAAAAGGAAAAGCCGAAAGAGCTGCTGTGTCAAGGGCAAGGGCATCAAGGATGGCACGGGCCTGGACCCCACCAACGTCAGAGGCTTTTTATACACTCACCCTTGCCGATAAGGGAATTTACCGGCTTGATAAAGGTTATCTTGAAAGTAAAGGCGTGCCGGTCAGCGAGATTGACCTTCGCCTGCTCAGGCTCTATAACCTCGGAAGAGAAGTAGCCCTTTATATTTATGATCAGGATGGGAACAACCTGCTCGATTTTGGGGATTACATCGAGTTTTACGGCACCCTGGTTCATGAGGAATACGTTAAATACACGAATGATAATGTCTATTTCCTTATTACCGAAGGAGGGGAGGGTGAGCCGAAGCGAATGGCACAGCTTGAAGCTGCCCCGGTAGGCGGGGCTGTTCCTGAAACCTTTATAGATACGGTTCATTATGAGCAGGATGAGTATTATCTTCTCATGCTGCCGGGCGGGGACTCGCTCGACAGGTGGGTATTTTCCACCGCAATCCAGGGCGAGGGGATAGAGTGGGTGGACCAGAACACACCTGCCCCTGGCAGCATTGTTCCCTTTACCTTGACATTGCCCGGTGTTGCCGGCAAGGGGAGCCTTACAGTATGTATGTGGGGGCTTGGTGAAAATGAGCATGAGGTTGAGATTTATTGTAATGGAGTATATCTTTCGACTGTTACATGGGTGGGTGTTGAATCGTATCAGGCCTCGCTCAGTGGGATTGATCTTGTGAGCGGATCAAACACAGTGGGCTTAAAATGCAACGGCGAGACCGATGTCATTGCGGTTGATTGGTTCAAAGCCTCCTATCCACGAAGCTTTATTGCTGACAATGACCAGCTTTTATTCACGCTCAGTGCAGGGTCCCGTGGGCAGGTCTCGGGATTTAGCGAAAGCGATCTTCTGCTCTATGATATTACCTTACCCGATGAGGCAAAAGTCGCGCTCAATTTCACTGTCACGGGCGCTGCTGAGTCCTATACCCTTGATTTTGAGCCCCAGTATGATGCGGGCGAGAGCGGAGAGATGACTTTTTATACCCTTTCACAAGGAGCGCAGAAATTGCCTCTGTCACTCTCCGCCAACACTCGCGAAAACCTTACCAATACGAGCAATGGGGCTGATTACCTCGTGATCACCCATAGAGATATCGGCTGGGATCTGCATGGAGAGCTTTATCCGTGGCTTTCCGAGCTTGCAGCCTTGCGCCAGAGCCAGGGACTTAGGGTAAAGATAATCGATGTTGACATAATCTATAACGAGTTTGCCTATGGATTTCCAACACCTAACGCCATCAAAGATTTTCTTGAATTCGCCTATGAAAGCTGGAGCCGGCCTGCGCCCCGGTATGTGCTTTTGTTGGGTGATAGCACCTATGATTATAAAAATAACCTGAATGGGCTGGAGCAGAACTTCTCGTACCTTCCCGCCTATCTGTCCGCAACCCGTGTTATGGGAGAGGGCCCCTCTGATGATTGGTTTGTGATGCTTGAGGGTGGTGACGATATCCCGGACATGCATATAGGAAGGCTTCCCGCGGTGAATGCCGAGCAGGCAGAAGTGATGGTAAATAAAATCCTCGCCTACGAGGATGCCTTAAATAGTAAGAGCTGGGAGAAGAATGTGCTCTTTATCGCTGATAACCAAAACAACGATGATGAAGAATCCTTTGAAATCATGAGCGAAGACTCATCCGCCCTGGTGCCCCCCGGGCTTAACGCTCCCTTTAAGGCCTATCTTGATAATTATTATAGTGCCTCCGGTTTAAAGGGCGAGATAAAAGCCAAGATCAATGAGGGCTCTCTTATGGTCAACTATAGCGGCCACGGCTCAACGCAAGTATGGGGCATGGAGAGTATTTTTAATAATCAGGATGTGCCAGATCTTACCAATGAGCGGATGCTGCCCTTCTTTGTCAGTATGACCTGTCTGACCGGGTATTTTATCTATCCTGAGTCGTGGAGTTTTCCCTGCATGGCAGAAGCGCTCCTTCGCGCCGGGGAAGGCGGGGCCATATCAGCCTTTATGTCCGCGGCGATGACCGATCCGAAGGGGCAGCATGTTCTTGATACCGCGGTTTTTGATGCGCTCTTTACAGAGGATGTCCGCACCCTGGGACCAGCCATCACTCTTGCCAAGCAGACCCTTCTGGCCAATCAGTTTGGGCCGGAGCCCGAGGGTGGAACCTTTCTCCTTTTCGGAGATCCGGCCATGAGCCTTAAAGTCCCGATTCCGAGAAAGCCCTTGAATCTGAAGGTCGAGGCTGAGCCTGGCCCTGAGGGCGGTGTGATGCTGAGTTGGGATGAGGCGCTTGACTGTGACGGCGAGCCTGTGTTTGCGTATAACCTTTACCGGAGCACTACACCCGATGGAGAGTACAGCCTTGTATCCCCCTATATCCCTTACTGGCTTCTTCCCTATGAGGAAAACTTGGGCAAGAGCGATACCACGTATTATTATGTCCTAACCTCTGTTGATTTTGACGGTGATGAGAGCGTCCGCTCACGGAGTGTAAGCGGCAGAACGGGCACGATACCCCGCTCGGAGCCTAAGCAGGCTAATCCCTGGGATACGTATATCGTCACAGGCACGGTAACCATTGTTGATGGGCCGTCTACCTCACAGGACAGCTCGAATCTTGGCAAGGGATGCTTTATTTCTACTCTCTTCTCATATGATAGAAGTGACAAGGCATCAATTATTAATTGAAATTCTCTATTGACATTATTATACCTGATGTTTAATATATATATAAGATCTTATACATATTTTTCATTAGGAGCGATTAAGATGCAAAGTTCAACCTTACATATAAAAGTAAAACCGGAACTGGCCGATGGATTAAAAGCATTATCCAGGAAACGTGCGACTTCTGTAGGAGAATTGATAAGACATGCGGTTATTTCTTGTTATCAACTTGAATTACTTGATTTGGGCGAAAAACAGAGGCGCGCTCTCGAGGCTTTTCAAGGGGGGTATATAAGCCTTGGAAAGCTTGCTGAAGAAATGGGAATGAACGTTTTAAAAACAAGGAAATGGTTGGAAGAACATGACATCCCCCAGAATAATTCATTTCTTGAAGATGATGTGAATAATGCCTGAGATGAAATGGGTCTTCGATACCGTAGTACTTAGTAATTTTCTCCTTTCGGATTCGCTATTCATTCTTGAAGAACGCTATCGCACGCGTGGGATTATTACTTGGGAGGTATTTGACGAGATCTCTGCGGGAATTTCGGAATATCCAAAACTGAAAATGATTAGAGAACTCATCGATAATAAAGCATTCGAACTACTCTCCTTATCATTTGCAGAACATAAGCATTTCCTGGGATTGATAGGACATCTTGGAAAAGGGGAGGCCTCCTGTGTCGCTTTGGCAAAAGAACAAGATGTAATTGTGGTAACCGATGACCGGGCAGCAAGAGCGCAGTGTTCTCAAATGAGAATTCCGGTATCGGGAACCATAGGTATCCTAAAAGCATCCTATTCGGACAATCAAATCAGTCTGGATAATGCAGATAATATTCTTTTTCGGATGATAAAAGAAGGATTTTTTTCTCCGGTTCGGAGTATTTCTGATATTGTGTAGTCAGCGTACCGCTATTATTTAGATATATAATGAGTACAAGGGATGACGCAACCTCAGAAAGATTAAAAGAAATAATCGAGGAGACTTTTTCAAAAGAGACAGGAGGTGTCCTTATGACAGTAGCAGAACAATTAATAGAAAAAGGGAAAAAAGAAGGTATAGAAAAAGGGAAAAAAGAAGGTATAAAAAAAGCAAAAATTGAAGCTGCGAAGAAGATGCTGAGCAAGAAGTATCCGATAAATGATATAGCAGATATAACAGGTCTCCCGGTGGAAGAGATTAAGAAGCTAAAATCTTCTGTCATAAATTAACAGAACTTCTATAAATGCATTTTAAATTAATCCGCTATTGAATAGCTGCCGATGAGCATTACGCGTCCATTTATTTTAGGCATCTTAAAACATCCTCGGCAGTGATAATGTGTGAGAGAGATTTTTCTTTTGTACTGTTTTTCAGCCAATAGGCAAAAACCATTTTTCTCCCTTTTAAAAAGGGTAATTCATCGATTTCGCTTTCAAGTTTTGACTTAAGTACCTTTATATCAGATCCATCCGTCCATTTAGCTTCTCCGATAAGCACATATTTTTTATCAATTGACTCAGCAACAATATCTATCTCCATAGGCATATTATTTTTATTATTGCCCCACCATCGCCTTGCGGGGCCCCATTGAATACTATCGATATCTAAATGAGGCACCGAAAGCCGTGCCATTTCCTCCCAAATTCCGGAAATATAATGTGGTAAATATTTTTTTAGACTATTATAAACTTTTTCAGTTAAACCCATTCCAAGAAGTGTTTTATTTGGCAAAACAAAAGTAAAATAAAAATTTAGAAAGGGATCATTTAATTTATATAATGTACGCTTTGTAGATTTAATATTTTCTCCGAAAGGCACATCTCGGTGAACATAGCCTAAGTCAATGAGAGTCGCCAGTGGTCTTGTCAAATTATTCGAAGGCTTGCCTAATCTTCCCGCTATTTCAGACAAACGATGACAACCGTATCCGATAAGCGTTAAAATTGAATATGGCTGAGTAGCGCTGCGCATATCATCCAGTAAAAGTCTCATAGGTTCATCATGAAGAACGCCATCTTTATCGAGAATAAGTTGTTTTAATGAATCATCAAGATTGTCATAATCTTGAGCTAATTCCCAGTAACGGGGAACACCTCCCAGTATTGAATACGCCTTAACCGCTTCAGACGCATCTATCGAAAAAGCATCGGTAATCCAGCCAGGGTTTAACGGATTAATTTTTAATAATTCTTTTGCTCTGCCATAAAGAGGAGCAGTTGCATCTAATACAATACCACTCATCATTCTTTGAGAAGAACCGCTAATAATTAAATTAATTTTTTTTTCAACAGGAGAATCAAGAAAGCGCTGAAGGATACTTGGTAGTTCAGGAGAGCTTTGAACCAAATAAGGAAATTCATCTAAAATCAGGCAAGAATTTCTCTCAGCGCGTTCATTTAAATTCATCAATAAAGCATCCCATGAAGGATAATGGACAGAAGTAAAGTGTGGTATGGTTCGTTCAATTTCGTGTGCTATCGCCTCTATTTGAAGAATAGTTTCCCTTTGATCCGCAAGATAATAGATATCCTGTTCTCTTGAAATGTGCTGCAAAAGAGTTGACTTGCCGCAGCGACGTCTACCATACACTACAATAAAAGCCGAGCCCTGAGTATTAATAGCTTTATTTATTCTACTAATTTCTCTATTTCTGTTTAAAAAAGATAATTTCATAATTCCTGCCAGTTATTTAATATGTTTGTCATACATTATGTTTGTCATACATTATAATTCGATTTATTACTTTTTTCAATACTAAATTTTTAAAATTTTTTTTGATTTTTTTATTAATGCCGATAATATTAATGATAAGAGTAAAAGTTTGTTCCCTTACCATCTATTAAAATAAAACGCCCCGCCCCGCGCGTGGGGATGGATGCCTTACACAATTTATTGTGAGGCGTGGGGGTGGTGACGATCTGCCTGATATTCATATCGGAAGGCTTCCTGCGGCAAGCGCAGTCCATGCAGAAGTGATGGTGGAAAAGATCCTGGCATATGAGGCTGCTTTAAACAGCTCAAACACCTATTCCCACTGACCACAGTGCTTTAAGAAAAGTCTGCCATAGTAAAACCTCAATATTATTTTCAAGTTTTCTTGGATGCTTTTCTAGTGAAACTATAATTGCCCGTTTCACCTTATGTTCTTCTAACAGCGCCTTAAGACTCGTAATATGTCCTCTATGTATTCTTTGTGAGCTTTTCACTTCAATTGCCACGTCCATCTCGCCAAGGATAACATGTGGCGAGTGGGGTCAGGTCTTGAAATATGAGAACGGAGATACAATATATATGAGGATTATCCTTCGAGTCGTTGTCAATATTTCAAGACCTGACCCTGCGGTCAAGGAATTTAATAGTCAAAATTAGAATTGCTGATTTTCAATGAGGTGAGGGAGAATAGAGATTGTTAACCTTCGCGGTTTGCGGCGGAGCTTCGCTAGGAGAGGCGGTTTTTATAGTCGTGGTATCCGAACTCCTTGATGATTTTTAACTGGTGCTCTTTCGTCCATATGGCGATTGAAGGCAGTTTGATACCATTAAATGAGGTATTCTTCACTATTGTATAGTGGATCATATCTTGAAATACTATTTTATCGCCGATACGGAGAGGTTCTTTAAAAGAATAATCTCCTGCAATATCTCCCGCTAAGCAGGAATTTCCCGCAAGCCTGTAAGTATGGTTATATGTACCGGGTGGCCCGGCACCTAAGATTTCAGGTCGATAGGGCATTGCCAGGCAATCCGGCATATGAGCTTCAATGGATGTGTCAAGCAGTGCTATATCCATGCCATTGGTAAAAATATCAAGCACAGTGGCAACAAGGGGCCCTGTCTGCCAGCCGATTGCTTCGCCCGGTTCAAGATACACCTCCACATTATAAGTGCTTTTAAAATTTTTTATGAGAAAGATGAGTTTGTCAAGATCATAATCCTTGCGGGTAATATGATGGCCTCCCCCGAAGTTGATCCATTCCATGCCCCGGATATAGGTGCCGAATTTCTCCTCAACAACCTTCAGCGTCTTTTCCAGTGCATCTGAGTTTTGTTCACAATGGGTATGAAAAAGAAGGCCGGTTATTCCATCAGGTATATGTTCCTTAAATTGGGCGCGAGGAATCCCGAGTCGTGAAAATTCGGTGCATGGATTATAAAGGGCAGGGGTCACTTCCGAATATTCGGGATTAATTCGAAGACCATACTTTATATTTTTCTTGTTATATGAAAGTGCTATTTTGTGAAACTGCTGGTATTGGCTAAAAGAGTTAAAGATTATGTAGTCGGAAAGAGCGAGTATCTCTTCGAACTCCTTTTCCTGATAGGCAGGTGAATAGGTATGTACCTCCTTATCCATCTCTTCTCTTCCCAAACGCGCCTCATAAAGACCGCTTGCGCATGTCCCGCATAATACACTGCCGATCATGGAAAAAGTGCTGTACATGGCGAATCCTTTAAGGGCAAGAAGAATTTTAGCCCCGGACTCTTTCTGGACCTTATCTAAAATGGCAAGGTTTTTTTGAAGCAGCTCTTCTTCAAGCACATAGCATGGGGTCGGCACACGGGAGAAATCTATGCTCATACCTCCGCCCTCATAGCTCAGTCTCAATCCAGGGAAGCCCTTGAACCATTAATTCATCCATAAAGGGGTGGGGGTCAAACTCTTCCATATTAAAGACACCCTGTCCTCTCCATCTGTCGGTGAGCATCATCTTTGCTCCTATAACCGGTGGAACACCCGCAGTGTAAGAAACAGCCTGGCTTTTTACCTCCCTGTAGCATTCTTGATGGTCGCATACATTATAAATATAAAGCTTTTTCTTCCTGCCCTGGTGCATGCCTTCAAAAACGCACCCAATATTTGTTTTTCCGACAGTCCTCGCCCCTAAAGTTGCAGGATCGGGCAGGAGTGCTTTTAGGAACTGGAGCGGTACTATGGCGCATCCATTATAGAGTACCTCATCGATCCTTGTCATACCGATATTCTCAAGGACTCTCAGGTGCGTAAGGTAGTTTTCCGAGAATGTCATCCAAAATCTGATTCTTTTAAGTCCCTTAATATTTTTAACAAGGCTCTCAAGCTCCTCGTGATATAAAAGGTAAGAATCCCTTGGCCCGATCTTCGGATAATCCCAGACCTGCTTAACCGACATGGGATCAATCTCGTGCCACTCTCCGTCCTCCCAATATCTTCCCCTGGCGGTTACCTCCCTTATATTAATCTCAGGATTGAAATTCGTGGCAAAGGGATACCCATTATCACCAGCGTTACAGTCCAGGATGTCGATATAATGTAGTTCATCAAACCTGTATTTATCGGCAAAGGCACAGAAGACATTTGTCACTCCCGGGTCGAACCCACAACCAAGGAGGCCCATTATTTCTTTGTCCTTGAATTTCTCATGATAAGCCCACTGCTCTTTGTATTGGAATTGAGCCGTATCAGGGTGCTCGTAATTGGCAGTATCAAGATAGTCAACACCACATTGCAGGCACGCTTCCATAATAGTCAAGTCTTGATAAGGAAGAGCGACATTAATCACTATGGCGGGTTTGGTCCTGTTGATAAGTTCCATGAGACTGTGCACATTGTCGGCATCTATGTGCACGCTCTCTATTCTATTGCCGCCGATTTCATCTCTAATCTGCTCGCATTTGGACAATGTCCTGCTCGCGAGAACGATTCTCCCGAATACATCACTGTTTTTCGCGCACTTATGCGTCACGACCCTGCCTACACCACCTGCCCCGATAATGAGAACTGTATTCATAAATAATACTCCTTCATATATAGTAGAATACTCATACAATATCCCTCTTTATAGCATGAACCTCTTTATTTTTCTAGTCATTGATAAGGATTTTTAGAATATATAAATTTAGAGTTGCTTTCTCTATTTTTTAGTATATATTAGATAATATCCTTATTTTGCCATGGTAGGAAATGCGCACAGTATACGGATGGTATAATGAAGAGTATTATAGAGCATCGTTTGTAGTGCCCGGTTATATGAAAATTTATATATATAAATCACATTTTTTTCAATGAGCGAGCACTTAATAAAATTTCTTGGAGATGAGGTCGAGGCCCCGGAATTTGATGAGTCAAGGGTGGTCATTATTCCGGTGCCCTTAGAAGAGACCGTGAGCTATGGGAGGGGGACTTCTGAAGGCCCGAAGGCCATATTAAAGGCATCTGCTTATTTGGAAGCGTATGATAGTGAATATGAGGTGGTGGTCCCTGATAAGTTTATATATACGCATCATTTTATTGAGAAAGATTGGCAAAAAAGACTTGAGAGCCTTTTATGTAAAGTACTTGACAGAAAAAAATTCCCCATTATTATCGGCGGCGAGCATTCGATTTCTTATCCCGCAGTCAAGGCTTTCTTACCTCATTTTCCAGATATGTCGGTTCTGCAATTTGATGCCCATTCAGATCTTCGCGAGAGGTATGAGGGCAGGAAAGACTCACATGCGTGCGTGATGAAAAGAATACGGGATATGGGTATTCATACCGTGGGAGTCGGCGTGAGGAGCATGTCCCATGAGGAGGCAGTGCTTATAAAAAAAGAGAAAATACCGATCTTTACCGCCAATTATCTCCGTAAAGATACCACATGGCGGGAGAATGTTCTTGAGAGGTGTGGCGAGTGGGTATATATTACATTTGATGTGGATGTATTTGATCCCTCTGTTATTCCTTCTACCGGGACTCCCGAACCAGGAGGGCTTTTGTGGTATGAAATAGTGGATTTTATGGAATATCTGGCCAAGAGCGGGAAGAGGGTTATCGGGTGCGATATCGTGGAATTTTCCCCTGTGAAGTGTTTACATGCGCCGGATTATTCTCTGGCGAAATTTATTTTAAAAATGACTATACTGTTTTCGGGTATGATCCAAAGGATATGAGAGTTTATTTTAAGGTAGGTATTTTTCTTTTTCTCTTTATCACAGGGTGCACACTGGCGACGGTCAATGTTGATGTTGTGAGCGAGCGGACAGCCCTGGAAAATCAAGTCCTTGGTACATATAATTCCCTCGATAATGAAATGTTGCTCGTGGCGTCTGTGAGGGGAGTGGACTCAGATGGTCACATCAAGCGGCCGCCCCATAAGAGTCAAGAGCATCAGGATGCCATTTCAGCCATGCAGCTTCTCTCCTTTCATGAAGATGATCTTCAATCCTTTAAGCGCCTGGGGTGGGTAGGGGAAAATAATGAAGGATTTCTCACCATCTTTGGCATGAAAAAAGAGACTATCCCTTCGGAGCTTAAAGAATTTTCAGATCGTTATACAGAGGGAGAGTTTCAGTCGGTTGTAGAGCAGATCAATAATGCACGAGAGATCATTATGCGACGGGTCATTGATTTGAATGAGAATTTTTCAGAAGAAGCGGATATGCTGAGAATTCGTCGAGTCTTTGGAAAACTGAATGCTGACAATGCCCTCCCGGGAGAAATGATCCAGACTGAGGATGGCGCATGGATTCTCAAGGAATAGGGAAAGTGATGACTCGTGAGAGTAATAAAGTGCCGTAGACTACATTTCTGTATTAGTGTAGTATTAGTTTTTCTCATCTCCCGGTGGATTCCTCTGCCCTTATTCGCGAAATCTATCTGCTGTGATGAGATATTCGTAAATGAGCCACTGCAGATCACCTTTGAGGCCGATCCCCTTCTTTATGCCGCACTATCCAAAGACGCGCAGTGGCTCATCTATACAAGCGGCCGTGAGGAATTCAGCGATTTATGGCTTCGCTGCATAGAGCCGGGTACATTTATGCTGCCGGAGAGACTTACCTTTAATCCGGCAAGTGAATTTGCACCTGCGTTTTCACCGGATAATCGATATATTGCTTTTGTGGGAACAAGCTATGATGCAAAGGGAGATATATTTTTATTGGATCGCGAAGCCCGAGATGAAGAACCAGAAAGACTTACAGGCAGAGACACCGGCGATGGGTCCCCCTGTTTTTCCCCTGATGGCTCAACGTTGTATTTCCATCAGACACAACCTCAAGATTATACAAAAAGGCTTGCTCAGTTAAATCTTTGGGAGAAGGGGAGGGAGCCTCGATACAGGGATATGGGGCGCGAGGGGGCTTTTCCTGCAGTATCGCCTTATGGAGGAAGGATTGTATTTGTGAGCTTTGGCAATGATGCGGGAGGCGATATTTCTATGATGGATATGGCAACGGGCACAGTATCCTCACTTACCCAAGGCCCAGCCATAGACTTATACCCCAACTGGTCTGAGGATGGCAGGTATATCTATTTCTCCCGGTTTGATCTTGACACAAATGGTGATGGGAGAGTCGACCACAATGATAATGCCCGTATTTTTCGCAGGGAGGCTGAGGCAGGCACTCTCGATGCCTATCCTCTCACCTCGTCTGATTATTCTGCTGTGCAACCGCGCATCTTTCGGGGGAAAATCTTTTTTATTTCTACACGCACGGGAGTGAGCAATCTATGGTCGCTTCCTTGTGATGGTGAAATCATGCCGCGTCCCACAGTCGGTGAACAGATGGAGCTTGCCGGCAAACTCTCTCGTCTTCTTCCCCCTCAACCTCATCGGGCTATTTTAGCGTATTATAAGGTTTTAGAGATGTTCGGGGAAGAAGAGGCGTGTGCCGAGGCTGCCTATCGCATCGGGGAAATTTTTTTAACAATCAATAATCCGCATGCTGCGGCATCCTTTTTTCAAAGAGCTGTCACTCATCAGGGACCAAAAGGACATTGGGGAGCGCTTGCACGCATAGAAGAGGTCTTGATAGATATAAAGATAAAGCATGAGAGAACCCATACTGATGCGGAGCGCCACACGATACGTGAGAGGGGATTAGGTGAGCTTGATGATATTTTCATGCATAATAAAGGGGACCTTTTTGTTCAGGCCCGAAGCCTGGTTGCGCAAAGCCGCCTACTGCTTGAGTATGGGAGAGATGCAGCATCACTTCTAAGGGCTATTGAGATACTTGACAGGGTAAGAGATGAGTATCCTGATCAGAAAGAGACTGCTGCGGAAGCCATGGTTTTAAAGGCTGATGCCTATAGCCGGATTGGCCAGGCCGATGAGGTATATACAACGTATTATGCTGTGCTTGATACGTATCCCACTGCTATGGAATGGTCTGATGAGGCTGTGGGAAAGATCCTTGACTTAGCCCTTGGCAAGGCACAGTCGGGGGAATTGGACAAAAGTATTGAACTTTTGCGCAGGATCGTTCAAGAAAGCAGAAAGTCCCGTCCATCTCTTGCAATGGGAGCTTTAAACCGTATTGGTGATTTATATTATCGGGCGGATAAATGGTATGAGGCGAAGTCGACGTATAGAGAAGTCCTTGATACATTCCCTCCCGGATCAATGCAGAGCGCCGCGGCACGCCTTTCCCTTGCCGAGATCTTTTACCGGGAAGAGAGGTTTCGCAAGGCGCTTGATCTTTATGAAAGAGAGGTTGAATCAAGAGTTTCTCACGACCATATCTATCGATTGGCACGGGCAGGTTATATTCGCAAATCCATAGAATCGGGAGAGGCGCTTTATCGGTTCGGGGAGATCCCAGCGGCCAGGAAGATATTTAAAGAGCTTATAGATTATGATTATTCCATAGTAGAGGCTCATCGCGGCTATATCATGTGCGCGGCAGCTCAAAAGGACAGCGGTCAGGTTTTAGCCGTGTATAGAGAAAAACTCAAAGAAGATCCCGATGATTATATCACCCTTTATGCAATGGGTCTGTGCCTTACCTATTCAGAGAAAAAAGAGGCCCTTGAGGAGGCAGGCTCCCTTATTTTACGAGCGATTAGTCTAAAGGGTCAGATTGAGTATTTTTATCAAACCATGGGCTATATTTTTGAGGTGCGTGAGACAGTATACAAAGAAAGGGGAAATCTTGAAAAAGCCGTCGAAGCATATCATAAGGCGTATTTTCTTAATGATCATAAGAACAATAAGGCAAACGCCGCCAATCTTCTTCTTAACCTCGGAAATGCCTATTACCTGTTAGGACAATACGGCAAAGCTTTTCATTATTATGCCGGCCGTCTTGAATCCGGGCGGCCGTTTGATAACAAGACAGCGCAGATATTTTTTTACAGGCGTTTTGGGGCGTGCGCCTTTCAGATTAATGAGATAGAAAAATCCATGGATGCGTATAAAAAAGTCATTGATTTAATTGACAAAACCATGAGCCCGAAAGAAGCATCAACTGCCTTTGACAGTTTGATCGGTTATGTGAGACAGGAGATCATTATCCCTGCCCTGAAAGATGATAAGAAGGCCGGGAGGGCTCAAAGCCTTCGTGCTCATCAATTAACCATAAGCCGTACATTATTTAAGGTAAATCAGATGGAGGTCGGTCCTCCACCGGATCCGGCCTGGCAGAAGTATACAAAAATGATGGAAGAATTATTGGAAGAGCAAGGAAAGCTCATCGCAAAACTGCACGGAATAGCTTCTGATGAAGCATTGAAGAATATCTCTTTTTTAATGAACAGAATCTCGGAGGCGATTGGGTATCCTTCCCGTCTTGTGCAGTTAAGGACAGAGATGCGTGATCGTCTCGGGCTCGCGTATCAAGAGGCAGGTGAGTATGAAAAGGCAATGGAGATGTTTGAAGAAGTGTTCATCATGAATCAGAATCTTGGCCTTCATCAGAATCTGGCAAAAAACCGGCGCTCTGTTGCCTATAATGCATATATGAGTGCAGAAGGTGTCATCACGGAAAAGAAAAAGGAGCTGCTCACAAAGGCTGCAGATGATTTTCACGCCTCTATCGAACTTGTCCGGAAATATGGTGTAGGGGAGAGGAAAAAGGATGATCAGGCAGGTGGGATTGTGAATATAAACCTGCAGGTTTCATTAGATGATACTGATTCTACCGGAGCTGCCCATGGTTTCAACGCTGAGCAGGAGATTAGACTTGCCGAGGCATTTATAACCCGTATTAAAATTGAGTTGGGAGAGCTTGCCCCGGCTGAGGAGACGATAAGAAAGCAACTGGCTCACTATCCTCTCCCTATGAATTTAATGGATGTAGCCCTGCGTGAGAGTGATATCTATGGTGTATCATTGTTATATCACAGGGCGGGCCATCTTGCGGCAGCGCGGGGGAAACCTCATGAAGCCATTGATTATTTTGCCAATTCCGCACATCTTACCCTTCGTATGGGAAATGCAGTAAGCTCGGCGATAAATGTGGGCAATATGGCGCATATGCTCTCCTTGTTATCTCCATATGAGGTGAAAATGGCCGATTATGAAAAAAAACTCTCACGTGCCGACAGGAAGGTCGAGGAGCTTTTTTCAGATGAGGCCCTTCCCACGGATAGTTTTACGAAGGGATTCTATCATAATTTGTTAGGTGTTCACATGCTCTGTCTGCCGTGTGATGTTTCAGGAGATGAGTATGGGAGCGCCGTTATGCGGATTGCTGTATTACAAAAGGCGGTTGTGCATTTTACAAAGGGGCTTCATGCACTTGAGCAGTCAGGGCAGATCCCTGACCGTCAAAAATCCGCGCTTATATGCGCGCTTTGGCTTAATATGGCTGAGGTTGCCCAAGAACTCGGCCAGGCAGACGAGGCTCATGAGTATTATATGAAGGTGCTTCAGCTTTCACATGATGTGCTTCTTCCTGAGTTTGAGTGGAGAGCACTTGCCCACCTTCGGCGATATGCGGAAGGCCTGAAAACACTTTCGTCGATGACTGTGTTGAGGGCCGGATGTGGGCCTCTCGAGATACTTACCAGTTTTGAGGAGCTGGTGGTTGATCTTTTCAAATCACACAACTACGAAGCGGCATTTAATATGGGAGAGTCGCTCTCTGAATTTGAACGTGTCAGTCGGTTTTCCCCCCTTGTTCGTGAACATGTATCATCAAAGGACCTTGAGATGTGCAGGCGGATATATCCGCGACTTTTAAGAATAGAGCAACTCACACTCCTTGAAGGGAAAGAGGAGGAAATTAGGCTCCTTGAAGAGAGCCTTGCGGGAAAAGTTGCGGAGCTTTCCCATCTGGGGGAACCCGGGCAGGTGCGGAAGGATACCATAATTATGCTTGGTCTTGCCACGCACGCAGAAGAGATTGCTGATGCTGTGGTGAAGGAGAGAAATGAGGGAAAGAGAGAACAACTACGTAAGGAGTACCGGGATCTGCTTAAAGAGTATGGGAGGGTTGCGGGAGAGAGCCATGCACCTCTCATTGGAATGGTGCGGGCTGAACCGACAGAAACTGTTGATTGTATGGAAAATTTGACGGATGACACACAATTGATAAGGGTGTTTAGAGTACATAATAAGGAGCCCGGGTATATACTGTTTTGTGTGACTGCCTATGAAATAAGCGCGCGATGGCAAAAGAACATTGATACGCTTGATCTTTCTTCCGAAGGGCCGCTCTATTGTGCGTATGAGGAGCTTAAAGCCTTGCCGATTGCTTCGCACTGCACCTATGCCCTTAGCGCAACTCATCTTATGCGTTCAATAGGTAACCGCACGCCTTTTAAGCGCGCTCTGCTTACTATTACAGATGACGCCACAAAAAAAATTATATATAATGAGACATACGATACTGCTTATGTCACTGTTGATCTGCCTGCGCAAGATATTGTGAAAGCACTGCCCTCTGCGCATATGGTGATTTTAGACACGAGAGTAGTATCGCGATCAGAGGTGCCGACGCGGGCAGGAGAGGTATCGCGCCCAACCATAAGCGTTGAACTTGATAGGGGACGGCGCCTGCCTTTTATTCGCATGGCAGGCCATCTGTCTAACCTCTCATGTATGATTATACCCAAAAGCAGCATTGATGATGCCTATGTGATAGGTCATCTCTTGTCATTATCAGGATGTCCGACACTCTTAATGGCGCGGCAGCCTCTTACAAAGTCCAATCTTACAGGGCCTTTTCTCACTGCTTTCTCGTCAATATCAGCATCGGATGCATTTATGAGTGCGTATTCAGACATAAAGGAAGATGAAGGATGGCTCCTGATTGGCTATAGAGGGATGAGTTCTCAGGAAGCGCATGCTTTTGCGAAAAAAAATTTTACTCGGTTTGTCAAAGATGGGCAGACTGCTCTTAAAGAGAAAAATACTGAGAAGGCGCTCTCTCTTTTTGAAAACGCGCTCTTAATAGCAAATGAGAATACACAATATGCACGATATACCAAGGTGTTATATCATTTTGCCAGGGAGAGTGCCTATGCGAGTGAGAATTTAGAGAAGGCCCTTCACTATGCCGCAGCATTATCCCAATTTTTGGCCGCGAAGCACCCCGATTCAGAGGAACATGCAGAGGCGTTGCTCAGGCTTGCCCTCATCGAGGCCAGACTGGAACACTATGATAAAGCCATACCTGCCCTGCAGGAAGCATTAGAGATGATGGAGAATCTGGAACTTGACGAGAAACACGCATCTGCCCTTGCCTCCATGGGGGCGGTGCTTGAGGCGGCAACCGACTATGAGAAGGCCCTGGGACATTTTGAATCAGCAGCCTCATTGAGCAAGAAATTAGATAAAAAAATTTTACTAACCAGTCAGTATAACAATATTGGCCGTATATATGACCTGCGTCTCAGCCAGTATATCAAAGCAAGAAGAAGCTATGAGCAGGCCCTTGCCCTTTATCGAGAGATGGAAGATGAAGAGGGGAGTGCTCAATCACTTCTCAATATAGGGAGATGCTCTCGGATGCTCGGACATTTTTTTGAGGCTGACCGCTGTTATGAAGAGGCCCTTGAGATTATCAAACCGACTTATGAGTCGGAAACGGATAGACCCCGATTAAGGTCAAAAATAATTATTGAACAGGCAAATAATGCCTGGTTTCAGGGAAGGTATCAGGATGCCTTTACTCTCCAGAGGAGCGCTTATTACCTGGCAGAGCACCATAAATGGCCGCTTGAGCAGGTGATTGCCCTTAATACTTCGGGCCTCATTTGGTGGACATTAGGTGATAACCAAAGGGCTTTGCGGGAGCTGAATCAGGCTCTCTCACTTGTCAAGGAGCTGAAAACAAGGCGCGATGAAGAGGCAACGACCTTAAATAATATTGGTCTTGTCTACAGGGAGATGGGACGCTATAAGGAGGCGTGCACGACCTTTGACGAGGCCCTTATGATTGATCGGAAAATAAAATCCAGGTGGGCGATCGCTTATGATCTCAGGAACAAAGCGCTCACGCTCCTCAGAATGGGAGATGCAAAGAGCGCTCTCCCCTTATTCAGGGAAGCGTGTGAGGAGACGAAAGCTATAGGGAACCGTATTAATGAGGCCAAATCTTTGCTCGGTGTGGCCGAGGCGTATGAGGCCCTCGATCTTACTCATGATGCACGCCTTACCTTTAATCATGCTCTTGATCTTTCCCACGCCATGAATATTCGGGAGACGAAGTGGCGTTGCCTTTATGGGCTTGCCCGTTTGGCCCTTAAAGATGAAGATTACACAGAAGCGCAGAGATTGCTACTAGAAGCAATTGAGGTGATTGAAGCAATGAGGTCTCATATTAAAGTGGAGCAGCTGCGAGACGGATTTATTGGCAATAAGCTCTCTGTGTATGAGACACTCATCGCTCTCCTTGTGGAAAGGGGGGATAAACGAGGAGCTTTTGAGATTGCCGAGCGCTGCCGGGCGCGCAGCTTTATCGATCTTCTCGGCAATCAGCGTCTTACTCTCTATGGCGCAATAGACCAGACCCTGTATGATCGTCAAAAAAAGTTAAAGGCAGAGATTGAGGAACAGGAGGCCCTGCGTGCTCAGAGCACTGAGAGGGATGAGTCTGAGATCTTCGATCGGATGCTCACCCGTCTCAATGACCGATACAATGATCTTATGCGGGAAATACAGAGCAGCAATCCACAGCTCGTTTCACTTGTGTCTGTGGATCCGGTGAAGATTGAGGAAATACAATCCTTGCTTGAGCAGGATGCGGCTCTCCTTGCGTACTTTGCACTTCCCCAGGAACTGCTTTGCTGGTTCATAACCCGTGCGGGAATTGAACTTTACAGGACTCCTGTTGACCGCGCAGTGCTCGGGGAAACCATTTTTGAGTACCGGCGTATGATACAAAACCTTGAACCCTTACAAGAGCATTCAGAGAAATTATTCGCATGGCTCCTCTCTCCCCTAAAGCCCCAACTTACAGATATAAAGTATTGTGGAATCGTCCCTCATAACACGCTCCATTATTTATCCTTTGCCACACTCTCAGATGGTAATAACTATCTTATTGATACTCTGAGTCTTTTTTATCTGCCCAGTGCCAGTGTACTGCGCTATACAGTGAAGAGGCGCAGTAAGGATAAAAACCATCATGTGCTGGCAATAGGAAATCCCGACCTTGGTGATTCAGCCTTGGCCCTTCCTTTCTCTGAGCATGAAGTAGACACTATTAAATGGAATTTTCCTGACATAACGATTCTTACGCATGATAAGGCGAGTGAAGGGTGGATAATGGATGAGATAGATAAATTCGGTATTATCCACTTTGCCTCACATGGTGAGTTTGATCCTATAAACCCGCTCTTTTCCGCGATAAAACTGGCGAAGGATGAGAAAAGCGATGGTGACCTTGAAGCAAGCGAGGTTTTTGGAATTAAAATAAATGCAGATCTTGTGGTGCTGAGTGCCTGTCAGACGGGATTGGGAAAAGTAACCCATGGGGATGAAGTAATCGGGCTTAACCGGGCATTTTTCTATGCAGGTACCCACGCTCTCATCTCAAGCCTTTGGCGTGTGAGCGATATATCAACAGCTCTCTTGATCAAGAAGTTTTACCGTGAGTATGCACAGGATAATAAGGCTGATAGTCTGAGACAGGCAGTTGTTCATGTGAAAAACCGGTATCCCCATCCTGGATATTGGGGGGCCTTTGTGTTGACCGGAGATTATTATTGAAATATATTTTATTTTCTGAAATAATTTATAAAATTAAATAATAGCCTTTTAATAACAGTCTTCGGGGTCTTAGCATGAGGGCTACCGAAGATTTAATGAGGGCAAATAAGAAAGAGACGCTATGCCAGATAAAAATAATTTCACTTATGATGAAAATTTTCAAAAAAGTGAAGAGCTGTTTCGCCAGGTTTTTGAGCACTCACCTATAGGGATAGTTGTCGGTACTATGGATGGCGGGTTTTTAAGGGTGAATCAGGTTTTTTCAAAAATGATCGGGTATACGAAAAGAGAACTCAGCACCATGACTTTTCATGATATTACATACCCCGAGGATCTGGAGAGGCAGATACCCATTTGGGATCAATGTATCAAAGGAGATAAGAAGAGCTATAAGCTGCAGAAACGGTATATTAGAAAATCAGGAGAGATCATTTGGGTAAATGTGTATGTATTTTTTATATATGATGACAAAAAAATGCCTCAGTATCCATTGGCCATGATTGAGGATATCACAGAGCAAAAGAGGGTCGAGAATGCATTGCGGGAGAGTGAAGAGCGGGCACGAGCCCAATACCATGGGAATCCCATACCAGTCTATACGTGGCAAAAGGCGGATGATGACTTCATATTGGTAGATTCTAATACGGCTGCGAAAAAGATAACGCGCGGGTATATTGATAAAATTCTCGGTATAAAGTTGAGCGAGATGTATAAGGACAGGCCGCAGATAGTGAAAGAGATATGGAAATGTTATAATGAAAAAGCCATCATTAAGCGAGAGATACCCTACAAGTTTTCATTTGATAACCGGGTAAGGATTTTTAACACCTATTATTCATTTTCACCGCCTGATTTAGTGCTTGTCCACACAGAAGATATCACGAAGCGAAAAAGAGCAGAGGAGGAGCTGAGGCGTTATCGCATTCAGCTTGAAAGTCAGGTTGCGAAAAGAACAAAAGAGCTTCGCCTTATTAATGAGTTTAAGGATAATATCATATCCACCATCCCTTCGGCTATTATGGTGATAAATAAGAAGTGTAATATTGTAGCGGCAAATACACGGTTATTTGAATTGTTTGCGATAAAAAAGAAGAAAATTACCGGATTAAATCTTTGTGATATCTTGGGGTGTCGCAAGCATCTCGAGAGGTGCCATGATATAAGAAATGCATGTCTTTCCATAGCGAAGAAGGAGCAAAAGACCGCGGATATGGATTGTGTCATTCAGACAAAAGCCAGGGAGAAAACAATACACATCCGTATCTGTAGGATGGTGCAGGAAAAAAAGGAGCGATTTTTATTGGTCATAGAGGATGTAACGAAAAATAGGCTACTTGAGCGTCAGCTTCTTTTGTCGGAGAGACTGGTGGCTACCGGGAGATTGGCAGCGAGCGTTGCCCATGAAATTAATAATCCTCTTCAGGGCATGAGCACACATCTTGATATTATCAAAGATAATTTGCCAGAAAATTTTTCAGAAAAAGAGAGCTATTTTTTTGTCAAGGATAACATACATCGGATTAAAACCATTGTCAGACAATTATTTGATATTTATAGAGATCCTGAGAACTCCAAGAATTTGATCGATATAAATGGCTTGATTAATAAGGTCATAGCTCTTATCAGGAATCAGATGCGGGTAAAGGGAATTCGGCTTGAATTAAATTTAGATAAGGATCTTCCCCAGATACAAGGATGGCAGCAGCAGCTTCATCAGGTCCTTTTGAATCTGCTTTTAAATGCAGTGGACAGTATTAAAAAGGGCGGTGTGATTGGCATTTCAACCTGTAAGGTCAATCATCTGTTAACCATCAAGGTTCAGGATACAGGGAGAGGGATTGATGAGGAGCTTCTGGACCGTATATTTGATCCATTTGTCAGCACTAAGGGAAAAGCAGGTGTCGGTCTGGGATTGTTCGTGTGCCAGGGTTTTATTCAGAATCATAAAGGGACTATAAGCGTAAAGAGTGAAGTGGGGAAAGGGAGCACGTTTACCGTAACATTGCCGATGGAGTAATCTGTTCTTCTGCATATTGCGTTTCGAGATCTCGCAAAATTTGAAGGGCATCGAGCGAATTACAGCCGATGCTTTTTCCAAAAGGGACAAATTCAACTCCTATGCTCGTATAAGTACCGCGCTTTTTCTGCTCCTGCCATCGCACGCGCCCTTTCAGAAAGAGGGGTTTTATTTTCGGGATAAGCACTTTTATTATTATCTTACAGTTATAAGGCAGCTTTTTCTTGTACATAAATCCAAGCCCTGCTTTACTGATATTAATGAGCACGCAGGACCGTGAAAAAAAACGCAGGGGTGAGAGAAATCCTGAGTTTTTGAATTTTACCCGTGCATTGGGTATTTTAAAGCGAGAACAGATTCTTTTTTCAATCGTTGGTATTATCATGATCCCACCATAAATCTTAAATCTTCAGGTGTGCACAATCCTTTTTCCGTAATGATTCCTGTGATATAGGAAGCGGGCGTCACATCAAATGCCGGATTGTGGGCCGGGCTTTTTTCAGGAGATATTCTGACTCTTTCGAATCGCCCCGAATCCGACCACCCGTGTGCATACAAGACTTCTTCCGGGCTGCGCTCCTCAATGGGAATATCATCGCCTGTTGCACATTGAAAGTCGATTGAGCTAAAAGGCACGGCTATATAAAAAGGAATGTTGTTCTCCCGTGCACACACAGCCTTCTCATAGGTGCCTATTTTATTTGCAGCATCACCGTTTAAGGCAACCCTGTCAGATCCCGTGATAACCAACTGGATCTCTTTTTTCCTCATATAATATCCGGCAGCATTATCTGCTATGATATGATGGGGAATCCCCTCTTCTGCCAATTCAAATGCGGTGAGCCGCGATCCCTGGCACCTGGGCCGTGTTTCATCCACAAATACATGAATGTGTTTTCCTTGCTCATGCGCTATTCTTAAGGGAGCCAGCGCTGTGCCAAAATCAACGGTGGCAAGGGCCCCTGCATTACAATGAGTCAGGATTGACATTCCATCGCGAATGAGCTCACTACCGTATTTTCCGATCATTTTGCACGCTGCTGCCGAATCATCGGCGTATTTTTGCGCCTCTCTTTCCGCACTCTGTTGTAAGTGCGCTATTAAATTCTTGTTGACTGATTTCTCTTTATATAAGGTGTCTCGTACGGTCCTTACAATATGATCAATGCCATGCGTGAGGTCATAGGCTGTGGGCCTGGCTGATTTTAGAAAAAGAGCACACTCATCGACATAATGTCCAAAATCTTCACTATCGTCATAATTCCTTAATGCCTGTGCAAGGCCGAAGCAGCCAGCTGCCCCGATAGCGGGAGCGCCCCTTATGGTCATATCCTTTATTGCCCTGTAGACTTCATTATGATGGGTAAGTGCCACAATCTCGAAAGAATGGGGGAGTTTAGGCTGATCGATTATATAGATAATCCCCCTCTCATACCAAATTGTTCTGTAATGTTTCCCTTGTATGCGCATTATATTGATAATACTTAACAAATTGTTATTTGTCAAATGGTGAATACAGGGAAATTAACTATACTCAGTAAGGGCATAATTTAGGCTTTTTAAATTAACCACAGAGAGCACGGAGATCCATAATACTCTAACTCTGTGATCTCTGTGTCCTCTGTGGTGAAATAATAATCACTGAGAGTGAGCTTTGCAGGTATATTTTTTACAATCTTTCATGCGATTGCCCTAGAGAATTGCGGCGAAATGCTGATAAAAATTGTAATACATATTTTTTAGTATTATAATCCAAAACAACATCTTTATTGAATAAAATTACATAAGGGGAGAATTTCAATGGACAGGAAGAGCATACGAATAGTAAGCATGGTCTGTACTATCTTTTTTTGTTATTGTATGTGCGGGTGCGCGCAGAAAAAAGAGTATAAGCTGAGCGTTAATTTATCCAAGGAGACGGCGTGGGGAAAGGGCGCCGGCCGGTTTGCCGAGCTTGCATATGAGCGATCCGGGGGGGAAATCAATATCAAACCATATTATGGGATGGTCCTTGCCGCAGGTGATCAAATGCGGGAAATCCTATTACTACAATCAGGAGGTATTGATTTTTCCTTAAATTCAACCATTAACTATACCCCGGCTATCCCCGAGCTTAATGTGTTTGCCCTTCCTTTTTTATTTCCCGATGTGAGCGCAGTGGACAGGGCTGTATCGGGAGAGGGAGGGAAGATGATAGAGGAGAGGATCGCTGCTCATAATATGGTGGTACTCGGGTGGGGAGAGAATGGATTCAGGGAGTTGACTAACCGGCTGCGGCCTGTAAAAGTCCCACGCGATCTTGCGGGTATGAAAGTGAGGGTGTGCGTGCCTATCTATATTGATATTTTTAAGTCCTTGAAGGCAGATCCCACGGCCATGGTATGGGCAGAGGCATTAACTGCCTTTCGTAAAGGTGTGGTGGATGCGGAGGAAAATCCCGTCGTAGGAGTAATCGTGCCCTATGAAATTGCGGATTATCATAAATACTTAACCCTCTGGCATTATTCTTACGATGCCCTCTTGCTAAGCTGTAATAAGGATACGTGGGATCACTTTACACCAAAAGAGCAGGCTTTATTAAGGGAATGCGCCCGTGAAGCCATGGCATATCAAAAACAACTGGCCCGGGCCGGGCTTAAGGATGCTCTCCGACTTATACAGGATGAAAAGGGAGCGGTCATTACTGAATTATCATCGGAAGAAAGGAGCTTATTTCAAGCACACACGCGCCCTATCTATGAAAAATATGCAGAGCAGATTGGCTGGGAATTGGTCAGGGCATTTGAGTCTGCAAGTTTCGGGAACCAGATGAAGTGAAAGACACATTACGCGCTTTTATTTCACATTTTGAAGAACTACTCTGCGCCCTTCTTTTAATAATTATGGTAATGATATCCAGCGCCAATATAGTGGCCCGTTATCTACCCGGTGTCTCCTTTGCCGCTTCGGAAGAGCTGGTGGTAAATCTTTTTGTATGGTTGACATTGCTCGGCTCGGTTGTGGCAGTAAAACAGAAAGCGCATATTTCTATTTCACTTATAACGAAGAAGCTTCCGGCACATTTTCAGAAACTATGCCTTGTTATTCAAGGGATAAGTGTAAGTATAGTCTTTCTATTCATAGTACTGTATGGGATGACAGAGACATGGCTTGAATATCAGGCAAAAATGGCGACCTACTCCCTCGGATGGCCCTTATGGGTATTTACTTTATCACTGCCTATTGGCAGCCTTCTCTTCCTTGTTCGCTTTTCCCAGGTTTTTCTCAAGGAATGGAGAGATTTTTAAATGATAGCTCCTGGCATATGGCTCTATTTGATTTTTCTTGTTCTTCTTATCCTCAATGTGCCTATTGCGATATGCCTGGGACTTTCCGGAATAGTGATGATCGTAATATCAAAGCTGGGCATACAGGTTCTCCCAACCATTCTATTTGCAAGCATCGCGAAGCCCTCTCTGGTTGCCATCCCCTTTTTCATTTTGGCTGGTATCATTTTCTACCGCATAGGCATCGCTGAAAAACTTATACGATTGATACAGCTTCTGGTAGGTCCCATCCCGGGAGGACTTGCAATAGTGAGTGTTTTATCGGCATTGGTTCTGGGAGCAAATACCGGATCAGGCCCAGCAGAGACAGCCGCATTGGGATCGGTCCTCATACCAGGTTTGACTGATGCAGGGTATCCGAAGGATTTTGTCACAGCGCTTATTGCGGCATCAAGCGGTCTCGCCATTATTATTCCCCCCAGTATTGGATTTATTATCTATGGGGCAATTACAGGAACCTCCATATCAAAACTTTTTATTGCAGGGATATTACCCGGCCTTATTATCGGTGCAAGCCTGATCGGTATGATCTTTTATGTGTCCGCACGGCGTGGATATGGCGGGGACCCTTTTGGCTCACCACAGGAGGTATGGTATGCCCTGAAAGATGCCATGTGGGCACTCCTTGCGCCTGTTATTATTTTAGGGGGAATTTATTGGGGGATATTTACCCCGACAGAGGCGGCTGCGGTGGCGGTTGTGTATGGTTTTTTTGTGGGAGCCGTGATTTATCGGACCCTTACCCTGCGTATGCTTTATAGGATACTTCGCGAGGCGGCGGTGACCAACGCAGTCGTCATGCTGCTTGTTGCATTGGCGGGTCTTTTTGGGTGGGCAAATGTTACGTTGGGTATTATTGAGAAAGTATCGCTTTTTCTTATCACTACAATAACGAATGGGCCTCTATTACTCTTTATGATTGCAGTAGGTCTTTTGGTGGCAGGGACCGTCATGGACCCTGTGACGCTGTATTTCATAACCCTGCCTATTTTGATGCCTGTTGTGGCCCGAATGCAATGGGACCCCATATGGTTTGGCGTAGTGGTGACCGTAGCACTTGCCATCGGCCAGGTAACGCCTCCCGTGGCGGTAAACTTGTATGTGGCATGTCAGATTGCGGATTTATCAATTGAGGAGGTCTCTGTGGAAGCGTTTCGATTCGCTTTTGCAGCATTTCTCGGATTGCTTATTATTCTCTATTTCCCGATTCTTTCAATATGGCTTCCCTCCTTCATGCGATAAGAGGGCACGACACTCCCGTTCCCACTGCGCGATGATGCGGGGTAGCGCATAGTGCTCAAGCGCCGTGTGTCTGCACTGCTTTCTGGTGGTCTCGAATTGTTTGGGATTTGTGAGCAGCCATTCAATCCGTTCGGTAATTTTTGAGGTGAGAGCCTCACTTGAACTGTCACGGCAAAGCCATTCTTCTCCTATGTGGCAAAGTATTTCCGGCGTGGCCCCAACTGGTGTGCCAATTACCGGAAGGCCCGTTGCCAGAGCCTCCAGTGTCACCATCCCGAATCCCTCCAAGTACTCTGTGGGCAGTACAAACAGGTCGGCTGCTTGGTAGTATTGGGGAAGGTCTTCTTCTGAAACATGACCGGTAAAGGTAATGAGGTCACTCACCTTCTGCTTCACAGCACGTGTTTTTAATTTTTCAGCTAAGTGGCCTTTGCCTGCAATAACCAAATGCACTTTCTCCCTCAACGAATTTAAATCTGAGAGGGAAGTGACAAGATTCATAAGACCCATGCGCGGGCGCAGGTTTCTCACGGTGAAAAGAAGAATTTTATTCAGGGGAAGCCCTAGTTGCCGGCGCAAGGATGCTTGATCTGTCGAAGGGAAAAATATATCGGTATTGACACATCCTGGGATTATGAGTGATGTGCGTGAGATGTTGTGTATCCTCTTAAGCCGCTCGCGCATGAATTGTGACAGGGTAATAATTTTTTGGCATCGCCTGAGCACACTTTTCTCTATCCATGTTCGTAGTGCGTGCTGAAGGAACAAGGAAGGATTGGATGTGTTTCTTCCTTGATGAGAGATGCTGATCATGAATTCTTCCCCCCACGGGGAATGAAAATTATAAAGCCATGGGAGATCCTTGATAATGGAATGATTACGAAAGGCCATGGCCACAAGAGGCTGATGCACAATGACACAATCCGGAAGGCCTGGGGGGTGACTGCGAAGAGAGTCAAAAATATTTTTTATGCGAGGTTGTGCTGAAATGGCAAAATCAATAAGGCTTTTTTTGTGGAGGTCATACCGATATATGCTGATTCCTTCTAAACTTTCATAATCTTTCAGCTCTTCTCTGACCCGTCGTGTGACAACAGATACGAGATGTCCGCGAGAAACAAGACCCTGTGCGGTATAGTAAGACATCTTATTTGCCCCTCCCATGCTATCAGGGAAGAAAAAATCAGTAAGTACGAGAATATGGAACCTGCTGTTCATGGTCGATGAAAATCCTTTGCCATACCTCAAAGCTGATTAAGCCCCACAAGGGAAGAGAAAGGTCCTTTTGACCCAGTTTATGCGATTGGATCATTCTACGAATTTCATCGGGATTGAATATCCTCCTTTTAACAATAACCTCATTCCCCAGATATGTGTCGAGCAGGTAAGCCAGGGGACCTTGGAGCCATTTCCTTATGGGTGCGGTAAATCCCTGACTTTTCCTTTGCAGCACCCAATCAGGCACAATCCCGGCTGCTGCTTTTTTAAGAACCCATTTCCCACTCATTCCTTTTACCTTCATTTTCAAAGGAATACTCCCGGCACACTCAAGAAATTCTAATCTACAGAAGGGAAGATCAAGCTCGAATCCATACTTGCCAGCAAGTGTGGTTATTATGGGAATGAGTCCGTCAACCAACCATAGATAAATGTCAATCATGAAATGTTCCTCTTCAAAATTTCCCCGCTGGAGTTTTGAATAAAATGACAGTCCTTTTTGCCGATACCCCGGAAGGAGGAGTCTTTTTAATTGAAGATCATCAAAAAAAGTATAGAAATCCATATATCTGGTAATTTTTGGGGGACGCCCGTCAAGAGAATCATCGCTTTTGTCTTTATTGGACGAGAATAAACTTTTAAGGTTCCCGGACCCTCCTCGTGCCATGTCAGCGAAAGGGCTTGCAAAGGACCAATACCGCGCGAGAATATGTTTTTTGTGGCCGGCAAAAAGCTCATCACTTCCGAGCCCTGAGAGAAGCCTTTCGATCTTGTCCTCCCTGGCATGCTTTATAATCGCATAGGTGGCAAGAGCTGAGGGATTACCCGCAGGGAATCCGAGGTGGCGGGTCACTTCCCATAAAAGGGTGGGGACCTCCGCCGGTGTGAGAATGATCTCCTTATGTTTTGTTTTATAATGACGGGCTACGGCCCGTGCCTCTGCCCGTTCATCTTTTATCCCTTCAAATCCTGCGGTAAATGTGGTAAGCTCTATCTTTTTGTTTTTGCATATACCGGCAAGAAGAGTCGAGTCTAATCCGCCACTTAAGAAAAGGCCTGTCTTTTTTCCCGACTCTGCAATTTGAGGTGTGATCACAGTGTCAATAAGAGATTTTATCTCATAAATTTTTTCATTCATTGAGGTGTTCCCAGACTTGGAGGTTAATAGATGCTGGCTAATACTTAATTTTTTACCTGATACATCAAGGACGGATGCAGGCGGAAGGGTGAGCACTCCCTCGGAAAGTGTTGAGGCAGTGGGTTGATGAAGGAATTGAAGATATCCGTTAAGACCTACTACATTAATTGTATCCCTAAGACCGCATTCTCTTTTTAATTGCAAGAGATCGGCACAATATGTAGACCATATAAGATATCCTCCCTCACAGGAGTAATAAATTCTTGGCGTCCCGGGACTGCTTGAGGTGATGATAAGCAACCGTGGATCATCATTTTTTTGTGGCATACTATAGAGCACTATTATCCATTCTAACTTTAAGAGGCTAAGATCGACAAAATCTCCGTTTAAATAATTCTTAATAGCCCCTACAAGCTGCTGGTAAATTTTCCCACGCTTAAAAAACATATATCGCCTGCCATCCTTACATTCTATAAAACCCAGATAATTGGAAAAGGGGTCCCTGTCCATCCAAAAATAGGGTGATATTGCATTAAAGCCATTATTCTGGCTTATCCCTGATATTGCCCTGCCATAAGTATAAATAGCCCTCATGATTCTAATTATCCATATTGATATATTTTTAATTTTCGTTTCTTATTCTTATCGGTTTATGAGAGGATTTATGCTCGTTACCATGCCCCAAAAAAATCCGGTTATATATGCTATCTGTGTGATAAAGAAAAGGGGTTTTCCCTGCATTAAGGAAAAAGTAAGGTTTATGCAGTTTCGAGCACCACGATAGGGGAGACTTCGTTGCATGATATGCGGATTTGCATGAGAGCGGGTCAATTCAAGAACCCATTGGGGATAAAATTTCTGGCAGAAGGCTGCTCCTTTCCCATTGCGAAAAAATTGTGTAATCATTTTTAGAAGGCTTGGGGGCGGCAGATGGTGTATCCATGTATCCGGTATAACGACTACTCTGAAACCGGCCTCTCTGACCTTTTGTCTTAAATACGGATCAAGACCGCGGGGAATAAGTTCATTTTCACCGCCGATTTGAAAGAAGAGGGATTTTCTTATGGCAAGGCAGGGGTGCTCTGCCATGTCACTATCGGTAATTTTAGACACGAGGGGGGAGTTGCGCCGGGGAATCTGTTGCATAGCTAATTTTGTGAGCCAGGATGCGTCCTTAGGAACTATATTGGATACCCCTGCAATACCGATGTGAGGGTCGTTTTTGAGCGCACACACCAGATTTTGGATAACCCTCGTGTGCCCAAGGCGGGTGTCATCATCCATGGTAATGAGAATGTCTCCCTTTGCGACAGATGCCCCCAGATTAATGGCTCTTCCCTGCCGATGGTCGCCCTGAATAAGCAAGACCTCAATGCGGGAAAAACTTTGGGTGTCAATTTGTTTTAAAAGGAAGGGAAGATATCCATTGCGGTCACCATCAAGTGTCGGGATTATGATTGTGACCTCCGGATGGGGAGAGAGGCTTATGGTTTTTATATGTCCCTGACATGTACCATTGGGATAGCGGACAAAATCCCTCTGCGATGTGTGCGTATGCGCCACTTTGGCCCTCATAATTGCCTTATCTCTCTCACCTGTTTTTTAATTATATCAAAGAGTTGGAGAAGTCTTTTCACATACAACACAAAAATTGTACGGGTGTGTGAACAGTCGAACACCTGCCTCAATATATAAGGTCGGGGAAATATGGTTTCAAAGATAAAGAGAAAACTATGCCCTAATCCCTTGCCGGAAGAAAGAAGGAGAGGCGGTGCCCATGAAGGCAGGCGGCCCTTTCTGATTTGCGTGCGCAAGATTTTTTTCCCCCATGGCCGGAGATCCCCTTTCCTTAAAAATGCATGAGCTTCTTTAGGCAGAGTAAATTCATATACCTTTAAAAGAAAGAGGATATATGAGATAGTCTTTTGTTGGCCAAGCTCCCGTGCCCTCTCCATAAGCCTTTCCCAATCATGACCTTTAAAGCCCTCAATAAGCATTTTAATGTCTACAAGCCAGATTAGTTTATCGATATTATGTTTAAGGGCATGGAGACTCAAGTATACAATCTGGTCATAGGGATCTAAGCAAAGGGCTTTGTGCCCCTCAATGCACAGGGGGTATGCATTAAGAAAGAAAGAGTCCTGACTTGTGGCAAGAAGGTTTTTGCTGGCCTTTATACGATCAGCCCACAGAACGTGGGTATGAATATCAAAAATTGTTGAGCCTTTGCTGAAGAGAGAGGGATAGCGGTGATCTTGACTATAGCCCTGGCTTATTAGGATGTTTATTAAGCATGTATAGTCCTTCGGGAGTACCCACAGGTCAATATCTCCCATTGGCCTAAGTGCGATATCATGATACACCTGATGTATAATTGCAATTCCCTGCAAAAGCACAACGTGAATTTTTTTCTGATTAAGAAGATTCAGAATGTGTTGTAAGTCATGAATAAGCTTCAGATTAAAGAGCGCAGTCCTATAATAAAGGGTGTGCAGCCTCTTTTGGTAAAGATGAGGAAGTGTATCTAATGCGTGTGATGTGAGCAGATTTTTATAGAGAAGACTGCCTAATCCTTGACGAAAAGAGGTGTTGATGAGATGATTCACATCCGGAATGCTTCCGATGAGATGGCGCAGTGAGCACTGCTGAGAAAAAGTCGCGTGGAGCGTGGCCGAACAG
The DNA here is from genome assembly GCA_049472395.1 of bacterium. Lineage (GTDB taxonomy): Bacteria > SZUA-182 > SZUA-182 > DTGQ01 > JBLIRR01 > JBLIRR01. The sequence goes on along the minus strand of JBLIRR010000003.1, from coordinate 232,725 downwards.
ATCAGGATCTTCTGTTCAATGGGGATCATTTCTATAAACGCTGTCGCGGATATTATGATCCATGGCACATACAGTGTCTGAAACCAAGACCACAATTTGCCGAGCCCGGACCAATATGACTGGTACTTTTACAAAAACCCAACACCGCGCATTGAGCATCTAAATTGATCTTTGTTATTTTAGGCTTTTCATAGGCTTTCCTCTTATTTTTTTTCATCAGAAGCCCCTCATAGTATATGGATGGTTAATAATTTCCCTTTCTCTCTTATCGGCTATTTTTATTTTTTTTCCCTTCACTGACAGATATTGTCAGTTTCTTTAGTTAATTATTTCTTCAATACAATAAAGGGCTTCTTTCATCGGTGTGAAGATAAATTCCCTGCAGGGAACCTGAGTTGCGAGAAGAGTAAACAGTTCCAAGGCATCTTGTACACCCTGTGAATCCCAGTATGGTGGAAATGAGGAGGTGAGAAACCTTGATACAGGGTCGATTCCTTTAATTTTTCTGACCACATTTTTCCCCCCTTGTGTGAGAAAAAAAACGTGTTCCAATTTCACCCCTCCGGGAGAGGCAAATGAGGCGTCTCCATGCCAGGGCGTGCCATACATAAAAAAATGATTCCCCTCTCTTTTGAGGACTATTCTGTCATCGCTTAATATTTCAACATTACGCTCCTTGTCCCACAATGCTGCAATTGTGCTTTTCCCTGCGCTGGATTCACCGACAAAGAGAATACCTCTTCCCTTCCTGTTGATGCCACATGCGTGGATAATGACACCGTTTTTTTTATACGCAAGGTAGTGCACCAGTAAGAGTTCCATTGTGGGGCCATAAAAAGGATCGGTGAAGGGTCCCGGTTTATCAGCAAAGAAAAGCTCGCATTTTCCCATAGCAGAGGGGATAAGAAGACAGCGGCTAAGGCCGGATAAGTGTTCAAAAATTTTTATAATTACACGACCCTCTTGGCGGTAGAGGGTCCAGTTGGGTGGGCAGTCAAAGATTTTTTTTCCGGTCAGATTCTGAGGCATCCCCTGATGAAGGTGAAGTTCAATATCGGGTGATTTCTCATGGATAAAGGGGCGATAGGATGGCATGATGTGGTCGGGATTTTTTTGAAGAACTCCTCTGATGGATATGGATATGTCAGCAATGCTGATGGAGAGCTTCTGCATCATATTTTTTTCAATCGCTTCGAATTTTATTCCCCGCTGCTTGCGGCGTACAGAAATACATAATGTGTTACTACCGCATACGCGTGCAGTGGGGGAGTTTATTTAGAAATAATCGCCTCTATTTTTGCCAAATCATCCACAAATGCAAGAAGGTCTTCTTCGGCCTGGCCGGATGATACTTCAAATTCTTGTGTCAATGCATGTATAATATCACACAAGCGTTTTTTGCCATCAAGCTGTTCCCAAATAAATGCTCCCACTTCATTTAAGTTATAAATGAATCCCATATCAGCAACATTATCTTTGATAGGCACCAGTATTGTCTCATGGTCGATTCTGCGGAATACGAAATTATCGTTTCGTGTATAATAAGCCTTTAATTTATCCATTTCTCACCCTATGCACATTATATGTAAGAGTATTGCCCATAAGTAAGTATATTCATGCTTACCCTATCGGCTGTTATGAATGGAGACTTTCGCAGTGAAATAGCATTATAATCCCAGATCATCACTTATTTCACGCATAGCTTCAAGGCTTAACCGCGCAAAATCATCAAGAGGGATACCAATTTTTTCACACTCTTTAATATAATCCCTGTTCACGTTGCGTGCAAACTCTTTCTGTTTCATACGCTTTGTGATTGATTTTGGCTTGACGCTGGCAATCTTTTTATCGGGATAGACCAGGGTAGTTGCCACAATCATACCTGTTATGCACTCTGCGCAGGTAAGGGCATGTTCAAAGATATTTTTACGTTCAAATCCCAGGTTATCAGCATTATGTCCCTTAATGGCCTCGGTAATTTCTTCGGAAACACCCTCTGCTTTTAATATTTCTTCTGTCACAAGACCGTGCTGATCCATCTTATCCTTGGTATCTACATAATCAAGGTCATGAAGAAGTCCTGCCATAGCCCATATATCAGCATCAAATCCAAGCTTTTGAGCGAGCGACCTCATTATGGCTTCTGTGGCCAGAGAGTGCTTGCGCAGGTTGTCCTGGGGAAGATAATGGTTCATAAGCTCGAGAGCCTTTTCCCTGCTTATGCCACATGTTTCTTTCTCATTTTTTTCCATTGAATCCTCCATGTAAGAACCCCATGTTATTATCCATAAATCTTAAATTTCACTATATTATTTCCTCTCATTATATCTTCTCATAGTATGGCATATAATATTACCAAATTCATGAATAAAATACCAAATTATTACTCCTTGAGCTCATTGAGAATCCGAAGTTGCTCTTTATAATTATTTTCTATGAGTTGTTCAAGTCCTTTGGCATCTTGTAGTAATTGAGGGACCTGGGTGATCGGTAGTGTTGTCGGGAATACCATCGGAAAGAGGGTATTGATTAAATCTTCGTTCATTAAATCTTTATTTAATAGGTCTTTATCGAAGATATCTTTTTTGTTCTCACATTCTTTTCCTTGTTCATAGCCATCAGAATCTTTTTTACGCGGCGCGGTGATATCTGTGGGAATGTCTGATTTAACGGCAATTGCCTCGCACGGACCATGAGGATTTTTACGATTCGAAAAGTGCACAACCCCATTCTTGTCTTTCCATTTATACATAATGGTCTTTTTTTTGGTGGATTGCAGATGCGTGTGAGGCGCGGGGTCCTGCGTCACTTTTTTTTGAATTTTTTTATTTAAGTTAGAAAGTTTAGAAATTTTTGGAAACTTGTGGAGCAGTTTCGGCGGGAAAAAATGTATCAATGGCTGACCATTCGGACGTTTTATCAAAAAATGTGCAACACAGGCTATTATTAAAAGTAAAATAACTAATTTAATAATTAATCTCATAATTATAATTTTAACATTGTGGGGTTTTTATCATCGAACAGTGTGTTAATTGTAAGGTCTTATTATTTTGCGGAGAAAGCCTTTACAATGAAAGAACCATATGCCCAGGGCGGCATAGACCTTGGTACGTGTACTTTCAAATTTTATGCACCGTCCCTTTCGTTCAACGCTTATGACTTTCCCAAGTATTTGTGAGGAACTCACGGGACTGTCGCACGTAAGTGCCGCATCACCACGCGTAATAAAATATGCTACATCATTGCCTTTGCACTTTATGCCTATAACGCGATGGACTAGTATGCCATGCTCCCATGTATAGAGAATGATATCGCCCTTGTGAACAGCGGAGGGTGCAATAGGCTCGATGGTGATCACTTCTCCTTCCCTAATTGTCGGCTGCATACTATGGCCAGGGGCTTGAAAACGTATGCTTTTCCCTTGGCGAAGAAGCCGGATGCTCAAATCAATGAATTTATCCATCGCAATACTCACATTCTCCATGCGGCGGTATGGGGAACCCAAGTGCACGCGCACGCAAATGTGCAACCTCACACAGAAAATCAACCGGTCCCTCTGAATCCATATTCTCCAGTTCTCCATTTGCAGGACACATCCCACAAAGGGATTTAAGAGCACATCCCACACATTTTGTCTGCACCGATATCTTCTTATGCCGCAGGCCAAAGATGAAGTTCTCCCACCCTTCCTTGAATGTTCCCTGTCGCAGATCATAGGAATCTGCACATGAGAGGGAGCAGATGTTAAGCATGCCATAGGGATCGATGGAAAAGGAATTAATCCCGCCTCCGCATTGATAAAGCTCATCCGCATATTCAGGGGAATTGTCGATGCCTTTGAACCGATCGAGCAGCAATTTCCACTCACGCATGCGCTGTGGGTCTTTAAGGTCAAGTTCTATTACCTCACGCGGGGTGAGCCGCAGAGCCAGGGGAGTTTGTGTGCAATCAATCCGGGGATTTATGGTCGCATCAAACCTGAATTCCAAGCCAAGATCATCCTCCACAAGATGTTTCATCTCCCATATCTCATGTTTATTTAGGGTGATGGCCATTGTCTTTAATTTAAGAGACAAACCGCGCTCTCTGAGTAGATGGATTCCATTCCAACACTGATCATAGGAGCCGCGCAGGCGGGTCACCTTCTCGTGGATTTCCCGTGTGCGTCCGTAAATTGTAATCTCAATGGAAAATGGAGGCCATTGGGCCAGATGATCAGCAATTTCAGGGGTAATAAGAGTCCCATTTGTAAAGAGCGTAATGAGAAGGCCCTTTGTTTTTGCATAGGTATAAATATCAAGGAAATCCTTTCTCACAAAAATCTCTCCTCCGGTATAAAGAAGCCATAAGCATCCTGCCTCGGTAATTTCGTCCAGAATACGGCAATGCTCATTGTATGTAAGCTCGCGACAAAGAACTTTTTGATCCCTTAAGGCGAGATTGTTATAACAGTGCGCGCAGGAAAGAGGGCATCGACGGCTTACCTCAATAGAGCCGTCAGTGGGAATCCGTTTTGCTGCCATACTCTGATGAATACCCAGACTCCAATTCTCGTATTTTTTAAATTCCATTCTTATTATATCCCTTTAAACTCTGATCTTGTGAACAGGTTCTCAAGATATTTCATGCGATTGCCCTTTTAGTATATCAAAATTGTCTTGAATATGTAATGAAAAACCATTATACTTCATCTGGTTGTCATGAGGCTTTTTATCAGGAGAATAAAAGATCTATAGCGAATGAAAATTAAGGAAATAGTCTAAAATGAAGCTTTCAATCGTCATGCCTGTGTTTAATGAGATTAATACAATCTCGGAAATTCTGCGGCAGGTTCAGGAGGTGCCTCTTGAGAAAGAAATAATTATTGTGGATGATTATTCAACAGACGGTACAAGAGAAATTTTGCACAAGATTGAAGAGAGCACCATAAAAATAATTTTCAACGATAAAAATATGGGAAAAGGATTTGCCCTTAGGAAAGGCTTTGAGCATGTCACTGGTGAGATCGTGATTATTCAAGATGCTGATCTTGAATATTATCCGAGTGAATATCCTCTTCTCATTCAGAAGATTATAGAAGGAAAGGCAGATGTCGTATACGGAAGCAGATTTTTAGGTGCTCGGCGCGTTTTTCATTTCTACCATTATATGGGGAACAAAATATTAAATCTCATTGCCAATATCATTTACAATACTATCCTCACCGATCTTATGACCTGTTATAAGGCTTTCAGGACTGATGTGCTTCGAGCACTCACATTGCGTGCCAATGGATTTGGCATAGAATCCGAGATTACTGCCCAGATTTTTAAGCGAAAATTTAGAGTGTATGAAGTCCCAATATCATACAATGGACGCGATTATGATGAGGGGAAGAAAATCACCTGGAAGGATTTTTTTCGTTCGCTTTACTGGTTACTGAGATGTAAATTCGAAATATATGATGTTGGCGAAGAAACCCTCTTAAGAATGAGATTGATGAAAAATAACAACACATGGACATTTAACGGTATAAAGCCTTATCTGGGAGAGACTATTCTGGAAATCGGCTCAGGGATAGGCAATATCTCAAAATTCCTTGTTTCCATGAGCTCGAATTTTGTCCTCCTCACAGATATAAATAAAGCCTATCTGGAGTACCTGAGAGATCGCTTTGTGAGCAATCCAAAGGTGAAGATTATCTCCCATGATATTTCATCCCCTGACCTGTCGGAGCTTTCGCCGTATGCAATTGATACGGTCGTCTGTTTAAATGTACTTGAGCATATAGAAAATGATGAAAAAGCCTTGGAGAATATTTATTCTCTGTTAGAAAAAAATGGTCGTTTGATCCTTTTGGTGCCTGCCTTAAAGATGCTTTATGGCACGCTTGATGAGAAATTGGATCATTTTAGACGATATGACCGGTCAGAACTCATAAAGAAACTTGAAAAGAAAAATTTTAAAGTGGAAGAAATTTACTATCAGAATTTTATCTCAAGTTTTGGATGGTTCCTCAATTCTCGTATCACCAGGAGAAAATGTATGAGCAGTGCTATGGTGATTATGGTAGATAAATTTATTCCTCTTTTCGCACTGACGGAGAAGATGGTAAAGATACCTTTCGGGCTTTCCCTTATCGCGATTTGCAGGAAAGAAGGACCATAGTATTAATCTAATTCATATATTTTTCTCCATTCTTCCTTCTCATTCCACTTTGGCTGCGTTGTTTTATCAAAGAGAAAATTATGAATAACCAACCAGTCCATCTCTGTCCTCATAAAACATTGGTATGCATCTTGCGGGGTGCACACGATAGGTTCACCCCGTACATTAAAGCTTGTATTCACAAGAAGACCATAACCGGTATGCTCCTTGAATTCATTAATCAAACGCCAGTATCTCTCATTCGTTTCCCTGTGAACTGTCTGGATCCTCGCTGAATAATCAATATGGGTAATTGCGGGGATATCTGAACGTAAGTGATAGAGCCGTTTATATAATTCCATTGTCTCGTAGCCATCAGGGACCGGTTTTCTATGTTCTTTCGCAACGGGGGCCACAAGCAACATGTAAGGCGAAGGCTTATCAAGGTCAAAGTACATGCGGGCATCCTCAGCTAACACTGAGGGAGCGAACGGTCTGAAGCCTTCACGATATTTTATTTTCAAATTCAGTTTTTTTTGCATCTCAGGGTGTCGTGGATCACCCAGGATACTTCTGTTGCCTAATGCCCTTGGCCCCCATTCCATGCGTCCTTGGAACCAGCCGACAACCTGGCCTTGTGATAATAACTGCGCAACTTCCTTACATAAAAGGTCAAAATCTTTATAGTACTTATAAGTAGCCTGATATTTTCTACTCATGCGCAGTATATCTGCTTCACAAAATTCAGGCCCTATATAGGACCCTTTCATTTTATCCATGCCATTGCAGGTTATTTTTCTTTCATGCTTTTCCCAAATATGCAAAACTGCATACGCAGCGCCCAATGCCCCGCCCGCATCTCCTGCCGCAGGTTGTATCCACAGGTCATCAAATAAATGAGAACGCAAGAGCTTGCCGTTTGCCACACAATTAAGCGCCACCCCCCCTGCCATTACAAGATTTTTACAATCAGTTAATTTTTTGGCTGTTTCGGCAAGTTTCATTACAATGTCCTCTGTTACCTGTTGTATTGCAAGGGCAAGGTCCATATAGGGTTGGGTTAATTTGCTTTCATGCTCTCTTTTGGGGATTCCAAATAATTTCTCCCACATCTCGTCCCTGCACATCCGGAGGCCTGTGGCATAGTCAAAATAGCGCTGGTTGAGCAGAATTGATCCATCCTCCCGCAGGTCTACCAATTCATCCAATATTATTTTTTTGTATTTTTTGACAAACTCGCCCTTTGGATTTCCATAGGGGGCGAGCCCCATTAATTTGTACTCGCCACTATTGACCTTGAATCCGCAATAATAGGTAAATGCCGAATAAAGAAGCCCGATAGAATGAGGAAATTCAAGCTCCTGGAGGACAGTAATATCCTTCCCATGCCCAAAACCTATTGTCGAGGTAGCCCACTCGCCGACACCATCTATGGTCAATATGGCGGCCTGACTGAATGGCGAAGGATAAAATGCGCTTGCAGCATGGGAGAGGTGATGTTCGGGGAAGAGCAGGGGTGGTTTTTTATGAATCTCACCCCCTTCGATTTTTTCAAGCTCTTCCCATAACATTTTGCGCATGAAAAGTTTTTCTTTGATCCATACGGGCATAGAGGATAGAAAGCTTTTTAATCCTTGTGGGGCAAATGAATGGTATGTTTCAAGAAGCCGTTCGAATTTGATGTAAGGTTTATCATAAAAAGCGATGACAGAAAGATCGGAAACACTCACCCCTCCTTCTGTGAGCACATAAGATATTGCATTTTCAGGAAAGGATCGATCATGTTTTTTCCTCGTAAATCGTTCCTCCTGGGCTGCCGCGCATATTTCCCCATCTATCAAGAGGGCAGCGCCACTGTCATGGTAGAAAGCTGATATTCCTAAAATGGCGTTCATTGATTATTTTTATCCAGACGATTAAAAGAGGGTATAAATAAATGGCGCAACCGCAGAGCCGCTGGTAAGAATAATCAACGCTCCAAGGAGGAGCAAAACGAGGATAATTGGAAGAAGCCAGTATTTCTTACGCACCTTCATAAAACCCCATAAATCTTTTAAGAATTCCATATTATATCTATCTCCTTTTCATTACTCTCAATATGGTTTTTCTAAATCGCGTCCTGAATAGAGATGCCCGCGTTTTGAAAATACAGAGGAGCGGCCTTTCTTCCAAAGCTTTCGTTTCATTGAATCTGCACCCCATATTCGCCTGATAAGGGCAATGGGGGTAGCGACAACAAAGAAGATAATCGTGAGAAGGATCTTTGAGACGATTTTGCTGAGCACTTCTGACAGTCCAAACCACAGAAACGCGAAGGGCTTAAAGAGTGTAGGCCAAATCATAAGAAGGATAACGACTCCGATTGCAGGCGGAATCAAGTAATAGAATTTGGCAAAATGTGCAATGAGCAATAGGATAAGCGTCATTGCCAGGCCCGTATCTTTTGCCTGATCATTCGTCATTTTTTTCACTTTCTATGTATAACTCCTTATTTTCATTTCCCAGATGATGCTCTATGCCTAAAAACAGCTTATAATAGCATGATTCTCATTCATCAACAACTTTCTCATCTGTTCACAATGAATATAATCCTATTTCGTCTCCTTTATACGTTATTATATTCCATATACGCTAATTTTCAATTGACAATCAGCAATGCTCATTTTGACAATTATATTCCCAGAAAGCAGGGTCATCCATTAAAGGGTAAGTCAGTATGTGAAATAAAGTTTTTCTAAAAAATTGCTTTATAGTAATTCTTTATAATTTCTTTATCTTTTGTTATAAGAACAGCATCCCTATATTTTGAATGGGCGACAATCAATCGATTAAAAGGATCTCGTGTCCATGTCTCATTTAGCGCGACATTCACAATCTCAAGGAAATTCTCATTATCCACCGTTAATCCAATTTTATTTTGTAGATAATCAAGAATGGTGTGGGAATTATCTTTTATTTTATTTATCTCATATAGGTACTCCAATTCCAATATTATAATAGGGGAAATGAAAATTTCATTTTTTTCAATAGCAGTTCTCGCCTTTCTTGATAGTAATTCCAGACACTTCTGGTAAAGCCATACCATAACATGCGTATCTAAAAAAAGCATTATAAATTTCTTTCCTCTTGCCACGCTTTCGACCAACTAATAGTCACAATACTTTCAGGATCACCAATGATCGTATTATGTGATTCTAGTTTGTCTAGCTTTTTAATGGGTTCTAAAGGGACAATTTTCAAAATTTTCCCTCTTCTTTCAATCTCTATGGGTACTCCCTTTTCTAAAACTTCATCAAGGATGCGATAGAGATTCTGTCTTAGTTTGGTAGCTGATAGCTTCATTATTTCCCTTTTTATCTAATAATTTTGAATTATACTATAAATACGTACGTTATTCAATAAGAATTATGTACGTCTTAAAAGAAAAAATAGGTGCTTATTTTTTGCACCTCTTTTCCAATCTTTCCTTCACGTAAGAAAGTAAGCTCACAATAGGATGATTCTGATGTAGTAGCAAAATTTTAATCTGTTCAAAACGAATATCTAAATATTCATGGGCTAAAATATTTCTCAATTTCGCGAAGCGAGCCAGTTTCTCAGCAGTGCGAGCGTTAAAATTTTCTAATAAAGATAACTCTCCTAAGACTTCCCGATTTTAATTTATTCTGACTCGTCTATCCAGACTAATAGCATATTTAAATCCTTTAGTCAACTCATAGGTGATAAATAATTAGCCTTATTAGATTTTGGTGTGATAGAGAGAATCAAAAATCAAATCCGGTTTTTTAACACATTCTTTCACAGATTTTTTTTGGAGAAGGTAATAAAATCAATGTCATCTGTATATGTATTTGTTTCTTTCCTATTTTCCCGTCTTAAGAAAAATATAGATGCTCTTTCCCATAGGAAAAAAATTCCTGAAGTTGCCAATATCATGAATATGGGAATTAGGTTAATACGAAAACGGGCCGAACTTACCGAGCCGGGAATCAAGAGAAAATAGAATAGCGTTAGGGAGAAAAATAAGGCAATAAATAATTCTTTTCTAAATAGATTAATTATTCCAATTATACTAAATAAATATATAATAAACAAAAATAAGAAATAACCTACAAGAAATATTTTTAGAAAAATAGATTTTATAAGAGAATGGGTGTGAGAGAATTTTACCATATATTGTTTTATTCCGTCGTATTCTCCTTTAATTAGTCTGCTGATAGTTGAACGAGGAGGTGCATTTACCCCTATGAAATTGTCAGTACCCTTGAAAAGAAAAATCCCATCCCCCAAATCGAAAAGTATCCGTGCGAACCACAAAAGCCTAAGATGGATATATTCAATAGGTTCTTTAGCAATCCTCTCAACATAGTTACAAATATTGGGAAAAGTATCCTCTTCTATGCTTGATCTTGCGTTGTTTATTGGAATACCTTTTAGATACTGTTCCATAGCAGGTATTTCATAATAATTGACGCTAAATTTTTGTATATTACATAGTGAAGCTTCCCTGAAAACAATTATGTTACGGAGTATCCAAGGCGATAATGTAATGAAAAAAATTGAGAAAAGAAGCAGACTATGTTTTAAGGATCGAGTAGCCCTATTTAAAATGATAAGAAAAATCAAAATAGCTATATAATATAGACTGATGGGACGGGTGAGAGTTGCCAATCCAAGACAGATACCTGGAACTATTAAGGAGTTAAGCGCAAAATTATCCAAATATATAGTAAAAGAAATAAACGTTACTATAAAAAATAAAGAAAATAGAATTTCGCTCATAAGAAAGGAGCAGAATATAATGTCAATAGGCTCTATAGCAAGTAGTATTCCTGTCACAAAGGCTATTTTGCGAGAAAAAAAATGACGAGCGAATTGTACTACAAGAAAGATTGAAAGAGTAGAGATTATGGCTTGTCCCAAACAGGAAAATATAGGATGTTTAGTCCCTGTTGTGATAAAAAAAATTATCGCAAGATAAATCGGATATAGGGGAGTCCTAAACATATTTGGAATATATGGTGGTAATTTTTTTGAGGAAAACTTTTGGAATTTTATAAGATTTATTGCGAGAGTCTCATAGCCGTGTGAATCAGGCAAATAAAAAAGCTCAAGATGATCAAGCGCTTTGATAAGGATGGGACCAATACGTAAAAAAAAAGCAGTAATTATTATAAGACCGATGGCTATAAGATCCTGTTTTTCAATCCCAAAAAGGACTTCCTTAAAGGAGGATATGGGTGAATTTGTCCTCATCATTTAAAAAATAAATTTCTTTTCCTTAATAGCTGTATATTTGTGCAATATACTTTTTTATAATGTTATAGAATTGAAGAATTTATAATAAAAACAGTACTAATAACTTCTTACATACATTGCCATGAAAGAGATTCTGTAGTAATAGTTTTTTTGTAATATTGAATTAGTTTTCATATTAGGGAGCGACTTAAAGTTGATAAAATCAATTATTGTTTTTTCTTCGTCAAAATGGTTATCAATCCTTTTCCAATTTGAAGTAATTGCTGACGTGTATAAAGAAACTGTTTGTTACCTCAAGAAACGAGTACTTGCTTTAAATTCTGGATAGAGTCTTTGGGTATTGACAAAATCAATCTGTGTAAAAAGACTACTCTCGTATACCTTGTATAGTCATAAGCCTTATCAGGATTTCTGGGCCTTATCCCATAGATTTTGAAATTTTCTATTTTTTTAAACTCATCGATTATGCCACTCATTATTACCACATATAAAAGCAGTCCTTATGACCTCTTGCATACATTGCCATGACAGATTTTTCTTTACAATAGCAGCAGCTTTTTTGCGTATTAGGTTTTTCTTTTCTTCCAAGGAATAAATGAATTCAAAGAGATTATATTCCCACTTATTAGATCGCATATTAAGAATAAATCCTAAATCCTCATTATTTATGAGATCGATATACTCTTTTGTCGCGCCAGTTAATATGATAGGTAATCCTGCTGCTAAATATTCTGGAAATTTAATGGGTGAGGCGACCTCAGTACTAATATGAGATATGTTTATAAGTAAGGCAAGATCACTTGCCCATAGGGTTTTGGGAACTTCTTGATGGGGAAGAGTAATTATCAATGAATCTACGATTTGATTTCTTGTTATTAATTCTTTAAATATAGGATCTGGTGAGACAATAAGAAGGAAGGCGTTTTCTTTTTTGGATTTAATAGCTTGAAAAACTTTTACTATATTGTTTTTTGCCCGCCATGAAGCTCCTGAACCGATATGAATTACAACAAAACGTCCTGTGAGTCCTAGCTTTTTGCGCTCTTTTTTTCGACCAATCTCATTAAATCGAAACAAATCATAATCTACACAGCAGGGAATCTTATAAATTGGCTTTTGATATATATTAAAATTTTTACGTAAATATTTAGCCATACCATTTGATTGTACGACAAGAGTATCGGCCATTGGTAAAAATAATTTTTCAATGCCTTTAATAAAAAAAAATTTTAGCTTATCTTTAGCTATATTTCTGAGCAAAAATTCTTCAGCAATGCCAAATTTCCACACTAAGACACGATGAAAACGCAATTTCAAGAGAGGTATCCATAAGAAAAAGAGGTATCCAGAGACAAAAACATCATGATGGGTATTTCCTTTGAGTATGTGCCAAAGACCTGAGAAAAAAAAATATATGTTTTCTAAAAACCGAAATAGGGACCTTGGAAGTATGTGAAACATCCTTTCTGTCCCAAAACAATATATCGTTAAGAAATTATCCTCTGATTTTCTACTATATTCAGGAATAATTTCTCTGCGTGTTTGATAAAAATAGCCATTTATTTCTATTTGACTTTTTATCGCCTTAAGCGCCGAATACTGATAGATACAAAGGCTTCCAAAGCCAAGAAAAAATAAAATCGGTTTCTTAAAAACTGTATCAGATTTCAATTCTACTAAAAGATTTTTGGATGGCGTATAATTTATTAGGTGTTGAACTCACTTATATTTCTGAAATATAATATCTCACTTTTCCGGTAGCATCTCTAGGAATTAGTTTCAAGAATTCATATTCTATAATGATATCTGCCCCGAGAAATTCTCTCATCTTTTTGGAGAAAAGATCAAGCACTGATTGATTAAATTGTGTATCTTTTACAATTTGGACTAAATATTTACTCATTGATTTTCTTATAATCCTAAATTGCTGAATTCCATATTCCTCATTCTTTAAAAGAGAGATGCAGATATAATCAAACAGATGACTACATACCTTTTTACCAGAGTGTGTGATAATAATATCTGAAGTTTTAGCCACATTTATTTCCATAGTGGGCAATCCCCTCCCACAGAGGCAAGGCTTTTTATGATATTTGCCCATATCCCCTACCCTATATCTGATAAGGGGCATATAAAAATTATTTAAATTTGTCACAATGATCTCTCCAAGTTCCCCTGGGGGGACTTGTTTATTATTTGATTCAAATTCAACATAGACATTTTCAGTAGAAATATGAAGATTCCCTTCAGAACACTCATAAGCGAATCCTCCACTCTCCGAACATCCATATTCATTAACAGCAGGACTGTTTAATATTTGGGCCATTAATCTTTTTTGATGGCTGTAAAGGGATTCCGCTGTACAGAAGATAGCTTTGAGTCCATGATAAGATCGAGCTTTTTCATGGGCAAATTGGCATAGCTGATAAATAGCAGACGGGTATCCATAAATATAGTCAGGTTTGAATTTGATCATTTCGGACCAAAACTGTTCCAATTTTGGTGGAGATAGAGAAAATGCAGAAAGAAATAATACATTTTTAAGGCGACTTTTAAAGCGTTGCTTCCATGATTCATAGTTGGAATCAATAGGTCTACCCCATATTGCCACCTCCTTGTCACCAATTTTTACATCCCAAAAACCTCTTCCTCGCCAACGACTAGCCCATGTAGAAGAAATAAAATTACTATCATAATAAAAGCATAAAGGCCTTCCCGTAGAACCACTGGTGTGTCCCTGGTAAATTTTTCTCTTCGATTTATCAGGTAAACTCTGAAAAAAAGTTCTTACTTCCTCTTTAGTAAGATAAGGAATTTTGGAGAAATCTTTTAATGTTTTAATATCTTCTCTGCTTATTTTCGCTGTATGATATTTATGGCTATAAAAGGGAATATTGTTAAAAGCATAGTTCAAAATTGTAAATAGTTTTTCTTTTTGAGATTCAATAAGTTCATCCTGAGATTTCCATTGATTTTCTTCGAATATCTTAAGATAATTAAGAACATTATTACCCTTTAGAAAATAAGTTATTGGATAATAGAGATGTCTTACAAGATATGAATACAAATTTTTTTCTTTTTCGATTATAGAGGAATATATTGATTATATATACGATTAAAATATAAAAGAATATCTCTGTCTTTATTTATAATATTAATTTTATCATTATGCCTTTTCTTTAATAACTTTGGTATTTTTATTAATGCTTCAAGAAACGCTTGAGCGTATAATAAATCTTTTTTTGAAAATGAGAAGATAAACCTTAAGAATGCCCATGATATACATTGAATTAATAGATCAGGATCTGTCAAATTTCTCCAATTAAAGCATAAAAGATTTCTCATTTTGATGATTTTCATCTGATTATTATCCCACATACTCTGCACTGTTTTATGTTCATAATGATAAGCAACACTATTTGGTTCGTAAAGAGTTATCCATCCTTTTTTCCATCCCCGATAGCATATATCATTTTCTTCACAATATATCGGTTTGTAAATCTCATCCCATCCGCCAAGTATTAATAACTTTTTTCGATTAAAGGCAGACGCGTTTCCTGGGGCATATCCAATTTCAATTGTGTTGTTAAAATCAATGTATTCCCTTTTATTGTTAATATTAAAATTTTCTCTTTGTTTTCCCAGCACAATATAAGTTAAGCGTCCTTTATAAAATATAGGATAATTAATACTTTCAATACTCATATTATTATCAGGATTATAAATTTTTCCTGCGACTGCAAACACCTTTTTATTATCAAAATGGGTCAATAATGGATTAATAAAATCTTTTTCCACATACACATCATTATCTAAACTGATTATTACATCATGTTTTGCTACTCTTACTGCTTTATTAAACGGGATCATCGCTGAACCGGAATTAGGAAATATTTCTAGCAATTTTACTTGAGGGAAATCCTTTTTTATTAATGCACAACTTGCATCTGTACTTCCATCATCCACTACTATGACCTCATCTTTATTACTTCTCTGTTCTAATGCGTTGATAACTGAGGGTAAATATTTACGTAATAATCCCTCTCCATTATAATTTCTAATGATAATAGTAGCCCGACGCATTTTCGCTTCTCAATTAAACTATATTTATTTCCTTCCCATGTATAAAAAACCTGCAGCAGTTGAATGACTTGGGAGAGAAAGATCACGAGAATAACTAAAAATAATATCTAAATATTTTATCGGTTGGAAAATCCATCCCCAAAAAATGCAGAAAAGCTTAAATAAAAGTTCATTCTTAAATGAGCACATAATGGCAAAACAATTTCGCAAGATTTCACTTAGTGCTGAGAATCCACCTGGACCTGCTATGACTTTATACTCTTTGAAATCAGAAAATACTTTCCGGATCCCTGAAAGAGTAAATCTATAATAATCTTCAGGTGATTTATGGTAGGAGGCTATAAATGGAGCCCATGCTACAAGTCCGCCCTCTTTTTTTAAAACGCGATATATTTCTTTCGAAATAGAAAAAGGATCTTTTACGTGTTCAAGAACAGCGTCAATATGAATACCGGCTATTGAATTATCCTTAAAAGGTAAATAATGGGCATCTGCAATAATATTAACATAATCATAATATTCTAAATTAAGACCAATAAAGTCATCTCTTATTTTGTGAGATGTTGTCCCTATTTCAATCAAAGGTCCTTTAGTAAGCAAGTTTTTCCAGAAATTTAACATAATGCTTTTTTGTTTAGGAAATATACCTGTTGATGGTGGACGTTTTAATCTATTTAAATCTAAGTGGAATGCCATGGAGTTATTTATTTATAGTTGGTTACTATTTTGTTGTAATTATTATTAACGCTTAGATTATATTTATTGATCTGGCAGCTACTGAAATCTTTATACTTATTAATCATTATTTCACAATCTTCTTTGATGCTTTTGGGAACAAATGCGCGTTTAGACATTTCTTCAATTTGACATGGAGCTTCTATAATGGTTGTTAAACATTTTACTAATTCCTCTACATTACCTGTTGGGAAAAGAAGGCCATTAATCCCATCATTTATATAGTCCTTCATGCCTCCTGTATCCGAGGAAATTAAAGGTATACCTGCGGCCTGCGCTTCTAAGCCTATCATACCAAGAGTTTCTTGCCAAAGTGAAGGAATAATTAATATATCAAAATTATCAAAAATAGAATTAATATTATTATAACAATATTTTCCCTTATAGATACAGTGTGTTAAATCCTTTATATTCTTTTGAAAATCATAGAGCGTTTCGCTGGCAGCCCCACCAAAAAAAAAGAATTTAGCCTTGGATGGAGGGATTGTCTTTGCAGCTTTGGTGATAAGGTGTGCTCCTTTTGAAGGCCCCAAATGCCCTAAAAATCCAAAACGGAGAGGATAATGCTTAAATCGAAAGACCCTTTTTATTATCCAATCAATCGATTTTACCCCAAGTTGATTTACAATTATCTTCTCTTCTTCTATTCCTTGTTTTTTAAAAACTTCTTTAACACAATTTGATACTGCAATGATTATATCTGCCTTGGTTAATGAATTTTTACAATACATTTCCCTCTTTTTAAAACTCTCTAATAATTTTTTATTTTTTAAGCCTGAAAAATTTTTTTTTATATAAGAATGGGAGGATGATTGCCCCAAATTTTTGCCTTTTGATATTTTATATATATTTCTGAGTTTCGTGATGCTTTTATGCAGATTCCCCTCCGGCAAACTCATAATGATTTTTCTATACTGTCGAGTCAGAAAATTCCCTGAAAGACAATTTACAATACAATTTTTCCCCTCATTAGGGCCTTCACATATATGCTCACTTAAAGTAAATAATTGGAGACGAGGGCATATGAGCCAATAGTCGTGAAGGGTAACAAATACTGGTATATTTTTGTATTTTACCAAGTCAATGCAAAAGGAAGGGATCCGCTCAAATTCATGAAAATGAACTAAATCTGGATTTATTTCTTCCAATATACTCGAGAATATTATTTCAGTTCTTCTTTCCCGATAGCTTTTAGATGGATTTACCATGGCTTCAAAGAAGGCAATAGGGGAATTGTCGAGCCCATAATAAACTATTCCGTTTTCGACAGTATGTATAATTTTGGGTCTGTTTAACCACCCGCTTTTAATATGATGGAAGATATATATATCATGACCGCATCTTACCATTTCTTCAGCGAAATATCTTATATAGATGGAAACACCGTTTACATATTCAGGATACTTCCCATCTGTTACTAATAGGAGCTTCATTTCTTAAGGTGACTATAAGTAGAAATAATACTTTTTAAATATCTGATTGCTTCAATCATAAAATTTGGAAGATAGGTAAGTCCTAAAAAGATATAATTTCTCCATGACCGAGGGTCATATTTTAAAGCTTGAAAGAAAATTTTTTTTGCACTTTGATAGTTTCTTTTGTAAAAATAAATCCTTCCAAGACTATAGTAATGTTGACCAATCCAAGTGTTGCCCTCTCCCATGGAAAGTATTTTAGCATGTTTTTGCATTACTTTTAGAATAGCATGGGCTGTTTCTATTTTATTTGCAGTTATCATGTAAGTATGTTTTCTAATTTTAACAAGAGGCTCATCAATGTATGCAAATTGATAATATTGGGCCATTCTGATACAAAAATCCCAATCTTCGGTAATAGGCATATTTTCATCAAAATATCCGATCTTATCAATGCAGTTTTTTCTGAACATAATGCTTTGGGATGGCGGAAAAAGAAAATGTCGTAATGTCTTCAATGATTCTTGAGGACACGTATGATTCTTAGGGTATAATTCTAAAATATTTCCATTTTCATCAATATTATATGCCTGCGTATACACGAGACCTATATCTTGATTAGAATCTAATAATTTCACCTGTTTCTCTAATTTTTCAGGTTCAAAAATATCATCAGAATCAAGTCTGGCAATATATTTCCCCTTTGAATGTTTTATACCTAGATTTAATGCTGACGCTGCACCACCATTTTTCTTATAAAAATATTTTATTTTTTTATTAAAAAAGCTTTTTATTCTTTCTTGTGTTTTATCAGTTGAACCATCATCAACAATGATTATTTCAAAATCCATATATGTTTGCTGAAGAACACTTTTTATAGCATCCCCAATGAACCAATCTCTGTTATAAGTTGGTATTATTACAGAAACAAAAGACATGAACTCAATACATTAAAAGATAATGGTTGCATATCACCACATAGGGTACATATTATCAGGGGGGTTTTTATCATTGTTATTAATTCCTTTAATAATTTTTGACCAAAACTTTTTAAATGCCAATAACCATTCTTGAATAATATTGACTAATATATTCATGCCTTCTCTCCCCTGCGTAGCTTTGAATTTGAAAAAATAGTTTTCTGTGATTATTAAATAATACTAGATCATCTCTTTTTGTTTTAATATGTTCACTGTTGTAAAGGCAAGCTTATTAAACCCTTTTGATGTTAAATGGATATCATCTAAAAAAAGAGAATGATTGGTTTTAAAATCATAGTGTGCACAGTAGTGTTCAACATTCAATTCTTGAAGCCTTTTCATTGCTGATTCTAAAAAGCTCTCGTATAGGTTTATTTGCTCCTTAGAAAAATGAAACCGACCATTAGGGGTAAAATTCTCTCTATCTGATAGAAGCGCAGGCTGCATAACCGCAAGATGTTTAAAGCCGAATCCCTTTCCTATACGGGTAATCTTTGCTAGATTTGATGTATATTCCTCCACTATATCTTCAAAGGTCATTAAATTTGATTCCTTCATCTCCTCTTTTACCGAAATAAAAGGCATATACGATTGAATGTATGTCTTTAATGTTTTCCCGAGAATGATCCCACTTACATTTTTAATGATCCTATAAATAGTAAGAAGAAATGAATAAATACCGCGGAAGCAGTGTAAAAAACCATAGAACATACTTGTCTCAATTTTATATAACGCGACTAATCTCGATATTAATCCCTCAAATTCGTTTGCTCCTTTCCCCGGCCAATCCTTCGCTTTCCTTAGTTGGATGAATAAATCATTAAATCCATCTAATGTGATCACTAGGTGGGGATTATAAACAACAAGGTCAGTAATCAATTGAACCAGCTCTTGTCCTGAAATAAAACCTATTACTCCCGCATTTAAAACACATACATTTTTTAATATTCGGCTTATATGGGCGGCATAAGTCTCAGTATTAGAATTGAGGCCAGTGCCAAATGCAGTAGAGCCTCCAAGAATAAGTATCCGTCTTTGAGATGGTGGAATATTGTCAGGATCAATACCTCCATTGGTTCTTATGCCATTTGCATTGATACTGAATTGGTCGGTTTTCTGGTTAGGTGCGTTGGAATATACCGTGAAAGGATGAATGGAAAGCTTCAAATCCCCTTTTAGATTACTTATGGGGATACCTTGAGGGGAAACGAAAGACCAAGAATAATAAGTCTCCCCATGGTGCTTTGTGGAAGAGATCTTATCATAAAGCTTTCGAAATACAATCTCGATGCCAAGAATAGAACATAGGGCGGCAAGAATAAGGTCCATAATAATCTATTTTGTGAGCCTATTTATAAGAATGACGGGCCAATAATGTACCCTTTAATACTTTTATCTTCTCATAATATTTATGTCCTAACGTCAGCTTTAATATATTTCTCAAAAAGGCGAGCACTAATTTGCCCTTCTTTGTTAAGGGCCAAAGATAATAATCACAACAGTAGAACATGTATGAATTAGGATTTTTACTCCAATATTTTTTTGAAATGGTAATTTGTTCCCGGTTAAAAGGCTCCCAGCCTCCCGACGTCTTACTTTTACTATGTGAGCGGAATTTAACTAATGTATAAGGAAGGTGATGAAAAGGATAGGAATACGAAAGGCGCAAGTATAATTCCCAGTCCATGGCGTAATGGAGAGATTCATTCAATAAATGCTTTTTTAGAATATCGCTTCGGAAGAAAACTGTCGGTTGCGGAATATGCCATTCCTGTCGCCAATATGCGATAAGTTTTCTTTTATCAACTAATTTCCCAGGAAATCTCTGAAGATAATGCCCCCTTTCATCAATTAAATCGATACCCCCGTAAATAATGGGGTGAATAGGAGCACCATGTACCCACATTGTTTCTATTATCCTTCTAAATGCTCCTGGATAGTAAACATCGTCAGAATTTATCCATCCAATAATCTGACCAGTTGATTTTTCTATACCTTTATTTACTGCATGGCTTTGCCCATTATCTGGTTCACTTACCCAATAAGGTAAGAATTGTGAATATTTTTTAATAATTTCAATCGTATTATCCGTAGATTCGCCGTCAATTATTATATATTCCAGATTTGGATACCCTTGAAGAAGAACTGAACGAATGGTCTCTTCAAAAAATTCATCTTGATTATAAGTTGGTGTGATGATGCTAATTTTAGGCCAAGTGTTTCCATCAGGCATAAGGTCAGGCAATAGGGGGGATTCTTCTGTCCAAGGCCAGCCCCTCTTATCTTTAGGGGGTGGGGGAAGTTGTTCTAAAGTAAGATAGGGCATAATCAGATTACTATTTGTGAATTTGGGCAATTGAACCTGTGTTATTATTTATTATGATATTCTTAAATATTTCTGTAAACCGTCTTGTAAATGCTTCCTGGCTGAAATCCCTTTGTGCTGCCTTAAGAACTTTATAATGCATTTCCTCGTGCCATTTAGCAGGTTGGTTTGAAATCCACTCAATTTTTTCATCAATATCTTTTAAATTAGAAGAAGAGAGCGTAATACCGAAATCATCAGTATCAATACCTGCTTCTTTAGTAACAATTGGGATCAGCCCTTTACCCATACACACTATAACTGATCCAGTCGAAGCTCCCGAACATATAGGAACAATCACCATGCCACACTTTTTCATAAGATCGGAGAATATCTTGCTTTTTAAGGACACCCACCCCACAGGATGTATATTTGGTTTATTATATAATTCCTCCCAGTAACATTGAATAAATTCCTTTTCTTTTTCGAATGGTCCGCACACAAATAGATCTAAGAGAGGCTTTTTGGCAAATACCTCTAATAGCAGATCAAGACCAAATAATACTTGGCCTATGCTGCCGAAAAAAAGAAATTTTCGTCTAGCCGTCTTAAAATTTTTGTGGTCAGAAAGCCCCATATTATGGTCATAGCCATGATTGTTAAAGCAATATATTTTTTTTTTAAAAAAGGGTCTATAAGTATCAGCCGTTACTTTATTGCCCAGACAAGCTATAGCATCGAAGTATTTTAGATCATTTGAAAAAATTTTGTAGGACTTTCTCATAGGAGTAAGGTTACATGAGCGTCTGTTATTTAATCGCTCCAGGCTTTCACTTTCTCGCCTATTATGAATAGTTGCTTCTGATTCGGTTGCGATATATAATTTGACAGTTTGCTCAGATAATCGTTTTGCCAAAACGCAAGCGCGCCCAAAACCGATTAATAGATCATAATTGTCACTGATCTTGCTATCATAGTCATCATAGCTTATCCCATCTACTATATATCCAAATTCACCAATTATTCTGGCGATTTCAAGAGCCCGCCATATATTTGTATGGGCAAAGAATATGTCAGCTTTCTTATTTATCAGGAATGGATGAATTATGTAACACATAAGCGCCTTTTTGGGGTGGGTATGAGTTTTCGCCCTATTGACATTGAATATGATCTTAGAGTTATAGAAAAGGTGATTGAATTCATATCTCCACCACAGTGTATTTTCTCCTTTAAGTTTACATAGTATAAGTTTGGGTAATCCTTTTATGAAAAGACGTCCAATACATTTTATTTTTTTTTTTTGCAGATATGACTTAAACAGTTTCTTTTTCATATTTTTTTTCTATTTTGCGTATTTCCCAATCCAGTATGGGCCTTATGACTCCAGGTCTTCGTCCATATCCACCGAGCTCTATACTTTGTATTACTGTAAAGGGTAATAATATCTCATCAGGAAATAATATTTTTACGCGAGGTATATGCCCATTTAGTTTTACTAAATAGGTACCGCTATTCAACAGATTTTTTGGAATCTTACAGCGAGAGCGATATAATCCAGGTTCGCGGATTTTTCCATACTCATTGTCACCATCACCTGTGCATAGCACTATTGTTCCATTCGAGCTCAATAACTGAAAGCCGATCTGCACGTCCCGAAGAGAATGAAAAATATGATAATCAATCTCAACATATGCTTCTTCATCATCTATTATTGTATCTGATGTAATTCCTTTACTATTAATAATTCGTATCGCCCGGGCTTTGATATCAGTATTGCCCGGAGATTTCTCATCTTCGTCCCAAATACATTCTCCCATCATTATATTGCTTTTTCCACAAAGATAATCGGAAATAATTTCTTCAGCATTCCCCATCCGTATAATATTACCGGAATCTAAGAGAATAACCTGTTCGCAAAGGGATCGAATTGCGGACATGTTATGACTTACGAATAAAACTGTTCGCCCTTCCTTTGCCACTTCTTCCATTTTGCCAAGACATTTTTTCTGGAACATATAATCACCTACCGCTAACACCTCATCGACTAAAAGAATTTCTGGTTCTAGGTGGGCCGCCACGGCAAAGGCTAAGCGCATATACATTCCACTTGAATATCTTTTTACAGGAGTATTAAGAAATTTCTCTATTTCAGCAAAATCAACAATTTCATCAAATTTTCTGCTAATTTCGTATCGGTTCATTCCAAGAATAGCTCCGTTAAGGTAAATATTTTCTTTACCAGTCAGCTCAGGATGAAAGCCTGTGCCCACTTCTAGCAGACTTGCTATCCTCCCTTTTAACGTAATCCTGCCGTGTGTCGGATGTGTAATACGGGTAAGGATTTTAAGCAAAGTGGATTTGCCAGCACCATTTTGGCCTATAATTCCAATGACATCACCATGTTTTACATCGAATGAGATATCTTTTAGTGCCCAGATAATCTCTTCTTTTTGTATTGATTTTCCTATATTCTTTAACCTGAGGAAAGATGTGGTTAGTGCATTTATAATGGATTCTCTAATAGTATTATATGTATTACGAGTTCCTATATGATATTTTTTAGATAAATTTTCTACTTTGAGAGCCAAAGATGACATTCATTTCCCTTTAATTAAATTACATCCGCGAATTCCCTCTCCATATAGTTGAAATAAACTACACTTATAATAAAAAGAAATATGATGATAATTGCAGAGAAACCCAACTCTATCCACTGAACTGCTTTATGTCCAAGTAAAGAAGCCCTAAAATTTTCAATAATACCTGCCATCGGATTGAGATATAGGATCCATGAGTACTTTTTAGCAATACTAGTTGGATAAATCACTGGTGTGACAAAAAGCCAGATTTGGATCATGAAGGGGATAACATGGCGAATATCCCTGTATTTAACATTCAAAGCTGAGAGTGAGAGCCCAACACTAGTGGCTAGAAGAAAGGTTAAAAAGATAAGAAAAGGGAATAGAATAAGGTAGTATCCCGGGATAAATTTATAAAAGAGCATCATCCCTGCCAGAACCATCAGAGCTATAAAGAAGTCCACAAGACCGCTGAGTGTTGCACTTATGGGAATGTATAGGCGAGGGAAATATATTTTTGTAATAAGATTTGCATTGTTTATAAGACTATTACCAGATTGGGAAATGGAGTTTGCAAAATAGGTCCAGGGAAGAAGAGCAGAATAAGAGAATATAGGGTAAGGGATGCCATCTGACGGCATATTAGCCATTTTCCCAAAGAAAATAGTAAAGATTACCATTGTGAAAAAAGGCTGAAGTATTGCCCAGAGTGCACCAAATACCGTCTGTTTATACCGGACCTTGATATCTCGTAGTACCAGAAAATAAAGCAGTTCACTAAAGCGAGTTAATTCTTTGAAATCAAAAAGGACGAACCATTTCCTATGTGCTTCTATAATAGTCAAATTGTTTTGATTATTAGCTATTAAACTCATTAGGGGGAATTCTTAGTTTTTTTGTTCCTTCTCTAATTCAGGAAGCATGATAACCATTCCCGAGAGGAACCAGAAGGGTTCCATAATTCGCACTATGATAAAGGTATTAGTCCCTATGGAATGGCCAAGCAAACCTACAAGGCCTGCCATATAACTTAAAGATAATCCCTTAAAAAGAGGGGATTGAACCGTTTGATAAGAAATAAAGGCATATTTAAAGAGTGCAAAGATTAAACTGATGAAAGTAATAAGTCCTATTATTCCACTCTCTACTGCTACTCTCACGTATTGGGCATCCATGAAAGTATAGCCTGTTATTCCATAACCAAAGATGAAATGATATTTTAACCAATCACTCACGCCATTTTTCCAGGAAGATATTCTTATTGCTGTCGATTGGTCTACAGTTCTACCCATGATCCTTTCTTCTCGCCAGGGAACTTCTTTATCTACAAATGTTTCCTTGACCCTTTCCTTTATCCTGACCGGAGCAAAAGCGGCAAGAAGGATTGCCAAAACTCCAACGATAAATAAAGCTATCATTCTTTGTTTCTTTTTTAGGAAAAGAATAAAAAAAGCTGCGATGAAGAAAGCGGCAAGCCATGTGCTTCTTGAAAGAGTATGGAGGATGACGATAGTTATCATAGTACCAAGAGCCCCCAGACACACCTTTATTTTAATTGAATCTATTGCAAAAAAAAGCCCTATGACAATAGATTGCATGAGAAGCATATAACCACCGAGGGTATTTGGCTCGCCGTGGTAACCCTCAAAAGGCGCAGTAACGCGTATGCCCTTAGGTATCTGCAGCATGGCTATAACACATACTATGAAACAGGTGAGAAGCAAAGCTATTACATAGCCTTGAATCTGTTTTTTTTCGTGAAGGTGATTGATAAGAATGAAGAATACAATAATATATTCAAAATATTTTAATACAAAGAAAAAGCCGGTCTTTATATTGACCCTGCCCGCGATCATACCTATAGCTGTAGAAAGAATACATACAAGAATATACCGGGCTATATATGGATTTAAGGAATTTTCACGAACAAGCCCCATACCCTCAATTTCTTTGAAATAAGCATTCTTGGCAAACCATCCGAAGGCTATAATAAACAGGACAAAATCTTCAATACGAAGTGTCATCCCTTCACCAGATACTGTTCTTTGTCCTATCTCCGGGGAGAGAAGCATAGAGAAAATTAAAATATAAAGAGCGATCTCCGTATCCAAAAAGGAGAGAATCAGTATCGTTATGCCAATGACAATCATAAGCCCAAGGTCCGGTTTAATATTCGCAAGTCCGAAGGAAATTCCGATGCAGAGGATTACCAAAAAACAGAAAAATAAAATTGCAGAGGAATTTTGTTTATTTATGTCTGTTAGTTTCATAAAAGGAGTGATATTTAATCTATTTATACCCGAGATCAAGTTGAAGATTTATATCCTCAGGATTTCTGAAGGTATTGACAAGAGCCACTGGATAGAGAACAAGTCTTAGAAGTGAGGTGATATTGTCTGCAAACTTGTTCATATTAACGATTTTACGTTTGGGTACAAATATGAGATCATTTTTGCAAAGATGAATATTCTGGGTAATATCGCCCTTTTTAACAAGCCGGTTAAAATCACATGATATAACCTCCGGATTTGAGATGTCCCCCCTGACCACTTTTATGGAACTCAGACATGCATCCTCGCTGTATCCTCCGGCCTCGGCAAGGGCTTCCAGCAAGGTAAAAGAGCCTGAGAAAGGGTAAATCCCGGGTGAGCCAATTTCTCCGAATATAAATACACGGGAGGATGATTCATTAATAGTGGGGATAAATATGACGTCTTCATGATCAAGGATAATATTCTCAAGAAAATTCCCCTGGATAACCGAATAAAGGTTAACATTGTGTGTCTTGCCCTTCCGGATTATCTCTATTTGCCTGAGGTCTGCATCTCTCGAGGTCCCTCCGCATTGTGAGAGAAACTCTATTATTTTTGTTTTACCCTGAAGATAATGTATTCCAGGTCCTGTCTTATCGTAATCTGTCCTATGAATCGCTCCGAGAAGAGTGACTTTTTTACTTTTAAACTCAGTAACTCTCACATCTAATCTTGGATTATTGATAAATTTTTTCATCTTTTCAGTGAGAGCTGCATCGGCTTCGCTGCTGGTGAACCCTGCCATCTTAAAATTATCAAAAAAAGGTGTTGAGATAGTCCCATTTAATTTAACGGGAAGAGAAAAGCGATTTGAATGCATACCTTCCCAGATGGTAACCTCTATGGTGTCTCCGCCACCGATGATATATTCCGGGATCCCGTCTATGACACGATATACAAGGTTTCCTTCCTTTTCAACAAGCTCCTCGGGCAGCTCGCGCTTATGATAATGTACTTTCGGAATGATCTCTTTTTCTAATTGCGCGGCGCTTATGCCTCTGGTATTTGAATCAATATATCCGGCTTCTATCCTCTCATCAGTATGATCAAAAAAGATGAGATTTTGCCACACCTTAATCCCTTCGCCCCTATGGGCAGCGGCAAGGTCCATATAGCCATCCTGATTAAAATCTGCGACCGCCATATCATAAAAACTTCCGAAATTGGGCAGCGCCCCCTCTATCTGTTCCCAAGGCCTGCTTTTCATGCTTGTGTTCTTGTACGCCCATTTTTTATAAAATGATTTCTCATCATCTTTACGGATAGTTGTTCTTTTATGATGTTTGCCATTGATCCATAATTTGATACCCTTGTTATCAAAGGAACTCGCTATAATATCAGGCCACCCATCATTATTGATGTCAGAGGCCTGAACCTCCCAGAAGTGTCCATTGTCAATAAGAATTTGAGGCTCGGAAAAGATACCCGTGCCATACCCATAATAAACCTTGACCCCCTCCTGATAGGTTGTGGCCACAAGATCCGGGTTGCCATCATTGTTAAAATCAGCGCTTCTGATTCCCCAAAAGCTCCCGCTATCTAAAGGGGGCATGGCAGCCCAATTTTGCATTCCTGCCCGGCCAAGCCAGACTAAAAGCTTTTCCGGAAGTCCCCAGCTTGTCGCTGCAAGATCCGGGTTGCCATCATGATTAAAATCTTCGACAATTATATTGGCAAATCTTCCACGTGAGGTAGGCCCATGTCTGAACATCCAATTGCCTTTATTGTCGCCAAGCCATATATGGATTCCCTCCGGCCTTCCATTTCTCGTGGAATAGTTTGCTGCCAGTATATCTGCGCTTTCATCCTGATTGATGTCGTAAATGCATACTCCATTGTATAATCCGGTTTCTGTCGGAGGGAGGGCTTCCTGCCATTCATTTTCATCGAGATTGAGCCACACGGAAATACCTGTTGTTTCCTCCCAAATGGAAAGGCATATATCCTTGCGTCCATCGTTGTTGATATCCCCAAGCGCCAGTGAATTTATCGCGCCATGGATTGGTAACCTTACCATGGTTCTCCATGTGCCCATGCCATTTCCATACCAGATGACCAAATCCTGCCCGGATGAGCTCGATTTTCCTCCAATAAGATCAATATGCCCGTCACCATTGAGGTCACCTGTGGTAATAGCCTGAAAATGGCCTGAATATGCAGGACCTCGTTGAAGATGATATTTGCCTGCGGATTGGATGTAACTTGATTGTCTGCATCCATGATAACAGAGGATTAAGAGCATTACAATTATCAGGGGGGAATTTTTTGTTTTCTCATTGCGTGCTTTTAAAAACATTGCTATCATATTCATTTAAATACTGTGAAACATTGATTTTTTCACTGATCCCACTATGTAAAGCAAGGGTTTTGATTTTAAATGAACAATTTTGGGATTTTTCAGAGGTATTCCCGATGCGTCAAAAATAATTTTAAGTGAAGGCCTTAAGGGATGCCCTTTGGAAATTTCTATTATCTGTCCAATTTCTTTTGAATTGAGGCGCACATAGGTG
Source organism: bacterium (assembly GCA_049472395.1). Lineage (GTDB taxonomy): Bacteria > SZUA-182 > SZUA-182 > DTGQ01 > JBLIRR01 > JBLIRR01. The sequence goes on along the minus strand of JBLIRR010000003.1, from coordinate 204,421 downwards.
CCCGGTGGAAATGGAGACAGCTCCTTAAGGAGTATTTTTAACAATGATGCAGAGAATAATTTTTTCTGAGTGGTAATAAGAGTCTGTATCGCATCCATGGGGGACATTTCCCAGGGAGGGTGTGTCATTGATTCAAGTGTATCAGTCAAACCGATTATTTTTGACATATGATGAATCTGGTCCTGTGCTAATCCGGCAGGAAATCCCTGACCGTTTTCACGTTCATGTTCCTGAGAACAAATAGTCGTTAACCAGTCATACTCCTCTCCTAGTTTGGAAAGAATTTTCGTGCCCAGGGGAATATGCCTCATGAATTCTTCTGTCTGCTCCTCTGAGAGATTGGCGCTTTGGCTTAATATAGACTTTTGGATACCTGCCATGCCAAGATCATGCACAAGAGCGGCGGTCCCTAACTGTATTAATTTGCCATGAGAATAAAGTTCTGTGCTTAATCCGAGCCGGAGGCTAAGAATAGCGACATTTGTTGCATGATCCGTTAACATATCATAGTTCGCGCGTGGCATAAATACATTGAGTATCAGGCTATCCTCCATTTTCAGGCTTTGGATAATAGTATCCCAAAGAAACGCTCCTTCTCCATTCTCAAGCTGTTGAATCATTGTTTTCAAAGGTTGAATAGGAGCATTATTATTATTTATCTCACTTGTTGCCCATTGATTGATATCGTTGGCTTTTTGCCACAACTGATGATAGAACCGCGTGCTCTCCTCCGCTTTTCTCTGATCCTGAAGATTCTGCTCAGGCTGATGTTGAGACACATTATTTATATTATCAATTATGTAGTCCACTCTTATTTTCCTGATAAGTGTATATAGTTGAATGTTCTCTTAAATCTGACTTTAACAGGTGCTCACTAGATGCGTGTAAAGGCGCGTGAGCATATGAATTATTATTTGTCATAGAAATGCCCTGACCTGCCTCAAAGATTAAGGCTGAGGCCCCAATCCCACAATTCAAAAGCAGGTCAATGCTGGAAAGATTAGGGATGAATTCATGAAAAAGTTGTGGATAGACTACTGAAGAAAATTGTTGAAATATAACCTTTATGCCGTTATCAGCAAATTGTTTCATGTCCATATATTTCATCCCGTCTCTTCCTGAAAGATAGGTGTCCGCTCCTAATGCCAGGCATATATCCACAAGACGGGCTGTCGGATTTTGCGCGCTCACACTAATAGTATGTGCTCTTATAATATTGGTATTTAATCCCCATATGTGAGTTAAAGATTCGATTATAAAGACATTTAAATCTGCAAGAAACTCCCATTGTGTGCTCAATGTTTCTTTAAAGAAATCAGCATACACGTTAAAATAGGGAGCTCGATGATAATTTGTGACAAGGCTTGCATAATGTTTTGCCCCCCATCTGACTGTGTTGTTAATTTTAACCTCCAATATTTTTTCAGGATAATGGTAACAGACGGGCACAGTAATCCACTGCGAACCTGCAGCAGTCTTGATCCGGTTTCTGTTTTGCCATTCATTTTTTTTATATTGAACAGTGTCCAATATTACAAATACATCAGCGTGGGCAATCTTATTCATATAACCAATCCAGGGCATATACTGGGGTTGATGAATTGCAGCAATCATTGTATACCTCCGGCCCGTCGAACTTGCTCTATCACAAGTTCTCCCTTTTTTAGTACCTTAATATCCTTTGTATATCGAGCCTATAACAAATAATTTATTGCTTATTTTCATCTATCGGAATAACATCCGGCTTTCTTCATAGTAAAGCTCCACTTACGCAATATGAAAATAGGGGAAAAAAAGAAAGAAGGAATATTGGTGAGAAAACTGTGGAAAGTCAGCAATGAGCATATAAGAATTGTTGGTGGAAAGTAATTAATATGCCGATTTTTGAATGCTATGAAAGCGAGGCAGGAAAAGAAGGAAGGTATACTTTAAAGGTTGAGCCGTGCTCCAGCTCACTTTGAACATTGATCCATCCCTTATGCTGTTTGACAATCCCATACGCGGTGGAAAGACCAAATCCTGATCCGTTTCGCTTTTTATGAGTAGAAAAGAAAGGTTCAAAAATCAAGTCCATGGTCTCTTCCGTCATACCAATGCCCGTGTCTTCAATTACAATACATATATATTTTCTCGGAGAGGGTGAGGAAATTATCTCATTTATTACCTTAATATTCAAATTTCCGCCATCGATCATGGCCTCTCGGGCATTAATAACGAGGTTCATAATAACTTGTTCAATTTTTTCTTTGTCAGCGTAAATAGTGCCTAAATCCGAATCTGTGGTAATTGAAATAGTGATCCCATTCCCTGCAAGTGATGTAAGCTTTCTCTTCATTTCAGAGATAATATCATGAGGATTCAAGTGTTCCTGTTGAAGTTTCTGTTTTGCCCCAAAATTTAAAAATTGTTCAGTAATGTAGGCTGCTCGTTTCCCAGCCTGCCTTATTTCCTCAATATCTTCGTGCATCGGATCATCCTTCGCCACTGTATTGAGCATGAGTTCGCTATACCCAAGGATGGTTGTGAGAAGATTGTTAAAGTCGTGCGCCATACAACGCGCAAGCCTCTCCAATGCTTCCATTTTTTCTTTATTAAGTATCATAGGGACTCCTCTGTAATACTCTGACAAAAATCGATGTGCTTCTCTCTATATGCAATATATTGTCTCAAGTATTTCTATCATTGCATCCACAGAATAGGTATCTGCTATTATTTCTCCGGCCTCGCCCATTCTTTTTCTCTCCTCGGGACGCTCTGCGAGCCATAGGATTGCCTCACCCAAGGCTCGTGCATCGGCAGGAGGCACAAGAAGCCCATTAATACCCTCATGCACGAGATCCGGTATTCCGCTTATGCGCGTTGCCACTGCAGGTTTTTTCATCGTCATCGCCTCAACAAGGGCCCTGCCCATACCCTCATTCAAGGAAGGAAAGACAAAGATGTCAAATAAAGAGAGAATAGGCCGTATGTCCGCCTCCCACGGTATAAATCTTACCCTGTCAATGATACCCCATCCCTCTGCTTTCCTTGTAAGCTCTTTTTTTAAGGGCCCTGAGCCTACAAAGCAAAAGAGGAGATTCGGTTGTGCGGGTAAAAGCCGATGAAAGGCTTTGAGAAGAAAGATATGCCCTTTTATCTTGACTAGCCTCCCCACGGTGCCGACCACTATATCATCCTCATTGATACCAAGCCTCTTTCTCCACTGCGCGGTGAGTTCAGAATTCATTTCCTCTTTAAATGATCCTGTGTCTATTCCGCTGGGACAGACGAAAAGCTTGGACTCCGGTGCAATCCTAAGCTTGATGATATCCTTCTTTTCTCCCTCGGTCAGGCAGATGATCCTCTGGGTAATAAGGGATGTTATTCTCTCTAGAAAGAGAAATAAGGTCATAATCAAGGGGTGAAAATATCCGAAAAAAATATGGCCATGGGGTGTATGACAAATGAAGGGGACACGGTTTAAAAATGCAGCCCATCTTCCGAGTATTCCGGCTTTTGAGGTATGGGTGTGCACAATTGCGGGGTGGAGCTTTCGTATGGTAAAAAAGAGCCAAAGAAAGGCCCTCAGATCATTTAATAAGGATATTCGTCGAAAGAGAAAGGGACATACCCTCACCTGTATGCCGTCGGACACAAGGGCCTTCATATTTTCATCCCTCTCTCTTCTTTCCTTTTCCGACATGGTGGATTCGGTGGTAGGCCCTATAATAAGCAACGGTCTGAATTTATTTATATTCTTTACAGTAAGATAGGTATTTTCAGCAGAACCTCCCTTATCCATACGTGTAATGATATGAATACAGACAGCGTGTGCTTTACTCTTCTTTGCCCTCATAGTCATAGTAATAGTAATAGCCTGTGGAATACATCTCTTTGAGGCTGTCGGGTTTGAGCCCATTAAAGATGATTCCCAATACATGGGCTTTAACGGCATCCAATTGCAGTTTGGCCCTCTTTAAAAGCATCTGGTTGACCCTCCCGACGCGGTATACAATGATAGCTGCCTCTACCTTTGAGCCTATGACAACAGCGTCATTGACCGGCATGATAGGAGGAGCGTCAATGATGATATAATCAAACTCTTTCTTGAATTCTTCCAATAAGGTGTCCATCTGCTTTGATTGCAAAATTTCAACCGGTTGTCTGCATTTTAGGCCGCAGGTCATGATGTGCAGATTATCAAGCCCGGGGGACATGATGAAGTTCTGGATATTGAGATGTCCCATAAGGATGTCGGGCACATCTCGTATAGCTTTCCGCCAGTCACAGTTTTCAAAGAGTGCATCGGCAAGCCCCGGTTCCCTTGTGATGCCAAATACATGGTGGATTTTTGGTTTTCTGAAATCGGCTTCTATAAGGAGCGTCTTTTTCCCTATTTGGGATAGGGCAAAGGCAAGATTTATGGCCACCGTGGTTTTACCCTCACCGTCTAAGGTGCTCGTAATGACAAAGGTCTTTCGATCTTCCGCGGCAAATTGAATACTTGTTCTTAAGGTGCGGTATGTCTCTGATATGGTAAACTTGGGAGCATAGAGGGTAACAAGATAGATCATGTTTTTAAATACTTTTTCATCATCTATTTCAATATCATGCTTGATTAAATATTTTTCAATACGCTCGAGTGTGATAAAAGGAATGTTTCCCAATGCCGGCGTGGCAAGATATTTCTCGACCTCTTCTATAGTATTGATTGAGGAGTCAAGATTTTCCATAATAAAGGCGGCCAGCATCCCGAGTATGAGCCCCATAATAAATCCGACAAATGTCGGTTTGAGCCTGTCATGAGGGTTCATCGGTTTTTGAGGTATGAGCGCAGGCTTGACAATATATACTTCTGTAATAGGTTCAGATTCCCTGATGAGTGCCTCCTGGTGCTTTTCTTTTAAAAAGTTTACTATCTCTTCAGTCATGCTCACATCTCGAGCCAGTTTTTCATATTTTGATTCGTACTCTAGTGTTGATTGAGCATATTGCTCTTTTGTCTTTAATATCTCACGCGCTGTTTCCTGCTGACGTTCGAGTCTTACAAGTTTAAATTTCAAATGTTTGATAATCTCCGACTTTACACTGAGCATCTTTTTTTGCACTTTTTTTACTTCAGGGTGCTCCATAGTGTAATCGAGTAAAAGGGTCTCCATCTCAAACTGAAGGTTGTTGAGACGCTCAATAAATTCATTTAAATCAGGAATCTTATAAATGATATCAAATATTTTATTTGTCTGGTTCTCTTCGCTGCTGAGTTGTTCAATCATCCATACACATGCCTTTTTTTCTTTTTCAATATTTTCAAGCTCATTTTTCGCCTTTAAATAATCTTCTGTAATAAATCCCATGGTTTGATCGAGACTAAAGACTTTATTGGCTCTTCTAAATGCCTTGAGTTTTTCCTCAGCATCTGCAAGCTGCAGGGCCTGTTTTTCTTGAAGTCTTTCAATAAAGGTTTTCGCCTCCTTGACTCGCCTGTTATTTCGATGATAATTTTCTTCGATGAAGGCATCGGCAATGGTATTGGCGAGGAGCTGCGCCTCGTTGGCATTTTTTGATCGCACTTTAATTTCAATAATATTGCTTTGCGATACTTGCTCAGCAGTTACTTGCGATTGAATTTTACTGATTGTATTGATAGCATCCGGATCTTTTAAAATATCGTTGCTGCTCATCTCCTGATCTATATAGCCTATTTTTTTCGCAACCTTTTCAATGAGGGAGAAGCTTTTAATAATGCGGGCATTGGTCTCAATATCATTCCAGGATGTCCATCGGACAACTTCAAGCATAAGACCGGCCACAGTGCTATTTTTTTCAAGACTTAATTGTGCTGTGGCCTGATAAATAGGAACTGGTTTGTTTAATTGCGCAAAAATGAAACTTAAGATACCAACCAGGAGTGTAATGGTGATAACAAGAACCCTTCGCTTACGAATAATAAACCAGTAATCTTTAACATTCAATACATATTGCGCCATTTCTTCCCTTTATATCAGAAAATAACCTATATATTTATCGGTTGGAGTAAACTTTGCCTTTATTTACCAAGAAAATTGATTCATATACTGCTCAAAATTCTGGATTTCTGTGTGCAATTCCTCGATAATGTGCGATGTCTTGTAAACATTGAAATTCTCGGCACTGTGCTCTATCTGCAGAGCGAGCGAAGCGATTCTATGCACACTCAGATTGGAAGAGAGGCCCTTGAGCGTGTGAGCCTGGTTTTTTAATTCTGTCGCATCTTTGATTTCAATAGCCCTTTGCAGGGATTGAACGAGTGCGGGTAGTTTTTCAAGGTATTCCCTTAACAGTGTTTCTAAGAATGATTTATCCCCCATAACACGATCAAGGGCTTCCTCTAAATATACGGGAGGGGTTCCCTCTGATATATTCAAAGGATGCATATCCGTTGTATACTCCATCTTATTCCAAACTCTTCTTATCCATTTTTCAATTTTAGTAAGGAGTTCTTGGGCATTTATCGGTTTTGAAATATAGTCATCCATATCCGATTTGATACATTTTTCACGATCACCCTTCATGGCGTGGGCGGTCATGGCAATGACCGGGATTCGTTCCCTTTCCAAATTCCTGATATGCTTAGTGGCGGTATAGCCATCCATTCCTGGCATCTGCACGTCCATTAATATAATGTCATACGGCGCCATTTTCACAGCCTCGACAGCCTCATCACCACTTGAGACAACATCAGCCTTATATCCTGATTTTTTCAGAATATGAAGAGCTACCTTTTGATTGGTAGAATCATCCTCGGCAAGAAGGATACGGACCATCTTTTTTTCATTTTCAGCGAGCGAATGACGGGTGATAATCTCTGACGATTTGTTCTCTGGGAACGCTTTTTTATTATGGGTAACAGTCACAAGACATTTGTAAAGCTGTGGAAGCGTGAGCGGTCTGGTCAGATAGCCTGAGAATCCTATCTTTTTAAGACGGGCCGCGTCCCCTCGCTTTCCTATGGAAGCAATTATAATTAAAATAGTATTTTTTATATCAGGATCACTTTTGATCTTTTTCCCAAGATGCTCTCCATTCATGCCGGGGGTTTGCATGTCAAGGATGGCTATTTCAAATGGATCTTTCTCGGTGAGCGCCTTGCGAAGCCTATCTAAGGCTTCATCCTCATCTGTCACCTCCTCAAGCCGGGTTCCCCAAGTTATGAGATGCTCACTTATCCCTTCTAGTTTTGTAGGATTATTATTCACTAATAAGACACGTTTTCCTTTAATAGTCTCAGTGGGGGCACTCTTTTCATCTCCTTTTTCAGACTGCTTTTCAAAAACAGCCGTGAACCAAAAGGTTGATCCACTATCCCTCTCGCTATCAACCCCGATTTCCCCTCCCATCATTTCTACCAGTTGTTTTGAGATGGCAAGGCCGAGTCCTGTCCCTCCATAAATACGAGTGATGGAAGTGTCCACTTGTGAAAATGACTGAAAAAGGGAGTTACGGTGATCTTTGGGAATTCCTATTCCTGTATCGGACACAGAGAATCTTATTTTCACAAAGTTCCCTGTTTCTTCTTGCAGAATCGCACTTAGTATGACCTCTCCCCTATCGGTGAATTTGATTGCATTTCCGGCAAGATTCGTAAATATCTGGCGGAGCCTTCCAGGATCGCCCTTGAGAAGTGAAGGGACTTCGTGGTGGATCAAACACGCAAAATTAATGCCTTTTTCTTGTGCCTTCATTCTCAGAAGGCCTATTACTTCATCAATCGCTGTCCTGAGATCAAAATCGAGAATCTCGAGCTCAAATTTGCCTGCCTCGATTTTGGACAAATCAAGAATGTCATTAATTATTGTCAGAAGAGATTTAGCGCTCCTTCGAAGTATGCGTGCATACTCAATTTGTTTTTCATCGAGTTTTGTGTCAAGCAGAATATCAATCATTCCAATGATTCCATTCATTGGAGTGCGAATCTCGTGGCTCATGTTTGCCAAAAAATTGCTCTTGGTCCGGCTTGCTTCCTCTGCCTTGGCCTTTGCTCTTTCAAGTTCCCGCTGCATGGTAATCAATTCATGATTCACGTGCTCCAACTCCCGGTTCTTCTCAATGGCGTTTCCATATGTAGAAAGGAGGAGATCAAGGATTTGCAAACGATCGGAGGTAATATAATGTTTACGGCCCGCAAAATATATCTCAACCCCCATCTGGGTGCTTCCCTTATCTCGTAATTGCTTATTGAGAATGATGTTGTCAATCCTTGATATCAATTGCTTTTCATCGTATGGTTTTGTGATAAAGTTATTAGCACCACACTCAAGCGCCTTGATTACATCCTCGGGCTCTGAAAGGGCGGTCAGGAGTATGACCGGAATATCTTTAAGATGATCATACGACCTTATTTTCTTGCAGAGGTGATAACCATCCATTTCCGGCATTTTTATGTCGCTGATCACTAAAGTCGGTAGGGAATCCTTGATGTAATCAAGCCCGTCAAGGCCGTTCTGCGCGACAAAGACTTTATATCCATTTCTTTCAAGAATGATCTGCAGTTGCAAAGCCTGTGTCAAACTATCTTCAATAACGAGAATTTTTCGGATCTTAGGCATAATTCTAATTCCCCTTATACATATTCAGGATATAATATTTTTTTACATTCAGGACATATGCTATGGGAAAAGGCAGCATTTGAACGCTGCTGGATATATTCTTCCAGTGAGTGCCAGTGATCGTTTTCATCACGAATTTTTTTGCAATTGGCGCAAATGGGAAGGATACCTTGAAGGGTTTTGATGGTCTGTCCCGCACTGTTTAATTCTTTGTTGAGCCGTTCCTGCTCCCTTTTTTGGTGAAGCACATTCTCGTATGAGGATAAAAGGAGATCGAGTATCTGTATACGTTCCGGATTAATAAAATGTTTTTTCCCCGCAAAGAATATCTCAATCCCCACCCTTGCTCCTATCTCTGACCTCATGCTATTATTGATGAGAATGTATTGGATATGTGAAAGCAGTTGTTCTCTTTCATAAGGTTTTATGAGAAAACTATCCGCTCCGCAATCCAATCCTTTAATGATATCTTCTGGTTCTGAGAGCGTGGTGAGAAGAAGGACCGGAATATTCTTCAATTTCTCATCCGCTTTGATTTGACGGCAAAGCTCATACCCATTCATATCAGGCATCACAATATCGCTGATAACAATATTGGGCCTCTCCTTCTTCAAAGAGACCATGGCTTCTTTTCCATTAAGAGCAACCATCACTATATAGCCAATCTCCTGTAATATATTTTGGAGTTTGAGCGCCTGGGTATGGCTGTCTTCAACAATTAAAATGGTTATATAATCAGGATTTATTTTTTTAATCAATGACATAGAATTTTTCCTTTAATTATTATTTATTTAATCGGCTTATACCACAATTATTATTGGCAATATAGTTTAAAAAATCAGCAATCTCAGGAGGAGAAAGTATATGTTCCACCGCTCCGAGCTTAATTGCTTCTCCCGGCATACCATGTACTATTGAGCTTTGTTTGTTTTGAGCTATAGTCGTAGCACCACTTTCTTTCATGCCTTTAAGCTCAAGTGCCCCGTCTTTCCCCATACCGGTGAGTAATATTCCTACTGCTGATCGAGCGTAGGTAGTGGTAATGGTCCGGAAAAGATAGGATACGGCTGGCCGCATGCCATATTCAGGGGGGGCTTTGCTGAGCATAATTTCACCCTTTTGTATGATCCCCATATGAAAGTCATCAGGGGCAAAATAAATATGTCCTTGTTTGATTTGATCCCCATGCCCGGCAATGTGGATAGGAAGAGGAGCATTTTTCGAAAGCCACTCAATCATACTGTCAAGGAATCCTGGTGAGATATGCTGAACGATCAGTATCGGACATGGAAAATTCTCCGACAATTGTGAGAGGATTGTTTTGATCACCGGGGGCCCGCCTGTTGAAACGCCAATTGTTACAATCTCTATTTGAAAATGTGATACGAGCGGGTATGAAGTTATTTTCTTTTTATGCTTATCAAGGCGTTTGATTACTTTTATCTCCGACATAAGTTTTATGGTGCGGATAATTTTCTCAATAAGGGGATCGGATTCCGGGTTGCCGAGTCCATATGGCTTTTTTACTACAGCAACAGCTCCTGCCTGCATTGCTTCAAAGGTATCATGAGCCTGATCACTCTCTATATCTGAACTCACAATTATAATAGGAGTCGGATTGTTTTCCATAATTTCCCTGGTTGCCATATAACCATTAATACCAGGCATGTGAATATCCATCGTGATTACGTCGGGATGCTTCAATCTGGTCATCTCCACAGCCTCTTCGCCGTTTCGTGCTATCCCTATAACTTCACATTCATCATCCGAATTTATGATAGACTTCATGTATTCACATACTGTGTAAGAGTCATCTACTATGAGCACTTTTATCATATCAGATCCTTCAGAGCAATCTCTCAATGACCTTCAAAAGGCGGTCATGATCAAAGCTTTTCTTGACAATATATGCGTTCGCGCCTGCATCAATGCCTTTTTCTCTGTCTTCTCGAGTCTCCAGGCTTGTCACTAATACAACAGGAATATCAGGGAATTTACTTTCTGTGCGGATTTTTTTTGTAAGCTCAAAGCCATTCATCCTTGGCATTTCAATGTCTGAAACGATAGCGTCAAAAGTCTGGTTTTTGAGAATAGTATATGCGTCGCGGCCATCAACGGCCGTTTGTACATAATATCCTGCGCCCTCAAGAATATTCTTTAAGAGCATCCTTGAGGTTATTGAATCCTCAACGATCAGCACCGATTTTTTCTCCTCATATTTTTTCTCATCATGCTTTCCGCTGTGTGATACTTCAATGGGAGGGGGCCATGCAAATGTGTCCCGTGATGAGTTGAAAAGGTCCTGCACATTTAAGATAGGAACAACCATTCCTGACCCCAATATTGTAGCTCCGGCAATATTGGGCACTCTATGGAGTTGTGTGCCGAGGCTTTTAATCAATATTTCATGCTCGCTTAAGACTGCATCTACCACAAAGGCGATGCGTTTTTCCCCTGCTTCCAATACCATGGCAGTGAGATACTTGGCATTTCCCCTCTTCTCTTCATTTTGGGGCAGATGTAACACATCCGCCAAGCTGACAAGTGAGACTATGGTGTTATGGAGGGAGACAGTTGGTTTGTTTTTCAGTGTTTTAATCTGCTCTTTTTCGATTCTCACGACGCGTTCCACATGAGAGGCAGGTGTAATAAAGAGATTATCGGCAGCTTTTACTAACACTCCTCTGAATGTGGCGAGAGTAACTGGTAACTGGATTCTGAAGGTGCAGCCTCTGTCCCGAGCATTTTCAAGGGATACTATGCCACCAAGTTTCTCAATCTTTTCATGAACAATAGCAAGTCCGAGACCCCTCCCTGATATTTCATTTATCATTGAGCTTGTTGAAAGCTCCGAGTGAAAGACAAGGTGCAGTGCCTCCTGCTCTTGGATCTTTGCTGCATCTTTTTTTGAAATGATTCCTAATTTCACCGCCTTTGATTTGATCTGTTCACTATCCATTCCCCTGCCATCATCTGAAAAAAGGATCTCAATCCTATTGCCTTCATTCTGGGCAATAGTCATAGTGATAGTGCCGTATTCTGGTTTTTTCTTTTTCACCCTCTCCTTTGGATTCTCAATTCCATGATCAAGGGCGTTGCGCAAAAGATGGATAAGCGGATCTTTTATCTCTTCAAGAATGCGTCTGTCAATCTCAATATTGTCTCCTTGGATACTGAGTTCCACTTCTTTTTCCTGCTGGCGGGAGATGTCACGCACTATTTTGGGAAAGATCGCACATAGTGTTGAAAAGGGGAGCATGGTGATCCTTTTTATATCATCCAAAAGATCATCAACCATTCGTGAAAATAAACGATGGTCCTGTTTTGCCGCTTTTGTGAAGGTTTTTATCTCATTTCCCAAGGATTGGATATGATCGTGATTCCACCGGACAAATTCGATCAGTCTCGTCACTTGGGCGGTGTTCTGACCCATTTTTTCAATAAGGCCCTTACATTCTGACTTAATATCGGCGTCTGCTTTCCGCCAGATGGAGAACAATTGACTGAGGTTTTCAAGATTACTTACCTGCTGACTGAGCAGGAGCTTCATTGATACCATCTCCTCCACTTTGAGCAGAACTGAGTCAAGTTTTGATTGAGGAAGTCGAATAGTTTCTAGAGGGTTCTTTGTTTCTTTATTTTTTTCTTTTGGAGAATTTTCTTTTGTGGAATTCTCGTTAGTTTTCCCTTTCAAAGGTTTCACATAATGTTTTTTGCCGTATGCAAGGTCTTCAAGTTGCCGTATGATAGAGAGGATATCTTCATGGCGTAAAGGGGCTTGGCCCTCAAATGAGGCTGTTATAAATTTTTCAACAGCTTCGAGAGAGGAATGGAGCGTATCAAATAATTGCGGGGATAGAGGAATTTTTTCTTTCTTAAGAGCAGAGAACACGGATTCGATGGATTGGAAGATACTTTCAATATCAGTGAGGTTGACGGCTCGGGCTGCTCCCTTCAAGCTGTGGGCTTCCCGGAAAATCACCTCTATTATAGCGTGCTGTTCTGCAGGTTCCCCTCTTTTTTCAAGCTTTAAGATCCCCGAGGATAAGTTTGCGAGGCGCTCTTCGGCTTCTAATTTAAATGCTGCCCGCAGTTTTTGTATCAGTTCCTCATCTTTCACGATTATATCTATACCCTAAATTTACGTGCCATATCTTTTAGGTTTTGTCCCAGTTTCTCCATATTCATGCTTGCAGTGCCCAATTGTTTCGCACTGCTTAAATTCTGGGATCCAGCTTCTTTTATACTTTCCATAGCCTGATTTAACTGTTCCATGCCGATAAGCTGTTCTTGGCTTGAAGCGGCAATCTGTATGGAAGATGACTCTGCGTTCTTAATACTCTCCGATAAGATACACACGGCATTGCTGGTTTGATCCGACAGATTCATTCCTGCCTCAACAGCTTTGCTCCCTCGTTCAGTTGCCATCACCGCCGCGCTGGTAGCTTTCTGGATCTCATTTAATATTGACCTTACTTGATTTGTGGCCTCTTTTGATTGATCAGCAAGTGATTTGACTTCTTGAGCGACGACAACAAATCCCTTCCCATGTTCACCTGCTTTCGATGCTTCAATGGATGCGTTCACGGCAAGAAGATTGCTCTGATCGGCAAGGTCATTGACAGTATTGATTATTTCTCCGATACTCTGTGTTTGTTCGCTTAGTTTCACAATCCCTTCAGCAATATATTCCATTTCATCTTTAATACGCTTCATCCCTTTTATTGCGTCTTCTGTAGCCTTTTTCCCTGTGTGGTAAATATCCGATGATCTCTTTGCGCTCTCAGCAACTTGTGCCGCCTTTTCACTTGATATCTGGGCAGTTTGTCGCACCTCTTTTACAGTGGTTGTTATTTCATTTAAGGATGTGGAGGTCTCGGAAGCGCTTGCGGCGAGTTCACTACTCGTTGTTGAGATTTGACTTATGGAGGAGGCCAATTGATTGGCACATTCCATTAAATCTTGTGTTTGATACCGAAGGGTTTCGACCATGGTATGAAAGGTTCTTATTAATACTCCTACTTCATCGGACCGGCTGGTGGTTGGGATGGCAACGGTGAGATCACCCTCGGAAATTAATGAGGCTTTTTGGGATAAATTTTTTAATGGGTCAGCTATTGAGCGCGCTGAACAATATCCAAGGAGGCAGGCGACGACTGCCAATAATAATCCTATTAAAATAATTAGTTTTTTAAGAGAGCCAATAGGGGAAAAGGCTTCAGAGACATCAATCTCAGAGATAATGGCCCAATCAAAATCCAGATTGAGTTCCTTCTTCAAGTCACAAGGAGAAAAAGAGCTAAGTACCTTCACTCCCTGGTAATTGGTAATTATTTTTATACCTTGTCTGTTTTGAAGGGCTGAGCGGGCTGCGTCAGTATTGAGGTTTTTTTTAAGAATGCATTCCCTTTGTTCCAAAGAGGGATTATTCCTCATTAGAAAATCGGGGCCCACTATATAGGTTTCTCCGGTCCTTCCCATACCAATTCGTTCTTGCATGATGGCGTTTATTTCTTTAGGATTTAATTGCAATGCAACGACAGCATAGATATCCCCTTTGTTATCAAATGCGGGAGCACCGATAAAGGCTGCCGGCTTATTAGTTGGCCCGTAATTACTAAAATCTACCATTGTTGCATGTTTATCTTTGAGTACTTTCCTCCAAAGCAGGGCTAATCCCGACTCACTATAGAGTCCGGTCTTAAGATTACTTCCAAGATCACTCTCCTTTGCTGAGGTATAGAGTATATGACCGTGGGATGCGCATATGAGGTAACTATCGTGATATCTGTGGGCAGTCTTATATTCTTTAAAATAAGGGTTAATTTTTTCGTAGAGCGCAGTATATTTTTTTGAGGCAGTATTATAAGGGCCCTGGGGCTCTCCTCCTCCTTCATCATGATAGGCGCGTAATAGTTCAAAGGCATTTCTGATATCCGGGGATTCTGAAAGGATTTTTATATTAGCCAACCTCTCCCTCAGATAATTGTTTATCTGTCGTTTCTTTATTTCTCGTATGGTGGACAAGTTGTTAAAAGCATGATCTTTGAGCGCTGCTTTGGAATAATGAAAAGAGATATAACCTAAGATAATGATGGGTGCTAAAGTCAGAATGAAAAATTGGCTGATTAGTTGTCTCATTATTGATTTCATTAAAAATGTGCGCATAGTATTCTCCCTGTATTATTTTCCGGCAATTCTCATGTCAACCAGTGTGCTTTCACCAGCCATATCCCCTGTATCCGAAGTGAGAACTGCTGTTATTCTATTATAAACTGTTTATCATGAAGGATTTTTTCTCCGTCAAGCAGTATGACATTGTCCTTGGTAACGCCCTTTACATGGTCTGTTTTGATGTGTGCAAGTGAGGACAGCGATGTGTGAATCATATTTATGGGAATGGAGGTTATTCCGAGGATGGCATCGGCAAGTATGCCAAATTCCATCTGTGTGCAATGAAGTATGATTGTCTGATGAGAAATGTTCTTTCTCTTGTCAGGAAGATTATAGAATTTTTTAAGGTCAATGATAGAGAGTATCTGCCCTCGAAGATTGATGATGCCGACAACAAAAGCAGGAGTGCAGGGGAGGGGTGTAAGATATTTTATAGGGTGTACCTCCCGCAGATGGTCTAATTCAAGGGCATATTTTTCATCGGCAAGAAGGAATTCAACCACGGTCAGATATGCACCGTCAACACAGAGTTTTTCTAAGGGCTCTGCGAGCTGTTTGGCCCTGGCTCTTAATATGGCGTTTTTTTCTTCTGTGCTCTGTCGGTAATCTTTTGCCAGGTGTGCTTTACACATCTCAAGCCGCGTGTAAATATTTTCCCAAAAGTCACTGCGCGTATCCTGATGGTCATCTCTCATACACGCCTCCCCTTATTAATCATAGATTCTACAACCTTGACGAAACCACTGGCAGTCATCCCTTCAGAGCAAGGAAGAATTTCATCCGGGTCCATGGATAAAAGTAAAGAATAGGCATTCTGTATGTGTCTTCTGGATTCCTTGTAATTGCCTTGCTGTTGGGAGATGTTGCCTAAGGCAAAATGGGCGAGGATAAATTCCGGATCAAGGTAAAGGGCATGCCTTAATGATTTGACCGATTCATTCAAATGGCCTTGCTCTTGATATATTGTTGCCAGGAGGTAATAGTTGTCAGGATTAAGTTTTTCGGCATCAATAGCTTTTTGCCCCCACTCTCGTGCTTCATCAAGTCTTCCGAGATTGGCAAGACTTTTTGCAAGAAGGGCCATGGATTCAGGGATCAGGAGAAAGGAGTCATGATCGGGGGCGGGTGAAGAAAGAAATTCACATAGCCTTTCCATTGATTCTTTGTAACAGCCATTATTATAATAATCAAGGGCCTCATTATAGCCATATCGATCCTTTCTCGATTCACCTTGTATAATTTCCGTATCGTGGAGTAACTCATTCCCGTGTATAATCTCATTTTCCCCGAACGATTCTTTCCTATAAACAAACGCGCCTGGAAACCGGACCCTAATTAATTCAGGTTCTTGCACGAATGCAGTTTCATTTGGGCTCAGGATAAGCCATCCTCCTTCCGAAAGGGAGTATGTAAGACGCTTAATGACCTGATCTCTTACCGGTGGGGTAAGATAAATAAGCACATTACGGCAAAAAATCACGTCAAGTTCCTGTGTAGCATTTATAGGCGAGGGATAGCCCCCTTCAGCCAAGTTAAGTTGGGAAAAATTCACCATATTTTTTATATGCTCGCATATTGCAAAACTGTTTTTTTTACAGTGCGTAAAATATTTATGTATAATGCTGTCAGGTGTTTCACGAAAAGACCAGCGGGTATATATTCCCTTATGCGCTTTCTGAAGGGAATATTTATTAATATCAGATCCTTTAATGGTGATCTCCCAGCCATTATGTGACGGGAGCATCTGATCAATAAGCATGGCAATGGAATAGGGCTCTTCACCACTCGCACAGCCTGCACTCCAGAAACTCATATGCGTTGACTTCTTGTTTTTTGTATTCAATAGTTGAGGGATAATGTGATCTTTTAAAACTTGGAAGAGATTCTTATCACGAAAGAAAAAGGTTTCTCCCACGGTAAGATGATCAATCAGCGTATCAAACTCTTTTTTTGTATACGAGGATGACAAGAACCGCTTGATGAGTATTTCAGGATTTTTAAAACACAGCTCAGAAGATGCATCGTGTATGCCGCGTAATAAGTCCTGCCATCTGTCACGAGGAAAATCGAGGCCAGTGAATGATCTGACGAATTCGCTCATCTTTGCACAAAGCTGTTCTGAAAAATCAGAGGGCATTTCTTACCTCACCTTTTTTTTGCCATGTGCATGGCAGCAGTTCGTCAACATCAATAATAAGGATTGTTTCGTGATTATATCTCCCTGTACCTTTTATGAACGGATCTATGGCAGAGGGAAGGATTTTTAGAGTCAATTCAGCAATGCCCCTGATTTCATCCACAATAAATGCCAGTGTTCCCCTTAATGAGTGAGAGATGATGATTCGGTCATCGAGCGTCATGTCTGAATCTTTCAGGTGAAACTGGTGCCGTATGTTGACAACCGGAATAATCTCCCCTTTGAGATTAAGCAATCCGAGCAGAATATCAGATGGATGTGCACACCGGATTAATTCTACTGCCCGGATTACGCTGCCCATATGAGAAAGGGCCATCGCATAATGCTGGTCATCAATTGTAAAAAGGAAGTAGAGATCTTGAGGACTCATTTTTTTTCAGTTTATATATAATCTTGTGTTGTGTGATATTTATTTTTTTTCTTGTTTCTCAGATGCTCCAATAACTCAGCGCGAGCTTTATTATCCATTTTTTGTGTTTTTTTATTACCTAAAAATTCTAATATGCCAATAATTATGAGGATTGCCGATCCTTGTACAAGTAAAAACAATGCTGCCATAGCATGGACTTGCCGGACCAGCAAGGCCCCGGCTCCAAGGAGTATTTCAAAGAGAAAAATAAAAATAACGGTCTGTTTTTTATTCAGACCCAAGGCTTCCACACGGTGATGGAGATGATCTCTCCCCACAAATTCAATCCATTCCTTGAATGTGCTTACCTTATGCCTCAATATCCTGAAGGTGGAGATATGGATCATATCGAAGATGAGGATACCGAATATCAGAAGGGGAGGGGTAAATGTTTTAATCACATTCTCAGGTCCCCATTTCCCCATAACAGCAAGACTGGCAAGCACGAATCCCAGAAAGGTACTTCCTGTGTCCCCGAGGAAGATGAGCGCATCACCGAACCTGAAATTATAAGGTAAAAAGCCCATGCAACCTCCCATCACAGCGAGCGATGCCCATCCAAGATAGGGCTGCTGAGACTGATAAGCCACAAAAGCGAGGTAGAAAGCTATTATCGCGGAAGAGCCGGTTGCCAGTCCATCAAGACCATCCAGGAAATTAACTGCATTGGTGATTCCTATGATCCAGATACCCGTAAATAGCCATTCCCCGCATCTGGCTAAAAATCCAAAGGGCAGAAAATCAAAATGGATGCCGCTATACACAATTATAATGACCGCTATGATCTGACAAATCAATTTATAGAGTGCCCTTAATCCGATGTAATCATCAAGTATCCCAATACCAGCGATGAGTGTCGATGCCACACAAAGTCCTACCAAGGGACGGGACAAAACAGCATACAGACCTATTGTAATAATAAAGGCACAATAGATACCGAGTCCACCCAATAACGGCGTAGGTTCACGATGAGTTTTTCTGTGATCCGGAATATCAAGAATCACTAACTTTTTAGCGAGCATTCTGATCAGGGGAGTAAGGAGAAATGAAATTGTGAAAGAAAGAATAAGCACATACATCCATCTATTGCCGAGACTTTTCAAAAAAGAAGTGCATTGGGGAAAAATTAAGGCTGATGCAACAATGATAAAAAGGAGATAGAGAAGGGCTCGGATGGTTTTTTTCATGAGCATTGCTCACAATGTTCAAGCGCGTCCCGTAAAACGGACGCTTCATACTCTAACGCCTCTTTGGTAAGGGCAGGATAGAGCGGTAAAGAAATGGTGTTCTGCCAGGCCTTGTCAGTGCCTTTGAGATAATGCATATTCTTCGATCGCGAAGCTTGCAAGCGATGCAAAGGATAAAATATTGACCTTCCGGCCTCTATATCATGAGCGTTTAAGAATTCTACCACCGACTGGGCATCTTTTTCTAATTGAAGACAATAACGGAAGAATGTATGCTCTCTTCCGGGAAGGTCCGAAGGAAGGATAACAGGCGCGGAACCTAGAGCGTTATTAAGATACGAGGCTAATTCGCGGCGTGTGGCCACAAAACCTTCTAATTTCTTCAATTGGCAGCGGCCGATGCCTGCCTGAAGATCATTCATTACATAAGGCATGCGCATGGTCAGGTCCTTTTTCTTGTCAACCCCGTTTAAATCTCTCACCTTATCCACAAGTTTTTGATTATTTGAAAGGACCATTCCCCCTGTACCGGTTGTCATCATCTTTGTTGCATAGAATGAGGTGATACTCATATCAGTAAGACCACCTGTTTTTTCCCCCTTATATTTCGCGCCCATTGCCTGGGCAATATCTTCTATCACAGGTATGCCCAGTTGAAGAATCTCATCTATGGCAGCGGGAAGGCCAAACATATGGGGGAGTATTATACATCCTGTTTTTGGGGTAATTTGTGCCTTTATGCTGTCATAGGTGAGCAGAAAGGTTGTGGGATCACAATCTGCAAATACAGGCGAAGCCCCGGTATATATCACTGCGTGGTAAAGGGATGCGCAACAGAAGCTTGGGATGATCACTTCCATGCCCTCTCTCACTTCGAGTGCAAGAAGAGCTAAATGGAGAGCGGCGGTGCCCGACGATACAGCTACACTCCCTACTACATCGAAGTATTCGGACATTTCCTGCTCAAATTTTTCAACTTCTTCACCGGTTGCCAGGTGCCCGGAAAGAAGAATGTCTGATACAGCGCTTACTTCGGCGGCATCTATGCTTGGATTGGAATGATTAATAGTCATTGAAAAGGCACAAGAGCTTTTATACGCATATAAAGAGCCGGTTTGGCATAAATCCTTCAGCGTATTTTACACGGCTTTGGATGCCCCGGAAATTGGCTGTTGAGGTCGCAAGCTCGAGAATATTCGTAGACTCTATATTGGTCTTAATCACCTGCGAGCGGTGTGCCTGAAGTGTTTCTAATTTCTTGAGAAGCACAGTGCTGATATCCACAAAAACAGTGGGCACAAAATTATTCGACGTCGGGCTTTCATAAAAAAGGAGATTTTTTGTCTGTCGAGTGGCTGAAATGACAGCATCAGCCAAATTTCGGTGGTCCTGATGAGTATCATGATTGTAATTAACCAGGACGAGGTCTGGCTTGACTTTCTTCACTATATTTTCTATGCTCACGATTAATTCCCGGGATAAAGGGATCATTGTATCCTTAAATCCTCCCCATAGAAGCTCTTTTACTCCAATAATAGCGCATGAATCCTCTTGCTCTCTTTTTCTTATTTCGGCATCTCCACCAGCTTCTCCATTTGATAATATAAACATAAAGACCTGATGCCCGGTTTGGCTATATTTTATTAATGTCCCAGAACAGCTATATTCGATATCATCAGGATGTGCTCCTATAGCTAATATATTCATATACTATGCCCTCGCGTACCTTATTTCCCACCTCTCTTTTTCAAATTCACCCTTATCCATGCATACCTCCGGCCCGTGAGACCAGAATTTGATAGTCTGTTCCTTATGAATTATCCGTATACTACATATACCTATCGTGCGACTCTTTATAACCTCATCCTTTTGATCGGAACATCTCTTCTTTCCCTTCATGTGTTAAAATGTAAAACAAATTTTTGGAGAACTATATGCGAGCTACACGGTGTGTGCATAAAATTAGAATTTCTACTGGCGAAGGGGTTGCTATGTCAAAAAAGGTCGGATATAATAGCAAAGATTATTATCTTTATTTAAAATATCGTATTTTATAACACTGGTTTAGGAAGGGAGGTAATAGAAGGGGGATGTTTACTATTTTGACTGTTGATGATGAGGTTATGATATGTAACATGCTCTGCAAATTTCTCCAGAGGATAGGCTACGAGACACTATCTGCAAACTCGGGGGAAGAGGCTCTTGAACTTATCAACAAGAATAAACCCGATCTGGTTCTCTTGGATATTCGTATGCCGGGGATAGGAGGGAAGGCCACTTTAAAAGAGATCAAAAAAGTCCATAACGATTTGCCGGTTATCATGGTCACAGGAATGCTTGATGAGAAAGAGGCGATAAAACTCCTGGATGAAGGAGCAGCAGATTATATTACCAAGCCAATTGATTTTGCATACCTCGAGAAAAATTTAATGGTGTGGAAAATGATGAATGAGTAATGAACCAATTCGCATTCCCATTGAAGATTTTCTCGATCTTCATACCTTTCAGCCCAAGGAAGTTCCCGCCTTGCTCGAAGCCTATTTGGAGGCATGTTATGAAAAACAGATCTTTCGAGTACGGATCATTCATGGCAAAGGGACCGGTGTGCTCAGGAAGAAAGTACATTCCTTCCTTCAGTCTTGCCCCTATGTCCACTCTTTTTCTTTGGCCCCCCCGGAAGATGGCTCATGGGGGGCCACAATTGTGTATCTCAAAAGTGTACCTGCCTAAAAAATCACGATGGAATAAATGACATATCAGCGGATAAATTACAGATAAATGATGATAAAAGCAGGGCTGTGTTTTCTAAGTCTTTTGTAGATACAATTTCGACTGGCGTATGCATATATCGGCACGGCACGCTAAGCAATGCCGCAGCGACCCCGGAGCGCGACAATTGCATAACATTCGCATCTGTTCCTGTAGAGCGGGGGGCCCCTACTATTTGATAGGGTAATTGTATCTGCTCAGCGGTTTTTATCAGAAGATCAAAGACGACCGGATTGATATTCGCGCCACGCGCAATGATTGGTCCCTTGCCAACAGATATATCCCCTACTTTTTTCTTTTCTATACCCGGTTGGTCGGTGGCAAATCCCACATCAATAGCAATACCAACATCGGGCTGATGTCGGTAAGCGCTGGTGGTGGCTCCTCGAATTCCTATTTCTTCCTGCACAGTAGCCACGGAAATCAATTGCCCATTAAAAGGACACCCCCTTTCTTTCACAAGTCGCAAGGTTTCAGCGACGACAAAAGAGCCGACTTTATCATCAAGCGCTCTGGATGAGACCATATTATTTTTGAGCTTCTTTAATCCAATATCTATTGTGATCGGATCTCCAATGTGCACGTGATTTTCCACATCCTTTTTATGGTGCGCTCCTATATCTATGAATAAATCAGTGATTTTACTAACCTTCTTCCGCTCTTCATCCTCCATGAGGTGAATAGGCTTACGCCCTATGACCCCAAGGATCGGACCATTTTCTGTATGAATTTGAACTCTATGGCCAGGGATGAGGTGCAGGTCAATACCGCCAATACAGGAGAAATAAATAAATCCTTGATCATCAATATATTGCACCATAAAACCTATTTCATCGCAATGACCAGAAATCATAACGCGTGGACCGGGAGCTTTGCCTGAGAGCAAGGCTGATGCATTCCCCATTACATCAATACTGACTTCGTCAGCATATGGTTGAATGTACTCGCAAAAAATTCGTACCGCCGGCATTTCATATCCAGATGGGCTTGGCGCTTCAACCATTGTTTTTAAGAAATTAAAAGATTTTGGACGCATAACTATTATTACCTCCGGTTGACAAGATTGATTATCATCTACTATCATTAATGTAGTATCATTATATTGTATAAATAAAAAGATTTTGCAAGAGGAAAAGAAATTTTTATTATGAGCGAGTGGATTCATATTGAAAATGATCCGCACCATGTGGCACGGGAAAAGATCAAAGCCCAAAAGCTTCGAAAGACGAAGTGGTGGAAAAATAAAATCAGTTCAGGAGTGTGCTATTACTGCAAAAAAAAATTCACCCCTTATTCGCTTACTATGGACCATAAAGTTCCCCTCTCCCGGGGCGGGAAGAGTATCAAAGGCAATATAGTGCCCTGTTGCAGGGAGTGCAATAGAGAGAAAAAATACTATACACCGGTTGATATGATTCTTCGCACATTACATAA
Source organism: bacterium (assembly GCA_049472395.1). Lineage (GTDB taxonomy): Bacteria > SZUA-182 > SZUA-182 > DTGQ01 > JBLIRR01 > JBLIRR01. Next base: position 181,687 of record JBLIRR010000003.1, on the reverse strand, counting down.
AGACGCAGAGTAAACTAACTTTTTACATACTTATGCCGAAATGATTAGTAAGAATAAATGTGTTTAGCGCCATGTAAAAAGAGTGCGATAATGAAAAAACTAATCGGAAGGCTCATTTCTTTAAATTTTTCAAAGGAGAACAATGAGCATGATACTCCCCCACCTATGAAAGAGGTTGAGCCTTATTTTAAAAGTATGTTCGAAAATGCAAATGAAGGAGTCCTTTTAATCGATCCTGCGGAGAAAAAAATATGCAATGCGAATGCGTTGTTTTGCCATACGATGGGATATAGTGAAGAAGAAATAAAAAATGCAAGCATTACGATGCTTCATCCAAAGGAGAAACTGCCCTATATTCTGAATGAGTTCGAGAGGCTGGCACGGGGTGAGGTAAAAGTCATTCCTGATGTAATAGTCAATAAAAAAGAGGGTGGGGAAGTACATTTTGACATTAATGGAACATTGATTAATTTTTCAGGAAAAATATATTGTATAGCTATTTATCGAGATGCAACAGAGCGCAAGAAGAAAGATATTTCGCAGAATATAAGCGAGGAAAAATATCGTTCATTCCTTCAGAATTTTCAAGGAATAGCCTTTTGCAGGAGAATAGATGGAACTCCGCTTTTTATTCACGGCGCAGTAGAAAAAATTACAGGATATACTGAGGAGGAGTTTAATGACGATACCCTGAAATGGGAACAGATTATCCATCACGATGACCGAACACTCCTTGAAGAATCTACGGAAAAACTAAAAACAGTTCTCGGGTATTTTATCGGGAGAGAATACCGTATTATTCGTGAGGATGGAGAGATACGATGGATTCATGAGATTATTCAGAATATTTGTGATGACCATAATGAGCCTTTTATGATTCAGGGGACACTCTACGATATTACCCTGCAAATATTAGGGGAAGAGGAGCTCAGGGAGGCATCATTTAAAGTTATGGAAAAGGATATGTTGAAAGCTGAATTTTTGCTTAAGATGTCGCAGGCAATAAGGATACCGATGAATACGATTATTGGATTTAGCGATCTTCTCTTGGGTGAACAATTGGCTGATGACTCTAGAGACTATGTGCACGCAATACGCGACAATGGGAATTTATTAGTCTCCATAGTTGATTCTATTGCTGATCTAACAAAGTTAGAGACGGGTCATATAGAGATTGAGCACGTACCCTTTTCACTGACCTCCTTGTTTACTGCCATATATGCCACTGCGCACACTAATAAGTTACTCGCAGGGAAAAACATATCATTACGGCAGAAGATCATTGAGAATATAAGTGAATTTATCATTGGTGATTGTGCACGAATACAACAAGTAATAAATGGTTTGATAAATAATGCAATCAAATTTACTGAAGAAGGATTGATTGAGTATGGTGTCTCACTATATGATGAAAAAACATTGGAATTTTATGTAATGGATACTGGCAGGGGCATACCTGAAAATATGCAGGATAAGATTTTTGAACCCTTTACCCAGTGTGCCTCCGACATAAAAGAAAAATCCAATGGTATTGGTCTGGGACTTTCTATTATTAGAGCCCTCATTGAGTTGATGGGTGGAAGAATCAGTGTAGAGTCACACATGGGAGAAAAGCATGGCTCCATATTCTATTTTTATCTGCCTTACAGACCAACGAAAGGTGAGATCACCGGGGATACGAGCGAGAAAGAAATAAGCATTCAGGGAGACAAAAAGGATTATACTATTTTAGTATCTGAGCATAATTCTATAAATCATGGCCTTGCACAGACGATCTTGAAGAAATCAGGATATACTGTGGTGCCGGTAAGCGATGGCCGGGAAGCGGTATCTGCATATAAGTCCATGTCACATGTGGATTTGATAATAATTGATATCCAGATGTCTGTGTGCGCTGGTCTTGAAGCCATAAGAGTTATGAGGGATATTGAAGTTCAGGGCGGATATGATGCGAAGATCCCGATAATCGCTTTAATAGATACTTCAATGACGGATTATAAGGAAAAGTGTATGAGTGTGGGGTGTAATGATTGGGTGGCAAAACCAATTAATAAATCAGAACTCCTCACAAAAATCGAAATGCATCTTGGCACATCAAAGGCGAGAGAGTTCAAATAATAGTGATGAGGGGGGTATAAACCGCCGATATGAGTTTTATACTATCCGTAAAATGAAAAAAGAGGCTCTGCGATGGATAATGAAACCAAACTTGTTATTGAAAAAATTTTTATTGAAGAAAAAAAAGCCTGCGAGATGGTGAAACAGGCTGAAGAGAAAGGCAAAGAACTTATTGAAGGTAAAATTATGGAAAGGCGGGAGAGAATACGCCAGACACAAGACTATATTCTTGAGTATAAAAGAAAAGAAGAAGAGAGAATACTCACACAGGCACGGAAGAAGATTAATGAAATTGAGGAGAACAAGAAGGAATATTTGAATTTACTTATACGCCACTATGAAGAAGGCCGTGCTCATGCGATAGAGATATTATCTCAAACCCTTTTGGAAGAACTGCAATGTTCACATCAGCATTGAGATATTCTTATATAAACAGTAAGGTTCGAGCATTACGCACCACGCTGCTCTCATCATCTCAATTTGAGGTATTGGCAAAAGCAGACCATTATAATGATTTTCTCGAGAAGCTGCGTCTCACGCCTTATAGTCCTTATATTGACAATCATCATTCAATGAGGGAACATGATGGATCGGTCGATTGTCTGATCCCCCATTTTTATGAATATCTGTTTGAAACATATGAAAAGGTGCTCGCAGCATTGAAAGGGGCGGAAAGGGACCTTGTGTTGAGCCTTTACAGTAAATATGAGCTTGAGAATATAAAGATACTGCTTCATGCAAAGCATTCACACACCTCCGCTTCCCTCTCTTTCCCCATTCCCAGGAATATCCATTGCACTTTAGAAAATCTTATTGACGCAGATAACCTTCAGGAGATGATCGATCTTTTAAGAAATACCCCTTACCACCGCCCTCTTGATCTGGCTTTCTATCGTTTTAAAGAAGAGAAGATATTATTTCCTCTTGAAAGAGCCCTTGATATTGATTATTATCATAGAGTATGGAACAAGATTCTATCGCTTGGCCTGCATGACCGTGGTATAGCCCGGACACTGATCGGGATAGAACTTGACGCGATCAATCTTTTGTGGATTGCTCGATTCAGGTTCGATTTCAATTTTCTGCCTGAGCAGATCTTGAATTACACGCTTATGCACGGCTATTTATTTGAGCTTAAGGATCGAAAAAACATGGCCTATTGTAATAGCTTTGAAGAAATGATTCATGCCATCTCTGCCTTACCCTATAAAACGAGGCTCATGGATGCTCGCAATCCGGAACAGGTGTATGCGCGTATGCTTCAGTATAAAAAAGATCTCGGTGTAAAATATTGGCATAGTACCCCCTTTCATATTGGGACCATTTTATACTATCTTTTTATGAAAGAGATGGAGGTCAGGGACCTCGTCGCTCTTGCAGAAGTCAAGAAATATAGGCTCCCAATGGACCTTTATGAACAATATACAGTGCATGGGTTTGAAAGAACATATCTTTCATAAAATTATTTATGAAAGATTATTTACTCTCCAATGTCTTTTATAGTATAAAAATTATAGTATAAAAATTAACCAAATAAAAAAGCAAAACGCTTCCGCATTGAGTGCAATTAAGGAAAGGAGCTTAAATGAAAGCTTGTACACAAAAATTTTATGGTGCCATTTAACGACTAATTTCTTCACATTAATTATGGGAGGGAACATAATGTCCAAGGTTATAGAGAAAAAAATTTTTTTAATTCTATTAATTTCTTTAAGCATGGTATGTATGCCCTTGATCGTTCATGCCGGTGGCATGGGCGGCATGGGTGGCATGAGTGGTTCCGGTATGTCAACACTTTACACAACTCAACCGCAATATTATTATACCACAGGCAGGACGAACGCTTATTCCTACGGCTATCCCAATTATTATAATACGGGCTATTATAATACCGGTTATTATACTTACCCACGATATAATACAGTAGTTACTCCTACAACCACAATCCCCTATAATTGGGGTTCACCATATGTATTGGGCGGATGGCCATATAACTATGGTGGTAATACGGTACCCGTCACTACCAAAGATTATACTGTTGAGAAAAGCTATACTCAATATCTGCCCGGCGGAGAATTGACGACCACTCTTGGTGAAACAACAGATACCGATATTATCTCAGTATCAAATAATTTATTCCCCTATAATCAGACTTACGGTTATGGGGCAGGTTCCTTGCTCCTCAATCCTTATTATAGTAATTACGGTTACCCTTACCATTGGGGTTCTACATTCATTTGGTAATACGAGGGGATAATCGCCCTGATTCAGTTGTTAATTAAAAACTATGGGAAGCCGGTCTTAAGAAAGCCTTTATGGCAGGCCGGGTTCCCATATATGCTTTTTAGTCTACGGCAGCTCCAATAATATCTGCAAGACATGTAGAGTGCTTATGTAAATAATGCCTTATTCCCTCCCTCACTTCTTTGTATACAAAAGGATTCAGGTAAAAGCCAGTGCCGATTTCAATGGCGCTCGCCCCTGCCAGAATATATTCGATGGCATCCTTATAATCCAGAATACCTCCCACACCTACAATAGGTATTTTTTTATTTCTGCATTCGGGTATATTCCTGAAGCATTCATAGACCATGAATACGCCGACAGGTTTGATGCCAGGCCCGGACAATCCTCCGATTTTATTTCCGAGCGAGGGTTTTTGTTGCTCAATATCAATAGCCATACCCCGGAGGGTATTGATCATACATAATGCATCAGTGCCCCCCTCAATTGCTCCTTGTGCGATCGCCTTAATGTCGGTCACATTCGGGGTGAGTTTGGTTATAATCGTTTTGTCATCCAAGCTTTGCCTCACAATTGAAACAACCTGGCGAACCGTGTGAGGATCTGTGCCAAAACTCAGCCCACCGGCTGCTACATTGGGACAGGAGAGATTGATCTCTATTCCCTGAAAGAGATCATAATTTTTTGATTCTTTTAGCCTTGTGCAAAGATCGGTAAATTGGACAATTGAATCAGCAGAGATATTAACTATGATGGGTAGTTTATATTTTTTTAAAGGCGGAAGCTCATTCTCCAGGAAATAGTCAGCTCCCCTGTTTTGAAGGCCTATGGAGTTGAGTATCCCCGCCCTGGTCTCTACGAGCCGAAGCTGTGGATTGCCTTCTCTTTTATGGAGCGTTATGCCTTTTGTGACAAAAGCCCCAAGGGACTGCATGTTCAGCCCGCCGATACAGGAAAGTTCATCGCTGTGCCCCGATGTCCCTGACGCTGTCATGACAGGGTTCTTCATTCTTATGTCACCAATACGGGTTTCTAATTCATGTGCTGTCATAGATCTCCATTGCCATAAATCTGTGTTGACTCAAAACAGGGACCATCCATACATACAAGATGTGAGCCGATTGTGCAGGATAAGCATACCCCGATTCCGCACGCCATCCGTTCTTCAACGAACGCATAACAGGGAATAGTATAGTTCGCACATATAGTATGAATCTGTTTCATCATAGCTGATGGCCCGCATGTGAACACACGCATCGGAGCGGAACAACCTGAATCACAAAATCGATGGAAAATGTCAGCCGCGGTTCCTCTTGATTGATTATGTGCGGGAAGGGCCTCTTCCCTGCCCCCATCCTCTGTTGCCACATAAAGGTCCTCCGGTGCTATGTTCAGCGTGGTTAAATTCAGGATGCAGTGCCGTGCATACTCATTCATGGTTTTTGTACCCATAAATACCTTTACCCGATAATGACAGATTCTAAGTGATTGGGCAAGAAAGTTCAAAGGGGCTATGCCAATACCTCCGCCCACAAGGCACACGTGCGCATCCGGCGGGCAGATTTTTTTTATGGGTATCGGTTTTCCTAACGGGCCGAGAACAGCTGCCCTGTCATGCGAGGTAAGTGTGGTGAGCTCACGTGTGCCGGTCCCCCCCTCTTTTACCTTATAGATAATCTCGAACTCATAAGGAAGGGGTAATCTCACAAGAGAGCTTTTATCGGAAGGAAGCTGTATTTTCGAGTAATAGTCAGGAGGAAAATAGCGATAATAGGCTTGATAGATGCTAAAGGGGCGCTTAAGCAGGGAATGATCCGAAAACCTTTTATCTTCATTGACTCTCTGGCGATTATCCACACTGAGACAATCAAGAAGAATAAATTGGCCAGGCTCTATTCTTTTAATTCCCGGACAGGTGAATCTCAGTGAATACACATCTGTCATGAGGGGCGTGTTTGAGATAATATCTATTGCGCCTGCATATTTTTTTCTCTGATCCATTATTACCTTTTTGTCAGGACACACACCGTCTCAACATGAAATGTTTGGGGAAACATGTCGATGGGCTGGACGCTTTCAAGCTCATACCCTAAATTATGCAGATGGGCAATATCACGGGCCAGGGTAGCAGGATTGCATGATACAAAGACAATCTTTTGTATGTCCAATTGTGGAATAAAATCAAGTATCTGCTTACACCCACACCGTGGCGGATCTAAAATCAGCAGAGAGAAATGCTTGTCCTGCCGTATTAATTCCCGTAGGCCCTTAATATCACTTTTTTTGAGAAAACTGCAGTTGCCCCGCTTATTTTGATATGCATTAGCAAGGGCGCATTTGTAGGCATCGGTATCACTTTCAATCCCTAAAAGCTTCTGTGTAATGGTTGACAGGGGAATGCTAAAGTTCCCCATTCCGCAATGAAGCTCAACTATATTTTGGGGTGAAAAAGGGGTGGCAGCATCAAGCACTTGTTGAATCAGGATTTCATTTCCTTTGAGATTTACCTGTATAAATGATTCAGGGGCGATGAGGTAAGTATATTTGTGTATATGGAGTGAAAGATAATGCTCCCCTATATATTCTGTCCGGGAGGCTTTATATTTTTGAATTCGTAGTAATACCCCGGCGATTTCAGGGCATAGGGAAGTCAGATGAGCAATGTTTTCTTTCTTCTCCTTTATATCACCCTTTAAGTACCGGATGACCAAAAGGGCCTTTTCCCCTTCTTTATCAGAGGTAATATCAATGCCCATAAGATGTTTATCATCATATGATTCCATCCATCTCCAAGAATCCTTGAGTATTTTGTTTATTAATGGGTGAGCAATAAGACATTCACGAATGGCAACAAGCTCATGGGTTTTTTGGGTATAGAGCCCTATATGGGCCTTCTTGTTAATATGGTTGATGCTGAATTGCATGCGATGACGATAATGCACGTGCTCTGGTGAAGGAATGATGGGCTTTACAGGGATATCTCTTAGCTTGGCAATTCTTTCAAATGCTTCTTGAACAATAACCATCTTCTGGGATAATTGTTCTTGATAATGCAAGTGTTGCCATTGACATCCCCCACATTCTCCGAAATAAGGGCATTGCGGGGATATGCGGGAAGGTGATGGTTTTATAATTTCATTGAGACTCGCTTTGATAAAATCTTTCTCTTTCTTTACTATATCCGCGGAAATATAATCACCAGGAGCAGTAAACGGCACAAAAATGGCTTGATTATTCAGCCATCCAAGACCGTCTCCTCCTTGAGTGAGCTGTGTAATGTCTATTGTGATGCGTGAAACTACAGCGTTCTCCTGATTAGTGAGTGCTCATAGAGCAATTAACCGCACTTATTCGGCACAATCTTTACACGTGAGTCAAATGTTTATTAATCTATGCTTTATACCATATTTCTTTTCATAAGTCAAAGATTTTCCTTTTCTGTTAGTAATGCTCATTATGGCCAATTGTTTTCTAGGCCAGGGATTCCTGCTATTCGTTTCGCTCAACGCTCGGCCTTTTTAGAACTTCTAAGCTCGCTCCGCGAAATTGCAAAAACTCGCTTCGCTCAAACAGTTGCAATTTTTTATCGCTCCACGTCGCTAAGAAGTTCTTTAAAAGACCTCGCTACACCGCTCAACAAATAGCAGGAATCCCTTATACTTCTGGGAGTGCGCCATAATGAGAATTGCTATTTCTCTATATTGCTTTCTTTATTTGAAATTTTACGATCCTCAGACAATTTAATTAAAAAATATTGTTATAATCTCAGAGAAATATTATTATTTCCCTAAGTAATAATATTATTTTTCATCTTTAATGTTGCATTTTTATTCTAATATATTTATAGTAATATTAGTTATATTATATAGATAGAGAAGATGGAATGAAGAGAATGAAGATACCTGATTCTGGAAAGGGGGTGAAAAATTAAGAAAATGTTTTTTTTTATCTTAATTGACTCATACCTAAAAACATAAAGTGTGAAGGAAATGTATCCATGAAAACAAAATGTCAGCACACCAGAAAAAGGAATTTATTGTTTTACGCACTCATACCATTAGTTATTATCTCTTTCTTTATTACTATAGCGATGGCATTACCATCAAAGGCATGTAATCCGCCCAAGCCCACCTCGAATTATGCCCTTTATTCTATTGCACGAGACATCGATTCAATTGAAACAGGTGATGGCAACCTGCTTCGCGAGATTAATCCATATGACGGTTCAACAATATCAAGCGTTAATATTCGGATTGAGAGTGAAGAGGATACTACCCCTGTGACAGGTGGAGCAGGTCTTGCGACAGATCCAACAACAGGAATCCTGTGGGGGATATTGATATTAAATGGAGAGAAAGACGTGAGGTACCTTGCTCACATTGATCCCTCATCGGGCAGAGCTCATATTGTGTATCCATTGGATGATAAGTATACCGGCTTGGCATTTGATTCTGATGGAAATTTGTATGGCATGACCGGTGTCGGCGCACGATGCCCTGAAACTCTATTTAAGCTGGATAAGTCAGGTGGGACACCGGCTGAGCTCATTTCCTTATGGAAAGAGGCTAAATGTACGGGACATGGTATTGCCTCTTATAAACATTACATTTTTCATGCCTCGGTATATGAAGAGTCAGGAACGCCAATTTTTGAATGTGTTAATATTAAGCATATTGCTGGTAATTCGAAAAAAAAGATTCATGACATCTATAAAGATTGTGAATGCAATCATAAAAAAGAGAAAAATAGATATAGAAAACATAAAAAATGCTGTTTCCCTGCTTATTATAAACCTGGCGCATTAACTTACTGGGAATATGAGGGTCTTTTCCTTTGTGCGGGCAGAGCAATGGAAGATGCGACAATAAATAAACTTTACAGTATAACTAAAAAGGGGAAAGGGAAAGCAAAATCTAAAAGGTGTAAGGAGGAACCAAAGTATATAGGCGATTTAGATCATATCTCAAAGGGGCTTGCATTTGTTGACAAGGGATCTTTCGAAACTCATGACAGTGATGGTGATGGCGTGCTGGATCTTACTGACAATTGTATATTCACTCATAATCCTGAACAGGGAGATTGTAATGGTGATGATATCGGTGATGCCTGTTCTGGAAAGCCTGACTGCGATGGTAACGGCATACCCGATTCTTGCGAGATTTCAGATAAGAGCCTTAATTGTGATCAGAACGAAATGCTTGATTCCTGCGAGATTGCAAATGATCCGAGTCTTGATTGCGATGATAATGGTATGCTCGATTCTTGTGATGTTATAGTTGATCGGGACTTGGACAAGGATTGTGATGGTAATGAGATCTTTGATTTTTGTGATATTGCAAATTATACATACCCGGATTGTAATTATGATGGAGTGCCTGATAACTGTCAGGGAACGGGAGCAACCAAAGATTTCCTGTATTCTATTTCGAATGAAATTCAGTATGAAGAGGGAGATACTATGCTTAAGCTTTATACAATTGAGATTACAGATACGGGTGTGAAAGAAGAGGCTGTTCTTGATATCTGGAATGAGGATGAGGATGTGACTGGGGGGCACGGTCTTGCTCTCGATGCATCGGGAACCCTTTGGGCGATATTATCGATAGACTGGGAAAATGAAGAAAAGCTTTTAGCTACAATTGATCAAACAACTGGTGAAGCAAATATTATTGGCGAATTAGATGATATTTTTGTTGGATTAACCTTTGATTCTGAGGGAATTTTGTATGGTGTTACAGGAAATACTGAAGCCAATCAACGAACAACTCTCTTGAGAATAAATCCACCTGATTGGAGCTCATCTGATCCTATACCTTTAGATGAAGGTATTATAAATATAGATGAATTAATTTACTATTGTTGCTCAGGAAATGGTATTGCTTTTAATCCCAGTGATGGATTAATATATCATGTGTCAGCATACAAAAGAGAGGGGACAAGGCCTGATGGGATTCCTTACGAGAAAGGAAATCCGATATTTAAACCTATTAATCTGGAAACTCGCGAAGTCCTCGATAATATAGAGAATAATTTACCCTTCAATTATCATCCAGGGGCTTTAACCTATTGGAGAAATGATGGAGAAAATGATATCTTTCTCTGGTCAGGGAGATATGGGTATATGAGTACATTTAGCCTTTATAGCCTTACTTCTGATGGAGCAGCAGAAGAGATAGGTACACTCTCTCACAGATCTCACGGTCTTGTATTTGTCAAGGCAGACTCAGGAGGAGGAGTCGATGATAGCGATAATGACTGTGTGCCGGATGGCGAGGATAATTGTCCCGATACTCCCAATCCTTTTCAAGAAAATTGTGGTGATGATGATGACCCTGGAGATGCATGTAAGCCTGATTGTAATAAAAATGGCATGCCGGATCTTTGTGAAATTATAAATGGAGAGAGCCCTGATTGTAATGGAAATGATATCCCCGATTCATGTGATATGGCAGAGGGGACGAGTCAGGATTGCAATGGCGATGGAATCCCGGATGAATGTATGCCCCAATGCTATGAGTGCGATGGTAAAGTGAGCTCCCTGACTCTTCGATATAATGGTGACACAGGGGCTCAGATCAAGGTGACGCAGAAGGGAAAATGCGGGAGCATCGTATTCAATGATTCTGTCGAAGCGGGGGGTACTTTTACATTTTCAGGACAGGACCAAAATGGCACCCTGGGGACGGAGATTTGCATATATGTGGATGGAGAGTTTAATACGAAAATCCACACAAGCTGCTCGCAGCCGATCGGCCCGTGCATGACATTCGGATCTTTTACCGTGGTGGAAGGATACAGCAAGAATGGTGGATTGCTCTGTCCGATAGTGCCTTCAGATGATGAATGTGGGCAGTGCTATGGCAAAGTAACTTCCTTGACTCTTCAATATAATGCTGACACGGGTGCTCAAATTGAGGTGAAGCAGAAGGGGAAATGTGGGAGCACCGTATTCAATGATTATGTTGAAGCGGGCGGTACTTTTACATTTTTCGGACAGGACAAAGATGGTACCCTGGGGACGGAGATTTTCATATATGTGGATGGGGAGTTTAATACGAAAATCCACACAAGCTGCTCGCAGCCGATCGGCCCTGGTATGACATTCGGATCTTTTACCGTGAAGGAAGGCTTCAGCAAGGATGGCGGTCCACTGTGCTCTGTAAGATAATGTGAGATTATCTTTTTCTAGCTTCGTTCAAGCGAAATCCGTTCGAAAACCGGAACTTACTCGGTAGAAGGCGGATTTCGCTTTTAATATTTCAATTTAATAAACTTCTTTCCATAGTATCTTTGTGAATGTCGTTAATGATTCAATAGTATCAGAAAGATCAGCGGCTGCATCTTCATCGTAGTAAAAATTCACACCTGTATCTAAAATTATTGAGCTCCCATATACTACTCCACGCGCATTGACATCTGAATGCATTGTTACTGGAGCGAGGGGCGCGTAAAAAATTGCCCTAAAGAAGGCATCTGACTTTATTGTAATGGCATTTTTAACCGCCGAAGAATACGAGGAATAGATTCTCACATCGAGGGGGGAACCAGTCTGATTGAGCTCACAAGAAGAATTAAGGGTAACTGTTTCAGTGCTATATATTGTCAAGGTGGCATTAGAGTTTAATATAAGCTTTGATGGTAATGAAGTGGCCTTCATTGTAAACTCCCCCTCTAAATACACTATTACATCTCCATTAATTGTAAGTTCAGAATTGCCATTTAATTTCAATTTAGTAAAATAATACTCTTTCCTTTGACCTGCTGCACCCAGGGAATAACTTGCACCCGCATCAAGTGAAAAAGAAGAATTATCACTTGGGTCAAGGTATCCGGTTCCATCGTTTAGATCGGTATTATCGTTAGTGGTAGCAATATAATTTGCATCATTAACTTTTTGGCTTACACCCAATGGGTCACACGGCCTAGATGCTACTACAGGTGCTTCGAGCCCCTCATTCACGGATCCCGCAACGTTGTCAAGGCCGTTTACGGTTCCATTTGTTTTCGCATCGCCGTTGATAGATGAATCCGGGCCATATAAGGTGATATCGCCGTTTGCCAGTGCATCTTGTGCTATCTGAGCATTATTGTTAAGAATAATTTCACCCAATGCAAAAGCACTTCCATTAACATGTGTCCCTTCATGTAATATAATGTCGGCATTATCATTATTATCATTACTTGTCATTATATCCCCTTTGTTCCCATCAGTAGATGCACCGGAAGAACTATAGCTCTGTGATGTAGCATTATTATGAAGTACGATGTTGTTACATGCATTTAATCCTGCGGTATAGATTGAGGAAGAAGTATAAACCGGTTCAAGGAGTACCTCGATTTGTGACCGTGCTCCGGAGACTGTGATGCCCGTAGATATTACCTTTCTCCGGTCATCGCTGGCGTCTTCTATGGTGACTTTATAAGTGCCGCCGCTTAAGGTACAATCACCTTCTGATAAAAGGGGGTCGTCCTTATCACGTGTGGCATACGAGGCCCACTTAGCAGCCGGATTGCTCTTTAAATCTTCAATAATAAAATAAGCAGCATGGTTTATTCCCGCTTCGGCAAGATAAAAAGCCTTTTTTATCTCCTGCATATTTCTTGAGATCCGCTGATCAGTGATTACCATGTTGATGGAAATAAAACTCATCATGGTAAGAGCGGCAAGAAGTATGAGACTTATCACTAAAACTATTCCCCGTTGGTTCCCCGCCCGTTGATTTTTCTCTATGCTATTCATTTTATTTTCCATCGATTTAATTCCTGATAATAACAATGCTTTTTAGATTATACGTGTGATATTCATTATCTTTTGGGTCCTTGCGTGACGTCCTTGCGACTAATTTGATTTCTACTTGACCTATAATCTCATCTAATAAATCAAAGTGCACATAGCTTATATTATTCGCAAACGGATAATAACCACTGTTGCCTTTTTTATAGAGCAAAATATCCTCTTTTTTATTCGCGTTTATTTTTTTAGGCCATTTGAATCCTTTCTCTTCGATATCAAGCCTATACACAGAGGTCACATCCGGCGTCACATCCCACTCAGTTTCCACCTTTAACCTTAATTGGGTAGATCCATTACTTTCTATCGTACCTACCTGCCCTTTGCCTGTACCACCCGTAATACCTACAAGTACCCCTCTCCACCCATTTGGGTCCCACTCCTGCTCTGTGTCATTCAAGGTTAATGAGGTATTGTTCCCTGTTGATGTGCCCGTAAATGTAGTATCAGTGAATGTATAAAAAGATATGGTATTCGCATCTTCAAGATCGAGAATGCAGGAATTTTTTAATTCTCTGGTGATAAACTCCATCGACACCCGTGCATTCTGATGCATGTCGATTATTGACTCATTCATAATATAACATCTGTGTGAGCTGATATAGATAAGGAATATACTTGGGATAAGTATAAGCGCAATGACCAAGGCCAATAGTAATTCAATTAAAGTAAAACCATTATTATTGTCCTTTGTCATCATGAAACTCAGTTAAAATAATCTGATACAACAGTGGAAAAAGAGATGCTATGAGTTTTGTCGTTCTCTAGCCAACTTACCGTCACTTCTATTTTTTTTAAATTCTCTGTGTCTGAATAATTCGTCACCTCCCATTTTTTTGTGAAAATCCCTCCCGAGTCTCCATACGGATCAACACCAATAAATTCGTCGGATGTAAGGCCCGAACATCCACTTTGTATTACCTGTTTTTTCAGCTCTTCAATGGTCGTTTCCGCGAGAATTGTCGCTGATGTAAAATTCGCAGACTTTGTGTTTCCTCTCATACTGGAGACCTGCACGTGTGCCATTGCAAGAAGTCCCACCGATAGAATGAAAGCGGCTAATAAAACCTCAAAGAGTGTGTAACCGCTCCGCCCTTGTGTGTCGTTAGTTGCTCGCTCCATTTATTCTTACTCTGCCTTCCCTTGAAAAGATAACATTTTTTGTATCAGAACCATCAGTGATTATAATAGAGACTTCGTCGCCAGGGTCCAGATTTGTCATGCCCACGGAGTTAAATGTTGCGGTAGTGGTTGATTCCGCGATAGAGGAAATAAAGCTTATCCCTCTGAACAACGTATGGATGTCCTTACTGATTACACTTTCACCATCATCTTTATTGTCATTAGAGTTCACATCATGATGAATCTCGTAAGTATGTCCGTTTGTATTATAAAAGGTCACTCTAAAGTTTGTTCTTTCTTTAATAGCTGCCATCCGGGCATAGTGAAGATCATAGTATATCATCTTTGTAGCGCCTTTCAGTTTATCTGCTTTTAAGGAGATTATGGATATCGTGGCAAGGATCGAGACAATGCCTAACACGGACATAAGCTCAATTAAAGCGTATCCCTTATTATTCATATCCTTGCCAATTAAATCCCTTCTGGTTTTATTCTCCGCCGCGTGCGGGAGGGTAGTGTATTTATTCTTTTTTTACAATTTTAACATAATAAATAAAAAATATCTAATATTATTTTAGTATTATTCAAATCATTTTAGTGAGAAGCAGGTATGCAAGGGTATTATTCATCGCTTCCCGGGTCATTAACTCTTACCATGCCGACCCAGGAAAAAATAATCTTTTTTATCTTTGATCCTTCAATGACGGTTATAGTCCCCCCATTTGAGGTCCCGAAGGGATTGAAGGAGGCGACGTCTCTGTTTGAGCTGAAGCGTATTCCCCTGAAGAGGGTATTGAGATCCTTAGTAATGACATTTTCTCCATCATCTGTATCCCCATTAAAGTTAAGATCGTGATGAATCTGGTAGGTATGTCCGTTTGTGTTATCAAAGATTACTCTCAATTTAGATCTTTCTTTAATAGCTGCCATCCGGGCATAATGAAGATCATAATATATCATCCGCGTGGCCCCTTTAAGCTTGTTCTTTTTCACGTATGATGTGGATATGAATGTGAGGATGGATATAATCACAAAGACAAATATGAACTCAATTAATGTGTATCCTGGACTATTTTTATACATAATAAGAGAAATGTAGTACTATTTTAGGTTCATTTTATCATAATAGATAGAAAAAATCTAATACTATATTTTTAAATATAGATAAAAAGATTTAGGAAATAGTAGAGAGGGGGCTTCATAGGGGATGGAAACTCTTTGTCAGAGCTGCTTCCACACAAGTTTTGAGAATCCGGTAGGAGTGATGGATGGCGGGGCTCCAAATGATTCATCAGCCAAAGCTTCGTCATAAAAAAAATCAGTATTTGCATTCATGTTCACATATTTCCCCACAAGAGCGCCGTAAGTCAAAATGTTGGAGCTCATCTGTATAGCTGCATAGGGCGCGTAGACAACACCATAGAGGGCAGAATTGGAGAAAAAATCTATTTTATAGTCAGTTGCATTTGCAGAGACAGCGTTCGAGAATAACACAAAATCCTTCGGCTCTCCCTGATTATTAATAGAACCATTTGAATTTGGCTTAAAACTTCCCGTGATATAGATTGTTAATGAACTATCGCTTCCTATTGTGAGGTCAGAACCCGATTCTGTTATAAAATTTCCATTTATATATATCGACACATCGCCCTGTATGTTCAATGTTGTGCCTCCTTTAATGGTAAAGTTTGAATATGCATAATGTTTTTCCTCACCTGCAACCCCTATATCAACAGGGGGGTCATGGGGATGGGAGGCATCAACTTCAAAATTGTCTGAACCATCGACCGTTATATGTGGATTACCAGTTAAATCTGCATTATTATCAGCCTTGCTGGCAACCTCACTAAAAAGTGCGGTAATATCCAAGGGATCGCATGGTGTAACCGGCACTACATCAGGGCTCACATCTTCATTGATGTTACCTTGAATTTCCCCACTATTATATATTTTTTGAGATGAGCGCGCATCTAAATCTACTATCGAGTTGCTGGCCACATAGATATTGCCGTTTGCAAGCGCATTTTTATATATGCGAGAATTAGTCGCTATATTGAGTGATCCGGTTGCACATACGTTTCCATTCACGAAGGAGCCGCTTTCTATTGCAATATCAGCGCTCGCATCACTCGTGCTGATATCTCCATTGGAGTTGGTAGTATATGAGCCCGAGGAGGTATAACTTGAGGTTGTCGCATTACTTTCAACCACCACGCTACTACAGCCATGTAAGCCTGTCTGAAAAGGAGAATTTGCTTCATAACCTGGCTCGAGAATCACCATGATTTGTGACTGCGTGCCTGATGCTGTTGTTCCGGTTGATATGAGTTTTCTTCTGTCATGGCTTACGTCTTCTATTTCCATCGTGACATTATAGAAACCGGTCCCCAATGGTGTATCGCTAATAAATAGTCTGTTGGGATCAGCATGCGTTCCCCAATAGCTGATATTTTCATCAAGATATTCCACTCCATGGCTAATGCCCGCCTCAGCAAGGTAAAATGATTTTTTAATATCTTTCATGTTTCCAGTAATCTCAAGGTCTATTATGATTGTATGTATGCCAATATACCCTAATAGTGTAAGGGTTGATAAGATAAGAAGGCTTGTAATGAGGGCGATGCCTTTTTCATTAGTAAATAGACTATGTTTACACATATTATTATTCCTATTATTATGTCATAGATTTCGTGTTTTGACGGTTGATTTAAGATTATAGGTATGATATTGATCATTTTTCGGGTCTTTTCGTTCTGTTCTGGCGGTTAATTGAATTTCGATCTTTCCTGTGGTCGGATCCATACTAAATGTGAGATTTGTAATATTATCGGTGAATGATTCTGCGCCACTATGGGCGCCATCATCATAATAGATTATATTTGAGCTGCCTGCCCATGAGAATTCTTTTTGAACCACATCGAGGTGATAAATGGAGGTCTCATCCGGTATTGGGGACCAGTTCGGATCTGTTGCGCTTGATGTGATCAATTGCGTGCTGGAATTCTTGAGGACTGTCTTTATCTGATTTGCCCCAGTGCCCCTGGTAATGGCAACCAATGTATTTTTCCACATATTGGGGTCCCAATTTTGAGTTTCATCATTCAATGTTCTTACTGTATTGTCGCCCGATGATATCCCGACTACCGTATTAGGATTGTCCATATAGAAGGTCAATGTATTAGCATCTGCTATGTGACATATAAAAGAATCCCTCAATTCACGGGTCATGAGCTCCATCGTGGCTCGCGCATTTTGATGCATATTAGTGATCGACTCTTGCATAACATAGCATTTATGTGATGAATTATAGATAGTAAATATAGTAGGAATGATGAACGCCACAAGAGCAAGTGCAATTAATAATTCTATAAGGTTAAATCCTGCATTATTTTGTTTTCTCATGTTTTTAATCCAAATGCTCTGAAAAGACAGTATTAAGACAGATAGTATGGGATTTTTCTTTTTCTGCCCATTGTACGTTTACTTCTATATATTTCATACTATTCGAGCCTTTATAAGGGGATATTTTCCATGTTCTTGTAAAAATACCACCAGGGGCTCCGGATGAATCAATAGGCAGATTTGTCCCCACAGGATAATTGCCATCGATCAGACTTGAAAACCCACTCTCTTTTAATTCTTCTATTTTGCTTTCAGCGAGTAAAACGGCCGAACTCATATCTTTGGAATTTTTATTACCCTTTGCTCCTGTGATTTGAAGTTCCGCTATGAGCAGAAGACCAACAGATAAAATGATGATGGAAAGGAAAATTTCTACTAATGTAAATCCTTGTTGATTTCTCACAATATTCTTATCCTCCCTGTCCAAAAAATTTTTACGTATTTCACGTTAGATCCTTTTTTTATCTTTATATTCCCCGCATCTGTAATAATGCCAAAGGGGTCGAATGTCGGATTGATTGCTGTTTCAAAGAATACACCTTGGTAGTTCTCGTGTATATCCCTTGTAAGCAAAGTCTGACCTGTGTCTATGTTGTTAATATTATATGTGTGGCCATTACTATCAAATACTACCCTAAAGTCATGTTTATACCTGATTGCCTTTATCCTTGTATTGTGCAAATCAGAAAATATCATTCGCGTCGCTCCATCTAATTTAAAGCCCTTCTGTATACCTATAAACGCAATTGAGGACATTATCGTGATAATGGATACAACAACTATAAACTCTATTAGGGTATATCCTTTGTCATTCATTATTTTTTTCAATCAGGTCACCAAAGATTTTATCGGTTTTTCTCTACTTCTTTATCGCATGCAAACTCTTATTACATTTCATTTTTCCTCATCTCATTTTATCGGTATTTTGATTGTTCGCCTTTAAAAAATAATGTTACAGGTAAGTTAATAGTTGACATGAAAGGAGCTTAATGGTCTAATTATAGGGAACGCGATTAGATTGTGGAGTTTATGAATAGCACATATCATACATTTTATATTCCTGTTATGGGAACAGGCCATTCAGTGGATACCCCTATCCGTCTGGCCCCTTTTGGTATCTCTTCCGTCATTTCCCTGGTCGATGATCTTTTATTGGAAGATATTCGCCTCTACTATTGTGAATTATATGGATTCCCCTATACCAGGATCTCGAGACATGAGGAGGATGGAAGAGCAAAAAGAATCACTGCGTATCTTGAGATGGTGCAAAAGATCGTCCGGATGAAAACAGATGCCATAAAGGCACAGCCATTCTCTGAATCTAATGAGAAAAGCAAATACTTTGATTTGCTACCGGATGAGAGCGAATTGAAAAAGGAATATAATGCATTCCGAGCTATGAAAGAAGGAGCTGAGCGAGAGCGGAGAGCGGAGGAACTTACCGGCAAAATAAAGGCAGGTTCTATTGATGTCAATATAATGGTGAAATTGGATAGAGTTAATTTTTCCCCTCATGGTGCCCCGCTTGGCGAGGAATTTACAGACGCCAAAGCAGCACTGAGGGGGTATGCCAATAGCAGTTTAAAGTCCAGTATTATATTCTCAGCTGGAATAAACAGGGGATTGTTCACGTATTTGACAGCTTTTCCCGATTTTTACAGGAATAGTGAAGGGGAAATAAAAAAAAAGATAATCCTTAAGGTCAGTGATTTCCGCTCTGCTTTTATTCAGGGTAAGTTCTTGGCAAAAAAAGGTCTCGAGGTGTATGAATATCGTATAGAGTCAGGCCTTAACTGCGGGGGGCATCTTTTCCCGACCAATGGGAATACCCTCCCCTCCATTCTGAAGGAATTCAGGGATAAACGGGAGCAGTTGGTGATGGAGTTTCAGCCACTGATACAAAAATATTATGCCTCAAAAGGGTGGAAATATCCTGCCTTGGGCATGGAGTCACGGCCCCTTCTCACTGTCCAAGGCGGTATAGGAACACATGGGGAAATGCGCCGGCTGAGAGAAGATTTTGAAGTTGACATGGTGGGGTGGTGTTCCCCCTTTCTCTTAGTGCCGGAAGCTACATGCGTGGATACTTCAACGCGCGAGCTTTTAAAGAGGGCAGGGGAAGATGATCTGTATATCAGTGATGTGTCCCCCATTTGTTTTCCTTTCAATAATCTGCGCAATACCGGATCTGAGAAGTGGACACGCAAAATGATACAGGAGGGCACACCCGGCTCTCCTTGCCTGAAAAATTTTCTTGTATCAAACACTGAATTTACTACCCGACCCATTTGTCTTGCTTCGCGGGAATATCAGTCAAGAAAACTTGAGGAGATCAATGCGAGGGGGATTCCAGAACACGAAAAAGAAAGCCCGCGATTGAAAGTCCTTGAAAAAACATGTATATGCCATCACCTTGGCAATGGGGCCCTTATTGCCTTGGGAATTGTGAAAGAGGAAAAGGCCCCACAGGCCATTTGTCCCGGCCCAAATATTGCCTGGTTCAATAGATATTACACACTCAAGGAAATGGTAGATCATATTTACGGACGAGGGGCCTGTCTTGTTCCCCCGGAACGTCCCCACATGTTTGCCAAGGAAATCACAATGTATATTGATTATTTTGAGAAGCTGGCTCAAAATTGTACGTATACACGTGATGAAATCGAACTTTTACAGGAATTTAAAACAAATCTTGAACACAGTATGGATGTGTGTCTCCATATTGCCCAAAAAGAGCCGTACAGGGGAGAAAATCTGGCATCTATCCCTTCCTGCATGGAGACGCAAAGAACTCGCCTCGGATCCATCTCCCAGAATTACATCAACACCTGAGTATGGAACATGACTTTATGCCATACTACTCTCTGGTTAAAAACTTATAGCGATACACATCCCTGAATAGATCGTTAGAGGTTTTCTTACTCAAATGATACTCATGAATTTAAGCAAAGTCAATGCCCTTGCGATTTACGCTTTAATTCGCTTCAGACACTCCAAGATCAATAATATTGAGGAATTTAACAAGGATTTCTTCAATCAGTACTTAATATTACATATATATCATCCTCATCATATTTGTTGCACCCTTCGCCGTTTGGGCCGTATGATCCTACTACAACCACTTTTTTCCCATTAATATAGTAATCAGAATCATAAAAATAGTTGTTACCCCAAGGATCGGGGTATATTTTATCAATATAAGGTCCTGCCCAATCAGGATAAGGATCAGCAGGATCATCTATGAGAAGACCAGCTCGTCCGATACGTAAGTCTTCGATTTCGTTTTGAGGGGATGAGAAGGTGCCAGCAGGGGTATGCCCAGGCCAAAAACCCGTGTCAACTTCAAGGCACCGGATACTTGTGAGAATGGCGTCACAATTGGCATAGACCTGGGCTGCCATTGCTCTTTGACGGAACCCAGTATAGAGGTTTATTGATAATCCACACAGTACAGCCATGATTGCAACGGCAATCATTAATTCAATAAGGGTAAATCCTTCGTTAACGCTATATTTAATCTCTTGTGTATTCATTTTTTGATACCTCCAATAGGGTGTGCACAAAAATAATTTTACATAATTTTGCGCGAATCCTTAGCTGATTAATGAATCATACCGGCACAACGCACCCTGAGTCCGCACCCTTGATATCACTATCGCAATCCTTATCGATTCGGTCTTCACAGGTGGTGTCTCCTTGGGGGCTTGCTACGATAACAGCGTTGATGTGAGTATTGGTGTCGTCATAATCTGCTTCTCTTTGTTTTCAATTTTCATCTCATAGATACCTTGATACCTTAATGCATTATATACTATTTTAAGCAAGACTGGTGCCAAAAAAACAATCAGCGTGTGCCTCATAACTTATTGTTTTTACGTATAGGGAAAAACAATTTTTGTCCTGAGGTGACACATTTCGTCATTTTTACTTTTCTTACACCAAAAGTGGTTCTTCACTATACCCTGTCAAAATAAAAGTGGGATATAGATTATAAACAAGAATCGCGCGCTTGCTCCCAATACGATTTAATTTTTTTATTATCCGATATTATTACTATTAAATATTATCAAACATTATATTATCCTTAATGAATCGACAGCCTTCATTCTTAGCTTCTTGCTTGCCGGAACAGGGCTGTGGTACCTGGGAAAATGGAAATGGGGTTTCATATATGAATAAGTTTAAGGGATTGAATTCTGAAGCAATTAGCAAAGGAATAACTGAAATAAAAAAAAGCCTAACAGCATCTACTTAGCTAATGATGCAGACATTCGGTATCGATATCTATAATATTTAGACTTGCGATTATTTATCGTGCAGGGTATGGCGGAGAAAGAAATATATTGGGCTTAGAAGAAATAATACCAAGATTAATTGTATTAATGATACTGTATTGGATATACAAAATGCTAAATAATCAAAAAATTATAAATGAAGAATGGAAATGAAGAAGCGATCAAACATAGAAAGCGTTGAATGTGAGCGGGGAAATAAAAAAAATAGTGAAAGCAGCAAAATGAAAGCTTTAAAACTATGCTTTATACTCATCAGTGCATTTTTCGTATTCATTCTTAATCATGGATGCTGCCAGTCCAAGAAGTGTTTCACAACTTATGTATGATAAAATGAAAGGTACAAAATTTGAAAAGTATGTTGCTAATCCAAAAATGGGCTCAATGCATAATTATGGCATCGCTGTTGATGTACCTATAGTTAACAGGAATGGCAAAGAAATTGATATGGGATTTACTCCTTTCGCCGCTGAATTTTACGATGTACTTATTATATTATTATTGCACTAAGGGGGAATTATTTGGATTACTTTCTTTTTTATTATTCGATTGAATTCTTATTCTTGAATTTCTGGGTTTTATTGATTAGATTAGAAAAGTATAACTTCATGAGCCGGTTTTTTCACTATTAGAAAAAGCCTATGATACCGCTGTTAGGTGTATACTATCGATACCTGAATCACCATTTTACGTTAATGCACGTTAGGTAATTGATACAATAATTCAAAAACTACCCAAAAAGATTGCATATAACCTGATTTTACATTACTATTTATCTAAATAACTTATATCTCGCTATAAGATAAAGGAACTTCCATGACCAAAGACGACATTATGAAAGCAATTTGGAATGAATTTCCAGATCATACTATTCATGATGCACGAATGATGTATGAAACTACTATTGATATCATAAAAGCCACATTATCAAAGGGCGAGGATATCCATCTGAGGGCTTTTGGTATATTTAAGGTAAGAGAGAAGAGTAAAAGAATAGGAAGAAATCCAAAAACTGGTCAGGAAGCTGTGATAAGAGAAAGAAGACTAGTGACTTTTACTCCTTCGAAGCTATTAAAGAATAAGATAAAAATAGGAGACCATAAAAATGGAATTTAAAGGCACATGGCATATATATGAGATGGAGCAATGGGACGAGGATTATTTTAATATGGAAGTGCAGGCATATATTGATATAGCACCCAACAATCGTGGAAATTTTCAGTTTGGCCTTGTTTCAGGAGAAATGGACGGAAAGATAGTTGAGTATCCAGATGGAAAAAGGTTTGAATTTACATGGGAAGGCAATGATGAATGCGATCCTGCACATGGCAGCGGCTGGCTTAAATTAAAGGAGAAAGATATACTGGAAGGCGAGTTCAGGTTTTATGATGGCGATGATTCTACTTTTCTTGCTAAAAGAGCAGAATCCTGCCTGTGCTGAAACGACTCTGCTTTGAAAACTGTCCCTTATCTAAATGTCATCATTAAAAATATCAATGAGTTATATAGATACTACTTATTATTGGAAATTATTCAATAACTCTAATAAAAGTGCATCTTTTTTAAATTTAGTATAATAATAGCGGGATTCCGCTAGGTGGGCAAGCAGTGTCACGTCGCTTGCACTTATACATCTTCAGCAAGAGCCCGCATCTCCCCCCCAAGCGCCGAGCCACTTGTATTGTAAAAGTAGCGGGTATTAATCCTTAAAATGTATAGTGAGTACTCGCATCGGTAAAATCATTAAAATGTCGGAAGAGAAGGTCGCGCCACTGGGCTATGAGCCCGTACTGCAGTTTCTTCCTTCCGTCAGGTATAAGTCGGGGAATGACATGGTGCACAGACACCGAATTTTGACAAGACTGATGATTCCTGGCATTGTTGATTTTGCCCGGTTCAAGACAAAGGCAAAAGCCAAGCAGACAGAGGCCAAAAAAAGAGATGAGGTGATGAATCCGAGGCCTACCATAGAGAGGCGAACAGACATATGCTTTTTGACCTTAATTAACCTTCGATTGGATTTTCTCAAAGAATATCCTTGGGCATGAAAATCGAAGTACAAGAGAAATTTATTTACATTCAATTGGTGAGGAGAACGTGAGGCAATGAACATTTTTGAGCAAACGTCTCACACGGATTCTCACACAGACATAATATATTACAACTAAAACTTAACTAATTGAAAACAAAGAAGCCGGCGATAGGAGTTGAACCTACGACCGACTGATTACGAATCAGTTGCTCTGCCACTGAGCTACGCCGGCTTATAGCGCAGTAAGAAAGATGCCGGGGCGCAGAATCGAACTGCGGACACAGGGATTTTCAGTCCCTTGCTCTACCGACTGAGCTACCCCGGCCTTAGATTATGCTTCTAAATTGAGGTAGTGTGATTATAAAATACTATGTTTCATTTGTCAAATTTTTTTCTCAGTAATTCAGGTTTTGAAATTGAAAACCGATCCTTGATTATCGAGACAGTAGATGATATCATTATATATCTGAAGATGACTGATGAATATGGGGTTATAAAATGAAGAAGAAAGCGATAGCAATATTCTTATTTATATCTATTATTGGTGGTGGTGTATTCTACACGTATGCATTGAGTAAACAGGTGCACATACTTATGATTCTGTGGCGGGGACAAGGTGAGAGCAATGCTGAATCGGGATTTAAAGAATGCTTAAAGAGTCAGTTAAAGCATGAAATCACCTATACGGTAAAGGACGTTGCTACTCGACGGGAAGACCTAAGCAGATTGATTAATGAGACTGATTTTAGCACATATGATTTGATCTACACCTATGGCACAATGGTTTCCAGGATTGTAGCCAAGAAAATAAAAGATAAACCTATTGTGTTTAATATTGTCACGGATCCGGTTGGTGATGGTATTGTTATATCGGAGAAAGAGCCGGGTTTTAATGTTACCGGGGCTTCTAATTCCGTGTCGATCGAGCATCAGATAAAAAAAATGCATGACCTGTTCGGAATGAAAGATATTGCCATAATATATAATCCCCTGGATACGAGGATTATGAGCTTTGTGGATGAAATGCGCGCATATGTTCAGAAGAGAAGTGTGGAGTTAAAAGAGTTTAAATTTACGAAAGAGTATAATGATTATCGCCGATTTGAAAAGTTTTTGGATGAAATGAAGGGGAAAATTTCCTGTATTTATCTTCCTACAGATCGCTTGATAGTGCAATGTGCCCAGGCCCTCGTTCAAAAGATTCAAGAAAAGAATATCCCAAGTTGTGCGACAAATGATGCATATTTGCGATATGGGGCCTTGCTCTCTATGACGAGCACTTATTACGATGTTGGATGGATTGCGGGGATGAAGGCTGTTAAGATATTAGAGGGGGCAAATCCTGGGAAAATCCCTGTAGAGAGAGTCCCTGAATCAAAGATAATCATCAAAATCAACAGATTGTCCCTTAAAAGTTTAGGAATTACCTTGCCTCCTCATTTTGAGAAGGAAAATACCATCCGATGGATGTGAGCCTTGCTAGAATCTAATATTGAACGTAGCCTTTATTGAAGTGTCTTTCTGGGTTTTTGTGAAAGCGAGCGTACCGGAGAAACATTCTATTGCATATCTGAGCTCATATGTATCTTCCAGGTTATACTCTTTTTTTTCAATGTCACAATATTTCGCTATATGGATTTGATAGTTTTTTATAGAAGGTGTGGTATAACTTATTTTTATTGTATTGAGAGCAGGGGTATCAGTAATGGTTGTCTCATCAGAAATGGCTCTATCATTTTGAGAAGAGAGTTTATAGAGCCATGAAAGAGCCATCTGTTGATGAGTTGTGTCGTGCCACAGAAGATTAAAATCCAACCTGTGATCTTTATCATTATTATAATAGAGCCTGAACTCTGCGTGCAGCGTATCAGAGGGACGACTTGTGCAGGAGAGTTCCGTGTGCCTTCGCTCGTCAATAAGATTGAAATGTTCTTTAATATCTAATTCTATAATGGTATTCTTCAGCGTGAAGAGGCGATTAAGAAAAGAGATGGCGAGATAACGCTCTTTTTGCAGCGAGGCATAATAATTAAAATAAGAGTAGTCACCTTGTGCGTCGTCATTAAGATGTATGGTATAAGAGTGATAGAGTATCCGGATATAGGTAAGATGGGAAAAATGTGAGTAGTTCCTATAGAGGCGTGGGCCTGAAAGAGTTATACTCTGCGTGTAATTCGTAAAATATTTTTTTTCTGATTCGTCTGCCTGATTTGGATCTGTGGATGTGTCATACAGTGTATCAATGCCAAACTTTCCTTTCACGTCAATGAGATTTCTGACGGGCATCTTGAGGATTATATAGGGAGATATAATCCCTTGTTGCGCATTATTATCATGGAAATCGGCGAAAGAGCCATGAAGGCCTGTCATAGCAGTGACCATAGAGGGAGCATATTTCAATGGGAAAGGGGTAAAGTGCATGCTGATGTGAGGTTGCCTCGCCCTTTTTTCATCCTTCAAGTGTCTTAAGGTTTCGATTTGATCCCAGAGCAGGAGAAAAGAAAAGGGGGGTTGTGTAGTGTGTATAAATGCCCTTGATTCTTGTAAGATTGAGGTCTTTTGTTCAAAATCATAATAAAAATTCTTGTCTGATTGATGAAGCTCAACCACTGCCCGTTGTCCGGAATCAGTAGATTGTGCAAGCGTGCAATCGAATTCATGGCGTGCATCGACGCCTTTTTTGAAAATGCCATAAATTTTAGCATCTCCATGTATTCTGTCTCTATCATATTCCAATAACGCCCCGGTCCCTAGCCCCTGTTTTTCATAGTAGTCCAGATAGAATTCACTTTTATTAAAAGGTATGAGGAGAGAGTTGTACTGGACCTTAACCGTCAATCCATTTTTGCTTGATGAGCCGACCTCAGGAAGTTTTAATCCGGTATAACCTGCTTTTTTTAAAGGTATTGATATCTTCGGCAGGTAGAAGAGAGGGAGTTTTTTACATCTAATAATCAGGTGGCTAATCTTTAGGTAACTCGTGGGGGAGACTTCCCCTGTCCGGGCAGAAACCGACCATAGAGGGGATGCACTGTCACATGAGGTGAAATATACGTTTTTGAGGTGAAATACCTCAGGATTTTTTTTCTCGATAAAGCTGCTTTGTATATGTCGTGCGGGAAAGAGAAATAAATCAGCATCATTGAGAGAATAGAGGTGGGTTTTAAAGTTGTAATGTAATACTTTGGCTCTCAGTATATAATAGTTAGGATCTGTGATCTGAATATTTCCTTTGGCTATTCCTTCCCCGGATGTGAGGTTAATATCAAACTCATCGGCATCAATTTTTATATAATTGTCCTGCGCCCATATGTCTGCGGGAGTGCTTATGAATAAAATCTGGATCAGAACACATAAAACAAGAGGAATTATTTTATCCATGTAAGATTTCCAAGGCTTCTCCGACTACATAAAGGGAACCTGTGACAAGTATAAGGTCTTTCGGTGAAGCAATTTCTTGTGCTTCACGGAGGGCGTCTAATAGGTTCTGACAAATCCTTGTATGAGGGATAAAAGAACAGTGCTCGTAAATAATGTCACGCACTTTTTCAGGCGCGGCCCTTCTTTCAAATTTTGGGGATGTTATAATAAGATAATCTGCGATGGGGACCACACGTGTGCATATGCCACCAATATCCTTATCATTTAATATCCCTATGATCAGGATAAGCGTGTTATAGGAAAAGACTTTTGGGATGGATGAGGCCAGTTCTTGGGCTGCCGGAGGATTATGGGCTCCATCGAGAATAATATAAGGATTGCGTTGTATAATGTGCATTCTTCCGGGCCAATGCGTGTGCAATAAGCCTTGTCGGAGGTGGTCTTCTGTAATCTTTTTTTGGATGAATGTATTGAGAACACGGACAGATTCCAAGATGAGCAGAAGATTCTGAATCTGATAATCTCCCAATAAGGGCAGGTGAATTGTGGCCAGTACCCTGTCTTTGCGCTGAACAGTGATTGAATATCCTTCGGATGATCGGGCTTCTATGACATAGTGGTAAAGCTCAGGGACCCAGAATAGAGGTGCGTTGTGTTCTGCTGCCTTTTTTTTTATGACAGCGTAAGCCTGGCTCTTTTTCTCCCCACAGATAAGTGGACAGGCTAGTTTAATAATTCCGGCTTTTTCAAAGGCAATATTCTCAATTGTATCACCGAGATATGCTTTATGCTCTAATTCTATATTTGTGATAATCGTAATGAGAGGTTTTTCTATCACATTCGTTGCATCTAATCGTCCCCCCATCCCTGTTTCAAAAATGGCAAAGTCAACGTTGCGTGAAGCAAAATAATAAAACGCACACACAGTCAGAACCTCAAAATATGTGGGATAGGTATCCTTAAATTGAATTTCTTCAATAGCATTCATGATTAATGTGACACATTCTATTAATTCATCACGCGAAATAGGTGTACCATTTATTTGTATTCGTTCTGAAATATCAACCAAGTGCGGGGACGTATAAAGACCAGTCTTAAATCCTGCGGTTTTTAGTATGGAAGCGATCATAGCACATGTTGAGCCTTTTCCGTTTGTTCCTGCAACGTGTATGCAGCGTAATTTATTATGAGGAGAGCCAAGGGCAGAGAGCAAGGTGATGGTATTACTAAGTCCAAACTTAATCCCAATGGGCTGAAGGCCATACAGGAAATTTATACATTCTTCATAACGCATAATGTGTGTCTCGGGATTGACAAAATTTATAAAAATAATAAAATTTAATGTGAGAACTCTATTTTATTCCAATCTTATAGCCGTGTCAAAATGAGAATTAATGATTATATGACTCAAAGATCATTTTAATAATGAGAATTACTAAGAAATAGTTAACAAAGATTAATTAATTTGATATTCCGAGGGTAATTGTGCTACTATTTAATAACATTAATATATACATACGCAAATAAGTTTATTGTAAGGAGCATAGGAATTATGAAAGCACACAAAAGGAACGGAGTAAAAATAATTTTGCTGTTTATACTATTATTTTTATGTATGATTCAAAGCGCCAAAGTCTTGGCTGCTCTTCCCCCAGAAGCAGAGATACATAATCAGATGGGGAATGATTTCTGTAACAAGGGTGAGTTTGATAAGGCAGTAGAGGAATATAAAAAAGCTGTAGAAATATACCCACAATTTGTCGATGCGTTATATAACTTGGGGGTCACCTATTTTAATGATTTAAAAGATTATGAGCAGGCAGCAAGGTATTTTACCGAATTTTTACAGCTTGAGAATAAATCCCAAGATGCAAAGCAGGTAAAATCTATTTTAGAGATTATAGAAAAAGAGCACAATATTGTATATAAACTTCCTCAAGAGAAAGAAGCCAAGTCTCCTAAAGAAAAAGATAAGAAAGATAAAGAGGTGAAAAATAACAAAGCTGTGAAAGAAGATGAGGTGATCTTGCAAGCGTTTGAATTTAAAAATAAAGGCAATAGATATACAAAAGAGGGAGAATATGAACTCGCTATCGCGCAATATAAGAAAGCGCTGGAAATTTACCCTGATTATTTAGATGTTCTTTATAATATAGCAAAAGTGTATTATTTCGAATTAGGTAATAAAGAAGAAGCGGTCAAATATTGGGAGAAATTCCTGGAGCACGAACCAGCTGATTCTCCTGATGCGAAACTGGTCACTACATGGATAAATGAGGCAAAGTTGAGTATTCATGAAGGATTAGGGGAAAAGGATGAGGATGAAGGAATACACCGCGACGAGCCGGAGGAACAGATGGTTTCCAACCGCAAAGAAGAAAAGCAGGAGGATACGGAACTCGATGAGAGGATGAAAGAGAAAGCGCGTGAGCTACAATTGGCTGGCGTTCGATATGAAAAAAGACCATACAGCAAAGGGCCAATTACTCAGATACCACTTAATGAACAGAAAAGCCCCATAGAGCCTTCAGAACTCAAAAAAGAGGAGAAGAAAATAGAGAAAGAGATACTGTTCGATAAGGGCTTAAAGGAAAAAGAGAAAAATATCCCAAAACAAGAGATTATCCTTACCACATATCTTCCCAAGGAAAAACGCACCAGGGATATTTACGCAATGGTAAGAGATGAGATAGAAAAGGAGTTAATTCTTATCTTTACGCAAAAGAAGGCGCGTGATCCCCGAAAACTTGCTGATATATTTAAGACGAAGATGCAGCGTGATATACTTCCCAATGGAGATGAGATTTCTGTGCTGACACTTCCCTCGCACCTTCTTACGAATATTGAAAGGGTATATATTTTGACCCCGGAAGAAAGAAGAGAATTAGAGAAAGAGAAATGGGAGCTTATACGTTCACGCCAGTCTCCGGAGAGGCTTAAGGAATTATTAAATTTTATTCGAGAGGGATATATAATAAAATGACAGGCTCTGAAATATTTATCGAATCTTTATTAAAGGAGGGGGTGACGCACATATTCGGGTATCCGGGGGCAACTATCCTTGGAATATATGATTTGTATCTGGAAAGTAAATTGACTCATATTTTGGTAAGGCATGAACAAGGGGCAATACATGCTGCAGACGGATATGCCAGAGCAAGCGGCAAGCCGGGGGTGTGTATGGTAACTTCCGGACCTGGTGCGACGAATACCGTCACAGGTCTTGCGAATGCCTATATGGATTCCGTGCCAGTGGTACTTTTCACAGGCCAGGTACCAACACATATGATTGGGAATGATGCGTTTCAGGAGGTGGATATTGTCGGCATTACTCGATCTATTACCAAACATAATTATTTGGTTGATAAAATAGAAGATTTAGCACGCATTATTAAGGAAGCCTTTCATATTGCCACAACCGGCAGGCCTGGGCCGGTCTTAGTTGATTTACCGAAGGATGTGCTCCTTCAATCCATGGCATTTAAATATCCTGAAAAAGTAGATATTCGTGGGTATAAGCCAAATTATCATGGCCATCCGAAACAAATTGAGACCGCAGCCAACCTGATTAATAAATCCAAGAAGCCGGTCATTTATGCGGGTGGCGGTTTAATAATATCCGGAGCACAGGAGGAACTTTTACAATTAGCAGAGAAGGGGAATTTGCCGGTAACGAATACGCTCACAGGGTTAGGTTCATTTCCGGGGGACCATCAGCTTTTTCTTGGTATGCTTGGCATGCACGGAACAAAATATGCTAATTTGGCGGTCACTCATTGTGATCTGCTGATCGCAATTGGGGCCAGATTTGATGATCGTGTAACAGGGAAAATAGAGAAATTTGCCCCTGAGGCTGAATATATTCATATAGACATCGATCCTACTGCTATTAGTAAGAATATTAAGGTGAAGATTCCCATCGTAGGCGATGCCCGCTATATTTTAAAAGAGCTGAATAAAAAGGTCGAGAAGGTTGATCGATCTGCGTGGCTTGAAAAAATAGGGGAATGGAAAAGGAGTTTTCCCCTGCACTATGAGTTTACAGAAGATATAATAAAACCTCAATATGTCATTGAACAGATATACGCGCTTACCAAGGATAAAGAAAAGGTTATTATCTCCACAGAGGTTGGTCAGCATCAGATGTGGGTGGCGCATTATTATCATTTTAAAAAACCGAGGACTATCCTGACCTCAGGAGGATTAGGAACAATGGGTTTTGGATTTCCTGCGGCGATTGGGGCCCAGATAGCCTATCCGGATGCATTAGTCATAGATATAGCCGGAGATGGGAGCTTTCAGATGGTTTCTCAGGAGCTCGCCACCGCAATCCAACATAAGGCACCGGTAAAAGTGGCCATTTTAAATAACCAATTTCTCGGGATGGTCAGGCAATGGCAGGACCTGTTTATGAAGAAACGATATTCAGGAACGAATATGGAATGTGCGCCTGATTTCGTGAAACTCGCAGAAGCTTATGGCGCAGTGGGACTTCGAGCCACAAAGCCGAAAGAAGTCAAGCCTATATTGGAAGAGGCATTCGCCACAGAAAATGCCGTGATTATGGATTTTAGAATTGCCAGGGAGGAGAATGTTTTCCCTATGGTGCCTGCAGGAGCGGGTATTGAGGAAATGATATTACCATAAAGGAAAGGAAGTAGAGCAGTGAAAAAAAAAGGAGCGCACATATTAATCGATAGCCTTTTAGAGCATGAAGTGGACACTATCTTTGGCTTCCCTGGGGGAGCAATGCTACCTGTCTATGATGCTCTTTTTGATTCTAAAATACGGCATATACTCACGCGACATGAGCAGGGGGCCATTCATGCTGCTGACGCGTATTCCAGAGTAACAGGCAAAGTAGGTGTGTGTATGGCGACATCAGGGCCTGGAGCAACTAATTTGGTGACGGGCCTGGCGAATGCATTTATGGATTCTGTTCCTTTGATTGCATTTACAGGACAGGTGCCCACCCCCATGATAGGCATAGATAGCTTTCAAGAAGCTGATATTTATGGCATTAGTATACCTATTACCAAATACAATTATCTCGTCAAGGATGTTGATAATCTGAAAAATATCATTGATGAGGCATTTTATATCGCCACAACCGGCAGACCAGGCCCGGTTCTTATCGATTTGCCGAAAGATATCCAGGTGAATGAATCGAGACAATGGGAGCGACAGAATTTATCTCTTTCAAGCTATCAGCCTCACATTAGAGTGAATCATAAACAGGTAGAGCTTGCAGCGAAAGCCATAAATAAGGCAAAACGCCCTATTTGTTACGTCGGTGGAGGTGTTATTATATCAGGCGCGCATGATCTTCTTCGGCAATTGGCGGAAAACGCTCATATTCCCATAACCACCACCCTCATGGGAAAGGGAGCGTTTCCTGAAACAGATAAACTCTCTCTTGGCATGCTGGGTATGCATGGGACAAAGTATGCCAATTATGCCATCGGGGAGGCTGATTTGATAATCGCGATCGGCGCCCGTTTTGATGATCGTGTGACTGGGAAAGTTGAGGAATTCGCCCCTAAGGCTATGATTATTCACATAGATATTGACACTGCCGAAATTGGCAAGATAGTAAAAGTGGACATACCAATTGTGGGGGACGCCAAAGATGTGCTCGCGCTGCTCAATCCGAGAATTGTAAAAAATGATCATGCCAGATGGGTAGCAAGGATAGAGGAACTTAAGAGCACATATCCGCTTTCCTATAAGAGGGATCCGGGACAAATAAAACCTCAATATGTCATAGAACAAATATATGAGGCAACAGGGGGGGATGCAATCATTACCACGGAAGTTGGCCAAAATCAGATGTGGGCAGCGCAATATTATAAATGTTCAAAGCCAAGGACGTTTATTTCATCCGGAGGACTTGGGACGATGGGCTTCGGATTCCCCGCCTCGATAGGGGCAAAAGTGGGCCGTCCTGATAAGGTTGTATTTGATATAGCCGGTGACGGTAGTTTTCAGATGACAATTCAGGAGCTGGCAACAGCAGTCCACGAGGGTATTAATGTGAAAATAGCTATTTTAAACAATGGCTATTTAGGGATGGTGAGACAATGGCAGCAGATGTTCTTTAAGGCTCGCTACTCCCATACCAATATTGGGCCAACGCCAAATTTTGTCAAAATTGCTGAAGGTTATGGCGCGGAGGGTATCCTTATAACGCAAGAGGAGGAGGTACGACCGGCCGTGGAACAGGCAATAAAACTGGATAAACCGGTTGTTTTGGATTTTCATGTATCACCGTTTGAAAATGTATTCCCCATGGTTCCTCCTGGGGGAGCAATCAATAATATGTTAGATGAGGAGGGAAGGGAATGAGACATCTACTTTCTGTTCTGGTGCGAAATCATGCGGGTGTATTATCTCATGTGGCTGGTTTATTTACGCGAAGATCTTATAATATAGAAAGCTTAGTGGCCGGCGAAACAGAAGATCCTAATATTGCACGTATCACTATTGTCGTGTCAGGGGATGAGTGGGTGCTCGAGCAAGTAACAAAGCAGCTGAGGAAGCTAATAGATGTGATTAAAGTGACAGATTTAAAATTTGATAAATCCATACGAAGGGAATTGGCATTAATAACGGTTATGACAACACCAAAAACCAGAAGAGAAGTGATTGAGATAGCCCAGGTTTTTAAAGCTCATATAGTAGATATGTCGGAAGAGACGATAACGGTTGAACTGTCAGGGGAAGAGAGGATTATTAACAATATTGTTAATTTATTTATGCCTTACGGAATTAATGAAATGGCGAGAACCGGTATCATTGCTCTTGGCATAAAGAGCCTAGATAATACATAAATAATAGGGAGAATATCTGTGGATCATCATACAATAACTGTGTTAGTAGAGAACAAGTTTGGTGTGTTGGCAAGTATTGCCAGTTTATTTAGTGCACGGGGTTTTAATATTGACAGTCTCTCTGTGGGTGAGACGACGGACCCGAGCATTTCCAGGATGACCATAGTAACCCATGGCAATGACCAAATAATTGAGCAAGTAACGAAGCAATTGCGGCGTTTGATAGATGTGATTAAAGTCACTGATCTGACAGAAAAAATATTTGTCGAAAGAGAGATGCTTTTGGTCAAAGTCAACGCCGAACAAGCTGATAGGGCGGAGATACTTAGAATTTGCGATATATTCAGAGGGAAAATAATAGATGTGTCAACCAAAACCATGACTTTGGAAGTGACAGGCACGCAGGAAAAATTAAGCGCAGTGCTTAGCCTTTTAAAGCCAATAGGCATAAAAGAAATTGCCAGAACGGGAAAGGTTGCAATGACAAGGGGCCAAAAATAAATAAGGGAGGGAAAAATTGAAAATGGCTAAAATGTATTATGATCAGGATGCAGATTTGAGAATATTAAAGGATAAAACCATAGCTATCATTGGATATGGCAGTCAAGGGCATGCGCAATCTCAAAATTTAAAGGACAGTGGCCTTAATGTAATAGTGAGTGATGTGCCTGGCTGCAGGAACTGGAAACAGGCCGAATCTGATGGGATGACAATTGTTTCGACAAAAGAGGCTGCGGAGAAAGCAGATATCATCCAGATTTTAGTGCCTGACCAATATCAATCAGAAATTTATAAAAAAGAAATTGCGCAGTTTTTAAAGCCAGGCAATGCCCTGGTTTTTTCTCACGGATTTAGTATTCATTATAACCAGATTGTGCCCCCGGAAGATGTGGATGTGTATATGGTGGCACCTAAAGGCCCGGGACATTTAGTGCGCAGGGTATATTTAGAGGGTAAGGGTGTGCCTTCCTTAATCGCGGTATTTCAGAATCATAGTGGAAAAACAAAAGATTTAGCCTTGGCTCATGCGAAAGGGATTGGCGCCACACGGGCAGGAGTGCTCGAAACAACATTTAAAGAAGAGACAGAGACTGATCTTTTTGGGGAACAAGTGGTGTTGTGCGGTGGCTTGACGGAATTGATACGCGCAGGTTTTGAAACATTGGTAGAGGCGGGGTATCAGCCAGAAATTGCTTATTTTGAGTGCCTTCATGAAGTTAAATTGATCGTTGATCTTATCAATGAGAAGGGGATAAGCGGTATGCGATATTCTATTAGTGATACTGCTGAATATGGTGATCTTACCCGGGGCACTCGTGTGATTGATAAAAACACGCGCGAGCGGATGAAGGAAATACTTGGTGAAGTGCAATCAGGCAGTTTTGCTCGCGAATGGATTTTAGAGAATCAAGCACATCGGCCCGTATATAATGCTTTGCGAAAAAAACAGGCTGAACATCTCATTGAGAAAGTGGGAGAGAAACTTCGCAGCATGATGTGCTGGCTAAAGGAGTAACTCTTCATGTCACTTCCAATTGCCAAGCAGGGGTGGCCATTTATTCTGCCCTGTATAGGTCTGTCTGTGATATGTCTATCGATTGGATGGATCATATGTGGAATTTTGCTTTTCCTCTTGTCAGGATTTATTATTTTCTTTTTTAGAGATCCTGAGAGGGATATTGTAAAAGATGAAAATGTGCTCTTATCTCCTGCGGATGGTCGAATAATAAAAATAGATACTATCTCACAGGTCAGCTCGGATGGTACGCCCTGTACACTGATAAGTATATTTATGTCCGTGTTTAATTGTCATATAAATCGAATACCATTTTCAGGCAGTGTAAAGACAAGAACCTATAATTCGGGGAAATTTTTACCTGCATTTCGAGAAAAGGCATCTATATTGAATGAGCAAAATACAATAGAAATTGAATGTGGGGATTTTATCGTGAAAGTACGGCAAATTGCCGGGTTGATCGCGCGCAGAATTGTATGCTTCGTAAAAGAAAAAGATGAAGTATGTCAGGGAGGCCGTTTTGGCCTCATTCGATTTGGCTCTCGAGTTGATATGTGGTTCCCAAAAAAATTTGCAATTCAGGTACATTCGGGTCAAAAGGTGTATGGTGGAAAGACCGTCATCGCGAGAATCAAATCAGAGTAAAAATAATAAAAAATTCTGTTTTGCATAAGTGAATTCAATATAAATCGTCTAGTCATATAAATTAAGTAAGAAAGAAAAATTTATTTTTAATAAATATAAAAAAAAAATAGTAAGGAATTAATATAATCACGCGTCTTAATAAAAAATAGAAAAGAGCGTCCATAATTGAGTATAATAAATATGCCCTGCTATTGGCATAATAAAAAAAAATATGTTATATTTTAAAAAAAAGCATATAAATAAAAAAAAGGAGGCGCGCATAAAAATCATAAGAAGTAAAAAAGATAACCATATGCGTGATCATACCGTCTTACAAAGATAAAGAAAAGGTTAGAGATATGGAATAAGTTTTGCATTGTTTAAAGGTGATGTAAAGTAAATTAAAGATTATCTAATGAATTTAAGAAATAAAGGAGATAAACGCACGAAGAGAAAAATCTGAGAGGAGGTGGTAATGTAACAAGCCTGTAAGTTTTGTGGGTGATATAAATTAATTTTCCGAGAGTTTTTCGGAAGACTAGAGCAAGAGGAGGTGATGTTGGTACAAAGAAAGTAAAGTATGGTTCATGAGTATTAAAGATGAAGTAGAGTAAGAAAATAATAATTTAAGAATTTAATGTTAATGAATGGAGTAATGAGTTATGGTTAAATCAAGGTTTTTGAATGTTTGTTTGGCTGCCGTAATAGCATTGGCGCTTTGTTTGTCTTTAGGAACGATGGCAAATGCCCAATTTCTGCCGGCATCTTACTATTATACAAGCCCATTGGCTTTTCCATCATATTCGTATTTCAATACTATAGATGGGTACCTGTTGGGATTTAATACATTTAATCCATTTTTAGCTCCTGCAGTCGCAGATGCATATACCTTAGCCGGCATTCCCGTATTTGGGTATTTAAGTAATCCTTATGCAACAGCGTTTCCTTATTCAACCTTAGACGTTCTGGCTCCCTATGCACCACCTGTATACCCGACCTTTACCTATGGCGCGCCTGATATTTATTCCCTGTGGTTAGGCTTGAATTTATAGGAGCCGAAAAGTAGGAAGTATGTTATTTGATAGGTTATTAATTAAGTTTGAGAAAATCAATAAAAGTGGGGTGTGAAAATATGAACAAAATAATTAGTAATAAAAAGTTATATTTAGCAATGGGAATTGTGTTTACTATTGCTGTAATGTTTGCATTTGGGTCTGCGAGTGCTGCCGTATCATATTCACCAGTGCAGGATTCAATGCCCATGGCAGTGAATATACCCGCTACCATAAATACACCATTGGTGGCTACGAATTATATGGTATTGATAGATAATTTTGAATATTGGGAAAGTCCGATTAATCAAGGATGGCATGCACATGAGCCTGGATATCCAGGTGGCTATCCGGTATGGGGAATGAATATTGGGCCCGGATTAAATTCAACCGTTCTTGATTTTCAAGAGGGAAGTCGTGTCCTGGAAGTATTCTATCCTACTAACTTATATGTACCGAATATGCAAAAATATATGCTGAGCTATCTTATCGGAGCAACTATTCCTGCAGAGTATTCAGTGCTCGGTTTAAAAATGAGAGCTCCTGTATCCATCGAACAGTTTGATAGCTATGAAGTAATAGCAGTATGTAATGGTGGAACAGTAGAGGTTCATTTAACACCAAGAGCAGGCCTTGATTGCGGCGCTAACTGCCCAGTTGCAGTACCAGAGGAAACAGCAGCAATTAATCAAGGGCTTGTTGCGTTTAATGCTGCTGCAAATCCGACTAAGATCGAGGTAAAAATCGGTCGTGAGGCAGAGGATGGAAGCTGGCATTTAATCAGAGTGGACTTGGCTCAAGTGTTGGCTAATGTTGGCGGAACGTTTGAGACCGTAACCGGAATCGTTCTTCGCGGAAATGAGTTCAGATGCGATGATATCAAATTATTGACCGTAGCAGGAAATGCACGCAATGCATGTCCTCCCTATCTGTTCCATATTAATCATTGCTTCCCGCAGATCTTTGATCCGGTTGGCTACAGACGATACATTTTTGCATCTGATGATGTAGCTGATGGTATTTTACCACATGTCCATACTGAACAGGCACATCATGGTCATGTAGGACAAACCGAAGTAGGGAATACGGGAGTTGCTGCCCAATTAGCCGGTGAAAGCCTTGCTGCAATGAACTTTGCTTTCTGGCAAGCAACAGCTATGCCTGCTATTGCAGGGGTAGATACTGCCATTACCGCAGCAGATTATGCTGCAGCAGTTGCTGCATATGAAACAACATTGACAGACTTGACCATGAAGGATGTAAGACGTGCAGCTATCCAAGCAGGTGGCGGCGATATTACAATCGGTTTAGGCGCTGGCGGTGCTGATATTACAGTTGACGCACGGCTTGTATATCCTCTTGATGTACCTATGCTTACTGATCCGGTAATGGCACAAGGTCCTGTTGCAAGTGATGGTGGCATCAATATGTTAAGTTTTATGGCAAGCATTGGTGGCGCTCATGAGCTTGGTACTGGCGCAAATCTAATTCAGCCTGTGCCAACCACTGAGCCGATCCCTTATTATCCACTTTATGCAAAACGTAGCGGTCTCCGCAGCATTTTGTCCGGCGAGCCCTATTTGGCTGCTCAGGAAATCCAGACAGTTGCCATGGCATTGTATTATGGTGGGTATGATTATTGGCCGACCGTTGCAGTACTTGCAATTCCACCGCAGCAGACCATCGAGAATATGGTTGTGACAGTGGTATGTAGTGATGGATTGTCAGAGGATATTGAATCATTAATGATTGAAACGGTAAATTATCCAGTGACGAATCATCCACCTGTAATTGAAGATGTTGATGACCAAATCTTCTATGTGAATATGGGATTACAGGAATATCAAATCAATGCCACAGATGCTGATTCATTCACTTTTAGCTCAGCAGTGCAGTTTGCAAGTGATATTGAAGATCTCATCTGGACTGCATATTTAGATGGGTATCCGTCTTATATGTATGGTCCATTTACAGAAACCCTCATTAATCAAAAATCTGGTCTTGTACAGTTTGACCCGCAGTTTGAGGGCGCCTATGAAATGATCGTAACAGCGAGAGATCCGAAGGGTGCTGAGGCGTATGCTGCATTCACGATCTATTGTGTGAATCCGTCAACATGGCTTAATCATCCACCTGTAATGCTCGGTGATTGGGATCATCCAATGATCGGAAGACAAGGCGAAGAGCTTATGCTTCACTTCGTAGATATTGTTGATCCTGATGGTGAGCCTCTTTATTATTCATGCAATATCGGATCAATCGGTTATGTAAATGGTGTACCAGTATGGTCATTCCAGACTGAATTCCCAGGAACATACATGGTTGAAATCGTTGCATATGATACAAGTGGCGGATATATTGTGATTCCACAAGAGGTCATCGTAACCACATGGTGGGCACAATAAAAAAAGTTTAGCTTACGTAACAATAAGCTGACTATAAATTAAGGACAGCAGGTTTTAAGCCTGCTGTCCTTTTTTATTTTCAATTTTAATTCTAGATCTCAGGTGAATATTTCTATCAAATATCTAAATTCTGTATTTTTGAATTTTATATCTGAGAGATGAATAGGGTATTCCAAGATTCTTTGCGGTGAGCCGTCTATTCCATTTTGCTTCTTCAAGCGCCAAGAGAATTTTTTCGCGTTCATCGGTATGGTCACTTTCATTAATCTGATAATTAGGTTTTATTTTAGAAATATTGTATTCAGGCAATTTGAGGTGATGTACTTGTATCTCGCCTGATTTGCAAAGAATAGCAGCATGCTCAATGAGATTTCGAAGTTCCCGCACATTCCCGGGAAAATCATACGTAAGAAGTTTTTCTTTCGTCTCTTCTGCAAAATTATTCACAGAGAGTCCGCGTCCGATAAGAAAAGAGGAAAGAAAATTCTTTGCAAGAGGGATAATATCAGCCCTTCGTTCTCTTAAGGGCAATAATTTGATATTAAATTGATTGAGCCGGAAGAAGAGATCATTTCGAAATTTATTCGATTCTACGAGTTCTATCAACGGAGCATTAGTCGCAGCAATAATTCTTACATTAATGCCGATTTCTTTTGACCCGCCCACTCTCCGAAGTTTTCTCGTCTCAATAACACGGAGAAGTTTTGCCTGCGCAGCAGGAGAAAGATCTGCAACTTCATCAAGAAAAAGGGTCCCTCCGTCCGCCAATTCGAAGAAACCAACCTTATCCGAGGTCGCACCGGTGAATGCACCTTTCACATGGCCAAAAAGCTCGCTTTCAACCAGGGTGTCAGGAAGCGCGGGACAGTTAACAGGAATGAAGGGTTTTGTGTGGCTACTTGCCATAAAATGGATTTCCCTGGCAATGACCTCCTTGCCCGTGCCTGTTTCACCGGAAATAAGTATTGTATCACATCGTGCTTCTACAGCAAGTTTCATCAATCGTTTCACCTCGCTCATTGCCTTACTCCTGCCAAAAATGCATTT
This sequence comes from bacterium, assembly GCA_049472395.1. Lineage (GTDB taxonomy): Bacteria > SZUA-182 > SZUA-182 > DTGQ01 > JBLIRR01 > JBLIRR01. The sequence goes on along the minus strand of JBLIRR010000003.1, from coordinate 140,831 downwards.
ATGGGGAGACCGGGTGTGGTCCGATGCTGGCATTCCATTAAAAGTTTTCTTTAAATAGCGCTGACCGATTCGAAGGTGACGAATGTGCACTGCTTTTTCAATGATTGCATCAAGATCAAGCAGCTTAACAGGTTTTGTCAAGAAATCTACTGCTCCTAATCGCAAGGCTTGTATTGCAAGTTCCATATTCCCATGGCCTGTCATGATAACAGATGAGATTTCAGGCCGAATTTTACTTATTTCAGTAAGCAGTGTAATTCCGTCAATATCTGGCATTCGTATATCAATAAGAACTAAATCATAATCAATTGCTTTTACTAATTTTAAAGCAGTATTTCCATTGAATGTGTTATCAACCCTGTGCCCCAAATCCCTTAGATAGGGGGATAAGGTTTTATGAATAATTTCTTCATCATCAACTAAAAGGATGGCAAGTGATCGTTTTTCAATCATGCCGCCTCCTGAGAGCTATAATTACACACAGGAAGATTGATAAATACCTTTGTTCCAGATCCAACTATAGATTCTATATTAATTGTACCCTTAAAATCTTCAATAATCGATTTTGATATTGAAAGCCCAAGGCCAGTCCCCTTATCTGGAGCTTTTGTGGTAAAAAAGGGGGTAAACAGATGTGGCATTACGTTCTGTGGAATACCTTTCCCATTATCTCTAATTTCGATTGATACGAATGTATGTGAATTGACATTAAATTGTTTTGTCATTATTATTATTTTATACGTGTGAGAATGCTTTTTGTGTTTCCTCTCTATACAGGCATCCCGTGCATTATTAATAATATTCATTATGACCTCTTCCAAGGAGTATGGATTGGCCACAATTGGTGGTAAGTTATTTGCTAAATCAAATTCCACTGTGAGTCCTTTTAAACGTAATTGGGTCCCCATAAGGTTCATGCTCGATTTGATCACCTCATTGACATGCACAGGAAGACGCCTGTTATTATTCGCATCTCGTGCAAACATACGGGTATGTTCAATGACGTGAGTCATTCTATCAGTTTGATCAATAATGAGCTGAATTTTTTCCTGCAAATCTTTTTCTGATAATTTCCAGCTCCTCCTGAGGCCGAGTAAGATATGCTCAGCCACACCACGAACCCCCATAAGGGGCTGGTTAAGTTCATGTGCTATTCCTGTGGCCATCACTCCGAGTGATCGCAGGCGGTCCGATAAAATAGCCCGTGCCCGTTGATCCTCCAACTTTGACTCTGCCTCTTTTCGAGCTTTTTCAATCTTGATACGCTGGGTAATGTCAATGCCAAGGATCAGGACCTTCTGGGTATGGTCAATATCCATAAAGGATATGTGATAAATTTCATATGTTCGACCATTTGTATGAGGAATAATTTTAGAGGGACTGGTCTCGGTAAAGATACAAGATGTCGTGATACATTCACTACAGGGCTTTTTTCGTTTAAACATAATCTCATAGCAGTATTTCCCATTAAGATCACCGAATATTTTCTTAAATTTACCATTCGCAAAGGGAATTGTAAAGTCAGATGATCTCAGAAACATAAATGCAGGAAGAACATCCAGGACAGAAAAAAGCCTTTGTCTTTCGGCTTTTGCGATTGCACTTTGACGAAGAGCTTCCCTGGTCCGCTCACGCTCAGTAACATCAATAAAATTTTCAAGGTAATACTCATGGCCATTTAATACGATGGGCGCAGTAGATCTAAGAATGGAAATATGTTCCCCCTGGCCTGTGATGAGACTGCATTCATAACCTTTCATGTAGGTACTCTCATAGGCAGCAGACCTCTTTTTATCATCTGAGCACACTATATAGTGTGAATAATTCGATGCGATCACCTCCTCTTTCGGGGAGCCGATCATTTCAAGAGCCTTTGGATTTGCATCAAAAATTTTACCAGTTTTTTTGTTAATAATAATAATTCCTGCTTGCATGGAATCCCATATTATTTTCAGGTATTCCTTTTTTTCATGCAATTGCTCCTCGACGTGTTTTCTCTCACTAATATCCTGGGCAGTACACACAATGCTCATCACATCACCTGTATCACTTTTCATGACAGATTCGCTAAAGAGGACAGGAATAATATTGCTATTTTTTGATTTTAAGAATGTCTCATAACTTCTCGTCTCACCGTCAATAAGTTCAGCTATGTTTTTTTTCATAAAGTGAGCATGTTCCCTATCAGCAAAAATAGTGCTTACATGCATGTCCACAATTTCCTTATTATTGTAACGCAGCATAGTGGAGAATGCCTGATTTATCATTTGAATATCAAGATTTTTATCAAGCACAACGAGAGGGCCAATTATGCTGCTGCTGATCATCTTATCAACATAGTTTTTGGATAAGGTGGTCATCCTTAAATCTTTTGCCATGTTGTTAAAGGCTAAAGCAAGCTCCTCAAGTTCATCGTTAGTATGAATAGAGGCACTTACGGTAAGATCCCCTTCCCCGATTTTACGGGCCATGACGACAAGAGCCGTGAGTGGTCGGGTAATGCTTTTTGCTATGAAGAGCCCAATAAAGGTGAGAAGAACAATCCCGATAATTCCATAGAAGGTGCCTGCGCGAAGAACACCCTTGGAGAGATCTCTTTCTAGCGTTGTATCTATAAGAATCATTAAGTAGCCAATAACTCCTGAATGCTGAGGACCTTCTAAAGGTAAAAAACCAATCATCTCCTCCCTTCCTTGAAAATTTATCACCTCTATGATGCCATTATTCGGTATATTGTGTATTTTCTCCATATTGTATCCGGAAAGCAGGGTGGCATAGTCAAGTGAATCCTCCGAATTGGCTATAACGTGGTTATCAATCAATAAATACACAGTGGTCTCTAATTCTCTTTTGAGCTGCTGGCAGAAAAAAGTTCCGAGTTGACAGAATAAGCGGATAAACCCGATGATTTTATTCTCTTTATAGATAGGTATGATCCCCTCTAAGGCCAGATTATTTTTAAATCTTTTAATGGCAAGTTTTTTAGGGGGCTCATGTGAATGAAAAGTGTTCAGGAGAGATTTAAAATTAGTGTATGGTATTTCGTCAATTCCATGAATGCTTTCAATAATTGTTTCACCATCGATAGTGAGAATTTGAAGCGCATAATGTTGTGAGAATTGCCGAAATTTCTCAAGGGCCATTTCAATAGAAGGTAAATGATCTTTTTCTTCAAGTATTGGTCCTAGAAAATGTGAAAGATTACTCATTTCACGCAAGATAAATTCAGTGCTTATATCAAAATGTTGCCGTATGGTGTTTATTTTAGCCTGGGCTTCTTTCTGAATTATCGTGCTCGTCTTCTTATGTACGAATTTACTGAGTGATACCACGACAGATATGATCATGAGCGTAAATATGCCCATAAAAGGAATAAGGATTTTAAAAGCAATTTTATCTTTTTGATAGAAATTCAATGGAAAAATAAGCCTCCCTATTTAGTGTTTTTTCAATCAAATTCTTACTGAGTATATTCCCATACGCAGTAACGCTTCCATGATGATCTTTTCTGGCTATGAGATTAATTGGATTTTAAAGTAGCCGAAATGATTATCATGTTAATAGTATATAAAAATATATGTCACTTTTCATGCAGAGTGTACTCTTAATAATAGAAAATAATGCAAAATGTATTCCTTTTTCTCACCTCTCATAGTGTGTAGCGTAAGGCCTCACTGTGCTCGCCATATGTTATTTTATGAAAGCAAGAATTGCTGTGTAATAAAAATTATACTATTAAAGGATAAGGAAGTGAAGGCGGCGTAAGAAGCGCCGCCTTATAAAGTAAAGTACCTATTCTCTATCACAATGAGGTATAATAAATTATATTGACCACCATGGAGTAACTTGAAGAGGTTCACTATATACTACATAACCGCCTCGTGTATCATAGCCAACTAACACTATCAGATAATCACCGGGATACATAGTATGAAACTCCCATACCACATTTCCATCGGTATCAATGCCGATAGAGCCAATATTACATGAGTAATATATGGGCTCACCATCAGGATCCCCAAAATCAAGATTCGTAATTCGATAAACCTCTCCTGCCCTCATAACATGAGGATGCGGGTCCATACCGCCAAGATAAATGGGGGGGTGGTTTAACCAGCTTCCGGGATTTGTGCAATAAAGGTCGAAATAGATGCTTGCTCTTAATCCCTGTGGATCGCGACATTCTACAAAAAGTCTGAATACACCTTCAAACATGGGAGTAAATGAAATAATACCAGTTGCGGGATCAATAAGTGTTTCTGTCCAGGGGCCATATTGATAATTCGGCACTCCGTCTAGCCATGCTCTCCATACTAAATTCTCCTGGTCATCGCGAAAATCCAATATAATTCCATCTTGAGTATAGGTTCTGATATACGAATCAGGGTCTGTTGCATGAACAATATACTCAGCAGGAACTCCAACATCAAACATCTGATCATCGATATCATTAATATGGGGTACATAATTTGTCACCGCATTATTTATAATCTGTAGGGGAAATACTTCTGTATCTTCACTGAGACCATCACTGCATCTTACAGTGACAATGAGGGTTTCAAATGTTTGAGGAGTTATGCTCAGTTTGGCAACATTAGGCCAGGTGCGATACCCCGCATTTACAAGCGCTGCCCAAATCGTAGGTATCCCGGGCCCACGGCTTTCATTATGGGAATAATAGGTGCCCTGCCCTAATATCTTCGCAGTATAGTCCACACCAAAATTTTGATTATGTATCTCAATGTATCTGGGCATCTCAATAATGGAAAGAGATTCAAGCAAATCCTGTGTGCCGGTCCCTCGTTCTCCAATTCCGCCAACCTGGGCTGTCCATCGCAGACAATCTTCGCTATGATTATCATTACTTGTTCTCATCCCATCGTCGATGAGAGTCGGTACGAGCGCGTATAAGGATTGAGCAGGCATTTCAGTACCTCCCACATTGACAGTTTGCGTCATCGGTAGTATTCCCGCAAGCATGGCGAGTTTGATCTCGAAGAGTGAATTGTATGTTTCTCCTCCTATGGTAAGGGTTATCCCATTGACTGCAGTAATATAGGCATCAGCCTGGGCATCAGTCAGGCTGATGGCATCCGGCGCATAACCTAATCCCAAGGGATCGCTTCCGGCAGGTATTCTGGTTGCCGGACAGTTGCCGCATGCATTATTTTGAATATCTTTAAGCCATAGCTGTGCAATAAGTCTTTGTGAGGCTACATCAGTGGGAATCAAGATCTCTTCATTAGTCTCACCATTCATTGCCCCCGGATAAATGCGGTCCGTTTGAGGATGTCCTGCGCAGAAAATTCGTTCTGTAGTAGTAAATATTTGTCCGTATATTTCGCCCACATGGAAAAGATAAGGGTTATCACCAATAATGAAATCCTCCTTGCATATTTTTATGTCATCTATCTGGTAGCGATTTCCGACAATTGCAATGCCATTAATGGTGTGAACAATAGAGTCTGTCGTAACTCTCCCTATGTCGTTCTCAAGGGCCTTGCATACAATGCCCCTTAAATCAACTTTGACAATATGCCATGTACCATCCATCATTTCACGTCCGATCTTAGCTTCGATTCTTCCAATGGTTGTCTCATTGGCACGACGTGCGAGTATGGCCGTTTCAGCATAATTGTTATGTATAGGGCAATTGAGAATATTTTCTGAAGGGAGTAATGCAACAACATATGAAGCAGGTGGTACAGGCGGAGTGGCATTCTCATCCCCGCCCACTGTGATAAGAACTTGAAATTCAAACATATCAAATTCTTCAATTGCTACGGGTGCATTAATTTTAAACTCAATATAAGGAAATCCCTCAATACCGCCGGTTGTGACCCATTGCCCTTCATTATGAGATGGGTCCCATATATATGAGCCCGTACCCACTGGAATAGGGCCGGTAATAGCGAAATTGTTCATTATCATATATCTTTCCATATTCGGCATGAATACCGTACTCGGACGATATGTTTTTAATACGCGACTACCCTCGGCAGAATCAAGAATAGTCTCGAAAGTACCATAACCGACCCCAAATCCCCACACTGGGTAGGCAGGATCACTCGTATGCCAATTATGGTTATAGGGACTGTCGAAATACTCAAAATTATCGATTAAAATAGATGTCCCGTCATCTATTAAATTTGGGACTACCATTGATTGCGTTGTTTGTCCTGGCTCGGTGTAGACGTTTTGCAGGTGTGGATACGGGTGATGATGAGCCCCTGCAGGGGCAGTTATGGATCCTGTAACAAAAACCATAGTTAATATAACTATCGGCAATTTATAATAATTGATTTTCATCATAACTCTCAGTTCCTTTGTCTCTTTTAGGTATTACCGTTTATTCTCATTATTACCAATTAAGCTGTACCCAGTATGCATACCACGAAGGATCACCATACAAATAACTTGGGTATGCTGGCAGTGCATAAGGAGAGAAGGAATCGAGTGTCGTAAAGGGAATCGTCGTAGTATATTGGTTCAGAATCTGATAGGTAAAGGGGTAAGTGGTGATTCCCGCCCTTGTATATAATGATGTTGCAGATGGATTTAAAAAAGGAGTAAAGGGCAGATAGCCCAATAAATTCCCTGTGATAGTATTAGAATATGAATAACTGGGATAAAAAAGAGGTGAGGTGTAGTAATAAGATAAAGGCAGGAATTGAGCCTGTGCACTAATAGTGATAAATATAACAAAGAGTGCAGCAATAATAAAGCAGACTAGAATCCTTTTTAAGAGTTTAAACCTCATCATAATATATTCCTTTCTGATTTGATATGTATTCATTACATTATCTCTAAAGTTACGCAAAAAATTAAAAATAAGTAATGAGTCTTCTATCAATATGTTAAATGATCTCCTGGATCATTTTGGATTATCAGACGCTAAACAACTTTTCATATGTATGTGAGGCATTATATTAAGTGGGTATAATATTAAGGATGAGGATATTAAATAATCACTGACTTTCCCAAAGATTATTTTGATTTTACCTCAATATAGTAACCCCATCATAAAAGTATATTCACCTGATAGGCATATCTTTTTTATAGCGTAATGTTGTAAATGCATCACCTCCTTCTACAAGATTGTGGTATGTGAGGTATTATATTAAGGGGGTAATGAATAATTTAGGAATCTTATAATGATAAAAGACGAGGTCAGATTATTCATTAATATAATTCCTCACAGGTGCAATAAATACTTCACCTCCTTTCCCAATTGGCGCTCTGCCTATCCATTTTATAAAATAACAGCATCTATTCGTTACGACAATTAATTTTTGATAAAAATAGCCTTAATAAATAAAGTAATAAAAAAAAATTTAAAATTTTTATCTATTTCCTTTTTATTATTAAGATTATAGCTTATCATCTTATCTATTGTCAAGAGAGTAATTCTTTTATGGCCAATTGCTATTTGGACAAAGGCGTCCTGCTATTCGTTTCGTGCCGTAATTATTGTATAGAAAAGGTTACTCAGTATTTATATTGGGAGATTATATGTATAATTTATATGTCAGCCTACAATAATTTCTATGAATCGAGAGTAATTTTTAGATATAAGAAAAGCTTTGTATAATAGTGAGAATTTTAGAAATAGAAAGAAGAGAGCAGCAGGATCACACCTGCTGCTCTCTTCCCCTCATCTTGCGTATTACTCATAATCAAATGAGCATTTTTTAGTTCGCCCACCATGTTGTTATGATGATTTCTTGTGGGATGATAAGATATCCGCCACTTGTATCATAGACAGCTATTTCAACGAGGTATGTGCCAGGGAATTCAGTTTGGAATGACCAAACTGGTACACCATTGATATAGCCAATTGATCCGATATTGCATGAATAGTACAGAGGCTCGCCATCAGGATCAACAATGTCCATAAAGTGGATCATAAGCTCCTGTCCCTGTCGCCCGATCATTGGATGGTCCCAATCTCCAAGCATGACAGGAGGATGATTGAGCCATGTTGATTGATTGACACAGTATATGGTAAACGCCGCGTATGCCTCAGCTCCTTTAGGGTCTCTAACCGTGACAACCATTTCATAGGCACCTTCGAATTGGGGATCAAATCGTATGAGCCCGGATTTTTGGTTGATGAGCGTTTCTGTAAATGGTCCATATGAATAGGATGGATATCCATCTAAGTAAGCAGTCCATACCAGATCTTCCATATCAGGTGCGAATTGCACTGCAGAGGAAAAGGTGAATGAGTCGGCATCAGTCGCATTAAGCTGGTATTCTTGTGGCCCCTTGTTCACGTAAAAAATTTGATCATCAACATCTTCTATTACTGGCGGATGATTAGTCACTGGATAATTCACCGTTTCAATCATGAATGATTCAACATCCTCTGACAGCCCATCACTGCATACCACAGTGACAACCATATTCTCGATGGTCTGCTGTGGAGGAATTGCAAGGACTGCAATTGTCGGCCAATAATCATATCCTCCATAATACAGTGACATGGCAACTGTCTGGATTTCTTGGGCCGCCAGATAGGGCTCTCCGGATAAGATACTTCGCACACCACTGCGGATTCCATAAAGTGGATAGTAGGGTAGCGGTTCTGTTGTGGGTACAGGTTGAATGAGATTTGCACCGGTACCAAGATCATGTGCGCCCCCAACAGTTGCGGTAAAGCTCAACATATTTATGCCACCATCGCTTGCGATGGGACCTTCTGCCATGACGGGATCGATAAGCATGGGAACATCGAGAGGATATACAAGCCGTGCATCGACCGTGATATCCGCGCCACCAGGACCTAAACCCACTGTTATCGTGCCACCCCCGGCTTGAATAGCTGCACGTCTCACATCCTTTAAGCTCACATCTGTTAATGTTGCCTCATATGCTGCTATGGCTGCTGCATAGTCTTCTGAGGTAATATCCTGATCGACTCCTGCAATATTAGGCATAGCAGTGGCCTGCCAGAAAGCAAAGTTTGTTTCAGCCAGGTTCATACCACTTAATTGGGCAACAACTCCAGTATTTCCATAGCCAATTTCACCATGATGTCCATGATGTGCCTCTGCAGTGTGCTCATGAGGTAATATCATATCCGTGACATCATCAGATGCAAAGATGTATCGTCTGAATCCAACAGGATCGAATATTTGCGGGAATACATTATTAATATGGAAAAGATAAGGGGGACATGCAATACGTTCATTGCTTGCTGCGGTCAATAATTTAATATCATCACATCTGAACTCATTTCCACGAAGAACTATACCAGTCACTGTTTCAAAAGTGCCTCCAACATTGGCTAATACCTCGGCTAAATCCACCCTGATGAGATGCCAACTTCCATCCTCAGCTTCCCTCCCGATTTTTACCTCAATGGTTGTTGGGTTTGCGACTTGATTAAAAGGAACAAGTCCTTGACTGATTGTAGCGGTCTCTTCAGGCACTACCACAGGGCAATTTGCCCCGCAATCACCGCCAGCTCGAGGAGTTAAATGAACCTCTACCGTCCCGCCGTTACACACGGCTATGATATCGTAACTATCAAAGGCTTCTATGGATACGGGAGCCCTCATCTTTAAGCTGAGCACTGAATACTGAGCTGGAATAGTTGCTCCGATAAGGTAGCTGATCATATATTTTTGCAGGTCAGGCACAAATACATTAGATGCATAGAATACCTCCAGTACACGGCTGCCTTCCTGAAAATCAAGAGTAGTTGAAAGCATACCAGGACCGACATTCATTCCCCATACCGGATAACCTCCTGGGTATCCTGGCTCATGTGCATGCCATCCTTGATTTAAAGGGCTTTCCCAATATTCGAAATTATCTAACAATACCATCTGATTTGTTGCGACCAGCGGTGTATTGATTGTAGCCGGTATATTCACCACCATAGGCGTTGAATTCTGTACAGGTTGATATGAAACTGCTGCAATTGCCTGCCCACATCCCCACGTTAATGCAATAGCGAGAACAATTCCTATTGCGAAAGATAACTTTTTGTTACTATTTATTTTGTTCATATTCTCACACCCCACTTTTTATTAAATTTCCTTAAAATTATTTATAGATTTTTCTTCATTGACCTCTTATAAATTTAAATCCAGCCATAATGCGTATAAATCAGGCGATCCAAAAGTAAATGTCGGATATACAGGCGCCGCATATGGTGCGGACACATCTAACGTTGCGTAGGGGAAAGCAGTTGAATAAGGATTTGTTAAATATCCATACACAGGAATATTTGCTAACGTATAAGCATCAGTTACATCAGGGGCTAAAAACGGACTAAATGTATTATATCCCAATAAATAGCCGTCTATGGTATTGTAATAGCCATATGTTGGAAATACGAGTGGTGATGTATAGTAATAGGACACGGGTAACTGAGCCTGAGCCTGAAAATGTAAAGTAGAAACAATAAATATGGCAATAACCATTATAAACAAAAAATAATTTAAAAATCGAAACCTCATTATAATTTTCCCTTCCTTGTCTACTTAACTCGATCATATTGAAATATTGACATTTTTAAATTAAATAAATTTCTTTCAATTTTTGTTCTCGCTAATCACCTCCTTGTCACATTATTATATTAAGCAGTATAGTATATACGTTTTCTCAAGAAACGCCTCCTTTCGAAAAATTCTATGAGACAATATATCAATGAATGAGTAATGCAATTAAAATCTTAAGATAAAATATGGAGAATGAGTTATGGTTTAATCTTACATTAAGATAATACATTAATATATTGCCTCTTAAGTGCGTATGATAATTTCTTTCTTATACATTTAACTCCATGTACCCACTACAATTGATTGTAGTTATTCATTTATCTGTTACACTATATAGGAGTAAAGAAAAATTCTCCTCTGGATAATTTCCTCTCTCCTTCCCTTTTATCTATACTCTTTACCTCTATGGCAATGGTGCCATATGGTATTGTATAAGCAATATCTATGCCATGGGAATTGACAGGACTTTTCCAGCATGAATTCTTGTTTTTAACAAAAAAAAATTAGGATTGCTGCGTATTCTATATCAGTAATTATGGAAATGTTATTATGAGAAATAGGTGTATACGACCTAAAGTATATAATTAATAGGAAGGGGGCATAATTTTTACTCTTATTGCAGAATTCCTGATGCCTCTCTGTTTCAGGATGTTGCAATGCTATGAGTAGAGTATGAAAAAATGTTCATTTTTTAAAATCGGCTATCAATTCAGATTCCAGAGAATGAGGAGTCCTGAAGAATTGCCGGGGCGTATATGGATAATAAAAAATGGCAGCAGGTCGCATGCCTGCTGCCATCTAACTAATCGAGCGCATTGCGCTGCTCATAGAATAATATATTTGGTTAGTTAGCCCACCAGGTTGTTATAATAACCTCTTGTGGAATGACGAGATATCCTCCGCTTGTGTCATAGGCAACAATTTCCACGAGGTATGTGCCGGGGAATTCAGTCTGGAATGACCATACTGGTACACCATTTACATAACCGATTGATCCGATATTGCATGAGAAATAAAGAGGCTCACCATCAGGATCAACAATATCTACGAAGTGAAGCATAAGTTCCTGGCCTTGTCGCCCGATCATTGGATGGTCCCAGTCACCAAGCATAACGGGCGGATGATTGAGCCACGTTGATTTATTTACACAGTAAATGGTAAATGCAGCGTAAGCCTCAGCGCCCTTTGGATCTCTCACCGAAACAATCATTTCATATGCGCCCTCAAACTGAGGATCAAATCGTACGAGCCCGGATTTTTGGTTAATGAGGGTTTCTGTAAATGGTCCATACGAATAGGATGGGTATCCGTCTAAATGGGCTGTCCACACCAAATCTTGAATATCAGTTTCAAATTGAATGGCGGAGGAAAAGGTAAAGGAATCAGCATCAGTCGCATTGAGCTGATATTCATGGGGCCCATTGTTTACATAAAAAATCTGATCATCAACATCTTCAATAACAGGAGGATGATTGGTTACAGGATAATTCACAGTTTCTATCATGAATGATTCAATGTCCTCTGATAATCCATCACTGCATACTACCGTGACCACCATATTTTCTATAGTCTGCTGTGGAGGAATTGCAAGTACCGCAACTGTTGGCCAATAATCATACCCACCATAATAAAGTGACATGGCAACTGTTTGGATTTCCTGAGCTGAGAGATAAGGCTCGCCCGACATGATACTCCGAAGACCGCTACGTTTTGCATAAAGTGGATAATAAGGGATCGGTTCTGTTGTGGGTACCGGTTGAATAAGATTGGCGCCGGTACCAAGATCATGAGCCCCTCCAATGTTTGCGCTAAAGCTTAACATATTAATGCCGCCATCGCTTGTAACAGGGCCTTCATCCATTTCAGGGCACATAAGAACGGGAACATCCAAAGGATAAACGAGCCGTGCATCAATAGTGATGTCAGCACCGCCCGCTCCTAAAGCGATAGTAATATTCCCCCCTCCTGCTTGGATAGCAGCACGTCTTACATCCTTTAAAGTCAGGTCTGTTAATGTTGCTTCATATGCAGCAACTGCTGCAGCATAATCTACTGCGGTAATGGCAGTATCTACCCCTGCAATAGCAGGCATTGCCGATGCTTGCCAGTAAGTAAAATTTGCTTCGGCTAAACTCATCCCTTGTAATTGAGCTAATACCGCGGTGTTTCCATAGCACATTTCACCATGATGCCCATGATGTGCCTCCACAGTGTGCTCGTGTGGTAACATATTATCCGCTATATCATCGGCTGCAAAGATATATCTTCTATAGCCAACGGGATCAAATATCTGCGGGAAGCAATGATTAATGTGGAACAGATAGGGAGGACATGCATTGCGTGCATTCCCTGCTATGGTCAATAATTTAATATCATCGCATCTGAACTCATTTCCGCGAAGAACGATTCCGGTTACGGTCTCAAACGTTACGCCAACATTAGCTAACACTTGAGCCAAATCTACTCTGATTAAATGCCAGCTTCCATCCTCTGCCTCACGACCGATTTTTACCTCGATCTTAGTCGGATTTGCAGCTGCATTAAACGCAACAAGCCCTTGATTAATTGTTGCTGTATCCTCAGGTACTGCAACCGGGCAGTTAGCGCCGCAATCAAGGCCTGCTCTTGGTGTTAAATGGACCTCTACTGTCCCACCATTACATACTGCTATTACTTCATAGCTATCAAACTGTTCGATGGATACAGGAGCTCTCATTTTTAAACCGAGCACTGAATACTCTGCGGGAATAGTTGCCCCGATAAGATAGCTAAGCATGTATTTTTGCATATTCGGTACAAATACATTAGAAGGATAGAATACTTCCAGGACACGACTTCCCTCTTGAAAATCAAGAACGGTTGAATTTAATCCGGGTCCAATATTCATTCCCCATACCGGATAGCCACCCGGGTATCCAGGCTCATGTGCATGCCATCCCTGATTAATAGGACTTTCCCAATATTCAAAATTATCTATTAATACCATATGATTTGTTGCGACCAGCGGTGTATTTATAGTAGCGGGTATATTCACTGCCATGGGCATTGAATCCTGCACTGGTGAATATGATACGGCAGCACTCGCTGGCCCGCACGCATACATTATGGCAATAGTCAACACAATTCCTATTGCTCCATTTAACTTGATACTACTGATTCTTTTGTTCATATGTTAATACTCCCCATTTAATAAATTTCTTCAGAAATATAGTTTTCATTCATGTACTTTTTATAAATTCAAGTTTAACCACAGCACATATAAATCAGGTGCTCCATAGGTAAATGTCGGATATACAGGTGGTGCATAGGGAGCCAGAACGTCTAAGGTTGCATATGGAAATGCTGTTGCATAAGGATTTGTTAAATATCCATATATTGGAATGCCCGCTAATGTATAAGCATCTGCTACCGGAGGAGCTAAAAACGGATTAAATGTATTATATCCCAATAAATAGCCATCGATGGTATTAAAATAGCCATATTCCGGAAATGATAATGGGGATGAATAGTAATAGGATGTGGGCAACTGTGCCTGGGTGTGAGAATATAAAGTGAGAATAAATGCTATGGCAACCGCCATTATCAAAATTAACGAATGTAAAGACCAAGATTTCTTCATAATTTTTCCTTCCTTCCCTACTTCATAAGATCATCTTAAACTGTTTCTATTGTTAAATAATAAAATTACACTCTGCTCTCTGCTCATCACCTCCTCTCGGAAATTTTTATGAGACAATATATTCATGATGCATTTATGAGTAAATAATCTTAAATTAAGATATGGAGTAATGAGTTATGGTTAAATCTTAAATTAAGATTAAAATTTCATTGCTATATTGCCTCACAATTTCTTATAATGATTATCCCTCACATATATATGTTTGCTTTTGTGTACATAATCCTCAAAAGAATTCTTGGTTCTATTATGGAAGAATACCTCGATTTCCCTTTATTACAGCAATCGACATACCATGCATGGATTATAAATAGAATTTCTTAAAAATCAGTATATTAAAGAGAGTTGTGTGTGCATGGCCCCAAATAGTTGCCAATAGTTTAGTAACTTTTGACAGCAAAATGTGCTCATAATAATGATAAAGAGGAATGTACATAGTGTATTGACCTCAAGGTGTATTGACCTCAAGAGAAGTTATGTGTTACACTATTTTCATACTTTAATAAAAGAGGACAGTGTAATGAAACTTCTTGTATTAGTGCTGAATAAAATAGAATATCTTGATACAATATTAACCGCCTTCGTTGAAGCAGGAGTTACGGGGGCAACTATCCTGGAGAGTGAGGGTATGGGCCGGGCACTTGCCTATGAGGTCCCACTTTTTGCCGGATTAAGAAAAAGTCTTCAGATTTCAGACTATAATAAGACTATTTTTACGATTATTCATGATGATAAAATATTAGATGAAGTCATAAAGATCATTGAAGAGATTATTGATTTTGATGAACCTGATTCCTGTCTTCTTTTTGTGGTGCCGCTCCTTCTCGTGAAAGGGCTTAAAGAAAATGAGTTGAGTTGGTAGACTCTCATTAAGCTCGCGGGTGATATTGAGCATACATTTTTTTCACTTTTTCCAATGTAAGATGAGTATAGATTTGGGTAGTGGAGATATCAGAGTGACCAAGCAGAACCTGAATGATTCTTAAATCTGCACCATTTTCTAAAAGATGGGTTGCGAATGAATGGCGCAGGGTATGAGGGGCAACCTTCTCCTTTAACCCAGCCTGAAGAGCATACTGTTTGATGATTTTCCATACTCCCTGACGGGTTAATTCATCACCATAGCAATTTGTGAAAATAGTAGTAGTATTTTTAGTTTTGACTAATTGTGGTCTGCTCTCTCTAAGGTAGTTCTGGAGATGATCGATGGCTGATTTTCCTATTGGGATGACCCGTTCTTTCCCACCTTTGCCCATACAGAGTAAATATCCGGGTGGCAACCTTAGATCGTGGTCTGTAAGATTTATTAATTCGCTTACTCGAAGTCCTGTCGCATACATCAATTCAAGCATTGCTTTATCTCTTATGCCCAAAACGGTCCTTAGATTAGGCTGGGCAAGGAGCAATTCTATTTGGGAGTAGTTTAAAATATGGGGAAGAGTTTTCCAAGTTTTTGGGCTGGTTAATTCAATAAGAGGATTTTTCTCAATAATGCCTTTGCGCAGCAAAAATCGATAGAATTGACGGATAGCGATCAGATGGCGCGCCCTTGATTTTCCGGAGAGGCCATTTTTCTCCTTCAATTCATGGAGATGTGTTAAAATATGGTTCGATGTTGTGGGTTGAGTAACAAGATCAACTATGCCCTCTTTATTTAAATATGCAAAATAGGAGGTAATGTCCCTTTCGTATGCTTCAATTGTATTTTCAGCCAAACCCTTCTCGATGATAAGGTAGGAAATAAAATCATCAAGGAATTGTTTCATTATAAATGTATGATTAAAAAACGCGTTTTTTTTCTAGCCCTAACTTTGATTTAGGCCCATGGCCGGGAAGAATGGTTAAATCATCAGGTAAACTCCAAAGCTTTTTTGCAAGAGAATGTTTAAGCGCGCCAAAATCACCACCAGGCAGATCTGTTCTTCCAATACCGGCAGCAAAAAGAGTATCTCCTGTAAACAGAAGATTTTCAACAAGAAGACATATCCCGCCGGGTGTATGGCCGGGAGTATGGATTATTTTCATGGTTGATGAGCCTATATCTAAGGTGTCGTTATCTTTGAGCAATATATCAGGCTTCTGGGGACGATACTCACTCTCTATTAAATGTCGCATTGAGAAATCAGGATTACTTAAATAGTGGGAGTCTGCTTCATGGATAGCCACTTTTATTTTAAAATGTAATTTTATCGGCAGCAGAAGCGCAATATGGTCTATATGCCCGTGGGTGAGAATTATCATTTTAGGGGTAAGTGTATGTGAACTTATATAATCAATAATCTCAGAGCGACATCCTGCGGGGTCTATAATCACCACTTCCTTAACATTCTCCTTATGCAGCGATGGAGCGCCAAAGATATAACAGTTTGTAGCAAGGGGGCCGCATACAAAATTCTTAAGAATTAAATCATTTCTCATTGTATTTCCTTTAATCTATTATCGTTCAAGGCATAGGGTAACTGGTCCGTTGTTTTCAATTTTAACCAGCATCATAGCCTGAAATATACCGCTTGCGACTCTTATTTTTGATTCCCGGGCCTTTTCAATAAAGAATTCATAGAGTGGTTTTGCCTCATCAGGTGGGGCAGCATCAACAAAACTTGGCCGCCTTCCTTTTCGACAATCAGCATAAAGGGTAAACTGCGAGACAACTAATAATTCCCCATGGACATCCATGAGAGATCTGTTAAAGAGCCCTGCTTCATCCTCAAAAATGCGAAGCTGTATAATCTTATTTATTAAATATTGAGCATGAGCGCAGGTATCCCCTTTTGCAATTCCAAGAAGGATAACAAGCCCGGTATTTATTGCTCCGACTGTTTCTCCGGATACCTCAACCGATGCTTTTGTGACTCGTTGAATAACTGCTTTTATACGCCTCTCTCCTTTGACTGGTAATTAAATTATTGTTGATTTTATACTGTTTTTCTTCTAATTTCAATAAGAATATTTTCCAAAACACTCCACTGCTAAAATGCTTATAAGAGCCATCTTTTCCAATGACCCGATGACAGGGGAGCACAATTGGCCATGGATTTTTATTTAAGGCTCTCCCAACAGCCCTTTGTGCCTTTGGATTTCCTATCTGTTGGGCGAGCCATTGGTAAGAACGCTTTTCTCCATATTCTATTTTCGTTAGGGTCTGCCACACCATTTTTTGAAAATCAGTGCTTCCCTGATTATAAAGCGGGAAGTTGCTGAATGTAAAGCGTGTTCCCATTAGGTAGTCCTTTATTTCTGATGCTAATTTTTCTCCCATCGGATGAGAACCTTTATGAACCGCACACATGTGTCCGGCAATCTCTATGAGATGATCCGTGTCCGGCAGATGAGAGAAGAAAGGTAGCGAAATGTTAATTATGCCTTCAGTCGATGAGTGTACAATTATTATATTAGGTAAACAAGCCGAGACATTCATCAATAAATTTATCTTCTCCATTGACAATATGTATGTGCATCGTGAGAGTAAAAAGAGGGATTGGAAATCGATGCACGTATCTTTTTAATTTAATGCTATCTTTTTCTGTAGTGATCACACATTCTATCCCTTCGATGTGAGAGAGTATCGTATCTATATCATGAGCTCCATACCAATGATGGTCTGTAAAAATGAGGTGCTTCTTTACAGAGATGCCTGCTTCTTCTATTGTGTTGATAAATGAAGAGGGATCGGCAATCCCGGAGAAGACCAAGGCTGATTTTCCTTGTAATGATATCTCCTTTTTCATCATGCCTGAATCATTGAGGGCATTGATCCTTTGTATAATATAGGAGGCTTTAAAAATTGGGGCATTAAGATTATATTTTCTTATTATCTTATCAATGGTACTGAGATGGTCAGAGCAATGAATTTTATTAAGCAGAATAATATCCGCCCTGTCGATAGAGGTGAGAGGCTCGCGGAGAATGCCTCCAGGGAGCACATGCTTATTGCCGAAAGGATCGTGCGCATTGATAACTAATATATTAATATCGCGATAAAGATATTGATGTTGATATGCATCATCCAGGATGGCAATATCCGTTCCAAATGTATTCTTTGCATATAGGCACCCCTTATATCTATCTTTTCCAACAATGACAGGAATTCCCGGACAATTCTCCGCAATCATATAAGGTTCGTCACCTGCTTCACGAGGAGATACAAGAATGGCATTCTCATTGGATACAAGGCATGTGTCATTATCAGGGTTGCATTTATTGGCCCCCTTCCGTTTATAGCCTCTACTTATAATAGCTACTTTTATTCCTTTTTCGTGTAAACGCTGAGCTAAAAAACAGACCACGGGTGTTTTACCTGATCCGCCAACCGTTATATTCCCTATACTTATTACCTTGCAAGGGGCTTTTTTAATGTGTAATATTTTTTTTTTAAAGGCTCTATTCCTTATAGTAATGAGTAAGTGATACACACCGGAGAGTGCGAATAAAAAAATGTTATTCTGTGTGCGAAAAGCCTTCTGCAGCGTTGGTCGCATATCGATTGTATTAATTTCCATAGTATGATTTCCATAGTATGATATCCCAAAAACCATCTGCTCTTTAATTCAATTATTTATAACATATTTTATCATTTTTTTTCAATAGGATTAAGATTGTGAAATAAGAGAAGAATACAACTATCAAAAGTGGAATTACTGAGGTTCAAGGTGTAAAATAATATAGATGAAATTTGTAAAAAAATATTGTAAAAAAATTTTACAATTCGCCAATTTGGTCTTGACATAAGCTATTGTTTTGTGTATACTTAAGGACAGATAAGGTAGTAAAGGGAAAATTTAAGAAAAAAATCTGAAAAAAACAATAACCTGAAGAGAAAAAGTGAGGGAAAAAGCGGAGTTCTGAATATACAACATACCGATATAAAAATTATAGTGGGCAGCCCTTATTCTCTTATGTTAAATTGAAACTTTAACGGAAAAGAGGGCGTGTCCAGGGGAGTAAATAATAATAATGTTAGTATATGCAGGGGTGGTTCTTGTTGCAGTTTCGATGCTTTTTATAGTTGTCGCTATTATATTAGTTTGGTATAAGACACATCATGATAAAATAGTAGATCGGTTCGAGAGGAAAGGGAATAAAATACTTACATGGGAAGATATTGATAACATATGCAAAGAAAAAGATTATCAATGTCAGAATGTGATGAAAATCTTTCACTCTGCAACTGTGAGTCATTCGCCTGTAGATGGTATTCGTTATTACACACGGTATCCATATTCCATTTTCCGTGTTTTTACTGGGCATGACGGTCATAGGAGGACTCTTATTGCCAATAGAATCGGTGAGATTGCCGAGGAGGGGAAATTGCCACTTGATCAGATGGACACCTCGGTAAGCATTTTAAAGAGGCTTATAAATCCCCAGAGGGAATTTAACTATACCCAGCTTATTGCGTGGAATAGCCTGTCAAAAGTAGCCTGTCATTGCATGCCACTTCTCGGAGACACTATCAAAAAAAAGGACCTTCTTAAATGTCTGGCAAAAAAAGGGATAGGCAGTATTGGGGCCCAAAAATTCCTCTTTACCCTCATCACTAAAAAGGATTTGGATAATAAGCTTGAGAATGATATTAAAAAGATTATAGATTTTATATTTGCCATTGATAATTTCACTATAAAAGCAATTCTTTATTATAAGATTAAGACCTCTTCACGCTTAGAAAAAGAGAAGCAGGACCAGCTTCTAAAAGGGGTAAAAATATCACCGCGCTTAGGTGATTTTATTATGAAATTTGACCATTTCTCCTATGGATATACCATGGAAGAGCTTACGATAGGGTTGAAAAATCTAGGATTTTGTGATCCTCCCTATTTCAGGGATACCTCAGAGGCCAGGATTGTTCATACATTACTTAAAGATTGTCTAATCGAGATTGGCATGCCTGGCGCAATATATTTATTTGATGAGAAGCGGTTAAATACTAAAAAGAACTATGAAAATATGGCATTATTTGAAAAAGATGATCCGAGAAGACGAGAAATAATCACTGCACACCATATTGAAGGCTTGTTTAAAGACAGAGAGCCGGAGCAGGATACATTACAGAGGGCACATACAAAAAAGGAGGATAGTTTAGAAAAAAGAGTTGACGCAAAAAGGGAAGGGCTTTTATATTTCGAGAAGGAAATCAAAAATATGGCCAATCGTATAGCGAGCCCGAAGAAGAAGGCGAAGATATTATAAATCAAGAAATATGTAAAAGGGAGGTCAAAAAAGGGGGGAAAATGGACCATACTATAAAGAGTATAGATAATAGATTATATAGGGGATATAGAATAATATCAGGTAAAGAAGGAATAAATGTAAATAAGCTGTTGCTCGATGCGATAAAAATTTTTCTTGAGACCAATAAAAAGGGAATCAAGAAATATTCATTACCAGAGGATGTGATTGAAAGGGAACTTACTATAAAGAATATACCTGATGATGTATTCAAGAAATTAGAGGCAGCGGCTGCTGCAGAGGAAAATATCGATGTCGATGATCTTATTTTAAACGCTTTATATGAATACGTTTTTGATAAAGAAGTCGAATATCGTAAAGAATTATTAAATATAGAGGAGGATGATTTTCATTGAAAAATGGACGCGAAGTTATATCATAAATTAATTTGGAAATTAATTCTTATTTCTTTTTTAGGAATAATAATAGGATTGATGAGTCTTTTCTTGTGTTATATTTTATCGTATTCTCGTTTCTTGATAGTTCTCATCGGCGCACTACTCACAATCACGTCAGTGAGCGCATTAAGCTATATTACCCTAAAGAAGACATTTAAAGACGCGGAACATAATTTTAAAGAGTTTTTGCTCTAACGCTAATTAATAATATTGTGTTGTTCCATCGACTCAAATATATTGTCTTGTAGAGGTTTGTGTTCTATTTTTACCGGTTCTTCTTTAAAAAACTCTTGTATATCAGCTTTCAAGCCGTTAATAAGTTCGAGAGACTCTTTTCTGTATACCATATCAGAGAGTATATCGGCAAGCTTTAGAAACAAATCACATCTTTTTATTCGTTGATCGTGATTTGAAAAATTGAGGAGCACAGTCTTTAAGTCTTTTAATTTCTCAAGGAGATTAAATCGCACACCCCTTAACGATTTCTCTATTTCATCAAGCACGCAGATTAAATTCGGATCTTTAGAGGATTCCTCAATATGGGTTGAGTGCTGTAATTTCTTAAAGATATCAAACAGCTTAAAGAAAGTAATCAATACCTCTTTATCATCTCGAAAATAATGGATAGTGGCTCCTATGATCCTTTTTAAAAGAGAAGTCTCCTCATCCTTCCCAAGGCAACAAATTAAATAGGGAAGGGTGTTAAGATCACTCTCATTAGCTTTAATACGGCCGTTCAGCAAGGCCGATGCCCTGAATAAGTCCTGCACCTTCGCGGTTGTTCTATCACTAATGGTAAAATTCTCTAATCCATTATCCAAGGTTCGTGTCTCATTAATATATTGTCTCAGTATATAATTTTTAAGAAATAGGATATATCGCGGGATAATAATCTCAGAACTCTTAATAGCTTTTTTCACCTCCAACAATTTATCAAGTGAGATCTTTATAGGGGAATCAGCCACATGCCCTGTATTTTTCTGATATATATGATCAATAGAGATCTGATAATATAAGTCTTTATTTTCAGGTATGTAACTCTTATAGCAGAATCGGTCCAGCACGGCTTCAAGAACCTCTGATACACGAATATAGTTAGAAGCTGCAATAACTGTATTTATCTTTGAATGTACGACTTCTCCTCCGTTAACGAATCGTTTTTCGTTAAGCAACGTCAGCAGAGATCGCAGTAACATATCATTTGCGTCGAATATTTCGTCTAAGAATGCGAAATCTGAGAATACAATCGAGCCCTCTAAATTATGCACCATTTTCCCTGATTTCATTTTTTCCACATCATATGCGCCGAATATGTTATCTGGCATAGTATCCTTTGTCAATTGTTTTTCATAAATAAGAGCGTCAGGAAAAGAAGAAAATATCTGTTGAGCAAGAAGTGTCTTTGCCATACCGGTTCTGCTTAAAATAAGCTGATGTTCACCGGTTAAAATAGCAAAAAAGGCTTGTTTTATAAGTTCCTCTCTCCCAATAACCTGCTTTGAGATAAAATCTATGAGTTCATTTATCATTTCCCCCGTTTTAAATAAATTTTCCCAATAGGTTACTTTCTCTCTCACGCGATGAAGGTTTTGGGCTGAGATTTTTTTCTCTATGCCCTCTTTTGCTGATTTTGATAACCAACCCATATGGTACCCCTTTTTCTAATTGTTACATTAATCTCTTTTTCTTCTCTTCACTATCATATATAAAATATAACATCGTTTGTCAAGAGATCAATGTTGAAAAACTGTATTTATTTTAAAGGACGTTTTAGATGAATAATTCTTATTCAGGTCTTGGATTCCCTTCCCTTGTATTTTAGGCTTTCTCTTTAGGTTCCTCAATTTTTCTAAAATGACAGATTCTGAAACATTATCTTACATGATATCCCATGTTTTTTCAGTTCTATAACCTTAAGTTTATATTTTATCGGATTAATGGAGGAAATCTTCAGGCGCTCATATTCAAGAAATAAATTTTTTCTCTCCACCTTACTATGAAATTCTTTAAGAAACCTCACTACATTAGCTCTATAAAGTAAGAATAACACCTTGTATTTCTAAGAATGCGCCATAATTTAGATTTACTTAAAAAAATCTATTAATAAAATGAATCATGCTAATTATCAAAATTTTTTACAGATATGCTGTTGTTACAGAAATATTAAGTTCGAAATTACAAAATCTTAATGCCACATTAAGGAAAATAAAACAATTTTTGGGAGAATAATTGACAAAAATTTTTACACCTGATATATTACTAAATATAGGAATCAAATTGTTATATCATATTCAGGCATGCAAGGTATAAATCAGAGAAGAAAAGGGACATACATTTTTATCATAAATGTCAATAATAGAATAGAATGATCGATGTGAAACCCAACAAGATATGAATATGATTTCAAAAAATATAACATAGTTTTATTATAATTATAGAAAATATAAATTTTTATTCTTTAAAAATCAAGATATTGACCATAATAAATTTAAAAGTAGATCGTCTAACTGCTAATGAAATGCAAAAAATAAAACGGCATTTAATTATTGTATAACGAATGAAAGAAAAACTTAAGCCGAAAATAAAACTATATTTGATTATCGATAATTAGTTATCAATGATGAGTAAAATTTCATGTAAGGGACGATAGAATGGTAGAAGAATTTATCCATCAATATTCATACGTTGCAATATTCGCTCTAGTAGGAGTGCTTTATGTAATCGTAGTGTTGTCTGTGAGCAGAATTTTAGCTCCTCATCGTCCCTCGCCAGAGAAATCATTCCCTTATGAGTGCGGTCTTGTGCCGGTGGGAGAACCATGGGGCCAGTTAAATACCCGATATTATATCATTGCGCTGTTATTTGTTCTATTTGACGTGGAAACAGTATTTATGTATCCATGGGCAATTGTTTTCCGGGACTTAGGCTGGACAGCCTTCCTGGGAATGTTTAGTTTCATAGCCATAATAGCTCTTGGGCTTATATATGCATGGAAAAAGAAAGTGCTTCGATGGGTGTGACAATGAATACAATGAATAATGAACCAGTGATTAAATATGGAAGGACTATTTATAAGGTTGAGCAGGAGTTTAATATCATAACGGGAACCCTGGAAGTGCTCAGGGGATGGGCGAGAAAATCTTCCCTGTTCATGCTCGTATTTGGCACAGCATGCTGTGCAATTGAGATGCTTGCCACAGGGGCTGCCACGTATGATTTCAATGAAAGAAGCGGTATGCTGCCGAGAGCCACTCCAAAACAGGCTGATTTAATAATTATCGCAGGGACAATAACAAATAAAATGGCGCCGGTTGTGAAACGCCTCTATGGCATGATGCCTGAGCCTAAATGGGTAATCTCATTGGGCAGTTGTGCAAATACGGGTGGACCATTTAAGAATTCTTATAATGTGGTCCCAGGGATTGACACAATCCTTCCTGTGGATGTGTATGTTCCCGGGTGCCCTCCGCGACCTGAAGCTTTAATGAATGGGGTTGTGAAACTACAGGAAAAAATAATGAACGAAGCGCTGAATAATTTCCGGAAAGCCTGGGGGATTGAAAGTTGACACACGATGAAATTAAAACCATCCTCGAGAAAAGGATGTTCGGGAAAATAGAAGAATTTAGCATTATTAATGATGAAGTGGCGATTAGAGTTCCACCCCGGAATTTGATAGAAGTGTGTAGATATTTAAGGGAATCGGAGTTAGAGTTTGACCATCCGCGATGTATAAGCGGAGTTGATAGGAAAGATGCGCTGGAAGTTGTGTATCATCTATGCTCTATAAAAAAGAAACATAAAATAACAGTAAAAGTAACTCTTCCTAAAGAAGACGCACGAGTACCTTCTTTATATCCGGTATTTAAGGGAGCGGATTGGCATGAACGAGAAACTGCGGAAATGGTCGGTATTCTCTTCGAGGGACATCCTGACCCACGGCATTTACTTTTGATGGAGAATTTTAAAGGCTATCCCTTAAGAAAGGATTTTGTGTGTCATAATAACGAGGAGAAAGGATAGAGGATTAGTGGAAACAAGAACAAGCCAATTCTTAAATATGGGCCCTCAACATCCCAGCACGCATGGTGTTTTTCGGATGATGCTGGAACTTGACGGAGAAAGGGTTCTGGGATGTCAGCCTCACCTCGGATATTTACACCGCGGTATGGAGAAATTGGCGGAGGATAGGACGTACGCACACATTATTTCTTTAACAGACCGGCTTCATTATGTGAATGCATTCCAAAATGAGCTTACCTATTGTCTTGGTGTTGAAAAATTAATGGGTATTGAAGTCCCGAAAAGAGCCCAATATATTCGTGCCATGCTCGCTGAGCTTTCACGCATGCAAAATCATATGCTTGTCTACGGGGCTTTGGGAATGGATATCGGGGCCTTAACCCCTTTTTTCTATTCTGTAAAAGATAGAGAGATAATTCTGGATTTTTTCGAGGATATCTCCGGAGCGCGTCTTACATTTAATTATCTCCGGATTGGAGGCCTCAAGGAAGATCTGCCGGATAGGGTATTGGGTGATATCCACGCTTTTACCGACCAAGTTCCTGCGTTAGTTGATCAATATGAAGCGCTTTTATCGGGAAATGAAATATTCCTTGCAAGGATGAAAGGCGTCTCTATCCTTACTAAAGAGCTTGCCGTCAATTTGGGGATTACCGGCCCAATTCTGAGGAGTACTGGGGTTGCCTACGATATTAGGGTTGCTGAGCCCTATTCATCATATGAGGATTTTAAGTTCTCTATCCCGGTTGGGCAGGTGGGTGATAATCTTGACCGTTACAATATCCGCATGAAGGAAATCAGAGAGTCGAATAAGATTGTGCGCCAGGCTATCGATAATATGCCGGAAGGAGAGGTCAGGGCAAAGGTCCCTAAAGTAATCAAGGTTGAAGGGGAGGGGTATTTCCGGACCGAGACCTCACTGGGAGAGCAGGGTGTTTATATTATTGGCGACGGAGGGCCGAAACCTTATAGGATAAAATTTAGAAGCCCCGCTTTCGTAAATCTGCAAATGTTGCAGCATGTACTGCGCGGGTGTTTGGTAGCGGATGTGATAGCTACCTTTAGCACGGTTGACATTTGTATGGGGGAGGTAGATCGATAAATGCTTGCTATAGCGATAAAATTTTTAATTGCTATCGTGATGCTTGGTGTTTTATTGCTCACTCTTTTAGCCACAATGTGGCTTGAGAGAAAGACCTTGGCCCATTTTCAGTTTCGTGTGGGACCAATGCGCACCGGCTTTCATGGTATACTGCAGCCAATTGCCGATGCAGTGAAGATGGTAGTCAAAGAGATGACTATGCCCGATGAAGCAGACCCTATTCTTTATACAGCTGCTCCTTTCATAGTATTTATCCCCGCGTTTATGGTGCTTGTGGCGATACCTTTTACCGACACGCTCCGTGCGACAAATCTCAATATGGGTATCTTATATGTTATGGCTGTTCTGTCAATTTCTACTATCGGATACATGATGGCCGGGTGGGCTTCTCATAATAAATACTCCCTCTTGGGTTGTATGCGATCCATAGGCCAGTTTGTGAGTTATGAATTGCCTATGGGATTATCTGTGATGGCTGTGGTGATGATGGCGGGAAGTCTTAACTTAAATACCATTGTTCAGGCACAAGCGAGTGAGTGGTTCATTTTTAAATGGTATATTTTCAGACAACCGTTCGCGTTTATTATATTTTTTATTGCACTTAATGCTGAAATTTGTCGGATACCATTTGATTTGCCTGAGGCTGAATCTGAATTAGTGGCAGGATTTCATGTGGAGTATTCGGGGATGCGGTTTGCTCTGCTTCTCATGGCAGAATATATTGGCCTTCTTACTTTAACTTCCATATGCACCTGTATGTTTCTGGGAGGATGGCATGGACCAATCCTGCCCGGCATTGTGTGGTTTTTCCTGAAGACGTTTGGATTGATCTTTATTTTATTCTGGACCCGTGCGACATTTCCCAGGGTACGTCAAGACCAGCTTATGTCTTT
Source organism: bacterium (assembly GCA_049472395.1). Classification (GTDB taxonomy): domain Bacteria; phylum SZUA-182; class SZUA-182; order DTGQ01; family JBLIRR01; genus JBLIRR01. Next base: position 114,003 of record JBLIRR010000003.1, on the reverse strand, counting down.
AGGATGGAAGGTATTAATACCGGTATCTTTGATAAATGTTGTGATCACCGGGGTGTTGATTATGTTAAGGATATACTAAATTTAAATGCTCAGGACTAAAGAATTGTCAAAAAATGAAATAAGTGGCCCGAGGGTGAAGGAGACAGGGAAACGATGAAGGGTATAGTAACAGGAATGAAGGTTACCCTGAGCAATTTGTTTGCAAAGCCGGTTACACGGCAGTACCCGAAGGAAAAGCCTGTGTTTAAAAAAAGATTCAGGGGAAGGCTGGGGCTTGTGCGTGATAAAAAAAGCGGCAGGCTAAAATGCGTGGCCTGCGGGTTATGCGCTAAGGCATGTCCTGATAATATTATAACCATCGTAGCAGCACAGGGTGATCCGGAAAAAGGAGAAAAGAAGAAATATCCAAAAGAGTATACCGTTGACATAGCGCGATGTATGTATTGTGGTTATTGTGTTGAGGCATGCCCATTCGGGGCCTTGGTTATGACCCATGAATATGAGCTTGCCACCTATAATAAAGATGATTTGGTTTGCAGCATTGACAAACTTATAGTGGATAGATGAAATGCAATTAGCAATTTTTATGGTTTTAGCAGGTATAACTATTATTTCGGGGATAATTATGGTTTCAGCTGATAATATCGCCAGAAGTATTTTTTCGCATGTGTTAGCCTTGCTCTGTATCGCGGGAATTTATATTTTGCTTTACGCGGAATTTATGGCAGGGGTTCAAGTATTGATTTATGCGGGTGGTGTGTCCATCATGTTACTTTTTGCATTGATGCTCACAAAACCGGCTAAAGGGACGGTTCGTGCATTGGATCATCCATGGAAGCTCCCTGCATTTATTGTGGCTATTATTCTATTTGGTCTGATGCTCTATAGCGTGCTAAATACTGAGTGGCAATTTATGAAAGAGCCATCAGAAGTGATAACGCCTGCTTTGATTGGCAAGGTGATGTTTGTAAAGTATGTGATTCCCTTTGAGGTTGTGTCTCTTATTCTCTTAGTGGCGCTCATCGGAGCAGTGGTTATTGGAAGTACGAAGAAGAACGAATCCGGAGAGGAGAAAAAGGGATTATGATACCGCTTACGTATTATCTTATATTTTCTTCGATACTTTTTTGTATCGGCGTGTATGGTGTTTTGGCAAGGCGAAATTCCATATTGATTCTCGTATCAATAGAGCTCATGCTTAATGCGGTGAATATTAATTTGATAGCCTTCTCTGCATTTATTGGAGGGTCTGAGGTCATAGGACAGATATTCTCCTTATTTGCCGTTGCTGTGGGAGCAGGAGAGATCGGGGTGGCCCTGGCCATTATTTTAAACCTATATCGTTTGAGAAATACTATCAATATTGATCAAATAGATTTTCTAAAATGGTAGGAGAGATAGAGTGAATTTTCCAATTTTATCATTTATTATTTGGTCTCCTATAATTGGGGTTATCCTTATTTGGATATTTACCGATCAGGAGCGTGTTGCGAAAAAGATAGCGATGGTCAGCACGTGTATTCCTTTTCTTTTATCGATCTATCTGGTTTTTAATTTTAAGGTTGACGCAGGGTATCAATTTGTTGAGGAGGCAATGTGGATTAAGGATTTTGGTGTGACATACTTTTTGGGTATCGATGGATTAAATTTAAGTCTCGTTTTCTTGGTAAGCCTCATGACGTTCATTGTAATCTTCACACTTAATAATTGGAGTTATCGCTATAAGGCATTCTTTTGCTGTGTGTTGGTCATGGAGGCGGGGTTGTTGGGAGTATTCTTATCACTTGACTTGATCCTATTTTATATTTTCTGGGAAGCAGTCTTGATCCCAGGGTATTTTTTAATCAATATTTGGGGTGGCGAAAACAGGGGTAAGGCGAGCATTAAATTCTTGATTTATACGATGCTCGGCAGCCTTATCATGTTGATCGCTATCTTGGTTATTTATTTTAAGAGTAGTCTCTATACATTCAGTATTCCTGCGTTAATGTCAGCTCAATTTTCCCCCTCCTTTGAGCGATTTATTTTCTTTTTGCTTTTAATTGGTTTAGCGATCAAAGTTCCTCTTTTCCCTTTTCATAGTTGGCAACCTGACGCATATATTGAAGCGCCCAATCCGATTACTGTTTTATTCTCGGGGCTTCTGGCTAAGATGGGAGTATACGGTTTTATACGCGTAGGGTATAGTATCGTACCAAAAGGAGGTGCCTTATTCAGCTTTGTCATTTGTATTCTGGCGGTTATTACTACCATTTATGCCAATCTGTGCGCCGCAGTCCAGATCGATTTAAAACGTATGTTTGCGTATTCAAGCCTGGGGCATATGGGACTGATTATGCTGGGGATTGGGGCCCTTAACAGGCTTGGATTAGAAGGGACCATTTTTCATATGTTTGTCCATGGGATTGTCGCGGGAGCCATTTTCTTAACCATAGGTATGCTTAATGAGATGATGGGGACTATAGAAATAAAGAAATTGCGTATGATAGTGCATTACATTCCCACGGGGGCAATTATATTATGGTTTTGGATGTTCGCGTCTTTTGGTTTTCCGGGTACAGGTGCTTTTATTGCCGAGCTTTATATCCTGACAGGCGCTTTTCAAACAAGGGCTATTTTTGGTATTATCGCCATGATTTCCATAATTATAATGCTCGGGTATATCTTTTCTACTCTGCCCCGCATAACTTTCCAAGGTGACAGGTCCAAAGGAAGCACGCCACGAAGCCTTGTATATAATAAAAAGCTTGTGGTATCTCTCATTTCGCTTGCAGTAATTATTATTTTTCTTGGATTTTATCCGGATTTATTAATGTCGAGATGTCATAATTATATAACCTTAATTCTAGGGAGGATTCAACCATGATTCGTTTATTTAACAATAAGAACAAAAAAGGAAATACACCCACGTTTAATGTGCGAGGGATAGGACTGACAGCGTATCAATTTGATAAAGCGTTGAATCGGTTCGTTTACAATATTGGTTCATCTTTTAAGGCAATAAGTCAGGGCCTTCGGAAGTTCTTGCATACTGGTTATTGGCGGCGATATGCTTTGGTAATCTTTTTTGCAATTATTTCCCTCGTGGTGATAGGTCTCCTTTTATAATCGTAGTAAGAATATACTCAAAGTAAGAAGAGGATGATTGATAAGTGAGGAGAGGAACTTTTTATGAATGAAGTTCTCTGCGATCAGGATGGAGAGTTAACTAAATGCAGTTGAGTCTTATTGTACCTGAGATTATTGTGGCTTTGGTAGCGATGATAGTATTAATGGGAGAGCTATTTGTATCCGAGGATTCCAAGCGGATCCTCGGAATAATCGCTGCACTGGGCCCTTTTTTGGCAATTATACAAGTGCTCAATATATATAATTTACAGAGAGGCATATTCCATCAATTACTTGTTATCGATCCCATAAGCAATCTCATAAAGATTATCATTCTTTTAAGCACGAGCTTGATCATACTGCTCTCTATTGACTATCCTCAGATTCAAGTAGTCGGGAAGGGAGAGTATTATTCTTTGATGTTATTCTCTGTGGTAGGAATGATGTGTATGGTATCCTCCAATGATTTTATCACCTTCTTTCTTAGCTTACAATTAACGAGTATTCCTTTGTATATCTTATCCGGGATTGATAAGAACAATGCCCGATCAAATGAAGCTGCCTTTAAATATCTTATGCTCGGTATGCTGGCCTCAGTAGTCATGCTCTATGGCATGAGCATGGTATATGGATTTACCGCATCAACGCGTTTTGAGCAGATTGCCCAAGGATTACCCGTTGAAAATTTCTCTCAACACCCCGCATTAGTGATGGCGATGTTCTTTATCTTCGCTGGATTTGCGTTTAAGATTGCTGCTGTGCCTTTTCATTTTTGGGTGCCGGATACTTATGAAGGTGCCCCTACTCCTGTGACGACCTTTTTGGCAACTGCCCCGAAAGTAGCCGGATTTGCCGCGTTGCTTCGCTTTGTGACAACAGCTTTCTATCCTTTGATCAGCCAATGGAGATTACTTTTTATTATCCTGTCGGTCTTGAGCATGTTTGTGGGCAATATTGTGGCCTTATCACAGACAAATATAAAGAGGATGCTTGGTTTCTCCAGTGTGGCACATGTAGGGTATATCTTGATGACATTTGCTGTTGCCGATCGATACGCCTTCAGTTCCACGATCTTTTATATAATGATATACGGCATTATTAATATTGGGGCCTTTGCAGTGGTGGCAGCGGTATCAAGCGGAGATTATCATATTGATAAAATAGCGCGACGATGCAGAAAATCTCCGCTTATGTCATTATCACTGGGCGTTTTTCTTATCTCTATGATAGGGATTCCCCCCACACCAGGATTCTGGGGTAAGTTTTATGTTTTTGCTTCTGCTGTTCACAAAGGTATGACATGGTTAGCCATTATTGGGATCATTAATTCCGCAATCTCAGTGTATTATTATATCAACGTATTGCGTTATGTGTATGTAGAGGGCAGGGAAGGAGGCAGCAATCTTCAAGAGGGTGATGTTGGGCTTTTAAAGGCTCCCTTTCTCATGAAGTGGGTAGTGGGTATTTGTTTGATTATCACACTTATCATTACACTTTATCCTCAGCCGTTTATTGAGATAGCACGATCAGCAGCATTAATATTAAAAATATAGAAAGTATAAATTAAGGAAGGTAGATGCAAAGTTTATTATTTTTTGTGATTGTTACTCCTCTTATTGGGGTGGTGATTGTATATGGACTTTCATATTTAGATGAAAAACTTGTGAATATAACCGCTACCCTTGTGAGCGGGATAACTTTCCTTTTAACGATTTTTCTTTATTCGGCGGTAATGCAGGGAAGGCATATTGAGATGATTTGGCCCATAGAATGTATTGCCGGGCTTTTTTCCTTTCGGGCTGATGCCTTGGGTGTATTTATGGCATTAGTGAGCTCCTTTATTTGGACGCTTTCGTCATGGTATGCGATTGAATACTTCTCTCGCGATAAGCACCGGACACGGTTTCAATGCTTTTCTCTTTTTTCCCTCTTCGGTATTATGGGCATCGTGCTGAGCGGAAATATGATAAATCTTTTCTTCTTTTTTGAAAATATGACCATTCTTTCTTTCTTGTTGATTATTCATGATGAAACCCCATTCTCTCTTGCCGCCGGTAGTAAATATTTGGTAATCGGGGTTTCAAGTGGGATTATCCTATTAATGGCTATCTTGGCCACAAAAAAGATTACAGGCACATTTGACTTTGCGAATGGGGGCTTGAGTGCCCTTCGCGCAAGTCCTTATTTCGCTCTTATTTTCTGGGGATATATAATGGGTTTTGCAGTAAAGGTCGGGATGTTTCCATTTCATATCTGGAGGCCTTATGCGTACCCGGCAGCGCCATGCCCTGCCGCTGCTCTTTTATCGGCAGTTATGGCGAAAGCGGGTGCGTTCGGAGTCATAAAAGCAGTGTATGCTATCTTTGGAGCAGGCAATATCAATACAGCTCTCACTGGAAAATTCCTCCTGATTCTCAGCTTGATTACCATTATTTTTGGCTCCGGCCTGGCTATTGCTCAAAAAGAAATAAAAAGAATGCTTGCGTATTCCTCCATGTCGCAGATTGGGTATATTATTTTGGGTATTATACTGCTTTCAGGAAAAGGGCTGAGCGGCGCTATGTATCATATCATGGCCCATGCGCTTGGAAAAACTATTCTATTCTTGTGCGCTGGTGCAATTATTTATAAAACCGGAATTCGGGAAATCAAAGAGATGAAAGGGCTTGGACAGAGAATGCCACTTACGATGTTCTGCTTTTCATTGGCTGCCCTGTCCATGGTAGGCTTTCCCCCATTTGTCGGTTTTGTAAGTAAATGGATACTTGGCGTTGGCGCATTGCAGGCTGCCAGTAGTGGAATCATTTCTCAATCAACCGGTATTATTATTATCGGGGTGTTAATGCTGAGCAGCTTACTGACTATTGTGTATTATGGCCCAATTGTCATGGATGCCTGGTTCGGAAGCAATCCCCAGCATCCATATGATCATCATCCTCTTCCAGAGAAAACAATTGAGAGGTGTGATCCTTCGTGGATCATGATGTCCCCAATTGTAATTTTGATCATCGGAATGATTGTGTTTGCTATATATTCTGACTGGCCATTACGACTAATCGGGCTGGCAGTGCAACAGATTTTTTAATTATGTAAAAAAGGAGATATAAAAAGTGGTTCATACTGAGGTTATTAAGCCCATTACCTTGAATGTGAGCTCATGGGCATTGCTTCCCTTGATTATCATCACTCTCCCCATTATCAGTGCCGCATGTGTTGCACTTGCGACAAAATATAAGAAGTGGTTAGAGCTGAATATTATTATGATTGGGACCTGTGTGCTTAATTTTGTTCTTGTACTTTCTTTATATAAGCCGGTCATCCAAGGGATGGTAATAAATGGCACTTTTTATAAGGGTATAGATCTGACAGTGCCTGCCATTATGGGCTTTCAGCTTCGTTTTGGGGCAGATAGCGTAGGATTGGTTTTTGCGCTCATTACCTCGTTTATATGGATTTTAACAGCCACCTTTGGCAGCAGTTATATGGTCCATAGACACGCAAAGGGGAGATTTTTTACCTTCTACATGGCTGGTCTTGCTTCTTGTTTAGGGATATATCTGGTCAGGGACTTTTTCTCCCTGTTTGTATTTTTTGAATTCGTCACCCTCTCCTGTTATGGATTGGTTGCTCATGATGAAACCGATGAAGCGGTTAAAGCGGGCAAGCTCTTCCTTTACATAAGTGTTGTTGGCGGACTTGTAATGCTTTTCGGGACTATTTTGCTTTATTGCTATACCGGTTCTATTGCATTGTATGCGGGCGCTGAAATCGGCGGACATGGTGCCCATAGTCTTCCGGGATTAATCCTTACCCCCTCAATTCGGTTGTTTATTTTTTTCCTGTTTATGCTAGGATTTTGCATTAAGGCAGGCACGTGGCTGGTGCATATATGGCTTCCGGTAGCTCATCCGGTAGCGCCTCCACCTGCTCATGCTGTGCTGTCAGGACTCGTGGTGAAGGTAGGGATTTATGGAATTATCCGCACTATTTTTAGGCTTTATCCTGCACTGCACCTTACTCACGCAGTGGGCATAAGCAAGGTCGGGATCGGTGTGATTTGGCTCGGCGTGCTAACCATGTTTTTTGGTATGGTACCGGCCCTTCTTACGACACATTTCAAACGCCTGTTTGCTTTTTCCACCGTAAGTCAAATGGGTTTTATTGTGTTTGGGGTTGGATGCGCAATGGTGTTAGGAAGTGAAGGGGCTATGGGAGTTGCCGGTGCTTTATATTATGTGATAAATCATGCGGTCTATAAATCAGCCTTTTTTCTCTGTATCGGATTAACCTGCAGTAGGACAGGCCAGGATTATCTCGAGAATATGGGGGGGATGAGGCATACCATGCCTGTGACCGCACTTACCTTTTTATTCGCCGTGTTAAGTATTGTCGGAATACCTTTTACAGCGGGATTTGCCAGTAAAACCATGGTACACCATTCTATTGTGGAAGCTATCGAACATTTTAGCCACGCGCATGTGCCGGGTCTCGGATGGCTTGTATGGGCAGAAAGAATGTTCATGATTTCTGCTGCCGGTACCTTTTGCTATACAACCCGATCCTTTTATCTCGCATATATGGGACCTCAGGAGCCCCAATATCAAGATGTTGAACCGGCGACCATGACGATGAAATGTGCGTTTATTCCTATGATTGTTGCTATTGTCCTGGTGGGGCTGTTCCCTAATTTTTTACTTGAGAAACTCATCGGACCTGCGCTGGCGGGCTTCGGGTTTGATACAGGCTCTCATGCATATACAATAATTTATAATGTAAGCTCAGGTCGTTCGGCGCTTCCCTTGCTCTATGATCCCCTTCATTTTTCAATTGCCTCTTTTTTCTCTCATGAGGTAGTGCACAATTTTATGGGGGTTTTCAAGGTGTTTTTAATTACGCTTGTATGGTACGCACTAGGAATATATGGGAAGATGTTTTCTATTAGGGTGCCTGAGTATCTCAACATGAAAAATTGGTATGTGGTGGGAAGTCGTGTGATTGTGTTCATATTTGCTCAGATGTGCGCGGGCCTCGAATTTATTCTCGATATTGTGATCTCCTTCTTAATGTATAAAGCGTGGATGACACAATCAGAAGCCCTGGAGGAGACTGAAATCATCACGTAAGCTCAACTACCCTTTTCGTAAAATACAAACCATCTGTGAGAGCAAACCCTCCATCTTTTTAAGAAAACTTTTATTATATCAAAATAACTGATATATTTCCACTTTTTTTCTTCATTAAATTTCATTATTTGGTATAAACAAGTAGTACATTAAATCTAAGTATAAGAATTTAGAGAGGAACTTTCGATACTCAAAATAAAATTTTAAGTATCAAGGAAAATTATTTCAAAAGATAATTGCAATCAAAATCACCTTATGATATAAAACTGCGTTATAAAATATAAAATGTAATATAAATTCGTGACAATTAAAAAAATGAAAATTAAAAGGATAAAATAGATTATACTGGAGTAATAAATTGTGGGCGAAGAAATAGTAATCAGTGATATTAAACAATGTCTTAATTGTGGTAATTGTATTGCGGCATGCGAACGACGACACAAGGATATTTCGAGACACAGGCGCGAAGGTTCTGCATTAATAGGCATAAGTCTTGTCCCGAGTCTATGTAGAATCTGCAGGGACCCTAAATGTATGCAGGCCTGTAATCGTAATGGCTTAGAGCGGGATAAGGAGGGACATGTCGTTGTCACGGAGAATTGCGTAGGATGCGGCTTATGTGTCCGGGCGTGTCCTTATAAGGCAATACTCCTGTTTTCCGGAAAGGAATATCAACCATCTTTCTTCCAGAAAATGGTCTCCTTTTTTATGCCCCCAAAAGAAAAGCAGGTTACGGATGAGGGTGTGGCTATTGATTTTGGTAAGGTCTCTAAAATTATCGAGGGGTATCCTCGGGGAAGGCATTCCTTGATGGGGGTATTACAAGATGTGCAGGTAGAATATAATTATCTTCCAAAAGAGACATTAATTTATGTTGCCTCAAAGATGAATATCCCTTTAAGCCGGGTATATGCGGTTGCCACATTTTATAATGCCTTTAGTTTGGTGCCGAGGGGGAGACATACAATTAAGGTGTGCTTAGGAACCGCGTGTCATGTGCGTGGAGTTGGAAGGATTTTAGAGGAACTTCAGCGGAGATTAAAAATTAAATCGGGTCAGACTACAGAAGATCAGCGATTTACCCTTGAGAGTGTGAATTGTTTGGGGGCGTGCGCGTTGGGGCCTGTTATTGTTGTTGATGAAGAATATTTTGGTAAGATGACCCCTGATAAGCTTACTTCGATATTAGATAAATTCAAATAGTGTATTACATTCAACAAGCTGAGGAGAGTGTGTATGGCTGTGAGGCTAGAGTCATCGAGACAGTTAAGAGAACTAAGACAAAGTATTAATAAAGAAACAGATTTAAATAAACCATGCATTATTATTTGCGGGGGTACCGGGTGTCGTGCGTATAATTGTGAAAAAGTAATTTCTTCATTTGAAAAAGATCTTTCTGAAAAAGGCATTGATGATAAAGTGCGCATTTTGACATCAGGGTGCCATGGCTTTTGTGAGTTGGGCCCTCTCGTTGTCATTCGACCGCAGGGAATATTCTATAAAAGTGTCTCAGTAGAAGATACAAAGGAAATTATTGAAGAGACGATCCAGAAGGGGAAAATTGTGAACAGGCTTCTCTATAAAGATCCGGCCACTGGAAAGGTAATTGTCTATGAGAAAGATATTCCCTTTTATAAGGGACAGCAGAGAATTGTTCTGAGAAATAATGGGCATATTGATCCCACATCCATAGAAGATTATTTGGTCTTTAATGGATTTGCTGCCTTATCAAAGGCCCTTTTTGAATTACGATCCTCGGAAATTATAGATGAAATTGAACGATCGGGTCTCAGGGGCAGGGGAGGGGGAGGATTTCCAACAGGATTAAAATGGAAATTTGCCGCACAGAGCCCGGGGGATATAAAATACGTGGTGTGTAATGCAGATGAAGGTGACCCTGGAGCATACATGGATAGAAGCATCCTGGAAGGCAATCCTTTTTCGATCGTTGAAGGAATGATAATTGCGGGAAAAGCTATCGGAGCACATGAGGGGTATGTGTATGTAAGGGCAGAATATCCACTGGCGATCCATAATCTGACGATTGCCATTAATAAGGCACGTGAATATAACTTATTGGGAGATAATATTTTAGGCTCGGGATTCGGATTTGAGATTTTCATAAATAAAGGAAGCGGTGCGTTTGTGTGTGGTGAAGAGACAGCATTAATTGCCTCACTTGAGGGCAGGGAAGGAACCCCGAAACCTAAGCCACCCTTTCCGGCTCAGATGGGATTATGGGGTAAGCCTACGTTAATAAATAATGTTGAAACCTTTGGGAATATACCCATTATCCTTGATAGAGGTGCAGAGTGGTTTTCCAGCATCGGCACGGAAGGAAGCAAAGGTACAAAGGTGTTTTCCCTTGTTGGCAAGATTAACAATACCGGATTAGTAGAGGTTCCCATGGGAACGACGCTCAGACAAATTGTGTATGATATTGGCGGTGGTATACGAGGGGGGAAAAAATATAAGGCTGTCCAGACAGGCGGACCATCAGGGGGCTGTATTCCTGAAAGCATGCTTGATCTTGCAATTGATTTTGATCGTCTTTCAGAGGTAGGGTCCATGATGGGGTCAGGCGGTATGATCGTTATGGATGAAAACAGCTGTATGGTTGATATTGCCCGCTATTTTCTCTCCTTTTTGGAGGAAGAGTCATGCGGCAAATGTGTTCCCTGCAGGGAGGGGATTACCCAAATGCTTGACCTTGTGACCCGAATAACTGAGGGTAAAGGTACATTGAGGGACTTAGAGGTGTTAATGGAACTTGCCGTTGTGATTAAAGATGCGGCCCTCTGTGCCTTGGGCCAAACCTCCCCTAATCCTGTATTATCAACCATACGACATTTTGAAGATGAATATTTGGCCCATATTAAAGATAAACGATGTCCGGCTAAGGTGTGCAAGGCCTTGATTACTTATACGATTGATAAAGATAAATGCATAGGATGCACGAAATGCGCACGTCAATGTCCGAAGAAGGCTATTAGTGGGGAGAAGAAAAAGCCACATGAAATTGATCAATCAAAATGCATCAAATGTGGCATATGTTTTCAATCCTGTCCTGTCAAGGCAGTTGAGGTAGAGTAAGAGGAAGGAGATGGGAAGAATGGAAAAGAAGAGGAATACTATTTTACTCGTGGAGGATGATCCTACCCATGCCAGTTTAATCAAAAAAGAGTTGCAGGAGTTTGATGACTCGATTGTGATTGATCCTGTCTCAAGAGCACAGGAGTGCTTTGATCGGTTCGCAGCAGGGAATGTATATAATTTAATAATTATTAACTATGATCTGCCTGAAATAAACGGCATTGAAGCATTACCCATTATACGAGATAAGTATAAGTTTAATAAGCCTATAATTATGCTTATAAGTTATAGGTATGAAGAACTCGGGATAAAGGCCCTTAACCAAGGCGCGACAAAATGTGTGATAAAAACAGAGGATTATTTTAAGCGTCTACCCGGCGTGGTGCGAGACTGCCTAAGGCAAGGGCCCATGGAGCAGGAAAAGGTCATATTAGAATATAGACCTGTGGATACCCTCGTGCAATTTTATATGGATGATCAAAAGGTCGTGGGACAGAAGGGGGAAACCATTTTAGACGTGGCGAGCCGATATGGCATATATATACCTACACTCTGCTATCATCCCTCTGTGACTGCATTAGGGGCATGCCGTATATGTCTTGTGGAAGTGACACAAGGAAAAACAACCAAGCTCCATCCATCCTGCATGTTTCCTATTACTAAAGATATTGTTGTCCGAACTGCTACTGATAGGGTGATTAAAGCACGAAGAATGATATTGGAGCTTTTAATCGCAAAGTGTCCTGAAACTGATAAGCTCAAAGAAATGGCACAAGAGATGGGAGTGGAAGACATACATTTTAAATTGAGAGATCCTGAAGATAAATGTACCCTTTGCGGATTATGTGTCAGGGTGTGTGAGGAGGTCATGGGCGCTTCTGCAATTGGGTATTTAGGAAGGGGGCATAAGAGAAAAGTAGGCCCTCCCTTTATGGAGCTTACAGATGCGTGCACCGGCTGCGGTGAGTGTGCAAAAATATGTCCAACGGGTGCTATTACATTGGAATATATAGATGAAAAGATCAGAAAAAGCCGGGCTACAATGGCAGTAAAATGTGATAGCTGTGCTGGTTATTCTAATAGAGCGTGTATCATTAACTGTCCGACAGGGGCCTTAAAAGTCATGACTATCGAGGACTATCTTGCGAAGCATAAAGGATCGGTCAATATCGAATTAAAAGAACTTTTAAGGCAATCACTTGAAGAAGAGGTAGAGCAAAAAAAATGACAAAACAGATGAGCAACAAAAATATTCTAGTTTTTCGCATCGTGTGGATTCTCCTTGTACTGTGTATTGCAATTTTTTTGTATTTTTCATATAGACCCTATTTATCAGTGCCTCAGTATGCAAGGCACCACACATCTTTACACGAAACCCATAAACCCTCCGGCACTATTGGTCATGGCCTGGGGATTGTCGGCTCTGTCTTGATGCTTCTTTGTTATCTGCTCTATTTTTTCAGGAAAAGATTTGAATTCCTTGAATGTTTCGGTACCCTCTCAATGTGGCTTGAGATACATATTTTTTTGGGTATATTAGGTCCTCTTCTCATCTTGTTTCACTCAGCGCTTAAGTTCAATGGTATCATTGGTATAGCCTTTTGGAGTATGGTAATAGTAGTTCTCTCGGGTATTTTCGGGAGAGTAATTTTTGGGTATGCGTTTTTTAATATCTCAAAAAAGTATGAGTTACTGCATACGATAGACATTTTTATTGAGAAAGATTTAAGGGAGGCGAGTGTATATTCTCCGGTTATTAAAAACGTTCTGGAACTTCATCACCCGGGATTTCCCACAAGCCATGGCCCCATAGAAACATTCAGGCAATGGACAGTGATAAAAAGAGAGGTAAATAAGCTCTTTGCAGAGATAGATGAACGATATGGACAGGCAGGAGCCCCTGACTATGAAGAAATCCAGCGATGGGCTACCGAGCTTATTAAACGCTTGCGGGAAATAGATACTATTTCAACTCTTAATTTATATTTATCCATCTTGGATAAGTGGGTTATCATTCATAAGATTTTCAGCTATATTATGTTTATAATTATGTTTCTCCATATCGGTGTGACTCTTTACTGGGGATACAGTTGGATAGTATAGGGGAGTATGTATAGATGAAAAAGTTTGTACTTATTTTTTTAATAATTATAATTATTTCTCTCTTTTATGCGGCTTTTCATATACGATGGATAAGACTTTTCTCTCCCGGAGCGTTATCGTATGCTCATGAGAATTTTGATAAAGAGGGTAAGTGTGATGCCTGCCATACCCAAGGCAAAAGGCTTGATAATAAAAAATGTCTAGACTGTCATACAATGATTAAAATCAAGTACGAAGCAAGTTCCGGTTTGCATGGGAATAAGGAGAAAATGTGTTCGGATTGTCATTCCGAACATCATGGGAAGAACTATGACCTTGCGTATTTTGATATCGCCTCATTCGATCATAGCACGACTGGCTGGGCCCTTGGGGGAAAACATGACTTACTGCGATGTGAGGCCTGCCATAAAGGAGATAGTTATCTTCTGGATGATCGATCATGCATTGATTGTCATAAAGATGTTCATTTAGGTCAACTTGGAAAAGAATGTAATACATGCCACAAGGTTGACAGTTTCAATGTGCCCACCTATAATCATAAGCCAGGTAAGATAAGTCCCAAGGGTAAACATCTTTTCTTACCTTGCGATGAATGTCACAGGGTAAGCACTGTTGATTTTGGTACAGGGAAAGGTATGGCAGTCAAATATAAGGGTATTGATTTTAGCTGTCATATATGCCATGAAGATGTTCATGAAGGAGAATATGGCAAAAAGTGTATTGACTGTCACAACCAGAATAGTTTTGAGGTTGAATAGACGCTGGTTTTATTTATTCGAATCATACGCATACTCTATTTTTCTTGACAGATGACCTAATGTAATGATACAATACAATCATATTTTCCTAATTTTACAACAAAGACTTAAGAGGAATATATTTTCATTCTTAATACATTACCTGGCATTCAATAACCTGTATCGCGTGGCTCTCTCTCTAACCTTATCAGTACAAATGGAGCGTTACGAGGTTGTAGTTGTAGTATGAGTATAATATTAATCGAGGATAATGTCATTCATCTGAAGTTAATTTCCAGAGCGATCAAACTTGGGGGGAGATCTGAGGACCTTATTTGCCTCAGGGATGGGGAAAAGGCGATAGAGTATTTTGAAAATGAGCCACCCCGTCTGCCGAAATTGGTGCTCCTCGATATTAATCTTCCGAAGATTGACGGTATAGAAGTCCTGAAAAAAATCAAGGGGGATAAAAGATTTCGCATGATCCCCGTAGTGATACTCACCACTTCCGATAGCAGTAAAGACAAAGATATGTGTTTAAATTTTAAGGCAAATGATTACATCGTGAAATCAACTGATATGAAAGAGTTTATAACAAAGATGATAAATACCATAAATTATTGGTTAAATGGTGGTTCATAAAAGGGGGCGCACTACGATACTTTTTCCCCATTTATTACTTTATCTAATGTCTCGCTCAGTTCAGTAATTCCATATGGTTTCACAACTACGCCGCAGAAACCATATTGTTTAAATTTTGACATAACAGGATTGTTTGAGTAACCGCTTGACACTATCCCTTTAGCTGTGGGATCTATCTGAAGTATTTCCCTCATCACTTCTTCCCCACTTACCCCCCCTGGCACAGTTAAATCTAATATAACCGCATCGAAAGCCTGTGGAGAATCTTTTGCGTCTTTAAATAGTGCAATTGCTTCATAGCCATTTTTTGCATGCTTTACATTATATCCGAGATATCCCAACATCTCTCCGATCATCTCCCTAAGATTTTGATAATCATCCATTAAAAGAATGTTCCCTTTGCTATGACGGACGATTTCCCTCTTCGGCTTTGGCTCTTTAAAAATCCTTTTCTCAAGGGCAGGAAGATAAATATGGAAAGTCGTTCCTACACCCATCTCAGATTCCGCAATAATATGCCCTTCATGATTTTTTATAATAGAGTAAGTAATGGCAAGGCCTAGCCCGGTTCCTTTCGGTTTTGTCGTAAAATATGGGTCAAATATTTTTGAGAGGTGCTCCTCCTTTATGCCGCTTCCCTCATCAGTGATTGATATCTTTATATAGTGACCATCGTTTAGAGGTACACAATCTTTTACGCCGATAGTGATATTTTCAGCGGATATTGTAATTGTTCCCCCTTTACTCATTGACTGTTCGGCATTAATAATCAAATTATGAATCGTCTGGACTATCTGTGCTTCATCAATTTTAATCCACCATAGATCATCAGGAATTAATAGTGTCAATTTTATTTGAGAATTACTCAGCGTAAAACTTGCTGTGTTTTTTAATAAGCTTGAAATAGAGGCTACTTTCTTAATAGGCGCACCACCTTTTGAAAATGTAAGCAATTGCTGAGTGAGCATTTTGGCCTGATTGGAAGCTTTTTTTGCCTTACTTAGTACTTCAATAACGTTCCCCCCGTTATGTGAGTAAAGTTCGGCAAGTGAAAGATTGCCCATAATAGAGGTTAATAAATTATTAAAATCATGGGCAATACCACCCGCAAGGAACCCGAGCGATTCAAGCCTTTGTGCTTTATGTAATTCCTTTTGAATTTTCTTTCGTTCGCTGATATTACGGGCGATCCCCATTACAGCTGGTTTCCCATGATAGTGTATAAGCCCGAGAGAGACTTCCACTTCCTTAACGCTTTTATCTTTACATTTAAATTTTGTCTCATAGCAGGAGGGAACTTCTTCACCGGCAAGGCGTAATTTATACCTTTGGCTTATTTGCTCCTTACTGATTTGGGCTAATATATGTGAAAAAGGCTGGCCTATGAGCTCACGGGCTGTATAACCGGTAATTTCTGTCATGGCTTTGTTCAAAAATTGCAGGTGCTTATCTTGTACAATAAATACTCCGTCCCTTGCTTGTTCCACTAAGGTTGAATATTTGGCTTCCGATTCCATAAGCGCCTTTTCCATTTGTTTGCGTTTATTAATATCAGTAAAAACAGTAGCACACTGCTCCTTCTCCGGAGAAAAAACAGAGATGATTAAATATTTGTCGAGGGGAGAGAAATATGTTTCAAATGATGTTGAATGCCCTGATGATGCAACGTTGGCATAGATATCTAGATAGGGTGGGGGCTTAGAGTTGTATATCTCAGAAGCATTTTTCCCTATAAGCCTGACTCTCTCTATTCCCACAATTGTTTCATATGCCTGGTTCACATCCAAAATAATATAATCTATCGGTTGGCCGGTGTTGCTGTAAAGTATTTTATGTAAGGCAACACCCTCATTCATTGAAGAGTAAAGAGTGCGATATTTCTTCTCACTTTTTTGCAACTCCTCTTCGGCTTTTTTTCGTTCGGTAATATTTTCAGTATGCACCATTACTAGATCAGGGGGAACAAAGGCGTATGTTATGGTGAAATATTTGCTTTCCCCTATGGAACCTAATTTAAATAGGCCTTCGCGCTTTATAGAGGTCTTTCCTTTAAAACAGTAATGGAAATGATCGAATACATCTGGCATATCGGCATACATTTCCCTTACTGATGTGCCCAGAAAATCTGCTATCTTGCCGTTTGTTATGGTCTTCGCTGCATCATTAAAATCTATCAGGATAAAATCATTACCTTTTTTCTTCCATGTATATGAGGGGATGGGGATCGTTTTATGGAGCGCTTCTTTGGCTAATTTGCTTTCTGTGATATCCTGTCCTATACAATAGGAGATCGTTTGATTTGATATGCTGAGAGGCACAATATTAAGCAAGAGCGTTTTTATGTGCCCTTTTACGAGAAAATCTATCTCAAGAGAACGTTTTCCTTGAAAAATATAAGACTTTTTTCTCCCCGAATCGGTATAGGGTATAAAGTCCCACGTTGATTTGGTGATAAGCTCTTCGCGTGAACATTCTAAGAAGCGAAGCGCTGCAGAATTGGCATCGATGTAACGGCGATTCTGATTAATCACGAGTATAGGATTAGGTGTTTCTTCAAAAAGAGTCCTCAGCCTCAATTCTTTTTCTTTTAAAGCCTTTTCTGTAAGTGTACGACTGGTTATATCCTCTCCAAAACATAAAATAGATGTGTCTGCACCTTTTTTTTCTTTCATTACCGTATTGTGCCATGCAATAATATTTTCCCCTTTATTTTTATTGATTACCGCGCATTCAAAATAGGTTGCATGTTTTCTTTTCCCAGAAATCATATTGTCCAAAAGCCTTTCAATATCATCTCGTACACTTTCCGAGATAAATGTATCGCACCAATTTAAACCAATAATCTCTTCTTCCCTGTACCCTAAGATCTCACAGCCTTTCTTATTCACATAGGTCACCTGTTTTTCCTCATTTATAACTACATACATAATGCCAGCAACGTCGAGATATTCTTGGGCTTTATCCCTCTCCTTTTGGATCTGTTTTTCTGTATATCGGCGTTTGGAACTTATCCATTGCATATAGCACCCGATGATAAGCAAGATGGAGATGATGCCCGTTCTTATCCAAAATTCTTGAGTGGTAGGATACAAAATTGCTTCAATAAAAGATCTCCCATTAAACAGGAAGGTATATAACGCTGATTGAGAGATCCAAAATAATATCCCTAGTATGACCCCGGTTAATATGAAGGAATCTGCTATTTTGAAAGTTTTCTTTTTCATATAATGTATAGTGATTTCAATGAATACAGGAGTGGTTGGTTTTTATAAAAACTGCCACCTTTTACCTAGTAAAGATATTATATTATAAAATTTCAAAAATTACAAGGCATTGTGAGCAATTCTAATTTTGACGGTTGTGTATGCAAAACGCGGGGTTAGGTCTTGAAATATAGACAACGACATGAGGGCTAATCAGTTATATTATCATGCATCGCCGTTCTCATATTTCAAGAACCCACGAGCCACATGGTTTGTGTACAAAATTAGAATTGTTGGGCATTGTTCAGGGCAATCGCATTAAAGATTTACATGAGGTTTTCTGATTGGACCCATTGCACCGCATGCTGTATTAATTCAGAGGCATTTTTTAATTTTAATTTATTTTTAATGTGTGCACGGTAGGTCTCTATAGTTTTTATACTGAGGTTTAATTCCTGAGCTACCTTTCGTGTTCCAAAGCCTCTTCCAAGCAAACGGAATACTTCAAGTTCCCTATCACTGAGAAATTCTATAGGCGAATCACTTTTTGTAAGCTGGGTATCAAAGAATTTACTGAGGAGTCTTGATCCGATTTTATTACTCATATACAGTGCTCCTCCTAAGATTTGATGTATAGCCATCATTACTTTCTCGGTTCCTTCTTCTTTCATGATATAACCTCGGGCTCCTGCCCGAAACGCACGTTCTGCGTAAAGCGATTCATCATGCATTGAAAGGACAAGCACTGGCAGGGAAGGATACCGAACTTTAATATTCTTTATCAATTCAATACCACTTGGTCCTTTCAGTGATATATCAACAATAATCATATCTGGATTAGTCTCTTTTATAACATCTAATGCCTCATTCGCATTTTCAGCTTCTCCACACACGGTAAGCTTCACATCTTGATTTATGAGTTGAGAAAGGCCTTGTCTCATAATTGGATGGTCATCAACAATTAATATTTTAGATTTTTCATTTATGTCCTCATTCATATCCTTTACCTGCTTTTTTATAGGACATTTCTGTGTCCTACCCATGGATTTCGTTTAAAATGTATAATTGTAATTGTTTCACCTTTTAAATTTCTTTTTACTGTAAATATAGCACCGATAATTTTTGATCGAAACTTCATAATATCAAGGCCGAGGCTTTTATTATTATTTAACTCATCAAGAAAATCCAGGCCATCGTTTCGTATACTCATTGTAAGCCTCCCTTTAAAAGAATTGAGCATAATAAGAATATTTTTTGCGTTACCATACTTAATAGCATTATTAATACTTTTTTGAACAATGCAAAAAAGATGAGTTGCTGCAGCATTATCATAGTGAAGAACCGGTTTTTTGCATACAAATTGACAGGAAATTCCGCTCATTTTTTTTTCATCAGTCGCTAACTCTTGCAACGCAAGCATGAGTCCTTCAGGATCATTGCCTATTGGATTTAATGCTTTCATAACTCTACGAACCTGGGCGATCGCCTCATTATTATATTTTACAATTTTTGCCGCATCAATTGCTTCAGCTAATGACTGGGCAGCAAGTTTCTGTTCTAATGCCTTGTTCATAAACGCAATACCAGTGAGATGCTGGGCAAGAACATCGTGTAAATCCTGTTGGATCTGCTGCCGTTCTCTCTGCGATATTTCTATTACTTCTTTTTCCAAGAGTGATAATTTTTCCTCAATTTGTTTATGCCTTGATATTTCAGATATGATTTGTGCTGCCGCAGACAGGTTGGCCACATCTTCATCCAGCCATTCTTTATAAGAACGATTTTCGGTAAAACACATGAATCCATAATAGGTATCTTTCATATAAAGTGGGACAGCACAAATCGATTTTATATTGTGCTGCCTATGGATATCTTGCACCTTCGCATCAGGGAATTCCTCAATATCTTTATATGTGATGACCTTCCCTTTGTTCATCAATTCTATCCAACATGAAATAAGGCTCAATGGATCACTGTTTAAAGTATTGGCCTCTTGTTTTTGGTCTGGATTAACCCATATAAAAGTTTTAACGAGTGTGCCTTTTTCCTGATTAATATTAAAAATATATGCTTTTTCTACGGCGACTGCTTTTCCGATAATTTCAAGGCAAGAATTTTGAAATATACTGATCGTGTCAGAATATAATGCCTTTGTATAAATATCTGCGAGCATTTTTTCATAGATCACCTTTTTTTTCAATTTTTCTTTTGCCTTTTTTTGTTCTGTGATATTGCATGAACGCTCAACGATTATCCTGGGCCTTCTCTGACTGTCCCAAGCTGCCACACTTGCGGTGACGTTCCAAATAAGTTTTTGGTTCCCGCCGGGAATGGCTATTTCCACTTCATGTTGATGATTATTCCCGTCTTCAAAACACATTTTAGCTGCGCACGTGGAACATGCTTCATTTTTTTTATGATAGGCGCTATAGCATTTCTCCCCGATAATAGCTTCTCCAAAGGTTTTTTTGGTCAAATCATTTGCCCATACGATAGTATAGTGATTATCGAGCATAGTCATATGATCTGCTATTGTCGAGAGTATACCCTCTAATTTCCCCTCTGTTTCTTTGAGTTTTGTGAGATCGTGAATAACATTTACAATTATTTTCTCATTACCAAGCTCAACAACGTGTGAGTGTATCTCCACAGGTATTTCGTAACCATTTTTATGATATATGTAAATGTTTTGTGAAAGTTCCTCGGTGTTCTTCAAATTGCCACAAGTGTCTACCTGGTGAACTTTTGGCTTAAGATCACCATAATTCATAGCAATAATTTCTTCTCTGGACAGTCCATAGAGTTCTTCAGCCTTTTTATTTGCCTCAAAAATGGCGCCTGTATCGAAACTAGTGACCACTATAGCATCAGGTGAAGCCTTAAAAAGAGCAAGATATTTCTTTTCAATAATTTTATAAGTATCCTCTGTGTGTCTCTGTGTGATGAGTGCTCGCTCCAGTTTAGCCTGTGTTCTTTCTAATTTTTTTTTATATACCTTCAAATGTTCTTTATTAACTGTTGTCCTTTCAAGCTGCGCTGCCATATGATTAAAATCCTTGATTAATATTCCGATAGTACCTGGAAATGTGTATTTTACCCTGGCAGAAAAATCACAACGGCTTAATGCTTTTGCTGCTTTGCGAAGGTGCTCTATTGCACGATGGAAATAGAGTCTTATTAAAAAAGCAAGGATGAGCATAAATAATATACTTGATACCAGAAGAGCAATTCCCCACTGAATGGATATAAATTTTGAAAGCACTGATTATAGTCTCCCTGTTGTGCTAATATTATCCTGGTTATATAACACTTATGAAGCTTATTAATACTTTAAATAATAATATTTTAAAAGGATAATGTCAATGTGGATTGATCTCTGTGTCCTTTGCGTTAAAATAATAATTACCCTGAGTGACCTTTGCAGGTATAAGTGTAAATTAATTTGACATATTTATCGTTTCGTGATATTTTATAATTGAACATAAATTATTATTTAACTTAACCCTATTATAAACTATTCCTGGGGGCAGAGAGGAAAATGAGAGCAAATATTGAACGAGTTTTGATTGGTTCTTCTCCTCAAATGAAGACAATCAGAAAAAAGATTCTGAGGATTGCCAAGAGTGATCTTCTCATACTATTAATATCAGGAGAGAGTGGCACTGGAAAAGATCTAGTGGCACGATTGCTCCATGCTCATAGTTATTTTCACAATAAGCCATTTCATGAGATTAATTGTTCAGTACTCACTGATAATGTATTTGAAGGTGCATCAAAAATAAGTAAGAGGCTCAATTTTGAAGGATTTGCTCATGGAGGAACAATATTTTTCAATGAAATTACTGATTTAGATATGGATTTGCAGCGTGATGTAGAAAAAATCCTTGATGATAATTCCCTCAATTCCAAGTCCATAAGGTTTATTTTTACAACAAATAGAAATTTGGCCAATGCGGTGCATTTAGGCAGTCTTACGTCAGATTTATATAGGAAAATTAAAAAATGCACAATTGATTTGCCGCCACTTCGTGACCGAGGGGGAGATATTCTTGATATAGCTCGGTACTATCTTGAGCTTTATGCAAATAATTATGGGAATAAGCATAGTACGCTCACTCGAAATATAGAGAAAAAATTACTCTCCTATAGATGGCCTGGTAATATCAGTGAGCTTAAACATCTCATTGAAAGATTCGTGTTACTGGAGGAAAAGGATATACTATTGCCCCAAGAAATGATAGATGGCTCATGGAGCGATATGGAGACAGAAAAAATAAAGCCTTTGGCTCAAGTTGAGCGGGAATATATTATAAGTGTAGTGAATTTCTTTGATAATAATAAATCTCGAGCCGCAAAAGCCTTGGGGATATCTCGTCAATCCGTGATTAACAAGTTTAAAAAATACGAGCATCTAAATTAAAAAATTCTCCTGTCAGCTCTTGACAAGTATATTGTTTTAGTGTTATCTTGGTGTCACTTTAAGTAAGTAAGAAGAATAGAAAAAGGTAAAAATAATTATGTCTGTACATTTTGGATTAGCGTGGCGTTATCAATTAATTTATTGTTTTATTACAACAGGGATTATTTTACTTTTTACTTATTTAATGAATAAAAATAAGACAAAAGAGGATTTGCCCGGCTGGACCCAGAATATTTCGGAGATGGTGGTAGAATTTCTCGAAAATCTGATTGCACCGGAACTCGGGCAAAAAAATCTCCCCTATATCCTCCCCTTTTTAGGGACATTTCTTCTGTTCATATTGATATCCAATTTTTTTCTTATCATTCCGAATGCCCATCCGCCTACCAGCGATTGGAGCAATACACTTGCGTTAGCCCTTATAGTGGTCGTATCGTTGCAATATTACAATATAAAATTAAATGGCCCTAAAAAAGCAGCGAAATTATGGCTTGATCCAATTCCCGGACTTACGGAAAAAAAAGGATCAGAGGAAGAGGTGCACACGAAGGTGTCTCCCGCAGAGGCCAAAAAGAAAGGGAGCGGCCTTTTGTGGAAACTCGTGGTGATCCCATTTTTTGTTCTATATTTTATTGATAATGTGCTCACGCTCTTCACTTTATCTTATACTACGGTAGTGATCTATTTCGTTGCATGTTCAATAGTGATCATCGGATTTGTTCTTTGGGCATCGTCAAAATTGAAGGTCGGTGATCTTCCTGAGCAGGGAATACAATTCTTTATGGAATGGTTAGGGGAATCCATTTTAAAAATCGGTGGTATGGAAAACGAACAAAGTCCGGTGATAAAAAAGATTATCTGTTATGGTGCAGGAACTATACTCTTTATTCTGGCACTTGTGTTACTGATGCCGGTATTATTTGCCCATACTAAAATGACAAAAATTATTAATATATATTCACTCGCGGTGATCGCGGTTTCTCTCCTGCATTATATGCATAACAGGATTACTGTACATAAAACATTATGGGCGCTCATATGGCCCCCTATAGCGAAAGTCCTTAATTTATTTTTTGGCATCTTGAAAGCTATCCCTGCCAAAATATTAATAGTCCTATTTATTGCCTTGCACTTTTTAGATAATGGCGCGAGAATACTTTCGTTATCATTGCGACTTTTTGGTAATATCTTTGGAGAGCATACAGTATTGATGATGGTGACGGATGTGGCACTAAAAAATTATTATTATGTAGTGCCTCTTTGTATACCATTTCTCATATTCTGTATGGATGTACTTTTTGCTCTTATCCAGACAGCAGTGTTTGTAATGCTGAGTACCTTTTACTTTAAGGAAGAGCTTGGAGTGCACTAAATTGTACTAATTTTTATCTAATCATTTAATTTAAAAGGTCTAATTTTTTGTGTATAAATTGGACAGGTGAATAAACAAGGAGGAATGTATATGTATAACAGACTATTAAAACTCGCAAGAAGTAAAAAAGGAATAGTATGTGGTATTATTAATTTCGGTCTTGTATTAGCAGCATCTCCCTTATGGGCAGAGGCCGAACAGCAAGTAGTGCACGCAGCAGCAGGCTCAGGAGTGGCTTGGGAAAGTATCGGGCGAGCGTTTGCCGGCTCAATACTGCTTGCGATCGGGGCTCTTGGGTGTGCTATGGGAATGTCAAGGATAGGACTTGCTGCAATTGAGGGAATGGCACGTCAGCCTGAGGTTCAGGGTAGGCTTTTTACAACAATGTTAATTGGAATGGCTCTTATTGAGGCCTTATGTCTGTATTGTCTCGTCGTCTCATTGATGCTTATCGCTTAATGCAGCTTTTGCTTAAGAGTTATTTGGAGAGGGAGGAGGTAAGTAGTACATGATCGGTTTGAATGGATATAAGACCGCATTCCTAATAGCAAATTTTTTTGTGTTGCTATATCTTCTGCGAAAGTTTTTCTTTAGACCCATTGTTGAGATTCTTGAGGACAGGAGGGAAAAAATCAAAGAGGGATTGGCTCAAAGGGAGATTGCAAAAAAAGAGAAAGAGGATGCTTTAAAAGAGCGAGAGACTATTATTGCAAAGAGCAAAGTTGAATCTCGTAATATAGTAAAAGAAGCGGAAAAGGCGAAAGAAAAAATAATAGCAACGGCAAAAGAGGAAGCTGAGAGGATAATTGCGGAGAGTAAGAAAGAAATATTTAAAGAAAAGGAAAAGCTGAAAGAAGAAATGAATCTACAGTTAATAGAACTGGTGAATAGCGCCACTCATTCAGCTTTACCCAATCTCTTTAAAAAAGAGGGCAGTAAGGATTTAGTCGAGGATGCAGTATTGGAAAGTTTAAGGCAGGTATCAATGTGATGAGGGGAAATATATGAGTACAGTGTGTGTAGAAGAACCAAGGATTAAAGAAATGCTTCAGAGCGCAGACCAACCATTGGTTTTATTGACACCTTCTAAACCTGGCTCTGAGTTTGTTGAAAAATTTGAAAAGGCGCTCTCTGATATTGCAGGTAAATCTATAGAGATTAAATCATTTATCGATGTGAGGCAGAAGGGACCTGTAATCTTTTTATCGAGAGATTTGAAGCTGAGTCTTGATTTACAGGAGACGTTTCTTAATGAACTGGATAGGAAATTTCATGAATTAAAGGGTGATGTTGAGATTCTTAAAACGGATGATCTGAAAAGACAGCTGAAAAAGATAATTGAGGCCACCAAACCAAAATTTAGGGTGACTGATATACGAAACGAGGGAACAGTTCTGCAAATCGGAGATGGGATTGCGAGGGTTGCTGGCCTGACCAATGTGGGTTCTCAAGAGGTTGTTGAATTTGAGGGAGGAATTTACGGTCTGGCTTTTAGCCTTGAGAAAGATGCGGTAGGGTGCATATTATTAGGCCCTGAAGAGGATATACCGGAGGGGAGTAAAGTCGTGTGCACGGGAAAATTGCTTGAGATTCCAGTCGGAGAAGCAATGCTGGGAAGGATTGTTAATGCAGTTGGAGTGCCGATAGATGGAAAAGGCAAAGTCCTTACCACAAAGACACGCTTGGTTGAGCGAAAGGCACCTGGTGTGGTAACTCGTCAGAGTGTTAAAGAACCGGTGCAAACAGGCATTAAATCGATTGATGCAATGATTCCCATCGGAAGAGGACAGAGAGAGCTTATTATCGGAGACAGGAAGATCGGAAAGACAACTCTTGCAATTGATACAATTATCAATCAAAAACATTCTGATGTAATATGCATCTATGCTGCAATAGGACAAAAGGCTTCTGCTATTGCTCGTGTTGTGGAGATTCTGAGAAAAGAAGGAGCACTTGATCACACCATTATTGTTGCAGCTCTTGCGAATGAACAGACAGCATTTAAATTTTTGTGCCCATATGCAGCATGTGCAATTGGTGAAGAGTTTATGGAACAGGGGAGACATGCTCTTGTTATTTATGATGACTTATCAAAGCATGCCGTCGCCTATCGCGAGATGTCCGCACTCCTCAAACGGCCAATTGGCCGAGAAGCATATCCTGGTGATATTTTTTATATCCATTCAAGGCTCCTTGAAAGGGCAGCCAAGTTAAATGATGAAAAAGGAGGAGGATCTCTTACCGCCATACCAATCATAGAAACACTTGGTGGTGACGTGACCTCATATATTTCTACCAATGTTATCTCTATTACTGATGGCCAGATCTATTTGCAATCAGAGCTTTTTAATACTGGATTTAGACCTGCTATTAATGTGGGACTCTCAGTTTCAAGGGTTGGAGGTGCAGCGCAGATAAAGGCAATGAAACAAATTGCAGGACGTTTGAGAATAGACCTTGCTCAATATCATGAGATGGCTGCGTTCGTGAAATTTGGTGCAGAGGTTGATGAAGCCACAAAGGCACAGCTTGCTCGTGGTGAACGCGGACAAGAGCTTTTAAAACAAGTTCAGTATGCTCCAATGCCGGTTGAAGAGCAGATTGTCGTATTATACGCGGTAACGAATAATCTTCTTGATGATATCGAGGTGAAAAAGATTGGTGAGTTTGAAAAGGGTTTAATTGAGCATTTTAGGACTCATTATCGGAGTGTTCTTACTGAAATTCGAGAGAAAAAACGTGTTGATGATAAATTGAGTGATGATATTAAAGAAGGAATACTAGATTATAAGAAAATCTTTAAAGGATAGGTCATGTCACAAAAGCTGGTTGATTTAAAGAATAGGATGAGGAGTGTTGAGAATATCAAGCAGACAACCGATACTATGGCCACTGTGTCTGCCGCTAAATTAGCCCGAGCCAGAAAGAAGGCATTGAGTCTTCAACGATATGCGGAGAAACTTCGAGAAATGGCCTTGCTCCAGACTCAGTTCAATTTGGATACTTCATTATCCCCTCTTTTAATCAAAAAACGTAAGGTAGATAAGATTGCCATGTTCGTTGTGGCTTCAGATATAGGGATGTGTGGAAGTTTTAATGGGAGAATTTGTAAAAGAGCTCATATATTTCTTGACGATTTAAAGGAGAAGAGTATCGAAGGCAGTGTATGGGTAAAGGGGATAAGGGGAGAGAAGTATTTTAAAAAGAAAACCAATTATCCGATTCTCAAAGTAGATTCCTGGGTTGAAGGTGGGGGTGTGTCAATGGATGATGCTCTTGAAGTAATAGATAATATGTCACGGCTTTTTTTCAATGAAGGTTATGCGGAAATCTATTGTGCTTATACAAAATTTCTTGGCCCGGCAAAGAGGGAGCCCACAGTTATAAAAATGCTTCCTCTTACGCTTGATATCCCAGTTGAAGAGAGACCAAAAGAATGGGAGCGGTGGATATATGAGCCAGATATACAAAGTATTATGGTTGAGCTCATACCCAATTATTTCAAGATTCAGGTTTTTGATGTTCTTCTTGAGTCATATGCGAGTGAACAGGGAGCGCGTATGATGGCAATGGAGGAGGCATCGGAGAGAGCTGAAAAGAAACTGAGGATAATGCTGAGAGAATATAATAAGATAAGGAAAGATTTAATTACCTTAGATCTTTTGGGAATTTTAAGTGCGGCAAATGTTATCGAGAAAGAAGCAGCATCTCAATCTGGCTTTTAAGTAAGGAGAATAATATACTATGGAAAAAAGAGGATTAAAACCGGTAGATCGTATGCATGGGGAAGTATACCAAGTTTTTGGACCCGTTGTTGATGTGGAGTTTAAAGAGAATATTCCGAAGATTAATAATCTTCTGAGAGCGGGTGATCCTGACACAGGAATTCCTCTTGAGGCGCTCCAATTACTTGGGGAGGGATGTGTACGAACAGTTGCGCTCGATGGGACAGATGGACTTAAACGTGGGACACCAATTTATGATACAGGGGCACCAATATCAGTACCTGCAGGCAAAGAAATTCTTGGACGGATGTTCAATATTCTTGGAGATGTAATCGATGAAAGAGGAGACCTCCCAAAAGATATCAGACGAAATCCAATCTATAAGCCTCCTATACCCTATGAGAAACTTGAGACGTATCCTCAGATCTTTGAAACCGGAATAAAGGTAATTGATTTAATAACTCCCTTTCCCCGAGGTGGAAAAGTCGGCTTATTCGGCGGTGCTGGTGTTGGAAAAACAGTGATAATTATGGAATTGATCAGGAATGTTGGCCTTGAGCATCAGGGAGTTTCAATATTTGGTGGAGTTGGAGAAAGGACTCGTGAGGGAAATGATTTATGGGTTGAAATGCAAGAGGCAGGCGTGCTCAATAGGGCGGTTCTTGTGTATGGCCAGATGAATGAACCACCGGGATGCCGTTTTAGAGTTCCCTTTACAGCTCTTACTATGGCAGAGTATTTTCGTGATGATTGCAGTCAGGATGTGTTAATATTTCTTGACAATGTATATAGATATGTACAGGCAGGGCTTGAGGTATCACTCTTAAGAGCCCGTATCCCCTCTGAGGTTGGATATCAACCGACATTGTTTACCGAAATGGGTATGCTGCAAGAAAGGGTAGCTTCTACAGCAAGTGGTGCAATTACTTCAGTCCAAGCCGTATATGTTCCTGCGGATGACTTGGCAGATCCGGGGCCAGCCTCTGTTTTTTCACATCTTGATGCAATGGTGGTACTTTCCAGAAAAATAGTTGAATTGGGGTTGTATCCTGCAGTTGATCCTCTGCTTTCAGGCTCGCAAATTCTAGAGCCATGGATTGTTGGAGATAGACACTGTGATGTGGCACGAAAGGTAAAAACATATCTTGAGAGATACAGGGATTTGCAAGATCTCATCGCTATCCTGGGTTTAGAGGAACTCTCTGAAGAGGATCAGATTGCTGTTCAGAGGGCCCGAAGAATTCAGAAGTTTCTGACGCAGCCTTTCTTTGTTGCTGAAACATTTACTGGTATTCAAGGAAAATATGTGCATCTTGAGGATACACTGCAGGGTTTTGAAGACATTGCGGATGGAAAATATGATGATATTCCTGAACAGGCATTTTATATGGTGGGTACGATAGATGAGGCGTTGGCGCAGGCCTCAAAATTTAAATAAGAGGAGTTATTATGCCAGCATCAAAGCTATCCTTGTTGGTTGTTACCCCAGAGGCTATTATTGTTGATGAGAAGGGGATTGAGATTGTTGTAGTAAAAACTCCGGTGAGCAGCAGTGAGGAAGATGAGGGAAAATTTACAGAGACCGGTATAATGAGTGATCATGCGCCAATGCTCGCCAGGCTGCTTGTCAGCGATGTGCGTTATAAAAAAGATCAGAAGTATTATTATGTTGCCGTAGCAGGTGGTTTTCTCCAGGTGAAAAAAAATGTGATTACCATTTCATCTCCCGGAGCAGAAAAGATAGAGGCAGAGGCTGGTATTGATCCGGCTCTTGTGGCGAAAAGAAGAGCAGAGCAATGGTTATATGAAGAACGAGTAGGGCGAGTGGGCTTTGACGAGAGAGCTGCCGAGGCAGAGATTAAAAAGGCCTCAGTAGATTTATACCGGGCAAAAGGACGCTAGATTCAATTCTTTGTAATTTACCACAGAGCAGCACAGATATGATCTCTGTGTCCTCTGTGGCAAATTAATAATTTTATCAAATCAGATAACAAGCCCAGCTCCTTTAACAATTTCAGGAACTGCCTCTTCCCATTCAATAGATTGTATGTGAACCCCCTTTACCCCTTCGATCTCTTGAGACTGTTGTATAAGCTCAACTGTTATTTTAATCGCTTCTTCTTTCTTACGGTCTTTTGCCTGAGCCATACGATCTATTAATTCAGAAGGGACGGTAACGCCTGCAACAAAGTTATTCATATATTTTAACATGCCGGCGGTTTTAGGAACGATAATACCTGCGAGAATAGCAGTTTTTTCATGCAAGCCTCGATCAACCACCTGCTTCATTGACTCGGCAAATGCTTTCATATCATACACACCCTGGGTTTGGATAAAGTCTGCACCAGCATTCACTTTTTTTACAAGACGAATTATCCTGAAATCAATAGGATCTCCCATCGGGGTCCATGATGCGCCTATAAACAAAGGAACATGCCCTTCCAATTTGTCTCCCCCGAGCTGCTCTTGATCATCACGCATCTTTTTAAACATACCGATCTGATTAATCGTATCAATATCATAGACATTTTTTGCCCCTATATGACCTTTGAGCTTTCCTGCAGCGCCGAATGACTGATGATCACCTGCAATACAGAGTATATTTTTTAATCCATGCGCACTCGCACCTAAGATATCTGATTGCATAGCGAGTCTGTTTCTATCCCGACACACCATCTGCATAACAGGTTCAAGACCTTGTTGGTGGATAATTATCGCTGCCCCAATACTCGACATTCTCACAACCGCTGTTTGGTTATCAGTGATATTTACCGCATGTGCAGATCCTTTTAAGATATTTACTTTATTGATGATTACTTCTCTCTCAGCGCTCATCGGGGGACCAAGTTCAGCAGTTACGGCGAATTTTCCCTCACTTAAAACTTTTTCAAGATTGCTCCCGGATTTCAACACAGTGTTCATTTATCCTCCTTTTGTGCTAATTTTAAATCTTCCCTTATCATTCTGCGAGGCCCTCCATCCCTTGCAGTGCTCCAATCTTTCGGAGGAATAATCACTTCAAGGTCAGAGAGTCTATTTTGTTTTCTCAGTTTCTCTACAATCAAATACCATGCACAGTCAATGTCTTGACTAATCTCACATTTCCCATTATTTGTTCCACCACAAGGACCATTTAGTATAGATTTCGAGCAGCGGACAACCGGGCAAATACCCCCAGTAAGATGAAGAATACACTCTCCACATCCTGCACACATTTCATCCCACTGACCATGTTCAGTATTGCCAGCCATACACAGGGTATTAAGCCCAGGATAGCAGGGAGTATCATATAAATTGGCGATATAATTTACCCCTACCCCGCACGCTAATGAGAGAATGGCATCTACATTGGTAATCAAATCGTCAACCTCCTTGAAAAATTCCTTATCGCATTGACGTGTAATAGTGCGCTCTATAATTTCCTGCTCAATACCTTTTTCCTTATTACTTATCTGTAACTGAGATGCAAGAATAGCAACTTCCTGCTCGCCCCCCGCTTGGCAGACAGTGACACAGGTTCCGCATCCGAGAATAAGAAGTTTTTTATATCCTTTGATATACCCCGTTATTTCATCAAGTGTTTTTCTTTCTCCAATGATCATAATTTGCTCTCCATTTCTATAAATATTCAGATAATCAATTTATTGTAACTTGGGTTTTTATGCCAGTCTCTGCCAGTAATTTATTCACTCTCTCAACTCTCCTACGGAAACGATCGATAGTAGCAGGTGTAGGGCTGTGCTCCTCATCACATAGGGTAACAGTAATAGACTGAGCGCCTTTTACCACAGATTGAAGCATATCATTTACCCCTAAACGCGTCACGCACGATACTTCTACAGTATCATTCGATATTCTTGTCGGTCCTGAGTGAAAGCATGTGAAATGAATATCTTTAATCCCTCGGTCTATGAGGGTAGATACCGCAGATATAATGTCTCCGTGCGGAAACCTCGCTATTTCTATTGCTCCTGCGGGACATTCAACCAGACACATGCCACATGTCTGGCATAGCTCTGAGGGAAAAGAAGCTACATCTTTCACAACGGGTACGTCAAACGGACATACACGTGCACAGGTGAGGCAGGCGACACATTTATCTTCATCCACTTTAGCCCCATAGGTACAGGCAACACAACGGCAGCATTCGGCTATTGCGTCAATCTCTGTATATACGGCCTCAAATTCTTTAAAATTAGTGATTCGCTCCTGTGGATCAACTTTCGGTGGAGATTTTTTCACGTATTTATAGATCTTCGCTCTGAAAGATTCCTCAAATTGAGGAACAGGTGTTAATTCTTCTTTTAGGAGTGATTTAAAATCCTTATTTTTTAAATAATGTATGACGAGTTCTGCAACATCATGACCGGAGCTTACCGCCTCAATGGCAGATCCCGGACCGGTCACCACTTCTCCGCACGCAAAAACATTTCTCCCTGCTACATTCATTTTCTGAAGGTTAATATTTAATCTGTTTTTATTGAGGAATTCAGGATGAGATTCAAGAAAGGTGAGGTCTGATCGCTGCCCAATGGTAATAATAACCATCTGACCTGCAATCTCCGTCAACTCCGATTCATCGTAAAGCGGACTAAAGCGGTGTTCCTCATCAAATACTCTGGTAACCTTTTTAAACACACACCCCTTGAGCGTGCAATTGGAATCAAGGATTTTATGCGGCCCAAGCCGATAGTTGATGGTTATTCCCTCCTCTATGCTTTCTTCAATCTCCCAATCCCAGGCTGGTATCTCTTCTTCATTTTCTAAACAGACAATATTAACGATCTGCGCACCGAGACGTCTGGCAGTCCTTGCAACATCCATTGCTACATTTCCACCTCCAATTACAATAACTTCAGAAGGGATCTCCTTAATCTGATTAAGCTTGGCAGCTTTAAGAAAAGGAATCGCAAGCTCCACACCTGCAGTTCCAATATTTTCAAGGGGAAGGCTATTGCTAAGCGGAAGTCCGGTGGCGATTATGATTGCATCGAAGCTGTCTTGGATCAATTTATCAAATGAGTAATTCTTGCCAATAGCAACTCCTGTTTTAAATTCTACTCCAAGCGAGGCGATATCATAAATATCCTCTTGTAAGACCTCCTGTGGGAGTCGATAGGCAGGGATAGTCTGGGAGAGCATGCCCCCTGCATTTTTTTCCTTTTCAAACACAGTCACGGGATAACCTGCTTTAATGATATCATGGGCAGCGGTTAAACCCGACGGACCCCCTCCTATAATTGCAACCTTCTGATCATACTTTATCTCTGCCTTGTGGCGGGTTTTTTTTCGATACTCCTTTGTGTGTTCAGTAATAAATTTCTTTAATTCCCTTAAGGCAATAGACCCGTCAATATCTTTTCTTCTGCAGTTTTCTTCGCACGGGTGGTGGCAAATCCTTCCGCAGACAGAGGGGAAGGGATTGACCTTTTTGATTAATTCCAGGGCCTCATTATACTTTCTTTCCGCTACTAATTGTACATATCCCTGAGTATCGGTATAGACAGGGCATGCGACCATACAACTCGGTTTATATTCATCCATTATTGTACCTCATTCATAATCGTTCTTCATCCGTCAGTAAAAAACAATAAAACAGTGTTATTTTATCTTATAAAAAATTTTTTCGCAAGGGTGAGGGATATAAATATTAATTATGACATGAGGTTGTATTGCAGGAACTGTTTGGAATGACCTCATAGGAGAGTCCATTTGTTTCTAAAGGAGCCTGATGCATGAATATGGGGTGGCAGGTGTCAACATTACACGTTCTCGATAGAGGGTCCCACACTATACCAACTCTTATAAGCTTTGGCTGGTAACTTCCGTGAGGCATATGGCATTGAGAGCAGCCTGTATGGGAATAATGGCCATTATAGTTTAGTGTTATCTGGGCATAGGGAATCAATTGAGGATCGGAATAACTGTGGCATTGTAAACAGGTAGTCTCGTCAGTGGTTGCTTGATCATCATGTGCATACTGAGTGGTATCATTGTGCATATCATTTGTCGTGGCTTCATCCTCTTTATGGCCAGGCGAGGGGAGCGTCATGGCGCCAAAATCATTGCCCATGGTCTGCTGTTGAGGATTGTGACCTTGAGGCATCGTGACGGAGACCTCAGGCCCTTGAGGATTATGCGCCATCTGGGATTGCTGCATATTGTTCCCGTTCCCGGGAGGAGGCGGTGGGGTAAAGCCCATGTTCTGACCACTGTTTCCTGGATTGCCTGTTATCGTCGTCATGTGTTGGTTTTGAGAAGAGCTTTGCATCAATGACGGCTGATATGCGGGTATCATTGTATTGTTGTTCATAGAAGAATACATGCCCGGGGAATATGGGATAATGCGAGGCGTAGTTTGCTGATAGGCAATCATCTGTGCGCCAACCCCATAAGACATACCGGGATTTCCGAGAGCCGGATTCCCCATACCGAAATTTCCCATACCGGGATTTGCGATAACTGGAATGCCCACAGCCGGATTTCCCATACCGGGATTTCCCATGCCGAGATTAGAAATACCTGGATTTCCTACACCGAGATTACCCATGCCGGGATTTCCCATAGCAGGCGTCAATGGATACCCCATGTTGAGGGGGGACAGGGGGAGGGTAGGTGAGAATCTGTTGGAAATTCCGGGTGTCATGACGGAAAGAGGGGAAAGGAGCTCATTTTGATTGTACATGGGCATCCCGAGGGAGGCAACAGGGGCTGGATTTAAGGGTAGGCCGGTTTGATTACCCACACCCATGGGAGCAGGACTTGCAAGGGAAATGACTTGCTGATTCATGTTCCCCGGCTGGATAGGATTTATAGCTGCGGGGGATAATGCCTGAAGGGCCATGCCCCCCGTGGCAGAAGGAGGTACCACTGCAGTAGGAAGTGCTCCACCCCCAATTTGGTGAGCCATCATTATGCCTGTAACTCCCGGAATAATAGATGTAGCTCCGGGAATTAGCGCTCCTCCCGCTGCAATGGGCGTGATAATTGTGGGAGTTGTGGGCACTACCGGAACGGCAAGGGGAGAGCCGGCAATAGGGGAGCCGGCAATAGGAGAGGAGACAGCTGCTCCTTGCATCATCATTAAGGATGGATCGTTAACGGACATTTGCCCTTGGGAAAGAGCTATTCGTGATCGTTGCATGGGCCCTGATGATAAGGGGAGATGATTGTGAGAATACCAGAAATTTGTAAAAGTAGAATTTCCGCGTTCCCTGTATATAAGTTCATTTTGAATGCTAATAATAGGTTGACTGTCATTAAAGGGGAAGGGGCCGTATAATTGCGATTCTCCTATGTTGTGACAACTTAAACAAAATTCATCATATTGAAGTGATACAAATGAAGGACCGCCCTGATGATTTTTAAGATCGATTTGTTTATTACCATGATAAATATCTTCTTCTTCCAGATGACACACAGCGCATCCTCTACTGTTTATTTCTCCTTGGATATGGTGGGACAGAAACTGAAATTCAGGCACGATAGCTCGTAAGCCGTTTTGCTGCTCTTTGTGGCATACAATACATCCCTCTTCTTCTATAGTACTCTCTGATACATCGACAGGATAGGCGGTAACAGCACCATCAATGTGAAACCTGGTCGTATACCCATTGGCAATGGTGTCAGGGTGACATACCTGGCATCCTGTCTGGGCCGAGATGCTGCGATGATGTTCACTTGGTGGCGGATACCCATGGCAAATCTCGCATATCATGGGGCTCCTTGAGTTCCATGCAATGGATCGTGTGTTACCCTTTCCATTGCTATGACAATAAATATCAGCGCACGTCTTTGCTTGAGGATTATAATTGGGGACCGCAACTATCCGTCGGGCCTCGCTCAAAGAGGCATAGAGTCCCAGCAATAAGCAACTGATGAGGATGATAACTATCTTATTTCTTTCAAACACTCTCTAACCTACAAATAAATTCTCATAACTTTCTTTAAATTATAGGAACAGCGATAGGACCTGCTCCTCCTGGCCCTCCTATGGTAATTTCTAGGTTACCGTTAATATGGAGCGAATTATCGGGAACAGTGCCCACTAAAGGCGTCGGATGACAATTACTGCACAATCTGTGTCCCGGCGGATGTGATGGCGGCGGATACCCATGACATTGAAATATTGCATCTGGTGTTTGGCCTATTAAAACATTACCGCATGATATAATCCCTGTTAGTTGATTCCATAGGGGAGGTACGCCACTCAAATAAGTATATATTCCGGTAGCGCTCGGATCTTCATCCCCATCACTATGACAATATAATTGGCAACTGCCGGTTCCGGGAGTAGCACCGGGGACATAGATATCCCCGGCACCGATAAAGGGCAATGTTTCATCAAAATCTACCGGTGCACCGGTTGCCTGACCCGGCAAGCATATGACGTGTGTTGAGGCAAGGGTAATCCCCGGTTGGTGACAGACCCCGCAATCAATGACATTACTGCTGCCAGGATACACAGTGGGCATTACCTGGGTTGTAAAATGCTTATTATGAGCACCACTTGTCGCTAAATTTGCACTCCCATGACAGGCGCATGAGGAAATAATAGCATCGGTAGTATAAGGTGTATAGATATGATTCGGCAAGCCATTAAAGAGCGTATGGCAGGGAGCGCAATCATAGATTTGGGGAGCACATCCTGCGACGCTATCAAGGCAATGATCCTGGGTTGTACTTATCCCTACACACTTTGCTTGAGGCGGATAACCGTGGCAACAATCACAGCCTGTATCGGGGCCGGTCCCGGTATAATTATAGTATAGAGGATCTAAAGGATGCAGCGTCGCGGTCCCAGAGGGATCATGCTGACTCGGATCACAGGCTGGCAGATGACAGGTACTGCAATCACACGATGTTGCTGCACTCAGAAAAAGGTGCGTTGCAGGAACATTGTTATTTTGATGACAACACCGACACTGAAAATCACCACAATAATCGTATCCCTTCAAATGATTTGTGGTGCCAAGATGGCAATCGCCACAGGGCAGGGCACAGTTGGTGTGAATGACTTGCTCATCAACGTGGCACAGGCCACAACTGCCCCATCCGATTTGCATATTCGATACATCCACTGCTGTATCAAGATGAATCGGAGGATCGCACTCGCCTATATGACACGCTGCACAGTCGCTCTCATACGCAGCGACTGTGTGCGGATATTCAATTGGGCTTGTGGGAGAAAGATCCAGGCGCGGAAACTGAGGGGCCGTATTATTGCCAAAAAGGTGGCAACACCTGCATTGGGTGCCGTTGCAATAGCTCAATCCCTTTAGATGATTTGTTGCACCGACATGACAGTCGTTACAGCTTCCGGTGGTACAATTAGCATGGATTGCTTGCTCATTAACATGACACAGGCCGCAACTAGCCCATCCGAATTGCATATTTGATACATCCACTGCCCTATCAAGATGCAGGAGCGAATTGCATTCGCCTCCATGACATCCGGCGCAGTCACTATTATAGGCCTCAATCGTATGGGGAAATTCAATGGGGCTTGCGGGTGATAAATCCAACCGGGGAAACTCTGGGATCGGATTGTTCCCGAAGACATGGCAGCATTTGCATTGATTCCCTTGACAGTAATTTAATTCAATACACGCATGTTTGCTCGTTCCGCTATGGCAGAGCGTGCATTCGGGTTGTTGACAATTACCATGCATATGTTGGGCATCGGCATGACAGAGTCCACAATCTACCCAGTTAAGCTGCATTCCACTTACATCAGTCATTGAAGCGGTTGGTGGCACAATACCTTGTGGCGAAATATCATGATTAAAGGGGTTGCATTCCCCCATATGGCATCTGCTGCATTCTTTATATGCTGCTTCATTATGAACGCCACTTCCGCATCCATAATCCGATATAATGGGGAAGGCTGTGGGTGGCAAGGATGGATTCTGCTGTTTTATATATTCAGGAGGATGACAGGCCATACATTTGGGGTCCATACAATAATCAGCCGAGATATGCTCAGGTCCCGGGTGACACAGCTTGCAGTCCTGGGTTTGAGGCCCGTGTGTTTGTAAAAGATCAGTATGACAAATCCCACACGTCCCCTCTCGGACATAGCTTATCTCATTACCATGATTAGTCGGATTACATTCTCCACCGTTCGGACCGCCTGTTACATGGCAGTCAATACAATCGGTGCTATTGCCGATATGGGCGGCATCATACACTACATTATTTCCGACAGATATCCGCAGGGGAGGCGTCATAGAGTGGCACCAATAGCAGGAATCATTAGCGCAAAAATCGGTCCTGCAATGATTGGGATGGCAGCTATAGCAGTCCACCTGAGGCCACACCTTACCCTTAAAGGGGGATGAAGGATCAAATCCATGTTTGATCTTCAACTCTCGAGGATGACAGCCAAAACAAGCGTTATTATTGACGTAGGTAATCGGATCATTGATATGGTTTAGGGGATTTGCTTCACCCCCTAACAGGGGCTCCATATGACAGCGTATACAGTCGGTTATGGCAATTTGATTTTCAAGTGTACTTTCATTAAAGATAAGATGGCCTGTCACAATATCCCTCCGTTGCCCGGATGAAATCTCCTGAGGTGTGAGGGGACCTTGCCCGCATATATCCACGATAGGAGGATTTGGAGTATGACACCAGATGCACGCATCATTGCGCCCATAGATGGTCTCACAATGATTGGGATGACATGAATAACAATTGACCTGAGGCCATATTCCTCCTTCAAAAGGAAGACCTGACTGTCCATGGGGAACAAGCCCCACTGTGTGACACCCAAAGCAGGTCCCCGGGTTTACGTAGGTAATCGGGTCATCAATATGATTCATGGGATTTGCCTCTCCTCCGGCTGTTGGTTCAACATGGCACCCTGTACATTTTGTTATCTGCAGTTGATTAACGGGTGTGCTCTCAAAAAGCGTATGTTTTGTTATACCACGATTTTGTCCACAAATATCTCTCACGGGAGGATCCGGTGAATGACACCAGATACATGCATCATCCTGATTATATATGGTTTCACAATGGCGCGGATGACACTGGTAGCAGTCAACCTGCGGCCATACGCCTCCTCTAAAGGGCAATCCGGATGTCCCATGAGGTACACGAGAAACAGTATGGCATCCGAAACATGCATTTGTATTTACGTAGGTTATAGGATCATCCATATGCTGGTAAGGATTTGCTTCCCCACCCTGGCCTGGTTCATGGTGACAACTGAGACAATCTGAAATGGCGATTTTATTTTGAAAAGAACCCTCCATTGAAAGATGTGTTGTCACCACGCCTGGATTTTTTCCACAAATATCCCTGATAGGAGGATTGTCAGAATGACACCAGATGCAGGCATCACCCCGGGTATATACTGTTTCACAATGCTTTGGGTGGCATTGATAGCAGTCGACCTGAGGCCATATACCTCCTGCAAAGGGCAATCCGGATGTTCCATGGGGCACGCGAGAAACAGTATGGCATCCGAAACATGCATTGGTATTGACATACGTTATAGGATCATCCATATGCTGGTAGGGATTCGCTTCCCCACCCTGGCCCGGTTCATGATGACACCCGAGACAGTTTGAAATGGCAATTTTGTTTTGAAAGGAACTTTCCATTGAAAGATGTGTTGTCACCATGCCAGGATTCTTCCCACAGATGTCTCTGATAGGGGGATTATCGGTATGGCACCAAATGCAGGCTTCATTTTGCGTATAGACGGTCTCGCAATGATCAGGGTGACAGAGATAGCAATCCACTTGAGGCCAAACATTGCCTCCAAAGGGCAATCCCGAGGTTCCATGAGGCACCCGGCTTACGGTATGACATCCAAGACAGGCGCTATTATTGACATAGGTGTGGGTTTGAGGGTACTCCTCCGGTCGATGTTCAAGGGGATTCGCCTCTCCCCCGAGGTTTGGCTCATAATGACAGGCCATACAATCTGAAATTGCAATCTGATTTTGCATGGCCCCTTCCATTGAAAGGTGCGAGGTAGTGACTGACGGGTCCTTGCCACAAATATCCATTATTGGGGGATTGTCGGTATGGCACCAGATACAGGCCTGGCTATTATTATACACAGTATTTCCATGCTCCCCCATATGGCATTGATAGCACCCCATAACGTCAGTCTGCCCATGCCGCACTGCCAATAAACTGTGGCAGCCAAGGCATGCTCCTTCTTTGACAAAAATATTTTGATCCATATGGAGAAAGCGATTTGTTTCCCCTCCATCGATTATATTACTATGACAGGAGAGACAATCCTGAATCGCTTGCATATTTGCCGGGGTCCCATCATAGCTCAAGTGATCAAGAGGCCCTGGAATCCCATCTACACTATGGATTATCGGATTTGTTCCATGACATATTGTACATTTAAAAGAGGTATCAAAGTAGTTCATATCATTATGATACCCATGACATTCACTACAGGGGATAGTCGGTGGTATGGTAGCATGGATAGTGAGGTTCCCATCATGACGAGATATAACAGTATCAGCATGACATCTCCCGCAGGAATTGGGCGCTGTGACAGCCCACGACGGCTCCATATACATTGCGGATGACCGGGGTGGGGCGTTATAATGCTTTATATTCCCGAGGCTTTGGAACCCTTGATGACAAGAAAAACAGTTACTGGTCGCATTATGCGGATATTTTCCCCCGCTCGAATTAAGCAGATCATTCAGGCTGTGACAGAGTGTGCACAAACGGTCTATTTCAGCATTATCAAGTGCCGGCGTACCCTGTTTATAGAAGATTGAAGCGGGAGCATCAGAATGGAAATTAAAATGACATTCTTCGCATTCTTCATTTTTAAGATCAGTCACATGTATGCTCTTGATTATTGTAGGAGTAATGCGCGCGACATTATGGCACACGCCGCAGTGAGTTCCCGTCGCCTCATCCCTCCAGACAGGTTCCATTCCTCCCGGCCCTATAGTGAGAAACGAATTCTCATCCCCTAAATAGTGCTTTCGGGGAATCACCTGCGAGGCATTTGTCCTGTACTTTTCCGAAGAATTTTCCTGGCATACACCGGGGTGGCAGGAAAGACAGTTTTCATTCACCACATGGTTATTGGGAATGTGAGATGATTCAATAGAGATGGTCGCGTGGCAATCTTTACATTTATCCTCCTTTGTAATCACTCCGCGTGCATCCGGCGTATCTTCACAATAGTTCCAATAATCGCCCTGCCGATGGGATCCATGACAGACAGAGCAGTTATTATCGACATTCCCGTGAAGGTGTGTTGATAAGCCATTGACATAAGGATCTTTATGACATGTTCCGCAACTATTGGAGAGAGGAGCCCAGGCTTTTTTCATGCTTTGCGTGAGAGGATCTTCTTTATAATGGCCTTTCACGAGACTGATTCCGTTATGGCAGCCGAGGCACCCGAGTTGTGCATTTGCCCCTTGATTTTGTGCGAGATGCTCCGGTTGCATGGATTTGACGATATCTTTCATGCTGGTATCAAGTGGCCCTTTAAATAGCGCTTCTAAATGAGTATAATTATCCCCCACAATGTGACATGCCTTACAGAGCGCATCAACAGCTTTAGTCGCCATGCTCGAGTCCTTATAAAACAGAGAGGGGGCAGAGTCCTGGTGAACATTTATATGACATATCGTGCACTCAACATTGTCGCTAAAGACCTTCATATGGACTTCCTTTATATCGTTAAAGCCTTTGGGATAATGTGAGGAATCGATGACGCCATAATTATGGCATCCTCCGCAATCAGTCGCTCCCGCACCATCTCTCCATGCAAGCCCCATATCAGCAAAATCCACTGTTCCATTTACATGTTTATAGAATTGTGGCGTAGCAGTCCAATTTCCATTATGAGGATGGCATGTATCACACTGGGTCGCCTCTTTTGGATGCGCAGTACTGTTATGCGAGCCATCCGGTGGATAGAGATGGCATTTGTTACATGAGTCGGTGCTCTCAGCGGTCAGTCTGAAAGGCCCCGCTTCCCACCATACATCCCCGCCACTTTCTTGACCATTGCCATGGCAATATAAATTGCTGCATTTTTGCTCGTTAATATTATATGAGGCGCCAGGATTCATTGTGTCAAATCCCATTGTTTTTGAGCCATCAAGATCCAACGGGATCCAGATATCATTGGCAGGATCTGAATCGGTCAAAAGATCAGGATCCGTATGACAACGCTGGCAGGGGAAATTATACCGCGCATGGAGTGTGTGAGGATCGGGATGGTCCTCAGTATAGTGTGCATAATCATCCTCAAAGTCAGCCGGGTATATCCCCGGATATTGGCCGGGCGGCACGGCATGACCCTTTCCATAAGATATATCACCATATTTGTTGGTCGGATTATATCTATTATAGTCATTTTTATCATGACATCGACAGGTTGGGGCAAATGCCCTTCTATTGATATCATCATGAGGAAGCGGCCATGGATCATGCATATGGCAGGCAGTACAGTCAGAACCACGGTAATCTACCTTCTCCTCCTTTCCCTTTTCATTCTTCCATATATGATCTTCTCCGTTGTGGGATGGATTTTTCTGCTGATACAAAGTGGTGGGCGCGGGGATACCCCTATGGCATGTTTCGCATATATCTGAGGTTTCAACCGGACTTTCTTCAGTATGATAATGCAGTTCTTTCTGTGTTGGCGCATCGGGTATTTCATGACATGTCCCGCATTCATGCTCAGAGGAGACGCCATCTTGTTGGAACGCATCAAGAAAGATAACAGGTTTTCTGTGGGCTTTTGTTGTTTGACTTTGAGCATCGGCCCCGGGAGAGAAATGTTCAGCATGCTGACTATAATGACAGTTTTTACAATGATTCTTATAAATTTGCCCCTTAATCATAAAGAGATTGGACTTCCCGTTATATGTCCCCGAACCATGAGGATTGTGGCACGCAATGCAATAATATAATGGCTTTTCTTCGTCAAGGCCACCATTTGGCGCTATAATATAAAGCCGTTCCAAAAGATCAGAGAAAAGAGATGATTCCGTCGTAAAAGGCCGGGTTAATATACCGGATGAGTAAGGAGTCAAGCCGGGGTATGCATAATGAGAATATTTATTCTCGTGACATTTGCGGCATGTTTCTACTTGATAATGCGGGGCGAGCGTGAACTCGGCGGGATTTCCCCAACGCTCATCCCGCTTTATTGTATCTAAGTGTCCATTATATTTTCCTATGGAAAAATCCGTATTAAGATGATTCGTAATAGTAGTGAGGGCCATACTATTACTCCAATGGCATTCCCAACAAAAATTGAGACCACCATCATTCTCATCAAGATTGATATCATGTTTTATGAGGTTATCCTCTTTCATTGCCCCCTTATTGGGATAGTTTGCGGTGCCGGGAGAATCTTGAGAAGGATATCCGGAATCCAACACCGCCCCTGGGTATCGCTGACTTGTATATAATCCATGTCCATTTTTCGTCCAATAATTGTAACCCGGGACTTTATCCGGGTCCGGAGAAAATATTCTTAGTTCACCATTGTCCTCGCCATATGTCGCATCTGCATACCGCCAATTACTTCCGGTATTGTTAGAATAACGGCTCACATAGGAGGCATAGATACCACCATTTTCTGGTGAGTCATCATGGCAGTGGAGACACTCTACAGTGGCAGGATTCCCCCATTCCAGGGTGGTAACGTCAGTGGGATCTATTTTTTTTTCAGGATGGGAAGGATCCGGGATAGTTGAGACAGTCTTTGGGTCCCGTTCTTTAGGATAATACCCTCCATGACACTCGGTACAGATATTGGTAATACTGAGTGAGACCATTCCCTCATCGTTGTTATTCGATTTTCTAAAATATACAAATTTATTTGCCTGTGTCTGATTTTCATGCTCCTGGCTCTTATAATAGCTGCTGTGGCAGTCAAGACAGTTTCTCCCAACCCCGAAGGGTTGCCTTACTACATGTGATCGATGCCCGAGCCTTTTTTTATTATCTTTTTGGTAATTGTCAAGCGGTGAGTAGAACAAAGGGTATGAATGCTCCAGGTTGGTAGGACTTGCAAATCCCCGCACATCAATTTTTTTCTCTGGATCAGCAAAGACGGGAACATCAGGATAGATATCAGCATGGCACCTCCAGCATTTCTCCTTGATCTGGGAGGAAGTAAAAATATACCTCCGGGTCGTGGTATCTGTTCCTGAGATTATATACCAGACTTCCGGCTCAAGCCAATCTTGATATATGCTCTGTGAAGCATTTGAGTTGAGTGTAAGCCATTGAGGTCCTACTATTAGAGCTTCAATGTTATATGAGATAAAAAAAATAACACAAGAGATTATAAAAAATATGCCTACTAGCTTATATTTACTCGCCTGCCTGTAATATTCCTTTTTAACCATTCTCTATATGCATGAGCAAAAAAGCTCATTTTCATCGCCTTGACTATGTTTTTACTCTTTGCTCGCACTTCCCTCTCTGATTTCTCTCTATAATACCCCTCTATGATTAGTAAAAACTTACTGATACATAAAGATGATTTTATTATTTTGTATAGTTCAGTTTGAGGTAATTATTTAGATTTATAATTCTATATTGTATTAAAGTTTACCATTTTTTTATACGATTCGTCAAGGTTTTCGCGCAGGGCAATCGCAAGAGATATTTTAGGAATCCGTTTAAAGGGGGAGAAAGGGCACAAGTCCGGTTGTTGATAAAATGACCGCGCTTGGTAACACTGCAGATACTGCCGCAAAGGCATCCACCAGCCCGTTGCCATAGTATTCATCCCATCCTGGAAGACCGAGGTCGATTGCTGTCGTCTCTAAGATAGTACGAATTTCGAGCGGAGTCATCGGAAGAGGGTTGACTGAACACACCAATGCTGCGACACCGGATACAAAGGCGGCAGACCAGGAGGTTCCTTTTCCAAGATAATAGTCAAATACTGTAAAATTAACTCCATTGTGACTTTGCTGCAGAATCCCATCAGCATATCCATCAAGATTCTGATCAAGAGTCAAATCCCCTCCTGGCGCGCAGAGATCAATAGTTAACCCG
Organism: bacterium; assembly: GCA_049472395.1. GTDB lineage: Bacteria > SZUA-182 > SZUA-182 > DTGQ01 > JBLIRR01 > JBLIRR01. The sequence goes on along the minus strand of JBLIRR010000003.1, from coordinate 69,443 downwards.
TAGCTTGAATAGCTCGCAAAGGTTCTGTCAAGCAATGTCGCAGTTACTGATACACACGGAGTATACGCAGCGGGATAATTGGGAAGACTATTTGCATAGTTTCCCCCTGAGCAAATAGGAAGAGCACCGGCAGTAGACGCATAATCTATGGCGGTTTCAAGGGTAAGCGAAGGATTATTCCCAAATCCGAAACTCATATTTATTATCTTTGCTCCGTTGTTTGCCGCATAGTATAATCCATCAGATATATCGGTTGCCACACCAGTGCCGCTCGCGCCCAGCACCTTCACAGGCATAATAGAGGCTCCAAATGCCACGCCGGCACAACCGGTCAAATTATTAGTAGTTTGGGCAATTGTGCCTGTAATATGGGTGCCATGGCCTTGATCATCATCCGGAAAGGCATCAACATTGACAAAGTCATACCCTGGGATAAACAGTGTCCCCGCAAGATCAGGGGCGAGCGCATATATCCCGTTATTTTCATAGGCAATCCCTGTGTCAAGCACCGCCACAATCACACCGCTGCCATTTGCTATATTCCATGCAAGGGGGGTATTGATCCCCGGCATCCCCCATTGATATATATATAAAGGATCATTTGGTATAAGCTGCGTCTCTGCGATATAGTTTGGCTCTGCATAGAGAATTGCAGGCTCCATGCATAGGCGCATAATCGTTCCGACAGTGCCCGTAAGTGAAAAGATCTTTGCCCTTATAAATCCGGCATAAGGGCTTCTATAAAATGGTAGCACGCCATAGGTATCGCAAATTCTTGAAATCTCAGCAGGGGAAACCCCTGGTTTGAATTGTATAATACATTCATTAGGGACAAACGCATTGAAAGATTTCCTCTGTCTTGTCAATAAAGCGGGAAGAGGCAAAAAAGAGGGGACCGGCTGAAGGCGACTCCATGGTTGAAAGGGGAAGAGTGGGAGAAAAATTTGTGCCTTTGCCATAACACCTATCCCACATAAAAAAATCAGAGCCATGAGAAAATATACATATTTTTTTACATTGTGTATGCTCATAATGACCTCTTTTTTTCCTATATTCTACACTATTTATCCCAAAAAATCAAGGATTTTTGGGCCTGGTAGCAGGGCAATCGCATGACAAATTTTAAGTATTCGTTCACAGGTTCAGAGTTCAAAGTGTATACGTGCTAAGTTGTTTTTATTCAAAAGGGACTTTAAAAAAATATTTGACAGGATAACAGGATACACAAGATTTAAAATTTATCTTGTCAATCCTGTTATCCTGTCCACAAATATACCTGGAAAGGCACTTACGATTATTATTTTACCACAGAGGGCACAGAGATCACAGAGGTAGTGTGAATCTCCATGTCCTCTGTGCACTCTGTGGTGAATTTAAAAAAGCCTGAATTATGCCAATGCAGGGTATAGCTAATTGTCCGGGATAATGTTTCATGCGATTGCCCTGGGCCTGGTAGAAACGGGCTCTTAATTGACATATATAAGAAAAGGAGTATACTAGAACCATATTACATTTAAAAGACAGGGCATCCGCAGAGAGTGAGGATGTGGAGGTATAATGACAAATGGGCACATAGATTTGCATATTCATTCGATATACTCGGATGGGACAGATACACCGCGAGAGGTACTTGAGATTGCAGAAAGAAAAGGATTGCAGGTGGTTTCAATTACAGACCATGATACGGTTTCCGGTATTAATGAATTTTTGGATGCTGCATCTGATTTTAAGGTTATCGCATTGCCCGGTATTGAATTCAGCGTGAATGATTATAATGGATTAAAGGATATTGACCTCCTGGGGTATTTCCCAGATATCCAAAAATTTAAAGATTCATTCGAGGCAATTGATAATTTATGCACCCGTATTAAAAATGCGAGACTTGATAGGCTGAAAAAGATCGTGGCTATTCTGAACAAAAATGGTATCAAGATTGGCTGTGAACAAATATTCGAGGCGCATAGTGATCAGAATAAAACTTTTGGAAGAAAGCATATAGCTGATATGGCATATCAGAATAATCCACAAAAATTTTCATGTGTACAGGATGTATTTGATCAATATTTAGGAAATGGGTGTTGTGCTGATGTGCCGATTGATATGCAGCTCACATTAAAAACAGCCTCTGCATTCATCCATTCATGGGGGGGAGTATCAGTGTTGGCACATCCTGGCATATCAAACGGCCGTATCCCGGATGCACAAAGGGGACATGCGTTAATTGATGCTGCAGTGGAATTTGGAGATGTTGATGGAATAGAAGGTTATTATTTGTATCATAAAAATAGGCCATACGTAGGGCATTACAAGATTAGCAAAGAAGAAAATCAAAAATTATGCACAGAGTATATTGCGCATATCAAAAGACTAGGTAAAATTTACACGGCAGGTTCTGATTCACATGGCAAAAATAAAAACATTGAAATAGGTGAAAATTGCGGGGGATTTCCCCTTTATGAGAAACTTCTGGGTGCGTTTAAAGAACGTTTCTCCTCTTAAATTGGCCTTCCTGATAAGCTCAGACAATTTTTTACTTCAGATAAAAAGCGTGTTTTTATTTCATGCTGGACCTTCAACATGGATAATTGACCTAGTATTGTGGTGTAAAGCTTGTGTCTTACAATAGTATGCAACTGGTCTAATCGATTATCATCAATAGCCATAATATAAGCTATTTCTTTGATTTGTATCCATTCCTCGTCAGATAATTTTCCGTCACAATAAGCGAGCATAATCATATATAAAATCATGTGTTCCGGGTGTCTTACTACTGAAAAATCTAATTCTTTATTTTTATCTGATAAAATATCATCAAAATGACTATATCTGAATTCATGCTTTTTAATAAGCCCCCGGATCATCATTTTCTCAGACTCATCAAATACACCATCGGCTTCTGCTAATTTTAATAGCTGAACAAGGATTACCTCAGCTTCTTTTGCATCATAATGGCTGTTGCTTAATATTTGATCATATTCGGTCATTTTTACTGCCCTCCTCACTCATACCCATCAATATGGTTTTTATATTCTTTAAAAGCAACAAGTATGCCAAAAATCTGCAATTGATTTTAACGGTCGGATTCCAATTAATATGAAGTGTTATTGTCTTGAGAATATATGGTTTATGACAGAATAGAGAATATATATTCTTAGGTGTGACATCGAGATCTCATTTGCTGCACAGTGCTCATTAAAAGCAGTGCATGGCATTGAAAAGTAAAGAAAAAGCTAAGGGGCCATTAGTGCCCCTTAGCCTTAAGGGAGTATTATTCTAATAAAATTTTTTTTAAAATCCTATGCTAAAAAGGAATAGGTAATAATAATAAACCAGATGGTGTTGCCACAGGTACTGTGGTGACAGGGGTTACAGGAGTAGCAACGGTGACGAGCGTTGCCGCAGGAACAGTAGCCACGGGAGTAGTCGCTACAGGAGCAGTAGGTGCTGGTTCAACCGTCGGAGCGGTCACGGTTGGGGTCTGCAATCCGCCTAATCCGCCAAGGAGACTGGTGTAAAGGCCACCTCCGTAAAGTCCGCCATAGAGTCCACCACCTAGAAGCCCCCCATATAAGCTGCTGCCGTATAATCCGCCGTAAAGCCCACCGTATAATCCACCATATAATCCGCCGTACATACCGCCGTACATACCGCCATAGAGTCCACCACCTAGAAGCCCTCCGTATAACCCACCATATAATCCGCCGTACATACCGCCGTACATACCGCCATAGAGGCCACCTAAGAGTCCACCGTATAATCCACCATAGAGCCTACTGTATAATCCACCGTACATACCGCCATATAATCCACCGTACATACCGCCATATAATCCACCGTACATACCGCCATATAATCCACCGTACATACCGCCATATAATCCACCGTACATACCGCCATAGAGCCCACCGTATAATCCACCGTAAAGCCCACCATAGAGGCCTCCTCCCAGACTATATTGCAGGCCGGGTGATACTGTAAAATATTGGGCTTTCGCAGACGTTATTAAACAAAAAAATACCGAAAGAGTAATTATAAAGATAATACCTTTTTTGAAAGTTTTTTTACGCACTTTATTTCTCCTTCTATTTGGATATTATAATCAAAGCTTTATACTACGGGTACATTATAGATAATATATATTATTTCATATAATTCCTCCTATGTTTCTATTGTGGTGATTTGAGGTAATTTCAATATATTCAAATGTACCCTCCAGTGAGATAACAAAAAAAACTTCTGCCCATCGGTTTAATGTGGAACTTCACCTTAAATAATATAACAAAAATACATAATTTTTTCAAATGGTCCATGCGTATCTCAGCAATGCTTTTTACAATTATGGTCCTCAAAAGCTGGGGTCTACCATATTGACAACGATTTTAGGGATAATCAGTGATTATTTTGTTTTTCTATTCTCATATTTCAATTCTTATATTGTAAGACTTGACCCCACGAGCCACAGGGGATTTACTCAAAAAGAATTGCTGTCTGTATTCCATGCCTTTTTGCATGAAGAGTAAATGAAGAAAAGGAATACTTTTATGTACTATTTATTTGACCAGAATAAAGGGTGTGCACTTAACGAATAAGCATAAGAGAGCGCTAAGTACACACGCCCATTTACCTTCTATTCTTATTATCCACTGTAGATGCTGTGGATGGCACCACACACAGGATAAAAGAGATTTTGTAAACTCAGTGAGATTAAGCTATCATAACACATCGATTAGTAATAATAACTTCCATAGATTCCACCGAGTCCACCGTAAAGGCTTGATCCGTAATATCCGCCGTAGAGTCCACCGTAAAGTCCGCCGTAAAGGCTTGATCCGTAATATCCATATCCGCCGTAGAGTCCACCGTAGAGTCCACCGTAAAGGCTTGATCCGTAATATCCACCGTAGAGTCCACCGTAAAGGCTTGATCCGTAATATCCGCCGTAGAGTCCACCGTAAAGGCTTGATCCGTAATATCCGCCATAGAGTCCACCGTAAAGGCTCGATCCATAGTATCCTTTCGTTGGACGAATCCCCACACTAAGTGTTATAGTCAAAACGAGAGCTAACAAACATGTTGAATAAATGACCTTTTTCATGCGTATCTCCTTATACATGTTATCCTGCTTTTTACATTAAACAATAACTATCTTACAGCTTTATTATTTTATTATTTTTTCACCTCCTCTCTTTTTTGCTTTAAAATTGTGCGTTAGAATCATTTTGATCAGTTCTTTCTTAAAATCCCAAAGGTATTAAATACTTTTGATTAAATATATTAAATTTAATATTTTGATTATTTAAATTAAGTTCTAAAATACCCTTGACTTGATTTTTGAAATCTCAAAGCATTTGAAAGAGAGTAGAAAAGCTCTTATATGATAATTATTTCTTAGGTATAAGAGGGCTTTTTCTATTTTCCCCCAATAAAGGCGATACAATTATATCCAAATAATCTTGATTTGTCAAGTTTACTTAAGGAATAAGTGTAAATCTTTTAATTTTATTATTGTAAGTTTTCTGCATGAGAAAAACAGAGTATACGCATCCACAACCAGCCGATACTACATCCTGCCACATAATAGGGAAAATCCCACCAGCAAAATGTAGTGCCAATAATCGTTCTCCCTAAGAACGTTGAGCGGATCTGTTCAAGTATCCATGGGTGCCAAAGTTGGAGTACCTCTAAAGAGCAGGTCACCAGAAATACACTCAGAGCGATTTTAATTATATATTCTTTTCGAGGCAATAAGAAAAATATCATTAAGCACCAAAAGATTTCATAGAGCATGCCTGATGCGAGATTATTTACCCAATACCTTCCAGGGCCAGGATAAAGTTTAAAAAGAAATCCTGCTGGTGTGACAATTAAAAGCGAGAGGAGAATTGTTTTCCGCATTATTTCATCTTATATTTATTCTTTACTATACTAAAATGCAAAGCAAAGTGCAATGTTTTGTATCAGGACTCAGCGATTAATCACTGCCGATATGCTTTGTAAGCTGGGGATTCCTTCTATTCGTGTGGCTTAAACCCCAGTGTGGTTATTTATACACAGCAATTCTAATTTTGATTGTTAAATTCTTTGATCCCACTCGCCACATCTTATGTGCCCAAAATTATAATTGCTGTGTATACCAGCTCTTGTTTTAAAATGAAATTATTGATAGTATTACACAATCGATATTGGACCTAATTAAAAAGGAGAGAGGAATGAAGAATATTAATAAAGTGCTCATTATATGTTTTCTGCTAATTTTCCTGCTCGCGTGCGTGCGTCACTCCCAAATTCCGAAAAACTACTCATTATCGGAACAGGTTGTGGAGAAAGCGGTCAATTGGTTGATAGCCCATCCGGCCACCTTTAAAGAGGGGGGCTTTTTAGAGATGGGGGAGGAAATAAATCTATTTTATATCCTCTATACGAGAGCTGAATCAGAAAAAGAAAGAGAATATTATCGTAATAGAATTGCTCGTATAGTGGAAGAGGTAAGGGCCAAGAAGGATTTTCATATTGAGTATGACGGAGAGATTACCGCGTATCTGGTCATTTGCCGGGATGCAGAAAAGGTGGGGCTTGAGACGGATGATTTTCATGATTTTATAAAAAAAGAGATCCTGCATAATCACATGACCTATCCCCCGAGCATAACCTATATTATTTTAAATAGCGCATTACTGCGTGACCTTGGCTATGAACCCAGGGTACCTCTCGAAGATTCCATAAGCCGGGGAATAGTTGCAACTATGACCAAAGACCCATACCTTGTCCCTGTTGGGAAAAATTATGCGTCTTCCATAGATGTGACGAATTTTTATTATGATATTACCCATGAAATTTTTGCACTCTCCGTATTCGGGGATAAGAATCCTGAAGAAATGCTGTTGCCAGGAGAACTGGAATTTATAAGGGAGATAATTCGTGAGGGTATTGCGCTCTATCTGCCTAAAGGGGAACTTGATATTTTATGTGAATTAGTTATATGCGCTAAAATAATTAATTATACTGATGTGCCTCACTTTCAACAAGCTATGGACTTTATTATTGAGAGTCAACATAATGACGGAAGCTTTGGGATTATTTCGCGTATGAAAGATCTTGGAAGACAAAATCTTAAACGACATGGGGTTCTGGTAGCTGCGTGGGCTCTTGCTTCATGAAAAGAACTTTCTATTATATAGGAATCGTATGTATTGTCATATGTGTATATAGTTCCTGTCAGAGAGGTCAGAAGGGTGAAAAAAAACAGAAAAAAGAGGATCAAAGCCTAACTATAGGCATTGAGACCGGCCCCACAAACCTTGATCCGCGAAAAAGCCTTGACGCAATCTCGCACAAACTGACGCAGCTCATTTTTAGCAGTCTTGTACGGCTTGATGAGTCTTCACATATTATTCCTGATACTGCGCAATCATGGGAAAATCCCGATGATCTGACCTACATCTTTCATCTTAGGAAGGGGGTATATTATCATAATGGTGTTGAGCTTACAGCGGATGATGTGAAATATACGTTTGACTCTCTGCGAGATCCGAATTTTCAGTCGCCAAAGGCCGCAACCTACTCGATAATAAAAGAGATTCATTGTAGTGATCCCTTTACGATAAGATTTACGCTCAAAGAGCCCTTCGCGCCATTTTTAATGAATATGGTTATGGGCATTGTGCCGAGAGAGAGGGCTACCCTGGAGGGGAAAAATTTTGAGACACATCCTATAGGGAGCGGTCCTTTCCAATTTGAGGAGTGGTTGACTGATGAAAGAATAGTGCTTCGCAGTCATCCTCGCTATTTTGCCGGCAAACCAAAATTAGATAGGGTGGTATTTAAGATCATCCCTGATGATACTGTCCGGATATTTGAACTGCAAAAAGGCTCAATTGATCTTATTCAAAATGAGATTACCCCTGATACGCTGTCCATTTTAAGGAAAGATCCTCATTTCAAGATTGAAATTTCGCCAGGGACCAATCTTTCTTATCTGGGTTTTAATTTGAAAGATCCTCTCCTAAAAAATAGATTAGTAAGGGAGGCTATAGCCCGGGCCATTAATCGGGAAGCAATTATTCAGCATATTTTAAAAGGGTTTGCCAGACCGGCGAACAGTCTGCTTCCTCCATCCTGCTGGGCGTATGAACCTGATGTGCACACATATTCTTATGATCCTGAAAGATCACGCACCTTGCTTGATCTGTCAGGATTCAAGGACCCTGATGGCGGGGGCCCGCTCCCACGATTTGATTTAGTGTATAAAACGAGTCAGAATGACCTGAGTAAGCGCATTGCCGAGGTTATTCAGGAAGATTTAGCAAAGGTCGGTATCAAGGTTGATTTGAGGTCGCTTGAATGGGGGACTTTTTTTAATGATATAAAATCGGGGAATTTTCAATTATATAGTTTGCAATGGGTGGGTATTACAGATCCTGATATTTACTATTATATATTTCACTCACAAAGCATTCCTCCGCATGGGGCTAACCGGGGGCATTATGTAAGCCCCCAGTTAGATTGGCTCATTAAGGAAGGGAGAAGAACTGCTGATGAGAAGCAACGGAAAGACATTTATAGCCAAATACAAAAATTATTGGCTAAAGATCTTCCCTATGTAAATTTATGGCATTGGGATAATATAGTGGTCATGAAAAAGAATATTTCTGGCTATACATTATTCCCATCCGCAGATTACGTTTCACTTAAGGATACCGAGATCAAGAATTAAGACGGTGCCACGTGTCTTCCTATATAATGAATAAACTTATCTTTACCCTTATCACAGTAGTTGGGGTGATTAGCCTTGTTTTCTTTCTCATTCATTTAATACCTGGCGATCCTATTGAGCTTATGCTGGGAGAGATGGCTCAACCCGCTGATATTGCGAAACTGAGAAAGGACCTTGGTTTGGATAAGCCTATTGCAACGCAATATAAAGATTATATTGTCAATCTTATACAGGGAGATCTAGGTCATTCAATCAGATCGCATGCACCGGTATCATCACTGATTATCAAACACTTCCCCGCAACATTGGAATTGACGATTGCAGCTCTCATTGTTGCAGTGCTCATTTCCCTACCTGCCGGTATTATCTCGGCAACAAAGCAATTTTCCCTTTATGATCATGGATCAATGCTTTTCGCCTTGCTTGGCATCTCCATGCCTAATTTTTGGCTAGGTCCGCTGCTTATTTTATTATTTTCAGTGAAATTGGGCTGGCTGCCCGTTTCAGGGAGAGGAAGCATTGCTCATCTTATTCTGCCGGCTATTACACTTGGGACTGCTATGGCAGCCATATTAACCAGGATGACACGTTCAAGCCTTCTTGAGGTTATCAGAGAGGATTATATCACCACAGCACGGGCCAAAGGATTAAAAGAGGGAAGAGTCATTATCAAACATGCTCTTACAAATGCTCTTATTCCGGTGGTGACCATTGTGGGCCTTCAAATAGGGAGTTTATTGGCCGGTTCTATTATCACAGAGACTATTTTTTCCTGGCCAGGTATAGGAAGGTTGACAATTCAGGCTATTTATGCACGGGATTATCCGTTGGTGCAGGGCTGCGTGTTGACTATTGCAGTAAGTTATGTGGTGGTCAATGCGCTCACGGATATTGTCTATGCAATTATTGATCCCAGGATCAGATATGATACGTCGGGGGCATCTTAGATCATGAAGTTTTGGGGCAGGTTAGTGCGCGATAAATGTGTGGCCTTCGGGTTTATCATCATTCTCATAATTATTTTTACCGCCATTTTTGCTCCACACTTAGCCCCCCATGATCCCTACGAGCAGAATCTTCTTGAAGGATTAAGCACCCCGAGTGCTCAGCATCCCTTAGGCCAGGACAAGTTGGGAAGAGACGTCTTAAGCAGAATTATCTATGGTTCCAGAATATCAGTTATGGTGGGATTTTTCACTGTCACCATTTCTTTGCTCATTGGGACCTTGATAGGTTCTGTTGCCGGATACTTTGGGGGATTTGTTGATGAAGTGTTCATGAGAATAGTTGATATTCTCCTTGCCTTTCCCGGTATATTGCTGGCTATCGCTCTTATGACGGTACTGGGACCAAGTCTTAATAATGTAATCCTTGCCTTATGTATTGTCGGGTGGGTCGGATATGCACGTCTGGCAAGGGGACAGATCCTGTCCCTGCGTGAAAGGGAATATATTATTGCCGCTCGGGCTGCAGGACTTGGGACCTCACGAATTATACTGCATCATATCATCCCGAATATTATAAGCCCGCTTATTGTGCAGGCTACCTTTGGGATAGCAGGTGCGATTATTGCCGAGGCAGGGCTTAGCTTTCTCGGTATAGGCACACAGCCTCCCATGCCAAGCTGGGGAGCAATGCTTAATGATGGGAGACAATTTCTGCTCACAGCCCCGCATCTTACTACCTACCCCGGCATTGCAATTATGTTGACTGTATTGGGACTTAATTTTTTAGGAGATGGGATAAGGGACCTCCTTGATCCCAAAGGTGAATATGGAAGATCTATCATTAGCTGAATTAGTCGGCCAAATGATGATAGTGAGCCTCACAAGGACTAAGATAGACCCTGAGGCGCACACGCTCCTGCGGAATATTCGACCGGGGGGTATTATTTTGTTTCGTGAAAACTATGAGAATTATAATCAATTCAAACAATGGTGCGCTGCTCTCCATGAGGTTCCCCAAAGCTGGCCAAAAAAAATACCCTTATTTATTTCTGTTGATCAGGAAGGGGGACGGGTGATGAGGCTGCCTGCCCCTTTCACACAAATTCCCCCTGCCCGTATAATAGGCACCCGGGGTGCTCGCTATGCGTATCAAGCTGCCTCGACTATTGCACGAGAATTGAGGGAAGTGGGTGTAAATATGAATCATGCACCGGTACTTGATGTTGATACCAATAGCGAGAATCCTGTGATTGGGGATAGAAGCTTTGGGGATAATCCACGTAAGGTTGCTCATATCGCGGAAAGGTTTTTTAGGGGCCTGCAGGATAATAAGATTATAAGCACAGGGAAACATTTCCCAGGTCATGGGGATAGCAAAACAGATTCTCATCTTGCCTTGCCGCGGATTGATCACGATAAATCACGGATCGAAGAGATAGAATTATATCCTTTTAAAAGAGCAATTGAGCAAGGCATAGATACGATTATGACAGCTCATGTGCTTTATCCCAGCTTGGATACGATGTATCCTGCAACACTGTCTGAGAGAATTGTTGAGGGGATTTTAAGAGAGCGCTTAGGTTTTCGCGGTGTGATTATTAGTGATGATTTAAGCATGAACGCGATAAGTCTTAATTACGATTTAGGTGATGCATGCTACAAAGCCATATGCGCAGGGATTACGATGCTTTTAATTTCTCATCAGCCATACAATGTCTATGAATCGATTCATCGCACCTTGCTCGATAGGCTGAGAAAGGATACGGACCGTCTCTCATTCATAAGGCAAGAAGTAGCCCGTATCCTTGAATTAAAGAAAAGATATCTTGATTATGAGTAATTATGAGTAATGAATATTTTACCGCAGTCTCATTTCATAGAGTGAAACTCACCAGAAAGCGGGCCTGGCGCTTATCCATGGAAATATAAAGGGAGATGGAGAAACAGACCATACGGAAGGTGAGGGAAGGGCTGTACTTTCTGCTGTACTTTCTTTTGATAGATCATCAATCTTTGCTTCAAGTGCTGCAAGACGTGCCTCAAGTGCAGACTTTTCTTCTTCTGCTGCCTGCTGAATAGAGATTTTCTCTCTGTTATACCCGTCAGCCAGTGCACAATTAACATGCACAACCGCATGATTAGTATGTTCATATGCATAATGTGATTCATTCGCAATGAGAGGAAGATTGTCAGCCTCTTCTTGAGTTGTCACTACCATACCTGCCGGTACATATCTTCCATCTTCAATTACAATGCCTCCAGAAACCTTGGCGCCAACTACTTTGGCAGTAGGCTCAAGAACACAATGGTTTCCTACTTTAGCGCAAAACACTAATACCTGCATACCCACAAATGTATCGTCCCCTATAACAGCCGGGCCATGAACCTGGGCCTGATGAGCTAAGGAAACTCTCTCTCCGATATATACGGCATATTTTGAACCATTTATTTCATAAGTGCGACCTTCTACCTCTTCCCAATGACCACCTGCCAATTCTTCTGTCTCTAATGCATGCACTATAACGCCATCCTGAGCATTGGATTCATCGCCAATATGAATCGGTTGTCCTTCATCTGAACGGATTGATGCACCAGGAGAAATCATCACTCTTTTCCCAATAGTTGCATCGCCAATGACTGAGGCCAGGGAGTGAACGTACGCGGTGGGATCAATTGTCGGAGATTCAACATCCTTATTAAAATCAGTGAATACATTGCCCATTATATTAGATTCTACTTCTTGTGCAGCAGGATTTGGCGCCATTATTAACTCTATGCCAACTGGTTCGGCGGTTATTTCCCCATGCTGAGCGAATAAAAATGGTGCACATAAAAATATAAGTATTAAAAAGAGTACAAATGCAAGCCCAAAATATTTACCTTTGTCCATGTTTCTCTATCTCCGTTTAAGATTATAAATTTGATTGAATATGCTCCAACGCAGCATATTTAGATTAACGACAAGTAAGGACTGTGGGAAAAATAACTTAATCTGCTGATAGGTGCCCTCCCTTACAATAAATGGTTGATTATTTCTTGAGCGGATATAAATGTTTTTCTCAAAAGCCGAACCACCCCCTTTTCGTGGTAATTTCTCTACTAAAAATATATGGTGGGGAGCGGATTGAATCAATAATAAGCTTCTGGGGATTAATAAAGATTTAGTATATATTTTTTTCTTAGATAATGCAAGCTTTTTTCTGAAAGAATGAATTCTATTCATGGCATTTAATTTGCACAATTATTTATTATATTTATATATTTAATATGAAGAGCAGTATGCTATCAAAGAGGCTGTAAGGGAGGAATGGCGAGATATATGGTGTGTAAGTGTGCAAGAATGTATACACTAGTGTGTATTATCATTCCATGGTTACTCATAGGTCATGCCGAAAGATGCAGGGGAGCAGAAAAATTAAAGTATGCTCAATACTGGTTCAATAAGGGAGAAGAGCTTAATAATGATTCAGAGGAAGAATTATCTTACTATAGAGTAGCTATCAAAATGTACCCGGATTACGCACAAGCATATAATCGCATTGGAGAGGTGTATAAGGCCCGGGGAGAGTATGATGCCGCCATGGATGCATTTACAAAAGCCTGCGAAATAAGCCCTTCTTTTAGTATTGCACATAATAATCTGGGGGAGATCTATCTTCGTGAGGGAAAGTATGATCAAGCCCGGGCAGAGTTTATCAGGGCACTTGAGTATAATCATGACTTTAAGAGGGCACAGAATAATCTTGGATTTGTGCGAGGGCTAACGGAAAAACATCATGCCCCTTTGTTGGTCAAACTGCCATCACCCATTTTCTTTAAAAATGCCGGTTATGTATTACCCCAACGCGGCTTTACCAACAATCTCTATATGCGTTATTTTTCCAAAGAGATATATTTACCATTCAATGAATTCGAAGGAGTTTATAGAGACGTAAGGATTTTTAGATTAGGTTTTATTGCCCTCTATGGGATAACTGATGTGTGGAGTATAGGCGCACATCCGACATTTATCACCAAAGAGTGCCGGATAGAAAGAACCGGTTTAACATATCGGCCCAGAGTATCCGGTGTGGGTGATACCATCATTATAAATAAATTTCATCTCTTTAAAAAGAAGGGAACAAGCTTAGCATTATATTTTAATCTCAGTCTCCCTACAGGTGAAACAGAGAAATATCCAATTTATCAAGAAAAGGAGTTTGCGATTACCCTTGGCTCCGGAAGGACGGATGTCATGTGGGGTATAAATTATTCGAGTAAAAAATTAAACCGCTTCTATTTCCATCTTAATCTTGAGTATCGCCTTAATGAAAAAGAACATAATATTGACCCGGGTGATGAATTATACTATAATATTGCATTGTGTAAAACAGCTCCCTATAATGAGGATTCATTTTTAGGTGCGGGAAGAGCTAAGAATTTAATTTTTTCCTTGGAGCTTAATGGATGGCATATAGGTGAAAGTGAGCCCTTCTGGCCACGGTATGAGTCAGGAGGAGATATGGTATTTTTATCTCCAGGCATACAATTGATACTATCACCCTATAGACGCATTGAATGTGGGGTACAAATACCGATTACTCAACAAGATGAGGGGTGGAAATATAACAATGCGTTTCTTTTCAGAATCACAACCTATGGATTCTAAAATATATACTGTTTTTATTTTATGTGTTCTTTCTTTTATCCTGTGTAATAATTCGTCCGTGCTGTCTTCTGAAATAAGCATAAAGAACAATCACATATATGCAAATAATATGGTGGGTGTGAGAATCCTGGGGGGAAAAGTAATCGTGCAGGACACGCATATATATAATAATGGAAGAGCGGGAGTGATTATAAAAGATGGCACTGATGACACTCTAATCGATCAATGCGTTATTTCTTATAATAAAAAAGCAGGTATAAATATAGATAATATAGGAAACACCCGTATTCACTCATCACATATTTATCATAATGATACTTCCGGCATCCAGATAGCCAATAATGAAACAAGTCTTGAGAGAAAGCTCAAAGGTGCATGTTATGTTGACATTCAAGACACCCGCATTTATATGAATAATACAAGTGGTGTACGCTGTGGATTTAGCGATACGGTAGAGCATAGATTACTCGTCGGAATAAAGGGATGCACTATTGAAAAAAATAAAAAATCAGGCATAATTGTAGAACACAATAGTGCCCTTGTTGCCTCTGAAAATAAAATCTCCTTAAATGGTATGGCTGGGATTACAACTGGTGAGCTAGGAGAGACTGTCCCTACTATAGATGTATATAAAAATATTATTAGCGAGAATGATAATTGCGGCATCAATGCGCAGTATGCTATTACCACAAGTATAGGAATCAGAAATAACCTGATCCTCAATAATGGCAATTCAGGTATTCGTTGCAAGAAGACACCTATGATGATTGCGAATAATACTATAATTAATAATGGGAATAAATTTCAAGGCGTAGGGATTGAGCATTTAGATACCACGCACAGTCCTTCTATTGTCAATAACATTCTTGCCTATAATCATATAACCGGTAGTAAGATCCCAACCTGCAGTGGGTATTCTTATAATTTATACTATAATAATGGAGGAGCGGGGAATTGCTGCAATAATTGTGATGATGCCCCCTATTCCATAGAGCACAAACAGATCGGAGGCTGCAGACGGGGAAAGGCTGATCTTATATGTAATCCGCTCTTTACTGCTCCGGAAAAGCATGACTTTTCCTTGAGCACGAACTCAGTTGCGATTGACGCAGGGTGTGAAAAGGAGCTGTTTGAAGACCGCTATTTCCCTCCCTCGCAGGGAACTCCCAGAAATGACATGGGGATAACCGGCGGACCCTATGCTATTGATGTATCGGTAATATTCCCCGAATCCAATCAGAAGCCCTAATATCCAAGGGATAATGAAATCCCATATCGATCCTGGTCTTATTGGCTTTTAAATCTACCTGCGTTGTTCTTGTGTTTAAATCCAATTGAAGCGCCGGATTTATCAGCGTACTCTTTACGTTCACACAGGGGCTATTTTTGGTATGTTTGGTCTTTTTATTGCTCAGAAAGTAACGAAATAATGGGGCGTTTAACGTGGAGGAGGATATATATAAAGGGTCCTGCGACATATCATTTGCGCCTGCAGTAGAGTGAATGTAATTGAATTGCCCATTATTCCACACATTATTGTAATCATTCTCAATCACGACTCCTTTAGCTTCCATTATAAAATCTTCTGAGCCCCGGTAATTGAGAATTCCAGCCTGATAGTTGTTCGTGATGATATTATTTTTCAGTATCACCTTAAAATCTCCAGGCCAGGGATAGCCGAACACAACACCTCCTCCCCGCCTGTCAAGACGTGCCAGGTTGTTATGGTCAATGGTATTGTGAACAATTGTAAGATTCGCCCTGTTAAAAGAGGTTGCCCAGATACCATTATACTCATTATTTATTATAAGGTTATTTTTGATAACGATCTCATTGCCAGGAAGAACCTCAATAGTGGATACAGGGCTTATTCGTATCCCACTGACATTATTATAAATATAATTATTTTCAACAAAGGGAGATACCGGCTCTCTCATTCCGATACCGAGAAAATTATCATGGATATAATTATCTCGTATAATGGGCGCAGAATAGCCGCGGCAGCCGATACCG
Source organism: bacterium (assembly GCA_049472395.1). Taxonomy (GTDB): domain Bacteria; phylum SZUA-182; class SZUA-182; order DTGQ01; family JBLIRR01; genus JBLIRR01. The sequence continues at coordinate 53,122 of JBLIRR010000003.1, read as the reverse complement.
AATACTTTATTGTTGAATATTTCATTATTATAGATTTGACCACATCCCCCTTTCCCATTTCCTATCCCTCCTCCATTATCATAGATAAGATTTTCATAAACCCTCGTTTCACCGGTTAAGTGTTTGCTGCCATGGATCCCGATGGCGTTGTGAGGATTTTTTGTAAAACGATTGTGATAGATCTCCGGGGATGAATCCCATGCGCTGAGACCATGCGCGAGAAGACCACGGCCACTTCCGCTAATAACAAATCCTGTCACCTTCCCCGCATCGTTTCCGAGATAGGCAATTTTTATGGTATCAACATTACCCTCTTTGCTTCCCCCATCAACGATGGGCCAATCGATTCCTATCATATCGAGGCGTTTATCTATAAGGATGTTTTCCTTGTATGTACCCCCTGTGACAATGATCTGATCCCCCGGCTCTGCTGCATCAACAGCGGATTGGATTGTTGGATATTGCTGTGGCACTAATCTTTTTTTATCCGAAGGCTTATGCATAGTACTGATAAATGTGGTATGGGGTTCACTCGTTGCTTTTCCATCTTGGGCTGTGAGTTTGATTTTATAACAGCCTGGAGCATCTATCGTAAATCTACATGATGGGCTTGTTTCACCGGCAAGTGTTGCCTTGCTCTCTGACGGAAGAAATGCTATGCTCCATTGGTAGTGTAAAGGATCATCATCGTCATCAGTGCTCAGATCAGCGTATAATTCAATAAGGTCTCCCACAGCGACACTGTCGAGGTCTTCGCCGGCATATGCAATTGGCGGATGATTATCGTCAGCATAAATGATAACCTGGCTTTCATGTGACTTTTCTCCCCAGCGGTCAGTCACTGTTAAGCCAACAGTATATTTTCCGGGAATATCCATTTTAAATTTCGGGTCTTTGCTCGTGGGATTATATAAGGCAGCCCTGCTCCCCTCTGGGATAGTAATAAAATACCATGCATATGAAATGTCATCTGCGTCAGGATCAAAACTTGCAGCGCTGTCTAATGTAATCACATCCCCGAGATAGCCCCTTTGGGAGGGGCCTGCAAGCGCGATAGGGGGAGAATTGACGCCTCGTTCTTCAGGCCTTGTAAACGGCCCTCCATAAGCACCAAGGTCATTCCTTCTGCTTCCTAATGAGGGAGGAAAGAGTCTATCATCAAATTGTGGGTCAGGGTCTCCTGCATCAATTGCCGGGGATTCGGGACGAAGATGATAATCTTCATTATTCATGGACATAAAAAGCGGATCTGCGATCAGATGTGCTTTCTGAATGTAGGTGTCCTCATCTTCATATCCTCCATGCTGTATGCGGATACTAGGAAGATAGTAAGGATCGTCAAAAAGATCATCCCTGTTATGAAAGAGAAGGTTATGATCATAGTTCCCCCTGCCGGTGAGAATCCCTGTGAGCTTATTATGTGCGATAATATTATTTTTAATGATTACGGTCGCATTCGGATCATGCATAATGATCCCTGCCATATCATTTTCAACTATTGTATTGTTAATGATCTTTACAAGTTCTTCCATGCAGCGAATACCACTCTCATTATTTTTAAATATAATATTGTTAAAAATAGTACCATCTCCTCTCTGTGCATCAATTCCAGCTTTCTTATTAAAACAGATGCGATTATTTTTCATATGGAAGGTGCTCATCTCCACATACCTTTCCTGAGCATGCGTATCTTCCTCTTCATCATCATCAGCACCTGTGCTCAGTCCGGCTAAATTATTCTCCCTTATCTCATTTCCCTCGATTATCCCGGTTGAACCGTCTACGAGATGAATGCCTGCTCTTTTGCTTTTGGAGATCAGATTATTGATGATCGACGCAGAGCTTTTACTACAGGAGATAGCACTTGGCACATTGTCAACAATCCTGTTATTTCTTATAATAACATTAGAGAGGCCATGACAATAAATGCCACTTCCTCTTTCCTCTCCAATAGCTTCATACTTTTTTAATGTCCCGTGCATTATGGTAAATCCATCGATTGTTACATTATCCGCCGCATATATGACTGATCCTGCTCCTTTTAATCCGTCAATAATCGTCTGATAAAGCGCTATATCACGCTCCGAGAAATCCTTCTTCCACCCTCCGAGAAGAACAATGCCTTTCTTCATTTCCAAGTGCTCAAAATAGGTTCCCTGGGATACCCTGATCGTATCACCGGATACAGCCTGCGCGATTGCTTCATTAATAGAGGCGAACTCGTCAGGCACTTTGATTATTTTAGCCGTGGCATGCTGGGCAACTACAAGCATGAGAAATAGAATAAGCGCACTATTATATAAGCGTTTCATTTAAAATTTCCTTTCTTTGGGTTCTGTATATGCTTCTGGTCCTCCGAAAGCTCCCATATCGTTTCTTGACCCATCCTGATCATTGAATTTTTCTATGGGTTCGCCAGCATCGATACATGGAGAGTTTGGATCAAGATGAAAATCTTCTTTATTCGGATCGCGAAATAATGGATTAGCGGAGATATTGCCATTGATTCCTGAAAATCCTCCGTCCCCGATGGTGGAATATCGGGGTCGTGAATCAAGACTAAAATCTTCAAGCAATAAATCCTCGCCATTTCCCCACACGATAAGATTAGTTAAGCGAATGTCCCCCCCAAGTCCATAGATTCCGCCACTAAGTTCTGATTTATTCAATGCGAAAGTCGTGTTTATTATTTTTATGGCAGACTCAATACAACATGCCCCGCCCGCAATAAATTCCGTGCTATTGTGTGTGACAAGAGTGTTGTGCACATAAGAAGTATCTTTATAACAGAAAATACCGCCTCCACTGCTTTCAGCCCTGTTATGAATAATTTTGCTGCTTGTAATATGCACGGCTGCCTCAAAGACGCATACCCCTCCCCCACATTCAATGGCCGAATTATGTGAGATGAGGCAGTCAATAAATCGAGGGTGCGATGAGGAAGAGCAATAGACCCCACCTCCAAAAATAGCATTGTTTCCCGAGATGATGCATTCAGAAATGGTCGGTGCTGAATCCGTATCACATACTATCCCGCCCCCATAGAGAGAGGGCTCCTGATCCTTATCCTGTTTTTCAGACGTAATCGTCACTCCTCGAAGGATCGCGTGTGAATTTTGCGCGAATATCACGACCGGCTGTCCATACCTTCCTTTGATAATCGTTTTGTGAGCACCTTCTAATCCCTTAATGGTGATGGATTTATCGGGAATAATAATATTTTTTTCTTTAAGAATGTATATACCCGGTAAGATAATAATCGTATCACCGGGATGTGACCTCTCAATGGCCTCTTGAATGCTCCTTGTATCTGAAGGAACATTATATATAGCCGGCGAGTATTTCTTCAATGCGCATGAGAAACACACAAGTGTGAATCCCACGATTATATAGACTATGATTTTTATCTTATTCAGTGCTTTCCAGATTGTCTCTATTGTATTGACCTTCATGACTTTTATGCAGTTTTACCACCTCAATACCGGTGAGAAGATTATAGTAAATGTTGTTATTTTCTATTGTAGCCTCTTCAGCCTCCATCCTCACGCCTGCTTTGAGATTGCCGAAGATTTCATTCTCCTGAATTATGCTTCTTATACCTTCAAAATAACTAATACCAGCCCTGATATTTCGATAGATTTGATTATTTTTTATGAGAGATTCACTAATATGTTTTAAATAAATCCCTCCCCGAAGATTGTTGCAAATAATATTCTGTTCAATGGCAACGGTAATATTGTTCTGCTGCGTATCAATGGCTCTTAAGCCGATGCCCCCCCTTCTATTATAGTGCAGAGTATTATATCGGATGATTATTGGATGAGGGTTTGATATGAGATTAATTCCCCCGATTCCCGCTCCGTTATGATGGCATAAGTTATGTTCTATAATGGGCCTTGCATATTCCCTCATCCCAATGCCGGGGGCGTCAAGATCTTCAGTCCTTTTGGCTGTGGTGAAACGATTACCAAAGCTTTCATTATAGGAAATACGTGCCCTGGAATTTGGGCCGTTGGAAATCCCGGCGCCATGATTATTATACACGACATTATGTGTCACCGTAGGTTCTGCAACCGTTTTAAGGGGGGGGCCCATGGAGGGACCGAGACCGGTCAGCAATATCCCGCCTCCCTTGCCTCTGCTGTGGTTATTATACACAATATTATGTGTTACCTGTGGGGAGCAGCCCCGCACTTCAACTAAAAATAGCCGTTCAGTCGCCCTCTTCGGCAGGTTTCGGATGGTAAATCCATCAAGCTTCATCGGCAGGTTACTCTCTTTTTCGAAACTTACCAGATAGGTTGCAGGATTGAGCTTAGAGCCATCAATAATCGTTCGTTTCGTGCGACGGAGCACCTTTTTTTGTCCGGGGCCTTCAACGAGCTCGTCGCCATCATCCCCCGCGTAACTTACAAGTGATACTCCGCCTTTTATAGTGATATGTTCATAATAAGTGCCGGGATATACAATAACCGTGTCCCCCATCTCCGCGCTATCAATAGCGTCCTGTATTGTGAGAAACTGCTCCGGCACACGAAGCTCCTTGCTATTTGCGCAGACAGTAAAATAGCCGAAGCTCACAAAAAGAAGGGAGCATAGGAGGGCTCTGGTTAATTTATAGTGTCTAGAGAGAGTCAGTTTATCCATATAATGTATATATAGTTCAAATGAGTGAAAATTGCAATCTGCCACTACTGCTTAATTTGTATTTCTATTTATCCTATTTTGTAGTATACTCAGAGGAATCCCAAATAGGTAATTGTAAAGATTAAATTTTTTAGGAGAAATATTGTTAGAAATAGATATTCCCGGTAGAGATACTATTTATCTTGATAATCTTCTGATGGATTTTAATGGCACACTTGCTGTTGATGGCTATCTGATAGAGGGTGTGGCACAAAAACTGCGAGAGCTGTCCGCGCAACTTAATCTGATGATTTTGACGGCAGACACCTTTGGCCTTGTGGAAGAAAGCTGCAAGGATTTGCCCGTCACTATTCAAAAGATTGCCAAAGGTGAGGAGCAGGCGCAAAAATGTGATGTGTTAAAGCGCATGGGTGGGTCTCACACCGCTGCCATCGGCAATGGGTCAAATGATTGTCTAATGCTTCAAGAGGCAGTCCTGGGGATTTGTGTGATGGGGGGGGAGGGAACATCTCTCAAGACATTTTCCTCAGCTGATATATGTGTTCCTGATATAATTACTGCTCTCAAACTTTTTCTCAATCCCACGCGGATCATCGCTACATTAAGGGTGTAGCAGTTCCTTCTTTATACTAATAATTGACTCCCGTCGTATGATGTGTTATTTTATATAAAATTTTAATTGGTCTCACACATGAAGAAAGACAAGAATCAATCAGAGAAAACATATCAGGTAAGGTCATTTCTTATCTATATCGTGCTATTTATTATTGCCTTCTTGGCCGGAGCCTTTATTCAAAAAAGAATCTCCATTATCAGTAAGATATGCTATATGATTCTTCCTGCCAAGAAGCTCCGCAGGAATGAATTATACGAATTATTCAATCTTGACCCGATACGTGAGTGGGAGGTTGCTCAAAATATGAGGGAAGAGACGCTCCCAGGGTATAGGAGAAGACTCATCAATTTCCGTACTGGCACTGATACTACTGAGGCCTATCTTCTTATTCCGGGGGAATCCGGCTCTGGCCCCTATCCTGCTATTTTGTGCATTCACGGACATCATTCAGATAAGGAGGAAGTGGTTGGCATAACGAAAAGCCGTAATAATGCCCAATTCGGTCTTACACTGGTTAAAAACGGCTATTGCGTCCTGGCACCCGACATCGTCGAATCCCAGGATTTTAATAGAGAGGATTTCCTTGCTTTGGCACTTATTGCCAGAGGGGCCTCACTCACCTCCAGAAGGCTCTCCGATCTGTGGCGCTGTGTTAATTATTTGAAAAATAATAATAAGTTGGTGGATAAAGAGAGAATAGGTGTTGTCGGCTGGTCCATGGGAGGAGGCCTCTCTCTTTATCTTTCAGCCCTTAATACTGATATTAGGGTAGTGTATGTGAGTTGTTATTTTAATCAGTTTGCACATTCCATTCTTTCACGACGTCAGACGACCGATAATTATGTACCTGGTCTGATACAATTTGGAGATATGAGCGATATTGCCGCTCTCATTGCTCCACGGCCTCTTTTTTTAGAACAGGCAGATCGCGATCCTGAATTCCCCTTGGAATATGCCAGAATTGCTTTTAGAGAGCTGCAAAAAATCTATCAGCAGGAACGGGCAACGGAAAATCTAGCGATGGCAGTGGGGGAGGGGAAACATGTCTTTTTTGGGAAAGAACTCATTCCATGGTTTAAGAAATATTTATAACTTGATTTTCTCCTTTTATATTGATAGGATATTATTTTTATAAAGAGGAGTTCCTCTATCTTTAACAATGAACAAAAATATAATAGTTAGGAGATCATTGTGAAAAAGATATTGGTAGGAGATAGAAATATTGCCTTGCAGAAATTGATTGAATTAAGGCTCAGCGATAGAGATCTGAAAGTAGAGCTCACGTCAGATACGGATGAGATAAAAGAGGCAATGGAAAAAGAACCTATTGATTTAATGATAATTGATATTGATTTGCCTAACGAAGGGGCGCTGCCTATTTATAAGAAATTAAGAGCATCGTCCGATCATGCCTATGTACCCGTTATGCTTTTAGTGAAAGGTCTTCAGGAGAATGATTCTCGATTGAATGATTTTGAGGATATTGATATGGTTTTAGCAAGGCCTTTTGAGGCAAAGGATTTTATTAATGCAATCGGGCAATTGCTTGATAAGTGTGCACAACCTATCGAAGCTCTTGACGGCTTACTCAATGCTTTCTCTTCAACTACACAAGAAGCGCAAAAAGATGAGGACTCTGAAATCATGGCGACCCAAGATGTTCAGGATACTATTTTGACTGATCTGCCGGAATCTTCACTGCAAGAGGAAGAAGAGGATACGCAGACTAATATATCAGCGAGTCAAGAAGTCCAGGATGATATATTAAGTAGCCTCACAGGTGCCGCTTCTTATGAAGAAAGGGATGGTGATAGTGGAGATAAGAGGGAGGAGGAAGTAGGACCTGCGTTAGTGTTAGACGATGAGATAGCCCAGAGTGATATTTTTGCGGAACTTACCAATACTTTTGCTGGAGAAGATGAGAACGCTCACGATGAAATGATTGACGAGGATGCGGAAGAGGAATCGGATCAAGAGCCGGCATTAAGTGATGAGGAGGATAATCAGGAGGATGAAGCGCGCTTTGATAGCGAAGATGTTTTTTTTGAGGAAGAGAAAAAGGGCCTGTTCACGGAGGGTATTACCGATAGTGATGAAGAAGACGAACATGAGAGTGAGGATAGCGAGGACAATAAGCAAGATGAAGATGACAGTGACGATGAGGAGGAGAATCGGAATAAGGCCCAGGCAGAAGAGACAGGGAGTACGTTCGATAGTCTGAGTATAGAAAAGTGGATTAAAAAAATCGTTATTGAAAGAGTTGATAAGGTAATCCATGAATCGATGGAACAGCTTTTTAAGGAGCAGGTGCAGAATCTGGTTGATGATCTTGCTGAAAAATTGATTCTAGAAGAGATTAGGAGGATTAAGGGGGAGGAAGTAGAGGAATAGATGGACTTAGATAACTTAAGTAAAGCTTATCAGCCTGGCGAAATCGAAACAAAATGGTATCAATCCTGGATTGATCAAGGTCTTTTTCGTATGAAGAGCGATCCATCCGCCCCTCATTTTTCGATTGTCATCCCCCCGCCTAATATCACCGGTTCTCTTCACATGGGGCATGCATTGAATAATACATTGCAGGATATACTAATCAGGTGGAAACGGATGCAGGGATATAATACGCTCTGGCAATATGGTATAGATCATGCAGGGATCGCGACGCAGAATGTCGTGGAGAAACAACTTGCGGAAGAAGGGATTGACAAACATGATCTGGGCCAGGAAAAATTTGTAAAGAGGGTGTGGGAGTGGAAAAAGAAGTCAGGCGGGCTTATTACAGAGCAGTTAAAAAAGCTGGGCGCCTCGTGTGATTGGACCCGGGAGCGCTTTACCATGGATGAGGGCCTCTGTCAGGCAGTACGGGAAGTATTCGTCAATCTTTATAAGGAAGGGTTGATATATAGGGATAATTATATAATAAATTGGTGTCCCCGCTGTTTTACCGCGCTTTCTGATCTTGAGGTTGAGTATGAAACGATTAAGGGAAATCTCTATTATATTAAATATCCGGTTGTAGGGAAAAAAGAAGCATTAATGATCGCAACAACGAGACCTGAGACTATGTTGGGGGATACAGCACTGACCGTGCATCCTGAGGATAATCGGTATAAACATTATATAGGTCAGCGCGTTATTTTACCCTTAATGGATCGAGAAATTCCGGTATTGGGAGATCAATATGTGGACCCTGAGTTTGGAACTGGTGTATTAAAGGTGACACCCTCACATGATCCTAATGATTTTGAACTGGGTATGCGGCATGGCTTGCCCTTGGTGAAGGTCATTAATGAGAAAGGACTGATGACCGACCAGGCGGGAGTATATGTCAATCTGGATCGTTTTACTTGCAGGAAGCGACTCATCAAAGATCTTCAAGATAATGATTTCCTTGACAGGATTGAAGAATATGAGCATGCAGTGGGACATTGCTACCGGTGTCACACGATTATTGAACCATTAGTATCAAAACAATGGTTTGTCAAGATGGAGAGTTTGGTAAAGCCTGCAATTGAGGCTATTGAGAACAAAAGCATCACAATTATCCCCGCTCATTGGGAAACTACCTATTTTGAATGGATGAATAATATTCGGGATTGGTGCATTTCAAGGCAGATATGGTGGGGCCACCGGATTCCTGCGTGGCTCTGTGCTGCTTGTGAAAGATATACCGTCGCAAAAAAGGACCCTTTAGAGTGCGAGCACTGTCACAGTAAAAATATCACGCAGGAATCTGATGTCCTTGACACCTGGTTTAGTTCGGCGCTGTGGCCATTTTCTACCCTTGGCTGGCCGGAGCAGACAGAGGAACTTGCTATGTTCTATCCCACCTCTATTTTGGTGACGGGGTTTGATATACTTTTTTTCTGGGTGGCTCGAATGATTACCATGGGATATAAATGTACCAATAGCCCCCCCTTTAGAACCGTGTATCTTCATGCCTTAGTAAGGGATGAACATGGCCAAAAAATGAGCAAATCAAAAGGCAATGTGATTGATCCTCTTGTAATGATGGAGAAATATGGGACAGATGCCTTCCGGTTCACCTTGACTGCCCTTACCGCTCAAGGCAGGGATATATGCTTATCTGAAGAGAGGATAGAGGGGTATCGCCATTTTGTGAATAAAATATGGAATGCAGCTCGTTTTGTGATGATTAATCTTAAGGATTACAATAATAATCCGGAGTATAAATCCCTCAAGAATCTTAGCTTAGCGGACAGATGGATTCTCCATAGGGTAAATTCTCTTATAAATCAAGTAACTGAGGCATTAGAGAGTTATCAGTTCAATGAAGCAGCGAACCTTTTCTATCAATTTTGGTGGCATGAGTTCTGTGATTGGTACATTGAAATTATAAAGATTTACCTGTCTCCAGAGGGAGGCCATAAGCGGCGACACGTAAGTCAATATGTAATGAGAGAGGTAATGTCCATTAGTTTGAGGCTTCTCCATCCGATTATGCCATTTATTACCGAGCACATTTGGCAGTTATTACCGCATGAGGGTCCTGTTGGAAGTATTCTCGTCGATAAATGGCCTGTCTACAACAAACAGCTTAAGGATAAGGAATCTGAGACGAAGATGTCCCTGATAATGGATGTAGTAAGGGCAGCACGGAACATTAGGGGCGAGATGAATGTACCCCCTTCATCCAAACCCGATATGATTGTCAAAACAAGTAATGTCGATCATAAGGCTGTGCTCGAGGATTATCGATTATATATCATTACCCTTGCCCGTTTGAATGATCTGATGGTAGACCCTGAGGGTGAGAGGCCCTCCAGTGCGGCTACCGCAATTGTGCAAGGGATGGAAATAATTATTCCTCTTCAGGACATAATTAATTTTAGCGAAGAAGCAACGCGGCTTTCCAAAGAGCTCTCTAAGTTGAAACAGGACCTTTTATGGTACAGCAAAAAGCTTTCGAATGAAGATTTCATTACCAAGGCTCCGAAGGAAGTAGTGGTAAAGGACCGGGAGCGGGCATTAGAGCTTGAAAAAAAGAAGGATAAGCTGGAGAAGATTCTCCAGAAAGTGAATGAATGTATAAAAGAGTCCGCTAAATCGGACAAAGATAACAAATAAATGTGTTCATCAAGTAGTTCAATAGCTGCTCTGATCGGGCAGGCATTCATAGAGGATAATACAGAGGCTGATGTTACTACCCAGTCGTTGTGTGAGGGCTTGGGCAATGATAGCCCAATTAAAGGAGCACTCATAGCACAACAGCCTATGATAGTCTGTGGTCTGGGGGTAGTGGAGGCTGTGTTTTCATATTCTTTGTCTCCTGAGGATATATGCTTTGAGAAAAAAGTGAGCGATTGCCAGAGAATTGGTGCCGGAGAAGTGCTTGGGTATATAACGACACGACCCAATATCTTATTGAGCAGGGAGCGTGTTGCCCTCAACTTTTTCCAGCGGCTTTGCGGTATCGCTACCCTCACGGCGGAGTATGTCAAGAGAGTGGAAGGTTGTAACGCAAGGATTGTGGATACGAGAAAGACAGTCCCCACGTTAAGAGCGCTTGATAAATATGCTGTTCGTTGCGGTGGGGGGTACAACCACCGATTCTCTCTAGGGGATGGATGTCTTATCAAAGACAATCATATTAAGATTGCCGGGGGAATCACAAATGCCGTCGCTGCGGTAAGAAAATCCAAAAAATTGTCCCATTTAATAAAGATTGAGGTGGAAGCTGAAAGCATGCAAGATGTGAAGGAGTGCATAGATGCCGAGGTTGATTGTATATTACTTGATAATATGGATACTGCGCAGTTAAAGGAAGCAGTGGTGTTCATCAACGGACGAGCGCTCGTTGAGGCATCCGGAGGGATTACCCTTTCGAATGTAAGATCAGTTGCCGAGACAGGGGTTGATTTAATATCTGTGGGAGGGCTGACACATTCTCCCCGAGCCTCCGATATCAGCTTGGAGATTGAGACATCTCGTGTGAAGGAATAAAAAGCAGCACTGCTTACAATAAGCAGCGCTGAACAAAAAGGTTGAGATAGTATGTCCTTAATTCGAGACTCTCACATAATTCATTTAAAAGAGGCCGTATCGACGAATGATGAAGCTCATCTTTTGGCAAAAAAAGGCTTTCCAAACGGGACATTAGTTGTTGCAGACTATCAAACAGGAGGCAGGGGAAGAAGAGGCGCCAAGTGGTCATCTCCTGAAGGGGGGCTTTATATATCGATCTTGCTTCGCCTGAAAGAGTGGCACATAGAGGCCCCTATTATTGAAAAATGGGCAACCATAGCTGTGTGGGAGACAGTCAACTATTTTATAGATGAGCATAGTACGATAAAGCCCCCGAATGATATATTGATCAAAGGTCGAAAGGTTGCAGGTATTCTTGTTGAGACACGCTACACCGGCACAAGGCTTCATTACATTGTTGCCGGTATCGGCATAAATGTATGTCCTGATATGGAAGAGTTTCCGCAAGATTTGAGAATGAGAGCAATTTCATTATGTGAAGTAGGAAAAGACAGGGCATTGTGCAAGTGTGACATAGTGTTGGACAGATTGATTGCTTTTTTTAATACGTGGTATAGTATACTGGTTAAGGATGGTCCTGAGGGTATACGAAAGCAATGGGAGAAAATAGCATGAACAATTATTTATTAGCAATAGATGTAGGCAACAGCACTATTGTGTTTGGGCTCTTTGAGAATGGAAGTCTTATAGAGAAGTGGCGGATTATCACGAGAAAAATGAGCGCGGATGAATTAGGGCTCTGGCTTTGTTCGGCCTTTGCTCAGAGCTCTATTAATCTGGATCTTATTGAGGGAATTGTGATTTGCTCGGTTGTGCCCTCTCTTGACACAATTTTTAATCAAGCATGTAAGCTGTTTCTCGATACAGAGCCTCTCTTTATCACCGCCAAAGAGACTGCGGATTTTCTTCCTATTTCCTACCCGAAAGTGCAACAGATCGGTGCGGATCGTCTGGCAAATGCAGTCGCTATCTATGAAAGATATAAGTGCCCCGTCATTATTGTTGACTTCGGTACTGCCACGACCTTTTGTGCAGTTACTCCCGAATCAGGATTTTTAGGAGGATGTATTGTTCCGGGTGTGGGGATCTCCCTAGATGCTTTGGTGAGTAAGGCAGAGAGATTAAATCCAGTTGTGTGGGAATTTCCGCGAAGGATTATTGCCGAAGATACGTCGGATGCAGTCCGCAGCGGTGTATTTTTCGGGTATAGTGCCTTAGTTGATGGTGTGGTGGAAAGGATGCAGAATGAGCTTGGGACAAAGACCAAAGTGATTGCTACCGGAGGATGGGCGGATGTGTTTTTTCAGGGAGCTGAATCCATTGATGAGGTGATCCCCGATCTTACCCTTGAGGGTTTAAGAATTATATTTGAGAAACAGAGACATGGTATATCTTGCTGAGATAGAAGAAATATTTTCTAAAGTGCGTGGATGTGGCCTTGTTCTCTCCCCGATCAACTGGGTTATAGCAGAAAGGTGGGAGCAGATGGGCATTCCCCTGCCTGTTATTTCAAAGGGTATAAAAAAAAGCTGCAGGCGACTTCGGACAGAGGAGGGACATGTTGATGTATTAACCTATTGTGAACCTCGGATATTTTCCTTATGGAAAGAATATAAACGAAACTTGATTGGCGATCCCCTCGCACGGAACGAGAATGCGCAGTGTGAGCACACATATCATCTGGTGCTCAATAAGGTGAAACGTATCAAGAGAGAACTTGATGAGGTCAAAATGAGGGAGTATCAATACCCTGAGATTATTCTCTCTGCCTTATCACAGGTTAACTATCAGAAGATACTCCAGCAGGTGGAGGAGAGTGTAGAGAACAAGTTCGTGCAGGATAGATCTGTTGATATTGAGAAAGTAGAAACTATGCTGTCGCACCTTGACCATGAGATGCTCGACACAATGTGCTTCTTGCTTCCTGAAGAGCTGAAGAGCAGCTTTATAGATGAGATAGACAAAAAACTTGAGGGGTACCGGGAGCATATGGAACAAGCTGTGTATGAAGAAAGCCTCGATCTTTGCTTAAAAAATATACTACGAGAAAAATTTATGCTCAAAAGGATAAGCCTATATGTCGCTTAACTTTTCTTATAAAAATATATGCCCTGCATGCAATGGATCCGGGTGGTTGACGGTGGAGGACAAGGATGGCACGAGTGTGGCAATTCGTTGCAGGTGCTATATAAACAGGCGCAAGGAAGGTCTTCTCCTTGAAACCAACATCTCCACAAGATATAAACATTGTACATTTGATAATTTTGAAACACTGAGCACCCAGGGGTCTTTTTTAAGCCCAACGAAGGCGCAGCTTACTCCTGCAATGGCAAAAGAGGTAGTGCAGGAATTTGTGAAGGAGTATCCGATGAAAAAGAGAGGATTGCTCATAATAGGCAGTTGCGGCGTGGGAAAGACTCACTTGGGTGTTGCCCTTATAAAGACGCTTATCAAAGAGAAGGGGGTCCCCTGTATTTTTTATGATTTTCGTGACTTATTGAATGAAATAAAGGCTAGTTATAAAAGCACCAGGAGCGTGGAATCAAGTATTTTAAAACCTGTCCTTGAGAAAGACGTATTAGTTCTCGACGAGCTTGGGGCGGAAAAGATTACCGAGTGGACACGGGATACACTCGCCTTTATTATTAATCGACGATATAATGAAAATCTCACGACAATCTTTACGTCTAACTGGTTGGATGATGCGGGAGCGGATGAGGAAACACTTCAGGACCGTATAGGGTATCGACTCCGCTCTCGTTTGTATGAGATGTGCAGAGTAATCGAGATCGTAGGGGAAGATTATCGAAAGAGAGAGAGTTTTATTTAAAATTATTCAACAAATAAAAAAGAGGGATAGTATATTATGGGAATGTGGGTTGGTAAAGGGCGTAAAGCTCGACGGTGTTATGGTTTTGATGAGATTGCCCTTGTTCCGGGGAGGGTGACAATTAATCCGAATGAGGTGGATGTATGCTGGGAATTGAAGGGGAGGAAGTTTGCGATTCCTATATTGGCCGCAGCGATGGATGGTGTTGTCGATACACACTTTGCTATTGAGATGAGCGCATTTGGTGGCATTGCGGTCTTGAATCTCGATGGCGTCCAAACAAGGTATGATGATCCAAACGCTGTTCTTGATGAGATTGCAAATGCTGATAAAGAAGAGGCTACAAAGATTCTTCAGAATATTTATAATAAGCCGATACAGGAGGATTTAATTGCGAAGCGGATACGAGAGATCAAGGACAAGGGTGGGATTGCAGCGGTTTCAACAGTTCCTACAACTGCGGAAAGGTTTGCGAATATTGCTCAGGAAGCAGGAGCAGATATATTTTTCGTGCAATCAACTGTGATCACCGTCTCGCACATTAGCTCACAATATAAAGTGGTTGATCTTGAGAAATTACATAAATCCGTAAGGATTCCCATTGTGGTCGGCAATTGTGTGACCTATGAAATCACCCTTGAGTTAATGAGGACTGGCATAGATGGGGTCCTCATTGGCGTTGGCCCCGGAGCAGCGTGTACGACCCGGGGAGTTTTGGGTGTGGGCGTTCCTCAGGTGACGGCTACGTGTGATGCTGCTGCTGCAAGGGATTTTTATTTTAAACAAAGTGGGCGTTATGTTCCCATTATTACAGATGGTGGTATGAGCGTAGGTGGGGACGTATGCAAAGCATTCGCAGCCGGTGCTGATGCAGTAATGATCGGGTCTGCATTTGCGAAAGCTCAGGAAGCCCCCGGACGTGGCCATCATTGGGGCATGGCAACACCCCATGCCAATTTGCCGCGCGGGACAAGGATTCATGTGGGCACATCCGGGACGCTGAAACAGATTCTCTATGGACCGGGCGTACTTGATGATGGATCGCAAAATCTGGTGGGTGCCCTGCGAACCTCTATGGGAATGTGTGGAGCACAAAATATAAAAGAGATGCAGCTGGTTGAAATGATTATTGCTCCTGCAATTAAGACAGAAGGGAAAGTATTTCAGCAGTTTCAACATGTCGGGATGGGGAAATAGAATTCATGGATATACATCACGGCAAGATAATAGTCCTTGATTTTGGCTCGCAGTACAGTCAACTGATTGCCCGGCGGGTAAGGGAAAAGAATGTCTACTGCGAGATATTTCCTTTTAATACAAGTTATGAGGACATTTTAGACAATTCGCCCTCAGGCATCATTCTCTCCGGTGGTCCGCATAGTGTGAATGAACAGAATGCACCTTTACCGGATAAGAGGATCTTTTCGGGAATAATACCCATTCTTGGCATATGTTATGGGATGCAGCTTATCGCGTATCTCATGGGAGGGGAGGTATTAGGCGCCGAGAGACATGAATACGGTCATGCACAGCTTTATATTCAAGATGATAAGAATCTTTTTTACGGATTTAATAAAGGGGGGCATAAGGTATGGATGAGCCATGCTGATCTGGTCGTCAGGGAACCTGAAAATTTTCTTCCCGTTGCGTATACTGATAATTCTCCGAAAGCGGTTATCGCGCATAGGGAAAAGCCTATTTTTGGCGTACAATTTCATCCTGAGGTTATACATACCCCAGAGGGGGGGAAGATTATTGAGAATTTCATTTACAGACTGTGCGGGTGCTCACCGAGCTGGACCATGGCGTCCTTTATTGATTATTCAACATCCAGGATCAAGGAAGAGGTTGGAACGAAGAAAGTGATCTGCGCTTTAAGCGGCGGGGTTGATTCATCGGTAACCGCCGTGTTGCTCCATAAGTCCATCGGCGATCAGCTTACCTGCATCTTTGTGAATAATGGGCTTTTGCGCAAATCAGAGGGGGAGAGGGTTCAGGAAGTGTTTCGCAATTATTTCCATATGAATCTTGTGTATTGTGATGCACGGCAGCGCTTTCTGCACAAGCTCTCATCCGTCCTTGATCCTGAGAGAAAGAGAAAGATTATTGGTAATGAGTTTATCTATCTTTTTGAGGAAGAGGCCTCTAAATTAGATAATGTTGAGTTTCTTGCCCAGGGGACTTTATACCCGGATGTGATAGAGAGCGTCTCTGTGCGTGGCCCTTCTGCGACGATTAAGTCCCATCATAATGTGGGAGGTCTTCCTGAGAAGATGAACCTAAAGCTCATTGAGCCACTGCGCGAGCTTTTTAAAGATGAGGTGCGGAAAGTGGGAAGAGAGTTGGGGCTGCCGGATGAAATAGTAAATCGCCAACCATTTCCAGGCCCCGGTCTCGCAATAAGGATCCTTGGGGAGGTGACAGAGGAGAGGCTTCATATATTGCGCGAGGCCGATGCCATAGTTATTGAAGAGATAAAGAAGGCCAACCTCTATAATGAAATCTGGCAATCCTTTGCAGTGCTTTTACCTATCAAGACGGTGGGAGTAATGGGGGACAGGAGAACGTATGATAATGTCATAGCACTGCGGGCCGTCAATAGCAACGATGGTATGACCGCAGATTGGGTAAGACTTCCCTCTGAAATCTTAGGGTATATTTCAAACCGAATTATCAATGAGGTCGTAGGGGTAAACCGTGTGGTCTATGATATTAGCTCGAAGCCCCCAAGTACCATAGAATGGGAGTAGAAGAATAATCCTCAAAAATATAAAGATTGACTCGATCAAGAAAATATGGTATATAGAGAGCACTTCAGTGAATAACATTAAGCGCCTGTAGCTCAGTTGGATAGAGCAACGGACTTCTAATCCGTAGGTCACAGGTTCGAATCCTGTCAGGCGTACCTTTTAAATCAAATAGTTAGCCATCATATTCATTTCTTAATAATTACTTTGGGTGTGGATTTTTACAAAAAATGGTAAAAAAGGCTAGAATTTCCAAATTCAATATTTAATTTTTTCAATACATTACGTGATTGAGACAATTGCAAAACTCATTTAACGGATCAATAATCCGTAGGTCGGAATTTCGAGTTTTAATAATCCTTTTATATTCATTTCCCCTCAATTATTTTTCCTCTTCCTATTATTAAAACTTTCTCAGCGAATTGAAGCACTGATGTTTTTTTACTTTTTCGCTCTTATGATCGTTAATCTTATGGAATGTTATCAGAAATAATATAGCGATACAGAATATAAAAAAAACCATCTCTTACCCTATTCGTGAATACAAAGAGGCCCACTTGGAATAATCTTAATTATTTCTTTCGAAATGTTCATTTCTCTTTAATTGTAATGGAAAGTAAAGTTATTAAAACAACAGTCAAGGGCGTGACCGCCCTCCATTATGAAGTTAATCGATTACTGGACGTGCCATTATTAACTTATAGCAAGCTAAGGAATGGTTGGCGGCAGTTTGAGATCGGATAATACTCACTGGAATATAATTTGTGAAAATAGAATTAAGACTTGCGAAGTATATGTTATAAAGAAATTCATTTATTATTCATTGCCTTATTTGAAGGCCCTAATCATGACAGAACATATTAATTATTTTAGCTTTATTTTTTAATTTATGTTACATTAATTCAAAATTTTCAAAAATGTTTTGTTTATAGTACCATTATACAGCTCTGTTAATTTTTTTTGAGAAAAAAAATTATTTTACGTCTTAGTTTATAAAAGGGCGAAAACATTTAACATAGCTCGCTTAAAAGTTAGACTTTTATTTGCCCCTTTATTCAAAATTAGAATCGATTCTATAGAGTAACAATTTGTAAGTATAAATAAAATAAAACTGAAAGGAGGGATATCATGAAAATAAACATTAATACCTTACTGGTATTAATTCTTCTGTGTATGCTTCTTTTATGTCAAGCGTGCAATAATAATGGTGCGAAAACAATTTGGTATAAGGATGCGGATCGCGATTTTTATTCAGACGGCACGTGGATTACTTCAGTTGACCAGCCGAGCAGCGACTATTATAAGCAATCTGAGCTGACTATGGCATCTGGTGACTGTAACGACAATGATAATACCATTAATCCTGGAGCCGATGAAATATGTGACGATGGAAAAGACAATGATTGTGATGGAGATATAGACTCTGATGACAGTGATTGTCCACATCCCCTTCCCGGAAAATGGGATTCTATGATCTGGGATTCTAATAGTTGGGGAGAGTAGAGAATATTTATCAACTAATTAAATTTTAAGGAGTGAATTAAAATGAAAAGTATAGTTCAATTTTTTAAAAGAAACAAATTATACAAGTGCTTACTAATAGCTCTCATTCTAATATTCACACTATCAGCTGCAATCGCGTATGCTGCATCGATTCCTCACACATTTACAGCCGGAACTACTGCTAAATCAAGTGAAGTAAATGAAAATTTTAGCTACTTAGCTGAAAGGTCGTGGGAGATATCAGAGACCAGTCTATATTTTAGCGGTAAGGTTGGAATAGGGACAGCGAATCCAATGGCGAAGTTGCACATATGGGATGGCGATTTCTCTATGGGGGGTGAAACAGCTGATATTCTTCTCTATGGAAGTGTAAACAACGATGCATACCTCTTCTTGGAGCCCGAAAATTCAGAAAGCGGATTCTTTGATATAGGGGCCGTTGATAGAGAGGAAGGTTTTAGCGATCCGGAAGCTAAATTAAGGATAGATGCGGAAACGATAGCGCTGCAGACACGAGGCGGTGGCAATGTAGGTATCGGTACAACAGAGCCAGGGGCAAAACTTGAAATTATAGATGATTCACATAGTGTTTATATAAAAAGTCTTAAAGTTTATAGTCCAAATATAGAGGTAGGTGAAAAAGAAATAATTTCCTTTGGTAAAGAGGACTCAAATTATAATGCGGCAGAATTAACTTTCTATTATGGTGGAGACGCTTCAAGCAGCAATCGTCTCTCCTTTAAATTATTTGATTCACCAGAAACTTTACATATTTTAGGAACTGGCAATGTTGGTATTGGTACCGAGAATCCATCAGAAAAATTAGAGGTAAATGGAAATATTAAGGTAGCCTGGGGCGTTGATACTCCATATTTAATTATGGGGTATACTGATCCTGAGTTCCAGTATGATTATATACGATTAAGAACCAGAAATACAGTTATTAATGAAAACGCACCACCAGAAGAAGATCAGTACATGTTTGGGGGATTCATGTTTGATTGGCCCAACTCATCAGGGAATCCTTTTATTGATGATGCCTTTAACATTTTTACTTATCATGAAAAAAACATAGCCCTTGTATCGCCTGCTACGATTATTACAGGCAATGTTGGCATAGGCACGGATGATCCGCAAGGGACCTTGGATGTGAATGGTTCCATATATCAGAGAGGGAGTGAATTGCACGCTGATTATGTCTTCGAGCCTAACTACAGATTGGAGTCCATTACTAAACACGCCGAATTCATGTGGAAAAATAAGCACCTTAAGGCGATCCCAAAGGCTACCGTTAATAAGCTGGGTCAAGAAATTATTGAGGTTGGAGCCCATCGAAAGGGCATTGTGGAAGAGTTGGAAAAAGCGCATATTTATATCGAACAGTTACATAAACAAATGAGCGCAATGGAAGAACGTAACAGAGAAATGGAAGAAAGAGTGGCGAAATTGGAAGCAGTACTAAATAATCAACAATAGTTCTATCGATTTTTTTTGAGAAAAAAAAATTATTTTTCGTCTATGTCAACAAGAGCGCGAAAGAATGGGAATAATTAAAAAAAATCATGATAACCATTTAGGCTTATTTTAGGAGGAACAATATAAAATGTTACCCATAATGCAAGAGAGAAGCTCCGGTGAGGGGTGGTATGAGTCTAATTCGAAAGAGCAAATAGTAAATCAAGGGAGTATGAGAGAATATCCCGATATAATCGGGGAGAGCCCTAAAATTAAAGAACTTAAAAAGCTCATAGAGAGAAGTGCACGCACTGATCTTAATGTTTTGATAACTGGCGAGACTGGCACAGGAAAAGAAATAATGGCAAAACGTATCTGGAAAGAAAGCAATAGAAACAATAAGCGTTATAGACCTATAAATATTAGTGCTATTCCCCAATTTGGCAATCTCCTTGAAAGTACATTGTTTGGTAATATAAGGGATTTTCCCAATAAGAATGATCCAGAGCGGAAAGGAATCTTTGAAGAGGCTGAGGGGGGAACTCTTTTTTTGGACGAAATTGGCTATGCCTCTCATTATTTGCAGGTTGCGCTCCTGAGAGTTATTCAAGAGAAGAAAGTTCTTAAAATGGGAGCACCACACGAAATAGATGTTGATTTTAGGGTGATATGCGCCACAAATAAAGACTTAAACGCAGAAATTGAAAGTAATAATTTTAATTCAGATCTTTACTTTCGGATCAATGTAATTCATATTGAGGTGCCTCCGCTTCGGGAGCGGACTGAGGATATCCCATTGCTTGCTTCATGTTTTTTAAATAAAAGTAATAAAGAAATGAATAGGAATCTTCGATTATCCGATGAAACTGCTCAAAGATTAAAAGAATACAGATGGCCTGGAAATGTGAGAGAACTTGAAAATACAATTTCCCGATCAATGTTCTTAACGCCGGAGAACTCCCCATTCCTTGAAATAATAGGATGGGAATAAAGCTGTGTTAGCATATACCATTTTTTCTAAATGGTCTCCTAATTCACGTGGAATCCCTATATTTGGTAATTCAATTCGCGTCATTGGATCATATTCAATGTCCTTGTTAAAATACCCGGATGCTTTAATATCGGAAGTCTTAACCTCCTAATAAGATCTTTTATTGGAAATGGAGAGATGAGTAACTCTCCTTGTGGTGATTAATCGGCACTTGGGTTGCATAAAAGTAATATCTGAATATAAAAAGTATAATCAACAATTAAGAACGTCTGATAGCTCCCTTATGATTATCCTTACATCATTAACATATTCTCATAATATAATAATTATTGTGATAAATTAATGAAAGGAAAACGAGCCGATGAAGATAACCAGTAAAAATATCAATATTCATGGCGATTCCTATACTATATTCTGGAAGAGGGATTTTGCAGAACTCTGCAGAGAATTTTTAGAGAGAATCCTGAATAAGATTACACTAAATAGAGGATGGAAGGTTACAGACTGCGAAATTCTTCTCGAAGATGACCTTAATGTCAGCGATCCTGCTGCCTATTGCCGCGATCGGGGTATTGATTTTACCCAGCTCCTTGCACTTGAAGTACGACTAGGGGAATACGAAGAGGTAAAAACTATGTATCTTGGTCGAATCCCAAAGATGACTGAGGAGGGCACCTTTATCCTGAACGGTAAAGAGCGGATGGTGATCGCACAGCTTGTGCGGTCCCCAGGGATCATTTTTTTTAAAGAGAAAAGGATCAAGAAATTTCGATTCCATAGCGAGTCGTATGATATCAGAGAGACAGTATATATGGCTGAATTGATCCCGCAACGTGGTGCCCGACTTGAGTTCGAGATCCATAAAATTGATCCTCCTGATCAGCTCAATTTGATTATGAGGAACATCCCGGATGGTGAGCGGGAGAAATTTCAAAACAAGATCAAGGATAAATTCGGACAGGTGCGGGTTAGGGTGCGGCGCAATAAATGGTATCATATTGACCAACTTCTCTGCGCTCTAGGATACTCACCACCTATGCATGATGATCAAGAGAATACATCTTTTTCTGGTTCACCTGTTTGCAATGAGGAGGACTGTCTGGCCAGGTGCCAAAGAGTATGGGAGGAGATTCCCAAAAGCTTGCATATTGATACATCAGAAATGAGTAATGTGGAGGAGGTCAAGGAAGCGATACAGAAAGAGCTGCTACAGAGAAATATTCTCTCTCACGTGGGCCGTTACCAGATCAACCGGCGGCTTGCTCGGTTGGATAAATTTCTTGATAGGGAATTCCAAGAACTTCATCTTTGTATAGAGGATATTAAAGGTATCGTTGAATATCTCAACCTTCTTTATCATGGAGAGGAACTGCCCCTTGATAATAAACGCTCCTTAAGTAATAAACGGATCCGACTACTGGGCAACCTGATGGCTGAGGAAGTGGTACCAAGGGTACTGCGCAATATCGAAGCTGTCATGAGGCCAAAGGATACTATGGACGATCAAGAGGTTGCAGATCTTATCGAACAGGCAGCACTGTCCAATGATAAGCTTTTAAAACAGGTAAAAGAATTCCTCACTACCTCTGAGCTTTCACGTCTTGTGCCGGATGATAATCGATTGGCCCGACTCTCTCTGTTTCGCCGTATTACCCTCTATGGCCCTGGCGGGCTGGTAAGCGATCATATAAAAGATGTAAGAGACATCCACTGGAGCCATTATGGTCGGCTTTGTCCGGTAGACACACCTCAGAGCGAACGACTTGGCGCTACCCTTTCCGTGCCCCTGGAAGCGCGTGTCAACGAATTTGGCCTCTTGACTGCCCCTTATCGGAAGGTTATATGGAAAAATCAGCACTGCATACTGAGAGAGGAGAAGCATTTATCCGCTGCCGATGAGGAGAATGATGGGCCCTGGATAGCTTACTATGATCAAAGAGATGACCTGCTACAGGGCAAGATGGTCCGTGCCCGTCGGTGCGATGAGGAATTCGCCCTTATCGAGGCTAAAAAGGTCTCTTATATTGATGCCTACTGCCTTCAACAGTTCAGTCTCCCCGCGAGGATGATCCCCTTCCTGCATCATAACGACGCCAGCCGGGTGCTCATGGCCTGCTCAGCCCTGCGTCAGGCCTTGCCTCTTATGGAAAAAGAGCCACCACTGATTAACACCGGTTATGAGAAAGATATCTCAGAGAGTCCCTATCCATGGTCCTTTGGTCGTAACCTGCTGATAGCCTATATGCCTTATAAGGGTCTCAATTATGAAGATGCTATCGTAGTCTCGGAAAGCGCGAGTAAAAAGCTTACCTCAAAGCATACCTATGAATATGCAATTGAACTGCGGGAGTATGCGGTGTGGAAAAAGAACGCGAAAGGTAGAAATTCCAAAAAGCGCATCGTCCGCGAGGAACTCTCGCGAGATATCTTCCGCTCGGATATAAGAAAGAAGAAGCTCGACGAGAAAGGTGTCATCCGCCAGGGGCAATGGGTGGAGCCGGGTGATGTGCTGGTGGGGATTATTGACCTTGATCAGAAGATAAAAAGTTCAATGTATCAGCTTCTCGGCAAAGCTATGAGGACCGGCAATTTTGCCATATGGGACCACTCCTTTACCGTGCCTCAGGGAGAAGAGGGGCAGGTAACAGACGTCAAAATCATCTGCCGGGATGAAGGCGAAAAGCAGTTGCCTAGAGGAGTGTGGCAGTTGATCCGGATCAAGGTGGAAAGAGCCCGTGAAGCTCATGTGGGTGACAAACTCACCAACCGCCATGGAGGGAAGGGAGTGGTTTCAGCGGTCCTGCCTGATGAGGAGATGCCCTATTTCCTTGACTACAATAGCAGTCATGAGCATAATCTCATCGGCAAACATACCCACGTCGAAGTCATTATGAATCCCCTGGGGGTCATCTCACGCCTCAACCTCGGCCAGCTTTATGAAACCCATCTCGGATGGCTCGCAGCAAGGCAGGGCAAGGACTCATATCCGGTTCCTCTCTTTAAGGACTCCTGGAAGCTGCTTGAGAGGGAAAATAGGGGACTGTCTGATAATGTATTAACAGGAGGAAAGATCCGTCTCAAACTCCCCCCCTCAGTGCATGAGGGGCAAAAGGGCCAGGAAGTGAAGGAAACTGAGAGAGAGGTTACTGTTGGTTACTGCTACATCATGAAGTTAAACCATCTGGCTGGTGACAAGGTGCATGGCAGGGGATACCCGAGGCACAGCTATAACTGCATTTCGGAACAGCCGTTACAGGGGAAAAAGAAAGAGGGCGGTCAGCGTATGGGCGAAATGGAGGTCTGGGCCTTGGAGGCTTACAATGCTCGATGCATCCTGCAGGAAATGTTGACAATCAAATCAGATAATCCAGCGATGCGGGAGTTGCTGTGGAGAGATTCCAAGGCAAAACCAAATCAACCCGAATTTCTGAAGGTTTTTTCCCGATACCTTCTGGCGGCAGGATTAAAGATGGAGTTTTTAAACAATAAGGGCCAGGAAATAGATATCTTTAAATCACTTTTCTTGCTCTCACCAGACAAGGTCGCTTCTGTATCCATCAGGCCGACCACCGATAATGAGATACGTGAGCTTTCTTCCGGTGAAGTCACTGATCCCTTCATGGGAATGGAGCGGGAAGGATATGAGGATAATGGCCTTTTCTCCCAAACCATTTTTGGCCCCCTGGTCGACGGTATGTGCAAATGCGGGACATTGGTAGTGTCGAACGATGGTGAGGGAGGGTGCAGGAAATGTAAGATCGAGAATGTCCAAAGCCAGGTACGGCGTACAAGAATTGGTCACATTGAGCTTGATTATCCGGTGTTCAATGTCGTATTCATGGAGGTGGCTGCTACCCTGCTGGGCCTTTCATCCGAGATCTTTAAAAGCTTCCTGGTGGAAAGGCCTGTTTTGCGGTTTACGGAGCAGTTGGATAGTTTTTTATTTCTTTCCTTGCTTCTTAAAAGTTCCGGTGAGTTTCATGATCGATTCAACAAAAAGCTCAGGAAAGAGAAGCCAAAGCTCAAACAAGAAAAGCTACTGACAATGGGCAATGACTCTCAGACTGATGTGAATAAGTTAAGGGAATGTTTCTCCTCAATAAAGGATTTGAATTTTTTGAATGAACTAATGACCGAGGTGATTGCCGAGGGTACCTCCTCCATCTCCTTGCTCAATGATCTGCTACAGGGGCTGAATGAAAGCCGTTTAAGGGATATACGCGGGCATCTGCTTAAGGAGCTTCATTCTTTAATTGAGGAAGGAAAGAAACCCTCCCGGCAAAGGCAGATTTGCCAGCGTTTGGAGATTATTGACTGTTTTCTCCACTCCCACATATCACCGGATCAGATGATGCTCAATGTCTTGCCGGTCCTCCCCCCAGACTTGCGGCCACCTTTTGAAACCAGCAAGAAACAGGTTGTCTGGAACGAGCTCAACCTTCTCTATCAGCACATCCTGCAATTCAAGAGACAACTGCAAAAAGGCAAAGCCAGGAAAGAAGATTTCAGGAAAAACATCAAAGAGTTGCAACGGAGAGTATCGGCTGTGATTGATAACAATAAGGCCTGGCCTTCTTCCACTTTATCGAATGGAACGCAGATCGAGCAGTGCCTGGCCTACTACCTGAGAGGCAAGAATGGTTTTTTCCGAGCCAATCTTCTGGGCAAGCGGGTGGATTACTCAGGCAGGGGCGTTATTATCCCAGATCCTAACCTTACATTAGATGAATGTGGTCTTCCCTATGCCATGATGGTGAAGCTTTTCGAGCCTCTCTTGTGGCCCAGGCTTTCGGATGAGTGGCAAAATGTAAGGCCTTTGAGCCATAAGGCAGTAATGGAAAGGATAAAGAAGAGTATGGGATCAATTGGAAAACTCGGCAAGGATAAGGAGGCCATGAAAGACAGGGAGAAGGTCATGGAGCTTCTCAATGAGATCGGCTCGAAGAATCCGGTTCTTCTGAACCGTCAGCCGACCCTGCATCGCCTGGGAATCCAGACCTTTTACCCAAAGGTTAATAATCATAATGCCGTGAGCATGCATCCCTTAGTAACCGCAGGGTATAATGCTGATTTCGACGGTGATACCATTGCGGTACACCGGGTGGTAACACCCAAAGCTAAGGAAGAAACTGATAATCTGATGGCCTCTGCAAATCTGTTTTCCCCTGCCAATGGCTCTCTCACTTTGAACCTGGGCCAGGATGTAGCTCTTGGTATGTTTCTGCAGACCATGACTCCGGCAGGCCGTGATGCCCTTAAAAGGATCACAGGAATTTCATTCGGAAACAGGCCCATTGATCGCAAGGCCTTAGCGCAACACCTGTATAAGTTCATGAGAATGGTATCTGACAAAGCGAGGCAGGAACTTGTAGAACACATCAAGGAGATGGCTTTTGAAAGGGCCACCTCTTCCGGCGTGACTCTTTCAATTTTTGATCTGCCTGACCTCAGCAATAGGCGCGATGCCGTGATGAATATTTTCATGACTCGCCCTGAAGCGGCAACAGCTGAAATGGAAAATAAGGTCAAAATCAGTCTGAGAGAGAGTCCGAAAAGCTCCGTGTCCCTCATTATAGAGTCTGGGGCACGGGGAAGTTATAGTACCGTGAATCAACTGGTTGGCATGCGTGGCCCGATGGAAAGGATCACCGATGTGGTCGAAGGTGCCCCCGCGCCGGTAGTTTGGTCCTCCTTAAAGGAGGGGATGAAGCTTGGCGAGTATTTCGCCTCATCATATGGCTCAAGGACATCCCTGGTTGATAAAAAATTTGGCACAGCAGAGGCTGGGTATGTGAGCAGGAAACTTGTTGAAATCGCGCATCCGCTCAGGATCACGGCAGAGACTTGTACCAGGTCTAATGGAAAAGTAAACGGGAAAGCTTTTGAGGGTATTTGGATCGGGCCCTATCGCTATGAGTGGCTTGACCTAAAAGACTGGCCAATGCCCAGCCTCTTGGAAAAACTCAAAGAACAGTATATTGAATCTATTGTCTGGGATAAAAGTAATATCAATAAAAGCAACTTATGTTTCGAACAGGTTGGAAGAGCATTTTCCAATGAAATCAGGGAAAGAATCTCCCGATGGAATCCTCAAATAAGATTCAGGGGTGTAAAAGTCCGGTATGAAAGAAGCCGGGATGAGCTGTGCAGTAAGCTATTCGGACGCGTCCTAATCGATGCGGAGGAGGGGAATGAAGAAGTGATAGCCGATCCGCACAGAGCAGGCCAGTATGCTGATACTATGCTCAAAAATAAATCCTCTCTGCTTATCCGCTCTCCGCTTACTTGCAAGATGCGGAAGGGGATTTGCCAGAGGTGTTATGGTCTCGATCAGGTGAGCAGGATGTTTCCAGATATCGGGGCTAAGGTCGGGATCATCGCAGCCCAGTCCATAGGTGAACCGGGAACTCAGATGGCCCTGCGCACCTTTCATCACGGAGGGATTTTAGGTATGGCCGGAATCACCGAGGATATCCAGAAGGTGGATAGGTTCATAAGCTGCAACGCTCTGGCCGAGAGCGAAATGGATTTGCGAAAGATCACTGACAAAGAAAAAGACGCTAATTTTCGTCCCTTGCCGAAGAAGTACTTTCCATTGCTTATTGATGGAATTAAGAGTATCTATTCTGCCAATGGGTCCGATATCTCAGATCAGCATTTTGAAGTTATAGTGAAAGGAATGTCCGGAAAAGTAGAGGTTGGGGCTCGATATAATTCCTTCTACCCAAGTAAAGTACTTGAAAAATCGGAAGTGATTGATGAGGCAGGAGAAGATTTACAAATTATTCAACTTTTAAGTGGCATAAGAATGCTCATCAAACATTCATCGAGCTGGCTCTCAGCGTCCTCGTTTGGCGGCGATACGTTGTCTGTGCTGGGCAGGGCCGCAGTTGGTCATAGGATAGATAACCTGATGGGTTTAAAGGAAAATGTCATTCTCGGCAAGCTCTTGCCGAATAATAAGGAGAATGAGATATGAATTGTGGCGTTAATAGTGGTTGTACTATGAATATGGATATTAAAAAAGATATTGGATTTGTTCATGTTATCAGGCAGGAAATTAGTAAAAAGATTAATATTTATGTGAAATCCGTGATTTTGGATGAGAAGGAGTATTCCTATACTCATGAAAGGGCCTTGGCTGATGGGATGTTGATTGACGATTCTGTGGCACACCAGTGTCCCATATGTAGTGAATACTTTACACGTGGATTCTGTTGGAAGTGTTTCCATGCAAAGGATGATCCGAAACTAAAGCACAGCGACCATCAAAGGTATGAGGACAGAGGAGTCCTCTCTGATAATGACAGTGATGACGAGAGGCCTTCTGAAGAGAAGCGGCAGGAAAAAATCAAGCAATATACTAAGCAAGTCGGTTTTAAAGAAGTCCTATCCGACTTTATCCAGGGCTGCCAGGTCGATGAAAAAGATGTCCCCGTCTATACCCACTTAGTATCACTCATGTTTTTAGAAAATAAGGGGGCAGATGACGAACTGACAAATACGGTAGTTGAAAATGCCGTAAAGAGCCTTAACAAAAAGGAGGCTGAGCTTCGACATATATGGGAAAATAGGCCTTTTAATCAGGCTGATCTCGACTCTGTGATTGAGGAGGCGAAGGCCGCGGTGCCGCCAGTGCTCGGGAATATCGATTACGAGCGAATCATTTGTAAAATTGAGAAATATGGCAATAAGTACCAGGCGCTCATTATTGATCCTTATGAGAAAGTAATTGAAAATTCAGCCAGAAAGCGGCGAGTGATTATTACTACTGATGGTGTGCGGATAAATGCAGGAATATTCCTGAAAAAAAAGAGAGAAGTAAAAGAAAACTTACAAAAAATACTTGTAGAGGTCATAGAAAAGCGAATAAATTTTTTCGAGGCAGAAGACCGACGCAAGGCCTTGGAAATTTTGCGCTATGAACCGTTACCACAGATAGAGGTCGCAGAGCAAACCGGCCTTGGAAAGTGGACTGTGTCCCGGCACGCGGCAAGATATGAGGTCAAAACCTCACATGGGGAATTTATTTTAGGAGACTTTTTCAAAGAGAAATCACGCGTGTGCGGTAAAACACATGAAGCAACAATGAAGAAAGTGGAAGATATTATCCTGGAGGGAGACAAGCAAGGCGTATGGCCCTCTGACCAGAAAATCGTCGAACTGATGAAAAAAAATTTTAACTGTAAAATCTCAGAAAGGAACGTTACCAAAGTTCGCAATAAACTCGACTATCCCACGTTTGGCTTGCGAAGGGAGCTCTTTTACAGCCACATAGTGGAATCGATAATTGAAGCCTTTGAAAGAGGGGGCAAGCAGTGGAAGAATCAAAATATTAAAGATATTATTAATAAGGAAGGCATTGAAATCTCTTCAGGCGAGGTAAGAGATGCTATAAAGGTGATTGAAGAAAAGAGGAAAGTGCGCGAAGTGCTCACTAAGGCTAAAAGGGAGGAGAAATTGCCTTCGAATAAGGAAATCGTAGCATACCTGAAAAAAAATGGCTTAGAAACCACAACAACAAGAGTCAATACTTTCAGAAAGGAGCTTGAGTAAATCGTAAGGCCTGAGCTACCCGCATATGTAAGCTTCCACTCTTTATTTACCTATTTATATCTATTCTTAGCTTTATCAAGAATTCATCGGATAGATAGGAGGATCTTTCTTGTTTGGGAACTTTGAGGTGATTTATCGGAACTGGAGTTGCTTATAAATAGTAATAGCAGAATGGTAATCTCTCGATATGGCTTCATGGCGTGTTGACCATGCCGCATTATTCAGTATATCTGAACTTATCAAATCTCTTATTTTCAGAATATTAGCAGTAAATCATTATTTTTCGCCCTGCAGTTGCATATAAATAAAAAAAGAACTACAAATCTTGATTTCTTCAATACTATTTTTTAAGTAACAGCTGTTATTATTTGGTGGATGGGTTAGTTTTCTAAGAAAATATGTAAAAGGAGGCTTAAAATGAAGATAATTAGACTATTTATTTTTGCCTGTATTATTGGATTTTTAGTGTGCGGCAAAGCTCGAAGTAATGCCAATGCTTTTTTGATCTTAGAAGCAAAGACTTATAATGATACAATTGGACAAATAGGGGTGGAGGAGAAATCGAATGCATCCAATAATAAATGGGTGCATAGTGGATCTGATTCTGATGTTGAAGGTACCGTTCTGGATGATTTTGATGCTCTAAAATCTCCCAATAATCTTTTTATAGCAGAAAGAGGGACGTGGTGTTGCTCTTCAGAAAATGATTGCCATGTATGTAATGAAGATAATTTAATCGTTAGCTATGATAAGGGCATCCATTTGGGGACTCAAGGTGCTTCCCTGAAATTATCGTATAATGTAGAGCAAGAAAATTCTTTAGCAAGCTATTGTGAATATTTAAAGAACGGGAATACCTATTACGATTTGACTGACTTTGATGAGTTTTCCTTTTGGGTAAAGGAGGAGGGAAATACCATCGGCAGTGATACAAAATTTTATATTCGTTTTTCAGACAAAGAGTGGAATATGGAATATGTTGAAATTAAAGGGATATCAGGAGATGGCTGGCAGAAAAAAACAATTGATCTTACAAATTTAACCAATATGGATCTTAAACAGATGAATGAGCTGACTATTATATTCAGAAATGATGAAGAGGGTGCATATCCTCTCTCTGGTACCCTTTATTTTGATAATCTTTCCTTTATAGATCATGATATAGATGTTGGCAGTGACGATAAGTTCCTCGATCTATTAGAGAGGAGAGCCTTTAAATATTTCTGGGAATATGCTGATTCTAAAACAGGACTGATAAGAGACAGAGCATCTGATCCCGATGTATGCAGTATTGCCGCTGTTGGCTTTGGCCTAACATCGCTTTGTATTGCGAAGAAAAGAGGCTGGATATCCCACGACGATGCCTATAGCCGAGTGTTAACCACTTTAAATAGTTTTTATGATGATCCGGATGATCCCAACGATTTTTGTGTTGAGGGAACCCATGGCCTTTTTTGGCATTTTGTTAATATCAATGATGGCACGCCTCTATATTGGGATGGGGTTTCAACGATCGATTCAGCCCTTCTGATGGCAGGTGTGCTCACGTGCAGACAATACTTTGCAGGAACAGAGATAGAAACGTTAGCAACGAAGATATACGAAGCTGCTGAGTGGGATTGGTTTTTAAATAATGATGGTTTACTTTATATGAAATGGACTCCTACTGAAGGACTCTCAGGTTGTTGGGGAGGATATAATGAAGCAATGATACTCTATCTCCTTGCTATCGGTTCGCCAACTCACTCCATACCTGCATCCTCCTGGGATGCCTGGGCTTCTTTCTATAAAGAGCATTGGGGAGCTTACTATGGATATCCGGTGCTTACGTGCCCTGCCCTCTTTACTCATCAATATTCTCATTGTTGGGTTGATTTTAGAGATAAAAAAGACGCATATGTGAATTATTTCAAAAATTCAGTATTTGCTACGTTAGCCAATAGAGCATATTCCAAAGATATATGGTATCCCGATGCAAATATAGATTTATGGGGCATTACTGCCTGTGACGGGCCAGTCCCGGGAACCTGTGTCGGCAGGGTATATCGTGCAGGCCTTGGTTATCCACCTGATAGTGGAAATAATGATGGGACGGTTGCGCCAACGGCTGTAGGAGCATCAATAGTATTTACTCCTGAATATTCTCTTTCAACATTAAGGTATATGTTTGATTACTCTCATCAAAAGTTATGGGGTTTATATGGCCTTAAAGACTCAATGAATTCTATATGCGATCCGGAATGGTATGCGAATGAGTATATAGGTATTGACGTTGGTGCCATGGTTATTATGATAGAAAATTATAGATCTGGGTTCATATGGGATATTTTTATGCAAAATAAAGAAATTACTGCTGCCATGGAGAAAGTGGGGTTTAAGCCTGATAACGCTCCAATACCTGAGTGTTTTTATTACCATGAGGCGGAAGATTATGAGGCTATATCAGGGAATGGTATTAATATAGAAGATCATTCATCAGCATGGAGCGGAAAAACAGTTCAAATAGGAGAGGATCCAGATAACTCTGTTACCTATAACATTGATCTTCAGTGTGAGGGAACTACCAATTTATTCTTCGAGATACGTTACTCTGATGATGTAGCAGGAAATAAAATAGATGTTTACATAGATGAGGTTAAAAAAGGAAGCTTTATCACTGATAAATTTGGCGGTTGGGAAGATTTTAGTTGGGACGATGAAAGGATAAGTGTGGGTAGTCTTCCTCCAGGTGCTCATACAGTAAAATTAAAGATTGCCACGGACGGAGGAGGATCGTGGGGCGCCAATCTTGATGCTTTCAGACTCATAGCATATCCCGATATTGTGCCCTCGGAATCAGTTTATAATTTCGGTACAGTTAAAGTAGGTCATTCAAAAACTCATACTTTTACCGTTTCAAATATAGGAGATATAGATCGTGATATCTCTAAAATACACCTATCAAAAACAAGACACTTTAGTATAATAAATGATGAATGCTCAAATAAAAGCATTGCACCGGGGGAAAGCTGCATTGTGGTAATAAAGTTTTCACCCAAATCAGAGGGGAAAAAGAGAGCAACTCTTACTATACAATCAACTGACCCGGATTCCTCTACAGATATATCATTAACAGATATATCATTACGCGGAAGGGGATGTTATTGGTGCGGTTGTTTTATAGAAAATTTATAGGTATTGTTGTGACCTGTTCTAAAGTTCTTTGAATATATACTTTCAGCTTTTTACTCATACTTAAAATCGATATTTTTTTTCTCTGTTGCTAGCGGAAAGCCCTAATTAATATGCACATAATTTTTTTTTAAATCTTGTATATATCATCAAAAAAAAGATAAAATAAGAAAATCATATTAATTGTTTTAGCTTTATTTTTTTACATTGTGTATAATTAATCTAAAATTTTTAAAAATGTTTTATTCATAGTACCATTACACAACTCTGTAAATTTTTTGAGAAAAAAAAATAATTTTTCGTCTATGTCAACAAGAGGGTGAAAGAATGGGAATGATTAATGAGAGTGTAGAAGAAATTATTGAAAGAATTTATATTAATCATTTAGGTATATTCTATAACATTGCAATGAACAATTTTAAATTTAACAGAGAAACGACAGAAGATATGATACAGAAGGCTTTTGTAAAAACATTGGAAACAAAAGATAGAATTAGAATAAAAACTGAAGCAGGAATAAGAAGTTATATATTAATTGTTTTTCAAAATATTATTATAGATTTTATTCGTAAAAACAAGAATATAATTATAATAACCGACGATAGCTTAAAAGCAAATTCGAAAAATGACATTCCTAAAAACAAAAAAGTAGCTGACAATGCACCATCTCCATTAGAAATTATACTCATAGGAGAGTCGAAACGTTTTCTAAAGAAAGCATGTAAGGAATTACCATCTAGACGTCGAAAAATACTTAAGTTAATATACTTCAAGAACCAATCATGGAATGAGATCGCAGAAAAATTATTTATAACTCGGGCCACCTTTTATAGGGAAAAAGAAAGAGCTCTCAAGCAGCTAAAAAAAATTTATAAAAAATTTATGGGTGATTTGACTGCCTGAGGAGACAATATATGGATATAGAACTAAAAAAAGAAATTGAAGAAATACTCGAGGGGAAAGCCTCTGTAGAGCGAGCACAGAAGTGTCTCACTGAAATAACTGACGATAATCTTAAAAAATTGTTTCCTGATGAGGAGCAGAAGCAACTTACACGGATGCTCGACGAATATAAGAAAAGGAATAATATTACCCCTTCTCCCATTCCGGATATCTCTCTAAAAGAAAAGAAGGAAATGTGGCAAAAGATTAAATCCGCTGCCGAAAAACCTCATCCCATTTATATTCCAATATGGACATGGATCAAAAAGCAGCTGTCTAATTTTCCAGTTCCAAGACCTAGCTTCGCCTCTGCAATTGTGATGATTATCTTAATTATATTACCATTCATCATTCTTAATAGACTCCTCAGGGATGATTATCAAGGGCAAAGAGGCATAGGTGTTCTCCCACAAGCTACATTAAAATTAAGTATTGTTGGCCCTGACAATAAATTATATCGCCCAGATCGAGTTCTTACTGAAGAAGATCGTCTTGCTTTTAGAGTTAGGGTAAATATAAAGGGTTATTGTTCACTTTATATGTTAAATAAAGATAAAATAGATCTAATCATTGGGAATAAATTTTTTGATCCAGGTGATCATGATTTAAAGATAAAAGATAAAACTATATTATATAATCTTATTGAAAAAAAAGGATTAAATAAACTAGTATTATTTTTTTCAGTTACACCAATACCATTAGAAGAAAAAGAGAAACAAGAACACATTATAAGAGCAGCGCGTAACAATGAATCCTCAATAAAAATAGATGAACAATTTGTTGCCATTACACATGAAGAAATTGTTGTAAAATAATTTTTTATTAAAAAAATGAAACAAACTATTATAGAGACTATAGCCATGTTTTTCATAGTAATAGCAGTAACTACCTTGGCCTATTGTGATATTGAACTTTTGAGGGTAGAAATTGGTGATGCTTATAATAGCAATTTCTTAGGATTATTCATTGGTATTAATACGTATCGTGATGACCACTGGCAGGATCTTAGATATGCCGTCCAAGATGCAAATAGTATGTATGAGTTTTTCAGTAATAATAGAGCATTTAATTTAGACTTTGGGAGAAAGCTTATAGATCCAAACAAGACTACACGCGATTATATTTTACATACAGCATTCGAAGAGTTAAGAATAAGAAATTCTTCTCCTGATGATGTTGTAATTGTTTATTTTTCTTGCCATGGAACTATACTACAAAGAAATATTCCAATCATTGAAAATGGACAAAATAGGTCAATACTACACAACGTCCCTTATATTTTAACTTCCGATACCAAAAACTATTTAATAGAGACATCAGCTATTTCTCTTTCGTATGTTCAAGAATGGTTTGAGAACTTGAGATCTAGACATAAGATATTAATTTTAGATATGTGTCATACTGGTTCTGGAAAATCCCAGATAAGCCCACAATTTGAAGGAGTTAGGGGGGTTCCATATTTATATTCAGATGACCATGAAACAGATATTACCTTATGGGCGTCTAGCAAAGGTGAAGTTGCTTATGAGGATGATAATTTAGGACACGGAATATATACATATTATCTTTTGGAAGGAATGAAGAAAATGGACAATGATAGTGATGGGGATGGCGCTATTGATATTCTTGAAGCTCATAGATATGCAGCGCAAAGGACAGAAAAATATTCTTTTTCGACTAGAAACTCTAAACAAATTCCTCATTGTAAACTTGAAAGTTCTGGAATGAGGCCAATCTATGTTTTTGGACGACCTATAACGTCTAAAATAGGCTTCGAATATCCGAAAGAAGACATCGAATTTATTGTGAATGACGAATGTAAAGGCACATTTTCAAGGCCTTATAACCTTTCCCACGGAATATATGATATTAAGTGTAAAATGAGTAATCAAATCATTTATCATAATGAAAACAAAATAATTGAATCGGGTTTTAATTATATATTTCGGGAAAATGGAGAAATACCAGACGAATTTTTTTTATTTATAGAGAGAGGGTACCATGATTTTGAGCGTGACAAAGTTTCAAAAGACTTAGCTCCATATTGCCCGACGATTGGTGTTTCAGGATATTACAATGGCATTATAACAAGCTGGCTTGCAGTATCTGGTGGTCTTGATTTTGGGCAGAAACAGGATTTAACGCAGTACTCATGCCGTGTTGGAATAAAACTAACCTCATCATTATTTTCAAATGCCCGTATATTTTTTGGTCCAGATTGTATGTATTTATTCTTTCGGTATGGTTCTGATACGATCGGAGACTACCTGGTGGAAAAAGAAATGCATTTCTTTTGTCCCGGTTTAGATATGCTTCTAGCCTATAAATTCAACAAGGTATTAGTTATGGCCTTAGGAGGCAGAGCTTACTATTTCCCATATGAAATAGACTCTAAAAAACACACAATGATCTTAACGCAAGGCTTCATTGCAGTTGGATATGCTTTTTAAATGGATTTGAACATTTAATAATTAGTTCATTAATTTTGAGAAAAAAAAATTGTTTTACGTCCTAGTTTATAAAAGGGCGAAAGGATTTAACATAGCTCGCTCAAAAGTTAAACATTTATTTGTCTCTTTATTCAAGATAAGAATCGATCCTATAGAGTGATAATTTATAATTATAAGTAAAATAAACCCGAAAGGAGGGATATCATGAAAAAAGAGGTCAATACGTTCTTGGTATTAATCCTTCTTTGTATGCTTTTTTTATGTCAAGCGTGCAATAATAATGGTGCTAAAACAATTTGGTATAAGGATGAGGATCGCGATTTTTTTTCAGATGGCACGTCGGTTACTTCAACTGACCAGCCGAGCAGCGACTATTATAAGCAATCTGAGTTAATCATGGCATCTGGTGATTGTAACGACAATGATGATACCATCTATCCTGGAGCCGATGAAATATGTGATGACGGAAAAGACAATGATTGTGATGGGGATATAGACTGTGTTGACAGTGATTGTGATTGTGTCCTCCCACCCCTACCCCTATCTGGGAAATGGGATTCTATGATCTGGGGTACTGATAAATGGGGAGAGTAAAGAATATTTATCAACTAATCAAATTTTAAGGAGTGAATTAAGATGAAAAATATGGTTCAATTTTTAAAAAGAAATAAATTATACAAGTGCTTACTAATAACTCTAGCTCTAATATTCACACTATCAGCTGGGGTAGTGTATTCTGCATCGGTTCCTCACACATTTGTAGCCGGAACTACTGCTAAAGCAAGTGAAGTAAATGAAAATTTTAGCTACTTAGCTGAAAGGTCGTGGGATTTATCAGAGAGCAGTCTATATTTTAACGGCAAGGTTGGTATAGGGACTGCGAGTCCACTGGCGAAGTTGCATATCTTGAATGGTGATTTCTCTATGGGGGGTGAAACAGCCGATATTCTTCTCTATGGAAGCGTAAATAACGATGCATACCTTTTCTTGGAGCCGGAAAATAGTGAAAGCGGATTCTTTGATATAGGGGCCTTTGATACGGAGAAATATTTTGAAGATCCTGAAGCTAAATTAAGGATAGATGCCGAAACTGTAGCGTTACAGACAAGAGGCGGTGGCAATGTAGGTATCGGGACAACAGAGCCAGGGGCAAAACTTGAGATCTTAGATGATTCACATAGTGCTTATATAAAAAGTCTTAAAGTTTATAGTCCAAATATAGAGGCAGGTGAAAGAGGAATAATTTCCTTTGGTAAAGAGGACTCAAATTATAATGCGGCAGAATTAACTTTCTATTATGATGGAGACGCTTCAAGCAGCAATCGCCTCTCCTTTAAATTATTTGGTTCACCAGAAACTTTACATATTTTAGGAACCGGCAATGTTGGTATTGGTACCGAGAATCCGTCAGAAAAATTAGAGGTAAATGGAAATATTAAGGTAGCCTGGGGCGTTGATACTCCATATTTAATTATGGGGTATACTGATCCTGAGTTCCAGTATGATTATATACGATTAAGAACCAGAAATACCGTTATCAATGAAAACGCACCACCAGAAGAAGATCAGTACATGTTTGGGGGATTCATGTTTGACTGGCCCAACTCATCAGGGAATCCTTTTATTGATGGTGCCTTTAACATTTTTACTTATCATGAAAAAAACATAGCCCTTGTATCGCCAGCAACGATTATTACAGGCAGTGTTGGCATAGGAACGGATGATCCGCAAGGAACCTTGGATGTGAACGGCGCAATTTATCAGAGAGGGAGTGAATTGCACGCTGATTATGTCTTTGAGCCCAACTACAGATTGGAGTCCATTACTGAACACGCCGAATTCATGTGGAAAAATAAGCACCTTAAGGCGATCCCAAAGGCTAATATCGATGAGACGGGTCAAGAAATTATTGAGGTTGGAGCCCATCGAAAGGGCATTGTGGAAGAGTTGGAAAAAGCGCATATTTATATTGAGCAACTCCATAAGGAAATTAGCGCAATGGAAGAACGTAACAGTCAAATGGAAGAAAGGGTGGCGAAATTAGAGGCAATACTAAATAATCAACAATAGCTCTGTTAATTTTTAGAGCCGGAGTTGAATATAAGATGAGTGATCTCTTATTAATAGGAGTGTGTGGAAAAGCTTATATTCCTATTTTTGATGGAGGGTTGGAGAGTTTCGAAATTTATGATGGTCAGATAGTAATCCTTATGGCCGAATTAAAGTTTATCTTACCGAATTAAAGTTCAGTTGCTTACAATCCTTATAATATCAAAACATAAAAAATTGATATAAATAGTTTTCAAGTTTTCATTAAAGGTATGGTCTGTTGGTCCTTGTCACTGGGCCCATTTTCGATAAATAGCTCTCATTTTATTTATCAAAAAATCTTTTGCATTTAGGCTTCATCGCGCTATATTTCAATAATTTTATCTATTTTTATGGAGGACTATTTTACGATGAAAAATAATTCAAATTCTTTGATCTCCAAAGGGAGAATGAGGGGCTTCTTAATCATTAGAAATAAGAAAATAGGAATTCTCTTAATAATTATTCTCGCTCTTTCATGTTTATATATTCTTAAGTTCACCTTTGGTATTAGTCTGTCAGGATTAGTGACATTTTTGTTCTTCTCTGTTTTTGTCTTTATAGTGTGGTGTGCCACTTATGATGCACAACGCCTTAAAAGAGAAATACGGGAAGAGAGGATTGTGAGCGCTCGATTTTTTTCTACTGGCAGTATTATTGAGGAATTCATACAACAAATAAGAACAGATCGAAATCTTACAATCTCTCGTAAAGAGCTCTCTCGCACACCTCCTTCAATAAATTATCATTTTACATTTCAAAAATTACTCGAAAGGATGCATGAAACTCCCCAGCCATTAGGATGCATAACCCATATTAGTAACTTCCAGGCTCTGCTCGATACGATTGCTCAACTCTATATTGCGGGAGATACTCTTGGATTACAAATTATCGAGGAGACTCTGCAAAAATGTAATGAATTGCGGCTTAAACCATTTGATAAATATGAATTGGCTTTCGTAGTCGGATTCCTTGGCACCATCATCGGGATCGCGCTCCAATTTTTAACCGGCCACAAGATAAGCATGGAGACAATCTTTCACCCTTCTTTTCTGCATGGTGCACTGGTTGCCTTAATTACAACCTTATTAGGGATTCTTACCGTTTTATACACAGCTTTTTTAAAAGAGAGGTGTACTAATAAGCTTGATGACCTCAATAGGCATCTTATTGAAGGCTCGATGGGGCTTATACTCCCTGCCCTTGGGTGTAATGAACAAGATCGACGAGCATTTGACTTAGCCGGTGTTATTGGAGATCGTCTAAAAACCGAATTTAATAATTTTAGTCAGTCTTTCGTCGAGACAATATCTAAAAGTATTCGTAAGGGAATAGAAAATTCTTTAAATGACAGGATTGAGGGAAAGATTGAAGAAGTAAAAAAATCCATTTCCACCTCTCTTGAAAAGGCCGGCTCTGCTATTGATCATGCATGTGATGCTATAAAAGAGGGAGTGGGAGCTCTGGAGCGCCAGATTCAAAGTGCAATTAATCAACCGGGCCATCTTACTTCGCAGCTCAGGTCTGCTATATCGGAAATAGCTAATATTGAGAATAATTTTGAAAAGATAAATACCAGACTAAGAGACACAGGTAAAGTAGTGGGTGAGATAATGGATCAGTTAGAATACAAAGCTGAATCTATGGAAATAAAGGCAGCGCAGTCTGAAGGAGGCGTAAATGAAGAAAGTCTGGGAATTATTTTTCAAGAAAGTCAAAGATTAACTGATAAACTAAGTACCATGCTCGCTCATCTCACCAATTTTACCGGTCATCTCACACGTGTCGATGATGCGATTAAGGATCAGGAGCATCTGTTGGATAATAATAATAAAATTATTTTACATATTGAAGATAAATTAAATGCATGTTCCCACACTGCAGAGTGCCTGAATAAGCGCATGGAATCACAAGCACATTATTCTGATCTCTTATTAAAAAAAGAGGAAGTTATTGAGGATGGTGCCCGGCCGGAGCAATCATACGGGCTCTATCATAAAATAAAATCATTCATGTTGAATATCTTTAAAAGGGAAATGAGCTATGAAACACATGAACAGGATGAAAAAGCATAGATCCAAATGGAATTTTATCTCCATGATGCCAGTGTGTGATGTTATTATGCTGATTATCTTATATTCTGCTATTATCATCTCTGCGCTCGTTGCGGTGATCACCCTCTTCGTGTACCCCATTTCCGAGGATTTGAGAGTGAAATGTGAGTTAATGAGCTTAGATTATGGTCGCCTCAAAAATCTTATGGACATGACGGGATTGGCAAAAGGGAAAGATACGGTCGAGATAGGTGAGAGAATTAAGTGTATACAGAAAAATAGTTATTGTGACACTGCTTCAGCGGCCTTGATAGAGAAACTACAATCCTTGAAACGCACATCATCCACCTTGGTGGAAACAGATGCACTCTTAAGGGAGCAGACAAAAAATTGTAGCAGCGGATTTATGAAAATATGGACAGATCAGCAGACAGACTTTTGGCAAAGACGAATAGAGAAGCTTTGCGAGAAGCCTCAGCGGGAATTAAGGCTCAATGAAATCCGCTTTGACGATTCACCAAATGGCTATATTGAGGCATTCATTGAATTGGGCAATTACTACTGCCTTGTTTTAGATTTATATGACAAATGCACAGAGGAACGTGTAGAAGTTATAGATGAAAATCTTCTTCGATTCAAATTCGACAGATATGATGAGTTCGATATGGATCCCCAGGATCTTAAGTGTGCCAAGGAGAAGATTAAACAGCTCGTGGACAGGTATGGTAGTTATCGCAAAATTCAGATAAGAGGCCATTGTGATCAGCGTGGAGGTGATGAGTATAACTACCTCTTATCATTTCGACGGGCATTATATGTGGGAAATGTCATAAAAATCCATTTGAAGAAACAAGGTCTTATAGAGGGTAAAGATTATTTTATCTCGCTTATCGGTTTTGGGAAAAGCAGGCTCCTCCCCAAAGCGGAGGGTGAGGAGGAGGAGCACTATTACTCGCGATGCCGGCGAATCGAGTTGGCATTTCAAAGATTATCCACGAGGGATTGAGGAAGAGGAATGTATCATGAGGAATAAAGAGGAGGTCTTTTTTAAGATCAATGATATTTATATTTCTCGATTTCCTGTTACGTTGCAAGAATGGGCTGAGTTTTTAGAAAGCGAGGATTATTTTGATCAAGGTTTGTGGGATGCAGATTATTCCCCACGAGAAATGGGTGATGAGGTTCTCAAACGTATTGGATTTGAATGGTCAAAGGCATACAGGCCAGTGACAAGCATAAATTGGTATGAAGCGAAAGCTTTCTGCAGAGCTCGGGGTGGAAGACTGCCCTGGTATGAAGAGTGGAATATGATCTCTCGGATGCATGAATATTGCGAATCAAACAATTTCGTCGAATGGTGCACGAATTGGTACCACCACAGTGTAATAAGGCCTGTTTCGCCTTCTCCACCTCTGCGTATGAGATTGAGCGGGCCGGAGAATTGTCTGGTTCCCCATGAATACAGAGATAATATTGGTTTTAGGGTGGTATATGAGCATACAAATTAAATAATAATGAAGAAAGTGAGGTTATATGTTTGGGAGTTTAGGATTAAAAAGTGAGAAACCATTACATAAAGAGAAAAAATTCGAAGCTCTTTATTTTTGCAAATCTCAACACTGCCTGCTCGGACGCCCTCTCAGTATCATGAAATTCAGATGCTCTCATCCTGCGTGCGTCCCCCGAGATCGGGAATACTTTAAAAATATCTTCCCACACGATATCAATGAGTTTTTTGAACATAAGTTCAGATGCAAAGAGCATTATCTTCCAATTGTCCCCCGATGTCCGATTTGTGATAAAATCATCGGTCAAAATGACACGGGGAGACCGACAGGCCTCTGGGCCGGTAGAAATGCCGGTAAAACAGTTTACTCGACTGCGCTCGCTTATGAAATCAATAATCACCTGTACTCTTTGACAAAGATTTTATCCCGACCTTTGTATGATAATGGAGAGTTTTATCGAAAGAACGTCATTCCATTATTTGAGAAAGGCATGCTTCCCCAAAAAACAAATGAAGGGGAGCATACCAAAATCGCTTATCTTCTTAAAGGCTCTGGCACGTGGGCTTCTAGAGTAATTACCCTTACCGATATAGCTGGAGAAATGTATGAAAGGGATAAGGATAAGCCTAGTGAAGAGATTCTCACACTAATGAATAGTAGGGATAGCATATTCCTTATAAATCCGCAGGCGGTGGGTGTGAATACAACACTAGGAGGCGCTGTTGATGCTGAAAAATCAGGCGCGTTAAAAATTATATTGCACCTATTATCAGAGAGGAAGCTTCTTGAACAAGTAACAGAGCCCACAGTATCTCTTATGATAAAAAACTGGGCCGCTGTTATGAATAATAGAGGATTTCCGGCATGCCAGGATAAGATTGATGCCCTTTCAACGGATCTATACCATGAAATTCGCGCGTATATCAATAGGCATGTTCCATCAAATATAATCGTGGATATTACCAAGAAATTGAAAGATTTTGCCAATGCGTATATAAGTCAGCCAACCTTCCAAGAATTATATTACGGTGTAGTCGAATTCTTGAAAGATAATCGATACCCCACCAAAGATA
Source organism: bacterium (assembly GCA_049472395.1). GTDB lineage: Bacteria > SZUA-182 > SZUA-182 > DTGQ01 > JBLIRR01 > JBLIRR01. The sequence goes on along the minus strand of JBLIRR010000003.1, from coordinate 10,485 downwards.
AGAAACTGGATCACAAACTTGCAGTAGTAATGACTAAAGCGGATATGATACCAGACTGTGAGATAGAAGGTAATGTACCACACAATGGTAATCATAAGAGGAAGAATAATAAGGGCTTTCTTTGGTATAGAGAACTTCAAGCTCTCAGTAATAGATATAGAAAAAAACTTATTGAACTTGGGGAAGAAAAATTGGTTAAAGATATAGAGAGCAACTTTACACAAGTTGGATACTTTTTTGTCTCAAGCACAGGGAGGGGGGTTGACATTGCCGCAAAAAAAATAAGCTCTCCATCACCATACGAAGGAAATGGCTCATCGCACGTTCCTATTCACCACCCTTTGGGGCAAGGGGGGGGAGGCACAACGTCATTCACCCCTAAAAATTTCACCACATGGGAGCTTAAGCCGATGGTTTCAAAAGCACAAGATGGCTCACATACTCCTGAGCCAAATGGAGTATTGTTGCCAATACTCTGGCTATTACTTCAATCCAATTAAAAGAAGAGAGGTGATGAGAATGGAAAATATAGAACGAGTGGAGAGGATTTGTCCCGATTGTCTGCGAATCAATATATGCGAAAGGGACCATCAATGCACATCACCCCTCATCCCTCTTTGTGATCCGGAAAAAAACAAGAAGATTATAATAGGAGTGATTCGCCTTTTAGAAGGAAGGATAAGCCCTAATAGCCTACTTCGGGTAACCTGTAATGGTGTGGGTCGATATCCTCATAACTTCAGCTCCCACCCAAGTGATTTGGCGTGTCGGCAGCATGATGGGTATTCTGTATGGTTGTGGAGCGCACTTTTCTCGAAGATACCAGCGATTGATGCGATAGATAATACTGACAATAAAAGAGTGGGTGAAAGAGTACTCTATGCATTGTCGATAACGTCCATTTTACTGATAGAGGCACCACTTTGCAGTGGGTATTTTAGGGTAAGATACAAGCAGCGTAATCCTGAGCCTGGGCTTATATCCTTATTGATGATAGTAAATCATCTTGAGCCGCTCGTTGAATACCTGGGTATTCAACTTGAGGAAATAGGTATTATTGGCGATAAAAAAAATATTGAGCACTGTGATGAAGGTATGGGCCAATTAAAATTGTGGCCAGGTTGCCCTCACGTTACACTCTTTCCCAAAGAAACTAATGCGGTTAAAGCGCTCGTTCACCCTAAAAACATTCAGTTTAAACCTCATTTTAAACCTTTCGATACCTCACTTTCCTTTCAAATGCACTACACAGATGATCATAGAGTGGGAGTAATTGATATTGGGGGTGATGTCGGGCGGGACTTCTTATCACTTTTGCATGAGAATACGTATACAAGGGTGGTACCTTTGCCCATAGAAGCTGTACCATCAAAAAATCACCTGAATTGGATAAAAATACAAAAAGTACGTGCCATACGCCCCGGACCTATGGATAAGGTGCCTGCATGGATAGGATTCTTAAATCGGGGGATGTGGGGCAGGGCATCGCTTATAAAAGTTGCATTGCTTACTGACAAATCATGTATCATACCTAAAGTTATCATTATTGGTGCCGGCACGGACCGCATCAGGGGCGAATACCAATTAGCTCGATTACTGGAATGGAGTTGGAAAAATCCTTCGGGCTTTATTCTTCTTCGCCGGTCTGACACAGATTCAAAATTAGAGCGATGGGCGCGCAGGACATTCCCAACTTCCCCTCTGTTTAATTTAAGTGATGGCATAATCCCTCCTCTCAAAGCTGCCCTTTCCTTACTCCATAAATAACAATTAAATGAGGGAACCATATCATGAAATTTTCTTTATCACATCATATCTATACAAGTCGATTCTGTTTTGAGACCGTCGCCAAGACCTCTGGCGTTAGCCAACAAGTCCAAGCTAAAATTGAAGAATATGCGCGTGCATATCCTTCCGTTCATAATGACTCCGCTCTTTCTCCATTTGTATTCCGCGGTTTTCCCCTCCCGGAGCATGGGGATTGGGCCATAATGCTTATGATAAATGTTGGATCAGACCTCTCCGGACGCCAGGGGAACTATCTTGCACACACCTTCATCGCAAAAGATGAGGTATTCCTTCAGATAGGGAACCTGCCGTATATCGCCGCTCATCTTCCTATCTGGACACAGTTTGCCTCCCGCGCTCCGCAGGGGATAGAGCCTCTTGAGCCACTGATCATACATATAAATCCAGAGGGCCAATTTGTCTTACTTGAGCTTTTCCTCAAAACCCTTTCTGAAGAAGAATACTATGCCCTCATGCTTCATCTCATGCATGTCCTTGAAACCCTTGAGAATACTTCTTTCGCATTTTCCTCGGGGCCCTTACAGGATACACGAGAAGAACTGACGCGAAAATTTCTCAATGAACCTGCACCGCCTCTTGATGTCTGGAATCTATGGAGAACTGCGGCACTATTTGCCCTTCTGCCTCGTGTTTTTCAAAAAAGGGCAATCTTTTCAATCAACGAGATGGTGGCACACAATTTTTCAAGAGTGAAATTTAATCTTACTATTATGCGTGACCAATCAGAAAAACTTCTTTCAAAGAGTGCTTCGGAACATACAAAAGCTTATTTGAACTACTGTCTTAGACTTTTGCGAAATAAAAGTCGTGGAGGACATGAACAGATTCAACGTTTTATAAATACTATCAATAAATCCATTACAACACCATCATTAAGAGAATTACAGCAAGTTTTCGAATATTGTTCCGGCGCTTGTAAATCATCGGTCTCAGATATGATATCCACAATGGATGATAAAGCACGGTGCCTTATAAATATACTCAAAGTGCAGCCTCAAGCAAATATCACTCTATTGCATGATGCGCTAAATTGCCTTAAAAACAAGCGAGTTAATAATTCGATCAAATTTTCTTTATTACAGCAAACAATAAAAAAAATCTTTGCAAACGGCACAATCGTGGATATCACTATTGCGGAAGAAATGGTTAAATTTTACTCTTTTTACAGTGAATTCAGTTATGATGACAAACTGTATCTTTTTAAAGAATTACCAAAAGAAGTAAGATTAAAATGGTGGAGAGAGGCGGATCGGCTTAATATATCTCCCGCCCCTCCTATGATTTCTGCCAGCCCCCAAAAGCATTACACTATCAGTGAGGTTGAATTCCAAATTGCCCTGACAGACAGCGTATATGATAACCTTGGGTGGGCGAGTCAGAGAGATGTAATTAAACGCATGCTCCATATATTGTGCCGTAGGAATGGAAGGTGCAAAATAGAGGTTATTGAGGGATTCTTTACTCTATTGAAGCTTAGAAATCCTCCTTCTTCCTCTCTCAAAGATGATTTGATCGAAAAATTTGCTTATTCTCTTATCCATCCTGATACCCGATCTAACAAATCAGAGGGTATCATTTTGAGATGTCCGGATGCCTTGGATAGGATTTTTAATGCGGTGGTTTTGAATTCTGATACTCCGGATACACGAGATGGCCCACGGTGGGAAATGATCGGTCGATTATCATATCGCCTATTATCTGCATATTTAAATAATAACTTTACAGATGCATCGTGTTTCTTATTGAAAAATCCCCAAAAAAGTAAATACCGCTTAAATGCAATAAAATTTTTAGAAAGCCTCCAATTGGTGAGATGGCCAAGATTTGAGATCACCGATTTATTAATCGATTGTCAGATCGAATTTCTGAAAGCCTCATGTCTACAATATGAAACAGCTCTTTTCAGGATTAGAAAAAATTTACCCCGGATGATGGCGCGAGACACACGTGTCATCTTACCTACCTTGCCATGTTATGAAAAATGGTTGGAATATCTGAGAGAATTAGAATGTAGGATTCAAGATATGACGGAACTTTGGCACATATCAAAGATATTTTATGATAATGTGACTCATGAGATTGAAAATGCGCCTCTTGAAATAGCGCTGCCCTTGGGGATCTCCTATCTTATTGCGAGTCAGAGCAAGGAATCGAGAATATTAAAAGCGCTTATGTGGCGTCTGTTACATTCCAATTCCTCTTCCATAGGCAAATGGCTCAGAAAAGACAAAGTCCAAACAGGTAATGACCACGTATCTTCCATAATGCTTTTTAGTTATTGTATCAAATCTATATATAAGAATAGAAAAAATATGGATTTTATTGAGATAAAAGAAAAAATACAGGAAATTATTTACTTTGAATTATGGTATTGGGGAGGTACGATGGAGAGAACCAGGCAATGCTTTGACATAATAAGTCTTTCTGAAAATATTTTTAAATAATTAATAAGAAAGGAGTGTATAAAATGAGTGGTGAAAAATGTGCGCATGCACGGCTGACTCGTGAAGCGAAAAGAGAATTACAAAAAGCCCTTGAGGAGAGCCGATGTGTGCCGGAGGCAAAAGCTCTTATCGCCAAGGTTAAGGAAGAGAGCCGTTTATTCAGAAAGGATTTTAGTCTCCAAGCAGAGCAGTATATGAAAAAAGAATATAAATCCTTTGTAAACAATGAGAAAGACTTTGAAGCGGCTGTGAAGGTATTCTTCGAATTAGTTGAAAGAAATAACCATAATAGAAATCAGCTTGAGAAACAGAACCTACCGGTTCAAAAGATGCAGGAGGCAGCGAGGCAGATTAAAGATGATTATAAAAAAGTCAGAGAAGCCGAAGATGGGCTTACAAGGAGAGTAAAAAAGCTGTGTTCGGCCATGGATCAAATACGCGGGAATATTGATAAAAGCATAATAGCAAGTGAGAAGAGAGAATTTATCCAGCGGGAGCTGCGGGCAAAAATTGCAGTGCTGGTCAAGGAATTTGAAGAACGCCTCGCTTCTGACACAGCTTTGTACTGGGTGAGAAATGAGATTGAAATAGTACTATTGGAGGGGAAAAGGCTGCAGGAGATGAGTAGCCGGATCACTCACAACGATGTGGAAGAGTTCTCGAGAAATCTTGAGCATTTGTCAAGACAAGCACAGGAACGTGAGCTTGAGTATCATATGCAATGGGAGATTGCAAATCGCCTTTGCACAAGTTTCGAAGAATGTGGATTTCAAGTCGTGAAATATCCTTCACACACAGATACGGGGAGTGATAGTGATATCGATTTTATCCACCAGGCTCGTGGAGAATTCAGTGCTCAGGTTCAAAGCAGCGTATCCCCGGATCAGCATATTAATTTTATTATGGAAGGAGCTTCAGGCGAAGAGAGCATTCAGCTTGGGGTTGATGAAAATTGTGATGAACGATTGAAAGAGCTTATTCTTAGATTGAAAGAGAAGGGGGTAATCATTGAAAACATCTCCTGGAAAGGACCCGGAGGTATATGGCGACGGATCTATAATGATATTTCATATCTGAATAAAAAAGAAATGGATGAAGAGATCCAGAATTTACAGGAGCAAGAAATTCAAATGTAAAGTAAAGGAGAAAGATAATGGAAACCGGATGGATGAGTCAATTTAATATTGCCTTAGGCACGAAACGAAGAATAATATTCCATGGCAATATTATGGACAGTATTCTAGATTGTTGTGATAAAGAGCACTCGTTACCTATGCCATTTGTTGATTGGCTCAAGGAACGATTGAGCCTTGCCGGATACTCCCGTATCATCACTTATAACAATGACTCAATGCCCCGCGTCATAAAGTGGGATGATCTTCCTCAACAAGAGGCAGAAAATGCATTTTTCCAATTTGTTCGGGATCTTTCTGTCGCGCCACAGCTTCAAGACGACTACCAACCGGCGATGGTATTAAAAAAGATAAGGCGCCTGCTTTCAAGATCTGAAAAACCAGCTGTTGCTATTATAACACATGCTGATCTTCGAATCCGCTATCCTTCACAGGAAGCAGTGGCTTTGAACAGGCTCACAGAGAATGCGGCAAGAATATCTATTACGTATACCCAAGAAGGAAAAAGCAATATAAATGATGAAACACCTGTCACAGAACACGAAAACCGTATAATTCAAAACCTCGCAATCCTCATATATTCCAGGGGTAACTCTATTCCACCAGAATTTGTGTCAACAGATCCTGACACATCGCTCATTCTTGTTCCAAGGCCAAACTACACCCAGCGATTGTGCTTCTTTGAGAGATGTTCTGATCAGTTTTATGGCGGAGAAAACATCCAAAATGAGCCGAAGAAATTAGCACATATAACGGAAGGGTATCGGATGAATGAGCTAGATCAGCTCTTACGGCTATCACAACTGGAAAGAATCAGCCTTGAACAATTCCCGCGCTTGCAAGCGCTCTATAAATTTGGCCGGAAAGAGGACCGTTGGGCTCAAATTCCACTCAATGAAGCTGAAGACTTCTTTCTTAATAGCTATTGTATACGTGGACAGGATGAAGCCGTCTCCTCTGTCATTGATATGTTATATATTGGCAAACATCGCATACCTTGCCTTATCGACAAAACCTCACAAAAGCCGCGTGTGGTTTTATTTCTTGTGGGTCCCACTGGTGTGGGAAAAACAATGGTAGGCAGAGGCACTGCGCTCTTTCTTACGGGCTCAACAGAGAATTTTTTAAGAATTGATATGAGCGAATACCGGCAGGACCATAGTGATCAGCGTCTTATTGGCCCTCCTCCCGGATACGTTGGTTATACAGAAGGAGGCCAGCTCACAAATTTTGTAAAAGCTAAGCCTTTTTCAGTGGTGTTGATGGATGAAGTTGAAAAAGCAAATTCAAAAATATTGGATCTTTTATTACAGATCCTTGATGGTGCACGGCTCACAGATGGCAAGGGAGAGACTGTTGATTTTACTGAAACTTCCCTGGTTTTTACGAGTAACATCGGAATGGATGAAATGAACAAAATAGGCGACTTGGATATTAATGACCATGATACAGTCTCACACTATTTCATGAAAAAGGTTGAAGAATACTTTGAGCGAATAGAACGTCCCGAACTATTTAACCGTTTAAAGCGCGGTGTCGTGGTGTTTAATTTTATCCAGGAAGAGACGGCACTTACAGTATTAACGGATAAGCTCAAGAGTCTCACAGCCGATATCAACGAGCTTCTTGAATGTAAGGGAAGCAGTGCTCGAATAAATTTTTCCAATAATGATAAGAATGATAGGGATGTGGTGAATCGCTTGCTCAAATATGTAAATAATCAGAAATACGGGCTGAGAGACGTGAACAATATAATTGAGCAGAAAATTAGCATTGCGCAGGCCAAATTTTTGGATGATCCTCCTGATTATGGGATATATGGTTATGGCTGGGATCATCAAAAAGATAGAGTAAAAATATATGAAGGATAATTACCATGAGTAATCTGCTTAATATTAATGATATATGCTTCGGGCATTGCCCGCTTCTTGGACCTTCACTCTATATATGGGTGCAAGGTTGTCGGCTGCGCTGCCCAGGCTGCTTTAATTTCACAGCTCTTGATAGAGAAGTGATTCCCCACCAGTACACTCCAAAAGAGGTTGCCCAGCGCTGTCTGAAGATAGGTGGAGGTTTGATTCTTTCGGGGGGAGAGCCATTTTTGCAAAGTAAAAACTTGACAGAAGTCTGTCGTATTGTCCGGGCCACGCGTCCCGATACCCCTATCCTTGCTTACACCGGATATACGATTGAAGAGCTTATCGCAAAAAGGAGCGATGAGGGGGAAAACCTTCTTAGGGAGATAGATATACTTATAGATGGCCCCTTTGATAAGGAGCGCCTTATAGACGATCCTTTGATCGGCTCAAGCAATCAACGTATATTCCGTCTGTCCTCTCGTGTTCCTCACCGGCAGATTCAAGAAATTCGGTCACCACAAATACAAATTTCTATGGGGAGCAAGGGCAGAATTCGAGTAATTGGAACAGGGAGGAAAGGAATGGATATGACTGCGGCTATTGACCGCATTTACTCCCATGGAATAATTTTGGAGTAGGTCATGAAAAAGATGATAATTTGGGAAAACACCCTCGCAAATGGAGAGGTTACCCGGTATTTTGAGTATCAGGTGCCCAGAAATAACTATATTCGGATTGTCACACTCCTGTTCGATACTTCAGATTCCTGCTGGCCTCGATATAAGCCAAAATATCATCATTTGATTAAAAAAGTAGTGGATTGTTTGCAGCCTCATGATCAATGCGAACTCTGGCTTTTGGGGAAGAGTGTGACAGCCACTAAAACACAGCCAATCCTTCGACGTGACGAGGCTTCAAGACGGCATATGGCAAATGAATTATTATCAGGATTGGCTTTATATCGCGGGGGCACCTGGCTTCGCAAGAGCATTAATTATATAAAAAATGATACTGCAAAATTGAGAAATCAGGAAAATAGATTTTTAATCGTGGTGACTGATGGAGAGATATTTGATCGGGAGGCTGTCCCCCAACCAAATCTAAAGCTTCAAAGGATAATGGTTTTGTATGTCGGGGCTTCCATACCACAGCATAATCTTTGGCCTGCCGTATCCTCAATCTGGCACAAACATATCGACACACCTGAGATCGAAAAATTTCTCTCACATTCGCCTGTAACTTCCCTATTTTATTTTGGTGATGATAAATCCAGGGCTCTTTATCAAGTATGCCAAGATAATTCTCTTATGTACTGTAAATGTAAAACAGTGGAGGTCTCTTTGGGTGATAAAGCAATGTTTTGCGCCGTTGGTGGGAATTCTGAATTTAGACCACAGCTTCTTTTTCAAACAGAGGGTGAGGAGATGTCTATTCCGATTGAATACGAGATTCGATCAGGGAAACGATGCGAAGAAAAGATATATGAGCAGTTAGAGTGGCTACACCCTATATGGAATATGGAGCTTCTCAATACTATCGTTCGTATGCTTCAAAATAATATCATCTCTAGCGAGATAAATGAAATACATTGTCCTCACTGCGCTAGTTCCATAAAGGTTGAAGAAATTATTCACAAGAATATGATCTATTGTGACAAATTGGGGTGTAGCGCTCTCCTTCTCCTTAATGGAAAGGTAACAAGGAAGATACTTGATAAAGATCTCATACTTCAATTTCCGCTGACAGAAGATAATAAAATTGTGGGCAGTCCCGAATTTATAAAAGATATACCTCATACTAAGAAAACCTATGATATATACCAAAAAGAGGGGAAAAGCTATCTCGTCATCCGGCTTAAAGACACTTCTTTCTGTTGATACTCACATTGATCCATTTCTGGCCTAAACTTCCTATATTAGATATTACATAAATCAACGGCTTGTGCCTGTAAAATCTTTACTTTTTACTAAATCATAGTTTTAAAATTAAGAAAAGGAGAAAAAAAATGCATATTTTTAACGAAAGAATGACTATTTACCATAAAAAAAGAATAGTATATATAATTATTGTTCTCTTATTAATATTTTTGCATTCACCATATTATCCAACTGTAGCGCTATCGTCTGTCCGCAGGGGGCCTATTCCGGGAATAGATTCTTCAACTCCATATTGCTTTTTTTATGGCAAGTGGAATGACTGTATTATTTCAGAAGTAATAAAAAAATTTAAGCTGGTAATCCTTCATCCGGGAATTTCTGAAGTTTATATTACTCCTGCGCAAGTAGCCCTTCTGAGAGAAAATGGAGTGATTGTCATTGGTTATATCCCTTTTGGAGAAGACTATGTTAAGAGAGCCGGGGATGGCACTGGGCCTGTATATTATGATCAGAATTGCGTACTCATTTATGAACATAAGGATTTTGCCTCCTGGCTAGTAGATGAGGTAACGACTAATGGAGACCCATCTCATGATGGTATTCCTGATAAGAATCCAAATTTTGGAAGCTATTATGTAAATGCTGGCGATCCTAAGTGGCAGGATTTCCTGAAAACTGCAACTATTGAACATGATGGATTTGCTGGGACAGAGTATATATTGAATTATCTTGGCTGTGATGGTCTGTTTATCGATGTTATTGAAACAGCAAGTCCATGGCTTCCCTATAGCTATTCATGGCGTGGAATGTTTGATCTGCTTGATACTATTTCAAATCTTTATCCCGATAAATATATGGTGGTTAACCGCCCTTTATTCGCATGTAGCCTGGAGTCTTATTCTATGAAGGCGTGTGATAAAGACTCTAATTCTTGTACGTATCCTCAATTTTGCTTCTGTGATTTTACCTCACAGTATGAGGCACGAGATGCTTTCCGCCAAAATATCAATGCATTTGTGTGGGAGAGCTATTCGTTGGATAAGGCGTACGATGATTTTTCAAGTATAAAGGCACACATTAGAGCCTGTTCCGATAATTCTGACGATTCGGGATTTAATGTTTTAGTGCTCGATTATTATAACTTAATTCATCATCTCTATCCATGTATGGATTATCATCCTAAGGAGATTATTGAAGAGCTCGGTTGGCTGGATTATATAGCGCCTGGTCCCCTCTATCAAATTGGGAACTGGGTCTATAATTTTTCAAATAATCTTTCATATCCACTCATCGACGGCTATTTTGGCGAGTTTTCACCATGGAATGTTTCCTATATTCGTTCTGATCCTTCAAAGGATATCCA
>JBLIRR010000029.1:0-75011 GCA_049472395.1 bacterium | reverse complement strand
CTCAATTGAGGGCGCCGATAGAGCGAAGTTTTTCAGAATGGGATCCCACGCTGTCGCATTCTGAAGAGTTTTCCTATACCCTTCCCGAAGCACCGGAAAATATAGGGCCCTATACCCGTGTTCATATCCAAGTGAGGGCCCAGGATTTAAAGAATCCTGCCGGCACGGAAGAGTACGATTATCATAATGTGACCGAGAGTGAATTCATCTATGGTAATTTTGATTATGATGGGGATGGGCTCTCTGTGAATCAGGAGGATACGAATGGAAATGGCGTATGGGATGAAGGCGAGACCGACGCGGCCAATCGTGATACTGATGGCGATACGATTGATGATGGAGAAGAAGTGGTGCCAGGCATTGATACCTATATAACCGACCCTACAAAAGAGGATTCCGATGGTGATGGATTCTCAGACAGTAAAGAAATCGCTATGGGAGAAGATCCCACCATGGCTGAGGAAGAGGAGCCCGTTGTGAGTATTTTAGAGCCTTCTGATGGTACAAGGCCCTTTGAGGGTGAAGAGATTATTGTGAGGGTTGAGGCGTCGGATAATTATATTCTTGATTCTGTTACACTGTTTGCTCAGGGCGAAGAAATCGGACAGCATACGCAGCTTCAAGAGTCGCAAGGGGTATATGAGTTTCCCTATGAAATACCACAGGATGTGGCGCAGATCAAAATCAGTGCCACTGCCAAAGATAAGGCGGGCAATAAGGCATTCTTGGCAGAGATAACCTTAATCCCAATACGGATTCGCATAAGCACTGTTGCCGGATGGAGGGGAGAGGCTCCATTGCCGGCACAGGATACTGCTCTTGGGTATGTGAATTCTTTAGTTGCCGGAAGTGGCGAGGCACTCTATTTTATTGTAGATTCGTGTATCTATAAGATAGATAATGGAGGCATGATGATCCGCATTGCCGGAAACACCAGATGGGATACCGGCTATAGTGGTGATGAAGGCCCTGCGCTCCTGGCCAGATTAAACAAACCGAAAGCACTGGCTATAGATAGTGCGGGAGGAGTTATCTATATTGCCGATACCCTGAATCATCGTGTGAGAAAGATCGAAACTGATGGTCGTATTACCACCATAGCAGGGAATGGTATTCCGGGTTACAGTGGCGATCAAGGCCTTGCGCTTTCCTCCCGCTTACACAGCCCGCAGGGAATAACCCTCGACAGTGCAGGAAATATTTATGTGTCAGATACCATGAACCATTGTATACGGAAGATAGATACTGCTACTACAGAGTGGTCTATTACCACAGTCATCGGAAACGGTATGCCCGGTTACAGTGGTGATGGTGGGCCAGCCAGCTCAGCCAAACTCTTTATGCCGGGAGCAATCGTTATAGATGATAGTGAAACTATTTATTTCATAGATGGCTCTCACAACTTTGTCCGCAAGGTGGACTCCGGTAGCATCAGCACTCTCGCGAAGCTCCAAAGGGCGGAAGGCCTGGCATTAGATCAGAATGGAGATGTTTTAGTTGCTGATTCCATCGATAATCGGATTTATAGGATAACGTCAGAGGGAACAATCCAGAGTGTAGCCGGCACGGGTGTGCCGGGGTATAGCGGTGATGGAAGCTTCGCGATTAATTCACAGATACAACACCCGGAGGCAGTGGCTGTGAGTAATTCCGGTATTTATATAGCGGATGCGGATAATTATCGGATTCGCAGGTTCACTATCGGCGGGGTTATCGATACCTATGCCGGTAATGGTAACTATGCGAAGAGCGGTGAGGAAAATGTGGCAATTAATACGCAGCTATGGCATCCTTACGGTGTTGGAGTGAACCAGGAAACAGTATATATCGCCGATACGGGAAATCATTCCATTCGCACATTCGATGACAATGGAACGCCGGATGCTCTTATCACAACGATTGCTGGAGCGGAGAATTTAAATTATCCAGAGGCTGTAGTCGCTGATTCATCTGGAGATATGTATATCGCCGACACGAAGAATCATTGTATCCGCAAGATTGATACAAATGGGGTGATAAGCATTATTGCCGGGACCGGAGTGCCAGGCAATAGCGGTGATAATGAAGCAGCCACGGCTGCCCAGCTCAATAGGCCTGAGGGTGTGGCAATAGACCAGACAGGCGCTCTCTATATTGCAGATACGGGAAACAGTTGTATCCGTAAAATAGATACAGACGGACTAATAACTACCATTGCCGGTACCGGTATTCCCGGCTACAACGGTGATAATATTATGGCGACGGGTGCTCAACTGAATAAACCGGAAGGGCTCGCCATAGATCACACAGGCACTCTCTATATTGCCGACACCGGGAATAACCGTATACGTGTGATAGAGCCGGGTGGGACAATACGCATCCTGGCTGGGACCGGTGTTGCCGGGTATGGCGGTGACAAGGGATTGGCAGTAGAGTGCCAGCTCAATGGACCGGAAGGTGTTGCCGTCAGCTCCGCGGGTTTCGTATTTATTGCTGATTCGAAGAATTACCGGATTCGGATGGTCGGTCCTGATGGAATTATAAGAACCATTGCAGGAACCGGTATTCTTGGGTGCAGTGGTGATGGAGGCCCCGCACTCAAGGCTCAGCTTAATCCTTATGGTATTGCTGTCGATCAGATGGGTGATATTTTTGTAACAGATGCCTTTTACAATTGTGTCCGTAAAATCAGTATAGGAAATTAAATCAATAGAGAAAATTAATAATGATAGAAGATTAGAATGAGGCAGACATGAAATTAACTTATAGATACATACTATATGCGCTGGGTTGTGTCCTCTTAATAATGTTATGTGTGCGAGGAGTCGCTATTACCGACTCTATCGCCGGAATAACTCCCTCCTGGGGAGGCGGGGCTGATGGCGAATTGAGAGTAGATGGCGATGTTTCTACCGATCGTGTGAAAAGCGCGGTGACGGGAAATAATCCAGCAGGGCAAAAAAGTATCCTGATAAGCGATAGTTCAGGATTTAGCGCTGGTGATGAGGTGCTTATCATCTCCATGCAGGATCCGGAGACAGATGTCGCCTTAAATATCACCGGTCAGTATGAGAGTATGCAGATTGCCTCTATTAGTGAAAATACCTTAAGCTTTTACAGCTCGCTTCGTTATTCCTATAATACGGATAACGGGCAGAAACACCAGGTAATCCGTGTGCCGCATTTTACCAACGTAACAGTCGATGCCGGAGGGAACATAACCGCTTCTTCCTGGAATGGGGAGACAGGAGGTGTGCTCTTTTTCCGCGCAAGTGGAAAGGTTACTATTAATACCGGTGGCCAGATAAACCTCGATGGTAAAGGTTACAGGGGCGGTGAGGCAACAGATGGGGGCGGGTACTTTGTTGGTTTTACCGGAGAGAGTATTGTACCATCTGTGCAACTCTATACCAATGAAAACAATATCGGTGGTGGTGGTGCCGGACGGGGTGAATGCGGTGAAGCAAGCGGCGCTGCCGGGTATGGACAGGCAGGTACGGAACCAACCGGTGCGCCCTGCTCCGGGGATTTTACCAATCATGGATTGTATGGCCTTGCCTATGGCGATGAGACCTTAACTAGGCTCTTTCTCGGAAGCGGTGGCGGGGGAGGAAGCCGTGATCAAGACAATTGTGATTATACCGCGGGTCACAATGGTGGTGGCATAATCATTATCTTCTCACCGCTTATTGAAATAGGGGGCACCATATCAAGCAACGGTGAAGGCCCTTCATCAAATACAAGTGCATGTGTCGGCGCGCTCGGCGGACCAGGAGCGGGTGGGTCGATATTCCTCTCCGCCAATGACATATACATAACAGGTGCTGCCATTGCAGAAGGAGGTGCAGCCAGTGATATAAGCGCATCCGATATCGACACAGGAAAGGGCGGGTGCGGCCGTATCCGCATAGATTGCACTATCCTGACAAATACCGGGGATATTACACCGGATGCCTTTGTGAATAATCCTGCAGACCAGGCACAAATTTGGGTGTCCGATGAGCACTTAAGCCTCATGGTGCCGACGGGGGTAAGCCAAATCCAAAAAGGCTTTATAATAAAGAATCTCGGGTATGCGAACCTGCTCATAGATCCCATTGCAGCTAACAACAGTCATTTTACTGTTTCTCCCACCTCGGCTGATCTGTCATTTCAGGAGGGCGAGGAGGTAGTTGTCACCTATATACCCACCGGAATTGAGGTCGAAACGGGCACCCTCACCATCGCATCCAATGATCCTGATAATCCAAATAAGACCGTTGTGCTTCAGGGCGCGGGGAGTAGTGTTATAGAATGTGTGCCTACCCTTGAGATATGCGACGGTATTGACAATGACTGCGATGGTCAAATAGATGAGGGTATGACCGAGAATGATCCCGGAGCGCTTTGCGGGGACTGTGGAGTTTATGTATGTGATGGTGCCGGTCCCGGTATATGCCAGGAACAGCCTGGCTGTGACACAGAGTTGTTTGCAGACGGGTCATTTTGTGATCTCGATAATTGGATGGTTGAACAGAGGGACTCTTCAAGAGGAAATGCAGAGTTCCAAGCGACAGAAGAGGGATGCTATGAGCTGGTCACAGAGAACCTAAACCATTGTGGCTGGGGCAGGGCCAAGGATGTTGACTCACAAGGAAACCAAATAATCCACAAGTATGATCCTGATGCCTGGATATGCATTGACGCCCAATGGGACTCAATCGCGCCCCTGGGGAGTTGCAGCTGCAATATACTCTGTGATAACAGCAACACTGGTGATTGTTCAGGCGGGTATACCTTAATTGGCTGGGGAGATGGAAGTAACATTACGATAGGAGAAACGTATATCGGTGCAGACATTCATAAAATTGGCGATGGTTGCTCGTGCGCCTCTTATGAGGGGAGCTACGAAACAGATGGGTATAGCTATGATGAATACTCAACCCTCTATACACGTTCGGACCCTGATCGAAATAGGTTATTTATGGACGTCGATCCTCCAACAGGAGATGCTGGTCGGCATAAATTCAAAGCGCAGTTGTCCGACCTGATCCCTCAAGGAATGCAGGAGCCCGATTTGTACCGCGTGTATTACTCACACTCTTATTCCTGTAATTCAAGTAATGTTGCGCGAATGACTACCTTTCAAGCTCACCTTGGCTATCCTCATCATAATCAGGCTTTTTGTGAATGTCTGGGATTTAATTGGGATGAAGACTCAGGGCGATGCTACCGTTACGCTGCTAACATACCACCTGAAATTCCTAAATATTATGTTGATGTCAATAACACTTCTGGAACGGAGGATGGGAGTGAGGATTATCCTTTTCCAACCATTCAGAAGGCGATTGATATGGCAGAGGATGTAGCAATTATTATTGTAGCACCTGGAATCTACTATGAAAATATTAATTTTCAAGGAAAGGCCCTTAGGGTCACGAGCAGTGATCCCGATGATCCGGATGTGGTTGCTGCCACTATAATTGATGGAGACCAGGCAGACAGCACGGTGACATTTGCTCATGGAGAAGGCAATGATTCCATTCTCAAGGGTTTCACTTTGCAAAATGGAGGGGCTCATTATGGCGGTGGTATCTTTTGCGACTCCTCATCTCCGTTGATAGATCAGTGCATTATTAAAGGGAATTTAGCATATAGTACCTTGGGTAACGGTAATGGTGGAGGGATCTATTGTTCTTTCTCATCACCTATTATTACAAATTGCACAATAGCTGAAAACAGTGCTGAGGAGAACGGTGGCGGGATTTATTGCCAAAACTCAACAGCTACTATTACCAATTGTCTTATCATAGAGAATTTGGCAATGGCAAAGGGTCAGAACGAAATACCCGAAGGTGGCGGCGGGATTTATTGCTCTGCTTCCTCCCCAATCATTACTAATTGCACTATTAGTCACAATACATCGTACGGAGAAGGCGGAGGGATTCACAGCGGCTTATCCTCCTTACCCATAGTAATAAACAGCATCTTATGGGGTAATATATCGGATGGAAACTTTGATGAAATTTATCTTGATGAAGGGGGTTCTCTCAACATAACATATTCTGATATCCAAGAAAGCAGCGGTGTGTATCCAGGGATTGGTAATATTAATGTCAATCCTCTCTTTGTTGATCCTGTTAATTGTGACTACCATCTCCGGGTCGGTTCTCCCTGTATTGATAGTGGCGATTTGAATACGCCTAATATACTGGAGAAGGATAAAGATAATAATGAGCGGATTATCAATGGGTATATCGATATGGGTGCCTATGAAGCCAAATTTTTTATAGTTGCGCCTTCAGGGTATCAGTATACCTCGATTCAAGCAGCTATTGAAGATGCCTCTGACGGATATGTCATTAGTGTCAATCAAGGTACGTACGAGGAGAATATTAACTTTTTGGGTAAAGCTATTACAGTAGAAAGTAGTGATCCTTACGATCCTGTTGTGGTAGCTGCAACGATTATTGATGGAGGCAAGGCAGGAAGTGTAGTGACGTTTAATAATGGGGAGAATGAGAACTCGATCCTGGATGGATTTACTTTACAAAACGGATCTGCTGCTGATGGTGGTGGAATTTATTGTGAATATTCCTCCCCGACCATAACCAATTGCATTATCCGCAGAAATGAATCTGATGATGATGGTGGTGGGATTTATTGTCGTGACTCTGCACCTACTATTTCAAATTGCCTAATAGCTTATAATTTGGCAAAAGGGCTTTATGGTGGAGGAGCGCCACACTGTGGTGGTGGAATTTATTGTGAATTATCATCTCCAACAATAACTGAGTGCATAATAAGCTTTAATACGACTTATGGGAACGGTGGTGGTATTTACTGTTTTTATGAGTCTTCACCTACTCTGAACAATTGTACTATTAGTCGAAATATCGCAAGGTCTTATGGAGGCGGGATTGGTTGTTATATTAATTCCTCTCCGCGCATAAATAATTGTACGGTTTATGGAAATAGTGCTGAGTATAGGGGAGGCGGGATTTATTCTGAATACTATTCCTCACCAACTATTATTAATAGCATATTTTGGGGCGATAGTGTGGAAGGGGCTGTGAATGAAATCCATCTGGAATATTATGGATCCATTACTGTGAGCTATTCTGACATTCAACTCAAAGATGGAGAGGATAAGTATACCGGGGATAATAATATTAATCTTGACCCATTATTTGTAAACAGCATGCAGGAGAATTATTATCTGATGCAGGGTTCGCCTTGTATTGACAAAGGTATTGAAACCGAAGACTCTCCCATTGATCAAGTAGGAATTGTTCGTCCCCAGGGTGGTGGAGTAGATATGGGAGCCTTTGAATATGTGAGCAGCGATTCTTGTATCCCAAGGGCTTCGTTTATCGTAGATCAGACCGAAGTTAATGATTCAGTGACAATTAATTTTGATGCATCTTCATCTGGTGGAAGTCACGATGAGGGAACGGACTTTTTATGGGATTTTGGGGATGGCACTAGTGGACGTGGAATCACTATATCTCATGCATATTCTCATTGTGGTTTGTACGATGTGAGCTTGACTGTTACTACTACCACATGCGGGACTCATTCGTTAACGCTTTTCGATTTTATAAAAGTCAAATCATCCTTGCCAAGTAAAGAGGTAGGAAAATCGGGGTATACCTATACTACCATCCAGGAGGCTATTGATGATGCATCCTATGGGGAGTTGATCCTGGTCCATGATGGTATTTATGTTGAAAATATCGATTTTTTAGGGAAAACAATCACAGTTCGTTCGGAAAATGGGGCTGAGGTGACTGTTATCGATGGTAATGGCGATGGAAGTATAGTGACTTTTAATAGTGGGGAGAGTGATGACTCGATCTTGGATGGATTTACTTTACAAAACGCTTCTACCTCTGATGGTGGAGGTATTTATTGTAAGGGCTCATCACCGACAATAACCAATTGCATCATCAGTGGAAATACAGCTTATTATTATGGTGGAGGTATTTATTGTGAATATTCTGATCCGACAATAACTAATTGCACAATTAGCAACAACGAAGCTGATTTTTATGATGGTGGAGGTATTTATTTTTATTACTCCGATGCCACAATAGCTGAATGCACCATCAGTGGAAATACAGCTCATTATGATGGTGGAGGTATTTATTGTGAAGACTCTGACCCGACAATAACTAATTGCACAATTAGCAACAACGACGCTTATTATGATAATGGTGGAGGTATTTATTTTGAGGACTCCGATGCGACAATAACTGATTGCATCATCAGTAGTAATATAGCTGATGACTATGGTGGAGGGATGTATTGTGAAGACTCTGACCTGACAATAACTAATTGCACAATTAGCAACAACGAAGCTTATACTGATGATGGTGGAGGTATTTATTTTGAGGACTCCGATGCGACAATAACTGATTGCAGCATCAGTAATAATATAGCTGATGACTATGGTGGAGGGATGTATTGTGATCACTCCTCGTTTACTTTAACCAATTGTATGATTAACGATAATATATGTGAGCATGATGAGGGCGGTGGTATTTATTTTGATTACTCCGATGCGGTAATAGCCGCTTGCACCATTAGTGGTAATATAGCTGATGAAGATGGTGGAGGGATGTATTTTTACAACTCCTCCTCAACCATGACCAATTGTACTATCAACAATAATATATCTGATTATGATGGTGGAGGGATTTATTTTTACGATTCCTCCTCAACCATGACCAATTGTACTATCAACGGAAATATATGTGATGATTATGGTGGTGGTATTTGCTGTGATTACTCTGATGCGATAATAACTAATTGCACCATCAATAATAATATAGCTGAAGAGTATGGTGGTGGAATCTGTTTATATTACTCCTCCTCAACCATGACCAATTGCACTATTAACAATAATATATCTGATTATGATGGTGGTGGGATCGATTGTGAAAACTCTGATGCGATAATAACTGATTGCACCATCATTGGTAATATATCTGATGAAGATGGGGGCGGTATTTATTTTTATGACTCTTCCCCCACCATTACCAATTGCGTTATCGGTGGAAATTCGGCTTATTATGGTGGTGGTATTTATTTTGATTACTCCGATGCGATAACAACAAATTGCACTATCAGCAGAAATATCGCTGAATATGATGGTGGTGGGATTTATAACTATGAATCAAGCCTTGCATTTATTAATAGCATCTTGTGGGACGATACTGCAGGAGGAAGTTATGATGAGATTTATGAAGATGATGGAGGGTACGGCGGCTATACCTCCGTTACATATTCTAACGTCCAATTGGAATCTGAAGAGGTTTATTCGGGAGAAGGTAATATTAATGCTGATCCAACGTTTATAAATAGTGCAGAGGGTGACTATTATCTAATGTCCGCATCTCCGTGCATTGACGCTGGCAGCACACCTGATGCGCCTTCTTCGGATAACGCAGGAATTAAGCGTCCACAGGGCTCCGAAGCAGATATGGGGGCCTATGAATATATTGGCGTTGACTTATGTATACCACGGGCACAATTTACTGCGGATAAAACCATAGGCATTGGGAAATCAGGCATAGTTCATTTCGATGCCTTATCATCTTTTGGAAGTCTTTATCCAGGAGCTCGCTTTTCGTGGGATTTTGGGGATGGTACTAGTGAAAGTGGAACGAATGTGAATGTATCTCATACCTACTCTAATTATGGCTCTTATGATGTGACTATGACTATCACTACCGAATGTGGGAGTGATAGTATCACAAAGCATGATTATATATTACTCGCACAAGGTCTCTATTCTATCTCAAGTTATGACGACTTCTTGCATATAATTAGTCCTATGGATGCCTCAACAATGTGGAAAGTTCAAATTACTCTTGAAGGTGAAAAAGTGGAAGGAGGAAAGGGCCTTGCAATGGATCCAACGACGGGTCTGCTATGGGCGGTGCTCAAGCTTTACTCCGGTGAACGGGAGCTGGTTACTATTGATCCGGCAACTGGTAGTGCCACAAGTATTGGGACATTAAGCGATTATATCTCTGGCCTGGCATTTGATTCTGTCGGTACTCTGTATGGTGTGACGGGCGATGGTGGTGATGAGGCGGAGACACTTTTTATTCTTGATAAAACAAATGCTAGACTAAACTATTTTATGAAATTGGGAAATGGGGATGATGGCGAGGGCATTGCTTTTAATCCTGATGATGGTTTCATGTACCATATGTCAGGATATAGTGGTGAAGAGATTTTTGAGTCTATAAACCTTGATACGGGAACTATCACGAACATCGGAATTCCATTTAGTAATTGTGTAGGGGCCCTCACTTACTGGGAAGAGGAGGGCGTTTTTCTTTGGTCGGATGATTATAGTGATTACAAACTATACCGTCTTACTACTACAGGCGTTCCAACATATATAGGCCCGTTGGATCATAGATCAAAAGGGCTTGCCTTGCCAATAAAAAAGCAGCAGGGTGATGGTAATATTTACGTTGACATAAACAGTGGCTCTGATACGGAGGATGGAAGCGAAGAAAATCCCTTTAAGACTATTCAGGGAGCAATTGAGAGTGCAAGGGACGGGATGATTATAAATGTAGCCTCCGGCATCTATGATGAGAATAGTATTCTTATTGATAAAGCTATTACAATAAAAAGCATAGCTGGCCCTGCGAGCACTATCCTTAACGGAAGTGGAGACGGGAGTGTGGTGATCTTTAATTCGGGTGTACAGAGGGAGACTATCCTTGAGGGTTTTACTATTACGAGCGGATGGGAGGAATATGGGGGCGGCATAGTATGTCTTGAGAATGCGTCACCGATCATTAAAAACAATATAATTATTGATAACAAGGCTTCTTCCGAAGGAGCAGGAATATTCTGCCACAATGGCGCCTCACCCTTCATTGTCAATAATGATATTTCCAATAATACATCTGATCTGAGCGGAGGGGGGATTGCGTGCGCTTCCGGATCTATGCCCTTGATTAAAGACAATAGCATCATGGGCAATGATGGAGGATATTTTGGCGGGGCTCTCTCCTGCGCTCCCGAGGCTACACCGATAATTGCCAATAACATAATTGTTGCAAATGAGTCAAGAATTAAAGGGGGCGCCATCTACTGCCTCTTATCGTCACCCGTGATTTACAATAATACCATTGTCTCAAATAAAACAGGGGGTGAAGGGGGCGGCATCTGTTGCAGTGATTCCCTGTATTCAAAACCGATTATTGCAAACTGTATCCTCTGGGATAACCAGGGGCAGGATTTACTGAATTGTTCCGCAACCTATTCTACTATTTCTGACGGGAGCGCAGGAGAGGGCACCATAAGCGAAGACCCGCTCTTTACCTCTTATAATCCGGTCAATCCCATGGCAGGCGACTACAGTCTAAAGGCAAGCTCACCCTGTTTAAATACGGGCTGCCCAAATCCATTGTTCAATGATCTTGATAGCTCCAGAAATGATATGGGGGCCCAAGGAGGAAATAGCATACTTCTGAGTTTCCCTGATCATGAATTCTTTGATGTCCCCAAAGGAGCGCGTAAATATGCGAACCTGCATATTGAAAACAGCGGCGAGGCGGATATTACGATTGATGGCTTAAGCATTGAGGATACAGGCAATTTTGGGTGTGAGACAACTGCGCCCTTAATTGTGGAGGCAGGAACATTCGCCGATGTAAGAGTGGTCTACCACCCTGACTCTTTAGGTGAGCATACCACATACTTGCATATAATGAGCACTAATTTTTTTGGCACAGGCCAGGTAGATATTGGATTGGGAGGAAGGTGTGTAACTGAGCATACCTCTTTATCCGGCTCTATTTCAGGCACTTTAACTTTGGGCCTGGCCAGTAGCCCTTACACTGTGACCGGTGATATTATAGTTGAAAACGGCGCCACCTTGACCATCGATCCTGGGGTTAAAGTACAATTTTTTGAAAGCTCTCTTACGGTGTATGGTGAAATCCGAGCCAATGGCTCACAAGATAATCCCATTGTGTTTACATCTGCCTCTTCTTCACCGTGCATGGGAGGCTGGGAAGGAATCACATTCATGCAAGGCTGCTCTGATAATTGCAAATTGCAGTATTGCCAGATTACAGGGGTGAGGGCATCACTATTAAATGCTCAAGCAGCTATCCAGATATCTAAGGCTAATCCTACAATCCATAATTGTGTCATCTCCAATAATCAGGCGCATGGGATTGCGTGCATGGGCGATTGCGCGCTGGACTTAAAAGATACTACCATTGCCTATAACGGAAGAAGCGGTATTTATTTTGAGTGCGAGGACAGTGCCCTGTGCGGGGATTCAATTGTAGATAACAACAATATCTTTCGCAATTTTGAGAGAGGCATTACAATCGCCAGCAACGTTGCACTGAGTATTCAGTATAACAGGATTTATGATAATCATGAGGAGCCCCTCTCATATACACATAGCGATAACCTCACCCTTACAAATAACACTATTATGTATTATCGACCTTATGGCTTAAAAGGCAAAGAGGAACTTCGCGCACGACTTATCAAGTTATATCGCGATTATAATTTAACAGTGCATACATTTCTTAGTGAATTTGACCTATAACCGTACGTCGTAAACACTCTTGCCTATAAAGTTGGGGTTCTGTTTGTGGCGCTTTCATATGATCATGCAGTGATATAATTTATTCAAAGGCTGCTTCAGCGTTTTTTACTTGAATCTGTTGATCTATTTTTTATCTAAAATTTTTTTAAAATAACTATACTATTCTCATTTCTTTATGTATAGTCCTTTCAAACTCAGAAAAGCGATTCCTTGCTCCGCTCACTTAAGCAAGGTGCGACTTTTTACAGTGTAAATAAAAATTACATTTCTTTATCTACAGATATTTATTTGCTAACTAATTAAATTATTGAAATTTTTTTGCTCGATTCGCAATCTTATTTTTAATCTCGTAAAGATCCTTTACGTTTTCAATGACAACTTGTTTTACTTATGTTCATGAAATCAATAGTTTACAATATGGTATTCTATTTGCCTTCTCTATAGGCATATATTTTGTTGAGTTTTATTGCTCACCTTAGTGAAAAAACCAATATTTTTGTGCCTAAAAGGAGGCATGTAATTTAAGGAGTGGAGCTACTGGTCTATCCCTTTTTTATTAACCATATGGGCGGTCAGCTCTGTGGCCGAAAATACTATTGCTGCCTGGGTAATGCATAATATACAGTAATAAGGAAAGCAAATGGAAAAAATTATAGCATTTGGAAAAATTTCAAAAGGTTGCAAGGGATGTTTTTCAAACAACCTGGTGATACTTAGATTCGATTTAGGAGCTGGAATTGGACTTCCTAATATATGCAATATGAATTGCACCAATTGTTTTGATAAGCATTTAATCGCACCCAAATACAATATTCCTCCAGAATGGGCTATAACCGATGAGAATAAAACAGGAATGATCAAATATGTTAAGAGTGAGACAATTGGAAAAAACACACGCGATGTAAGATACACGTTTTCGGGGAGTTCTTCAGAGCCACTGTTATACGTTGAGGCAATTGAAAAATTGTTAAGATTTCTTAGATTCGAATTGGAGAGTAAGACCAAGATTGAAGGGTATGCCAAAATTTATAGCAATGGAACGCTATTGAATGATGAATTATTAGAAAATTTAGCGTCATATAAAATGAATGAGTTAAGAATAAATGTATCGGCATCTAATTTTTCCGAGAAAATCTATCAAAAAGTAAAATTAGCAACCCAATATATCCCTAATGTTACCATTGAGGTCCCCATGCACCCGCTTTGGGAGGAACAATTAAAAAATATGATTGATCGATTGGATGATTTGGGCGTGAAACATTTAGATCTCTGTCAATTAAAGGTAAGAACAGAGTATGGTCTTTATTCTTTGAGAGAGTTGGCTAAAATATACAAAACAGATGTCGCTGGTAATTACATTGTTTTCAAAACACCGGAATTGGCAGAAAGGCTCATTGATCACTACAATTCAACGCCAAGGAATTGTTCATTGATTTATTGCAATGAAACGGTTTTAAGAATACAGGAGAATACTTTTGTTAAAAATGTATTCAAACATAATTTAACGTTTGGAGATTAATCATGTAAAAATAGCGGGATTCATGCCTGGGAGCGCTTATTGGAAAAGACGCAGGAGAAAAGCTCGAGATGATACAGATAAAATAAGCGAGATTGCTTTTAAGGTAGGTATAATGATCTCTCTTACTTTTAACAGGCTTTTAAGGAACAGGAGGGGGTGTCTCCCCGAGAATTTAGAAAATCACATAAAGGGATTCAGTCTGACAGCGATGATGCTTGATTCCCCATTTGGGTGATAAAGAAGGGAGCTTGCCCGAAAGAATGGTAAGGTGTTTGTTGTAAATAATGAAGAAGGTAAAGTATGTCTTATAGTGCGGTTAAGCAAAAAGAGAACAACAGTAAATCTGCTGTTTGTTCTGCCTTGCATTAGAAAAGTGATGTGACAGAAGGTTTTGGGGGTGTGGAGAATCGACTTGAAGCCATTCAGATGAACAAGCTACAGGAATTTGCTAATAAGAACCCAGGAGTGCGGCAGTTAAGGGCTTTGAAGGAAATGGCCTACAATAGCCCCCAGGCTAAACAAGCCATTCAATAGCAGGCGATGGCAGATAATTATTTAGCGAAGAAGAACCTCTCTTTACAGAAAAAAGAAAACACCAGGGGGCTACCAGAGAAATTGGAATCCGGAATTGAAAACCTCTCTGGCTATTCTATGGATGATGTGAAGGTGCATTATAATTCTGATAAACCTGCTCAGTTGCAAGCAAACGCTTACACTCAGGGAGCGGATATACATATTCGAGCTGGAGCGGAAAAACACTTACCCCATGAAGCATGTACCGGTAAATGATGAGCAAGAATCAGGTAGTCTGAAAGAAAACGTATTTGGATTTTTCGAGCCGAGTTAAGTATCAAATATCAAATATCCCTGCAAAATCTAATTAGTAAGTATTTGTAAGTATACATCGGCTAAAAAAATGATGCGTGTAAAATTCGTTCAAAATCGAATCTCTCCGGCAGAGCAAGATACTGAAGTAAGAAAATTTTGTGCGGAAAATAATATTACCTATATGGGGTTTGGTCTTTTCGGAGGCTCAAGTATAGGTTTTTGTTCGGAAGGTTATGCTTTACCCATAAGACATTTACAAATGCTCCAGGACCCCAGGCTAATTTCTTCGGCAGATGAACAGAGGATGACACCTCATAAAATGTTATTGGCCTGAGCAAAAGCTAAGGGTGTTACAACGATTATTTATTCAGGTAGTCATGCGGAAGATAATTATAAAGCGCAGGATACTGAGCTTCTTCCAAATGTTGTGAAACATTAGAATTAACAGAGCTTAACAGTTCGTTAACCGATAATACTCTTTATCCAACTGCATTTAGAGATTGTAAAGATGGAGAAGTGGGATGGTTTTGTATATATGCACCAAATGGTTTGACCAAGCAACCTCGATACGAACTAACATTACAAATAATCTCGCACACAGAATCAAGTGCAAAGGTTAAAGTAATAAAATTAGGTGCGCCAACTTAATATTATAACTGACTCTGAGGGGAGCACCGGAGAGGCCACCATAAGCGAAGATCCGCTCTTTACCTCCTATAATCCGCACAATCCCATAACAGGTGATTGCTTTTTTTTTAGAATCATTTTAATTTTACACCGTAAACAAAGATTACATTTTCTCCTTTACAATGCCTAATGAACTTATTAATCAATTTTTCAGGTAATATGGGAATAATCCCTTAATCAGTCAGTACATTACTGCAAAAAAGTCTTACACTGATAAGCATTTCTTCTTTGAATTATTCCAATAATATCAATTACTTATACTCTGGCACCATATTTGCGTTTATTGAGTGCATGTATTTAATGTGAGAAATTTTAAAGTCTTATTATGACTGTAATGTGAGGGATGAATCTATGGTTAATCGTTTAGAGCTAAAGATCTTATAGAAAAGAAAGCGAAAGCTTCTTTTATACGATGGAATTGAAAGAACAATAGAAGAATTTTTTAAATTTTTAAAGGAGATGGTTATGACATAAATATTAAAAAAAAGCTTTGATAAAAGGTTATTATAGTGGATTTCTTAATGAGATTAGTGCTTATCAGGTTATAAAGTAGTAATCAAAAATTTAAAAGGTTAAAAAGGAAAAGATTATGAGAGATTATAAAACACCAGGTGTCTATGTTGAAGAAAAATCTGTATTGCCGGGTTCTGTTGCAGGAGTCTCAACAGCTATACCTGCTTTTATCGGTTACACTGAAAAGGCAGGTGTCAATGATGAGTTAATCAACAAACCAACAAAAATAAAAACCCTCAAGGAGTATGAAGAGTTATTTGGAACAGCTCCGAATGAAGAAATTGAAGTTGAGGTTACAGGACAAAATATTACGAGTATAACTATTCCTCCTCTCACAAAGCTGATGTACTATAGTATGCAGATGTTTTTTAATAATGGTGGTGAAAGCTGTTATATTGTTTCTGTGAGCAATGATGGTAATGCTTTGGACAATTTCAAGGACGCTCTTGATTCTTTGAAATTGGAAGATGAGCCTACTCTGATCGTTCCGGTTGATGGTGTTACTATGAATCCTGACGACGCTGCAGATTATCACTCGTTATGCCAGCAAATTTTACTACAATGCAGCCAGCTGAAAGACCGTTTTGCGATTCTTGATGTTATAGAAACAAATAATGGAACTGAAGATGATGCAGATTCCTTCAGAGGAGGGTGCGGTACAGAAAATCTAAAATATGGGGCTGCGTATTATCCTTATATCCAGACTGTCTTGAATTACCAGTATAGTGACGATTCCGTTCTGGTAAACATTGCTGCTTCAATTGATTTTGAACCTGCTATAGAATTGGGCGATAATTCCATTAAAGTAGATCAAACAGAACTTTATAATAAAATCAAAAATGAGATATCTAAGAAGAGAGTAATTCTTCCTCCAAGTTCAGCAGTAGCCGGGGCATATGCCAGTGTTGATAGAGATAGGGGTGTATGGAAGGCGCCTGCAAATGTGAGCCTTCTTTCAGTAATCGGTCCGACCAAAAAATTAACTGAAAGTGAAAATGATAATCTGAATGTTGATCCTCAGTCAGGAAAATCCATCAATGCGATCCGCACTTTTACAGGCAAAGGTACGCTCATTTGGGGGGCGAGGACACTTGCCGGAAATGACAATGAATGGAGATATGTACCTGTTCGAAGATTATTTAACTATATAGAAGAATCTATCCAGAAAGCAACATCATTTGCTGTTTTTGAACCGAATAATGCAATGACATGGCTTAAGCTACGGAGTATGGTAGAAAGTTTCCTTGATGGTTTATGGAGACAGGGCGCTCTGGCGGGCGGAAAAGCTGAGGATGCATATTTTGTACAGGTAGGACTTGGTACAACAATGACTTCCCAAGATATATTAGAAGGAAGACTTATCATCAAAGTAGGACTTGCTGCAGTAAGACCGGCGGAATTTATAATTCTTGAATTTACTCACAAACTCCAGGAATCATAATACGGAAGAATAGAAAATAAATTTTGAAAAAAATTAGGAGAGAAAAATGGCAACAACAGTAGATGATATAAAAAATAAATATCCACTTCCTACCTTTCATTATAGGGTAGAAATAGATGGAATGGACCCTGTTGCTTTTTCGGAAATTTCAGGATTAAGTATTCAGAGAGAAAAAATAACCTATAAAGACGGGTTAAGTTGTATTCAGGGTGCGAAACATATGCCAGGCATGACATCTGATGTGAAACTTACTATGAAAAAAGGGATCATCAAAGGTGACAGCAAGTTATACAATTGGATAAATAGTATTCGAATTACTACAGTAGAAAAGAAAAATATAACGGTAAGTTTAATGGATGAAAAAGGTGAAGCGCCGGTGGTAACGTGGAAAATAAAGAATGCCTTTCCTTTAAAAATGGATGCCCCATCATTTAATGCAACGTCAAATGAAGTTGCAATTGAGTCTTTAGAATTAATGGCTGATGATGTGAAAATAGAATACGCATAAAAAGTGTGACGGGGATTTAGAATGGCTGAATTTACAATACCAGAGCTCTCTATGACTGAAAATCCTCCCGTAGGATTTCATTTTCTAGTGACCTTTTTTATTGGCGGAATTGTGCCTAATCCATTAGATTTGAGGTTTAAGAAGGTATCTGGTATATCATCGGAAATTGAGATTATATCGCAGAAGGAAGGCGGTGAAAATTTATATGTTCACCGCCTTCCCAATAGGGTTTCATATAATAATCTTACACTTGAACGAGGGATGGTGATAGGATCGCCGCTTAATATTGAATTTAATGTTGCTATGTCGAGTTTAAGGCTTAATCCAGGAAATGTTCTAGTAGCGCTTTTAAATGATGATAGTATCCCTATATCCGCATGGCTTTTTCTGAAGACATATCCAGTCAAATGGATGGTTTCTAATTTGGATGCCACTCAGAATTCAGTAGTTATTGAAACCATGGAATTAGCCTATACACGTTTTCAATCATTCAGGATATAAAAAAAACAATTGATTAAGGATACACAAGACAGTTTATCAAGGGTATAAAAATGGCAGTGGAAATTAAGGAATTGATTATACGAGCTACGGTGAATAGTGGATCACACAACGAAGCACACACAGGAGATAACGTAAGAGATAATGTCTATGATACCCAAAAAATCATTAGAGCATGTGTTGAGCAGGTTCTTAAAATCTTAAAAAGAGAAAAAGAAAGATAAAGAGTGAATTAAAATGGGTCTAAAAGATTTAGGAAAACTCGCGAAGCTTAAAATAATAGCAAATGGAGACGAATTTGAGGTAATGTTTAATCCTGAGTCATACTCAGAAAAATTTTCAACACTCTACAGAAAAAGAGAAACGGCAAACTCGGCTATTGAAGAATTTGATTATATAAAATCCATACCTCAGGATTTTAAGCTTAAAATTATAATCGATGGGACAGGGGTATCGGATTATCATACTCCCTTCTTACCTGCTTTTAAAAAGCTCGATGAATCGGTGTATAAGAAAGTGAATAAATTCCTTCAATTAACATGGCTCCCTCACGATGGGAAACCTAATGCTTTGGAAATTAAATGGGGTGAGTTTTCATTTCACTGCAGGCTCAAGGATGTGAATATAAAGTATACGCTCTTTAATAGAGAAGGGCTCCCTTTAAGGGCGGAAATGGATGCTACCTTTATAGGGTGTAGTGAAAAAAATAAAGATTATTATAAAAAGAGATTTCAATCTGTGTTAGTAAGTAGCCCTACAACCAGTGGATCAGGGAGTAATAGGACTGCAAGTAATAATTCCAAGCAGGGAACAAATGGAATAAAGATAACGGTTTCTTAAGGGCATTATAGAATGAATAGTCTAAAATCGGAAATTTATAGCAAGGGACAACGGGTAACTTCGAATATTGTAAGCATTGATATCATGAAGTGCATCAATAAGGTTCCCTATGCTCAGGTTGTGCTATGTGAGGGTGGAGAAAATGATATATCCGCTGCCCAAATGAGCAGCGATGATTATTTCAAGCCTGGCAAAGAGATTGAGATTTCACTTACGCATGAGAAAGAGGAAGGTGTATTTAAGGGGATTGTGGTAAAACATAGTATAAAGAAAACTCTTTATAATACCTTTCTTATAATAGATATCAAAGACAGCTCTCATAAACTGACGTTACTGAAGCAAAACACTGTGTTTAATGATAAAGAAGATAAGCAGATTATTAGTGACATTGCAGGAAAAAAGAAAATTGATGTTGAGTGTGATGCAACAACCTGTAAACATAAACAGATAGTTCAATATTATTGTACGGATTGGGATTTTATCGTATCACGTGCAGAAGCAAATGGACTTTTAGTGTGTGCTGAAAATGGAAAGCTATTGCTTAAAAAACCAGATTTAGGTAATGCATCAACTGACCTATCTGACCTGTCTGAAATATATGAGTATGAGCTAGAAGCAGATCTGAGCACTCAGTATAAAGAAATAGAAAGCATCTGTTGGGATATAAAAAATGCAGAACCCGCTAAGTTTAAAAATACAAATAGTAGTTCACTAGAAAGTGCCATTCAAAGCAAGCAGAATTTTAATGAACTTTCAGCATTACTGGGAACAGAAAAATATGAGCTTGTAAATGATATTTATAGTGAAAAAGAAGAAATGGAAGCCTGGGCAAATGCCAGTATGATAAAAAACCGTCATTCAATGGTAAGGGGCAGAATATCCATCAAAGGTAATCCAAAGCTTAAAGTAGGGGATACGATTAAGATTTCCCAAGCAGGAGATGTTTTGGAGGGTAAGGCCTTCGTATCGGGTATTCGTCACAGGATTAATAATGATGGGTGGATCACTGATATTCAATGCGGATTGTCTCGTGAATGGTTTTATAAAACCGATGATATCATTGAGAGGCCTGCCGCGGGATTACTACCGGGAATTAATGGACTCCATATAGGTATTGTTGAAGCATATCCTTCAGATGGTGATCCGGATAATTTTCATAGGATAAAGGTGAGGATTCCCGCTGTTGATGAAAAAGAAAGTGTTTTATGGGCACGTCTTATTTTCCCTTACGCTGGTGATAAAAGGGGCATGTTTTTTATTCCTGAAGAAGGTGATGAAGTTGTTGTGGGATTCTTTAATGATGATCCACGACATGCTGTTGTTCTCGGATCATTATATAACGGGAAAACAGAAACTCCCTTAGAGTTTACTGACAAAAATAATGAAAAAGGGCTTATTACACGCAATGACATAAAAATAATTTTTACTGATGAAAAAGATAAGGAAAAGATAGAAATAACCACTCCCGGAGGCAACAAGGCCCTGCTTGAAGATGAAAACGGAATAACAGTTGAAGATAAAAATAAAAATAAAGTTATATTGCATGACAAGGGAATATCCCTGGAAGATAAAAACAAAAATAAGATTACAACTGATGATAAAGGCACAATAGTGGAAGATACAAATAAAAACTCACTTGCTTTTAATAATGAGGGCATCGAGATTAATGATTTGAATGGTAATACCATTATGCTCAGTCCTGCCGGCATCGAGATTAAAGATATGAATGGTCATAAAGTTACCCTTGAAGCGAGTGGGATTACTATTAAAAGCGCTGCTATGGTCAATGTGAATGGTTCTATGATTAATTTAAATTAAAGGAGAGGTGAATTGGGAAACAGTGAATTTTTAGGCACTGGTTGGGGATTTCCACCGCAATTTTACAATAATGGAAAGGATATACAACTTGTTTCAGATGCGGATGATATAAAAGAATCATTAGAAATAATTTTTTCAACAGCAATACAGGAACGGTTATATTATCCTGATTTTGGCTGCGACCTAAAAAAATTTATGTTTGAAGAAATCAATAATGCACTGGTTATAGAGATACAGCAAATGATTTTAGATGCAATTTATTTGTATGAACCGAGAATAGATGTACAAAAAATTGAGATTACGGAATCGGAAGAAGAAGCACATTTATTGTTAATAAATATAGATTATACAGTTAAAACTATAAATAGCGCACAAAATATTGTGTATCCTCTTTATTTATACTAGCGAAGATCTGCTTTAAGCTGACAGGGCTAAAGGCAAGTTTTTCATGGAAAAACTTGACATATTTGTTAAGTTTTTGCCGTATAAAAAAAGTTAGAAAAAAGCTTAAAGGGTGAGACGGAGTGTGAAGGAGCATAAAGCAAAAGGGTAGTGTAATGACTGAAAGAAAAAATAGATCAGGAACAAGCCAGCATGATAAATTAATACCAGCCTTACAGCCAGAGTATGTCTCTGTTGAAGAACGCTCCATTGTGGATCTGTTAAGGTATGCAAGAGAATACGCGAAAAAGCTTTCTTTTTATAATGAAGAAAATAAAGTGGAAGGTTCTTGGTCATCATTTTTAGATTTTCTAGATGATGAGGAAGAGATTGCAAAGTTCGCTGAATTTGCCAAAGACCCTGATATTTTCAGAGATAGTAATGAAGAATTCTTAAAATATTCTAAGCCGCACAGGGGATTATTTTTAGCTTTCCTAAAATTACTCACCTATCCTAAAGGTAAGTTTGCAGAGTTAACTGAAAAGAATGTGGAGTTTTTTTACAAAAATGTGTTAAAACTCGAAGAAAAAGAAGAAGTTCCTGACCAGGTGCATGTCATATTCAAACTCGCCCAGAACGTGAAAGAACACTTGGTAAAAAAAGGCACACTTTTGTATGCGGGTAAAGATGGCAGAGGCGCTGATCTGCATTATGAGATACAAGAAGATATTGTCCTGAATAATGCAGAGATTTCAGATATAAAAACAATGCATTTCCATAAAACCACAAGCGATATAAAATCTGTTCATATAAACAATAATATGGGTGATCGTGGATTTGAGAAAATACTATGTCTTGCATTGGGTAGTGTGGAATCTTTGCCAGACTATTATACTGCCTATGGCACTATGATCGAGGTTGATGCTCCCTATTTAAGAACCGAACTCTATGAAAGAATTAAGGGGAAAGAAAAAGATGAGTTAGATAAAAGTGATGCACGCTATATTTTTGAATCTCTCTGTTTTAGATATTTAAAAGATTTCCTCTATTGCCTGGATGTTTATTATAGAGAAATGAATAGAGGCTATGTTGGTATCACATATCCTGAGGATTCTGAGTGGGAGAAAGCTTACAGAATACTTGAAGATGTTCATAAAGAGAGAATAGCACGCACTCGAAGGGCTCAACTTAAGGAGATTCATAAAAACCAGGGATTTGAAGCCATGATGGAGTTTGCCTTTGGAGAACCCTATCCAGGGAATATGCTCTACAAGATGCCTGACGATATCAGTAGGTTAGAACATTTATATACAGCAAATAATGAGGCAGCGAGAAAATATATAGAAAAAAAATTATGTATGACTGTTGATGATTTTAGAGTCATTATGGAGAAAAAGGATCTCAGCTTAAGCAGGATTGCCGGGGATGAGGTATATGCACTACTTGAAACAGCATGGGCTAAAAAGAGGGAGTATCACTATCCGGCGATTGGCGCTGAGACAATAGAAGGGCTTTATACTGATACTATTTTTTCTCTGGATGAAGATGAGAGGATCGAGCAGTTTCACACCTTTGGAAAATCCGCAAAAGCAGAATCGTCAGAAAATATTACAATGGGATTTGCTGTAAGCTCCCCATTGCTGCAATTACATGAGGGCACAAGAAACATCGAAATGGTAATCTCCTGTAAACAGGGCACCATAGATTACGAAAACCTTTCAGCGCTTTTAGCGCAAAAGAGCGATATATTTAATGCTTATCTTAGTATAGCCGGCGGCTTTAAAAAAGCGGATCATGTCGATTTCAAAATAGGAAAATTCATCATAAAACCAGAGGTTAAAACATACGACCGGGAAAGGAGTAATCTTGTATGTGATATTGAAAAGTATGATGTTTTTGATGCGAGCAGTATTGATAAATACATCGTATTTACAAATAGCAAGGTCTATAAGATAGCAAGGTTTGATGAGAAAAAAAATAAGATTTATCTACAATCGATGAATTTAAGCTATCCCACGGATACAACTAAGTTGATATCAAAATTAGTTCCCAAAAGGTTTGTAGCAGAGTTAAAAGAAGAATTGGATATTAACGAATATGCGCTTAATGTGAAAAGTTTAGTAGAAACATTTGATGAGCATTATGAGGGTAACTATTTTGTCGATATGACAGGTAAAATATTTCTTATAAAGAAATATATCAATGCAAGCGAGGTTGATGTAAGTTACTGCGGTAGTATTGCGCGAGGAGGCTTTGGTGTAATCGATGAAAAAGAGCTGTTATTGATCAACAAAGTATGGGAGAGTATTGAACCGGAATATGTAGAATTTGAAGATAATCAGGATATACACGATCTTTATATTTCCGAAATGTATTCTGCGAAGGATGAGTTTGAATTTGAGGTAACAGATCGAGATATACGCATTCGATATCCGGAAGGATCTACAGCTCATGATCTTCATGCAGCATGGGAAGCCTGGAAAGACAATCCCCTTAATGATCAGGGAAGATTTGAGATTAACAAAACAGGTACAGCTGAGTGGGATGTATCACCTTTATCAAAGGAAATAGAGAAGACAGGTGAGATAATAAAGAGATATGAATCACTTGAAGATAAAGGTATACGTATTACCTACAGAGGCCGCCTGCAAGATCAGGCAGATCTTATTATTGAGGATGCCTCGATAGAAGATGAAAATGCTCGGTTTTTGGTATCAGGCGATACGTTAACAATTACTCCGGGCAGGGTTTCAAAAACAGTAAACCAGATTACTGCAGAGTGGCAGGCATGGATAGAAAAGGAAGAAAATAATCCAAAAGGCTTTCATATTGAAAGTAAAGATAGCCATATATGGGAAGCAGCTCCTGTTAATCAGATGAGGTTAACTCAGGTAGATATACAGATTAAGAAATGTGAACTCACTAATCTGTATGGGAACGGAATCCGGGTATGGTATAAAGGGCCGGAAGCAGACCAACCCACACTTATTCTTAAAGAGAATAGTATTGATCTATTTGAGTTTGAGATAAATAATGAACAGAT
This sequence comes from bacterium, assembly GCA_049472395.1. Taxonomy (GTDB): domain Bacteria; phylum SZUA-182; class SZUA-182; order DTGQ01; family JBLIRR01; genus JBLIRR01. The sequence goes on along the minus strand of JBLIRR010000029.1, from coordinate 50,379 downwards.
ACTCACCATCAAATATCCCTCAATAAGTGTAGTATCAGCGCATGATCTTGTGGAATCATGGATTGAGTGGAAAACTTCAGAATTAAATGACCCTGGTAATTTTGATATTGAACAAATGGGAGATGGCTTATGGAAAATAATAGCCAGAACTGAAAAGGAATTACAGCCTTCAGAGAACCGAATAGTGGAATGTACTATTGATGAGGCTGGTATTATTGCCATGTATAAACTCTCAGAGGAGTTTGAAAATGCGATTATTGAATTTGTAAAAGACAAGACTACAACTGAATTTAAGTTTAATTTTAGTGATGTGATAGATGCCACCCATAATAATAAAATGACAAAACAATTAACAATCACCTATCCACCCCTGCTAACCGAGGATGATGATGCAATTCAGAAGGAATACCAGGTACGTCATGTACAGGAGCTATTAAGCACATGGAACAAGGAATACAAAAAGCATGGGTTCTTTCTTATAAGAAAAGAAGAAAATGCACAATGGGGAAAGGGATGGGGTGCTGAACCCTTAATAGTTAATTTCCTTGATGAGCTAAATTATGTCTGTACCATAGATCCTGATGGATTCCGTGTGAAATATAAACCTTCCGGTCCAGATCCAATTCCACCTTTTTCCGAAGTACCAAAGGCAAAGGTTGTTATCCAAGAAAACGATACGGAAACCTTTGCGTTTCATCTTTCAAACGATTATCCGAACAATCTCAAGATATTATTTATTAAATATCCAACCATCCGAGAAAATCGTACAGTAGAAAACCTCATTAATGCATGGGAAAATGAGGCAGATTCATTTGTGGAATTCTCAATTGAACAATCAGGCACAGGGAAATGGGAAATAACAGGAATAACGCAGCAAGATCTCACATCAGAGGTAAGAGATGTGACAGAGATTACGGATCCGATAAATCAGAGGTTTTTTGAATATAAAACAAGCGACGTGAACGGATTTACCGTTGATTATACCGGTCCTGAGGGAACAGAACCTGAGGTGACCATGGAAGAGAATGAAAATGATACCTTCGAGATATCAGTTCTCTCCAGTTATGATCAGTTTAATGATTTTTATATCGAAGAATCCCTGACAATCAAATATCCAAAGAGAAGAGATAAACGAACTATCATTGCTCTTTTAAAAGAATGGAATAAATGGAAGCAAAGTGCAGAAAATCATCTTTTGGGTTTTGAAATTATAGATACGTCACTCATACTTGAGAAACGGTCGAAATCCAAATTGCTTAACACAGGGGACATAGTAAGAGAATATAATGCAGGAGCGGGGAATGGTATTTGTGTCACCTATAGGGGATATAGAAATAATGTTACTCTAGAGATTGAACAAATAGTTGATTTTACTGATGATGATAGAGAAAAAAAGATAGTATGGGAGAATGGTGAAATATTTTCAATTACTGAGAGAATGGATAAAAACAATGTGACTATTGAATATGCAGGAGCTATTGAATCCTATGATACAATTGCCCTTTATGAAAAGGATGCGATCTGTTTAAATGCTCTTAAATTCGCCATAGCTCTTGATGGGGAATTTCCTTCGGTCGTGCCATTACAAATAGATAGGTTTTCACCTTATCCGGTAATAAAAATTTTAAACGTAAGTGAAGCTTTTTTTTATAAATATTTCAAATCTATTTGTATGGAACGAATCGATCTTAGTGTGTCGGTAAAAGGGCTCATGGATATTAAGATGCGTGGTGATGTGGCAATGATTAATCCTCAAAATCCTTTTCATCCCTTTGGTCTTACCCCTGACGTATCGGCCAGATTTTATTTTGCCCACAGGGATATATGCGAGAAGAAACTGGATTCAATGCATATTCATTTCACATGGGCAGGAGGAGAACTCACTCCAGAAGCAGAACTTCCGGATATGGAGACCTACTATTATGCTTATTCCCATTGCGGATTAGAGAAAGCAGGGACCATTAAAAATAATGATTTTGAAGTAGCGCTCAAATTTCTCGATCAACGCACCTGGCTAAACATCTCGGAAGAGCCTCAAATGCTGTTTAAGAAGACATTGTCCTATAATGATTTTGATAATCAGACATACCAGGGTGAGTTATTTTCAGAAAATGAAGATTTTCCAAAAGATCCTCTTCATTGGCCGCGCTACTATAAGATGGAGCTCTGCAATCAGGGATTTATGAAAGATCTTTATGCAGACTTAAGAAATGAGGTTACCCGTGCATCACAGGAGAGTGTTCTGGCTGAAAATAATTATAAGGCGGTAGCGCAGGAAATAAAGGCGCGAGAAGCTTCAATAAAAGCAGCAAAGATTGCGGAAGCAGAAGCACGAGTAAAGAATGATCCCTATTACCCACCGGTTATACCCGAGGCAAGAAAGCTGCCTTCCATGCCTGAGAATGAAATAGATATTAGTCAGCTTACTCTGCCTGCCCCCTATACTCCCATAATCCAATCAATGAGCATTGATTATACTGCTTCATCAAATATGCTCCTTGATAATGTATCTGATAACAATACTACTACAGATGTTCCTGTTCAACTTTTTCGATTCCATCCCTTCGGATTTAAGGAAATGGGAAGGCCACTTGATGAGGATGATTATTTCCTGACTCAGTATGATAAGCAGGGGTATCTTTTGATTGGAATAAAAAATTTGAAGCCTCTTCAAACTATTTCCATACTCGTTCAAATGATGTCCGGCAGTGGAGATGTAAACTATTCAATTCCGGAGATTCAATGGAGCTATCTGGCCTCTAATGAATGGATACAATTTAAGCAATTGGAAATATTGAAGGATACAACATTCGGATTGCAGGATACAGGTATTATCAGGTTCATGATTCCGGAAGGGGCAACTTCCACAAACACAATTTTACCCGCGGGAAGACTCTGGATACGTGCGGAAGCCCTGAATAATATTACCGCTGTTCCTGATATCCTGGACATCCGTGCTCAGTCAATTTGTGTACAATATATCAATAAAGATAATGATCCCAGTCATTTAGAAACACCCCTCGGGGCCGGTACAATAAAAGAGATGCTTGAAAGGGATTATTCAATAAAAGAAGTAGAGCAACCCTACAGCTCATTTAACGGCAAGAGAGAGGAAAAAAGTGAGAATTTCTATGTGCGGGTGAGTGAAAGGTTAAAACATAAAAATAGAGCGCTCACATTAGATGACTATGAAAAAATGATACTCTCACAATTCCCACAGATATATAAAGTAAAATGTATATCTCAAACCGAGCTTGAGATACTAGATTCTTCGAACAAAGGTGAAATTATAATAGTCGTCATTCTTAAGAATGTGAATACAGCACCATTTTTCCCTTTGAAACCCAAGACTCCAGCCACTATCCTGAGCGCCATTGAAAGGTATATACAATCGTATATGCCGCCCATGGTCAGTGTGAAAGTGAGAAATCCACGGTTTGAAGAAATTAAATATAGACTGGCAGTGAAATTTAAAGAAGGATATGATCAGGGATTTTATATCAACAAACTCAATGAAGATATAAAACGTTTTCTCTCCCCCTGGGCATATGAGAAAGAAGCAGAAATTTCTTTCGGCAGTTCTGTGTATAGTTCCTCAGTAATTAACTATATAGAAAACATAGAATATGTAGATTATGTTGCTAATTTTTCACTTCTTTATCAGATAATAGTCCATGAAAATTACACAGAGGTTATTCCTCTCTTTTTAACAGAAGATAATGCCGCCACAGTAAAGTATCCTGATTCACTTTTAGTGTCCGCAGAAAGTCATATTATAGACGTCATTACGACTGATCTGTATGATGCCGCCTCTTTTAGAGGAATCGGTTATATGACAATAGGAACGGATTTTTGGATATCAAGGCCTGGCCCTGTATTCGCTGCCGGTATTGGGGCAATGGAATTAGAAGCCTGGCCCATCCTGCGGTATATTTTTACCAATGTAGCTGTGACAATAAAGGTAAAATGGATAGTAGAAGGCACAGAGTATGATACAGAAATTGAAACAGGATTTTCCCGTGGTGACTCCCAGAAGATCTGGGATACATTAAAAGAGGCAGGATATATTGATACTAAAGGAAACGTACTGTCGACCATTGACCTTTTTGCGGAGGATTTTGATTTCATGGTTTCAGAGGGAGAAAGTTTTAAAGACTATTTACAGAGTAATCTGTCTCAATTTAGTTTTAATAGAGAATTTTCTGCTGCAGATTTTGATTCCTTTGCGCAAGAGACAGACGATTTTAGTTACAGTGTGGAAGAAATAACGAATATAAATGAAGTTGAAGGAAGTATTATTACCATATTAAAAACAGGTGTGGGATTTGATGGGAGAAGTCAATACCCCTTTATGGTTTATTAGAGCATAATAGGAGAGAGTAAGTATGATACAAAAAAGAAAGAGAAAAGAATTGTATGATAAATTCAGACAGGGTGCGATCCCGACAGGCGCGGATTTTGCGGATTTTATCAGATCCCAGTTGAATCTTTTGGATGATGGTATCGATATATCTGAAGATGAAGATGATCCGGTATGTTTCAGAGCCCATGGAGAAGAGGAGAATATACTTGATTTTTCGGATAAGGATGGGAGAAAACGATGGAGAATCACAGGACGTTCTGAAGAGGGAACAAAAGAAGGGCTTAATATAAAAGCGGATAATAAGAGCAAGCTGTATGTAGAACGGGAAACAGGAAATGTGGGAATAAATACTGATGAGCCTGAAGCAAAAATACATATTAAACAGACCAGCGCCACAGATGCGTTAAGGGTGGATGATGAGGGAAATGATGAGACACCCTTCATTATCACCTCTGACGGCAAAGTGGGGATTGGCATAGGGCACGGAGATGAGCGACCTGCCGCAAAGCTTCACATTAATAGTTCAGGAGGAGGAGATGCTCTGAGGGTAGATGATGTCAGCGAGGACACAACACCTTTTATTATCGATGATAAAGGAAATGTGGGAATAGGATATGATGAACCGAAGGCAGAATTAACGGTGCAGGGTGGCGTAGCAATAGGGGATAACAGGAATCCGGGCAGCAATAATCTTTATGTTGAAGGTGATCTGGAGGTTGGAGGGAGTGTGGTATTCTCCAACGGCGAAGGTGTGGGGGGGATAGAAATAAATGCACCTCTTACATCAAAAACAGAGGATTTAACCATAAAGGATAACCTCAACGTTATTGCCGATCCTAATCAAGAGGGCTCGGACGGTAATTTACAGGTCCAAGGTGACACCACCTTAGGTACATATAATCCTTCCCCTGAGCACTATAACGTGGTAAGCATAAATGGCAGGGTCCGCTCTGGGGGTAATCCCGATCTTGGTGAAGAGCAGCATGAGCTTGAAATAAATGAAATCTTGACGGTAAACAGGGACCCAAATTCACCACGAGTGGATGTGAAGGGTGATTTAACCGTACTTGGAACAAATACGTTAGGGAATAATGAGGGCAATGACCATATATATCTTAACGGGACAGTGCAAAGAGCGGGCAGTGCAGATGTAACCATAGATGATAATGTGGTAATAGGGGATCCCAATCAAAATCGTGATTTAAATGTATATGGAACAGCTACATTAGGAAATTCAACCTCTGATTATGTCAATCTCAATGGCACGGTAAGATCAACTATTGGTTCGGTCAATATATCGGATTCTGTGAGCATAAGCAGTGACTTAACTGTTAAAGGAAATTTAAGATTGGACGATGGGGGGCAACCTGTTTCTCATATTGTCACGACAGTTAATGATAACGATAATAGCTCTATTCCGACAGAAGGGGCGATAAAGCAATATGTTGATTCTCAAATTGCAAATCTAGATGCCAAAATACCACATCCCTCTTATTATTGTGATAATAGACTTTACTACGCTAACCAAGGGTGGTCAGGGGGGCGTATTTGGAATGGGTATGATTCCTATGTGGATGTCTATCCACCTGCTGGTTATACTATGGCTCATTTACGTTGTTTTTCAGTATCACCGTGTAGGATATATTTTGCCGGAGGTGTTGACGGAAATGATACTCTCGCCTGTTATGGAATTAAATATCATGATCGTGTCCGTTGCTGGGTGGGTAATAGTGAACAACGGGCATATGGAATTGTCGCTTTTTATGGATTATGGATCAAATAAGGAAGAGATAAAATGTATGCACAGTTAAAGGATAATATATGTGTTGGAGTAAGTGATGTCCGTGTAAATGAAGACTATTTCGATAAAAATGAGGCGCAGGTGAAAGTGGAGGGTGTTGAGGATGACTTCACAATACTTGGAAAAGCTTATGTTGATGGCACGTTCATCGAAGCGGAATTGAGTCCTGAAGAAATTCAGGAAGAAAAAAATAGAAAGAACAGGAGTATTCTAAGAGGGACTGATTGGAAAATTACCAGGCACAGAGAACAACTGGAAATGGAAATAGCAACTTCGCTGACAGACGAGGAATATCAAGCCCTGCTTACAGAGCGCCAGAAAGCAAGATCGGAAGTTGTTGATATTGATTATGAAAAAAAATAGGAGTAACAAACTGCGATTCTACTTTTAGACGAATCACATGTTGAAATAACTGTCAAAATTAGAATGGCTGATTAACAAATCAGACAAATGGAGAATAACTATGCCGAGTAAAAAAAGAGAGGAATTATATGATCTGTTTGCTACTGGAAATAAACCTACCCAGGATGATTTTGCAGATCTCATTGATTCTATGATAAATATTGCGGAAGATGGTATTGGTGCCTCGGAAAAAGGCAAACCAATGGAAATCATCGAACAAGGTCTAAACAGAAGATTTCTTGATTTTAGCAGCAGCAAAGATACCCCTACCTGGAGAATCAATGCCCAATCAGAAGACGGGGAACGAAACGGCCTTAATTTTTCATCAAATAACTCAAGTAGACTATTCATGAAACGGGAAGATAGAGCCATTGGCATAAATAATGATGATCCCCAGGCCACGCTTCATATAATTCCGGATGCTGACAATGCCTTAAGAGTAGATGATACATCAGGAAATGCTTCGTTGGTTATAGAATCAAATGGAAATATGGGTATTGGCACTGATGATCCTGATTCATATAAACTTGCGGTAGATGGTACTGTGAACTTGAAAAGTGATGTATCTATTGGTGGCAAATTAGAAGTAACAACAGGTGCGACAGTCAATGGTGCAAAGTTAGAAGCCACGATGGGAGCGACAGTTAATGGAGCAGAGCTAAAAGCAGAGAATGGATTAACAGTAAATAATGGAGCTACAATACAAAGTGGGACTTTAAAAGCTCAAGCCGGAGCCGAAGTCAGCGGATTAGCGCTCGATGCTAAGAATGGGGTAATAGTAAATGATGGGATCGTGATTGAAACAGGAATCCTGGAAGCAAAACAAGGAATTGTAGTGAAGGGAGCAGAATTAACCGCAGAGGAAGGAGTCTCTGTTATTGATTCATCTCTGAATGCTAATGGGCAAGTTGTTCTTGGGAATGATACAGATGGTGATGTCACTATTAATGGTGTGTTAAAGGCTATTAAAGGAGCTTTGGTAAACGGAGCAGAGTTAAAAGCGGAGGATGGATTAACGGTAAGAAATGGAGGAAGCATAGAAACAGGTCTGTTAACGGCACAGGAAGGATTATCCGTTATTGATTCACCCTTAAATGCTAATGGTCAGGTTATTCTTGGGAATGACAGTGATGGAAGTATCACAGCGCATGGTGTAGTGTATGCGAATAAAGGAATTGTTGTTACCGACGAAGCCCTGCACGCTCAAGCAGGCGCTATAGTGAGTGGGGAAGAGTTAGAAGCTGAGAACGGCGCACGTGTGAGCGGCACCTTTACTGCATTGGATACTGCTCAACTAGGAAATACAACTATTGAAAATCTAACGATCATTGATAATCTTACAGTCAATAGTCTCAATATACAGTCAATTGAGCTTGATTCTCTCACTGCTAATAATGCAACTGTCAAAAATTTTGAAAGTGAAGGGACGTTTAGTATTAATGGTTTATTTAATGCCCTTAATAATGCAGTTCTGGGAAGTACGAAGATATATGCATCATTTGAGGGAGCCGCGGACATCTCGCCAAAAATTACCATATTCAAAGGAACCGTAAACGCAGGAGAGGGCCATTTTGATATAACCATCAGTGATGATAAAGAAGTAACAGTTACTTATGATGATACTTCGGATATAGCCTATTTAATAAGTGACTGGAATGTCTTTCAAAAAAATAATCCTGAAATCGCCGAGGGTTTTTCATTCAGAAAAGTAGGAGTGGGTTCATGGAAGATAAGGGATACAGAAATAGGATTATATTCCTCGGGGGTAGTATTCAAAGAATTCAGAATTCCCGATAATGGAATTCGAATAGTATATACGGGATTTGGGTCTGAAACACCTCAAATAATTATCAGCGCAAATGATGATATAACGAATAGTAAGTTTAATTTTATAATCAGCGGCATTACATTAACAATTATGTACCCTGATGATAGTACATTTCGCACTGTTGAGAATCTCCTTAGGGATTGGGATAAATGGAAACAGGATAATGAAATTGAGGCTCAATATTTTGAGATCCAACAGACAGGAGATAAAGAATGGCTGATTGATGATGCGTCTGAATCCCTTACTCTTACAAATGAAGTGGTCAGAGAATATGAAACAGGGGAGCTGAGAATAATTAATATAGGTCCTTCAGAGATGTATCAACTGCCTGAAGTAACCATAAAAGCAGCAGCTCCAAGTTCAGATGAAAAAATTCAATTCTCTGTTTCTCTTTATACTATTGAGATTACTCTTGGTAAAATAGAGAAGACACCTCAAGATGTTTATAATGCGTGGAAAAAATGGAAGGCATTCGGTAATGATACCTATGGATGGGATATTAAAGAGACACAGGATACTACAGCTATCAATGTAGTCCAGGAGAAATCCTTAACTCCCACAGATGGAAGCCATAGCCAAACAGATATTGCGGGTTTTTCTGTAACATTTACAAGTGATCCCATGGTAGAAGCGACAGTGAGATTGCAGGAGAGTGGTGACAATTTTACGTTCATTTTTGATACTACATTATTAACCATCAACTACCCAATAAATCCGGATAATCGAACTGTATCCAATCTTCTTGCGGCATGGCAGGATGTTATGGAGGCGGATACAGACACGCATGGTTTTGATATCCCTGATCGTGGGACCGCTGGTGAAATAGCAGTAGAACAGGAAGAAACTCTAGAAACTCTAGTGGCAGTCATTAAGGAATACAATACGACAACACAGGGTGTTGATGGAATTTGCGTTCGATATTTTGACTCTCAAAATGATACACCAAGAGTTGTTATTCAATCTCAAGATGCGGGAAATAATACTTTTGATATTTCAATTGATGATCTCAAAATAATGACTATCAAATACCCGGCGAATAAATCAGGGACAGTCGATGAGCTTCTTGCTTTCTGGGAAGAACTTGCTGCTGAGTATAAAGATAACTTTAGTATTACAAAACAGGATATCACGCAGATAACCGTATCAGATGCACATAATGATTTAGTAATCAATGAAGAAAATAACGTATTTAGCAAAGGCATAATAAGGACCAATACAATTACTATAGATGGGAATTTACGTTTTGGTGGTTCTGATATAGAAATAAATAATATTTCCAACAATGAAACCTTAGATGAAAACAGTAATGCACTACTGCCAACACAAAAGGCAGTAAAGACTTATGTTGATAACGGACTTGCTGTTAAAGCAGATCAAGCAACGATGGATGCAGCACTAGCTGAAAAGGCGGATCAAACGGCAATGGAAACGGCTTTGGCTGCCAAGGCAGATCAAGCGACAATGGAGGCGGCCTTAGCTACCAAGGCAGATGAAACAGCAATGGAGACGGCTTTAGCCGCTAAAGCAGATCAAACGGCAATGGACAGCGCCTTAGCCACTAAGGCAGATATAACAGTAATGGATACAGCATTAGCTGAAAAGGCGGATCAAGCAGCGATGGAATCAGCATTGGCTACCAAAGTAGACCAAACAGCGATGGATACTGCATTGGCTACCAAAGCAGATATAACAGTAATGGAAACAGCATTAGCTGAAAAGGCGGATCAAGCGGCGATGGAATCAGCATTGGCTACCAAAGTAGACCAAACAGCGATGGATACTGCATTGGCTACCAAAGCAGATATAACAGTAATGGAAACCGCATTAGCTGCTAAGGCGGATCAAGCGGCCATGGAAACCGCATTAGCTGCCAAGGCGGATCAGTCAGCAATGGATAGTGCTTTAGCGACAAAGGCAGATACAACAACAATGGATGCAGCATTAGCTGAAAAGGCGGATCAAACAGCAATGGAAACGGCCTTAGCTACCAAGGCAGATCAAGCAGCCATGGATACTGCCTTAGCCGCCAAAGCAAACTTACAAGCACTTACAGACATTTCAGTTGAAGCAGTTGATACCAGTGTTGTGAGGGATATTACATTGACTGCCGATTCCAGGGGGATGTTGATGGTGCATATTACCACGGAGAGCAGCGCACTAGCCGGGATTTTTGCAATCCATGGGACAGATATGATTACGAAGATATCGGGGGATGAAATGGCAGACCAACAAGATGGGGGAACCTTTAATATTTATTATGATACTGCTGATTTAACAATTCAAAATACATCCGCAGAAGAGATTACAGTAAAAGTTTCTTATTTCGGAGCATAAAAAATATATTAAATTTGGGAAATCACAATGGACAATACAATCAATTGGGAAATACTTCGAGAAGAGGGATTAAAATACCTGCAGACAATGACCGGTCATATATGGACAGATTATAATGTTCATGATCCGGGTGTTACAATCTTTGAAACGCTTTGTTTTGCAATCACAGATTTAGAAACACGGTTATCCCTCCCCATAGACAATATCCTTACCGATAATTCACAAGAGGGAACACGACAACAATTTTTCTCCCCGAGAGAAATATTAACCGTTAATCCCGTCACTATCAATGATTATAGAAAGCTCTTAATTGATATTCCCGGTGTGAAAAACGCCTGGCTCACTCCTGCTATAGATACCAAGCCAACTCTCTATTACGATAAAGATAACAATGCCCTAGTATATGATTATGCGACAGGTTCTCAAAAAGTTACATTAAACGGATTATATAGAGTATATATTGAGAGAGATGAAGATATAAAAGATGAAAATATAGTTTATCTACAAGATAATGAGGCATTTACGCGTAAGGTAAAAGAAATACTTCATAATCATAGAAATATATGCGAAGAATTTGTAAAGATTAATATTATGGAGCAGGAGACTATTTCCCTGTTTTCTGATATTAGGATCGATGAGGATGCCGATGCCGATGAAGTGATGGCTAAAATATATTTTGATCTTGAGAGTTTTATCTCGCCCCGTATTAAACAATATAGCCTAAAAAAGATGTTCCAAAAGGGCAAATCAATAGAAGAAATATTCAACGGTCCCCAGCTTGAGAACGGATTTATTGATGATGATGAGCTTGGCAGTGGAGAAAAAAGAAGAGAGCTGCATACTTCTGACCTGCTTCGTATCATAATGGCTCATGAAGAGGTGAAGGATGTGAAAAATTTGTTTATTTCAAACAAACCACACCCTGAGCTTACAGAGAAAAAAGAATGGGCGCTCGTGCTGGATGATACAAAGGCTTTGTTATTAGAGGATTTTAATAGCACAAGAATACGTGTGTTCAAAGATGAAACCATGTGTCCCGTGAGCGCAAATCAGGTAACAGACAAAGTTGAAAAATTAAAAGAGCAAAGCAGAACAGAGATATTTGATGATCCGGCAATGGATATAGAAGAATCTTTGGGTGAATATTCAAATTTAACCGCGTATGACCCACTCGCATATAAGCTGCCGGCCAATTTCGGGATCAGCGAAACCGGACTTCCTTCTGCAGCTAATGATAGAAGGAGAGCACAGGCAAAACAGTTAAGAGCGTATTTATTATTTTTTGAACAAATACTCATTAATTATCTTAAACAGCTTGATAGCTTTAAGGATATTTTTTCCTTTCGACAAAACAAGGAAGATATCCTTAAAACGTATTTCTCACAACTGCCTCCTGAATCCATATGGAAAGAAGATTTCCCTGAGATAGAAGAAGGTTACGAATTTATAGAAGATGATCAAAATGAAGGTATACATGCTAATGAAAATGCCTTTATACGGAAAAATAGAATTTTAAACCATCTTTTAGCTCAATTTAATGAGAAATTTGCTGATTATGCATTGTTTGGCTATAAATATAATATGCTCATAGACCTTGATCCGGAAGAGAAAAAACCATATTTTTTGAAAGCTAAAGCAGATTTTTTGGAAAATTATCCCAGGCTGAGCAGAAATAGAAATAGAGCATATAATTATTTTGCAGAAGATGTAGGAGGGTATAATATCAATGGTCTTAAGGACATACTCTCCTCAAAATTAGGACTTGATGTCTATATAAAAAATTCCGCTGATAAAAACGAACAGGATAACTTTCATATTCTTGAGCATATTCTCCTGCGACCTGATGGTTTCCTTCCATTAGAGTTTATCTGTTCGGAAAAAATTGAAGAAGACTATCAGCCAGATCCCTATTCATATAAGCTGACTTTTATTATTCCGAAGAAAGCAGGACGCTTTGGTAATAGTAAATTTAAGGAATTAGTATATAATACCATAGAAACAGAAACACCGGCTTATATATCATATACCATAAGGGAATTTGACTCAGATCAAATGAGTCTTTTCACTGATACCTATCATAATTTCTTACATGAATTAAGAAATAGTGCGCAGGATAATTCGGATAACTATAATCCATACAGGAATAAACTTATTGAACTGCTCCATATCGGCCGTGTAAAACTTCCTGTTCTGCATCTGGATGCTTACAATATAGCCGGAGATGACAAGTGCCCTGATAATGAAACCCCAATAACATTATGGAAGGATCTTAGCCGCAATAATAATGATGCAATGCACGAAGCAGGTTCTGAACCAAGGTTTATAACAATAGAGAAAAGCGGACATGCGTTTTTAAGATTTGAGAATGGAGCACAGTTAAAGATAAAAAAATCAATCCTTCATGATGATTTTACTATTGTCATTATATATAAAGCAGGGGAATCAAATAATGGCGAGGAGCAGAATAATTTGGTGGCAGGAGCTGATCCAAATAAGGATAACTTTGGGTTGTCATTTAATGGGAAGGGAGATTTAACTACACGTATAAATAATGATACTATTACCATAGAGTCAACATCAGAGATTCCTCATATGGCAATTCTTACCAGGGATAAAGAAACAGGCACGCTTAATTTATTTATTGATGGCGTGTTGCATAATTCTAGAATACTCGTAAACGCAGATATATCTTTCAACCAAGAATCACTTATAATTGGGCCTGGCGCAGGCATTACAGCAACATGCCATATCGGAGAGATTATCATGCTTGATTCAGTATTATCAGGGAGTAGAAAAGAGAAGTTGGAGGAGCATTTATCGAGTAAATGGGGGATTGCCTTATCATCAGTAAGCTCTATAGAAAAACCTTCTCTCCATTTGGATGCAAGTGACGCACGGAGTGTCATAAGAAATGAAAAAACAAACACCGTCGAACAATGGAATGATTTAAGTTTACAAGGTATTTCGTCTATCCAAAACACAGTATCTCTCCAACCAGAATATATTGTAGATGGGATAAATGGACTGCCAGTAATACGATTTAACAATACCTCTCTTACTATTCCCAATTCTGGTGAACACAGACTTTTTGAGGGAGATTTTACCATTGCTTTCGTATACAAAGCTGATAAAGAGGAAGGCCGCCTAATTGACGGAACAGTCACAGAACCTGATGATGGGAAGAAAAGTTACTACATTTCTATTGAAAAGAAAGGAGATATCCTGGTTTGCGCGGAAGATGAACAGATATCTATATCCGCAGATGAACAGATATCTATATCCGCAACAGTTGGTGATCCTCATATAGCAATTATCTCAGGCAAGGTTGTTGGAAGTGAACTAAAGATGACAATATATCGTGATGGTAAATCATTTAACAGCACGACATTTTCAGATTCAGAGGCATTTAGCAAGGGGCCGGATAATCTCCTGATCGGGCAGAGTCGGACAAGGGAATATGATTTCATTGGTGATATTGGTGAAATAGTGATTTATAACAATGCTTTATCAATATGGAAGAGGCAAAGGCTTGAGGAATATTTATCAATAAAATGGAATATTGATATATCAGGGATTAATTATATTGCCACACCGGTGCTGCACCTTGATGCATCAAGACAAGCTTCTGTCATGGATGAAGAGGGCCCTATAATTGACAAGGATAGCAGGGTGTCTCAATGGGTTGATCTTAGTTATTATGGTAATAATGCACTCCAACAGAGCATATATAGAAGACCTGCATATACAGTAGATGGAATAAATGGATTAGGGGCAGTGACCTTTACCCAGGAAAAAATAAATGATTCGGATTTTTATGAGGATTCTCTTAACATCAATCGAATCATTCAGGATGATTTTACTATTATGGTAGTTTTTAAACCTGATGTTAACTTTTATTTACGTCAGGATTCTTTAGGCCAGGATTCAGACTTAGATTTAAATGTCAATGAGAGCACCAAATGGACAGAGGGGGCAGCCTTAATTGATGCTGATTGCTCCGGTCTATATAATGACTTTGGACTTTCAATCGGGCAATCTGAAGGAAAGATGGTTGTCATGGGTGGTATTGGGGACCGATTAACCGAAGACCATACTATTAAAACAAGGGACCTTAATTTTGATAACACCCATATGATTATTTTTACACGATTAAAATCAACAGGTGAGGTAAAGATATACGCTGACGGTCTTTTGCATGCGGAGGCTGATTTAAGGGATGGTGTCATCTTGAATGACTCAAGAACTATTAAAATCGGGGCTTTTAACAGTGAAGGAATTCCTTTTCACGGCAGTATAGGTGAGATTATCCTTTTTGATACCCATCTGACAGAAGGAAAGCGACAACAAATAGAGAAATATTTATCTACTAAATGGCGGGTTCCCTTAACGAGTCTACCCATCGATATTACACACTGCAGTCTACATTTAGATGCGGCTGATACTAAAAGTATTACAAAGGATTCGGATAATAGGGTATCAGAGTGGTATGATGTGAATGATATAAGTGAAGTTGTTGCCCTGCAGCAGATACTTGAGAGTCAACCATTATATAGCGGGGAAAGTATCAATGGAATGGCAGGGATACGATTTAATAACAGCTTTATGAATGTCACTCCCGATACAACCTCTTATGATGATTTTACCATAGCTATTGTATATAAGGCTTTATCACCTGGGAATATACACCCGGACTGGGAATATGGGGCCGGGATTATTGACGGCTATGTTGAAGAATATACATTAAATCATTTTGGTATTTCAATTAATAGAAATAATATGCTCACAGCACGTATCGGTATAAATAGCATTGCTTCATCTTCTTTACTAGATTTTCCCCATATAGCGATTATAAGTAGAAAACGTATTGATGGTGAAGTTAAAATTTATCTTGATGGATTATTAGTATCAACCGGGAATGATTTTGCGCCTGGGGCTTCCCTTAATGATTCACTGGAATTAACTATCGGCGCAATACATATACCGTCTGATAATCCGGTAAGCAAAGGGTATTTCCATGGGGATATAGGAGAAATTGTTCTATTAAACGAGGTAATAGATACTGAGGCGAGACAGTATTTAGAAAAATACCTATCTATGAAATGGAGAATAGATATATCAGGTATTAACGCTATTGTAAAACCGGTACTTCACCTTGATGCAAGCAAAATAGCAACTGTTATCAAAGACGATGCAGATAATAAGATATCTAAGTGGCTTGATATTAATGGTCATAACTATGATGCCGTACAGGCTGATCTGGATAACCAACCTATATATAGACCGGATGCGTATAATGGTCTTGGAGTTGTGCATTTTGATAGTAATTATAAAAATTATTTGACTCTTCCACGTGTGGTAAAGGATGATTTCACCGTTATTGTAATATATAAAACAGATACGGATTTGGAAATCAGTGAATATATGCCGGTATCCCGAGATGCATTTATAAGTATAGCCGGCATTGATGAACCACTGTCACAGACGATATGGGAAGAATTAAATAATAATGGATTTATTGATGATAATGGGAATGTATTGTCAACATTTACCCCTATTGAAGAAGGTTTTACTCTTGATTTGAATACCACTATCCTTGACAATGCCAGGATCGAGATAGAATCAAGAATAATTGCCATTGTATCAGAGAGCAATGATGCCTTAAGACCTGTTCCGCAGGATGCATTTACCAGTATAGGGGGTATTAATGAGACATTATCACACGCACTATGGAACGAATTAAAAGAAAATGGATATATTGATGGTGATGGCAATGTATTGCCAAAATTTACACTAGATACACAGGATTTTTCTCTGGTAGTGAATATGGAAAATATCATCGAATCAGCGATTATCAATGTGCTCCTTACCCAGAACTGGTTTGAAGGTGTCGGTCTATTTGATGGGAATTGCTCTGGAGATCCTATTGATATAAGTAAAAGAGATTTTGGAATGTTGATCGGTAAAGAGGGCACATTAATTGCCGGAATCGGAGTAATTGGTGAAAGCGATTATAAAATTGAAGCTAATTCATCATTTGGCAGAATGCATATTGGAATCTTTACCAGGAAAAAAGATACAGGTCTAGTGAAACTATACGTGGATAAAGCCAATCCCGTACAGGCCAGGTTTGCGCGTAATATGTCTATAAAAGACTCTCAAAGATTTACTATCGGCGCGGTAAATACAGGAGGAAATTATTTTAAAGGCGACATCGCGGAGATTATTGTTCTTGATAGGGTACTATCAGACGATGAAATAGCAAAAATGCAAAATTATTTATCAATAAAATGGGGGCTTGATTTAAACGAGGCCTTAATATGAGCCAGAACCATATTATAAAAAAGCAGGTATTAGATATTACACTGGATTCGGAAATAGGTTCTTTTAGTTTTCAAAATATGCTCAGTACATTCTTTCGAACCGATATTTTATCGCTTATTGATAGGTATTGTAACGAGATGAGCGATGCCTCCACGATTTTCAGGATTGATAAACTTGAGATTGATCTCGGAGAAATTGATCAGGATAATTTTCAAATAGATTTTAAAAGAAAGATATCTGAGATATTTCCCCAAAAACTATCTCAGGCATTGAGCAGTGGGGATGTATATACCTCTCCTGTTTATGAAAATAGGGCATCTTTACCTTATACAATAACAAAAGAGAATAAGGATTTTGAACTATTAGATTTTTTCATTAAAAAGGGCAGGCTTCCCTGGTGGGTTAAAAAGGGGGAGTTTTATGATATTCCCATGTTACTAGAGACTCAAATAAAAGCGCAACCGCAAAAGATCAAAGCTATGATTTATGATATCGCACCCAATAATAATCAGATTAAACGACTTGTTTATTACTCCCGTGATCCGGTCCTGGAAAAAATCATAGCACTTATTCAAGGGATCCGCTATAGGGATATTTGTAAGATATTAAAAGATCTTACTTCTGCATTAACTACAAGTGATCTGCTTCATTCAGAAAATACATCCAAAATAAGATCTGAATTATGGGTATCTATTGTTGCTCTATGTGCTGCTTCTAAAAAACAGATCTTTCAACATGAACATATTTTACACACAGTAGCAGAGCATCTATCCGAGGCTTTTCATACAAACTATAATACTTTATATATCTATATTGCTAAGGAGATGAAAGCAAAAGGATATGATGTAAATGATAAACCTTTATCAGAGGGAATTACAAATACTCACATAAATGAATATTTAAATCAGCTTGTCGAGATTGAAAATCTATTACAAGAATTAATTTATGATGTAGTGAGAGAGAGGGGTAATGTACCTATTTATTATCGAAAGCTCCATGAGGTAGATACGAGGGTAGATAATAAAACAGATAATGAATTAGATAAAAAAAATAAAAAACAGAAAAAACGAGGTAAAGGCTTTGAGCAAATTTTCGATAAATGGGGCTCTGATCCAGTAAATAATCGAGTGTTAAAAGAAAAAACCGTTGAACTTGAAAAGTGTGCTAGAAGATTTCAAGAATATTGTGAGAAATTATACTTAGAGAAACCATACCTTGAACTGAGAAATAGTTTAGAGAAAGGAATAACACACCAGGATAAAGGTGTTGTACAAAAATTATCAAAATCCATAGAAATAATAAAAAAGGAATTAACTGAAATATCAAAATTAATCTTTGATATACTTCATGTTTTCATAAAACAGATTGATAATGAAACTATTTATTATCGAAAGCCCCATGAGGTAAATATTGAATCAGATAATGAATCAATTGAAAAACAGGGAAAACGAGGTAAAAGCTTTGAGCACACTTTCGATAAACGAGTCTTTGATCCGGTAAATAATCTGCTGTTAAAAGAAAAAACGGATGAACTTGAAAGGCGTGGCGAAACATTTCAAGAATATTGTAAGAAACTATACTCAGAACTGAGAGATATTTTTGAAAAGAAAAGAGCAGACCAAGATAATGCTCTTGTAAAAAAATTAGGAAACTCACTCAATGCAATTAAAAATACTCCCCTCACACATGCGTTTAAAACATTACATGAACAAGGACACACCTTTGATGACTCAGAAGAAATATATATAAATAATGCAGGCATAGTATTATTGTGGCCGTATCTTAATCCTTTTTTTAATACAGTTGGTCTGGTAGAGAATCAACAATTCGTTGATGAGGATAAAAAAGAGCGGGCAGTTCTTTTACTTCACTATCTAGCCAGTGGTTTACGGGGAGCATGTGAATATGAAGTAATGCTAAATAAAATACTGTGCGGGATTGATCAGGACACACCTCTTACATTACTTGTTGAGTTTAGTGAAAAAGAAATAAATGAATGTGAAAATCTTCTTAAAGCAGTTATTCAAAACTGGCCAGCTCTTAAAAATGTATCTGTCCGGGGATTTAGAGAGATGTTTTTAGTGCGGGAGGGGATAATCAGTGTACGAGATGGTAGGTGGGTAATGCGCATAGAAGAAAAAGCTTATGATGTGTTAATTGATAAAATGCCATGGAGTATCAGCACAATAAAACTTCCCTGGATGACGGACCTGTTATTTGTTGAATGGAGATTATAAATGATTGATGAAATCTTAGAAGTGATTAGAAAAGAAGTTAATGATTTTATAGGGAAAAAATTAGGTGAAGCTCCAATAAACGACAGGGTTGTGCTTACATCCTTTGTTGATGATAATGGAATAGTCGCAATCCCGGAAGATAGTGTGGGATTAAGTTTGTTAAATATTGAAGAGGAAAAATCTTTAAAGGCCGCAGGTTTGGTAGCAACAGATAAGGCAGAAAGCCATACCAGTTTTGTAAGTCCACCTGTGAACTTAAACTTGCAGTTAATGTTTACCGCATATTTTAACAATTATAGCGAAAGTTTGAAACATATTTCATACATTCTTGCATGTTTTCAGACAAAGCCCGTGTTTGATAATGATAACACACCTGACATGAACAATTTAGATACATCAAAACTTGTGTTTGAGTTAAACACATTGGGCTTGGAACAGCAGCATTACATCTGGAGTATGATAGGATTGCGTTATTTGCCTTCAGTGATTTATAGGGTCAGAATGCTCGCTGTATTTGAAATGGATATAGTAAGTGAAGTGGCGAATACTCAAGAAATAGGGACAGATTCTAATTTAAAGGAAGTGAACGACTGATACGGTGCCAATGTAAAAAAGCACTAATAGTATAGAGGAGAAGCAATAGGTGGAAGAAAAATATTTACAGGAATTATTCAGATTAACACTCGTACATAAATATTTTAAGGATAATATTGCAGGGCTATTTGAAACAGAACCTACAGAAGATGGTCAGAAAACATTAAATAGTTATGGACTATATTTCAAACCGAAAAAAGATGGATTTGTCATAGTAACTGACTATATACAACAGAGTCTCCCTGATTTGCTTGAACTTAAGAATCAGTTTGATAACAGGGTAAAACTGTCATTTGTTATCTTTACCAATGATAAGCATTTCTTTGATTATTCTGAACTTCCCTATGATCCCCCGGGAGAATATGTATATTATTTTAATAATCTCAATGAAGAAGAGAGAAAAACCTATCTTCTCCTTGAAAAGAAAGGGATTAAAGAAAGTGAAAGAGTGAGAATTCATACCAAAAAATTTTCAGGTGATCTTCAGCAAAAAGATGATAAAATTATGCTACCTCAAGTACTTGATTGTCGTGGTAATGAAATTCCGGCAGCAGAGTATGATCTTGAAATCGATGAGAGGAGAGAAAAATATTATATTGATCTTGCGCGGAAAGAGGATGGAATATACACAATACACTATGATACGGAGAGCATAACCTATTATTGTGCAAAAGCATCGTTTATAAGGCGTATACCATTAATAATCCTGGAATTATTTGTAGATACTGATGTGCCTGAAAAATATCAGATCATAAAAAGAATTAATGAAATTCAATTTATTGATTCTAAACAATTTCGTCTCCATTTTGGGATTTACTCATTATATTGGAGATACAAAATTATACCCTTGCACGGATGTCATCATACATGGATAAAAATAAAGACAAATAACAATAATTACTCTTTTACCCCTGAAAAAGTCTGTATCGATAAAGCTCAGGAGCCTGTTATATTCAGTTCCGACCAGATAATTGATACTCCGAATGATGAGCTGGAAATTTATTTATACCGGATTGTCTTTGACAAGAAATGTAGATTAAATAATAAATATTATTACTGCAACGAGAACTATGGGATTGAAATAGATGGTAATTTTATGTGTAGGGCCTATGATAGTGAAAATGGAAAGAAAATATATAAGCATAAGTGTCCTGCATGCTGCGAAGACCATCTTATCGGACCTCTTCCCAAACCTGATGAGATAGCTACAAAATATTATTATGAAGATGAAAAGTATTATGCAGAGATGACGCTATATCTTGTAAAAGAAAAAGGAGAATATCTTATAAAGGAACAAGTGTAAGATTACGCTTATACCACGCTAACCATTCAGGAGATGATGATGACTAAAATAGAAGAAAATGCACAACTAATTGAAAAGGATATGCAATGGCTGCATACAATTATTATTAACAGAATAAAAGATTATCTTGAGGGTGGTAAAGAAACGTATCAAGAATCGGATCCTTTCGACATTTCTGATATAAATACATTTTATTCTACCTTTGTAAAAAGTCATGACCTTACTCAAGATGAACGGAAGGTTGTGCTATTAGCCCTGGCGCCGGAGATTAAACCTGAGCTGTTAGATGAATTTCTTATTCGAAATCGAACTTTTGATAAAACCTTTACCGAGTTCGGGGGAATGAATTTACATAATTTTAACGGATTTCTGCCCACATTGAAAACCGCTTATTTTTTGTTAGCAGGACATCAGATAAGTTCACAGATGAAATATGCACGGTTGTTTGATAAAACGAATAAATTATTGAAAGAAAATATTCTTAGACAACTAAAATCAGATGAAGGCAATCCCGCGACAAACAAGCTCTTGTGTTTAAGTGACAGTGCATTGAGCTATATTATGACCGGTGAAGATATACACTATGAGTATAGCGTTGATTTTCCTGCGCGCCAACTCACCACGCTGATGGAGTGGGAAGATCTTGTTTTGTGTGAATCAACACACTTTAATCTCAAAGAGCTTCTCGCGTGGCCAGAGCATGGCAAAAAATTTATAGAAGAATTAAATATGGGTAAAAATATCCAGGCCGGATACAGGGCTCTATTTTATGGACCACCAGGAACAGGGAAAACCCTCACTGCAGCCCTGATAGGCAAAAAAGTTGAAAAGCCGGTGTACCGGATTGATCTCTCACAGCTGGTATCAAAATATATTGGTGAGACAGAAAAGAACCTGGAAAAAATATTTAATAGTGCGGAAAATCATGATTGGATATTATTCTTTGATGAGGCGGATGCACTATTTGGAAAAAGAACAAAAATCGGAAGCTCAAATGATAGATTTGCAAACCAGGAAACAGCATATTTGCTGCAGCGTATAGAGATGTGCAGTAATATGGTTATTCTTGCAACTAATTTAAAGGGCAATCTTGATAAAGCATTTACCAGGCGTTTTCAATCCATTGTATTTTTTCCCATGCCTACTGAGGAGGAAAGGCTGCGTATCTGGCAGGGAGCATTTACAGATAGGGTAGTATTAGACGATGCAATAGACCTAAAAGAGATAGCAAAAAAATATGATATTGCAGGTGGTTCCATAGTAAATGTTGTTCGTTATGCCACCCTGATGGCAGTTTCAAATAATATGGTGTATATTACATACAATGACTTGATTGATGGAATAAAACGTGAGTATACAAAATTGGGAAGAACGTTATAATATTATTAATGGTATAAACAAATGTTGACAATAGCAGAAAAACAACAGAACAAGCAGAAAAATTTAATTCATATACCCCTTCAGCTTAAATCTAAGAGCATAAGTATCGCTTCTCCCTATAGTCAGGATCTACAGAAAATGACAGATGAAAGCCCCCGTTTCTATGAATTAAAAGAATTACAGGAAATTGTGAATAATAGTCCTTTTCTTCAGAATACCCTTCAGAGAATGGCTGACGACAGCACTCGTGTGCAGGAATTACAATCTTTACAGAATGGAGCTGATGACGTTATTAATAAAAAACAAAGTCAAGCGACCATTCAGACAAAGCTTAAAGTAAGTAAGTTTAATGACCCAGCAGAACTTGAAGCTGACAGGGTAGCTAATCAGATTATACATGGAACTGATAATACAACTGAAAATAAAAAAGCTCCGAAAACAAAAAATAACTCTTCTCAGATATCACCATTTTATAAGAAGGAATATAAAACACATGAAAACCTTACTCAGAAATCAAATGAAATTACCCATGTTGTACAGCAAAAGCATATAGTCCAAAAGTTTGCTAGTGATACCGTTGATGATATAAAAAATAAATTATCATATGATGTTTTTGACTGGGCCATTACGGACCAGGAGGCCCGACAGGTATTAAGGATGCTTGAAGCATTATCCGATACTCAATTCAATGATGTTGTCTTGCATATGACCCGGACCGATATCCGGCGCCTTTTGGAAAACATATCAGAAGCAGACAGGATTGCACATGCAGCAGTAATAATAAAACTTATACAAGCTCTAAGTGGTGAAGACTTATATGCTTATATAAATTATCTTTTGTCATACAGACTTTTTGATTGGATCATAACGAATCGTGATGTGAAGCAGGTTCTCAGTGTACTTACTAAATTAACAGCAACACAGTTTTCTGACGTGGTATCGCGTTTAACAGTAACAAACGTGACACGATTCATCAGTAATATACATTTAACTGATTTAATGGCCAATGCTATACTCATTATCAGGCTCTTTAGTAATTTTACAGACGCTCAAATGGAAAATGCAGTATCTACTATGGATCAGAAACAGACATCAAGTCTTTTAAGTAGCATTACTCCAGTTGACAGGGTTACCTATGGGGCCATTATAGACCGAATTACACGAGCCCGCGCAGTAGCAAAAGGGAGGGCAATGGAAGGAGAACTTCAATGGCGTGGTGGCTCAGGGCCAGATCCTAGGTCAGGCTATCAGATTTCTGAGAAAACAAGTTGGGGACATCAAAATGATTTCGCCCGCTGGCTTAGAGGTACCGGACCAGACCCCACATCTTCAAGTACTATGAAT
Source organism: bacterium (assembly GCA_049472395.1). GTDB lineage: Bacteria > SZUA-182 > SZUA-182 > DTGQ01 > JBLIRR01 > JBLIRR01. Next base: position 26,472 of record JBLIRR010000029.1, on the reverse strand, counting down.
TGCTGGGAAGGTGTAATGTTTATGGCCTATAAGGCCGGTGTCGTTGATAAGGCCCGGCTTCTTGCAATGCATACCGCTGCCGCAACCGCAGCAACATCAACTCCAGGTATCGTATCAGATAAAGCTAAAGCCTACTATAATACACTTATGAATGAACTAAATTATGGTTCAAGAGCTGCTCTTACCTATGATACAGGAACTGGTTTATGGACTCCTGATATTCTTATGGGACACATCGTTTTTATCAATCATACTGATCATGTTGTTCTGGCAACAGGCAAGAAAACCGCAGGAGGAAGGCATGAAGTGATAAGTCTCTGGGTTGAACCCTCTCCAGGTCCATCAGGACCGGGAGGGACATATACAGGGACCGAAATTGGATCTGTTCAGGTAGCAACTTTGGAAGAGATGACGGATCCAAGTAAGACTGTGGAACATGCCCCCCCTCCATGGTAAAAATAACAATTACAACAGGGAGAGTAGTAGCAATGAGGTTAATGTGATGCAAAAGCACATTCTATTTTATTCCGGATTGTGTTTACTATTCTTTGTTATATTTGTTTGTTCTAATAATATTAAGATTAACAAGGGATCATGTACAGAGAAAGGAGTATTTAAAACAAATAAAATGTATAATAAGAAGGTGGTACCTATGAATTATTATTGTAAACTAATACTTACAGTCCCATGGGGCTCAGACAAAGAATCCATTCCTGCAGCTCCTGTTCATCTGGCTCATCCAATAGGAGGGAGTGCGCCAACTTCAAAAAGGTATATTCGTCCCCATTATGGTGTACGTATTGATAATCAGGGGCATGTATATATCCTTTTCCCTGTCCCTCAAAATGCAGAGCCTGACGAACGAAAGTATCGATTGTTTCAGTTTAATCATGAAGGGAGCCTTATTAATAGCTTTGATCTGGCACATGGACTGAAGAAAATTCAGATCTGGCATATTTATGATTTCTCACCTGACAATGAGGGTGGCATCTATGTGCTTGAATTTATACAAACTAAAAAGGGGAAACAGCTCCAACGGCTTCGAAAATTCAATGCAAAGGGAAAAGAACAATGGGAGCGGAAAGGGGAATTTTCTGTAAAAAAAGTTGATTTTAATAAATTTTCAGGAAAGTTTAACCGAATCTGTGCGTCAGACAAGAATACGCTTTTTCTCCCTGCCCAATATCCCCACCGAGGGATGGCCCAGTTGAATACGTCAAATGGAAAGACCATTAAGGTTTATGAATGGGAGGAATATCCTGAGAGAGTGACTATTGGGCCTGATAATAATGTCTATTCAGCTCTTTTTATTAAGGATAAGGGCAACAATAAAATTGTCTTACTTCGATACAATTTTAAGACCGGAGCCAGGGAAATTGTAGAATCGGAAATACAAAGTTTACAAAACCTGGCCGGTATTGATTGTAGTGGTGCGGTCTATTCACGAATCTATAATGGCATAGCACGGATTTCTCCTAAGGGTAAGCTCCAGTGGAAACAGTCTCTTTATGGTATCGTTGTAAGAGAAGAGGAAAATGAAATATTTCTATGCAGTAACGTTACTATGGAGAATAATAAATTAGAATTATCAATAGAAAGATATAATAAAAAAGGGGAGCTTGTTCAAACCTATAGATGTGAGTGCGAAAAAAATCAATTAGTTAAGGGGAAAGATGTTCCCCGTTTTATACATATTGATAATAAGAAGCGATTTTATTTTCATAGCGGCGAAACACCTCATGATCCAGGAATTATGGCCATATTTGCTCATGATGGAACAATTGAAGAAACCATATCCCTCTCTGATAAAACAGATGACACCACTCTTTTTGATAACTTGAATAATCGCTTGCTACCCATTGAGTCAAATACTGTAAATGATACAATTGAAGTAGATAGTAGTGGTCGAGTGTACGTTCCTATAAGTGATCCTAATGGTTTTAAGGTTGTCTGTTTTGAGCCGGAAACAATGGAGAAATGTGAGATTTAGAGAATTCGCTCATCTCCAATTTCAATGCTCTTCCGCTAATACTTTGAGTATAGTGCATGGGCTATGTAATGGTGAAGAGTTTTTTGAATACCCGAACATGGTCAAATTATACCCCCTGCCATTCCAGATGACTAAGGATTAAATTGTATATGGTACACAGGACAACAATGACGATTATAAAAGTCTATTTGTCCCCATTAGGCAGTAGTTGTTGCCTCACCTGTATAAGTATCTGCAAACGCATTTGGTGCCCAAGATTCTATGAAAAATTTAATATGCTCATCTATTGTTTTATCTCTTTCTTTATCATTTAATTTATTATTTTGGGCATATCCCTTCCTTATGTCATTAGCTCGTTTTCTTACATGTGTTGGAATGCCTTTGTAAGAAACATCTACTCTGTATTCCAACCAGCCAATTCCATCGAAACTATTTTGTAAGTCGTTCTTTGGTGCATTATAATTGACATTTTCATCGGAATCGACATCCATAGAATCTCCTTCAATATGAATTGGCGTGTCTTCCTTTATTCTTTTTTCATATTCTTTTAACCGCTTTCCTGAATCACTCTTTTTAAATTCCTCTGCACGTCCCTTAACTTCCTTCTCAATATATTCCAGATGCTGTCGGTTTGCTTTTTTACTGCCGAGAAAAATCTTTCATTTCAGCGATATATGCAAGAGACAAAAGGGAAGAATAATCACGATCCCTATTTGGGATCAGTGAAATTCCTTCTGATAATCATATAAGAACAGTACTGGATGAAGTGGCACCTTGTATGAATGGATTGCAGGGAATGAAGTGCAAAAAGTAATACACACACCATGGATCGGCAAGGGTTCCAGGATTGATAAATACCGTTTTATTAACCAAGCGCCTCTGCGAGAAGGAGATGATGCTCAGTTGATGAACTGGTGTGAGCTGACCACAACGAAACAGGAGAGTACCATTGTCTATAGAAATGCTTTTATTACCATGCATGAAAACACCCCAAAAAATTTAGCACACATTGTAGAAGCCGGCCGAGCACGATGGAAAGTGGAGAATGAAAATAATAATACCCTCAAAACCATATGGCATTCTGCCTAAATAAAATCCGGTTTTTTTATCCCAGAGTTTATTTGATCTCCTTCACTCATAGGTGATACATTTTTTTTTGCATATATTTATCTATAGCAGCTTACATTCAACAAAAATTATAAACCATAATTAGAATTTCTGTAAGCCATAAGTGGATGTAACATCTCCCTTTCACAGGAAAGATAAGTTCATTTATGCATACCAATACAGATTTGGTGAAAAACGTGATGCAGAATCAATACTTGATGAATATATATCAGTCGAGGTGAGACAATATTCCATGTATTCATCAATAATCATTTCTATCCTATTGACTCATTGGATGGCCCGTTGCGGGTCCGGATACCGGGGATATTATGTAATCACCTGGAACCGACCATTTGCCTTTCATTGGTTCAAAGGCATTTGATGGTGTTCCATCCGCTTGGTAACCATCCAAATTCTCAATCGTGAGGCCATTCTCATCTGCAACAATCTCAAAACTCCCCTTGTAGAGGCCTTCTCCCACATCATTCGTTTTATTTTCATCTCTTAAGAATTCAATATACTCCTTTGATGATGTCTGATAATAGAGGGTGGCCATAACCTTTGTTGTTGTCTCAGGAATAGAGTAATACGTGTCATCCCAAAACTGACCATCCTCATACTGATAACCCACAACCTCAGCGCCCACGGCTTGGAAGGCTTTATTAATGATCCCACGCGGAGGAATTCGGTTATCTTTGTATACCATATCATTCAATATGAAGTGAAAGGTAGGTCCCGGTGTCAGACAGTAACGCTCGGCCTGTTTAGGGGAAACTCACGGTTTAATCTCATATATCTTGATCTGTTTGTCTTTGATTAGTTCTCCATTGTCAAAATCATACTTGCCAGACTCGAATATCTGCTCTCCATTCGCGTCAAAGGCCTTTACATTGATCCACATTCGCCTCCCCTCAGGAAAACCCGTTGGTAGTTTGTGCCCGCTATGGTTTGTCATTGTGACCTTCAGCTTTTTACCTGTGGGCTCATCATAAAGGTCTAAGTCGATTGTAGCGGCTTTCCTAAGCTGGATATAGGCCTTCAGCTTGGTATTCATTATCAGGCTCTACTAAGGCCTTTCCTTCCTCGCTAAGTGGATTAACCATCCTATGACAAAAATCACACTGTATTCCATCCAACTCTTTAGGTGTAAACTTGGAGCCATCAGTTGGATTAGCATTACCAAGCAACCACCCGTTTGGGGCATGACATCGGAGGCATAAATCATCAGCATCGGGAATATCCTGATTGGCTATATCAAGGGCAGCATACATTAGGGGATCTTTTGATGCCTGCGCCATCATCATACCTTCCCAGTTAAATGTAACCTCTACACTCCTATCATATCCCCCGTGACATCCCCTGCATTCAGTCGAACCTGTGATATTTATAACTTCCATGGGTTGGGTTCCAGGCATAAACAGAGGTGTCTTCGTGGTTCTCGCATAGGCAGATAAGGAAAGGAAAGCAAAAAGTAGAAAACTTAAGATGATGAAAGAATATTTATATTTCATATCGCTACTTCTTTTTTTATAAACGTCAAGATACAATCTAAATACATGTTTTAAATCCTTATAAGCATTTCCTCCTTTTAACTTTTAGCTCAAGGCTTCTTCATCTCATCATATATATATATAACCATATAGATTGATAGAGTTCCTTATATAAAAAAATTATACTGATCTAAGACCTGGGGAATGAGGCATTTTTCTTAGAGATTAATTCAAAAAGAATTATTTCATATTTATATTCTCATTTAAATTTTTTTTAAAGATTCTATTAAAATTACCTTCTATTGCTTGCAAGATGCTTGTAGCTTCTGATTGAGTGTCTTCTCCTGGCAGCAATAGCACAGATACTATCTGTGATCAGGTAGGAGTATCTATTCTATCAGGTGAGGTTTCCCCAACATACATTGAGGAAGAGCCTTAAGGAAATTAGCTGAATCCGCAGCCCGAGCCACACCAGACTCTCATGTGCATCGGTTTATTCCTTCTTTTTAGAATATATTTTAGCATTCACGATCATTCCTGAAATAAATCTGAGAATGTGCTATGATCTGTATGTATAATATAATTATATATGTTCTTTTTCATCGCGTGTCCAATGGAGTAAAGGGGGGGGAAATGGCATGGCACAGATAGTGAGGTTTTTCAAATCGTATATAAAGTCAATGCGGTTATATTATTCATTTGTGACCGGTATTGCAGGGTGGCTTGGCCTTGCTTTTTATGTATATATTTCACAATCTCAGTATCAGACGGTTGAGGTAACCCCTACGGTTGAAAAAGAGGGTGTGATCCTTCTGCTGCTCTTTTTAAGCTGGGGGATCAATCAGATTATAAATGATTTTCTCGGACTTAAAGAGGATAGGATAAATGCGCCTCAGCGTCCTATGGTCACAGGTGAGCTTAATCCCATTTACGGTCTTCTCCTTTCATTTCTCCTGCTCATCATCTCTGCCATTGTGACCTGGTTTTATCTTGAACCAATTGCCATTATCCCTTTAATCTTGGGCGTGATTCTTAATGTTGTATATGAATATGCTAAAGGGTATGGCATTCTTGGAAATATAACCTTCGGATTAATGATTACCCTCTGTTCGGTCTATGGATTTCTTGCCTCAGGGCCAACCCAGTCTCCCTATTTTACCTCAAGCCGCGTATCAGTGCTCATCATAGTCTGGATCTTAAATGGATTAATGACTTTTTACACCTATTTTAAGGATTATCATGGTGATAAAGCTGCCTTCAAGAATACCATTGTGGTCCAGTATGGCATTGAAAAATCAAGAGTTCTCGCAATACTCTGCGCTTTTCTTCCTTCAATCGCGTTTGTCGCCATCTATGCCAATGGATTTATCGAGGCGTCGATTAATATGGTCTTTTTGATTCTTGGATTATTAACCGTATTCCTCCAGATATGGACAGGGGTTTTATATTATTTTAATCCTGTGGGTAAAAAAACCTATTATTCATTAGCAACCAACTTTAGGGCCTGTATTTGCGGTGAGGCGGCTCTGATAGCGTTGTTTAATACAGAGTTGGCGCTTATTCTCTTTATTGTATCTTATATTTTTGTAGGGTTTATCTTTGATCTGCATTCAAATGCACAGGGATAATGGTGGAATTATTTGAACAAGCCCGATTAGGACCATGGGGAGTAAAAAATAGAATTGTGAGATCTGCCACCTATGAAGGCATGGCAGATACACATGGATTTCCTACTGATGCCTATAAAAAGCTCTATCGTGATCTTGCGCGCTTTGAAGTGGGAACAATTATTACGGGATTTGTGTATATCTGTCCCGGCGGGAGGGCTATGCAGCCGAATCAAGCAGGGCTTGACAATTCGGAGAAGATCCCTTTTTACAAATCCATTGTTGATCAGGTACATGAATATGGGAGCAGAATATTTGTCCAACTTGCCCACGCCGGGCGGCAAACAAGAAGAGAGGCTACTCACGGGACTGTATGGGGTGTATCAGGGATGCCTTCTTTTTATTTCAGGCATAAACCCCAAAAACTCACGACAGACCAGGCATTAGGTGTAATAGATTCCTTTGCCGACTCGGCCGTATATGCTAAAGAAGCGGGTTTTGATGGTGTACAGCTTCATGCAGGGCACGGTTATCTTATTCATCAGTTTTTACTCCCCTCAATAAATACAAGAACAGATCTTTTTAAAGTGGATGAAACCAAGAAGATAGGCACAACATTTTTAGAGATGATTATTGATAAGATTAGGGAGAGGTGTGGGGATGATTTTCCCTTGCTCATTAAAGTGAGTGCAAGTGATGATTATACTAAAAAATTTTCAAAAGACCAATTTATCGCTCTCATTAGGTTCCTTAATGCCAAAAAATTAGCTGCTATAGAAATAAGCTACGGCACTATGGATCATGCCTTAAATATCATTCGGGGTGATATACCATTAGATCTTATTCTCGCGCATAACCCGATTTACAAGATTAATAATCCCTTGGGTAAAATTTTATGGAAGCTGTGTGTATATCCCTTTTTAAAGATAAAGATCAGACCCTTTTTTCCGATGTATAATCTTGAGTCTGCACGGTGTGCCAAAGAGCATTCTCGTATACCCATAATGTGTGTGGGGGGTTTTAGAAAGAGAGGAGAGATGGATGATGTGCTCAAAAGAGAAGCTCTCGATTTTGTGAGCATGTGCAGACCATTTGTCTGTGAGCGCGATCTTGTAATAAAATTAAGAAATGACCCCGGATATACTTCTCAATGTGTGAATTGTAACATGTGCACTATTATGTGCGATTCACCTAATCCTACTCACTGCTGGAGGAACACCTCATAGACAGGGGAGGGAACAATGAATGTAGAAGAAAAAATTATCTCCATTATCAAGTCTAATCTTGAGACTCCGATTGCAATAACGCGTGAGAGCAGATTAATAGAGGATTTGAATGTCGATTCATTCTCCATGATAATGATTGTGAATGAATGCGAAGATGAATTCTCTATTGCTATTGATGATAATGATTTGATGGAAATGCGCACAGTATCTGACATAATTGTTACATTAAAGGAAAAATATCTCAAGGTCTAAAGGTATGGATACGTTGACGGAATTTTATAAGCGATTTGAACTTGATGAATCCATAGTGGCCAGGCACCACTTTAATCCTTACTATCGTCTGATTGAATCAGGTATAGAAGATCCCCTCATTGTGGATGGCAGACATTGTATTGATCTTGCGTCGAATAATTATCTTGGATTGGCGTGCGATAAAAGGGTAAAACAGGCGATCATACAGACCGTTGAGAGGTATGGCGCTTCCATGTGCGGAACGCCCATTGCAACCGGGTATGTGAGTTTATATAAGCGTGTAGAGCACAAGCTTGTTGATTTTATCGGTTTAGAGGACGCACTCTTATTGCCTTCGTGTTATCAGACGAATAATGGTGTGTTCAGCATAATCGCCAATAAAGATGATCTGATCATCGTTGATCACTATGCCCATTCATCCCTGGTGCAGGGCATTATAAATGTGGGCTGTAAGATTAGGCCATTCCTTCATAATAATATCCATTCTTTGGAAAAGATTCTGAATAAGTCTGCCGGGTACAGACAGATTTTCATTGTCACTGAGTCAGTTTTCTCAACCGAAGGCTCTATTGCACCGGTGAGTGATATGGTGAGAGTGTGTGATAAATATAATGCAATATTGGTTATAGATGACTCACATGGAATCGGCGTGATTGGCAGAGGGGGGCGGGGTATTCTCGAAGAGCAGAGCATAAAAGAGTTTAATGGAATCTATACTGCTTCATTGGGAAAGGCCTTTGCAAATATGGGCGGGGTTATCTGCGGCAAGAGAAAGGTTATTAATTATCTTCGTTATTATTTGCCTCATTTGATTTATTCAACCGCCTTATCACCCGGAGTGCTCGCAGGGATAGATAAGGTTGTGGATATTGTAAGGGATGAATTTACCCCATTATCTCAAAGGATGTGGAGATATAAAAAGATGATTACAGAATGCCTGTCTGAGTGCGGATATGTATTAGCCACGTCCGAAGCTCCGATTACCTCTATTATAACCGGCTCTGTCGATGCTACTATTTCATTGGCCAAACGATTATATGAGATGCAGATAGTAGGTACAGCCTTTATTCCTCCCTCTGTTCCTCCCAATAGAGGCAGTATAAGATTGATCGCAGGCGCTCATCTGAAAGAAGAATCACTGGACAGGGCCCTTACTATTTTTAAAAATTTAACACCTTCGTAGCATATGAAATATTTTTTTATCCTTAACCCGGGTTCGCGCAGTGGCGCATCAGAAAAATCATTTGCTAGACTACAACATCTTTTGAAATGGTGCAGCATAGAGTATGAATATGCCGTGACCAAAGATCTTGATGAGGCATATTCATTATCAGCCCAAGGCAATAGGCAGGGCTATGATAGTATAGTTGCAGTAGGCGGGGATGGGACAATAAACCGAGTGTTAAATGGATTTTATGATAAAGAAGGCCGCAGGATCTCCCATGCCGCACTCGGGGTCATATATACAGGAACAAGCCCTGATTTTTGCAAAAATTACCACATTCCTTTGCGCAGAAAAAGCGCGGTAGACGCCTTGATTCATAATAAAATACAGCGCATCCCGATAGGCAAGATTACCTATGCGCAGGATTTTGATAAAAGGCTTCATAAAGAATCGATTGCACACTGTAACAATACAGAAAGCAGGTATTTTGCCCTCTGCGCGAATTTCGGCATGGGACCTATGATTGCCCATTATGCAAATACCGGCATGCGGAATATCTTCGGTGATTATACCGGCACCCTCTTTTCATTATTAAGATCACTTCTCTCTTACTGCCCAGGGGATTTTACCCTGTATGCAGATGAGAAGCGTGAGGTGGCAAAAAGGGTATATAATATTTCAGTGGGAAGGTCATATTATATAGCATCAGGTTTAAAGATTAAACATACGCTCGCAGATAATAGGGAATATTTTTATACTATGATAGTGCGAAATGTGAATTATGTGAATCTGTGGTCTATTCTTAAGATGCTCTATAGGGGTGATGAAATAAAGAATAATGAGGTGATTTCTCTTCGCTATAATCGCGGGATTGAGATCTATGGCAATGTAACAAATCCTCGAATTGAATTTGACGGAGATCCTGCAGCAGGGTATTTGCCGTGTAAAATAGAAATGGCCCGCGATATGTTGGATATTATTGTTGAATAATCCGGAGGATGATTTATTTATGGATAAAGAAAAAAAACTGATTGAAGTAATAAACTCATGTATGCCGATCGCGCACTCTAAAGGTAATCGGTTATTTGAATCAGATGCTGAGGTTATAAAATTCAAGAACGAACCTATGCTCTTTACGATTGATGATTTTTCTGAGGAGGATTTTTTTCAGGATCATGACCCTTATGCGCTCGGATGGAATTGTGCTGTCGGTGCCATAAGCGATATTTTCGCAAGCGGCGGTAAGCCCATGTTGTATGCCCATAGCACAGTAATGGCAGAGCACTGGAATGAGGAGTATGTAAAAAAATTTTCACAAGGCATCGCAGAGGTGTTAAGGCGCTGCAATACTGAATTTATGGGGGGCGATCTGGGAATAGGAAAAACATGGAGATATACCGCATCCGTGATTGGCAGCATCGAGCGCACACCGCTGTTAAGAAGCACGGCCCTGCAAGGGGAAGCAATTTACATTACAGGCCCGATCGGCACGGGTAATGTTGAAGCAGTTCTGAAATTATATGCATCGGCCCTCAAAGATACCCGCAGGGCAAGGGCGCCACATAGATTTCATCTGCGGATAAAAGAGGCGGAATTGATCCGTAAATATGCCTCATCCTGTATTGATACCAGTGACGGTGTATTTAATGCCTTAGCTACCCTGTCTGAAATGAGCGCTCTAGGCTATATACTCACACACCTTCCGTATAGTGATGCAGGTGTGCGCATTTCAGAAATGCTCTCTTTGACAAAAATCCTATTATTTCTCGCAGAAGCCGGCGAATATGAGCTTCTTTTTACGGTGAGCCCGCATAACGAAACACACCTGAGAGAAGAGGCCATGGAGCAGGGAGTAAGTTTTATTAAGATTGGCGAAACTCATGATCCTTACATAAAAATTCTCTATGATGAGGGAAATAAAATAGATTTGAGCGCGTGTACTATACGGGCGCGAGATTATCCGACGGCAGAGCTTTATCTGAAGGATTTGATTAAGTGGGCCGAAAAATTGATAGGAGAATATTAGGTTGTGCGGCGTTAAGGTTTTGTGTGAGAATAAAAAACAAAGAATAAAACAATATGAAAAGAAGGGCGGTTATCACAGGCATTGGACCGGTCACGGCAATCGGAATAGGAAAAGATGCCTTTTTTAAAAACTTATATACCCATACCATGTGCTGTAAAAAAATACCTGATACCTTGAAGGAGAGGTATAATTATAAATCCACCCATTATGTGCCCTTTCCCGATCTCTACTTTCCTGAGTATGGCATGTCACCTTCCCTCACAAAAATGATGGGGAAGAATACCCTGAGTGCGCTCGTGGGAGCGAAGCTCGCTCTTTTAGATGCAGGGTATGAAATCAAGGAGGTAAATAGTAAATTTTTCACCGATGGTCTTGATGATGAGTGTTCGGTGATTATAGGGGTTGGTTTGAGTGAGTTGCAGGTAGCCTTTCACTCTTATGTCTCGCATCTTCACAAGGGCGATGCACATAATGATAAAAACCTCAAGAGTTTTAACAGAATGGTGATACCGATAATAATGCCCAACGCTCTCTCAGCCTGGATATCAATACTATTCGGATTACATGGCGTGAATTATACCATCAATGCGTCGTGTGCATCGGGGACGATGGCGGTGGGTGAGGCCTATGAGGCGATAGTGAATGGCCGTCAGAAGGTAGTGTTAGCCGGAGGCGCAGAGTGTCTTGAAGATGACTCCGGCTCCATTATGCGGGGCTTTGATGTGTTATCAGTCCTTACTCACGCCCATGATGGCAGTCCCATGCCATTTTCGAAAAATCGTTCGGGATTTTTATTCTCAGAGGGCGCCTCTTGTATGTTGGTGCTTGAAGAGTTAGAGCATGCTCAAATCCGCAAGGCACAAATTTACGCAGAGATTATTGATTATAAGGCTAATAGCGACGCCTCTCATATTGTGCACATGGACAGAACAGGGAAAAGCTTAAAAAAGCTCTTACGGAGTATAGTAAAGGATTATACGATTGATTATGTAAATACGCACGGTACAGGCACTATACTGAATGATGACGTCGAGGCGCTGATAATAAAGGAAATTTTTGGCAGCAGGTCAACGCAGCCTTACCTTAATAGTACAAAGGGGATACTCGGGCACAGCATTGGGGCAAGCGGTGCGATAGAGATAGCAGTGACCGCTTACTCCATTAAAGAATCAAGAATTCATGGTAACATAATTGATAATCCGATGGAGGACCTTAACCTCGTCGATACGAGCATTAATAGCGACATCCACTATGCCCTTTCCTCATCATTTGGTTTTGGCGGACATAATGCTGCCGTGTTATTAACCCGATATGAGTAGACAGAATAAAATTCTAATCACCGGAGCAACGGGATTTATAGGCAGTCATATTGTGCAGCATTTCTGTGACAAAAATCAGAAAGTGGTCTGCCTTGTGCGCAGAACCAGTGATGTGTCCTTCATAAAAGAGCGTGGAGTCGCATTTCGATATGGTGATATAAGGGATGAACGCTCCTTGATCGAGGCATTCGAAGAGTGTGATTTTATAATTCATACGGCGGGCTTTGTGAGGGATTGGGGGCACTATAAGCAATTTTATGAAACAAATGTGAATGGAACACTCAATGTGTTAAAGGCTTGTGTAAAAAATAAGATTAAAAATCTAATTATTACTGGCTCCATCTCCGTGTATGGGGAAGAAGATTCAAAAGAGGTGAAAGATGAACGCTCGCCCTATAGGTCCCATTATCCTTATTTTTTAGATAAGATATTTCCCAGCATGTTTAATTATTATCGCGACACGAAAAGAATTGCCACCCAGGAAGCCATACACTGTGCGAAGCACTTTAGTCTTAATTGTACCATACTTGAGCCGGTCTGGGTTTACGGAGAACGAGAATTTCATACCGGATTCTATGAGTATCTGAAATGTGCGCACACACTCTCCCATGTGCCGGGATCAAAAGGCAATAAACTGCATGTAATATATGCCAAAGATTTGGCCAGGGCCTACTATGTAACCTTTGAAAAAAAACTCTCAGGCATTCACAGGATTATTATCGGAAACCAAAATATAGACTATATGGATACATTCTACTCATTACTCTGCAGGGCAGCACATATTAAAAAACCTAAGAACCTGCCGAAAGCCATGGTGTATCCCATCGGATTTATGCTAGAATTGCTATGGAGCATTATGGGTGCGAAAAATCCGCCTCTATTAACCCGCGGGAGAATAAATATGTTCTATGATAATTGTGAATATTCGACTGCAAAGGCCAAAGAATTATTGGGTTTTGTGAATCATTATTCCTTGCACGAGGGTATTGAGAGGACGGTTACCTGGTATAAAGAAAATGGCTATATATGAAAAGATCGAAGAATATCACAGGAATTCATAAGAGCATACTGAATGTAAAGATTAAAATACGCGTGCTCTGTCATTTTATTCCGTGTGTGGTGACCGGCGCGATAAGCGTAAAAAGCTTTGTTGCATTTTTGCGAAGACTTCTTTATTTTCTTAAAAAGATGCAGCACAATAAATTTGTCAGACTAAAGGGAAATGCCCGTATTGATCTTTATGTACCGGGTTATCCCTCTCCCGCCTTTTATACCGCTTGCAAAAAGTTTATGACCTTTGATGAAAAATTGCCCTGTACCACGGTATTAGTATCAGTGACTTCTGCCTGTGCGTATCACTGCTGTCATTGTTATCAAAAAAATGATCTGGGCAAAGATGTGGAGATCGCCATATTGGTTAAGACCATAAAGGAGCTGCAGGATATGGGAATAGCTTTTTATAATATCGAAGGGGGTGAGCCCTTTTTAGTATTTGATCGTGTGAAATTAGTGTGTGATGCTATTGATGAGAGGTCCGAGATATGGATAAATTCCACGGGGTATGGCATGTCTAAAGAAAAAATGGCGCAGCTTCCCCACATTACCGCGTGTATGTTTTCTCTCCATAGCTATAAACCGGATGAATTTAATAGATTCATGGGATATAAGGATGCCTGGAGTATTATGGAACATGGGATCAGTGTGTGTCATGCACTGAATATTCCCGTGACATTTAATACGTGCCTTTTAAAAGAATCCTTTTATGATGGGACGTTCCAGGAAATAATGAAGTGCGCTCACAACTATAATGCCTCTATTGTGCAGCTCATAAAACCTAAGCCGGCAGGTGGATGGCTGGAGAGCGGTGCGGATAATTTTACCCCAGATGATATTCGCCACGTCAAAAACCTTGTCAATACATATAACCATAGCAAAGAATATAAAGAGTATCCATCCATTTCAGCCCAAATAATAGAAGAGGACCCTGAGGTTTTCGGATGCACCGCAGGAGGCACGGATCGATTTTACATCAATGCCAAGGGTGATGTGCAGCCGTGTGAATTTCTCAATATATCCTTTGGAAATATTGCTGAGGATAAATTCAGCACTATTTATAAAAAGATGAGGAGTTATTTTGAAACGCCTAAAGAGTGCTGGCTGTGTGAAAAGTATTCATCCAAAGTAGTAGCGATATATAAGGAAAACCATCTTACATCCCTGCCCCTGTCGCCTGATCTTTCGCGCTTAGTATATAATGATTGGGATAGAGGGAAAGAAACGGATCTTTATAAGACTATCCAACGGATTAAATGAAAATAAGATTAAAAGTAAATCTATAATCTTTACTATCATTCTCCTTTATTGGTCTGAAGTCGCCTACCTGACACACTTACTGCTATTTTTATTTTAATCTCCTCCTGTAGACTTCCTTACTCATGCACCTGTCCATGACAACTTTTAATCCCATTTTTTTTGCCTTCTCTGCAGCTTCTTGATTAACAATACCTTCCTGCATCCAGACTGCCTTCGCATTTAATTTTATTGCTTGTGCTACAATAGGAGCCACCAACTCGCTTCGTCTAAAAATAAGCACAAGATCAATCCCTCCTTCAACAGATTCCAGATCAGGGTATGCTTTTTCTCCAAGTATTTCATCTGTACCCGGGCGGACAGGAATTATTGTATACCCCGCCTCCTTCAAGTACTTTGCCACCTGATTGCTCGGCCTCTGGGGTTTTGGTGAAAGCCCCACTACTGCGATTGTTTCCGCATTTTCAACAATCCAGTTGATCTCTTTGTCCATTGCTGATGATTCAGGATCATTGATCCTGCAAAAATTATCTTCGCTTCTGCTCATTTATTCTGTTCTTCCCCCTTAATGTCCAAAATAGTAAATGACAAGTGCCAGCCGAAATGAGTATATACCAAATTGCCGTTGGTAGAAATTGCTATTTTCATTATTATACTTTTTTTTCGATGAGAGATCTATTTTAGGTTAATACCAACGTACGATAAACCATAATTAAATCGGAATGCACCCTTACATTTTTCGCGCTGAGGTTCATGCTGACTATATAAAAAATCATATCCAAGGATTAAGCTTACTTAACAGGCAAAAACATTTCATCTTACATGAAACGCAGCATTTAATTCTTGCCAGCGAATAGAGAATAATCCCTGCTATGATAAATAGACTCATCATAATAGCAAGGGAAAGGTCCCATTCATAGATTAATGATATGACCATCAAAAAAGAGGGTAGTATGGCAAATGATGCCAAATAGATTATTGGCCATCGTTGCTTGGAAAATTTACTAACATCCCCCTTTGATGCAAGATGAGGCACAACGGACCCCCAACCTACCGGGCACTTTTGGCCATAATACAAACAATAGCGGCATAATTTGACACGGATTAGATATAGATAGTTGAGGATTATCCATAATCCCCATAGTAAGGAAAATAAATCTTTACCGGGTAGCTTTGAGAAATATAAGCCTAATATCCCTATAATGACAACAAATAAATATAATCCATTAAAGAATAATGGGTAGTTCTTCAAGGAAAAAATCTTCATCCCTAAAAAGATTCATCTATTAAAGTAATAATTATTTTCATATCTTTCCATCAGCCTGATTTTACCGCACCTTGTGCCTTAAAGCAACGCCATTCTATACCAAAGCAGCAATTCTTGTATGCTAGAAGTAACAATCAAGTAATTTAACAGTTTCTTTTGTTCTGAATTATTTTTTAAAAAGCATACCTGTTTTACATCATTACATCCTTGCCTTTACCGTCTGATCTTTCGCGCTTAGTATATACTAATATGATTCCAGGAATCATTTTTATTTTAGCAGGTATTTTAATCGCTGTATTCCCCAAATTGCTCTCTTTAATTGTAGCCCTTATCCTAGTTTTGGCTGGTATATTTTTCATATATTTGGGCCTTTATTATAGGAAAATGTCCCGAAGGTTTGAAGATCCTTACATAGACTTCTTTTTCTGGTTATAAATATTTTTATTATCCAAGCGAGGACTTGATTATAAGTTGCCTTGATACCGATTATTGAATCGATTTCCTACCTCGTATGTGACCCAATCCTTGAGACTGCGAGTCCACCATTGAATGGAATCCGGATCATACATATCGGGAGTATCCGGAATCACAATAGAAATGGGCTGATTCCTTTTCTGGAATACTGTCTTCGTGATCTCTCGACATCGGTACATGTGATGCCGATGAGCCACAAGAAGGACCGAACCAAACTGTGAAAGACCGTTGTGCAGGAATTGTTCAATGATACCGCGTGTCCCGAGATACTCTTTTCCTGGACACGCGACTTGAGCATGTGGGATAGTGATTCCATGAGGTTTAAGCGCCTCAGCCACTTCCCATTGAGCGAAGATTTCCAATCCTTTCTGAGCAAAGGGTACAATAGTGGTGGCAAGTGCTTCATTGGTTTTGCCGGGTTTGTAAAGAAGGGGGTGATATTGTTCCGGTGGATACGATACACCTGCCTTTGCAGGACCAAACCCAAATGCAAAAGCGATAACTGCTTCAGCTTTGTCAATCTTTTCCGGAGTATCGGGTTTGAGTTGCCATATCGTGAGAAAAGGTAAATCCTCTAGGATAATCCGGTTGATAGAGTCCCTGTCCAATCCCTGTATAGACAGATAATCTTCGATTGCACGCTGTGCTTTCGCCAAGCAATTCACTTCATGTTTCTCCTCTTTCATGTGAACCATTGTATACCTGTTTGCGCACTATGTATCCTAAGCCTATATGACCTTTATCACAACTTGAGCATTTCCTTATTTCGGATGCGTAATACCAAATCCTTTTAAATTGTATCTTATAAGGCCACAAAAATGATGTTGAATTCATTGCCATGAAGGTGAATATGCCTGGGGAGAGAACGAGAATAGTATCCTTGAAAGAGAAGACTTTGTCAAAAGATCGGCCTGAAAGGGGCTCACATCGACCTTTTTATTCATCAATGTGCGGTAGATCCCTGCGCCTCTGATATCTCCGGCTAATTGAAAGCCAACAATACGGCCATTCTGCAC
This sequence comes from bacterium, assembly GCA_049472395.1. Classification (GTDB taxonomy): domain Bacteria; phylum SZUA-182; class SZUA-182; order DTGQ01; family JBLIRR01; genus JBLIRR01. Next base: position 9,223 of record JBLIRR010000029.1, on the reverse strand, counting down.
GTATACGGTCCGCATGGTGTTATCCTGATGAGCCCGCAGTGCCTCGCCTTTCATATGGCCTGCAGCGATTATGGGAAGCCCTAAATGCTTAAGACTATTCATCCTCTCAGCCCCTTCATAGGGCATATCCCATCCGAGCATGGCATAGGCAACCGTTCGTCCTTGATTCACAGCATTAGGAAAGAGGGGATAGACAGTGCGCTCACCCGTAATACGATGGTGAGTTTCAGCGACATCTCCTGCAGCATATATGTGAGGTATGGTGGTACGAAGATACTCATCAGTTATTATCCCCCAGTTTACCTGTATCCCTGATCCTTTAAGGAAAGACACATTCGGCTTTACTCCTGTGGCAGCAATAGTGATATCTGCCTTGAGGGTGTCGCCCGTGTCAAGCTTTACGCCCTCTGCATGTGAATCTCCAATAAATCTCACCGCCTTGGTATTAAGCCGGAGAGTGATACCACGCTCGCGCAGTAAACCTAAAACGATTCCTGCTGTTTCTTTATCAAGCATTGCGGGCATGACACGCTCTGCCATATCGATTACTGTAACCTTGACCTTGAGGTGGCAGAGTAGCAGCGCTATCTCAATCCCGATAAAACCCGCACCCACAATGAGTGCGCTCTTTGCAGAACCTTTATTGATTTTTCCCACAAGCTCATCAGCAGAAGAGAGGGATTTAAAATTATAGATACCCTTCATCTGCGCTCCTTCAAGGGGAGCATAGAGTTGACTTCCCGTTGCTATCACACAATTGTCATAGAAAAGGGTCTCGCCGGTTGAGAGCCTGATCTCGCGTTTTTCTGGTTTTATTTCATTGACCTGCACGGCGGATTTATAATGAAGAGAGAGCTTTTTTTGAATATCCCGCCATCTCCAAAGGTGCGCCTCCTTTCCAGTCATAAAATATTCAATCATCGCAGGGGGAGAGTAGGGTGGGGAGGGTTCGTTCGAGAGCAATGTGATATCACCCCTCATTTTATGCTGACGCAGGGTCTCTGCTGCCGTGACACCAGCAGGCCCCGCACCGATAATTATGGTCTTCATCAGCAACTCCTCACGAGCATATATAGATTATGAAGGCATAGGGATTGAAGCCGGATCAATATGGGACAATCCTAATGCCTTTCGTTTCTTTTCAATATGACGCTGTATAAGAACAGCCGCCCGTTCAGGGTTCGGCTCAACGGCAAAGGTTGCCCCCACCACGTCTTCAAGTCCTTCTGCCAATAATTTTACTACATTGGGACTGCCAAAAATGGCAGGTTGTACTCCCAATACCGTATAAATACCGGAGGCAACTATATAGGTGCCGATAGAGACGGCTTTCTCCGAGTACCACTCAGGCGCTGCCCCGGCAAGAGGAAGATCACACATATCCACACCGAGGAAATTTGCCAATGCTGCCCCTAGGAGAAGAATACGTGTATTATCAACGCATGATCCCATATGGAGCACGGGGGGAATCCCTAAACTTTTACATACTGCTCCAAGCCCGGGTCCTGCCATCTCTGATGCCTGTGGCATCATATGACCCGCTTTCCCGTTAGCCACTGCCGCACAGCCGGTTACCACAACCAGTATATCTTTTTCTATGAGCCGTTGCGTCAGAGTAACGTGGGCATAATCCTGACGGATTTTTGGATTGTTACATCCCACAACGCCTACCGCACCTCGAATTTTCCCCTCTTTGATGGCATTGACAAGGGGTTCAGGACTGCCCCCAAGAGCCCCGACAATTGCCTCCACAGAGAATCCCGCCATCATATCCACCGGCTTTCCTGGGATATGAACGCGCTCCGGTACCCGGTTACTATAATTTTCAATCGCCATGCGGACTATCTTTGCCCCGATCTCCATACCATGCGCCGGATCAAAGGATATATGGGTGGCTCCCTTAAACTTCGCCTTATCAAAGGTGGAAATTACCTTTGTATGGAAACACCTGGCAACATTTGTAACTGCAGGCATAATGCACTGATAATCAACAATCATTGCCTCAAGGGCCCCTGTCATGATAACCAATTCTTGCATGAGATGATTCCCCGCCATGGGGATCCCTCGTCGCATAAGAAGCTCGTTCCCCGTACAGCACAGCCCTACCAGGTTTATGCCATGCGCGCCCTTGTCTTTTGCAAGCTTGAGGAGCTTTTTATCTTCCGCTGCCCTCACAATGACATCAGAGAGCATCGGATTGTGGCCATGCAGTGCAATATTGACTTCATCTGCTTTTAGCACGCCCAGATTCACCTTTGAGGTAATGGGCTTGGGAGTACCGAAGAGGACATCGGAAAGCTCGGTCGCAATGAGTGACCCGCCCCAGCCATCTGAAAGCGCGGTGCGCATGGCGTGGAGCAGAATATTGACATACTTATTATCAACACCCATATGGGTACGGTGGAGCACTTCCACATTTTCCCTGTCAATGCCTCTTGGTATGATTCCCAGTTTTTCCCATACCGCCCGTCTTGCTTCGGGGGCCCTCTTGACAAACGTCAACTCTTCCCTGCGTATTCCGAACTCTTCCATCATCTCCCATGCAAGGTTCTTGGCGATTTCCTGAATATCCTTACCATCCGTTGTCACACCATATTCCTTAGCAAGATTTTTCAATTTGTCTGGGTCGGTAATTTCGTAAGAGGATGTGGTTCCACACCCTGTGTGATACAGGGCTTCGAGTATATCGCGCCCATGGTCGGAATGAGCTGAGGCGCCTGCGGCAATGGTTCTCGCAAGGTTTCTGGCGACTATGATATCAGCATCAGCACCACAAATGCCTTTTTTAGGGCCGGTCTCTTCAAAGGGATCAATACGGCAAGGGCCCATGGAGCAGTTACGACAGCTTAATCCAAGAGCACAATAGCCGCATTGGGGCTCTTGAGTTTTCAAACGGTCCCATACTGTCTCTATATTTTCCTCATATGCTCGCTCAAGCATATCCTTGGCATCCTCATGTATGCTCAGACTATTTACTCTGTCTTTATTAATTCTCATTGTCATCACTGCCTCCCTCTGCTCTTTCACTATTCATTCTATCGACTGCTTCGCCCCACTGCCGCCACGACTCTACGTGCGCGGGAACCTTTGTTGTGGGGGGCTTGATCTCACCCACTGCTACGGATACTTCGCGGGCGAGATGAGTCCGGGACTTTTTAATCAATTCATTTAAATCACCAAATTCGAGCGCATTCACTTTACATGCTTCCACACAGACAGGGACTTTCCCCTGTTGCTGCCGGTCACTACACTGGTCACATTTCAGTGCTACTGGTTTTTGAGGATTGATTGAGGGGAGGGGATAAAACGTGAGCACATCAAAAGGACACACCATGGCGCACATGGCGCACGTGATGCATTTGCGGCCATCCACACACACAATATTATGCTCCTCATCCCGGCTGATTGCCCCTGTGGGACACACATGCAGACATGGAGCCGGATCACAATGGCGGCATTTATTGGGAAAAGAGGTATTAAAATATAAACCAGGAGCGACAAGAATGCGAGGACGAGGAGTAACAGGCTCAAAAACAGCACTGTAAATATCCTTGTTCTCGGAATGTTCCACTGCGCAGGCAATTTGGCATTGCTTACACCCTATACATCGCTCGGGATTGACAAATACTGTCTTCATAGGGCACCTCCTTTATTTTTCGATCTTCAATTTAATGAAAAGGGGTAAAATTTTTTAATTAATTTATTATATTATTCTGAAAAAATTATGTCAAAAAGAGCCCTATATTTGCGTCGATTCTCATGATGATTTGATATTAGATTAGTAATGATCAGGTATCCACCCCTCTCACCAATGCTGCTCTGTCCCTTCTACCAGTAGCCTCGCATCCTTTTTAATATTGATCCTTTTTAGGAAATGCTTGGGAAATAAGAACCATCCCCAATTGCCAATTATTTTAGGAGATGTTATCTAAAAATCAATTGTTCTCAACCTTCCTTATTTATTAGGCCATTATAATTTCGAAATAACCGCACACCAAAATATTACATAAATTATCCATATTATAGCCATCATTAGTGTAAGCAAGAAAGTTCTTTTAAATTTTTTTTGTAAGTAGGAAATATTATTATCATAACATATCTCTCTACCCAATAATTTTTTTAGTCTTTTTAATTGATCTTTTACCTCATTGGGATTAGTGCCCGCTATAAAATTCTTTAACGAATTATCTTTTATTATTATATCTTTATAAATGTCAGAATAATTATTTTTTAAATATAACAATAATTTCTTTTGTATAAATATACCTCTAAATAATAAATAGATAAAAATAAATAAAATAATAAATATAGATAATAATGTCAAATTAAATAGCATAATGTTTATATAAGCTAAATTAATTACTTTTTATAGGAAAAAATTTACAAAAAGTAGTACTCATAAATGAGTCACAAGATGTTAGTTATTTGATAAAAAACACTAATTTTATTTACATTCTTTTTTCTTACATTTGTTTCTTGAATATAGCAACTTACAGCCACCTACTACTTCAAAAGCTGTTCCATATGCACCTATTCCTACACCAGTTATTACACTAAGGCCTGATCGACCTCCTGAAACCGCTATCCCAGGGCCTAAACCACCCCCGGCTCCACCGCCACTTTCTCCTATATATTTACCTATTAAGTTTAAAGTAGGACCCGTCTTTTCTAGATCACATATAGAATCTACACCAGGAAGATGACTTGTTTGTAGCCCTCCAATAACACCTGTACCAGCTGAAATACCAAAACCGGCACAAGCTACAATACCCCAGTTACCATAATGATCATGAACCCAACGTATAGAACCTTTCCCAAAAAGCCCTGGAGATACAATACCAGCAATACCTCCGCTAGCTCCTAGTCCAATACCTCCAACATATAGTCCAAGAGAATCAATCAAATTAACCGGATTATTATTCCCATAAAGATATAAATTAAGATTACTATCAATGCCTATTGGATCTAACTGCAAATATCTGCTAACAATTGGTTCGTAATAACGATGATAGTTATAATAAAGCCCTGTCTCCTCATCATAATATTGTCCTGGAAACCGCAAATTATTCTCAATCTTCTTTATCATAATCTCACAATTCCCAAATGAATCATACAACGCTACCCACACAACATCCCCCCATGCGTCAATTATTTTTTGTGGAGTTCCAAGGTGATCATTCTGATAGAAATAGTAAGAACCTCCAATCTTTATATATACTGGATCCGTTGTCCACATTGAATCCGGTACATAGCCATAACCTTTTATTTCATTGCCACTTACGTCATACTCACCAATAAGACCCTCGTCAGAATAGAAGAAATAGGTCCTTACACCTTCTACTTCCTTCCAGAGCCTTCGCCCAAAAGGATCATAATAATACTTTGCTATTATTAAGTCATTCTCATCTTCCGCTCGAACTAGACGATCCTCAATATCGTAAATATAATGCATGGCAATCTGACCATCTACAACCTTCTGAATCATGTTCTCATTCTCATCATATTTAAAATTCACCCCATCAATAGCGATAAGCTGATTATTTTCATTGTAATGCCACTCTCCAGGTATCGAGCTCTCCGAGAGCCTATTGCCGACTTTATCATAAGTATACGTTTCATCATTGATCATTGTATTTGGTGGATTATCCGCGGATAACAACTGATAAGTTTTATCATAGGAATAAATGTAACTGCCATACTCGGTGGCCTTGCTTACAATATTGCCAACTGTATCTCTGACATAATGATAATCCATTAAGATATCATTGGAAGCATCTTGACTTTGTATTGTTTTAATTCTCTGCAAGGGATCATACTCTAGATTCATCACCGTTCCACCTGGCAGATCCACGCTGGTCGGCGACAGCCATCTATGATCTCCAAAAGTAATATCCCCAACTTGTGCAATATGAATAGTGCTTAATTGTCCGTCTGTATAGCTATAGTCAGACGTTACATCATCAGGGCCGATAAAGCTTTTCTTAGTGCCATCAGGATTATAGGCATAGGAATAAGAGAGCGTGAAATCACCATAATTAACTGTCTCTCCCACCTTTCGTGAAAGCGCATCATAGTTATAGGTGGCCGAAGTCACGCCATCATCATAGGAGAGCAGATTCCCCAGTAGATCATAATCAAATATCACTGTCTTATCAGCTGTATGATCAGTGGATGAGCTATAATACTCGATTAAAGTAAGCCTCTGGGCAGCATCATAGGTATAGACAGCCTTTTGATCCTTTGCGTCAATTATAGATGACAGATTACCTCTTGAATCATGGCCATAGATGTACTCCTGCCCCAGATGCCTTCTCTCACCTGTCTTATTCCCATTCCTGTCATAGGTAAAGGTGGTCATGTTTCCTTCCGCATCGGTCACTGATATGAGATTATCCCGAATATCGTATCCATACTGCGTGACGCCACCTTCTGCATCAGTCACCTTGATGAGACGGACAAGCACATCATATTCATAGGTGGTGGTATTACCCTCAGCATCAGTCATTTCGATAAGGTTACCTACTGCATCATACGTATAAAGCGTCTCATGGGAGGTGTTCTCATCAAGTACATCGACCTCTTTCACGACCCTGCCCATGGGGTCATATTCCAGGTGTTTCGTATAGGTCGGATAAATGATCGTAGATGGTTTATCGACCGCGTCACCAGATGCACAGGTAGTACACCCGAAACTTACCACATCCTCATAATCATACTTAATGATATTGCCGGCAGGATCGGTGAGAGTGGACCTTCTTTGCACATTATCATATTCATATATCATGCTATTATTCATTTGATCCCTATACTCAATTATATGACCGTCAGCATTATACTCATAGCGAATAATCTCACCTAATGCATCCTGTATTTCTTTAATATTATGATGACTATCATAAGTATATTCTGTACGGTTGCTTTGAGCATCAATAATAGCCCTAAGGTCGCCTACCGCATCATATTCATATCTGGTTTCATAATATAATGGATCGGTCTCTAAAATCAAATGATTTTTCTTGTCATACTCATACTGCCATATATTTCCGCTCGCATCTTTTTTAGATGTTATATTCCCTAAATCATCATAGGTATATTCTGTGATGTTATTCTCTGCGTCAGTCACCTTAACCAAATGTCCATAGTCATCATATTCCATTTTAATTTCAGAACTATCAGGCAAGGTGATACATTCTAAATTGCCCTTACCCTGATTATCGTATGTGTAAGAAGTAATTCGTTCATTCGCTGTACCGTAACCCTCTCTCATTTTAGTCTGATTGCTACGATCATCATACTCATATTTAGTGACGACACCATTTTCATCGATCTCCTCCAAAAGCTCTGAATATTTGTTATAGAGATAGGAATGAGATGTCCCATCAGGATGTTGAATATATTTCAGATTATCCCACTCATCAAATTTTTTAATTGTTGTACCAGCCTGGGTTGTAATCACTCGTGTGCGATAATCATATGCTATCTCACGATTAAGTTGCCCATTAATAAGCTCCTTTGTCAAATCCCCATCTTTATTGAAATAACGCTCAATATACACTCCTTCACTTGTGAGAATCGAAGCATAATATTCTTGTCGTATTGAATCATAATCATACTCATAATAATGTCCATTTCCATCATCATCCAACACACTTTCCACTTTATTATACACATTATAATTAATATGGATAGTATTGCCGGACGGATCAGTTTTGCCTATTATTCTTCTTTTGTCATCATAGGTATAACTCCATGTATTCCCCATGGCATCAATTATCTCTGTGGGATAATGTCCACCTCTATACTCCACTCGTCTCCCTGTCATATCTTCCACTGCTTTAAGGGCAGAATCCTCATATTCAAAATTTATTATTACTCGCCCTGTAGCATCTGTAATATGATTTATTCTACTTGTACGATGGATTTCAATTCTATTCGTACTGCGATCCCCATATGCAATTAATTCTCCTGACTTGTTATATTCCTTCCAGAATCCCGAGGGACTTTTAAAGAGAAAACCTTCCCAATCATATTGATCTATATTATAGTTGCAGTAATCTGTCCACACACCACCTAAGGTCTTGATAATATAATCATTATTCGAAAATATATAGTTAAAAGGTTCTTCTACGGGATCTGTATAGTAAAGCCCACCATTCACCAGCATTATTACAGGTTTGCCATAATAATAACAGAAAATAGGATCTGAATCGCGGTTGTATATCACTCCACCTTTTTCAAGATGATTCGCATTGGCTGGTGTTAGACTTACGTCATCAGGGCAAGGGCCTTTGTGGAGATAAATAGGATCTTTATCATAGGAAAGATACCAATTCCTGTCATTATAAATCCGGGTAATATCAACAGTAAGATTATTCACCTTAAAATAGAGACCAGTCACTGCGAAAGAATATCTGCCAGTTAATAAACTCACATGGGAGTAAGTACAATCATTTCTGCCCTTTTCATCAAAATTACATTTCTGGGGCTCACGATCATAATTTATATAATCAGGATTACAAGGACCTCTTTCAAGTGCGCCATCCATCATCTCAGGCACTACTTCTTCTTCTGGTTCCCGACACGATATATTTTCCCCTCGTAATTCTTGTGCCTTTGGTGCTTCATCAACGCTTTTATTTGTGCGGTTCTCTTCCTGTGTATATTGATACGTTTGCCCGTAGATGAAATCAGCCAATTGACTATCACTTGTCGAGGTCTCATTGTCAACTTTTATCTTGGAAATAAGAGAGCATATTGTATCACACACAATATTTTCTGGTTCATTAGGGCAAGGAGTATAACAGTAATCAAAGCATATCCTCTTCTGATAATTATACCCCCCTCCGCCACCACTTCCACCGGAGGATTCGGCGCTTTCTTCTCCTAGCTTAGCAAGACAGGTTATCCTGTAAGGGACTATTATCTGTTGCTTGGCCTCCAAGGTTTCTGGGATAGCAGCCAGGGGCTCATAATCATAATACTTGTCACTTTCAGGGAAGGTATAATTCAACTCTTCCGCCCGAACAAGGCCGTGATTGGTGAGGGTCAGCTCTCCATTATACACCTGTCCTACCTCCATATCGGGCAGGGTAATCCCCGCCGGCTCAACGACCACGACCGCGGCAGGCACATCGGTCTCAAAGGTAGTGGTAATTTTTACCTCATATTTGTCTTCAATTATTGTTGGCACCACTTCCCATTCCACAGTCACAAGTTTTGATTC
>JBLIRR010000028.1:0-80039 GCA_049472395.1 bacterium | reverse complement strand
AGAGCTTGTGGATTTGTGGGCAAGTAAGCACGCTTATGGAGTCTGTGGATAAATTTTGTAGTTTAAATTTATCCACAGACGGAATGCTTAGTTGTCCACACATCCACAAGCACATATAGCAATCTCCTTTTTCACTTTTGTTTTTTATTAAATTTATCGACCTCTATTAAGGGCGCCATTATTATTATCAAGGCGCTGCACCGGACAGAAACCGCAAGCCGTTTTTTAGCCAAGCCCGGCTGCGGTAAGAGCATTTATTTTTTAAAGATAACATCTTGTTTTATCAGCGGTTTCTACCGGTGAGACCGTCGTTATCGCCATCTTCCCTGCAACAACAAACTTTTTTGCTGCGGATGTTTCCTTGAAACTGCGTTATCGAAATACACACTATCGGATGAATGCGGAGAAACGGTAGCGTAAAAGCAGCTATTTAAAATATGGCAATATTTTGACCCACATATTGTAACTATGATGGTATGAATGAAAAATATTTTACAGGAAGAAAGATTTCACTTTATATCCAATAATGATAAAGAGTTTATTCTCGCATTTGATGATAAGATGACCAAGCTCGGATATGATTTTGGTGGCAAAATCGGAAAAGGCTTTTGTTGGGGAAAGTATATGATTATTTATACGAAGTCAGGTGTGAAGAACAAAAAGGTCTTCGCTCGGATTTATATTCGAGAGGCAAGTATTATACTTCGGCTTTTCTTTAGTAACATTGATAAACATCGTGAATTTCTCGAAAATGCTCCATCACACATTAAAGAAGTTTTTTTAGGAGAGTATGGCGATTGTCATCATTGTCATAATGACAAAGAGGGGGCATGTAAATTTAGGAAAACATATACCCTTGATAATCGTGTAATAGAAAAATGTAACGGTTGCACATTTGAGTTTCACAACCCTAGCATGAATAAGATACTTGATTATCTCGCCCTGTTCACTGAATTTTATCCAAAAAGAAAAAAATGAAGAAATCCCCTTTGTTTGAAATTCTTGTGGGCGTGATATTTGAATGTATGAGGTTGAAGTGTAAGTGTTTATAAATAAATCGATTAGGCGATAACAAATCGTTCAACCGGACAGAAACCGCTAGCCGATTTTGCTCACGTACTTAATCCTACTATAATACATAATTGGCCATAGATATTTCTTTGTTTTTCGGCGCTTTCTGCCGGTTAACTCAGAGTTAGAAAGAACTTGAAACATCGCGTATACGGAGGTATTCTATGAATGCAAATGAATATGCAGACAAGGTTGTTTATGATTTCATGAAGCACATCACTGATCACGTCTTTCTCAGTATCCAGCACAACGAAGAGCGGATGCGTGAGTACCAGACGCGGGTCAATGAGAATTCGCTCCAAGCCGTCAATCAGGCGATCGGCAGAAGGATTAAAGAAATATTCGCCCTGGAGAACGATGGAATTTGTAGCGAACCTAAAAGTTGGTTGATCAAAGACTACACTCTACACAAGAAGTAGAGGAGCGTACGAGAAGCCTTTTTCTGACATCTGAATTGAAGGGATCTCGGCCCCTCATGCATTAGAAAAATAAGATGAGCAAAGCATCGGATTATCTTGAATTACAGAAAAAACAGCTTCAGATTGAAATCGAGGCCATTCGACTCTTAATGCGACACTCTTCTTCCAAAGGAATGGAAGCTGAGAAAGTGTTATCAGGACTCTTACGTAAATATCTTCCCCAAAAATATTCCATAGGAAGTGGTTTTGTAACTGAGGACGGAAAATTGTCTTCACAAATAGATATAATAATTTATGACAATATATTAAATGTGCCTATTTATGAAGGGATTGCTAGTGGTGTTTTCAAAGCAGGATCAGTTTATGGTTGCATTAAGGTTACTATGGGAAAGTTGACAAGAAAAAAACTTGAGACAGATATAAAAAAACTTGGAAAGCTCCGCAATATGTTAAAGGAAAATATCGGTTTTAAAGAGATCTATAGTCAACCACATCAAACTGGCCGGGGAAATGTAGTCGCCGAAAAAGCTTTTAAAGCCGGCCTACCGCCAAGAACTTATATTTGTGCTCTATCTGGAACAACTTATACCACACCTGAAAAATTAGCCACAGATGTAAAAGACTTAACAATAAAATATGAGGCCAAAATGCACGGTATTTTGGTTATTGATAGTAATAAGTTAAATACAATAGAAAAAGAATGGCTTATTTGGACAAAAGATTTCAGTGATTATCAAACGGATTATAAAACCACTGATTCGTTTTATACACTGCTAAAAAATATGAACGTTGATTTTATGGGTATGCGCGTTGGAATATACCCTGCAGCAGATTAAGCATGGAATTTTCTAACAAAAAGCTGAACTTGACAGAAACCGCACACTATTTTAGCTATTTATAATATATTATGCTAGAATATTTAAACAGCCAGAGCTCACATTTTCTTTTTTGTTTCTGCAAGTTAGCTTTGACGAACCATGTTGTAAAAATTTCAAAATAAAGAATCAAAATAAGTTTTTCTGCAAAGCTATTTATATATTTCTTATTTGCATGGCTCAGAACAAAAATTAGTAAAATAATCTAATATATGTTTATCTGAATAACTCCCTATTAACAACCCTCCAAATTAAAAATGATGTAAATATTTCTATTAAATTTAACACTACTTATATTTAATTGATAATATTGATAATACTATATTGTAATATATCATAAAATAAAAGCAAGAAAATAATGCAAAAACATGCACGGGAAGCCATTATTCAAAGAAAAACTTAGTAAAACTGCATTCGAAAATATAGTGTGTCCTTCCCGAAAATTCATTTTGCGAGAAATTGGTGGAGAAAAATTTCAGAAATTCGATTTTCAGGAATCTTTAGAAGGTAAAGGGATCATTATTCAAGTTATAGCAGTAACTATAATTTGATACAGTCATTCAAATGTTGACAGAGGTTCCTTGATGATAAGAACAATCTTTTTTAAAGATTAAACCGCTTTTCTCCGTTCGTAATGATGATGAAGACCTCCCACCTCTGGAAGCGCAATTATTTTGCCCATCTCTTCAGGCTGAATCGGCCTTGATACGAAACAGTCGCTATCAAGTGAGAGATGAGTTCTATAGCGATGATAATAGTCAAAATAGCTGGTTAAAATTCTTCTAAGGTGGTTTTCTCTGTTTAACCATATATTTTTCAAGGGTTGACTTGGCTAAATTGATTCCAACTTTCCTTAGCTCATCTCTGATACGAGGTGATCCCCAGAGAGGATTTGCTTTTGACATATCCCGGATAAGACATATTATTTTGCGATCGACTGGATGGGCGGCCAGGCTTGCCGTTTCTGCATAACTTCGTCCAATGTTCCCTAAATTTTTTCGTCTCCAGAAAATGTATGAAATTGTTTCATAAAGTATAATTTATTCTACCATATTTATAATAAGGTTAGGCGTCTTCCCATCCGGGAAAACGCCCTTTGCTGAATTCCTCACGGACACTATCCGTAAAATAACAAGCGCGGCAAGTACTGGTAATAGAGAATAGTATGCAAAGAGGGAAATTAACCCGAGTTTACATTAAAAGAAATTGGGGAACCAGCACTACTCAATTTGTTAACGACATTTACAGAGACCATCGCCTCACCGGATGCCCCGTCATTGTCTTGGACGCTGTAATAGAAGATATCCGTTCCTTTAAAATTTGAAGGGGGGGTATAGGTGACAGTACCGTCCGCGTTAATAATCACTGTACCACCCTGGATTGGCAAAGTTGTGATAACGACACTCCCTGGTAAGAGGAAACCATCAAGGTCGTAATCATTCAAGAGCAGGTTGATGGTTACCTCAGTGTTTTTGAGGGTTTCTGTGAAGTCATCCTTCACTATCGGCAGCTGGTTCTCCGGGACAGGACTAACTGTGATGGTAAAGGTTTGGGTCGAAAACAGCCCGCCCGTATCCATCACCCGCAGGGTGACACTATGATCTCCGGCATCTCCAATAGCAGGGGTCCACTGAATAAGGCCGGTTAGCGGATCTATGGTCATGCCCGCAGGGGATATATCGAGCGAATAGGTGAATATGTCGCCCGCATCTGGATCTGAGGCATCGGCATCATAGCTGTAAAGCACACCTTCTGTGGCTGTCGTGATCGGCGTTGAGGTGATAAGAGGCTTATGATTGCCAGGACCCAATGCCACACTGATGGTAAAGGTCTGGGTCGCAAACAAACCGCCCGTATCCGTCACCCGCAGGGTGACACTATGATCTCCAGCCTCACCAATAGGAGGGGTCCACTGAATAAGGCCGGTTAGCGGATCTATGATCATGCCCGCAGGAGATATATCGAGCGAATAAGTCAATATGTCGCCTACATCTGGATCTGATGCACCGGCATCATAGCTGTAAAGCACGCCTTCTGTGGCCATGGTAGCTGGCATCGATGTGATACCGGGTCCGTGGTTTCCCTCCACTAATAACTTAACCAGCATCCCTCCTCCTGAGACACCCGCATTTGTCAGGTGGTGCCTCGCATCATAAACGGGGTACATATGAGCTGCCCTGGGGTTCCAGAGGGCATCCTTGGTCTTTCCGGCTGTCAGGAGCACGGAATACTGATCCTTTGGGTAAGAGTACAGGTTGCCGTCTTCTGCTATAACGCTCATACGATCCCTCAGAAGGGTAGGAACAAGCGTGTTCAGTCCTGCGTTCAGGAACCTGATAAGGACTTGTTGACCTGTATTGATGGTTGGTCCGGTCAAAATTGGCGAAGCATCAGGCCAAGGAGCACCATTGATGAGGAAGTACTCAGGCTTGTAGTTGAGCGGTTGAGCAACTTTCGAGGAGGTTGTCGCATGCAGCTTCGGGTCGATTTCGCTGTATAGAAGCAGGACTTCATTGTCAGGTGAGATACCGGGATATGCTCCTCCGTCAGTCGCATATACTTTTAATGCCCCGTAAAGCCCCATCTGCACCTGCTTGGCAGGGTGTGATCCGCTGAGATAGAGGTATGTGCCAGGCTTGAGGTTCGTCCATGTATATGTCACGGTGCCTCCAACATCAGCCTGGGCTACAAATGATGTAAGCCTTTGCCGCCCTTGTCCGTCAATCAAAGTCCCTGCTGGTATCCCCCCTGTAACGGCAGGGATTCCCTGCCCCGGGATGATTATGGAGACAGGCTCCGTCAGACAATTACGTAAGTTGATGGTCAACGTGCCATCTCCAGCCGGAACCTCCAGTATGGGTCCCATATTCCAAATTTCTTGTTGGGAGGGACAAACGGTAGCTTCCACAAAACCCCACATGGGAATGGCTGCGATACTCCCAGGAGGTGTCCACTCAACCTCCGCGGCCGCCAGATTGTATGTCACGGCAAAGGAGGGACTCGTTAATATAAGGAGACTAATGAGAATCAGAATAAGACATCCTAAGCCTTTTGCGAATATTGTACTATTCATAACCTTTCTCTCCTTTCCTTATGGAATTGGCACGTCGGGCGGTTCGATGATCAACATGGTCATCATCCCGCCAGGGTAAATGTTATAGTTTGTCATTTCTTTTTCCGTATGGGAATGCCACATGAATACAAAACCCCCCGTTGGATTCACCCCCCCCTCACCCGGCGGCAAATTGCCAAGGGTTCCCAGGAACGGACTGCCGCTATAAAATCTTCCGAATGTGAGGTCCAGCTCTTCAGGCAGGCTCACAGGAAAGGGTTTGCCATGGTCAGGGCAGTATTCCTTGGTGACAGGATCGAAAAAGGTGGCCAGGTCACCTGGGATGTACCCTTCGCAGATACCGGGCTCTGCTCCTTCATGGCCGTATATATCCCAGCCGAGGCCTTTGCCTGTCCATTCGAAAATGGCGTCCACAGTCTCCCCCGGAATGGACTGGATCGTAAATAGCTCGTAGCTGAGGTCAGCTCCCAGTCCGGGCGAGCTCTCCAGCAGCCTTCCATCCTTTGCTATTATCCGTGCGTGGTTTCCATGAAAGTGGAAGGGATGCAGGTCCCTGCCGGCCCCGATGACCCTCATGAGAAGCCTTTCTCCAGGGTGCATTCTCGGCATACAGTTATAAGGCTGGGTGGGCAGCCATGGAACATAAGCCATAAGCATAGTGTCAGGTGCGTTGCGCCCGTTGATGAACCAATAGTTGGGGAAATAGTCGGATAGGAAATCGGTGTCTTTAAGCGCTGCTACCCCGCAAAATTCCACTGTTTCATGTATCCTGGGGTCCATTTCACTTAAGAGGAAGAGGTATTCGTGATCATAAGCGGCATCCGGGTGATTGTAAGCCCTGGTGGCATCGGGATTGAAACCGGAGGGCCGGACGATGATAGCTCCAAGAAGTCCCATCTCCACCTGAATCTCGGGGCTGGTGCCACTGTGATACAGGTATGTTCCGGCGTGGGTGGCGGTGAAGGTATAACTCACCGTTCCACCGAACGTAGCTTCACGGGTGAGAAGACCGGATGTACCTCCGCATGCAACTACATTTTCCTGTCCTGGAAATACTATGGATACGTTCATATCCGGGATATCGTCTCCGTCTTGGTCTATGTCAAGCTCGTTTGTTAGATTAACCGTTATAGTCTCTCCCTGATTAAGGATCAGTGTTGGACCAGGATACTGAGCCCTGTCGTCACCATTTGCATAGCCCCAGATCAGGAGACTTCCGCCAATAGGTGTGCTGATATGGTCGGCCTTTGCCTTCAGGTTAAAGCTATTACCGGTGAGGCCATCGATCACAGCTTCGGCATTGGGCATAGGGAGGAGCAGGAGCAGGGCCGTCAGGGTGATTGTCAGGATGCCGATAGCCTGTATTGATCTTTTATCTCTTTTCATTGCAATCCTCCTTATCTTAATTGATCCTGATTTCGGTCATCATACCCCCGAAATCCTCGTTGTGGTTGCTCAAGTAGTTGAGGTTGGCGGAGTAAAGAAAGTAAGTCGTTCCTGAAGGTGCGGTATCCGGAACCTCAAGAATTACGTCCGCTGTTTCTCCACCGCCAAGAGTGACCGAGTTGGTAGTATAGTACAGGTTTTTCCCCGGCGTTATCCCGCCATCAGGACTCGATCCCCTCAGCAGCCGGGCATTGGAACCAACCACCTTCATGGAGATGCCGAGGCTCGCCAGGGTGTAAAACCTGGTCACGTCGAGGCTGGAGATGCGCAGAAGGATTCTATCCCCAGGAGCAGCTTCGATCAGGGAACTTACTTTTTGTGATTCCTTTCCGCCGTTTTCAGCAGGGGGAGTGAGGGGCAGCGGGTTTACGGTGTCCGGGTAGCCCCTGCCGTTCAACATGGGGTAGTTGTCCTTCATGGCCGCAAATGGAAGAGGTTGCACTGTCGCGCTGGCATCGTGGAAATTCGAATCAAAACCGCCGATCTGGATGGGATAATTTACATCGTAGCCTGTGGAGCCGTCACCATCATTGTAAGCAAACTTGGTGTATGTCTTCCCTTGATAAGTTATCGGTGTACCATCCTGGGCCGGACGAACATAAAGATTGCCGAGCATGCCCATCTGCATATGCTCAGTCGCTTCCACTTGACAGTGATACATGTAAGTACCCGGTTCCACCACCTTATAGTAATAGGTCAAGGTGGCGCCCATGTTAATTGAAATGGATGCGTCAGGCACGCCGTCAAAGATGGATGATGCCTGCGGAAAACCATGCCAGTGAACCGTACATGCATCGAATAGGTCCGGCCGCATCATCATGCCCACATTGGTCAGGTTCAGGTAGAACTCGTCCCCTTCATCCAGCATAATGGTGGGTGCAGGCCAGGTGGCAGCAAGCATGCCTGCGTTCATCAAATCCGCCTTTTGTTTTTTGGTCCTTGTGGGAATACCGGTTAAATCCGAGAAGCTGAAGATATACTGTAACTTCCCGTCCGCCATGACGGCATAGCCGTCACCAGCTCCTAAATGCATGCACTTGGCATTGGGATGAGCCGGGTCCACCGTGTCGATAACGGCATCCCCGTCAGTGTCCCCGGGGCATCGGACAAGTATGTTTGCACCGGATGGAACCGCCGCCATAATGAGAAGAAATGCCATTAGATGCGGGATTAAAAAGTATCTTCTATGATGCATTTTGTGACTCCTTTTTATTATGGACCGTCCGGCGGCCTGTGCCCGCCGGGCGGTCATTAAAATATCCTTACCTTAAAAAAATTCATCCACACCGATCAAATTTTGCAAGCAAAGATTCGTTGCCAGGGATAATCTTTGCCTATCAAAGATGCTTGGATAGAATCCTGGAGGCTCAGGAGAGCCTAATCCTGTTCGATACCTTCACCTTTCGTAAAATAGTGTATTCCCCAAAAGATCTGAGATCAGTGGAAGTTGAGGCATGTTGATTCCAATCGGGTAGCCCCAGGGCCATGACAAGAATGAAGTGAAAGTTTCTAGAGCACTGGTGGAATTCCTCGTCCAGCTCATACCTTCCTCCAGAGAATTTGTCTTGAAGACTTCGGTGACTGCCCTTTTTCGGTAAAGGATTGCTGAGCCGATATGCTCGTCTGCTCCAATATCTACACCATCATTGCTTGGCCGTAATTCATTGTCGAAATCAGAAGACAACTCAGGGAATGTAGCAATGAGATCAATCCCCGCATCAACTGCATCCGGGCCGGGACCTGGGCCGATCTTAATATGATAATCACGGCATATTCCGGGATCGCCATTTCCAGGTACGGCATCTTCGCACAGTGTCAATGGCCCGTAGCGCAGCCTAATGAAGTTTCCTCCTTCGTCAAAAGCAGCCGGGGCCTGAATAGTAGTGACTTCTGGCAATGTAATGGTGGAGCCGCGGCTGCCGTTAAAGTAAGGCTGCGTGAATGCAGGATCAGCTCCATCAGTATACTCGTCTATATTAGTGCTATCATAGCTGTGGCCAGCGTCCTCCCCTTTATCGGTAAGGATGCAGTACTGGGGATTCAGGAATCCGGCTGCCCCCTTGACTGCCAAATCATCATAAACGGGTGTTTCGCCACCCGGCAAATTCGGGTGCAGGCCATAAGGAATAGGGGGATCTGCCAGGGGATCACCGAAAAAGTAAAAAGTGCGGTTGTGTAAAAGGATATTGTCCACCAACGGCGGGTCGGAAAAACCGGCCTCACCTGCAGGCAGAACAGCAGCTAGCTCTGGGCTGTGTGCATGGGACACGATACCTGCCGGCTGTGGCGTGGAATTGTTGGGACTGCCGGGGGCAAAGGCCTCTCCCGCTGTGGCCGTACTATCGTTATTTGCAATTGTATTGTGGATGATGCTACTCTGAAGGGTATCCTGCAGGGAGATTCCACCGCCGGCCAGGGCCGCCACATTGTTCACGATCATGTTGTTGAAGATTTTGACGGAGTACCATTCTGTCGGGGTAGAGGGATTGTCCGCAACATCTCGGCCATTAACGCGGCTTAGGCGGATGCCAGCACCATCACCGGCGCCGGATGAGTTGCCCTGAATCAGGTTGTCGATCACCATCACAGAACCCGATCCATCCGAAAGGCCTCCGGAGTTCAAAGGCGCGCCTCCTCCAATATAAATGCCGCCGCCATTAACCGTGCTCCCCTGGTTGAAGGACTCGTTGAAGATAATGGTATTGTTTTTGATCAGAGGGATGGGATCATCCTTTTTGTCTCTGTGGCTCAGGCCGGTATGGCTGATGCCGCCGCCCTCTCCCAGTGTAAAGTTGCCGCAGATCCAGTTGTCGCTCACTTCGTAGGAGTCGGAGCCTGTATATAGGGAAATGCCGCCACCGCCAGCGCCAAGGCCGCCGTTCTCTTTGATATGATTATGGTGAATCCGAATACAATCGTTATCCGCGTCAGCATAGGTGATCGGAGGGCCTTGGTCGGTCAGCTGGGGATGTCCGATACGGATACCGCCGCCGAAAGAACCGGAGTTATTCTCTATCCTGTTGTTGCCAATATTTAGGAAATCAGCATAGCCGTTGACCACAATCCCGCCGCCGGTGTCCGCGCCGGTGATGGTAAGACCGTCAATCCTAGCCATCCCCTTTTCTTTGAATTTGCCTTTTTTTGCAATAACGAGGATGCCGGCGCCCTCCTCCGTGAAAAGAGTGGCTGGCTCAATGCCACCGAAGGTAAGCTCCTGGGCCGGAAGGAGATCCACTTCACCCTCACTGATCAACATCTGTACATGCTGCCTCCAGTATACGAGCTTCTCTGTCGGTGTCTTGAAGGCGCTGATGGTGGTGGAACCTGCTCCATAACCCTGAAGCTTCACCGGCTTCCACATAATCACCATCTCCCTATAGTCGCCTGGCGCTACCAGGATCAAGTCTCCATTCTGCGCTGCATCAATGGCCTCCTGTATCGCCCCTGGGAATGCCCCGGGCTGCGAAGGTCCATTGACCCTCAGGACATTAAACTTGTCATCTGTCTGTCCCACAGTCACGGTCACACCCACGATAGTGGATCTCCCATTATCTCCTCGTGTCACCGTCAGCTGGCCGGTTGTTACCCCAACAGGCACGGTGGCGGTGATTTCCTCGGGAGTCCAGGTATTGATTTGTAAGGCGTCAGTACCTATCGTAATCCGGCTCTGATCCTGACTAAAGCTGCCGAACCCGTAATCGCGCAGTATGGTGGGATTATCATCCACCATGGCATTATCCACACAATAAGGGTCCGTGGCGGGACAGAAATCTGGGTTGGGAACCTCTGTCATGCCCATGGACTGGATGGTGATGATACGGCTCCCGCTTGCA
Organism: bacterium; assembly: GCA_049472395.1. Taxonomy (GTDB): domain Bacteria; phylum SZUA-182; class SZUA-182; order DTGQ01; family JBLIRR01; genus JBLIRR01. Next base: position 69,322 of record JBLIRR010000028.1, on the reverse strand, counting down.
GCAACATATGGCCCTCCTGATTCGCTATCTACTCCTCTGATCCGAGGTGTGCCGTCCGGGAACTCGCAATCCAGCGGGAACTGACCTGGGCCGGTAAAGGCCGCCACAGGGATCACCGGCGTATTAAGGTAGGTGGTGGCCCCGGGCATATATTGGAAGGTATAGCAGAAGGTACTATATCGGGGATTAAAGTAAGGGTCTCTGGAGCCGTCAGGCAGTATGGGATCATTCATGCAGGCGGTGAGCATATTCGGAGACATGCCACTTGGCGAGGGCATATTAGTGGTATAGGTTGAAGGGACCAATGCATTGTATCGCCCGTACTGATCGGAGTATGTCCGGGCGATCTCCCGTCCCGTCCAATCGCGGATGGAAACAGGAAGCCAGGGGGGAGCATATTTCTCAGCGAATTGCGGGGATCGGGGGTCGAATTCGTTGGCCGCGTCATCGAGGATGAACCCTACGATATGACCTGCGACGGGCACTTCGGTAAAGAGGAAGAAGTCGGCTGTTGCGTTTTCCATGTCAGAGAGATAGACCAGCTTCCGGTCGCAGTCGTTAAGATAAAAGGGATTGGTAACCGGATCGAACTCCGGTCCTTTATACCAGGGTGATTCGGGATCATAGAAAGGGTGGGTCACGCCCGGAAAAAGCGATAGCTCCTCAGGTACCGGATAAAGGTTGCCAACGCAAATTGGATAAGGCATAAAATCGGTGACGGCAGCCTCTCTCAGCCTTGCGGGAATATAGGTGTCACCAAAATCCACATTCCGATCCTGGGACCTTACAATCTCATAGCCGGGCGGCGGCACTACCTCCACCATATAGGCCCTGTTGCTTTGCAAATGTAAGGGAGTTTCTCCATCCACAACAGGGATGGGATTTCCCTCTGCATCCACTAAGGGATTTCCGTTGACATCAGTTTTAATGCCATTAGGATAGTAATCAGTGAAGGCATAGCCACCGTCAAAGATACCCGGCTGCACCTGGTTCCAGTTGCGCATCCCATCGTAGCATTTACCATCCTGGTAAAAGGGGTCCAGACCATCGGGATCGTTGCTGCCCGGTGGGCAGTCCATGGGCAGGCTGCTCTCCCAGTTATCGGTGGTAGTGGTGTTGATCATAAGATTTCCAGTGCTGTCATAGAGGTTGATCCTCACATCGGGGATGCCCGGCTCCCATGGCTCTGCCGCTCCCAACATCGGGTCGTCTTCGGCACGGGTAGTGGCATAGTAAACGATACCCGAAATGCCGCCGTTTTCACCCAGCTCATAATTATAATTACTCTTCCCCCACAGGAGCACGCTGGTTTGTCCCGGGAATCCCTGGAATCCTTCCGTAAGGACGGGTCCGGTCTCAATCCGGTAGGGCAGGGTAATGCCTGGATTATCGGGATCAGGTTGTGGTTGAGGGTTGAGCTGCCCTCCAAAAGACCATGGATTATCAAAGGGAATGGGCCCACCGTCATCAACCACCACGGTAACACCGGTGGCCTTAAATCTGATAAAGTCCACTTCGGCAACCAACCAGCTAAAGAAGGGGAAGACCTCATCGAAGGGGACGAAGCCTTGGTTGTCGCTTGACATAGACTGATACATGGTGCCATCCCGCCATCGGAGGTTAACCGCCTGTCCGGGGATCCCCATTTCAGCAGGGTCCCAGAATCCGTTCTCATTCATGTCATAGAAGACCCAGTTCTCGAGCCTGGTAAACCGTTCAAGGACAGGGACTTCTCCCAGATTCATCTCACCCTCTCCGTCCGGAACACTCAATCCTTTGAAGGCGAAGATGAGATCCAGGTTGTCGTCCCAGACCACCAGTTGATAGTCCCCGCCAGGCACATTGGGAATAACAAAGGAGCCATCCACAGTCCTGGCGGCATAGACTCCCTCGCCCTGACCAGTGGGCCCACAGTTTAGGCCTACCCAGGGAGTGGTATGGGTGAAGGGTGCGCCATTGTAAAAAGCGGTCTCCGGTGGTCTAGATAGGTGCAGGTTCACGACCTGACCCCGGATGGTTCTCCCGCCGGTGGCCTGGGAGATGGTATTCATCGGCTTTACAAAACCGATGGTCACATGATAGCCCGGAGGGCCAAACTCAGCAAAAAATGGGGGCTCATTTGCCTTAACCCATACGTCGATCACTTTCGTACCTCCGATGGTTGAAGTCTGAACCCAATTTGTACCCGGCGGCGGTACAGCCATAATACCATATTTGCCGGGTGCCAGGTTTTTGATGGTCAGACTGCCGTCGAGGCCTGTTTCCAAAGGCTCAACTATAGGATTGCCTTTGGAATCAACCGCGGGTATTGGCATCCCGTCTGCGTCGAGTAGAAACTCACCGGTCTTTTTGTCCTTCTGATACACAGTGCCCAGAGGATGGCCAAAAGCATCCAGCATTTGCGTTCCGGCCGACTTGCTGTAGCGTCCGCCGGCGTCCTTTAAGATGATAGAAAAACCTTCCAGACCTTGCTCCTCGGGAAGGTCGGGTGCGTTATTGATGGGGAAATCGTCTTGAAATACAAAGACTGTGATCTGCGCGGTGGGAAGGGGCAATTGGTTGAGATAAACATTAACCGATGCGTTCCCGGTTGAATCTGTTACAAAGGGAGCCCCGCCGATGGTATAGGTTCCTGCCTGTTTGGGGAGTACTGAAACAAAATAATGTTTGTTTGCTTCAAATAATACGTCGGTTGGGGGAGTCGGAGGCACGTCCGGGGGGATTCCCACTGTGTCTCCTTTGCTCGCAACCGGCATATAGCTCCGGTGAAAGTCTATGGCCCAGTTTGTGGTTGGATCAGCAGGGATGACATGATAGGTAACGTCCTCCTCCACTAGCCATCTGTACTCGGTAACAGGGGTTTCGGTTCCATCCTTATTGACACCGATAACATTAAGGCCAATCCCTTGGGCCTTCGTATGAATCATTACCCCCGAAAATAATATCAGAGTAATGATCAAATACCATTTCAAGAGCTTTTGAGACATTGGTCCCAAAATTGTAAACCAACCTTTTTCTCTCATGATTAACTCCTTTTTTCACTTCCCTTCTTTGAGTTTTTTCTCATGTGTGTCCCTTTGAATCATATGTATCCACCGTTGTGCCACTGCCTATACCACACGTACCGAAAGCGTAGCCACAACTTAAATCACCTATTCCTAAAGTTTTGTTACAACTGATTTAAAAGGTCGCATAGATATAGATTTTTAATATTTATCACCCCCTCCCTCCATGTCTGGAATCACTTCCCCTTAAGCTTCAACAAAAGCTTGTTTGCAGTCTCCACAACTCGAGATGCCATGAAGTATTATTATTTAAACTACTCAAGATCTGAAATAGTGAAAATTGCACTTTAAATAAGCTTTGAGTTGGGATAAGCATCTTAAGATGAAAGATTTGACTCGTGAATGTCATATATACTTGGGATATCGTTATAAATCAATATTAAGTCAAATTATTAGGTAATATTATTAAGAAATAAAATTAAATTGTCAAATAATAATAATATTGCATGAGATAGTAATCCAAATGCAAATCTCTTGAAGAAGAGAAATTTTGAATTTTATACGCTTAATCTCGATAAAGTTTTTTTAGAGGGCACAATAAAAATCGGGCAATTGTTAAGCAAACAAATATTATAGAATTTCGAAAGATCAAATTATAAGTTATATAATAGATATTTTAAAGAGATATGTTTTTTAAATAATCTGAATCATGCTATGCCCAAAGACTTTTTGGTTGCTTCTGAGGGCTTTCTTGCGGAGGAATTAAAAACAGCAATTAAAGATTTTATTGAATTAAAAGGAAAATTCAAGGACATCTTTAATATTATTAATCGGGCAACAAAATGGGGGATTACTATACAGAGTCCCGAAATAGAAAAAATAATAGAGGATGGAATACTATATTTTATTAAGAGACTGCTTCATTACCCATTCCAGATTACTATTATTCAAGCCATGAATAGTCTTTTGGAGATATCATCTCTATTAAAATATGAGTTTAATTTATTTGCTATCCAAAATCTTTTCTTTAAGATATTGGCCCTGAAATTACCTGAGCTTGATCATGCTGATCTTACGCATGAGTTAAAGAAAAAGATATTAGTAGAATATCGGAAGGCAAGCGAAAAGCTTTTGTTTTCTAAAAATATAGAAAAGTTGTGAAACTCCACCTCAATGTGAGGCGGAGTTTCGATAAATCATTACATTATATTAAACCGAGGAGAGACAGGGTAATTAAATTGCTTGTACTACCCCCGGCTAATAAAAGGGCTGTTGCAGTGGCTGCTGTTGTAGGTATGAGAGTCGGAGTGCTTACCGTTGGCAGGAGAGAAGTAGTAAGAAGAGAAGTTGTAGGAAGAAGGGTTGAGGTTGACGATGATATTGAAGTTGAGGTTGATGTGGTAAGAAGCGATGTCAAGAGCAATGTGTTTAAAAGAGCATTAGCAGAGCGGGTAGGAACAGGTGGATAATAATAAGGAACATATACCGGATAATAATACATTGCTACAGGTGGATAATAATAATATGCCTGCGCATTAGCTAATGGGGCGCAGAATGTAGATAGTAAAGCTATTATTGTTAAAAACATTAGAATATTTTGAACCATATGTAACTTTTTCATAATTACTCCTTAAAATTAAACTCTAAAATAAAACATGGATTTTTTTCTTTTTATTAGACCCACCTCCTTATATGTAAATGGTTATTATCATTATTGTCTGCCCATTTTAATATTGTTTATCAAGAGTAATCATATATTTTTATGGCAGATGTAATAAAAATAATATAATTAATAATAAAAAAACGGCAGCTTTAATCTAAAAAGAATTTCTAAATCCTAAAGATTTTTATGGCAGACGTAATAAAAATAATATAATTAATAATAAAAAAACGGCAGCTTTAAAAAAGAATTTCTTTATCGCCAAGAAAAGACGACATAGAGAAAAAATAGTTACGATTAAATTTTATTAAATAATATGAAGAATGTCTTTGTTTTGATTCTTCTTTGTGTCTCAGTGTCTCCGTAGTGAGCTAAATTGAAAAAATGAAGGGTCTATAATAACTGATAAACTGATAAGGAATCGCTTTTCTGAGCCTTTCGGGGTCAGAAAAGCGATTCCTTATCAGTTATTTACCGAAATCGAAAACAAATGTATGAATGGATTCTTGATGACTTAAACAAATAAAGGCTGCCGGAGACAGGCACTTTGGAATGAAAAATGACAAAACAGAATAAATCTAACGCTATTCCCAAAAAAGATATTATAGGCTGCATGGGAACAATCTTTCTGTTTGTTTTGTGCATCACAGTTCCGTCGTTTGCATATTATAAAACAAGCCCGTGGATAGCTATCCCTGCCTCAGGCATTGTATTAGCCGGCTGGGCATATATCGGCCCGTCGCTATTCCCTGGTCTGCTGCAGGGGCTCATGGGAATAACGGTTGTCCTTAACAGTATCGGCTGGATCGGAATCTCGCTGTACGCCATTATATCTGGCTGGCTGGCGGATGCTGTGCATAGACGGTTTCTGACAGCTGTGCTGATATTGATCGAGGTCATTGTGTTCGCTCTCATTACGGTTGCTGTGAAGTTAATTAAGAAATGGAGATATTTAAAACAGTCTAATCTGCATTTAAAAATAAACCAAAGAGCGCAGTCAAAAGAACAGGAACTTTCCGGCAAACGGATGGGCGGGGGGAGAAATGGATAGAGGATTTTCACCGCCTTATATTTCAATACTGCTAGTAATAATATGCGTATTGATCTATTTCTTTGGATGGAGCGTGCTCGTCTATGCAGCCGGAGCCGTGATACTGATAGCCGCGGGAACGGCAATCTATGATAAAATTACCCATAATACGAACTGCGCGGAATGCATCATCGTTAAGGAGATGCTGTCCAAAAGGACAGGAGTAAATAAGGATTTGATTAAGACAAAGCATGAGAAACATTTTGATACCAGTATGAATATAAGAGCCTATATGGAAGAAAATAAATCGGTTCTGGTGAATATCGAATACGGTGGAGAAGACTTTAAGATTATTGATGAATAACAATTACAGACCTTTTGTGTGCTTATCGGTGTTAGCTCCGGTGCTACTTTTCTGATCAAAAAGGCTGACTCCTCCTTCAAGATACTATCAAACCGTCTATCTACTAAGTCAAGTCGCTGCCGAAGTGTGGGACTTGAAAGACATTGGTCTAACCCTAACGCCTGTGCAAAGAATGGTTCCCCCCTCATTGGCTCTATCGAATCAAAATCTGGCTTCCCTAAACAACACAAACCTATCATGGCCCGAACTACATCCCCATTACTAATTAAAGGCTTATCCACTATTCCTATTTTGCTCACTCTCTTATTTATTGATGTCCTGGACAGTAGTGCCCCTACTAATTCAAGCCCTGAATGACTCGATAAATGCTCATCTCCTTGCCTAATCTGAAATACTTGGATACTCATTCTCTCTCCTCTCTGTTTCGATTCTCTCCATGAGTATGCGGGCTGGTTTATGATCGGGTTTAACGCGTATACTTTCCTTCAACTCACGGAGGGCTGATTGAAAGCTTCCTTGTTGATAATACGCTAAAGCAATATTGTAATGAATCTGAGGATCATCCATCTTCAGATCCCCTGCCATACGCCATGCATTCATTGCCCTCTCATAATTCCCGGATTGAAAATAGAGTGTGCCCAAGTTCACCAAATGGGTTAGAATACCTGCTCGTCCATCCTCTAAACCCTGCTGCCACTCTTGTTGGGCCTTTTCCAAATCTCCCATTTCAAAATAAGTATTCCCTAAATCAAGGTGAGCAACTTTTAATGTGGGTTCAAGGTCAATTGAGGTCTGCCAGGCTCCGAGCGCTTCTTCTATCTGGCCTAAAGCCTGATAGGTTTTCCCCAAATATAGATATGCCTGGGCATTTTCCGGCTGAAGGCGCACTAAGGTAATAAACAGGGACAATGCCTGCTGAGGATCCCTTTTAAGCAAGTGAAGATAGCCTGCATGCAGGTAGGCCTCAGCGCACTTAGGGTCAATTGTCAGAACTTGTTGAAAAAGCTGTTCCGCCTTTTGAAGCGCATTCATGCGAATGTAAAGTTTTCCCATTTTGGTCATGGCCCTGGTATTATCCGGTATAATAGCCATCTGCTTTTCTAATACCCTCATTGCCTTGCCATACTCACCGTGACGGAGATAGATAGTAGTTAAAAACTCTCCATACTTTTCCACTGTGGATAACTCAGCAGGGTCCGGGCTCAATGCTTTCTCAAATGCATCAATTGCCTCATTCTCACTACCTCGTGCGAGAAAAATTTTCCCATTGATGATATGTTGTTTTGTATGTATTAAACGCTCAATACGGCTTTTTATCATGTTTCTATTTTTATCATCCACCCCGGAATATAATAAAAAAGAGGGGTTCTTATCCCTGTGTCTATTTAAAGCTTCTATCAATTCTATTTTTGTATTTACGCCATAAAGGGCTTTTGGTGTTGAAAATTCGACAAAGGCATTATCATCGGTATGAATTTGAAAATCATGACCCTCCATATAGGCTCTAATCCCCTCTTCATCCATAATAAAGTGACCGAGAAAATCAATCGCATCGGTTATATTGATTCTTGAAAGATCAGCACGTATCCTTTCATCCCAAAGTTTTGCGCAAAGATGCCCATACTCCAACGTGATTTTTTCTTTTGATCCGATAAGCAAATAATCAACTCCCAACCATGGCTCCCAAACCATACAGGAGGGAAATACAGTTCGAAAGGTATGAATTATACTGCGGAAGGTTTTATCCTCAATACTATATGCATTGAGCCATATACAGGCCACACCATGGGGCGTGAGTTTTTGCCTGCACAACTGAAAATACTCTTGAGTAAAAAGATCAGCGATTCCTGCCATCCATGGATTTGAAGGTTCCGATATGATGACGTCATAGTCTCGGTCGGTCAGGGCCAAATGGTTTCTTCCATCCTCGATGATTAATTCCACCCGGGAGTCTTCTAAAACCTTATAGTTAATGTGGTCAAAATAGTGTGAGGCTTCCACCGCTTCTGGGGATATCTCCACACAATCAAGACGTTCTGTCGAATAAAGAGCAGATGATCCTAAGGTAACTCCGCTTGCCAACCCAATTACGCATACCTTTTGCGGATGGGGGTGCAGAAGCATCGGTATATGGGCTAATAGCTCTTGGGTGGGCATATCCTCAGAGGAAGACGCATCACCCTTACCATTGATCAAAAGAAATCGATGCCCGTCTGGGCTTTCTTTAACTGTAATAGTAGTGCTGATCCCTTCTTTGTGATACAGAATCTTTATGTTCTTTCTTACATTCTCAAAGCTCGATCCCGATATCTTTGTTCTCTGCCCGAGTCTTGGGCTCAAAAAGGGGCCACTGCTGATAAGGTCCACATCCCAGCGTGGGAATGAAAGAGCACAGCCGGAAATAGCGATAAGGACGAGTGCCGCGATCATTCCCTTTTTCAGGCGGCTCATCATGTGGCTCATACCTAAAAAGGCGCACCCGATAATGATATTGATGAATGCTGCCACCAGAATAGTGTTCCGGATTCCCATCAAAGGGATAAGGATAAAAGCACCGCCGAAAGAGCCGATAATCGAGCCGAACGTATTGATGGCATAAATGCTTCCCACACAGCTTCCAATCATGTCAACAGATCTTGTGTATATCCGGGTCGCCAAAGGAAAAGCCGCTCCCATTAGCGTAGTTGGCACGAGCATTAAAAGAAATATCAGGGCAAACTCTGCACTCTGAAGGAGCCAAAAGGAATGGGAAAATTGCGCGATCATATCTACGATAAGAACAGGGAGCCGTCCGAAAAAAGGTACGATAAGAAATGCTGAAAATCCGATCATTATCTCTATGATCCCCAGGAAAAGAACCAAATCCTGCCTTTGGTCAATAAATCGTGCAAAGAGAATACTGCCTAATGCTAATCCGAGGATAAAGGCCGTCAACATTAGGCTAAAGGAATAGACGGAAGAGCCGATAATGAGAGTCAGTATTCTAGTCCATGCAATCTCATAGACCAATGCCGCACATCCGGATAGACCATAGCCGAGGAGGAAAATATTCCCCATTCTTTCCGACAGGACTATCTTTGGTAACCGCTCCCCTCTGGATTCAATTCCGACGTTGTCCCAGCCCATCTCTTCATGCTCTTGACGCATTATATAGTGAAGAGAATATATCAGGACCCAGATGAAAACATTAATCATAACAGCAATGTAGAGTGTAGTGTGCACTCCCACAATCGGAATCAGGACAAATCCGGCAATAAAAGAGCCAATCACAGCCCCGAATGTATTTACTGAGTATAGTTTTCCTATTGTCCATCCGATTCGATCAGGACCCCTGACAAAATATTTGGTTAAGATCGGAAGTGTTGCTCCCATTAACGTAGTGGGAACCAACAACACCATGCAACAAATAAAAAATCTTAACAAACTGAATAAATAAAAGGAAGTATGATAATTCTGATAGATAAAGATGTACACTACGTCAATTGATTTGATGATCCCTGGCAGAAAAAGTGAATATATGCCTATGGCGCCTTGCAGCAAAGCATATATTCGCAAAGGATCATCTCGGCGATCGATGAGCTTGCCGCCTAAATAACTGCCTAATGCTAATCCCCCCATAAAAGCACATAATACGGTGGTAATTGAAAAAACAGTATTGCCCATTACAAGACGCAAGAGCCGTGACCAGAGTATTTCATAAATAAGACCCACAGCCCCTGACAAAAAGAAAGAAATGAGAACCACCCCTCCTGAAATTTTAAAGATGAATAATGGCTGATGAGATTGAGGCTCTTTCATATAAAATTCCCTTTCCCGAAACATTATTTTCTAAGTAGATATATTATTTTTTATTGTATTTCTATTTTACCATATTTTTTAATTTTATATTAGAATCGCTCAGGGCTTACTTTCAGGGTAATCCTTCACCTTTCCTAATGCCCGGTTTATTATGACGGCTGTTTCAACACCTTACATTTATCTGCTCAATTCTTGTAATCACTTCATCACTACAATTTAATTTTATGAAGCAAAGATGCGTCTTTACAAAAAAAATATGGGAATCTGCTTAATCTGTGAATGGTTACGATACAATAAATTAGAATTAGAACCGAAAAAAATTGACCTTGGGAAGAATAAAACCGGTCGCTTGTTTATAAGTGCAATATTCATCTACATGTTTAAATAATTTATGTTCCTCTAAAAGTGCTCGCGATATTTGCGTAATAAGGATAACAATAAAGAAGACATATATAATTCGGTTATTAAAAAGTAGCGTTAATCCCAACCAATAAATCACTTCACCCGTATAAAGCGGATGACGAACATATTTATAAGGTCCTTTATTCACCAATTTTCTTACTTCAACTGTAATACTGAATGATTTCCTCAAATGCCAAAGAGAGGTAATATCCAGAATAAGCCCAAAAAAACATAAGGTGAGTCCGATCACGAAGAAAATCGGCACAACATTTATCTTTGTGTAGACGCTGATGAAATGGGCGCCCATAATATGCAAGGCGAAAACAAACGTTGGATAATATTTTTCCCATATTCCTTTTGCTGAATGATCAGGAGAGAGACGAATAATATAACTAAAAATAGTAATACCCATGAATATAATAAGGAGCGATTTATTAATTAAAACGATAATACCGACGTAAGATAAGTGAACTCCCCCCTTAAGGCTCATAATCGTTAAAAAAAGAGTGCGAAGAAATATAAAGGAAAAAAAAGAAATCGGAATAAGATAATTTTGAACCCACTTTTTCCCTGTTCTGGGGAGTATCAAATAAATAATAAGACCGACGAAAAGAGGGATGACAATCTCTTTCTTCTGGAGAGCAAGATTGAAAATTTGGTTTAAATAAGCCATTTTATCCATTTCTTTAATGCTCCTTCATCTTCCCCTACAAACATATTAATCCTTTCTTATAATGGACCTTTCTATTTCCTCTACCAATCAGGGGAAAATATAAGGCAGAGACTTTCATGAAGAAAGAAAACAAAGAGTAATAAATTGACGGTGGATCATATACTGAAAGTTACGGGGCAATCTGATTGATTTATAGATTTAAGCATTCGCTTTGTGGACTATTGAGATACCGAGATTTTAAGTTATTATATCTCGATGTTCAAGTTATAAAAATCTATAAGTGAATCAGGGACTCTGAGCTAAGAATCGCATTCATTCAGTTTAATTGCTTCATCAATAAGCATAATAGGAATATCATCCTTGATGGGATAGAGCAGTTTACATGCGTGACAGATAAACCCGGATTCATCTTGTTTTAATTCAAGGTCTCCCTTACATTTGGGGCATGCTAAAATATTAATTAATTCTTTATCAATAGCCATATCATTCCCTCATTAATTGGTAATAGTTGGAGACGAGAATGAACAAGAAATCCCTCCTATACCATTCTGCACTGTAAATCCACTCAGAACAGCGTTACTTCCTTCGTCATGATGAAACATAACGACTCGATCACCCTGGCCTCCATCAATAACTGTCCTCGTTACTACATTAATATCATTAGGATCTATGCTCTTTACTATAATAGCTTTGCCCAAGAAATTAATATTCTCGTAATAAATTCCCTCCTGAACGATAATTATATCACCAGAATTAGCCTTATTAATTGCTCCCTGAATACTTCCTGTTTGATTAACATGAATTTTTGAAGGTCCAGGCGGAGGGAGTACAGTGAAGCCATGACTTAAACTGCCCCGCCTCTATGGGCAATTTTAACAATCTCAAATCCCGACATAGTTTTTAAATAGGCATAATCTCCGTCCACAAAAACATCAAATACACTTACACCATTTTCAATAAAGCTCACTAATTCCGGCTTACCCACCACTCTTACTTTGGCACCATCATCAAAAGAATTACCAGAAAGTGCAATTGTTGTTTCTTCATTAATATAGCCTTCAACTGGATCTATAGAAGCAATGAAAGGTGATCTTATTACCTCAACAAATATTGTAACGGAGTCACTAAGACCATGGCTGTCAATAACGGTAATAGTTACAGAATGAGTGCCTATATCACCATGATTTATAGTTTTTTTATTTGTACTCATTTATCCTGAATAGGTAAAAGAAAGCGTATCACCATGGTCTTGAGCTATAACCTGTGGAATAAGCGCAAATGTATCTCCTGTAGCTACAGTAAAAGTAATATATTCCCCCAATACAATGCTCATATCATTGACCTTATTGAGTACAGGGGCCTGATATTCTTTTATCCTAAAAACATTAGATAAGGAGCCACTTTGCCCATCAAGATTAGTCACTACTGTATCATAATTTCCTACTGGCAGATCGCTTGGAACCGTTGCCATGATCTTCTTTGGATCTGAGACTGAAATATTTGTACATGGATAGAACAGGTGAATAATTTGAAGACCATTATCACCATCTGTAACATAGGCGTATGGGCCGGTTACAGAGATATCCAATGCCTGAGTAAGCGTATTACATGAACCAACTATGACGGGTTTAGAGGGATCATTTATGTCTATCACCTGAAGACCTACTTCATGAATCGTAACATATGCATATGGACCCTTAACATTCACCTACCGGCATCACCCGAAGTCTCGCATGCCCCGATTATTTTCCCTCTCCCACGCTTATCTCATTAACATTCTCTATTACAGGGGCATGACATTGCTGCAACTCAAATCCTTCAGGATTCCGGAAATAACACTCAGCACAACCTTCATCAATTTCTCCATCACAGTTATTATTTTTTATTATTGCTGTAAAGTAATTATAGCAATAAATACCCGCTCCTTTATGTAATCTACTATTATTTTAATAATATTATTAGTTATAGTAGGAGATGCATGGTCCCAACACTGGATACCTCCACCATATTGTGCAGTATTTTCAATAATAATATTATTAGTTATTAATGGCGATGAACCATCGGTGCAATATATCCCCCCGCCAACACTATATTCACTGCTAGAGAATGCTTCAACAGGTCCATATCCATTTCTTTATAGTAAATCCATCAATTACGGTAGCTATTGTTTCGCCATATGAAAATAAAAACCTCTGCGTTTTTTTGAACTTGTGCCTTGACAGTCAATTATTGTATGTTCTGGCCCACTAATAGATCGAAGAATTATTGCCTTGCCTCCAAAGTCTATATCCCTGTTACCTTTACCGGTGTATGTTCCCTCAGCAACCAATATAGTGTCACCATTAGATGCTTCATTTATCGCCGCTTGAATGCTCTCACCAGGAAGAACATGTAACTCCGCTGAAATGACATAAGGAATAGAGTAAGTTAAAACTACTACTATAGACAATATAAGAAGTATTTCAATATTCGTACCTAGGAAGTTTATTGATTTATACCTTCGCATCTCTTTTCCTCCTTATTTTTTATTTCTCAATAGCATCGCATAATTCTCTCACACAGCTCAAAAGGGAATTTCCCATCAGTTTTTCGTCTATTAAAATAAATATTGCAAGATAATACGAAAGAAATAGACTATTAAGATATATAATTGTGACCTTGTTCGATATATTTCATAAAATAGATTAATTATAAATATAGTTATAATTATTTATCCCAAAAATTTTATTACAGGAGGAGAAAGTATTATGAAAAAACAAGGGAACATAATTTTTTTTATCAATCTTTTCATAGCATTAAGTTTCGTTTTCCTTTTTTCACCCAAGCCCAACGTAACTGCCCAAATAAGTTATATGAATTTTTTACTTTTCTCCTCTCCTACGAGTGCATATTACGGAAGTCCTTTATATTATTCTTATGATTCGCCCTTTACTCCAATCTATTTTCCCATGGCGAGCTATCTTTCTCCTGAATTCATATCACGATCTCCAAAGTCGGATGTGTATCATTATACGTTATTTCTCCCCTCGTTTATAAATACGTACTTTGAATATCCCTATGAATTCTCTTGGTTGTTCCCTTTTCAGGGACGATACACCCCTGAAAAGGAGAATAGTGAGGAGCTTGTTGATGATTTTCTGGATAACTATCTTCTTATCCTTGAAGAAGCAGAAGATTTGCGTTATCAAGATCTTGTGGAAAAATTTCCTGAGGGTGAATATAGTGAGGAGCTTAATTATAGCGTGAATGATACAGTCTATTATGATCTGGTGAAGAACGAGATGGGGTTGACACCAGAGGAAGAAGAGAAAATTAACGAAAATGGTTTTGTCGTTAGTCGCAGGAAAATGTATGGATCATTTGGTGAGGCTTACCTCGACTGTTTTTCTAAGGACCTTCCCGTTTTTATCTCAACAGATTCCATTCTCCATGCTCTTCACCGCTCATATGATGTTATCCTGGCAGAATTAGAAAAATGGGCGCTTATGGATAAACTTGAATTGATTCTCTCTCAGGCTCAGACTACTCTTGGCGAAATGGCGAATAATTCATCCGGAATGGTAGCTGATGCATATCATGATGTAAATGTGTTCTATACGGTAGCCAGAGAATTACTCAAAAGATATAAAATCCCTCCTCCGCTAAAAGATGATGAACAGGTACAGGACATTCTTCATTATGTGAATGGACATTCCTTCAATTGGATTGAACTATTCGGAGAGGAGAGGAAGATTGATTTTAGCCAATTCATTCCCCGAGGCCATTACACACAGTCAGAAGAGTTAGAGAGATATTTTCAAGCCATGATATGGCTTGGGAGGATTGATTTTAGGATTGAAGAACAAAGACAACTGCTCGATGCCTATTTGATCTGGAGGAGTATCGAGGAAAGCGGAGCACTTTCCGCCTGGGATGATATGGACAGAGTGATAAGGCTTATGATTGGGGAGCCTGATTCAATGACCTTGAACACTATGGCTATGCTTATGGACGAAGCAGGAGTGGAAAGTCCTGAAGAGTTGATGGATGAGGAGATGATAAAGAATATACTCCGGATTATGAATGAAAAGGGATATGGCGAGCAAAGGATATGCTCTCATTATATAGAGAGTGATCCCTTAAATCCTCAAGTCGCATCTTTGCCGAAGTCATTTACCTTGATGGGGCAGAGGTTTACTGTTGACAGTCACATATTTTCTAATGTAGTCTTTGATCGTGTCGTTGTTGACAACCAAAAAATTCTTCGCATGATGCCCGATCCCCTCGATGCCATGTTCGTCCTTGGCAATAACAGGGCACTTCATTATCTTGAAGATGAGCTTAAACAATGGCCATACCAGGGCAATTTGTTTATTTTGCGTTATTTATTGGATCAATATGAAAGCGATTTTTGGGAATCGAATATCTATAATATGTGGCTTAATGCCCTGCGAAGCCTTTCAGGTCCCTTTAAAGGAGAAGGATATCCCGCTACCATGCTTACCCCGGCATATAGAGATAAATTGCTCAATACCCAGCTTGCCTCCTGGGCCGAGCTTCGGCATGATACCATCCTTTACGTAAAGCAGTCTTATACAGCCTATATCCTCTGTGAGTATCCTGACGGATATGTTGAACCTTTGCCCGGATTTTATGAAAAACTTGAATACTTAGCCTCTCAAGCAAAGGATACATTTAGCAGTATTGATATCTCTTCTCAATTACAATCGCAATATATCTCCTACTATACTAATTTTGCTGAGACTATGCGTATGCTCCGAACTTTGGCACAAAAACAGATTGATGGCCAACCGAGAACGGAAGAGGAGATTCAATTTATAAAGGATACTATTATAGAAAAAAGGCGCAATGTGTTATGCGCTTGGGTAACTGTTTATGAAGGGTGGTACCCGAGGCTTTTTTACAGTGATAATGAAAATTGCCTGCGTCCGGATTTCATTGTGGCAGATGTTCACACCGATTCTAATACTGAGCAAGTTTTACATGTAGGAACGGGGAAGGTACATACCATTTTTTTCACTGCTGACAACTGCGATGAGCCTGCACTCTATGTAGGGCCTGTATTTTCCTATTATGAGAAAGTGGAGGATGAAATGAAGCGGCTCACTGATAATGAATGGGCTGAGTTGATAAAGCACGATGAGTTAACAGCGCCCTGGTGGACTGCAAGTTTTCTGACAGATTAATTATTGAATCAGGAGGCTGGTAAACTCACCAGCCTGGGATTTTGAGACCGATAAGATATATTCCACGCCCTCGGATGGATAACTTGACACACATGTGACGTCAAGGAGGCAGTAGTGATTTTCCTTGGGTGTAAAGGTATAATAGACGAGCGATGAGGTATTTTTAGATTTGTGGTTTTATAAATTCTTTGTATCAAAAGGCAAAGAATACGCCTTGATTTGCCGAGATTTCTAATAAATAGGAAAATAATCTGAAGGATGTATGAATATTATTCAATTCCCGGCAGCTCGTCGGATGAATTAAAACAAGGATTCATATTTCGTTTGGGAAAATTGTATGATAAAATTCAAATCTCTTTTAGGCATGTATCTTTTTATCATTTTTTTGTCATCATACCGCCTATGCTTTGCTGATGGCGTCTTTATTCCGACTGTTGTGAGAAAATTTCCTGACATTCCTGTTCAGCGCACGCTCGTTAAGTACCGCGATGGGGTAGAAACGCTCATTATCGAAGCTGCACTTGACGGCAAAGGTGAGAGCTTCGGATGGATCATACCGGTTCCGAACGTTCCAAAAAAGTTGGAGAAGATTTCGCCTGGGCTGCTAAAAACACTCTCTTTGCAACTGGAGCCGGAAATTATTTATAAAAGGCCCAAACATTGGAAATACTATTTTCTTTTCTTTGTACCTATCTTTGTTATCTGTTTTTTATTTATTCTCAAAGGTTGGCGTGGAGGTCTTGTTGGATTGATATTTACATTTGTTTTGGCACTTATTTATGCAATACTCCTACCACAATTTATGGAATTCCGGGCTGGCCCTGAAAAATCATTTGGAATTAAGCTCGTAAGTAGTCAGAGGATTGGAGATTATAAAACCTTTGTAATTCAAGCAAAGGAAAGCGATGATTTAAACGACTGGCTTGCTGGTAATGGCTTTGTCACATTTTCCGAAAAAGCGCTTCCGATA
Organism: bacterium; assembly: GCA_049472395.1. GTDB lineage: Bacteria > SZUA-182 > SZUA-182 > DTGQ01 > JBLIRR01 > JBLIRR01. The sequence goes on along the minus strand of JBLIRR010000028.1, from coordinate 52,234 downwards.
ATAGAAGATTATATCCATAAAGGATGGTGTTTTTTCGCGGCCAAACTTATCAGAAAGAAAGAAGGACGATCTTCACCTCATCCCATCCTTATGGAGTTTGAAACTGAGAGACCGGTCTATCCGATGCGTCTTACATCGCTGCCAGGTTCACCCTTGTATCTTGAATTATTTGTTCTGGCAGAAAAAGAAGCCGTTCCCATCAATTATGATCTAAGAAAGGAATATTGCAACTATTTTGATCTTCGAGATATCCTTTCCGTTATCCCCGAAGACTATTTACTTACAAGGAATAAATTCGTCGGCCGCATTGCATTGGGTAATCGTGAATTTTGGTGGAGTCGATCACCGCTAGGCGATCATGATGAGATTGGCCATCCGGATGCTACTAGGCTCTTCTGGGACGGATGCGTCTTAACGAAATATGTTGGGGAAATTTCAAGTAGTCAGATAAAGGAGGATATGATCTTTAAGTTTGAAAATGTCGAGCCATTTCGGTATAGCATGCAAGTATCAGGCGAGCAGAGTGGGTTTAATTCGATGGCAATCGCTTTATGCACTGTGTTCATAATCGGGTTACCGATTTTGGCCATTACTTACCGAATATCTCTCTTCAAGTCCAGGCTGCGTGAAAGGAAAGGATCGTTGTTGGCTATCCTGTTTTCATTGTTGATAGCTGTCTGTATAATCAGACTTCTTTCTTACTATTTACAGGAAAAGCATAAATCCAAACAGATTAAAGAGCGGGCTTTAGTAAAATTTGAAATGCTTGGACGTCCGAGATCTGAATGGGCAAATTTTAAGAATTATGCCCATTTTCTATTCAGCGATTTAGACAGGATTAATAGCGAAGAATTTACAGACCTTAAATTGATGAGATTAATAAAAGATGAGCATAGTTTTTGGAATCCCTTTACTAAGGAAGCGGTCCTTATTGAAGATTCACCGGGCAATATAACAGTAGTGAGAAAGCACGGTTTCATTACTGGGATAAACCTTTACTGGCGGGATGGGACTCCCTATTTTATGAAATTATATGGTTACTTGAATAATCTAAAAATAGCGCATCTCATTCAAGAATCAAAGGATGAGGATCCGGAGCTTCGAATGCTGGCAGCACTGGAATTAGGGGAAAGGAAAAACCTAAGAGCTGTAGAACCTCTCAATACCTTGCTTAAGGATGAAGATAAAAATGTCAGGAGCAGTGCTATGATCGCATTGGGTAAAATAACAAAGCATTCTAGTATGATTGAGCCCCTGATTGCGGCATTGAAGGATAATAATAAGTCGATTCGATTGTGCGCTATGTCTGCCCTTGGTGAAATAAAAGATACGCAAGCCGTTGAACCACTCCTTGAAATGATACAAAAAGGTGACCGATTTGGAGATACCCCCACTTGCAAGGCTGCCTTAAAGGCGATAGCTCAAATAAATGATCCCAGGACTTTGGAACCCCTAATCGCGATATTAAGAAATGCCATATTAAGAAAAAATGCTTACGTGCAGGGATATGTTCTGAAAGTTATGAAGATAATAAGCGGTCAAAATTTTGGTCAAGATCCTGATCAATGGCAAGACTGGTGGGAGCACAATAGGGAGAATCTCCTCAGAAATAGAGATAGAAAAGCACAATTAAAGCTCAACTGGAGGGATGATACCCGGCCTTTACCCACATATGGTCGTAAATTCAATGTAAAAATTCTAATCTCGGGACTAGAGCACAAAGATTGGAAGGTCCGTAGGGAAGCGGCACGGCAGCTTGGTCAAATATGGGATCCAATAGTCTTAAAACCCGCGCTAGAACCTTTGCTAACGGCATTGGGAGATGAAAAAGGGGATATTCGATGGAGCTCGGCCGGCGCACTGGGTAATACCAGGGATCCCCGAGCAGTAGAACCGCTTATATCTTTACTCCAAGACAAAGACGATAATGCTCGGAGTGCTGCCGCAAAGGCACTGGGTAAGATAAGGGATGCTCGCGCAGTAAAAGGTTTGATTGCTGCATTGGAAGATGAGAAACTTTTTGTCCGAAATGCAGCAGTAGAGGCATTAGGGGAGATAAAAGATTCTCAAGGGATCGATGCTATCGTCGCTCTTTTGGACGGCAGAGATTGGGTACGAAGGAAGGTCGCCACCGTGGTAGGAAAGATAAAAGAACCTCGGGCAGTGAAACACTTAATCCCGTTGCTGCGAGATATGGATTCTGTTCTGCGTAGAGAGGCAGCTTGGGCATTGGAGAATATAACCGGTCAGAATTTTGGTAAAGATCATGATCAATGGCAGGATTGGTGGAAAAATAATAAAGATGATTTTTTGTAGGACAGATCATGATCATCGCTATTAAAAAAAGTTGGATTTGAAGAAACCTTTTATATACAATTACGCTTACGGAATGTAATTAAATAATTCCCACATCGTATTGTATATTGCTACGCCTTGATTTTGAAAATCTATTACAGTTCTTAAACTATCATAATCATTTGTTTCATGGGTAAGAGCTTGGTGTCCATATGATGAGAACATAACAATCCTTGCCATTCCGGGATTTCCGCTAGAATGAATAAAAGTGCCATTTTGCCAAGGATCATATTTGCCTAAGGTTAATATTATATTGGATTGCTCATTATAGTATTCAACAGGCACAAGTGAAGCAGGCATTCTATTTATATAATCCCCTATAGAACCATGCATATCCCAGACAACACCTACGTTTAAGTTTCCACTCGTAATCAAAGAATGTATATGAGATTGGATGATTGTTATTTCATCTTTTGGCGCATCCCATATTCTATTAAGATCATAGTTATTTGCATTATATCGAGTAATGTTATCCGCACCATCAGGGTTTATCATTGGATAAATAACAAATTGCATATTATTTAACCATGCAGGAATCCGATGTGCGATGATAGTATTGATCAATCCCTCCATAATCCAATTCTGCGCATATTCATTTCCATGCTGTCTGAAAAACATAACAATAGTTATCTTTGTCGTATCGATGTGTTTAGGAATCAGAGCATAGAGAATCCGACCTTGGACGCTTAATCCAAGCTCAAGAATTCTATATCCTATTCTGTTAAGGCCTTCTTGAGCAAAACTAAGATAATGGAGTAAGCGATTATAATCATAATAATTTTCTAGTAGTGGATAAATATTATTAACTTGTACTATATAATAGCTAATATTATTTATGGGAAAGCTTAAGGGATCATAAGGAATATATTTATCTAAAACCTTTATATAAATTTTCAGATTCGGTGGCAAAAGCGCGGAGAGGTATTTGATTTCAGTGCCTAATAAGCCAATATCATCATCAATCGTTATGGGATTTAAGTTATTGTATAAAGCTGCACTGTATGAATTTATCGAATAAAGCATTGAAACAGAGAAAAAGATAAAGATTAATTTTTTCAACTCCATTACTCCTCTTATACTCTGACTCTTTGTATTGAAATAAATACTTAATTAACAGCAAAAAAAATGCCATATTTAGTATTCAGCCAGAGCAATCCTATGAAAAAATATCAGGATTTAGTTGCTCTTCTTACTAGTCAAATAACAAATCGACAAAACATGAGCATAATTACTAATAGCATGCCTTCTTATGTTCTTCCTAATCCTGTACCTGCTGTGGCAGATAATTCATGTGTAATTTCAGGGAATAGAGTAAATTCGAATCTTGAAGCTATACCCCCTGATGACCTTAACGCTGTTCGATACGGAGTGCTTCAGGCTATCAGAACAGTATTTCCCGGGGCAATTCAATACAGAAATGCATATTGGCCTGTTACACTCCCTGTTAGAATAAGAAATAATATTCAACGTATTCGATATGAACTTGTGTTTGATAATGATTCGAATATTAGAGTTGAACGTTTAGGCGCTGCAATATTACGTACTGTTCCTCCTGCATTTGCAGCATTAAATGTGAATGGGAAAAAGGCAGCGTTACTACGTGAATGTTATCTTTCCGGTAGTGATGACAGAAGGGCACTTCCTGCCCAGGCTGCAGGCCATGGAAGAACAGCTATACCTGCACAGGCTGCTGCAAACCGGTCATCAGACGAGCTGGACCCGGGCAAAACATCGTTTGATTTATTACCGCAAAGTGGAAAAGGCTCCTTAGATGGTGTTGCACGAGCGCGAGGCCGCATATCACCTTATGGGGCTAATCAATATGGATTTTCGCATACAAGTCCGAATGCTATTTATGATCAGCCGAACCCACCTACACATAATTCACCCCATATTCATTATTACGATTCTGCTTTTACAAGGAATAATTTATCTTCAGGATGCCCTCCATATGGAACTGGACCAATATCAGAATGGATGTTAACTTATGAGGTATGTTGCAACTTTACTGAACAATTCTTATAATGGCATTGAAAATATTTTTAAGACAGATAATTCAGGGTTATAATAAAATTACCAGTCAAGGAAATCAATGTATGAAAAAGGTTTTCCCTTACTGAGTACGGGGCTTAGTGAATTAGACAATGTCATCCAAGGAGTGCATCCTGGGGATAATATTGTCTGGCAGGTAGATTCAATAGATGATTATATACTCTTTGTGCATCCATTCTGCAGAAATGCCAATAAAAAAGGGATCCCCTTAATCTATTTCCGTTTTGCAGACCATCGTTCCCTTTTACCTGAGGAGGTGAAAGCAGACGTATACACCCTTCACCCTGAAGATGGGTTTGAGACATTTATCGCTGAGATATTCAAGGTTATTGAAGAAAAGGGCACTGGTGCTTTCTATGTATTCGACTGCTTGTCGGAATTAACCGTAGACTGGTACAGCGACAGAATGCTGGGTAACTTTTTTATGCTCACGTGCCCCTATCTTTATGATTATGATACTGCCGCCTATTTCGCTTTATTAAGGAACAGGCATATTACATGGACCGTGAACGCCATACATAATACATCGCAGGTTGTTATTGATGTGTATAAAAATAAAGATAACCTCTATCTGCAACCTCTGAAAGTATACAAGCGTCATACCTCTACAATGTATATGCTGCATCATTGGAAAGATAATGCTTTTATTCCTGAGACGCGCAGTGCGATCATTTCAGAAATACTTGAAGAAGTATCGCATCCGTGGTTGGATTTCGCTGTGAGTAAACAGGACATGCTACCGAAAGTACTAGAGCGCGCGCGTGAAATTCAGCAGGAAGTCTCCCATGGAGGGAATCATGACTCAGAATCAGAGAAATATTTCAACAGGCTCCTGCGTATGGTGGTAACCAGAGAAGAACAAGTGCTTGAACTGGCGAAAAAGTATCTAAATTTATCAGACCTGATTGATATAGGAAAGCATATTATAGGAACAGGTCTTATCGGGGGCAAAACAATAGGGATGCTTATCGCGCGGGCTATTATAAAAAAAGCAGGGCATTATTGGGAGGAACGGCTGGAAGCTCATGATAGCTTCTTTGTTGGCTCGGATGTTTTTTATACCTATCTCATTAAAAGCGGTTGCTGGTGGATGCGATGGAAGCAGCGCAAAGGTGACAATTATTTAGAAGGTATTGAAGAGGCACGTCTACGAATGCTTAATGGGAAATTCCCCGACGATATTCAGGATGAATTTAAGGACCTATTAAACTACTTCGGTCAGTCGCCAATTATTGTCCGTTCAAGCAGCTTGCTTGAAGACGCTTACGGCAACTCTTTTTCGGGCAAGTATGAAAGCGTGTTTTGCGCAAATCAGGGAACCCCCGAAGAGCGGATGAAAGAGTTTATGAATGCCGTGCGCACTGTATACGCGAGTACAATGAGCCCTGAAGCATTACTTTACCGAGCGCAGCGGGGCCTGCTCGACCGTGATGAACAGATGGCTCTTTTAATCCAGCGTGTTTCAGGTTCAATCTATAACAAGCTGTTTTATCCTCAAATCGCTGGAGTAGGATTATCCTATAATCCCTATGCATGGAGCAAAGTTATTGATCCTAAAGCTGGTGTTCTGCGTCTGGTATTTGGCCTCGGCACCCGTGCTGTTAACCGGTCTGATGATGATTATACCCGAATAGTAGCTTTAAACGATCCGAAACGCAAACCTGTAGCCAGTGTTGCTGAAGCAGTGAAGTATACCCAGAAAAAAGCAGATATTTTAGACCTTGAAGCGAACAAGCACATATCCAAAAAGTTTGCCGACGTTGTTGGAAACAGTGGTGATATGCAGTTGAATCTTTTTGCCAGTCATGAAAGCGAAACGGAATACAAAAATGTATTTCCATGGATACTCACCTTTGAGAATCTTTTTACCAAAACCCAGTTTGCCCAGGATATGCGTATAATGCTCGCTATAATCCAGGAAGCCTATAAGTATCCGGTAGACATTGAGTTTACCGGGAATTTCTTTGATAATGAAAACTATAAAATAAACCTGCTTCAATGCAGGCCTTTCCAGGTAAAGCGTGGCGCACATACAGCCATTAAAGAGCCTGGAAAAATAGAAGGACAAAACCTGATTGTGAAAACATCAGGGCCAATTATTGGGAACAGTATGCAAACTGTCGTTGACAGACTTATTTATGTTGTCCCTGCCCATTATGGCAAATTGCCTGATAGAGATAGGTATTCTGTAGCCCGCCTAATAGGAAAACTTACCAATTTACCCATAAGTGAGCACAGAGTAATTATGCTTATCGGTCCGGGCAGATGGGGCACGACAACTCCCTCTTTAGGCGTTCCGGTAACATTCGGAGAAATTAACCATGTATCTGTTATTTGCGAGCTTGCGGAAATGCACGAGGGCCTCATGCCGGATGTTTCTCTTGGCACCCATTTTTTTAATGACCTGGTGGAGCTGGATATATTATATCTAGCAGTGTATCCTTCCAGAACTGGCTATATCATTAATAAGGATTTTCTGGACAAGGCTCCTAATCAATTGAATTCCCTGATTCCGGGTTACGCGAAATGGGAGCCTATGGTTCGTGTTATTGATTTTGATAAAAATAAGTCCAACCAGCAGTTTGTTTTAAATGTTGATACGACTGAGCAGCGCTGTGTTTGTTATCTTAAGGATGGTATATAGTTGCTCAGAGGGCAGTTTCGTATTTATTTGTGACAGGATCAAAGACAAATCCCAAAAAAGGTGCTCAACTATATAAATTCGAATATATCCTTGTCCCTAATGAAAAACGCTCTACAAATTACAGTTTTTTTTATCCCGTCTATGGGTATTAACCTAAACCACAGCGAATCTACTGGTGTTGCTTGTCACACGGTTATTGATGACGACAACGCCTCCCGCAGAGGCGCCTGCTGGGACTTCAGCGACGATCTCCACGCGTGATGAATTGTCTGTCATGAAAACCCAACTCACAATCGGCGCAGTAACTCCACCGATGCGCACCTCATCAGAAGGCCCACGGGTAGGGCCAAAGCCCCAGCCACGGATGGTCACGCGGCTGCCAACCGCGCCGCTACGCGGGGAAACGGTGTCAATCCAGGGCGTATGCAGGCGACAGGTCTCCACTGCGTTTTCCGCGTCCAGTTCGTCTAGGGCGTCAAAATTTGGATCGCAAGTGTGGAACATTTCGTGCAGCAGGGTGGAGGCCATCATATTGGGACCAATCCGGAAGGCACGAAGGTTGAAGGCAATGTTGGGGGAAGTACCGGATTGTGCTCCGAAAACGTTGTCATCCGTCGGCATGTGATAGATTCGAGCATTGTTGAAGGCCTGTTGCAGGGCATTTGCACCAGCACCATTTGTGCAGTTGTCGCGGAAATAATTTCGGCAGTTGCGGTTACCGACCACGTTTCGTACGATGGTCTCGGCCTGATTTAGCCGTCGCAGATGTTCTGGGTCGGTCACTAATTGCCACCCACCAGGGGCGGGTGTGGTGCCTATATTTTCGTTGGATGCGATGACGTTATGTCAAGTTTGAGGCATAGATCTCAAAATTAAACGGCTTTGGAACTCTTCAGGACGGAGTTCCTATGTGAAGTTTTTAACCCTTAAACGGCTAGAGGGAGGCTTTGACCATGATTAACTCGGAATTATTTATAATTATAATTTTAAATATATTAATAGGTTTCTGTTTATTACAATTCTTAAGGGATAGCTGGGGAGCCTATAATAGTCGATTTTTATTCTTCATTAGAATCATTATTAGGATCATATTTCAACTTCTCACAAAGTTGTTCAATAAATCCTACGTGACCCTTTAAAAGCTTTTTTTTTGCGGGTTCTATCGGGAACCATTCTGCCCTGTCTACCTCAGGGAATTCAGCTTGCTTTCCAGAGTGAGGTGGCCATTCTATTGTAAATGTATTGCTTCTTGTTTTACTCTCATCGCAATCACCTTCAAACGCCCAAGCAGTAACAATTTTCCTACTTGGTTGTTTTATTGGTGTAAGTGGTATAAAATTGCCGTCAGCTTCATAACCGGTTTCTTCCTTAAACTCACGTTTAGCTACATCAAATGGTTCTTCTTCATCCGTATATTCACCCTTAGGTATAGACCATGCTCCTTCATCTTTTTTGCTCCAGAAGGGGCCTCCAGGATGGACCAAAAAGACTTCCAACCTTGAATTCTTAAAACGATACATGAGCAATCCGGCACTTTTTTTAACCATAATTCTTCTCCTCTTTTATTATATCATTTTGTTTTATTTAATATTTAATAATTTAGATAATCTTGTATCTATTTGATTTTATTAACCATGAATTTTTTTCTTTCTGGTTATTTTTAACCCGATTGCGAAATTTGGGTTAAAGGTTTTTTTATCGATGAGTTTTTGAATGATTTTTAGTTTTGGATATTCAAAAATTCCTGCAGAGAGTTCGTCAAATACTTCCCACGTGATAATTCCACGTTTGTGATAGCGTTTCTCAAGGATAAATATCGAATCCGAAAGAAGAAAATTACTAAGTACAACAGTATCGAAAATCCATTTCGATTCAGGCATTCTTTACGTCATCTTCCAGAAATGAATTATTCTGAGGGATATCATGTTCTTCCAACCATTTTCTGATTTTTAAAACGTTCATTTCCATCTCTTCCGCAAGTTTTCCAATACTTATATATCCCCCTTGGAAAGCTTCTATAGCGCGTCTTTGCTTTTCTCCCAAATCAAGTAATTCAAGTTGATAGCAATTCGGGAAGGACCGTAGGTTTGAGAATGCGCTTGCCGCAATGCCCTAATGCCCTCCTTGATTGCCTACCTGTGTAAAGAGGATATCGGCTTTCTTATTTGTCCATGATTATTAGCACAGTAAAACGCTACGCCGACACTTATTATCACAATAATAAATGCAGCTGAAAATGCAGTCAGGGACTTACTGGTAAGTAATCTTGAAGTAAGGGCGAGCTTTTTACCTTGCCCCACAGTTCGGTGTAAGATAATTAATATCCAACTCCTTATTTCCTAAATATTTCTTCGAAAGCTTGATCCCATGGAAAAAATTCAATAGTGCCTTTCTTTCTTTTATATTTATCTCTAGTAATACAATATGCCTTTGAATCTGGAATATCCCTCTGGAATTTTCGTAAATTATTAACATCGACTTCTTCGGATCTGTCAGTTGATTTAATCTCAATGAGTAGCTTCTGCTTATCAGATTTTTCTATAATAAGATCAATTTCCGCACCATCTTTTGTCTTTAAATAAAAAAAGTGGTAATCCTTTTGTAAATATTCGTTCAGAAAGAAAATCTGGGTTATTACAAAATGTTCAAAAGCCTTTCCGTAAGCATAGGTATGTTCAGGTAAGTCTACATGTAATGTGTTATCTAAAGCACGCTTTATACCTGTATCCAGGAAATAAAATTTAGGGGAGCTTATTAGTCTTTTCCGGACAGAACTATGATAGGTATCGAGTATGATGCCAATATGAGTTTCTTTTAAGATATCAAAATAAACTTGAACCGTCTTTATAGTAACCCCGCTTTGTCGTGCAATTTTTGAATAATTAATGATATCTCCATTACATTGTGCAGCGACTTCGAGAAAATTACGAAAAGGATCTAATTTTTGGATCAAATGCTCTGCCCATACTTCTTCTTTTAGATAAGTAAGGGCGTAGGCTTTAAGAAAGTGATTTTTTTCTTCGTCGTTCCGAAATTTGTATATCTGAGGCAGCCCACCATATTTTAAGTATTCGTTTAAATTAAAATCATGATTTAGTTCAGAATAACAGAGCGGAAACATGTAATACACGAAAGCTCTCCCCGCAAGCATATTAGCTCCCCCCCTTTTTAATTTTCTGGCACTTGAACCGGTTAAAATAAACTTAAACCTGTCTGGATTTTTCTGGAGGAATTGATGGACAAGGTCAAGCAGCTTAGGTATTTTTTGAATTTCATCAATGATAATATACGATATATCTTTTTCTAAAGAAGAGAGGATTTCCGAGAAAAGCCGGGGATTTTTTATGAGACGATCTTCAAGCTCTATATCTAACAAATCGAACCAATATGTTCGCCGAGGTTCAAAGTAATTTTGAAGATAGGTAGTTTTGCCTACACCCCTCGCTCCAAATAGAAAAAAGCTAAATGAAACAGTAGGATTTAATAATCTTGTATACATATCTCCATAAATGTACGACATATTTGGAATATTGTCAAGCATGATATGATAATTAGTGTGATAATTAGGCAACTATATCGATCCAAAACGCAAAGGTAATAAGCTGCCAACGGAATAATAACTACTTTGATAAGGAGCTATTGTATATTTACTGCTCAAAGATGATGCGCCACCCAAACTATAACCGATAGAAGGTGAAGATAGGAGGCAGTAATCGTGACTTTTTGATCTGATGCCACTGCTGAAGCGATTACCTTGACTTTGGTTGAAGAACTCATAGAAGCATAACTTGAATTTTTTACCTCAGGAGGGTAATTCCTCTGCTCATATTAAGTCATCTCATTTTGGATATACAGAGGATTGTCATGTTCAGCCCCTCACTTAAAAAAGAACCTGATCACTTTCTACATTCAATTTTATACTATTGGCCAGATGATGGGTATAACCTGGAAATTGCCGCGTCATCTTGACTCAGGTTACTATCGAATCCTTTCATTTTTGTGAAGAACAATGGGAGAATATGCCTACCGATATTACAACTCCACTCTTCGAAATACGTCAGCTATAGTATATATTCCTTCTGCCCCTTTACCTACATCGGGAGTAATAAGGAAAAAACTTCCAACCTATTCTTTTGAAATCTTAATCAAAGATGTTATCCTCTCCTCTCTTTGGCTCAAGAATCCAAAGGATAAGATTGAACAGAAAATAGCACATCATAATTTTGATTTTCCTATATGGATGGATATTTTTATTATTTAACAAAATTATATCTATTATTGAACAAATATTATATGACCCCTGCCATTCTGTAATGTAAAATCTGTGCCTTTAAAATTTCCAAAAAACCATTGCGCCATCTTCCATGTCTGATCTAATATATCAAAATAGGCTATTCTCGTTACACTACTGACATCACCTAAATCACTTAACAATTCAAAGGCTGAATAACCATCCGGTGCTCCTGAGGAATTTACCAAATTGATGCCTTCCTTTAATTCACCTATAGGCATAGAATTGAGCGGAGTGCCTATAAAGGTTATTTTTTTGCTTTTATGCATATACAAAATATAGGCTTTATCAATTTCCAAACTAAATTCTGTGCCCGCAGGTCGATTATAAGAATTCCAATATGATATCTTCCATTGATTTCCTCCACCATTTCTCACATAAGCTTGAATACAATTTAATTCATCAGGAGAAAAATACTGATCCATCAGATCAAACGATGAAAAGGGGGTATCTAATTCTATTGGAAGCCCAAATATATTCATGCCCTGTGAAAAATTCACCAATACTTCTTTTTCACAAGGGCCGGTGCCTTCCACAGTTTTCTGCGGATATTCTCCTGTTAATCCTCCAGGATTTCTTAAGAGAATATGGTTTGTGCCGCACAAAGTAATAGGATCAGGAAGTTCCACCTCAATTATGGGAAGATGCTCCTTATCAACCAATGCAAAATCATACTCTTTGCCATCTTCATTGACTAATTTAACCTCAGTATTCTGATTAGTATTTGAGGTATAAATAATCCATACATTTCCATAGTCACTAATTTTTGAAATGAAAGGTTTAGCTGCACATGCAAACCTAACACTTGGATATTCATCAGTTGCTCCACTGGGATTTCTCAGCAAAGTCCAATAGTCACCAGCCTGAGGACATGTATCATCGGAAGGAAGTTTGGCAATTATCATCATTCCAGCGTATTCTATATCGACAAAATCTATTTCATTATGATAGTCATCGGTAAGAACAACTTCAAGAGATTCGTCTACAATACATGTTGTCGTTATCCACCAATAACGATCATTTTCACCGTATATTTTTTCCTCAACTTTTAAAATGCCGCATGGGGGAGGTCTTTTTACCTCAACAACATTGAACAATATATCTTCTCTCCCATCCGAGGTCCTAACAGTTAGATTATAAGTACCTTCAGAAAAATTTTTTGGCACCACCGCGCTTATGTGATTATTATCAATATAGGTAACTGATTCCAGAGATCCGCTGCCTAATCTCACGCTCATTCCCTCTTCGAATTGATCTCCCATAATTGTTAATGTATTTTGCGTATCATTGTATATTAGAGCAGGGGTAACGCCTGTGAGGGATATGGTGCTCTGAATAATAATATCCATCCTCCATGGATCAGATTGAGAAGTATCTGGTATAAGATCATTCGTCATATAAATGAAGTCGCCATTCGCATTCTTTATCAAGGGGCTCATATTTGCAAAATTGCTTGAATTGAGTATTTGTTCACTCCCCATGCTACTATCCCAAAAGCGGACCTGTAATGGACGCTGATCCTTGGGTACTTCATCAACTCCATTATCAAGTTCATCATCAACACAAAGATATGAAAATACTCTCCCTGTATAACCCGTACCGCTCCCCGTTGAAAATGTAAGGCCGCATAATTTCAAACTACCATCATCAACTTGAACGAAGAATCCCACCTCATCATCAGGGTCCTGCGCGTTGCCATTTATGGTAAGACTACCCTCTAACATCATATAGAAAAGATTTGGTGGAGTCCCTGCCGGCCGCACTAAAGTGAGATCAAAATGTCGCGCATATGTATCAGAACACAATAAAATAAAAATAAAGCATATGAATGGGATGAACCACATCCTACATTTTTTAATGACTATCTATTCCTCCATGTCAATAATATTATTATTTGAATAATTCAATTTAGTTAATTTTCTCAAATAATCCCTTAGCGTGGGTATGATCAATGTCAACATCAGAGATGAGAAGTTCTTCTTCGCCAGATCCTGCCATTTTCAAATAAAATCTACCTTACAATCTTCAGTTGCAGGATTATCGGGTGAAATCTGCATAATAGGCATTATATTCTGCTTGCATTTATAGGTTTATCTCAGCATACTCTGTGCCATTCGTATAACTATCATAAAATCAATAGTTTATTATATTTTAGGGGACTATTAATTAAATCTTTCGTCATTATTGTCGAAAATCACTCGATTAACTCGACAAAAATAGTAAATACTCAAAAAGTATGTGATGAGAAAAAATGCTGGTCAAAATGATATTTTTATGGTATAACAGAATGGATGAATACTGAAAATATCTTTTTGGAAATATATTGATGACCGAGTCCAGAAAAAGAATGAAATTCCTCCTTTAGCAGAAGTGATGAAATAAGTATTTACCTGTCATATCGATAACTTATTGATATTGTCTAATGATGACATTTTGACAAGGCACAAGAAAAAGGAAGGACAAATTTATAAAAGGCAGAGAAAAAGCAAGAAATATATGAGAATTGGTCGAAGAATGAGCGTATTACCCCGCTGGCTGTAAAAAGTACAATTTAAAGCCTTTTAATTTACAGAAATACAAGGATCATCATAATACAGCGCGTCATCATATAATGGTTCATACTCCGCAGATGCATCTTCAAGACCGCATGGAGGTGGATCATGAAAAGGCTTGTCTTTCCATAGGCGAAGATGATCAAGAATCTTATATATAGTATTCGGTGAGGTTATAAAGGTTTGGGAGGCTGAATTTAGAATATTCTAAAATCGATAGCCTACTTCTATGCCAATAATAAACCGAAATTCACCTTCTTCATCAAAAAGGCCCTCAGTTTCATTTAGATTAAAATAGATCGCTCCTCCATTTATGCCAAAACGAATATGTTCCATAATTCCCCAATTTATTCCTGCTCGCGCTGTACTGATAATCCCGACTTCATCATGTTCTGAGCTTCCGGCCAGAAGCTCGAGTGAGAGATAATGTGGATTTATCTTCCCCCAACACAATCGAATGGCAGGTCCTATGACACCATACAGTCCATCAATATCAATAAATTTACTTGTGAACATAGAATTGAGCTTTACAGCCAGATACCCCACCTCGCCAGCTAGCCCTATCCGAATATCTTGATCAATAATCCCTGACGTAAATTTTAATCCCGCCATCGATCCTCTACCGAGGGCTGTTTCCTTATCTGCCTTATTGAAAAATGTAGATTGCGCGCCAACTTCCCACCAATATTGAAAATCACCCCTGCCTGTGGCAACATCATAGAAATATTTTCCCCCATAGATAATCAAAACAGCAACCACCACTACACCAATGACAACATAAAGAATCGCTGCCACCTCATCAGGTACATCAGGGAGAATGCATCCTTTATCTGATGTAAAATGAGTATTAAATAAACATGAGGTATTTGATGAGAAATGCTCGTCAGTCTCAAATGGCTCGTGTGGCATCGGAGAGGGTTTCTTATCCGATGTACCATTATCTTCCGCATATCTTATTATCCTATACTCCTTAAGATGAGGTTCTATACGCTGAAAGGTTTCCTTGCTCATTACGCAAAATTCTATCCCCAAATAGCGTCTTTCGAATTCTTCCTTTATGAGGATTTCTTCATTTGAAGACTCTTTTGCACAAAAGCTTTGAGCATATTCAAATTCATCCTCCTCAACAGCATAAAATTTCACGAATGGATAATCTTTCATCAGTTCTCTCGGAGGAAAAAAATTTTTCTCAGGGAAATAAAGAACGACGATTTCTTTGCGCATCGCAAACACTGCATTGTGAGCTACTATCACTTTACTTTCTTGAAAAAAAGAGCAAGCCCCCTGAAATTCTGCCCAATCTACCATATAGAACTGAGCAGAGGGATAATATCTCTTCAGCTGCTTTACTGTTTGTGGTACTGATTCCACATGGGTCATTGCAGAACCGGAAGTCCACAAAAATAACATTATTATTGTAAGAGAGATGATTCTTCTGATACTACCGTTTCGTATTCTTAAGTTCTGGCTCATTGGTTAGGTCTCATTTATTAATTTTCATGAAAGATCCCCTTTCGGATTCATTTGATAGAGCAATAATTTATTTTCAGTTATCCACTGTATCACTTTATATGAAGTCGGCAGATGAGTAAAGACTCTTCATTTCTATCACGTCGTGATTCTTATTATAGATTATTATTATATTTGTATGTTCATGCAATCTGTTTATAAATTGATTTCCAAGTTTTTTCAAGTTGTCCTTCCCGAATATTCGTAGCCATTCAATTTATTGAGTTTTTAAGCTTGCCAAATTATACTTCATGCAATAAAGTAAATAAAGTAATAAAGTAAAGAGAAGTAAAGTAAGAAGTAAAGGGTCACATCTTAAATATTAAATATTGACAAATTCGGCAAGGAAGGTTTAAGGCAATGTTGATTGATGCAGATGAGTACCTTAAGCACTTGTCGCGTTATATCCATTTGAATCCGGTGAGAGCCAAAATGGTTTCTTTGCCCGCTGAGCATCGATGGAGCACCTACTGTGCGTATATTGGTCATCAAAAGGTACCTGTATTTCTCGAAACAAACTGTTTATTGTCTAGTTTTGGAAAAAGTAAAAAAGAAGCCAGACGAAACTATAAGCAACTTGTTGAAAATGTCGATATCAAAGTCCTTGAAAATCCGAGCAAGTATCTAATTGAAGGTTTTATCCTTGGGGATACGGATTTTGTAAATTGGATCAAAGAAAGGTTTCTGTCAGGCAGGCAAGAGGAAAAAAAATTCCTCAATTAAATAAGCTCAAACCGAAAGTATCGCCTGAAAAGGTGATACAGGCAGTCTGCCGGGAGTTTGATTGCAGCCAAGAAGATATTGTAACTTACTTAACTCTCAGAGATCACAGGAGATCACAGAGGGAGTATGAATCTCCGTGTCCTCTGTGCTCTCTGTGGTTAATTTAAAAAGCCCACTTTATACCCTTGCAGGATATAGTTAATTGCAAGGGATAAAATTTTTAATGCAATTGCCTTGGCTCCACCTCAAAGATAATAAGTTATTTTACATATGAACGCTTATTTATAAAATTTATTGCTTAATTATATATACAGAGATTTTAAAGATCTATGAGAGAGAAAACACTGTTACACCACCATTTGGTTTATATCAGGCAGAGGGATAAAGTTTATTTTATGTTGTTTTGTTCAATACTACTTAACAAATTTTTTAAAAAACATATACTACAATAGTATGCGATATCCGCGGTTATTATTAAAATCTATTGAAAGACAAATTAATTCACCTGAAATTATCCTTGTAACGGGAATGAGAAGAGTAGGTAAAACTGCGCTTCTTACTATTATTTTCGATAAAATTGAAAGTAAGAATAAAGTCTTTCTTGATCTTGACAATATACTTGAACAGAAGATTTTCGAAGAAGTTGATTATAACAATATTTGGCCTAATCTGAAGCCTTATGGTATTACGAATCAGGAAAAGGCATTCATTTTCCCTGTGGCACCGGCGACAAGAACTTTTTGCATTTTCTCAACTCCTTATCCATACATTCAAATAGTACCTAGGTGCTTTTCAACTCGACCCATACGCTATGATTAACCATGCCATACTCTTTCAATAAAGACGCCAGATGTGTACCTAGTGAACTTCCGTTTTTTTCAACATTTTTTGAATCGTGAATGAGGTGAATACTCAAATCGTTATCTATCATTACGCGACTATAAGCCGTTATTGTATGCTTTTTTGCTTCCTTCTCAAGATCATTTAATAATTTTTGCAACTGTGACTCTAGCAATTCCAGATTTGATTTTGCTGATCGCAGTTCGATAATTTCTAACCATTTCATTTTCTTTCCTCTTATTTTGTATTTTCATCGATGATATTCTATGTGTAACTGAGGCAATTGCTGTGCCAAAATTGCACCATTAATAATATCAATAATTTAGAAGAATCACTCTTTAAACAATTATCATATACAGCAATAATGATTGCCATATTTGATAACTATCTTTATAATTATCATATGTGATGATTATCGAACAATAAAGGATAGGATAAAAAAATGGATAAGAACGAATTTTTTCGTGAGGTAAGTTTAAGAATTTGTGGCAATCTGAAAATTGAGGAGGCATTGAAAGCATGCCTTCATTTTTTACAACAAGTGATGCCTGTTGACAGGATGTTTTTGCAGCAATTTGATTTTAATTTTAGAGCGATGCGAACGATTGCCACAGCAACGTTTTCCGAATGCAGTGAAGTGGACCTGTTGACACCTTTATCTGAAGATGCTCAAAAATCAGCCGGGATGAAAGACATCTCGGCTCATCAGGATGTATTCATTTTTGATGATCCTCATAAATATGCAATCAGCCGGGAAATGCTCCAGTTTCACAACGTGTCATGTAATTCACTTATGGTAATGCTTATCAAATCGAAGGGCCAAATATTGGGCAGTCTGGTAACTATATCAGAAAGAGATGAAAAATTTTCAGCACACCACGCAATGTACTTAGAGCTATTGAAAGAGACATTTGCCATTGCCATGTCCAATACACTCAAACACCGCGAACTGCAAAAGCTGAAAGATTTATTAGCTGATGACAACCGCTATCTCCATGGGGAACTGAGGCGGCTCTCCGGGGATGAAATCATCGGGGCACACTTTGGTCTGAAAGAGGTAATGTATAAGGCTCAACAAGTGGCAGCTTTGGACAGTCCGATATTACTGTTAGGAGAAACAGGTGTCGGTAAAGATGTTATCGCCAATGCCATCCATAATTCTTCCTCACGAAGCGACGGTCCTTTTGTCAGTGTAAATTGCGGTGCCATTCCCGATACCCTGTTTGACAGTGAGCTTTTCGGTCATGAAAAAGGGGCTTTCACAGGTGCTCTGGCACAAAAAAGGGGGCGTTTTGAAAGGGCTAATAAAGGAACGATATTTTTAGATGAAATTGGAGAACTTCCGCTCCAAGTCCAGGTGCATTTGTTAAGGGTATTGCAGAGCAAAGAAATTGAAAGGGTTGGTGGTGTCAATACAATTTCATTGGATATAAGAATAATTGCCGCTACAAATCGTAACTTGGAAAAAATGGTAAGAGAACATCAATTCCGTGAAGATTTGTGGTTCCGGCTTAATGTATTCCCCATCTGGATTCCACCACTTCGGGAACGAATATCTGACATTCCTGCACTCTTACAACATTTTATTACATTAAAATCAAAAGAACTTAAGTTATCTACAATTCCAACAGTATCGCCCGGAGTCACCGATATGTTGATGAAATATACCTGGCCAGGTAATGTACGAGAAATGCAGAATGTTGTTGAACGTGCTCTAATTCTTAATCCCTCCGGGCCACTGGATTTCAACGACATAAATCTGCCCATGAAGAAAAAAAGTAATGTTATTCAAGATCATGTTTCTGAAACGGATAATCTGGATGAAATTACTTCTCACCATATTCGTCGAGTCTTATCAAAAACAGGTGGCAAAATTCACGGTCCTGGTGGAGCTGCCGAACTGCTCGGTTTAAATGCTAGTACCTTAAGAAACAGAATGAATAAATTAGGGATAAAATATAAGAAGATAAAATGAAGTCATGATCATTAACATAACCGCAGATGATTTATCTATGTAAATCTGCCATTATCTTATATGATAAATATTAATCTAATTATCATATTTGACAAGTTAGATTGTCGTATATAACAATTTTAAAATATATGTTTTTGTAACTTGTTGATTTTATTTAATACGTGATATGGCATCGATTTCGCAATAATATAGAGTCTAATAAAAAACAGAAAGGATTAATCAATGTTTAAAGAATCAATGTTTAAAGAATTAAAAGAAATAAACTCACGTCCTGCACCTTTTCAGTTTTATACAGCAAAGGAGTTATGGACCGATGAATACACATCAAAAAAGATGCTTGAGTGTCATCTAAATGAATCCCTTGACGTGTCATCCCGAAACAAAGATTTCATTGATCGTTCTGTAAAATGGATAGTTTCTCATTTTAAAATAGACGTGAACACAATGATTGCTGATTTTGGATGTGGACCGGGTTTGTATACAACTCAGTTTGCAGAAAATAATGCTGAAGTTACTGGCATAGATTTTTCTGAACGATCGATACGGTATGCAAAAAAAACAGCAGTACGGAAGAGATTGCACATTGACTATGTTTATCAGAATTATCTTGAATTTGAGACAGAGAAAAGGTTTGATTTGATCACGATGATTATGTGTGACTTTTGCGCTCTTAGTCCAACGCAAAGAAAAAAAATACTCGCCAAGTTTTACAGACATCTGAATGTCGGTGGTTCGGTTCTGCTTGATGTATACTCACTGAACGCTTTCGATCAGAGAGAAGAGGCTGCAACGTATGAATACATGCAGCTCAATGGTTTTTGGTCACCTGAAAATTATTACGGATTTCTGAACACATTCAAATATGATAAGGAAAAGGTTATACTTGATAAATACACGATAATTGAAGAAGCACGAACACAGACCGTATACAACTGGCTACAGTATTTCAGTCCGGAATCTCTCAGGAAAGAATTTGAGGAAAACGGTTTTAAAATTGAAGAACGGTATTCTGATGTTGCCGGTACAATTTTCAGGCCTGAATCTATGGAATTTGCAATTGTTGCTAAGAAATATTAAAAACATTATCGTATATGGTACATATTAGCAAAATTATCATATATGGCAAGTAAAATTATCACATATAACAATTTATAGCTATATGTTTTTGTAACTTGTTGATTTTATTTAATACGTGATATGGCATCGATTTCGCACTAATAAGCACTATAATGCTGCACAAGAAATAGAAAGATAGAGGTTTTATTATACCTTATTAACAGAGTTGTCACAAGAGTTAGGGTAGAGAAGTATGGAAAGAGCAGAAAGATTTATTATACTTATCCTTATTATCATCCCAGCCAATCTATGTGCGCAATCTATGCAAATGAGGGGGCAGCTCTCAAGCTGGCTCATGGTGAGGAGTAAAACCGAGATTGGTCTGCGATATACGCCGGAGGCAAGTATTTCTAAATCATTGGATGGAGAAAGATCTCTCGATGCCCAAATAGCGGTAAATTCTCATATTTCCGCTCCTCTCGATTCCCTCAGTGAGGCTGATAACAACTCCAATGCGAAGTTATATAGATTGTGGCTTCGTTATGCTACATCACAATCTGAAACAAGAGTGGGGCTTCAGAAAATAAATTTTGGACCGGCTAAAATTTTACGTACACTAATGTGGTTTGATACATTGGACCCTCAAGACCCTTTTAAGTTGACGGATGGAGTATATGGCATGCTGGAGCGTTATTATTTTCTTAATAATTCAAATTTCTGGCTCTGGGGATTATATGGCAATAATGAGCTTAAAGGATTAGAGTTTATTAAAACAGACGATGACCATATGGAATTCGGGGGCCGCTATCAATTTCCTGTCTATAGGGGAGAAATTGCCTTGAGCTATAACCATAGATATGTAAATGAAGCGAATCCGGACAGTGCTCTATACTCTCTTTCAGATGGTATAGAGAACCGTTTAGCGGTTGATGGTGAGTGGGACTTAGGAATAGGTTTATGGCTTGAAACATCGATAGAGAGAATAAGAAAAGATCCCAGGAATGATGCAGTACGAAAATTCATAACGATTGGGAGTGATTATACGTTGGAGTCGGGTATCCACCTTCTTTTTGAACATTTTACACAATCAACCATCGTAGAGACGAATAAGGAAGATCAAAGTCGGCAAAAAGATATTTCCGCTTTATCCATGGATTATTTATTCGGCATAATAGACAGCATCAGAATTATTGAATATTATGACTGGGATGAAGAGAAAGCATACTCATATATGAGCTGGCAACGTACCTATGATAACTGGCAGATTAATATGATTGCTTTTTCCAATAGGAAAAATAGCGGCAGTACATATAACGGTGAAGGTGTTCATTGTATGGTTACATATAACCATTAAGAAAATATAAAATAAGAGGCGTAATTATGACATTAGTAAATGTAAAAAAAGTAAATAAGCACTATCCAATTGGGGGTGGAAGATTTACTGCCCTTAATAATATAGATCTAGAGGTCAAAAGAGGTGAATTTTGCGGTATTATCGGACCGAGTGGTTCCGGCAAAACAACGCTTCTTAATATTATCGGCTCCCTTGATATCCCTTCGGAGGGAAGCGCGATAGTCCTTGATAGGCAAGTAGAGAAACTGTCAGAAAGAGAAGCAGCCCGCTTACGTAGTATACACATGGGTTTTATTTTTCAGACGTATAATTTATTACCGGTCTATACGGTCTTTGAGAATGTTGAACTTCCCTTGCTCCTTCTTAATAGTAGTGTAAAGGAAAGAAAAAAGAAGGTGCTGGATGCCTTAGAATGGGTACATTTAGCTGATAGGGCACATTCAAGACCTGCACAGCTCTCTGGTGGGCAGGCCCAACGTGTTGCAATCGCCCGGGCCATTGTTAAGCAGCCGGAATTAGTGCTGGCGGATGAACCAACTGCCAATCTGGATGCTGATAATTCACATAATATTTTAAAAACAATGATCCGGCTGAACCGGGAATTAAAGACAACCTTTATTTTTGCTACACATGATGAAAAGGTAATAGGCTATTTAAAACGGAAGATTTTTCTGATTGATGGGCAGGTTGTCAAAGATGAAGTTGTGAATTGATATGAGGGGGATACATGTATGTTATCGCTAAGATTAGCATATCGGAATCTGATAGGCGCGGGACTTAGGACATGGCTTAACGTTGCTGTTTTGTCCCTTGTCTATGTTCTTATTATCTGGCACCAGGGTCTTTTTAGCGGCATGCTTCATCAGATATCAACAGAGATGATTAAAGATGAGGTAGGCGGAGGTCAATACTGGCAAAAAAACTATGATCCATATGATTCATTCTCTTTTGATGAAAGCCATAGTAGTGTGCCTGATGAACTAAAAACCTTAATTCAGAATGGTAATGCTGCCTCAATTCTCATTAGACAAGCAGCAATATATCCTGAAGGTAGGATTCAATCGGTCATCCTCAAGGGGATTGATCCTGGCCAGAGAATTTTAGAAATTCCGACTGCTGCGTTAAAAAAAGAGGAAAATATGTTGCCAGTTTTAATCGGAAGACGTATGGCAGAAAGTAATTCGTTAAAAATCGGCGACCAATTAATGATACGCTGGAGAGATGTCAATGGTACATTTGACGCTGTGGAAGGCAGGATAGTTGAAATTATGAATACAAAAGTGCCTACTATTGATAGTGGTCAGTTATGGGTACCACTTAAGCGATTGCGAAAAATGACCAATCTTGATGATGAGGCGACTTTAATCATAATTGATCGTGATCTTTCAGGGCATAGTGATATCCCAGGGTGGGAATTTAAAAGCCATGATTTTTTATTAAAAGATGTTCATGAAATGGTCAAAACAAAAAGAGTATCTTCATTAATTATGTATTTAATACTATTATTTCTTGCCATGCTCGCAATTTTTGATACCCAAGTACTGGCAATTTTCAAGCGCAGAAAGGAAATAGGCACTCTGATGGCCCTGGGTATGACTCGTCTTAGGGTAATATCGGTTTTTACTCTTGAAGGAGCATTAAACGGGATTCTTGCTTTGGGTGTAGGTGCGATTTATGGAACACCATTGATTATTTTAACAGCAAAGAAAGGCCTTACACTGCCTCAGGCAACTCAAGATTATGGCTATGCTATGGCAAATAAGTTGTTTCCGGTATATTCATTAGGACTTGTTTTGACGACAGTAGTGCTGGTTATGGTAACAGTAACTGTCGTAAGTTATCTTCCTAGCCGTAAGATATCAAGACTTAATCCAACAGAGGCTTTAAAGGGGAAACTATCATGATTAGATTTTTAATAAAAGGCTTGATAAGGGACAATTCAAGGAGCATTTTTCCTGTATTAATGGTCGGTGCGGGGGCTTTCCTGACTGTGGTGCTCTATAGCTGGCTTAATGGGGTTATGAGTGATTTGGTTCACACGAATGCTCAATTTAACACAGGTCATGTAAAAATCATGACGAAGGCCTATAGAGAGCTGTATGATCAAATCCCCAATGATCTGGCTATTTTAGGGATTCGCGATATATTAGAACAGTTAAGAAAGGATGAAGAGAATATGATCTTCACACCCCGTATACGTTTTGGTGGTTTACTCGATATACCCGATGCTCATGGCGAAACTCGTGCACAGGGTTCCGTTATGGGATTGGGTATAGATCTTCTGAGTATGAACTCTCCTGAAAGATCTATCCTCAATATTGAAGATGCTCTCGTGCGGGGCAAATTGCCGCGATATAAGAATGAAATAGTAATAAGCGATGAATTTGCGCGAAAGTTAGGTATGAGAATAGGTGAGGAGGCTACTTTGCTCAGTTCAACCATGAATGGCAGTATGGCCATTCATAATTTTAAGGTTGTGGGTACTGTTTGTTTTGGCATTACGGCTATGGATAGGGGAGCTATTATCGCTGATATTAAGGATGTTCAAACCGCCCTTGATATGGCGGATGGCGCCAGTGAGATTGTGGGATATTCCAGAGATATGCTCTACATTGATGATGCTATGTTAGAGATGGCAACAAGATTTAATGCTCAATTTAGTGTGGAAGATGATGAGTTTTCACCTGTTATGCTCAGTCTCAGTGAGCAAAATGGCCTTGCGGAATATATTAATATGGCAAATGTTTTCGGGGGTATCATAGTAGGAATATTTTTAATCGCCATGTCTATTGTTTTGTGGAACGCCGGTTTGATGAACTCCCTGCGCCGTTATGGAGAAATTGGTATTCGCCTTGCCATGGGTGAGCCAAAAGGTACTTTATATCGCAGAATGATTTTCGAATCAATAATTATCGGCATAATCGGCTCTGTGCTTGGCACAGCGCTTGGTTTAGCATTTTCGTATTACCTGCAGTATGTGGGTATTGATTTTGGAAGCCTGATGCAGAAATCCACCATGTTGTTAAATAATGTAATGCGAGGCCGTGTGACCGGCTGGAGTTATATTATCGGATTTATGCCTGGTCTTATTGCCCCTGTATTCGGGACTATGGCTGCCGGTATAGGGATTTACAGGAGACAAACCGCACAATTATTTAAGGAGCTCGAGGTATGAAAAAGTTATTTATTATACTCTTAATTTTCTATAGTAGTGTCCTTTATGCAGAATCACCTACGGGTAAAGACATTTTGGAAAAAATAGATAAGAACCTTGTTGCTCGAAGCCGAGTTTCAACCTCAACTATGATTATTAAAGGACGCAGAGGAACACGGACTGTAAAGGCGAAGACATGGGCAGAGGGAATAGAGAGGGGATTTACTGAATATCTTGCTCCTGCCCGTGAAAAGGGAACAAAGATGTTGAAGATAAAAGATGAATTATGGACATGGACCCCTTCAACTGACCGGATAATCAAGATTGCAGGGCATATGCTCAGACAATCGATGCTGGGCTCTGATATCTCTTATGAGGATTTTATGGAAGATCCTATTCTTAGCAATACGTATGATTCGAAAATATCAGGTGAGGAAGATATCGATGGGCGTCCATGTTATATTTTAGATCTTAGAGCCAAAGAAGATAACGTGGCATACTCAAATCGCATATTATGGGTTGATAAAGAGCGTTATGTAGCCTTACGGGAAGACCTTTTCGCAAAGAGCGGCAACCTCTTAAAAACCCTCAGGATCAAAGAGGTTTTTAAGATAGATAATCGCTGGTATCCGAAAAGAATGATTTTTAAGGATGTTCTAAAAAAAGGCTCTGGAACCGAACTTATAATCGATTCTATTGAGTTCAATCTTAAAATACCTTCCCGCATATTTTCAAAGGCATCCTTGCGAAGATAATGGAATAAAAATCCTTTGTCAACTGACAAAGAAAGAAAAATTTTTTACTAAATAAAGGAGGCAAAGAAATGTTTATACAAGGATATTCTAATTTTTCTTTAGAAACACCCGCTTGTGAACCAGGATCAATAGTGTATCGGGCCCATTTTACATTTGATATTGATATAAGTTCATTATTCCCCTATATTAATGCAGTAAGTATAAAGGCAGAGTATTATGAGAATCCCCATTATATTAAATTCATGCTTGATGATTTTTCCTGCGCACTCTATCCAGATCATGGCATAGCTGCAAAATTTGAGAGCCGTGAGCAGGCATTAGCGTCTGTCGATAAACTCATTGATTTTTTGAATAGTCTTTATGAAAGAAGAGATTCTATTGAGCCAAATCATATAAAATATCAAACAGTTTCTATTTTGGAGATTATTAAATTGCTTCCCCGAATTAATTGTAAGGAATGTGGGTATACAACATGCATGGCATTTGCGGCGGCTTTAAGTAAGCGTGAAGTAGAATTGCCACAATGCCCACGAATTAAAAATGCTGGGGATGAATCGTATAGTCAACTACAATCAATACTCCCTATGGAGAAATAATAAAAAGAAAAGGAGATATGTTATGCTACCAGAAAAACAGGATAAACTTTTTACAGAATTTACCAAATCAATAGGGCACAATAAATGTTTCGATCAAAAGACAACATTATTAATTCAAATGGCTGCTGCAATGGCTTTTGGTTGTGAGTTTTGAATACGCCACTTCCTCGGCGTTGCCAAGGCAAAAAAGATTACCATTACAAGGGATGAAATTGGAATGATCCTCTCTATAGTGATGGCGGTGTCCGCCGGCAGAATTCGTGCTCAACTGGGGGATGTGATATCTGAAATTAGTAAATCAATAGATAGAAATTTATAATAGATAATCTATCTCTGAAGCATTGAATATAATCTGAATTTTTCCAACATTTTGGAATAGGCGTGAATACAATTATTAAAAAAATCATAGAAACATGGAAATACATAGGTATTCATACTCATATAACTGGTGGATTTCAATTCTGACAAATATGGGTTACGACAAACAATGAATGGAGTCAGAGTTCTACAAGTGTCGAATCTATGTGGGGATGCCGTTTGCTCCATCAGACACTAACGAAGTAAGGTTCCTAACAACATCAAGCGCGATCTGCATATAGTGCCTGTAAACCCGCGACCGGAGCACAACAGAGCGTTGCTCTGCGACGCGGCAAACCGTGCGCGAGAACGCTGACATTAGGGCTAATAAATCTTCATAAGGGAGCTCAATCATGAAAGAGAAAGCAATTTATATTTCAGAGTCTACATTTAAAAGTTTATGGCAGGAATATAGAATATATGAGGATCATTTAGAGTTTGTTACTCACGTTGGTCTTATAACCATCCCTTTTGATCAAATTGAAAAAATCGAAGTTCAAGAATCGGATGTAAAAAATCCAGAAAAGTTTAAAAAAGTTCTCGAAGCTGCTCTAAGAAATAATAAGTTCAAAAAATGAATTCTGTATTTTCTGTTCAAGAAAAAAATTTAAACGTCCATTGATTTTGTCTGTCACACACATTCTGTGGTAGGATTCAGAATCAACAACTTCGAGTAGAACAAATAAATAATTAGATTAGTAAGAAAGGAAATTTGAGGGAGTTTTTATTTTATTATAATTTTTATTTTATTATAATAATGTTAACCTAAGAACATTATTATAGAGCAAGGAAAAGTGAAACTATCTTTTATTTTAAAGGAGCTATTATCATGAGTAAGGAAATGTTACTGAAAATCAGGGAAATGGGAAGAGAAATAAAGAGAAAACGCCAAAATGAAACAGTAAATTATGAATATATGACCGCTCCCTGTGGATTGCCTTGCTTTGAGTGTTATCTTTATTTGGCACAGTTTGACCAGAAAATGGCCGAAATGATCGCGGGCGTTCTTAATCTTTCCACAGATGAAATTAAATGTAGAGGATGCAGGGCTGAGGGTGGTAAATGTGCCCATCTTGCCATGGAATGCAGGGTTTACAAATGTATTGAAAGAACTGATATGAAAACATGTGCTGAATGCAAGGATTTCCCATGCGAATATCTCCATCCATACAGTGACCAAGCCATGAAACCGCATAATACGAAAGTCTTTAATCTCTGCCGGATAAAAAACATAGGTATTGAAAGATGGGCAAAAGAGGAGGCAGGCGATATCCTTGACAAATATTATTATGGAACTTGGACCTTATAACACACTTGGGAGCAAGGTCTCAAAATAGCATAACCTCCCCTTTCAGCCCGAGACTCGCTTCGCTCAAGGCTGAAGGCCGCGTTAGGGTAGTAAATACCATAAAAATACAATAAGTTGTTATTCAAAAATTATTACCCCAAGTCATTGTTTTCAAGAAGCATTAACGAAAATAAAAGAGAATAATAAAGAAACTGATCCAGCAATAACAGAAAAGCTATGGAAAGTACTCATGTCAAATCCAATGCACCAGGACTATAAAAAGGGCGCACCCGAATTTTTGAAATTCTAGCGTTATTTAAATGGTGATTGGGAGTTGGATAAGGATATGGACAATAGTTATACAAGGTCAATACTTCTCGCAAATCATTTGCCACACGCTGATGGAGGTTTTTCAGGCTGGGGTGATGGGAAGTGTCCGGATTTTTATTCTGAAAAAAGGGATGAGGTAATCATATGGGAGGATAAGAGAACATATCCCCCTTCAGATGATTCACAGTTGTATATCCAGGGTCCCCTCGGGCCAAAACCTGGGGACAGCAATTTGCTACGACATTCGGTCTATGTGAGAGAGACCGATCTTCTTCTTCTAGAAAGCTTTCCGGTACAGGTAAGATTGCTATTGAAGGGCAGCCTTTCAACTCCATGCCACCAGTTGCGGGCCAAAGTATCTAAACCAGACAATCAAAATCGCATTATGGTCGATCTATACTCTCTTGTAGAGCCCGATATACCTTGCATTGATGTCGAAGAGCCATTTGAAGAGACAATATCATTGGGAAGTTATAAATATGGTGCATATACAATCTGGGTAAATGGAGAGAAGATTAATCAATTTGATCTTAATACTTCGTATGCTGATCCTGTTACTCCTCTCTACGAAGAATAGCAGTCCTTTTTCAGAGGCGAATGCGGTCAATAATAGATGTCGCAGATAACTTACCTGGGATTATCCTGGGTAAGTTACTGTATTTTAAAAAATTTTCAAAAACCTCAAAGAAAAGGAGGAAAAAATGAATTCTACAGCAAAAAGGAGATTATCCGCTCCTTGCGGCTTGGATTGTTTCAATTGCGAAATTTATGAAGAAAACATTACAGAGGAAATGAAAAAGCAATTTGCATTAAAAATCCAAAAAGATCCAGAAGAAGTCGCCTGTAAGGGATGTCGGCCAGAGAATGGATGCAAACATCTGGGGCAACCCTGTGAGACACTTAAATGCATTGAGGATAAGGGATTGGAATTCTGTTTCGAATGTGAGGAGTTTCCTTGTGTAAAGCTTCAACCTGTAAAACAAGGAGCAGACATATATCCCCATAATTTCAAGCTTTTTAATCTATGTCGGATGAAAAATAGTGGTACTTGTGGTACTGGTGGTACTTGCCACGTACTTGTGCACGTACTTGCCGTACTTGCGTACTTGGGGTCGGACCACGGTAAATTATTAAAATTAAGGGAATAAGGCCTATTTTTAGGGCTGATTTTGGCCTTAAACAACCCATTTTGAGCCTAAAATGACACTTTTAAGCTAATAGCTATAATCAATAATGGCACGCGTAAAAAGACATTTTATTCCAGGCTATGTCCATACTTACTCCAATCCCTATAATCACCCGCATCCAATGCCACCCGCACCGGACGTACGTCTCGATGCTGAGGGCAGCCGCACCTTGCTCATAAAGCAGGGACACTATAAAATAGCAATAAACTGTTTTTATAATAACTGTACTATTCTCAATTCTTTATGTATAGTCCTTTCAGGCTCAGAAATGCGATTTCTTGGTATGGTATTTCCCTCTATATAGTTAATGTGTTAACCATACACGTCCATAGTGTGATGGGATATTTAATGTTTTTGTGTTTCCTGCATGTATACCTAATAAGTTTAAGTTAGGAGCATCTTTTCCATGCAGTTGCTCATGGTAATCTCCATCACGATCGAATGTAAAGTCTACTGCATGATCGTATTCCGAAAAATTGAGTGCTACTAATGCTAAGGCATCCTCATTATAGCGTTTAAATAACAGCAATCCACGCCACTGATGATAATCCCAATTATTAATAAAATAATGATCTCCACGTCGAAAAACCGGTTCTTGTTTTCGTAATGCAATTAATTTACGGAAGAGACGAATCATAGATGAACCCACGTGATCATAGAACCGTTCCCATCGAACCGGTCTTAGCGTGCCAATACGAGCTGGTCCACTATCCAGTACATCATAGTTTTCCACAATTTCCTGTCCTTGCCAAAGCATCGGTATTCCTTTGGCTAATAATTGTCCAATGATGAATGGTTGGACTTTATACCAATTTTCCCGTTTTCCTTCCTTTAAAACATCTTTATAAAGTGAATTGGTACCAAAACGACAGATAAACTGAGCATGATCATGATTTCCCGTATATTGGAACGCACTTTTTTTGATGGTATCATCTCCATGGTTTTCTATTTCAGGATAACCATCAAGTCCCAATTGCATACCAAAATTATAAAGTCGTCCAAACTGACCGGCCGCTACATCATTTGCAGCGCTAAGGGTTCCATTTTGCCATGTGCAATTACTATAGGTTTTTTCGACAATCTCAATAGGCTTTTCTAACTGCTCAGCACATTGGATTAGATTTATATCCCCATTTGAAAAAAAACGTTGCCAATGTCCTGCTCCGTTCGTCGCTTTCACTTTTTTATACGTATTATAGACCAAATTTGAGTAACCCTCATCTTCACAATTTATATAATAATTTGGAACACAGTCATAACGAATACCATCAATATGATAGCGATCCAACCAGTAATAATTGGCTGTGAAATAGAAATCACGTGTAAATTCACGATAATAATCGGTACTGGGGCCAAACATATCTTTGGCATATGGTCCCATGAAAGGATTCTCATGGTATTGAAGTTTACTATAAATTTGCTCGTAGGCAAAATTCCGTCCGGTATGGCCATAAATCATATCCAATACTATTGCAATATCATGTTCATGCGCAGCCTGAATAAATTTCTGAAGATCCTTGCGCTTTCCAAACCGTTCATCGAGACCAAACGGACCAACCGGTTCAAAACCCCAATCAATCGAGCGATCTACATTGGCTACCGGCATTATTTCCAGACAGTTAATACCTAAATCATGCAAATAAGGAAGTTTTTCCTGAGCGCGTTGTAAATCAAACATAAATTCATGTAACATGATTTCATATGCAATAATATCTTTAAGCATGGGTGTTTTCCATGTATTTTCAATTGTGCCCCAAGGATCATCTTGATAACCAAGTGTAAAGGCTGACTGTCTTCCAATTCCATATTCACGTGCATAAGGATCAATAATCCAATCGAGTGGGTAATCTAACAATGGACTTTCCAGTTCAAATCTGTATATATAACGTCCAGGTGTTCCCCAAGCAGATTTAGCAGTAGGCCGGTCTTGCGGTTTAATTGAAATTTCTCCACTCCAAAAATCTCCGTATATTGGGAGTACTGAGTGTGTAAGAGGAAATTGTTTACATGGAATCGTTTGAAGAAATTGGTCGGTTTCATGAATAATTTTCACCGATAACTTATTTCCATTCTCAGCTGACACCCATGGAAGTAAAAAACCAAAACGTATTTTATTATTGGCTAATTCATGTGGGCCCAGTTGATCAAGTGGTAAAAGTTTCATAATAAGTTACCTCCATTTTAAGTTTTGTTAATAGGATTTAATAAAAATACATTAATTATGCAAACTCTCTACTCACTTTCAAATATATTGTCATAACACATTAATTTTATTGACTTTAAAATTGGACATTCAAATTAATCCAAAATCCCTATTATATAAAGAAACTGAATGTACAAATATTGAAGAGCTGTAAAGAGCCTGTTATGGATAATTCCTATATTATTTTATCAAAATAACAAATATGAAAATCAATATAAAAATATCAATTTAATATTAAAAGGTCAAGTAAAAAAATGAATCGTTATATAAAAAATATATTTTGGGTTATAGCCTATGCCTCACCGAGGATTTTCGGTCCAGTGAACTTACCCGCCCACAATCAAGATTCAACGATTAAATTATGCTTATCTTTAATAAACATACATGAAGAGAAGATACTAAAATCACAACCTAATCATATTGCGCGACAGAATAATCAAATAAGTCATGTTAATCCGGAATTGCGGCTCACATTATGCATTCTTTTTGCGGTTAATTTTCCTGAAAATAATTTTAAAGAAGGATTAGGTTTCTTATCCGATGTTATCGGATTTTTTCAAAGCAAAAATGTTTTTACCAGTGAGAATACCCCTGCTATAGATAGTTCCATTAAAAAATTAATAGTAAATTTATATTCCTTAGATTTTGAAACACAAAATCATCTGTGGGGAATTTTAGGATCAAAATATTTTCCCTCTGTTGTATATCAGCTTCAAACATTATTTATTCAGGAACATAGAGTTAAAGATGATCAAAAAAGGCATTGTACAAGATTTTTAAATTTTCACCACTCATTGCAGTTAAAATTGTATTAATTATATCAGCTTTTCGAGTTGGCACTGTATCAGAAATCAATGATAAGATCATTTTTATCAAAGGAGTATTGGTTGAATTAATAAAAATAATATGTTATCTTAATCATGCCTAAGGTTACCTACCCTATTATAGGGAGGAACATCTTGATAACGGTATCTAAAGGACAATTAAAGGCAAAAATGCTTGAGTATTTCCGTAAGGTAGAATAAACAGGAGAAGAGCTTATTGTCATGATGAATAAAAAAATTTCAGAGATGTCAAAAGTTATATTAAAGAAAAAATGCGCCTATTTCAGTGTCATAATCCTAATTTGTCTACTATCTTCTATTCCGTTTAATTTCACTCTTAGTAGGGCTGAAACGAAATCTGGCTCATTTACGCTAACCCCTTTTATCGGTGGCTATATTTTTGAAGGCAATCAGAATTACAAGAATGGTCTAACCTACGGATTGGGATTGGGCTATAACTTCGATAAGAATTGGTGTGGCGAGGCTATCTTTAGCTATATTGACACAGAATCAGAAATAGATGGACACAACATGGATGCCTATCTCCATCACCTTGATGGCCTTTATCATTTCATGCCTTCTCAGAAATTAATCCCTTACCTTGCCGCTGGTATCGGCAATTTCCCGCGGGATAACAAAAAATGGACGAGTAATATGGATTTCCTAGTCAATTATGGAACAGGTTTAAAATATTTTTTTAATAAGTCTCTAGCCTTGCGGGGAGATATACGACACTTGATCTCCTTTAATGTTGATAAGAAAAAAAATAATCTTTCCTGTACCGTGGGGCTTAGTTATTGCTTTGGAGGTGAAAAGAAGAAAGTGATTCCACCTCCCCTTCCTGAAGATAGGGATGGCGATGGTGTCTATGACAATGTGGATAAGTGCCCTGGCACACCAGCGGGCATACCGGTGAATAGCTTCGGATGCCCTGTGGATAGCGACAGCGATGGTGTTCCAGATTATAAGGACAAATGTACAGACACCCCAAAAGGTGTTTTGGTAGAAGAGGCTGGTTGTCCCAGGGATAATGATGGTGAT
The DNA here is from genome assembly GCA_049472395.1 of bacterium. Taxonomy (GTDB): domain Bacteria; phylum SZUA-182; class SZUA-182; order DTGQ01; family JBLIRR01; genus JBLIRR01. Next base: position 19,148 of record JBLIRR010000028.1, on the reverse strand, counting down.
ACTATTCCGGATTATCGGGATAAATGTCCAAAAACCCCCGGCACTGTATCGGTAGATGAGAGCGGTTGCCCCAAGGATAGCGATGGTGATGGCGTCTATGACTATCAGGATAGATGCCCCGAAACCTCAGCGGGTATTATGGTGGACAATTCCGGTTGTCCCAAGGATAGTGATGGTGATACTATTCCGGATTATCAGGACAATTGTCCGGGAACTGCAAGCGGTGTGTCTGCAGACGAAGCCGGTTGCCCCAAGGATAGTGATGGTGACGGCGTCTATGATTATCAGGACAGATGCCCCGAAACCTCAGCGGGTATTATGGTGGACAATTCCGGTTGTCCCAAGGATAGTGATTATGATGGCGTGCAGGATTATCAGGACAATTGTCCAGGAACTGCAAGCAGTGTGCCTGTAGACGACGCGGGTTGCCCCAAGGATAGTGATGGTGACGGCATCTATGACTACCTCGATGGATGTCCTGAGACACCTCAAAATGCAAGGGTTAACAGGAAAGGGTGCTGGGTTCTTGAAAATCTTGAGTTCGATACAAATAAATGGGAGATTAAACCGCAGTCATATCCTCTTTTGGATGAAATCGTTGCTGTTTTTAAAAGTAATACTGCCTTAAGAGTAGCGATTCAGGGACATACAGATAATATCGGAAAAGAATCATACAATATGAAACTTTCCAAAAACAGGGCCAGAGCAGTGATGGAATATTTAGTAATGAAGGGGATTAGTGCATCACAACTTTCAATTGTAGGCTATGGGCCCTTAAAGCCGATTGCCTCTAACGACACGCCGGAGGGTCGTGCACAGAATCGAAGAGTCGAGTTAGTCCTCCTCCGGTAGTTAGTAGTGAATATAGATCAACCTTTTTATTTTTTCATTAATTATGCTTCCGCTATGTCTGCCAGGGACTGAAACCAGAAAGAGCCTTATTTCCGGATTGACGGCTTTGTTTGCAAATCCAATAGCTTTTCTGCCTCTTTTCCCCTTACTGCTATTGATATATTGATAAAATAAAATTAAGAGGAAAAATTATGAAAAAAATAAGCATATATTTATTCATTATACTGCTGATTTTTCATGAATTATCAATTTTAGCAGAAGAAGACAAAAATAAATTTCAATATTTTTCAGGGAAAATCCAGACCGGATGTATATGGATTTTAACAAATGATCAATTACATGTTGACGAGAAAAATAAAAAAGCAAGTTCATTAAGTAAGAATTCAAACTTTTTTCAAACTATTGATCCAGGTTTTCTACTGGATTTGAATTATTCTTTACCTTCTGGAATGCGCTTTTATTTTGGCAACCCGGAGGAAGATGCAGGAAAGGCCATAAAACTCGGCTGTTTTCAAGATTTCAAAAATAATAGTGTGATTGGTGTTTCAGCCAAATATAAATTCGACGAATCAGCCTGGAAAAATCCTTTCATAACTGATCAAGAGAGGGAATATACAGATGTTGATATTTATGTTTTTGATATTTCTATGGATCGTATTGCAGGATCAAACCTTAAAATTGATTATTCTTTTGAAACCGTAAATGTTGATCATGACATACTTGGCGATCTTTATAACAACGAACTAAAAAGGGATGGCTTTATTCACTCTTTAAGCATGGGATATACATTTAAGTCAGGAGCAAATAATATTATTGTTCCCGGTTTGCAATATACAATAACTGATTTCGACGGAAAAAGTAACAACTTTTCAGGCTATTCGGGAGGTATCGATTATATAAAATTAATGAAAAATATAGTGTGCATGTTATCAATTTCAGTATCTAATGATAAACATCAAAAGACTCACCCCGAGCCTAAATTTAACAAGAAAAGAAACGATGTCACCATTGAAACTTTAGCAATAGTTACCTGGATGAATCCCATGGATTATAATGACTATTTCATAAACCTTGGAGGAATATTTATTAAAAACGAATCAAATATTAATTTCTTCGACAAAATTACTTATTTAGGTATTATCAGCCTAGGGTATAATTTTTAATTATCAGGAACTTTTTGTTTTTAAGCGTCTTCGGCCTGTTAACCCAAACATTCTGCTTTGAAGGGGATCCTATACGCAAGGAGAAAGCGAGTACAACGGCGTATAAGGTTGCCCTTAATGGTGTTACTTTGGGAGCGAAACCGGGAATGGACAAAGTCCTGCCTCTCGGAATTGTCGATGCCACGGAAAAATTGCTCATTGCTTCAGGTGCAGCCAGTGCAACTATGGTTCGCTGGTCTCGTTCCCAAAGAATGGTGTCCGTGTTATGCTTTATGAAAATACCATTTTATCATGTGTCAGGATCGAAAAAAAGAGGGATTTCTATCATGGGTCACCTTAAAAAAATAAAAAATCTGAGCAATTAACTATACTGTTTTAGCTTAGGCCATAGGTCTTTGATTGAACGTTTGGGGCACCGGCATACGTAAATCGTGAGATTATTTTCTCGGCAATACTCACATGTATGTACTCTCACCTGCTTTATATCCTCGAAGACAGATGACAAATCCTTAAAAGATATTCCTATTGCCATATATGTTCGCATGCTTTCATCAGGCGGCCCCCAGAGATGATAATTGTTATGAAGGCTAAACACCTGGGGGAGATGATATTGGAGGCCAAAAAATTCAATGGCCCCGGCTTGGCCGTAATTTCCAGCGAGGATCGTAATGTACGGCTTTTCTTTTGCAGGTAAACTCTGATAGACCTCAGCGATATTAGCGACCATTTTCTTCCAGCCGAAACGATCCGCATACCATTGAGGCAGAGAGAGATTGACCCCTTTTTCAATTTGGGTCGATACGCCAAGCTTCTGAAAATATCTTATAGCAAGGGATGGTGGCAAAAGTGGAACGCCTATCGGTACCATACTGCTCCCAAACACAAATAATACGGCTATGATAGCCGTTTGGAAAATCAGGCGCATATGAAAACGCTCCACAAACTTCCCTATGGTGAGTCCTCCTGCAGCACACAGCATCGGATACACGGCCAAGATTCTGTCAGGACGACTGGAACGAGCCAATAATAGTGTTACCAGGACGAAGAGGTAAATCCATCCGAGAAGCCGATAGGGTTTCCCTCCTCGGGAGAAGAGATAATACCAGGCTCCAGCAAGCCAAAATGGAAATGTTACGGGATTCATAAACATAATCTGGTTAAAAAGGCTCCTGAGAGGTGCAACATCAATATTTTTAAAGGCCGTTGCATGCTGGTAAAATTCAAGCGAGACGAAGTGATGTTGAAACTGCCAGATAATATTCGGCAGCAGAATTATTCCGGCAATACCCGCACCAAGCCAGATCCATTTCCCGGTGAGGTATCTCCTCGCAGGAGTCAGTAGAAGTCCTGCAATCCCGCTTATTGCGTAAACAACAAAGGTATGCTTATTAAGCAGACCAATACCGATTAAGGCTCCAACCACCAGCCAGAGCTTGGGATTATCCCTTTGAATCAACCTAATAATAACGGAAACACACGCTGCCCAGAAAAGATTTTCAAAAGGATTCATTGAGAAGAATCCATGTATGCCAAGGAAAAGGGGAGAAACCGCCATCGCAATAGCCGCAGTGGATTGTCCAAATTTCCCTGCACCTAATTGATGAGCGATATATCCGGTCAGAAATACCGTAATCGCCCCTGAAAAAGAGGGTAAGATACGAATGGCAAGCAGAGAATCCCCTAATGTCAACAATACTACACGTAGGAAAAAGGGTGCAAGCGGTGGATGATCGACATATCCGAAGGCTAGCCGTTTCGCACAGGCAATATAATAAAACTCATCCCTGAAATATCCATATTCCGGGAAAAGAAACAGCGGGAGGAGATGAATTACTCCACTGACCATGGCAATAAAAAGCAAATGGGCATGATCAATTAAAAAAAGAGATATGCGAGATTGTTGTTTAGGTAGTCTACTATACTGGTTCATAATATGACTCTACTTATACAAAATATACTAAATATCATGCCGCGAACTCTGTGCCGCATTCAGCTACTACACAGGGAGAATAACCTAATGATAGATATAAGACCTAAAGATGTCAAAAAGTGGCCTATATCTATTTTATAATCCCAAGGATCATAAATCCTAATAGTTTGAAAATTAAATATAAATGGTCGAATTACAAGAGCCCTATAGGCAAATCAAAATTACAAGTGATATATTACCATCTATAAAATAGAGATAATTGAGATAATCTATGAACATAGATATAATCTAGAAAATAGAGGCAATTAAACCACTATCGGCTAAAGCCGGTAGATTTCTAATATGACTGAAAGTCATCTAATTGGTATTGGCTTATTTAATTATAAAAATGTGCTAAAGCTATTCGCCTGAAAGGCGAAGGTTTTTGACCTGGTGAATGGAAAAATCAAATTAATAAACATATTCCTCATCATAAACTGATAGAAATCGCTTTTCTGAACATGAAAGGACTATACATAAAGAATTGAGAATAGTACAATTTAAAGCCTTTTAATTTACAGAAATACAAGGATCATCATAATACAGCGTGTCTTTATATAATTGTTCATACTCCGCTGATGCATCTTCAAGACCGCATGGAGGTGGATCACGAGAAGGCTTGTCTTTCCATAGGCGAAGATGATCAAGAATCTTATATATAGTATTCGGCGAGGTTATAAATAAAGGCAATGACTTTCATGGAATCCGTGTAGTCAAAATATTCAGAACAGTATAAATGCTTAATTATTAAGTTCTCATAATAAAAAGCAAGCAAATATTCTGTCCGTCATCATTATTGTACCATTTAAATGGCTATGATAAGCTTTCATATATAGACTCATTATAATTTAAAAGTAATACGTTATAATAGTGGAGGATAAATATGAAGGCTATTGAGGCACTGGCACTGGTAGGTGGATATGTGGACGAAGAATTGCTCATCCGAAATGAATATCTGGCTGCTGAAAATGAGATTTTAAAATCAAAGATCGAGTCATTTCATTTAAATGATAAAGAACGAATACGCTTGGCCCAGATTGGAAAACGGATGGGCATTAAAGCATTGAGAGATGTTGCTTGCATTGTAAAACTTGAGACCATCATGAAATGGTAACGTAAGCTGGTGGCAAAGAAATTAGATGGATCGATAAATCGGAGAAAAGCTGGCCGACCAAGGCTTGATCTAGAAATACAAGATCTTATCATTCGCTTTGCACAAGAAAATCCAGGTTGGGGTTACGATAGGATCGTGGGTGTTTTGTCGAATCTTGGATATGAAATCAGCGATCAAAAGGTGGGTAATGTCTTGAAGCGAAATGGGATTCTACCAGCTCCAGAGCGTAAGAAAGACAGTAACTGGGCTGCATTCATAAAAGCTCATGAAAATATTTTGACCGCGTGTGATTTTTTCACTACCGAAGTAATAACACCGGCTGGACTGGTTACTTATTATATCCTGTTTTTCATTCACATTGGCAGCCGAAAGGTGTATATTGCAGGTGCAACTCCAAACCCTGATAAAAATTGGATGAAGCAGATGGCCCGGAATATAACCATGGCGGACTGGGGCTTTCTAAATGGTTACCGATATTTAATTCATGATCGTGATTCAAAGTTTTGTGATTCATTTAGAGAAAGCATTAGATCCAGTGGGGTGGAATCTCTCAAATTGCCGGCCAAAAGTCCAAATTTGAATTCATACGCGGAGAGGTTTGTACTAAGTATAAAATCCGAATGTTTATCAAAGCTTATTTTTTTCGGAGAGCAAAGTTTGACAAGGGTTTTAGGAGAATATATAACACATTATCATGCTGAACGAAATCATCAGGGCAAAGGGAATGTGCTATTACTTCCTCCTCAGGGTCACAATCCACCCCAGAATAAAGGCACTATTATACGTAGATCACGGATTGATGGAATGTTGAATTATTATTATCGCAAAGCCGGCATAATCGAAACGGACGGATATATCGTTATAAATCCTGTATAAAGCTAAGAAAAAAGAGGAGTTACATTCATTTTAATTTTTTGACCACACGACTCTCTTCCGATCATATCATTGGTGCAGAATGTATCATCCGGTTCTTTTCCAAGAATAGTGGTAACCCATCTAATGACTTTAAAGAATAGAAGAATAGATTTTAAGGCCCCGTATCGTCACTTGGTCAGTCATTTTACTTAATATAAAAATCCAAAAAGCCATAAAGGGATCTTATTTCCAAATCCACTCTCAATATCATCTATAGCAAGAAATGATTTTTGAATGTCTTTTATCTGAGAATAACTTTTCTTTTTCCCACCAATTTCAAAAAGAAGCTCGCCATCTATTAAAAAGTCTCCTTTATTTGGAATTGAAAGGTTATGTTCAGAATAAAGCATATTAACAAAAAATATTTCTCTTACTGTACCTATATTCTCTTTTGTAGTACCTTTTAAGGCGAATAGTTGACAGGTGTTATTAAGATATATCTTTTCAGGTTTGCCTAAACCTTTAAGACTCTGCCTTGACTTTGCAAATTGAAGAATAATTCCTGCATCCTCAAGATACTTAAGATATGTTTTTAGAGTTCTTTCATCACCAATTTCTAAAATTTCTTTAAGCTTCTTTATATCAGGTATAAACGGAACACACCCAGCTATAAAGGAGAGCAGTTTTTTTATCTTTTTAATGCTTATTCCAGTTAGAGAAGGATAAATTGAAAGCAGATCTGCTTCTATTGTTGTATGTATATTTTGCTCAAGAGCAATATAAAAAAGAGCCTTATCTTTATACTCTAAATAATATGGGTAATATCCGTATGTCAGATAATCTTCAAAAAGAGACAAAATCTTTTTATTTGCTAGCTTTTCAATTATTTTGTTGGCAATCTGTTCATGTTCTTCCAGAATTGTTTTCAACGAATAACTCACAAAGTTCTTGTTTAATGATAGCTCAAGAAACTCTCTAAATGACATTCCTTGCATCTTATATATAATAGCCCTTCTGGAGAGATCATGGCTTCCTTTATATATTTCTAACGCTGAGCTACCTGAGGCAAGAATTATTAAATCCATAAATGTATCGTATATACTTTTTAATTCTATTGACCAGTCTGGATATTTATGAATCTCATCAAAACATATTATTTCCCCCCCTTTGTTATAGAATTCTTCGGATATTTCATATAAAGAATATTTTCCAATGAGAAAATGATCTGCTTGTATATAAAGGATCTTTTTTGAAAGTATATCATTACCAGCATATACGAGTAATTTCTGAATAAGAGCTGTCGATTTGCCAACACCCCGTTGACCGGTTATTATCGAAAATCTGCTATGTAGATTATATTTTTTTAAAAAATATCTGATGTATGCTCTGTTATAGTTTTTCAAAAAATGCCGACTTAAATTAAAAAGTTCTTCGAGCATATTTTCCTACTTCCTTCAATTATGTTAGTATTGTATACCTATGATACTGCAAAAATAATAGTAACGCAATACTAATAAATGCCTGTCTTAACAATATTGTTTGGTATAGAATTTATCGTATCACCAATCAATATAATATTATCAAATCGATTATATGATGGGAATAATCGGATAAAATGTAGAAAAGGTCAGGGTTATCTATAAGAAACTCAAAGATACTTTCTTTTGGAAAGTCAGCTGTCTTGAACCACGTGAGCTCCGCTTTGCGACAATGAGAGGTAGAAAGAGGATTCAGTATGAATAGATTATTATATCCCATCGCGGACAGAGATGAGGCCGGCATTTTATAATAATGGTCTGTCGCTTCCATGCCGATGAGAATTTCCTCTACCGGTTGACTTTTATATATAGAAGATATGGTATTATACAAGTGTTGACAGCCTTCCTGACTATTATGAAACTCAAAAGGTTCTTTAAGAAGGGAAACAAAATAATTGGCAATTAATGCTTTATTGTAGCTTTTGCCTATCTCAATAGGTATAACCATTACATGCTCCAGATTCTTTCTTTGCACCTGATATGTAAGCATATTCCCCTTTTTGCCTCGTAAGTGTTGTGATATACTGTTATTGCTCTTTACCATGACTGATCTCCTTTTTTAAATGGCTAATATTTTTTGTAAGCTCAAACGCTCCCATTTTTAAGGCAGTCTAGTAAAGAGTATTACGATATAACATAGATAAATTAACATAATATGTTAGAGTAAAATAAAATAACATTATTATTCACATTTTATCTACAAGTTATTCACAGTTATTAATCTTAAATAAATTTAAAATAACAGAGAATTATATAATCTTTTTTTAAAATAAAAAGTTATCTATTCTCCCCGGACCCCCCTCTCACTGCTACTGCTACTTCTATCCATATTTATTATCAGGGAAGCCTACTAAGATATATACCAAGCATTCGCTTATTGATAAGATGATAAGAATTATAATTTCACTATGCCCGTATCACGACAAGAATTTGAAGAGGCATCAAGTGACTTATTCAGTAAGATTAAAAGCATAACGCAACAATGTTTGGAAGAAGCATCAATGGAGCCCTCGGACATTGACAAGGTTATTTTAGTGGGAGGAACAGCATACATACCCTTAATTCAATCATATGTTAGGGATTTATTTAATAAAGATCCTTATGCTGATAAGCCTCTTGAAAACTTAGTTGTCATGGGTGCCACATTAATAGCCGATGATGAACATGACTCCATTACCGTGCTCGATATAATATCCCATTTATTAGGAATTGAAGTAGTCGGGGCGGATTGTTTTCCTAAGTTCTCTAAAAGCGATCAATTTGGCTGATTTTCGGCCAATGACAAAGGCCGATGAAGCTAAGGCATGCTGTGAAGTCTATGAAAAGGCCCACAGCTGGCTTTTGGAGAACATAAGGCTAATAGAGCCTTTTGACGTAAAAGGTCAGCTGGGTCTATTTGAGGTTGATTATTGATATAAGATTCCTTTTTCTTTCTGATAAAATTTTTTATCGATCTCCACTAAAAATCGGGAAGGAAGGGTGAAAAATGCATCCCAAGAAGAAAAGTAGGATGGCATGGTTAAATATAATTGTTCTTTAGCTCTCGTGCAAGCTACATAAAATAAACGTCTTTCTTCTTCCAATTCTTCCATATTATTCATTGATCTTACTGAAGGGAATAATCCGTCTAACAAGTGAGGGATAAACACGGAATGCCACTCAAGCCCTTTAGCTGAATGTACAGTCGATAATGTTAAAGGCTTATCCTCTGTTTCATCTATAAGAGGTTGGTTATAATTTTGGAATTTGTTAGAAGGAGGATCGAGAGCAAAATCTGACAAAAACTTCTCTAAACTGTCATATTTACCTCCGAGATTATAAAGAAAATCAATATCTAATAACCTTATCTTGTAATCAGTTTCTTGGCTTTTTAAGATTGGAGCATAATACGCTTTTATAATTTCTATCTTGTTTGGAATTTTAGAATCTTGATCTACTATTTCCTCAATAACTGCCTTTAGCTTTACCAACTCTCCATAAAATTTATTTTTAGAATATTCCGAAAAATTTAATTGCCCATCGTATCTGTTGATAGTACTGATTATTTTCTTTGCTGTGATCTCTCCTATGCCATACACCAGTTTCAATATTCGATGCCATGAAACAGCATCGTAAGGATTTAAAGCTATTCTTAAAAAGGCGATAATATCCCTAACATGTTTTCGCTCAATGAATTTTATTCCACCCACCACGACATAAGGGATATTCCTTTTAACTAATTCTGCCTGAATATGGTTCCCATGATAAGTGGCTCTGTATAATACAGCTATTTGATTCAATTCTATTCCTTTTTCCCTTAATTGCAGGATTTTATCGACTATGTATTCAGACTCACCTTCCTGGCTATCGAACTTTTGATATACAGGCTTAAAGTTATTGGTGTTTTTTGAAAACAGTTTCTTTTTATACCCGATTTTTGCATGGTGAATAAGGGCATTAGTAAAATTCAATATCCCTTGATTACTTCTATAGTTTTCCTCAATTTTTACAACTCTGCAATCAGGATATCTTTCAGGGAATGTGAGGATATTCTCATAGTTTGCCCCCCTGAACGAATATATGCTCTGGGAATCATCCCCAACAACCATAATGTTTTTGTGTTTAGCACTGATTAAGTCAACCAACTCTTTTTGCGGAATGTTCGTATCCTGATATTCATCAACCATTACGTAATGATAGGTATTTTGTATTATTTCCTTGAAATGTTGATTTTCTTTTAGCGATTGTATAAAAGAATCCACTAAGTCATCATAGTCAAATAGATTATTTGATTTTTTATATTTTTGATAAATTCTGTTTATGAGCTCTATCTCCTTAATATAAATAGATAGAGCGCTATAATCTTTTTCTATGACTTTAGTTATTGGAATACGACAATTTCTAGATTTTGAAATGATTCCTTGGATTCTTCCCTTTTTAGGAAATGCAATTTCTTTTTTATCAAATTTTTGATCATCACGAATCAAAGCAATTATATCTTGAGAATCCGTTGTGTCGAGTATTGAAAAATTCGGAGAAATATTCAAAAATTTTGAATATTTCCTCAATATATGATTAGCCGTTGAATGAAAAGTCCCCCCCATTATTTTTTGTGCCTTATTACTTTTTAGTAATACCATTGTTCGGGAAATCATTTCTTGAGCTGCTTTTCTTGTGAATGTAAGTAGGAGAATTCCGGAGGGATCAATGTTATTTTCAATCAGGTAACTTACTCTATAGGTAAGTGTCCTCGTTTTTCCTGAACCTGCTCCAGCAATCACCAAGAGGGGACCATTTATTGTTGTAGCCGCAAAATATTGGCTTTGATTCAACTCTTTTTGATAGTTTATTGTAAATTTATTCTGCTGAACGGTTGTTGATTCTAATTTAATGACCTTTGTTTCGATAGATTCTGCTATCTTCTGTAATCTTTTTATTTTCCGTTCTGTTCCTGCCAAGACTTCCGGCGAGGGATATCCCGCGAGCGATGCATTATAAGTATTATCTTTTCTGCGTGAAGGGGCTTTATTTTTTCTAGTTCTTGAGGGCAATGAATAATCTTTTATAAAGGTGTCAACAATATCACCATCATTTATCTCACTTGTAATTCGACCTTGGTGTTTTAAACTTGATTTTTTCTTCCTCATAGGAATTCTTACTTTGGCTTACCTTTTCTTCTTTCGAAGAAGAAAGAATAGAAAAATTATTCCTATTATAATCCATAGTTTTATTGTAATTTTTCAGTCACAGTCTCAATAACTGTTTTTGCCATATGTTTGGATATATTTTCTAATTGAGCGATAGTATCAATTAGCTGTTGTGTAGTCATGCCAATTAGGGTATACGTTTTTTAAAGAAATTTCAAATATATAATAAAATACCCAGATAATATAGAGGTGATTCTATATTCTTAATCCTCATGACATCCAAGGCATAACACATCCTCAAATACTCTAAAGATAGTAGGATTAACATCTTCACAGCTATCAGAGTCAACATGCCAGCCCACTGCCTCCCAAGCATGAACGGAGTTCGTATGGATGGCATGAAGACTATCTGGACTATGGCATTTCTCACAATAACGCATAAGACATTCATCATTAGGATTCCAGCTAGGATTATAATTAAGATCCCAGCTAAGATTATAAGGCCCATTTCCAGCGTGACACCGGAAGCAGTCACCAGCAAAATTACCCTTAAACTGCATATGATGGGTATCTTGGTATCCATAGATGGGCTTTCCCCCTTCCATAGGCATTCTTTGTTCCCAATGGCAGTTCTCGCATGAGAAGGGAGAGGGGATGGTAATTCCTGGTGGACACTCTGGGATATCCCCATTAATTTCAATATTAGTATGACAGACATCGCATTGCCCAGCGGATGACTCTTCTGTAAGGTGGTGCCAGCCATTTTCATAAGTGTCATGACATCCAACAGCCATACAATTCCGCTCTATTTCTCCACCGCATTTTTTCGGCGATTCTGTCTCATGACAATATGTACATGGGTAGTCCAGTGAATGGTGTCTACCAGCTATGCTTTCACCATGGCCACCGCCGCCCATCCCACTACCACTACCATGGCAACTCCGGCAGTCAGATTCTTGTAATTGAGAATAAATTGTATCATAGACACCAATCACTTGGGGCGCATAATCCATAAGTGGGTTAGGACGACTCCATTCCTCAGGACATTTTGCTCCCCAAATTATCTCGACCATACTAAAAGATAAAAAAACTATAAATAAAAAAATTAAAAGTCTCCAAAAATTTAACATGGCACTACCTCTTAAAGATTTTTCTAAATAATTTATAAAATGTGCATATTTTATTCCAAGAATCAGGAACAAAATACTAATAAACAGATTCTTATAATAGCCTGTTCCTCATAAATATTTGATCATATAGAGGCAAATTAAAATTCCAGGTGATATATTACCATCTAAATTTTTAAAAAGTTCTTTTCTTTCAGATAAGATCTTAATTTATTTATTAATTTCCTTTAACTCGATGTCCTTGTTAGGGTTTTTGATCAATTTCTTTTATTGATTTTATTATGAATATCCAATGAAAAGTAGTACCAAGTATAACTGAAAGATGGAACAGCTCATGTGGCCCAATTACACCATAAATAAGTACAGGCGTTCGGAGAAATTCAAGAATAGCTCCCATAGTGTAAGCCAGACCTCCAAACAGTAAGTATTTGATAAAGTGTAATCCTTTCTCTTTCCATAGAATAATCCCTGAAAAGATCCCTAACCAACCCAAACATAAAAAAAAGGTTAAACTGAGGAATTCCGGTATGCTGTTAAAAAATATTGTGCCAAGCGTAATTCCATTAATAGCTAATATCCAAACAATCAGAATTACACCCCACCGCATGAAGCCATGAAATAGGATTCCATGAACAGCAGTAAACGTCCCCGCAATTAATAAATAAATACCAGCATGATCGAGAATGCGTAAAACGTATCGTGCTGTGCCTCCAACCGCCAATAAATGATAAACACCGCTCATAGAAAACAGGAATACACAGGAAAAGCCAAAAACAACAACGGATACAGAATGTTTCCTTCCACTTCCGGATGGGCGTAAGAGATAAGCGGCAAGACAAAAAAAGGCAAATGCTGCTAAAAAGTGCGACCAGGAATTAAATGGTTCCTCAAATCCGGGTATTGAATAAACATCCATTATTAATTCTCTATTATTTCGACCCTATCAATAAGTTAAGGTGCCACTGGCTGCCGGGAGGAATTATTAAATCAGAATGTTTGGGAAAAAGCAAGTTCTGAGAAACCGAAAAGGCGCCAGTGGTCTCCTTCAAGGTTTTGATGAAGTGGCCCATAACGAATTTGAATTTATAAAGATGATGGATGAAATGTCAACCATTAAAATTAAAAGAGCTAATTTCCATGGTGGATGGAAGGGAAAAGGAGGCTTCAGGTATGTCAATGATTCTTTCCCATATAATTTGCAAAGAATGGTCCGGGCCTTGTATCAGTATTTATTAGGAGCCAATAGCCTCCTCCGGGTGCTATGAATGATAGGTCATTATATGAAGGCAAGTCAGCATACCAACTCGCCGTGCTATTGAAAAGCCTAGCCCCATAGTTACAGTAGGTGCTTATAACAGAGATGCTTTGAGGTTCATTGTGTATATCAATGATGGTGAGCGTATCACCACCAATGTTAGCGGTGCATAGATCATCCCTATAAGTGGGGATAGGGAGAAGCTCTTTGATCATCCTGATAACCTCATAATCTTCCTCGGGATGATAGTACAATAACCCACCCCAATGCCCGATGAGGTCGGGATTTTGGTCCAGTTTAAGCTTATATTCGGGGCCAGGGATCTTTTTTCCGAAAAGGACAATCTGCCACTCATGGCTCTCAACCCCAGGAGGACAATTCGCATCTTCGATATAGATATAATATCCTCTGCCAGCACAAAATACCGGTGTGCTGTTCAATGTATCACTTAATCTATCTTGCACAGGATAGATAGGGATAGTTGCGGGATCGTAGAACAGGTGACCGGAAAAATAAGGATGAGAGAGGGTAAACAGCACCGAGGAAAGGTCATTCGTATTATCAAGGACATATATCTCCTCTTCCTTGGGCAATGATCCTTTCCCATTACAATCATCATCCGGTCCGTAAAAATACCCTTGATACTTGGCCGGATCTATTCCCAGAAGATTACACAGCGTATAATCCACATATGTCCCGCTAATGGATGTGGAAATAAGATTCCAGCCGGGATGAAGCTTAATGATTTCTCTTTGGCCAAGATATAAATCTTTCTTTACAGGAAGTTTGGTGGGGCCACCATCAAATGGAATAGAATAATCGGCATTAGTTAGACATGCGGTAGTTGCAATCTCATATACCGGATTAGCGGCAGTTGGATCAGGACATACAACAAGTATTACAGGATCACCAAATTCAAAGCCTTTCTGAGAATCATTGTTCATTGTATCTTTACCATAAACCTTTATGTAATATGATCCGTCATCGTTAATGCGACACACGCCATAATTGCGATAAGGATCAATAACAAATTGCCCGAAATGCCCATTAGGATCAATGTGAAATAACTCATCGCGATGGAAAGCAGATACAATACCAGCGTCCATAGGAGTATCATTCGGATTTGTATAGATACTTCCATATATTCTCATTACTTTTGAAGACATGATCATCGGATCCGGCCACAAAGGGGGGAAAGGGCGAGGGCAATAGCCCCACCACCCACAACAACACAAAAAAACCTTGATTAACGAAAGTACCCTCAAGGAAGTTTTATTACCATTTAAGTCATAAAAACGATTTTTTTCATGAAATTTAATTTTCATAGTGGTATTTACGTAGTATATGTCGCATACACTAGGAACATCTCCAGCTGTTTCCACAAGCACTACTATTTTATTCCCACCACACCTCAGGGAAGAGGTGCTCCTGGGGCTAGAATCATCTGTAAGGAAGGTGAGTATCCTTATATTTGGATCAAAATCCTTTTCAAAAAATAGATCAACATAGTAAGGTTTTTTCCAAATATTCGGGTCCATCGGCTCTGAGAATTCAAGTATGATTGCCTCCTCATAATATGTCTGACCTCCAATAATTTCAGTTCCCAGTGTATATGTCTTTATATAATCACTTGTCACATCATTATATGTTATTCGGTTTACTAAGATTGGAGCAGCACCATCTTCGGCAATAATACTGAAATCATCAACAAGGGGTGATTCACCCTGTGGTGTGTTATCCCGTATCAGTATAGCTTCATCCTCATCAAGATCAAATGAGACTATCGGTGTCCATGCAGTGTTCATATCTCTCTCAACCTGATCAATCATTTCATAAAGCTCTATTTCTATCGTCGTCTCGGTAGTATGGGTCACCTCCTTAACTATATTCGGGTCACCATCAATCCATATAACTTTATTCTCCCTATCAAATGTATTAGTAGTTATTGCCATATCCTTACCGAATGTCAATATAATGTGATCGACAACTCCTTCTAATCCGGCAGGCTCTAAGATTGAATCCACGGTCCTTGCCTCTCTAAGCCATACAGCGGTCGCATCGTGAATAGGGATTTGGTATTCAGGATCCGACGCCCAATTTTCCTGCGCATCTTTAATACGATCTTTAGAGGAAGGTGTAATAGATAAAGTGGGACCTTCATCAAACTTGGGGCTCATGTAAGGAAGTGGCCCATTATTCAGTGCTTCTCTAGAATCTAAGGTTATGGCAATTTCCCATACGCCGTACGCAACACCATTGCACGGAGAATGTTTTCCTCTCTTTATGCATGAGATATTCCACCCACCATGAGCAATAAAGGCGGTGCTATCAAGCCTTTCAGGGCTTACTACCGCTTCGCTGAAAAAAAGCGTTAAAGTAAGCTTTTCCTCTTTAATAAGCTCCTCCACACTCTTACCATGTTCCGGATTATAGCTAAATGATGCGCTTTTAAGATAAGGCCCAACTTTATCAAGGCTCACATGTGCTCCTTTATCCTGATAGTGCAATAAAACCGGGGGACTTCCACCCACAATATCTTTTCTAATGGATACTTGTGGAAGGTGCTCTTCTGCAGTACTTTCAATAACGCCATCAACCGCAAGGGTTGCAATGAAATTAGCATCATTATAGGTTATGTCATCGGCATTCAATTGCGCGGTACCACCAATGACGTCATTCTCCTTTAAACCGGGAACATATTTTACGGAATAAGAATTCGGATCAATTACGTCAGCTCCTGCCATAGATTTATCAAATTTAATCTGAATAATTGTCTTATGTGTTGCTCTATCAACATCCGTGACGCTGACCTCTTCGATTATGCACTCCTGCGCTCCCGTTAGTTTAATGGTCGTAACCAGGAAGAGGAAAAAGATAAGAATTATTGCTCGTGCACTCTTAAAGCTCATAGAGCACTCTTTTTAAGAAAACATTATTTATATTGATACTATAAATTATTATAGCATATTATGTCGTTGCACGTATAGGAGTCTTGTTGAATTCTTTTTTTAATCTGCTCGAAATACATCTGTTATGCCATCTCCATTAAAATCACATAACACCCAAATCTGATAATTCATATTCCGCGTCAGAAGTATTCCATACTGATTTATCTATTTATAGGGCAATATAACACGGAATTTTGATTTGTCAATATGGTTTTGCCTGTGAGTTATCAAAACCCCATTATCTTTCTTCCACATCTTCTGTTTTTAGAAGATATTTAGTCCAATACTTTTTGAACCGCCATCTTTGCCAGTCTATAACAGTTTCTGGTTTTACAATAATTAATGTTTTATTCCATTTAGACCATCTCTTTCTTTTATTGTTGGCTTTTTCTTTTTGGCTGTATACGTTGTTGCAAGTTGTTGCCTAAGGGTTAGATTTTCAATAATAATGTCATTTTTTGATCTAAAAACTGTTTTTAAAATATTTATCAAGATGATTAAGATTTCAGATAGAACTCGATACATTTATGTAACCTTCCTATTTGATTTTTACAAGAGAGGTACTTTTGTATCGAAATTTTTAGTAATTTTCAAATGAGGCTAAGAATGCTATAACGTATTGATATTGTTTAATGATGGTACTTTGATAAGTTACAGGATATAATTATTCCCACTAACAATTCATTAAGGATCTAATAATGTTTAATAATGTACTTTTTAGGGTTAAATCTTCATCCCCCTTATCGGTTGTTCCAGCTTGGCCTTATCTTATCCTAAAATCACTTACATTAAAATTTTTTTCACCTATCCAAACAGATGCAGCCACATAAGATGCATCAGCCGGCAGTATTGTTTGAGTTGGTTCTCCTGCTACGAGTTTATAATCTCTCAAGTTGCGGTGGAACTTTATGGTAATTGCGCTATGTTGCCAATTTTGTTCAATCTCATTCCAATTTCCCCTTACTCCATTCTCTCGTCCGTAAAGCTCCCACCAATACCAACACCAGAAATGGTAATCCCCCGACTGTCGATACAGAGCAACATCGACAAGATGAGGATAACTCAGGTCAAAGTAATCACGATCGAAGGGATTAGAAGATTCTTCCATGTTCATGAACTCTTCCCCTTCATAAGAATACGCTGTAATTTCAAATCTATATTCATCGGGATCAAAAAATGTTCCTATACTTAGCTCCTCATTGTCAATTTGTGGATGACTTTGCTGCAAGCTATCGGAGAGTAGATTTACCAATTCGTCAATATTATTGGTCCAAATATTTGTATCGATACGTATCGGATTACTGGTTCCATCGAAGATTGTCTGAAAGTATAATGGGCCTTGAGGTTCAAGTAAACGAATCAGAGATCGACCCAAATACGCATTTACGTTTTCATTACCCATTTCACAAAGCAGAATAACTTCATTCTTAACTATAGCTTGCGGAGGTAAGAAATCTGAAACATCAAACAATTGATGGAAGAGTTCCACAGTCTTTGAAATATTTTGATGAAAATTATCGCTATTATTAAACCATTCCTGCGGATCTCCGGCAAAGGGTGTTGTCATTGATTCTTCAAGATGAGAGTAATTTCCCGATGGTCGAAATATTTGGTTTCCTTTGCTATCGATAGTATAGATCCAATCTTCCGTCTCAACAAGGCAGTGATTACCTATAGTCATAGTCCGGGGAATTAAATTATTCATTTGTGGATCAATGGCTTGCCTGAAATGTTCGAATTGATTTTCTGCAGCTATTTTTGTATAGGGGCTTTCATAGCATCCCTCATTATACCAGTAGCCCCCTTGCTCTTCACACACTATTCTTGTGCAGCATAGGTCAAGATGATCACTGTCGCAAAGAGAATCATTGCAGTCACTATACTGATTACTACTATCAGCATCTACTGCAGTGGTTGTCTCATCTCCACCATATCCGATGCTAATAATAGTGAGCGCTAGGATGAGATTAAGTTTACAAAGATTGATCCATCCACCCTTTAACATTTCATTTCTATCTTTGGTTGATTAGATTTAACAATAGGTTCCAACAGGGTTTATATGTATTTGTGTATTTGAATATCGGCTTTTTTTCCACAGATCTTTTTTTAGAAGTCTATAATTTTAATTATGCGAGGTGTAAGAGGCTAATCATATAAAATTTAATCATCGGTTTTAAAAAAGGCCGTAAATCCCTGCTTTTTGCTGCAAAAGGGGAGGTGCGTCTATTCCTATCCCGATTTAACTAAAAATCGGTGTTTGCAAAGGCAATATCAATCACTTCACAAATTTTCTCTAATTTCCTTAACCCATGATACAATAATTTATATTATTTTTTTGTGTATATCCTTCCTTTTTCAAATTTTATAATTATTCATCCCCTTGCTTCAAAAAGCGAATTCTTATCAATTTCTTATCAATTCATATGGCGGGATGATTCCAGGGAATTGATGGAATTTCAGAGATTAGTAATACCAATCTCCTTTATGCTGTTTAAAAATTTATTTTAAAAGGATAAAAGAATTTAAAATGAAGGATGCAATTTAAATTCCTTCTATTTTTTTTTAATCCTTCCATCTTTGAATATACGCAATCGGAGTTTGGAGCTTATCTTTTTTAAAGCTGCTTCGGCAGACACACTCATCCCCGAGTTTAAAGCCTTAATAAGAGAGGGAATAGCTTCTTTGCTCCCTATATCACCTA
>JBLIRR010000027.1:0-81217 GCA_049472395.1 bacterium | reverse complement strand
TTATCAAGCAATGCATAACCATAACGCGATGCATACGCGGTAAAAACCCCCACTTGACAGTTATCTACTTTGCCTATAGTTCCGCAATATTGTTTGCCAACTCCTATAGAGTCATTGCCCTTTTTGAAAAATCCCGTTTCATCAAAAATAAGCACTCCATCCGGATCACCCATATCTTCTGCCACTAATTCATGATATCTCTCTACCATCTTGTCTTCATGCCATATAGCATCACTTATATACCTTTGCAGAGATCGTACGCTTCCATTTTCTATATTCAACGCCATCGGTTCTATGGATTTCCTTTCCAACACACTCAGTTGACCTACCATATAGTTATAGAAATTATCTCGCGGCTCACTTCTGGAAAAGCAATCTTTAAATTGTTCGTGAAACCCTTTTAATTCCTCAATAAATCCATGAATATCAGTTCTCGTTATATTGAATTTTGGAATTGCATATAAATCCCCGTCTGTCCTATATGTTGCTAACATAATCTGTCCCCCTTTTTGTTATTTGTTTAAATATATATATTTCTCTCAATATAACAGATTATGTTATAAAATGTAAATAAAAAAAGAACTATAATCGTCGTTGTAGGGTTAAGGTCTATCATGAACAGGCTTGCATTAAAGGCACAAGAATTTTTGTTCATCAAATCGTCCATATGTGAGCTCATGGGGATAAAATTGAGAAATTTTACTTTTTATATCAAATAATTTATAATATAAAAATATTATTTCATATTAATAAGGATACTCTTATATCCCTGGAAAATACATTTCAATCATGCTTTTTTGTAGTATCATCCTGGGGGGAACCATTTTATGCTTTGGAGAGGAAGGGGATATATATTCATTCTCGCCTGATCCAAAGCAGGGGATGGATAATATCCTGATACCCGATAGTTGCGGTGCACAAAATTCGAGTGATCAAGTAAGATGGGTCAAACTCAGTTCCGTCAACACGGATACCATGCATATAAAGATATCGTGGATGCCTGCTAATACCGGCAGCTACACACAACATTATGGCGTTCATTTAAAGGCCTTTCATTATGATGGGGTCATATGGAGGGAGATATACTCTCACCTTATGGGGCCGGATGATTTTACCCTTGAAGATGGGACCATTGGTGGTGAAGATGGGTGGATAACCGGTGGGCATGCGGAATGGGGCGTCACAAATGATTCTGCCTATAGCGGAAAGTATAGTGCCGGAAGTGATCCTATACTGGTAAACAATCAATCCTCTTTTATTAAGAGGACAATCGAAAAGGCAGGTATATTATCTTTTTGATGGAAAGTAAGCAGTGAAGCCAATTACGACTATTTGCGCTTTTATATTAACCAGAGTGAAAAGAATAGAATATCAGGATATACCTCGTGGGCGTATCTTTCCTATGAAGTTGCCGTGGGTGATGAAATAATGTGGAAGTATACAAAAGATTATTCAGTGACTTCAGGGTCCGATAGAGGCTGGATTGATAACGTGCAATTACAAATTCCCGCACCCACACTCAGCGCTTCCTACAAATTTGATGAAGGCTCAGGCGCAACAGCTTTTGAGTCTACAGGCTATAGTATAAATGGAACCATATACGGCGCGACCCGGACGATTGGTATTGTTGAAGGGGCCCTTTCCTTTGATGGAATTAATGATTATGTTCAAATCTCGAACGTCCCTGCAATGAAGGTAAATGCAGTGAGCATTGAAGGCTGGCCACAGTTTAGCGGAACCTCACGGTATGCGCATCTTGTCGATAAAGGGGCAAATGACAAGGCGAATTTCGGGATATATACGGGCGAATGGAAAAATATGCTACGAATGCAGGTATATTGTACTGATGGGACGGCCTGCACCGCAAATTCAGGGCTCCTTGACACCGGAAAGTGGTATCATTTTGTGGGCACGTGGGATGGACATGCATCGAAAATCTATATAAATGGGGAACTTATTGAGAGTAAAGAGTGCCTGGGGAAGATAATGAATGATACGCAGCATAGTATTACCATTGGCAAGCGTAATTGTCCAAATCCATCTATTATGAGCATTTTAAGGGAAAAATTGACGAAATTCGCATTTATAACTATGCATTACATTGACATAGATGGTTTTAAGGGTACCGGCTCAATGGAGATAGGACCCTCCCTCAATGACTGCGATGCAGAGTATAGTCAAGGCGCTTCCCTGGTCTATAAAATATATATCAAAACCCCAGGTACATATTGGATACAGTTGAGAAGATTCGCACAGGATGATGCTTCCAATTCTTGTTATATAGGTACAGACGAAGGACAAATAGGGGGAATTTATGATGATGGGGGATCATTCGACGGTTGGTATTGGACTTCCGCTTCTCAAGGATTTTATCTGTCAGAAGGGTTTCATGAAATAGTCATCAACAGGAGGGAAAATGGTTATAATATTGATAGAATATTGCTGGCGTTGCATAGTGAGGATCTTTGCTACAACAGTGAAACAGGTCCTCAAGAAAGCGATTTTATAAGTCCTCAGGTTCATCCCTTTCATGAACCCCGTACCGTTGAAATCGGAGGGCAGCTTTCTTCAGAAATTCTCGAATATTTCGATATTCATACCCGGAATGAGTATGATTACACTATTCCAGCCAATTATACCTGGGATCAGGTAACTTTCACAAAGGTTGATTCGGATGAAAATGGGTATGAGGAGCTGGAATTTAATACCTATAGCAACGTCCGTTTCTCTGGGGGTATTTTTTATACTTATAAGAAGGTAAAATGGCAAGGCGTGACGCAGCTTAGTTGTTCCTGATCGATAAGCAGGGGGCCTACGGAACTGATCAGTATCAATCATTGAGTGTGCTTTTCATGTTCGGGCAATGTTCTCGTATACATGGGATAGGCTGTTATTCTCTGATCACGAGGTATGCCTTTAGAGAATAAGTGATCAGCTGATCTTAGCCTGAAATCGTCCTTATGAAAATGGTATGAGGATTTTCTATTGCGGCGCAATTCACTTTGTTGTGCATTTTTGGTTGCCGGCATGTTGAGTTTCTTCCATTTCGCGTCGCTCACATACCATCCTTCGCCAGTTGCAGTATTAAGAATAAAGAGCCCTTTGCCATCTTTGTTTTCATAGGGCATATAGGTCCCTGCCGGACCTGAGAGAGCACCTTCCGGCTGTCCGCAATAAATCAATTCCATTCCCTCCGGCTCGAGCCGCCATGTCTTCCCATTGGTGGTATCGATCCAGAAAAAACCGCTCCCTCCTTTGTTATCACATACCTTAAACTTATCGGTTGTGGGAAGGTACTCGTGTTCAATGGCAAAACTATTAAAGGGGATTGATATCATAATGCCAATCATTATTATCATAATACATCGTGTATTCATTCAGCTCTCCTCCCATGACGTGTAGTAAGGGTATAGGTAAAGGTTTTTTTCGTCCCTGCGCTTAAATGCAAGATAAATTTTACTGTATCAATATCTATTTTCTCGAATGTATCAAAATCACCGCTCTTCTCAAGATCCCAATGCTGCGTGGGGAAATTTCGTTGAATCTCCACCTTTACAGGTATCTGGCGTGTATTTTTCACGATGAGCTCAAATGTCCGTATTTCCTCCCATCCGCTGATATCGCCATGATTGTCAAAAAGATAATTATCTGTTTTAAAATCCATCAGCAGAGGTTCAACAACGACATTCCCGACAGACCCGAGATTGAGCTCCACATCTTCACCAACCGGTATATATTTAAAGCTAGACTGGCCTTCATAGGATAAATGCTCAGCAGTGTCAATTGCCCTATATACCTTTAACATGCCTCCCGGTATGGGGGTGTCTCCTAACTTGTGCTCTTTATCATTTTTAAAGCTCAGAAAGCGCATCACGGCCTTCCCATAGCGCTCTTCCTCATATTTGTAAAGATTGACCACAGGTATGTCAGCGACATCAAAACTGGGAAGACGTTTTGACCAGCCATCGGGAATAGTCTCATATCCCTCGATCGTATAAAGAAAATACTCACTCAGGCCCTCCTTTTTAATCTCTTTTTCCCTCGGAAGCTCGGCATCACACATCTCCATCATCACCGCCTTGGCCTCTGAACGGGCATAAGACAGCTCTCGCTTCCTTTTCGTAATGACTGGCTGGGGAGGTTGAGGCCTGCCATAGGGATACTCGCGCCGGGCTAATTCGGATATCTGGTCGAGAATATGGACTTTGCCGACAATCAGTCGTGTCTGGGCCTTCTCGTATTCTTCGCCGCTACTGTTAGTCACGCGGACATACCCTCTAAGGCGCATAACCTTCTCATCCTGGGCAAGTGTTCCCATATAAAAGGCTCGCCATGACAGTCCGCTGGTAAGATAGGTAATCTGTACAGGTACCTTGCCGCTCACCCCGCTTTTAATGGTCCAAAGGCCCAAATCTCTTACACGCGGCGGATAGGTCAGATCGAATATATCAATCTCGGCTGCGTGTTCTTTGGCAATCATATCGAGACTTGTGGGGTCAATCAGTGTGTTGGCCCATGAAAATTGCAGCTTATTGAGCCCTTTTCTGAGTGTAAGGGCCCTGCTTTCCCTCACTAGTGTCATATCTGCTGAGTTATAGATGGTCAATTGGACAGTATCCCTTGTGGGCAAGGTCACGAGGTCTACTTTTGCCCGGGCAGTTCCCATGAGTATCATGAAGGCAACGACAATAGAGCATAACTGTTTCATCTCACATTCCTCCTGTGATAATGCATGGAAAGCTCTTTTTTACCCTGGGGGGGAAGTGTGATTTCAAACTCAAGCGTGTGTGCATCTTTCCGGGTATACTCAAAGGTACATTTTTCCATATCCCATTGTCCCGGAATATGCTGAATCATTGTTAATACGGCTGACTTGTCCTTAAAATTCTCAATCTTGGCCTCAATGACCTCGTCGGTATCGTAGAGCACAATCCTGTTGCTGTTGTTTCTGCGGACATTAATTTTTTTATCGAGCATTTTTCGTTGGGTCACTACTATATCCCGGCTGTCGCCAATGTAGACCTCCATCTTCTCCCCAATAGGGACAAGCTCAGACCTGTCTTCGCCAAGGACAATAGTGCTGCCATGGCCATCATCCTGAAACACCCGGACTTTTCCTCCCCAGAGCGCGAAGGTGCCAAGCCCCATCTTTTCTGAATTCTCTATTCTGTAACTTACGGGAATGCCCACATTGATATCTAGTTTTTCAGGGTCCCATGGTTGATGTGCCGCATCAAAGGTCCATATTTTAGTGATCGGCACATTATTGCATTTAAGAAAGAGGAGCTGTTTGGTTTCTTCATGACTTATTCCCTGCTCGAATGCTTTTCCATAATCTAATTGTACATTGGCTTCCTTAAAATCCTCGCCTGAGAAATTCCTGAGCACGAGGTAACTTTTAAGGTCAACCTTTGACTCCTCCTTATCCGCAATAGCCTTGTACGTGATTAAACGATCAATATTGCTGAGAAGGTAACTAATGCGAACTGTTTCCTCCCATGCTCCCGCGCTGCTGATTTCCCACACAAGCGCTGCTTCATTCGGGGGATAACTGACATTCAACAATTTTACCTGGTCAGGATGGGAGAGTAGAGTAAGACGAATGGAATCCACATCAATTTCTACGCCATTCCATGAGAAATCCACCTTATTGACTCCTTTCTGAAGCGTAAGGACACGTTCTTCTTCTATTAACGTAGCGTGGGGGTTATCAAGACGGATAATAGTATCGTCACGCTCAGGTAAGGCAACGAGCTTGATACGAGCATGGAGGCTTCCCATCATCCAAACTTGAAAGAGCAGCGTGATGCTTATCAAAATAAAGGCATATCTGTTTCCTCCTAAGTTCATCTTCTTCCATTCCTCCTTTTACTATAATGTAATGATTGTTTAATTTTCGCAGGGGACTTAAATGGGCGGGATCATCACTGCGGCAATGATAAAAAGAGCGATCATGATGAAAATAAGGCCGAATATCGTCAGAAAGAAATACCCAATGACCTTAAAAAAGGTGAGACCCTTCTCAATTTTTACACCACAGTGAGGGCATTGATCAGCTTTATCACTAATTTCATTATTGCATTCTTTACATCGTATTAAGGCCATAATACCATATTCCTTATAAAATTATTTTTTTATCTAAATTATATAAACCTAAATATTTTTATAATAAAAATGAGAATTACTCGTTAATTGTCTCCATCAAGCAGGTTCCCGATGGTACCTAATAAAGATCCTTCGCCTTTACGACTACCCCCGGCAGAGGGTGCATGCTGCAGGATACGATCAGCCATGCGGGAGAAAGGGAGGCTTTGGAGGTATACCGTTCCTGTGCCGCTTAAGGTGGCGAGGAAAAGCCCTTCTCCCCCGAAGAACATCGATTTGAGGTTTCCTGCACGCTCGATATTGTAATGAATCCTTGAAGTAAATCCGACGATGCATCCCGTATCAACGCGCAGAGTCTCGTTGGTGAGTTTTTTTTCAATCACTGTCCCTCCTGCATGGACAAACGCCAATCCGTCTCCCCGGAGACGCTGGAGAATAAATCCTTCACCGCCGAAGAATCCGACGCCAAGACGTTTTGTGAAGGTAATGCCGATTTGGGTGCCGAAGGCAGCGCACAGAAACGCATCTTTTTGGCAAATAAGCTCTCCATTTCCCTGTGAAAGGTCAATGGGTATTATTTTCCCTGGGTAGGGGGCAGAGAAGGCAACCGTTCTCTTTCCGGGACTCATATTCGTGAAATGGGTCATAAAGATTGATTCTCCTGTGAGCACGCGCTTGCCGGCACCCAAGAGTTTTCCCATAATTCCCTCATCTGCCTTTGATCCGTCCCCCATTTTTGCCTCAAATGATATTCCTTGATCCATATAGTTCATTGCACCGGCTTCAGCTATGACTGTTTCCCCTTGATCCAGCTCAATTTCAACAATTTGCATATCATCGCCAATTATTTTGTAATCAATTGAATGACATACTCCGGTAGTATGGGGACTATTTGTTCTTTCTTGCGCAGCATAATATTTGGAGAAAATGATCCCACATCTGTTGCACTCCAAAGAGGATGGATTATTCATATGGCCACACTTAGGGCATTGTATTTCTTCCATTTTTCTATACTCCTTTTTTATGGTTTTCTCATTCATCGACTGTATCACTATTTGATTGTTTTATCAATTTTATAAAAATTGTTGCCGGGTTCCGTGATATGTAGTGAGAGTATAGGTGAGCAAGGCATCAGATCGCGGCGTAAGATCCATCACAAAACGGGCATGACGTGCATCATGTTTTGTATATGCAGCTGGCCCCTGCGTTGCAAGCTTCCAGTAAGGGGTATCAAAATTGCGCATGATTTCGCATGTAATAGGAATTTCACGGCTGTTGTGTATTTTTAATTGCCAGGTCGTTATCTCGTCCCAGCCGGCAACATCTCCATTGTGGTCGAATAGATAATTTTCAGTGGACATGGATATGAGACGCGGCTCGATCCGGACTAGCCGTGCCGGCCCGATATTTAATTCAACCTCCTCATTTACAGGAATATATTTTATCTCTGCCTTTCCCATATATGCCAGATGGTGCTGGGTATTTGCATATCGGAAAAGGCGCATTGTTCCATTGGGGAGCGGCGTATTCCCAAGATTGTCCTCCTTTGTATTGGCAAAGGATATAAAACGTTGCGCCTCTCCTGCCCATCGCTCCTCATCATATTTATAAAGACTTTTTATTGGAATGTCATATACATCTAAGCAGGGCAGACGTTTCCCCCATCCATGGGGGATTGTTTCAGTGCCTTCGATGGTATAGAGGAAATATTCACTCAGACCTTCTTTACAGATCTTTTTCGGTTCCATAAATCCTTCTTGCATGAGGACTTCTTCCTCTACTATCCCTTTCATTACATCATGACCGATTATTCCCCACGCCGGCGGAGCTGATGAGGGCAGGGCAGGGAACGCATCGGGTTTGCCATAGGGATAGCGTCTTTGGGCAAGTTCTGCGATATTATCCAAAATATGTACTTTCCCGACGATGAGCCTTGTGTGAGCATTCCCATAGTCCTCTCCGCTCCTGTTCTCTATGCGCACATATCCTGAAAGATGCATATATGTTTCATCGGAAGAAAGTGTCCCCATATAAAAGGCGCGCCACGATACGCCGCTCGTAAGGTAGAGGATTTCCACGGGGACTGTCCCGCTGAATTCGGAACACAGAAGCCATCTTCCCAGGTGAGTGGAGCGGGGCGGGAAGGTTAATGAATGAACTTCAACCTTTTCTTTTTCAGCAACCATCTCAAGGCTCAGGGAAGTGGGATCTATCAGGGTATGTATCCAGGAAAATTGAAGATGGTTCCATCCTTTTTTCAAAGTGGGGGTGCGCATATCACGCACAAGGGTGAGATCGGCAGAATTGTATATGGTCAGCTCAACCTCCTCACGCCTCGGCAGAAGAGTAAGCTCAATATTACTTCCTGGAGTAAAAGGCTGATCTTGCGCTTTTGCGGGACTCTCCATAGGAAAGGGGCTTTTCTTTGGGGAGGAGAAAATCAATACTATGATTGCAGTTAGTGCCAGACCGCGCTTTATATATGCCCATATCCTCGGTATCATTGCCCCCGTGATGGGCATTTTTTTAATTTTGGAGGGACTCAGTTGGCGGTCCGGGTCGTGGGCGCCATTTTTTGACCTCATCCTCAATTTCCATTCCTCCTATTTCATCGGGGTGTGACTCATCCTGAAAAAAGTCGCTCCTTGCAGAATCAACAGGGACAATATGGGGCGTGAGGAGAATCACAAGTTCTTTTTTTTGGATTTGAGTTGTAGCGTTTGAGAAGAAAAGAGGCCCTAGTAGGGGAATATGGCCGAGGATCGGGATGCGATTTATGCTTTTTATCTCTCCTGTTCTGATCAGGCCGCCGATAAAAATGGTCTCTCCTGCTTTTACCATAATAGAGGTTGTAACTGCGGTAGTATCCTTCTGAGGCAAACCACCGCTGATGGAGCCAGTGCTTACCTCAGGATGGATCTGCATAAGGATATGGCCATTTCCGGTAATCTTGGGTGTTATTTTTAATTGTGTGCCGGTATCTAAATACTCAACGCTCTGGAGCGTACTTGTCTCTGTGGTGGTCGTGATATAATACCCCAATTTGCCGCCGATAATAATTTCAGCGGATTTTCCGTCAAGCACCATAAGACGTGGCGTCGCCAGTGTTTTTATCGCGTTATTCTTTTCCAGGGCATTCAATTTAACATGAAAGGATGAATCGGCATACCCAAAACTGAATTGTGAGGGATCAGAGGGCTTTGTATCAAGTGTAGATTGTGGCCCCAAGGAGACTACCGAACCGACATCATTCTCACCTGCCTTATAGTAAGTATTTCCCCAGTCAATGCCATAGGTTGTGCCATCATCGAGATTTATTTCAAGAACTTTGGCCTCGATTAATGCCTGTTTTGGCGGGATATCAAGTGAAGCGATCACCTTTTGTATCTTGGCAAACTCTCCCTTATCCGCCTCTATCAACAGGATACGCTCTTGTGGATATGCTTTGAGTTTTGCCTTTTCAAAAGACCACTTAACAACACCGATTAATTCATTGAGATCGGCGTAATTGATGGGGAAACTCCTTATTTCTGTAAAATCATTTCCATAGGAGGGCTGCCCTTGGCTTATAATATAAAGGGGACCCTCCCTCCTCCATCTATATCCCATACTATTGGCAATTGCAGTCAATATATCCTCAAGGGTGACATCCTTCAGATTGAGGCTTACCTTTCCTTTCACCTCAGGAGTGCTGACGATATTCACATTGTGTTTTATTGCCAAACTTTTAATGAGGGTATGTATGTCCATATTCTGAATATTGAGGCTACTTTTCTCTGCCCTGACTAATGAAGAAAATGCGAGCAGGAATACAATCATGAGAAAATAAATCTTTTTCATTGCTACTCCTTGAGCTTTAAGGTAGTGTTTTTTCCATCTTTTGTCAAAATAACCAATCTGTCCTGAACCTCCTTGAGCTGATAGCCCGCAATAGTGTCACCGATAGCAAGAGGCTGGTTATTGATAACAGCCATAGGCTGGCCACCGGTAAACGTTGCTTCAAGCCTCAGTGTTTTTTCGGAATGTCTGGTGGGGAAAAAAGTCCTTCTCTGTATTTCAAATTCAAAGATATCTCTCTCTATATGCTCCGGCCATTGTTGATCTCCTACCTGCCCGGCGAGTGTAAAAGATGACACTTTTATTCCTTTCTCACCTTTGTCGTGCTCCTCAAAGTAAGGGGGTTGTCCTGCACGGGGAGTGAATAAGTTCAGGATCAGATCACCTTCACACAGTCTCTTCTCATCGATCATTTCAATAGTAAAGGAGGTGAATTTTATAGCTGGAGTATATTTTTCAAGGAGAAAAATAAACCGGTAAAGGAGCATGAACTTTCCACTGAGCTTTATCTTAAGTGTGCTATAATGGAATTTTTCAGTCTCTTGTGTAATATCAGGTTTGGTGATAATGACGTTAATCCTTAATTCTTTGGCAAGGGTCCCGATATTGTGCATAATGTCCCATAAAAATAAACCGGTATGGGAAAAGTGAGTTCCCAGGGATTGAATTTCTTCCTTTATTTTGGATTCCTTACGTCTGATTTTACGCAGCTGATTTGATTTTTGACTGATACTGCGCCCTGAAATATTATTTTCCATATACGCTTTTCTCTCATTCAATAATATCTTGAGTTTCCTATAAAGAGGGAGTTGAAAAAGAAAAAGGTAGAGGGTAATAAGTGCTACTCCTCCTAAGAAGAGCCCCATTTCAACATTTCGTCTAGTGAGTGATATCTTTTTCATGGTTTGACTGATACTCTGCCGATATTTCAAAGTCAATATAAGATTTCTGTGCAGTATGTATATCTGTTTTAAGAAGTGTGACGTTTTTAAAAGAGTCTTGATTTTGAAGCACTAATAAAAAATCACTCAGGTTTTGATACGATTTGGTTATTCCTTCTATTGTAATAATAGGAGTATTTTTTTTCGCGCCTATGACATTATCTGCACTCTCCTGTTTTACCGAGAATTTAGTAAGCCTGCTGTCTTCATTGATAATAGTTGACAAATCAAACAAGATGGGCGTTATATATGATTTATTCATTAAATCTAATAGATTTATCTTTTCCTCAAGAAGGTGCGTCACATTCTGATGAGAGAGAATGAGGTCTTTATCAACCGCTTTTAATTTATTATGATTAAGACGAAGACGCTCCACTTTCCTCTCTACTTTCTTCAGGTAGCTATGTTCTTTGATTCCAACTAATATGAGGCAGAGAATAAACAAAAGGGATAACATTATGCCTTTCTTGATTGTATGGGCGATGATTCTTTTTTCAATTATATCTGCGGGGATCAGATTGATTTTATCAATTTCAGGCATTGGTATTCCTTAAGGCTAAACCTAGAGCGGTTTCAAAAAATGAATGAGCTTTAAGAAGAGCGTTAATTTTGGTTGAATTTTCCCATGTAGTAATCTTAAGCCCGATTCTTTGTTGAATAAATTCATCCAATGCTTTGATTCCCGTGGCTTTTCCCAATAATAGCGCATGATCTATAATAATGCGCTGCTGAACCATAGATACACAATAGGAGAGTACCTTTTGGATTTCCTGACAGAGCTCTTCCAAGGGTGGAGTGATGACTTCATGAAGGATTTGGCGGAATTCACGCGCATCCATGGGGCCTATTTTTTCCTGTGCATCAATATCTGATGATTCAAATTGTGCACCGTATTCCTGAAGGACCTTCTCTATTTTATTACCCATTAATCCCAGCTCTTTTTCCATTTTTCTCTTTATTTCCTTGACGCCCCATGAAATCTCACGAATAATAAATATCTTATTAGAGATGAGTACCATGACAATTGTGTTATTCTCATCTAAATAAAAAATGAACTGATTCTCGGGTGTTCCTTCTTGCACCCATTGAATTGTTCTAAATAAAGAACAGTACCGAGGTTCAATAGCGCTCGTCTCGAATCCCATTTCCTCTAATAATTCTATGTAACCGAGAACATCCTCTCGACGAGCGGCAATAAGAAGCACAGATCGTTGTGAATGTTGGTCGGAAAAAGGGAGCATCAGATAATCAATGACTTCATCTTTAAGGGGAAAAGGCAGATAATTGGGGGCTTCCCTGAGTAGTGCCTGCTCTATATTCTCATCCTCCCTGAGAGAGAATTTAATGGGAACAGTGGTAATAAGGCTGCCCGGTAGGGACATGATGACCTGTTTTCCCTTGAGGCGAGTCTTCTCCAGTAATTCGTTCAGTCTCTCCCGAAGCTCTTTTTTATCGTTGTAATTGTGAAGCTCGCTTTCTGCTGCATGGTGAAGAGACAGAGAGTCTTTAGAACATTTAAGTTGCAGAAGCTTTATACTCTCCTCCGCAATATCAAGACCAATTGCCGAGAAACCCGTCTTTTGAATCATCAGGGACTCCTTGTATCTATATAATATATCGTCAGTTTAGGGACTTTAAAATAGCTGTCCCCATCCTCCTCGTCACTGCTGATGAATTTGCATTCATTATTGTTCGGCCTTCCCG
The DNA here is from genome assembly GCA_049472395.1 of bacterium. Taxonomy (GTDB): domain Bacteria; phylum SZUA-182; class SZUA-182; order DTGQ01; family JBLIRR01; genus JBLIRR01. The sequence goes on along the minus strand of JBLIRR010000027.1, from coordinate 68,630 downwards.
TTGCCTCTATAATAAAACCATAATTTTTGTCAGGATCATTCAGCCAGGAGCGGGTCATCGAGGTCACTCGCCAACTTTGCCATCCTCTGTTTTTAAAATTCCGGCTATCTTCATAGGCAGGATCGAAATCCCCCCCGGGGCTCTCCCACTTAAGATCCTCATCTTTATTTCGGTGATTCCAGGTTGTTTCATGAGCCCGCCATTCTTGAGTAATCTTGTGAATGCGATAAGAATCGTTAATGATACCGAAAACGATGAAATCCAGGAGGAAAAAGGGTTTCACAAGATACATTGAGAAAAGAGAGGATACTATCACGGCATCTTGAGGAAGCGGATATTTATGAAGAGCGAATTTTACCAGTGTTCTGCATCTATATGTTCCCCCGCTATTTTCGGTATCAAGGAGAAGTTCTTCTTTATAATCTTGTGCATCGTCTGGCTTTCCTTCTTTTATATAGGTATCTTCATCATCCTCAACTCCCCCTGCAGTATGATGAGGTTGGATTGTTAACATACGAACGGTCCGGCGGGCGGACGAGGTGACGCCTTTCACGCGTGCATTACAGGTAATAATTATCTTTTCCTGAGCTGTATTTTCAGAGAATGAAATGGTATATGAGCCATCGCCCAGGGTATGATCGGCCGGTGCGAATCGCCAGTTTGAGTCTTCCTGTATCCGCCATAACTCATGAGCAATGCCAGCCTCGGCACAATATAAGGCTTTTAGTTGTAATATCCTGTTGTGCGCAATCGTTGTTCCTGAGCTTCTCACCTGGGATAAGGAAAGGCATATGACCTCGAGTATGAGTACCATCCCCATTATCATTACAAGGGCTATGCCCCTGTTATTGTCAGTTATTCGGATCAAAATGAAGGCCCTTTAAATACACCAGCGTCTCAAGATGAATTTCTTCTTCTTGTGATGAGTGTATGGTGAGATAAATGGCAGCACCTGCATACTTTTCTCCTTCTACTCTGTGGACATGAAAATCAGTTGCTCTTTCAGCTAAAATTTCAAGTTCTCCGTTTATAGGATTCTTTTCAATAAGCTGGCCATTATCAATATAGTACTCCCAACACTCACGAGGGTCTTCATCACTAATGCCGTCTTCATCATCATCATTTTTGGCGTCCTCTCCTCCCTCATCAATGGCACCGTCGCCATCATCATCCATCCCTTCAATACCAGGCCATCCATCATTATTTATGTCTCCATTCGGGTCCTCATCAATTAATCCATCTCTACTGGGATCTGAATTTACCATCGCGGAAAAAGAGAGGATAGTCTGATTGGGATTTGCGGCAGTGGGAATCACTAAATGGTTAGAGAAACGGGCGCGGGAGACTATATGGTCCAAAGCCCAACACGCTTCATGCATGATTTTATTCTGACGGCTGCCACCTTCCCATGATTGGAAGGCGATTGACAGGACCTGAGAGCTTATAACTCCTATCACCGCAATAATACTCATGGCTATCAGCAACTCAAGCAAGGTTAATCCTCTGGGATGCGCTCTTCTTTGAAGTGCGTTTTTTTTCAATACTTCTCGCAATGCTCCTTTTAGATGCGATGTGTTCATTCTATTCGAAATCGTAAGGTTTCGAGTTTTATTTCTCCTACCGTAAGAGAGATGTGCTTGAGGTCTTTATCGGGATTGTTATCATTATCTCCATCTGCATAGGACACAGTGACCGTCCATTGAAACACTGTGCCGTTTATTTCTTTATTTCCGTTATAATCACCCGTTAAATCATCAAAATCCAATCCGCAGTATGTTTCTAAAAGCTGCTGGGCAAGATAATAATTATCTATGCTATACTGTACACCACCCTCGATCTTATGCGTTCCTATGAGGTTTTGGGTGATCGGCACAAGGGCTGTGGCAACAATCGCCATCGCGAGCATTACTTCCAGAAGCGAAAAAGCGTGTTGACTGCTATTGTTAAATTGGAACATTGTAGGCTTTATTTCATTATATCTGTCACAATAACAGGACTTAAGTTAAAAAAATATTCGTTCCCAAAATAGATTCTATTTTCATGCTTCGTGGTGCCCTGAAAGGGCATGGATGTTTGACAGGATTAACAGGATACACAGGATTTAAAATCTATCCTGTCAATCCTGTTAATCCTGTCTAAAAGAACCGAACGGCCTACGAATACTAAGCTGCATATATTAAAAAATAAATTTGCCGTTTTGATATGCGAAGTTTATGGGACATTGCACTAGTGCACGGTTATTCTGCCGATCTTACTAATATCAATAGTATAATTTGTATCAGCCGCACTGACCGTGATGGTAATGTGAGTGCGTGTGACAGGTTCACCAAGAGGGGTAAACTCTATGTAATAATTCTCTCCACGCTCCTCTGCCCCGGTAATACTGATTCCATGAATTCCTTGATTCCTCGCTATTTCGATTGTATAGGGTTTTTTACTTAAAGGATTAGGGAGTATGGTATTTGGGTTTTCTTGATAGCAGGTGATAATACGAGCGTCTTCTTCAAGATCAAATACAAGGCCATGTGGTGTTTTATTTTGAAGCGCTTGGTTTTGGACATAGTCTAATGCCGCAACGATATCATTCATTATCTTTTTTGAACGCATATAGGATAACTGCCCCGACAATCGGGGTATGGCCATGGAGGTCACTATAATAAGAAGGGCTATCACATACAAAAGCTCAAGGAGGGTCACTCCATATACTTTTCTGGTGTGCTGCTTAATATTTGCTATAATCACTTTGATTTGCCACAAATTCCCCTGTTTGAGGTTTGTAGAGCCAACCTTCGTCTCCTCCAATATTATACACCCCAAGTTGATTCCCATTATCTATTTTCACTGCAGCGGCATCATTGGGATCATCGATAAAGGGATTTTTTGGAAACGTATGCCTGATGTAAGGCCCATAGGGATAAGCGCTATTAACCGTTACGCTTATCTGATGGCTAGAGTTTGTATATAAGGTTAACTGCTGCCTGAATTTATTGCCATCATCTGAGGCATCAGGATACTGATCGTTATGTTGAAGGGCATATAATTCAAGGGCTCCTCGAATAGTGGACAGATCTGATTTGAGGGCTGAGACTTTGGCATCCTTGGATGAACCGGAAAATTGCGGCACGACCACAGCGGCAAGAATACCCAGAATAACCACCACAATGAGTAATTCTACCAATGTAAAACCTTGTTCTCTATAAAATTTCTTTTTTGCCTCTCGTGTACGATTCATAACCTTATTCTCCCCTCTTTTTATATTTTTATTGCTTTATTATACTATAACATTCTTGTCTAATTATATATCGGCATGTTCTAAATTTTTATTGGATTCCACTTGAAAGTCGGAAAATAGGGATAATGACAGATAACACAATAGTTCCGACTATCAGTCCCATAAAAATAATGATAATTGGCTCTAAAATTATGCAAAAAAGTTCCATTGCCTTTTTAAATTCTTCGGCATAGTGTTCTCCCAACACAATAAGCACCTGTGTAAGATTGCCCGTTTCCTCCCCTGTCTGCACCATCTCATTCACACTTATGGGAAGAATTGACTCGTTTTGGAAGGGAGCTGAGAATCCTGCACCCTTTTCTACGCTCGTTATTAATTTTTTAATAAATTTTTTGTAGAGGGAGTTTGTCATAATAGACTTTGAAATAATGAGCCCCTCTAGGAGAGGGACCCCCCCGCTCATGAGAAAGCCGAGATTGAGGAGAAAATAGGAGGAATAAAATTGAATGAGCATATTTTTCAACACAGGTATTTTCATTCGTTGTTTTTCGATCCAGATTATCATCTCAGGTCTTTTGAGCAATAAGTGAATTATTCCGCCAAGAAGGAGCCCCCCGATAAGAATAAAATGCCAATTTTTTCCCAAAAAGTTGCTCAACCATATTAAAAGTCGGGTACTCCAGGGGAGGAGTCTCACCCTCCCGGTTAAAAGGGTGGCAAGTTTGGGGAATATGTAAACCATGACAAAGACGATGACGAGAAAAGAGAAAATCAGCAAAACGAGGGGATAGATGAGGGCTTTTCTGATGGCATTAATATATTCTCGCCGTTGTTTATAATAGGCGGTAAGCTGTTTCATCATCTGCTTTAATAAACCGGCTTTTTCTCCAACCTTGATCATGCTGATAAACAAAGGAGAGAAAACTTTAGGATATTTTTCTAAGGCCTCAGAGAAGAGTTTACCCTCCTCGATCTTATCGAGTGTCTGCGCGATGACCTCTTTAAAATACGGGTGTTGAATTTGTGGCTGAATAACCATCAAGGCCTTATTGAGCGAATGCCCTGATTCCAAGAAAAGAGACATTTGGGAGGTAAATAATATTAATTCCTTATCAGATATTCGTCTCCCGAATTGCAGTAAGGAGAAATTCCGTTCCGAGCTTCCCCCCTGTGCGGATTTAACCTTTGTATTCGCCTCTGTAATGCTAATAGCCATTTGTATAAAGAATAAAATTTTAATCTTCAATCAACACAGCGCGGTTAACCTCCTCAATAGTGCTTAAACCATCCCTTACTGTTTTTAATCCTTCATCCTTGAGCACTTTGACTCTTTTTTCAGACATCAATTTCTTAAATTGGCTCACCCCTGCATTTTCCAAGATAAGGTTCTGATAATCCGCATCAAGCTCCAACAATTCATAAATGCCTAATCGGCCCTTATATCCTGAGTCGTAACAGAGGGGGCATCCTTCCCCCTTGGCTAATTTAAATCCTTTTTCATTTTCAACCCCGAGCATTTTAAGAATATTTTTATGGGGATAATAGGTGGTCCTGCATTCAGGGCAGATGGTTCGAATTAATCTTTGTGCTAACACAGCGATGAGCGATGAAGCGATGAGGCACGGTTCCACCCCCATATTGAGCAGCCTGGAAATTGCTCCCGGGCTATCATTTGTATGGAGCGTTGATAATACAAGATGACCTGTAAGTGATGCCTGGATAGCAATCTCGGCTGTTTCCCTGTCTCGTATCTCTCCCACCATTATAATATCCGGGTCTTGACGCAAGGTATGCTTTAAGATACGCGCAAATGTGAGATTAATAGCCTCATTAGTCTGAATTTGGTTGACTATTTCCATATGATATTCAACAGGGTCTTCAATTGTAATAATATTCTTTTCCAATGTGTTAAGAAGATTGAGAGCGGAATAGAGGGTCGTTGTTTTTCCGGAACCTGTCGGACCAGTGGATAAGATCAATCCGGAGGTGTTCTTGAGTATTTTCTTCATTCGCATTAATTGGAGAGGGTCAAGACCTAATTTATTAATATCCAGTATTGCCCTGCTTTGGTCGAGAATACGGAGGACTATTTTTTCACCCATGACAGAAGGAAGTGAAGAAAAACGAAGATCAATCATCCTTCCTTCGGCTTTTATCTGGATGCGGCCATCCTGGGGCTGCCGCCGTTCGGCAATGTCGAGATTTGCCATAATCTTTAAGCGGGAGACAACCGCAGGGAACAAATCTGCACGAGGGGTCATTGTCTGATATAACACACCATCTATGCGATAACGTACGCGAAAGTTTTTTCGCTCAAGCTCGATATGAATATCACTGGCATCATCATGCACCGCCTTCAGAATGATCATATTGACCAAATTGATAATGGGGCTTTCGTCAGCCTGGGCTGAAATGCTTTGGTAGTCCTTATCCAGAGGACTTTCCACAAGCTCCAAATCTGCCTCTTCAAGATCAGCGAGAAAATTATCCACTTTCACATTGTCTTGTTCGGTATAGTTTTCTTCAATCGCGTTGATGATATCTTCAAGACGGGAGACAACAGGATCAATATCGCATCCCGTCATCTTCGCCAACGTATCAAATATGAATATAGCTTGAGGGTCTGCCGTCGCAAGCACGAGTCTGTTTTTAATTTTAAACATAGGGATTACCTGATAGAGTATAGCCTTTTCTTTTGGGATAATATGTACTATTTCCGGGTCAACGAGTCCCTTGCGCAACCATACGTGAGGGATCCCAAATTGCTGACTTAAGAGGTCATCCAAGAGATCCTCTGATATGAGTTTTTTTTCCAGGAGGATCTTGCCTAATCGTTTGCCTGTGTTTTTCTGAATTGTGAGGGCTTCATCTAATTGGTCCTTATTAATGACGCCGGATTCAAGAAAGAACTCCCCGAGCTTTTTTCTTCTGAGGCCATTAATGACGATCATAGAAAACTCCTGTACGCCTTTTCCTGGTCTGAAAAAATCTCAAAAATATTGTTCATTTTCGTTGCGAGCAGAATATCGGAAATGAGCGAGGAGGGATTGGCCAGTTTAAGGCTGCCACCAACTTTACGAAATTTCATAAGGCTATCCCAGAGAAGCTCTAATCCGGCGCTATCAATCAAGCTCACATCCTTGAGGTCTATCAACATACGCATATTCCCCATGGCAAGATGATTCTTAAAGCTCTTTTCTAATTCGTCTAAATTGCCCTTAGTTAATTGACCGGACAGAGACAGGATAGAGATCAATCCCAATTTACTTTCATTTACCTTCATAAATAATTTCTCTATTTTCTTGTTTTAATATCTCTTCACCTTTTTCTTCGATAAGTTTAATAAAAATCCTTACTATCTCAGGGTCCAATTGCTTCCCTGCCACTCTTTTTATTTCAGCAATTGCTTCCTGGTGACTGCGATTATTTCTATAGGCACGCTGGCTTGTAATAGCATCGTAAGTATCGGCAACTGCTATTATTCGAGCGCTCAAAGGAATCTCTTCTCCCTTCAGTCCATTAGGATATCCGCTGCCATCATAGTTCTCCTGGTGATAGAGTACCCCATCAAGGGAAAACTGTGATTGAATCGGCTTTAAAATAATATAACCGCGCTGGGGATGCTCTTTTATTTTTGCATATTCTTTACGAGTGAGCGCCCCTCGTTTGGTAAGGATTGATTCAGGAATACCAATTTTACCGATATCATGAAGAATTGAAGTCCAATTAATACTTTCTCTGAGATTTTGGGGCAAATTCATTCTATCAGCAATAAGCATTGAAATATAATTCACCCGTTCTGAGTGACCGCGTGTATAATAATCTTTTGCCTCGATAGCAGAGACAAAACATTTAACCATATTTACCAATAAAGATTTGAGATTAAGATAAAGCTCATTATTTTTTAAAAGAATGGATATTACTTTTGACATGGAGTTAAGTAACATCACATCACTCGTTGTAAATTGTTTCTTGTGGGATATGTCTTTAAAAAATGCGCCGAGCGTGCCTTCAAGCTGATCATCTATACGGATGGGAACAGCGATAAGATTCATTGCTCTGGGAAAATATTGAGCAAGTTTTTTATTCTTACTTTTATGATTCTTGTCATATAACACTATTTCTTCTCTATGGGTTGAGAAGTGTTTCATAAATCCACTGCCTAATCGTCTAAGGTAAGCTTGTTTTTGTTGCTCATCCTTCCATTCCTCGAAAATCCCGGTTAATATATAGATCCCATTCTCAGGAAGGCTAATAAAACCATTATCCACATCAAGGGTATCAGCAATTTTCTCTATAAGTAATTGGATGCTTTCCTCTATTTCTTTAATGCCTTTGAGCCAATCGCCCAGTTTGTAAAATAAATTTAATTCATCATAGCGACAGGCTAATTCTTCCGTGAGGCTAATAATTTCTATCTGGGCAGTGTATTCCTTGGCAATGAGATTTGTCATGTCCTGATAGAACTTGAATGATTTTTTCGAGAATGATTCCGGGCACGTGTCGCTCTGGTCCAATATAATTAATGCCCCCATAAAAGAGTCAACTGCGACGATAGGTATTCCAATCAATGATCGATCCTTGTCAAAGAGAACCGGCTCCATATTCTTATTGTTTATTCCACCGGGGAAAAATTCCTTGTAACTTTTTTTTGAACATAAGGATGATTTTGATGAGGGATAGGAAAGGATGATCTTTCCCCATGGGTCCCTGAGCTCAAGATGGTGACTGAATAATCTATACCCGCTTTTGAGCAATTTGTCTATGGGCGCAAAATCAAGATGATCAAACTTATCTTTGGGTACAGGGATTGTCTCCATAATATATATTACCCTCTACGTGAAAAATAGTGCGTAATAATTTTTAGCATCTCTTTCGGACTAAATGGTTTTTCAAGAAGTATGGTATTTTGTAAAGACTGAGCCCATTCTTCATCCCTTTCTCCAATACGGGATGTCACAACGATAGTAAGGAATTCTTTTTCATCGTTCAGGCAATTCGTGCGCATGCACAATTCCTTGCCAGTCAAAAGAGGCATATTAATATCAGTGATGAGAACATCAGGCCTTAAGGAATGCATATTCTCTAAGGCCTTGAGCCCGTTGTTAACAGTAGTCACGTCATACCCGGCATTGCCGAATTTTATTTTTGCTACTTTGAGGACATACGGTTCATCATCAGCAATTAAAATCTTCTTTTTTTCCATCCTGATGCCTATAAAGAGTTATATATACACTTCTTCTATGGGGAGGGTCATGGTAAATGAACTGCCTTTCCCCACTTTGCTTTCCGCTTTGATATCTCCATTATGCAGCTTGACAATACTCATAGCTAAGGATAATCCCAAGCCGGTCCCTGATTCTGTTCTAATTTCATCTCTTGAAGATCGAAAGAATTTATCAAAGATATAGTCAATCTCAGAATCGGCAATTCCCATACCATTGTCAGTCACCCGAATAAGGACACTGTTTTCCTCAAGTAATACCTTTAACATGACCTTTCCATTGTTGGGTGTATACTTTATAGCGTTCGTTAACAGGTTAAGGATAGCCACTTCGATTAAATCTTTATCCAAGAGCATATTAGGTATTTTGTCTGGTATATCATACAAGAAATGTATCTGTTTATTAAGCGCTTGTGGTTGCACAGCTTTGTAACAATCCATTAATAATTTATCCATCTTAATAAGCGTCTTACTGACCTTTGGATTAGGGATCTCAATTTTGGTTATATTCAAAAGGTTATTAATTAACCGGGATAATCTGATCGCCTCTTCATTGATACTATTGAAAAATTCCTTTTTGCTTTCCTCATTCTCCACTTCATTATCAAGAAGCATTTCGCTATAAGAGCGAAGTGTATTCAGAGGGGTTTTCAATTCATGGGCTACATGATTTACAAATTCATGTCGTGATAATTCAGCCTGTTTTAGGGAGGTAATGTCAGATATGGTCCACAGAACGCCAAGGGATTTATCCCTCTCATCCAGTAGATAAAAGCAATCATGACATAATACCGTTGCGGCATCAATATGGGGACTCTCAATTTCCACTGAATCATGCCCATAGATGCTCCCTTTTTGACAAAATTCATTAAATAGGTTAACCAGGGCTGGATCTTGATCTTCAAGCACCTCTTCCCAGGGTTTATCAATATACTCCTGCAAATCCATTTTGAGAAAATGATTCGCGCGTTTATTAAACATTATCACCTTGCCAGTAGAGTCGATGAGCACAAGCCCTATTTTTAAGTTATCAAGAACAACCCTTATCCGGCTTTTTTCATAGATAAAAATCTTATTCGCTACATCCAATTCGCAATTAGCCATCTCTAAATCCTTAATTCTCTCTTGCTGCACCTGTAAAAATTGATTCATCTTATTGGCAAGCTGGCCAATTTCACCTGCAAAAGAGATTTCAAGCTCTGAAAATTCATGTTCTTCAACAATCATTTTGGTCAGTTCCTGTTTCATTTGGAATATAGGAGCAAGCAACCTCTTTATTAAATGGTAGAAAATAAAAACAAGGATGAAAAAGGCAAGGGTTATTAATGTGAGTATATAACCGGTGCTTCTGTTCAGGTGAATATAATTTGATAAATAAAGACCGATCCTTACAAGTCCCACCTTTTCGCCATTGTGATATATGGGTTTTGAGAACTCGTAAATTTCTTTATTATTCTTGTCTTTCATAGTATATTTTTGAATTAAGAGGTATTCAGAATTCCATGCATTTTGAATAATTTTTGTATCATTAAGGGGCTGGTCGCTCCCTAATTGCAGGAAAGGGGTAAGGTTGCTATCGCTTATCAGGCAATACATCAATCTTTTTTCTCGAACAACATAATCAATAAGATTGTGATTTATTTTACTGCTTTCTCCAAAATATTCTTGACGTGCCGCGTCCGTGATAAGGTGGCACAAAGCTGTACCATCCTCTAAAATGAGCCTCTCACCTGCTTTTTTTTCATAATGACAATAGAGAATGACTGCAGCGATAATAAAGGTGAGACTTATGGCTCCACTAAATAATCCGAGTACATTAATTCGTTTGAAGTTACTTTTTTCTGCTTTATTATGCTCTTGATTCATTCAAAGTATCCTGGCTTATAATCGTGACGAGATATTTTTCACTATATTTTCGGTATATTGAGTGTAAAATATCGGCTGACACTATACACAGCTCCGCCCCGTCAGGTATATACCATGCCTTAATATTCTCACTTCCTTATCGAGAAATTGAGGGAGAATTATCGGGTAGGGAAGAAATTAATCAGGTGAAATGGCTAACACGTTCGCATAGAATTTATCAAGAAAATCCCAGTTCATGGTTTTCAGGATTGTCGCATCATGAGTGACAAGGGCTTTTATTATACTGCACTGTAAGGTAACGAGCTCTTTTCCGAGTAAGCTGGAATTTTTTTTCATAAAAAGAGCATCATCGCTTACTATAACGATAAATCCTTTGCCTTCCTGCTTATAAGAAATAATTGGGGTATTGCGATAGTGATAAAGAACTGAGCACCCGTCGACCCCGGAAGAGCTAATTATATGGCTCGAAGGACGCAAGTGAAAATGAATATTAAATAAATGTGCTATCTGATTAATCGTTGAGTCATTGTGTGACCCCTCAATCAATAGCAACGCCCCCCCTTTCTTTATATATAATTGAATATCTTCTTGCTCTTTTCTGCAAAAATTCTTTTGTGGGGAGGCTATAATGAGGCAGGATTTCTCTTCACTGCGTGATGCAGTAAGGGGTCCTTTATAATGAATCCGGGGGAAGAGGTCGATCCGTCCACAATTAAATAAAAGGTTATCGTAGCTTGTTGGTGAAAGAAACCACTCACTATTGCCGAAACTTAGGCAGTATCGGGGATTATGGCTTGCATCAATAACGACTTGGGGGGGCATGGGCAATAGAGGGTGCGGCATGGGATACAAGGCATGATTGAGCACGAAGCTCAAAAAATAGCCGAGGGCTAAGCCACTCACCAATGCCGCGGTGGTGATATATACGAATGTAAGAGTATCTGATCCTCTTTTGTGCATACACACAAATGGTACGAGGCATAAAAGGAGCAGTGCACACACAAGGAAAGGATTCAGGTGTCCTTTATCTGAAAGCCAGCTCAATGTCCCGGATAGTAAAGCCCTTCGGCCGACACTAAACATTAAGTAATTATTGAAGCATGTAGAATCGGAAAAGGCAATTATTTTTCCCTTCCCATAATGGGAGCCTGCCATAAGAACAAAACTTCCGAAGATTTCCGAAGGGTCCACCCGTTTATTACCGAAAAAATTATCAAAGAAATAATTCACCTCATCTGCAAAGCATACAGGATGCGAGCATATGAGAGGAAAAGCGGATGGCGATAAGGTGAGAGAGTCGCCTGTAGCCCATATAAACATATCTAAATGATGTGTTGCAGGATGATTCCTGTAGAAGGATGTAGTACTGATAATCCACCCTCCGTCGATAAAATAGGTTGAGTTTTGTTCAAAGCGAATGCCGAAGTGGTGTGCCAATTCATTGATGTTCTTATTCATAAAAAATACATCAGAATGATCTCCTATGAGAAAAAGGCTCCCCCCCTCATACACGAAATTTTTGAGAGCACTTATCTCTTCTTGTGAAAAGGGAGTAGTAATACATTTGAGGATAAGCACCGGATGAGTCCCAGGATAAGAATTTTTTAAGGTAGCAAGTAAAGAAGACGTAATGGTATCAGCATAACTGACCTTGACGCCATCTAATTGAGGAGGAGGTAGGTGGCGTGCATTATCAAGAATTGTTACGGCATAAAAATGTCTTAAATAATCGAGAAAAGAATGATAACTGTTTTCAGCCAAAGACCCGAAGATATTCTCATTAAAGTCAATAAGGCTTGATTCCCAATCACTGTGGATTTCATCGATTATACAATGTATCTTTTGATGCTGGATAAATCCATAAAAATAATATGACAGGGCAAAACAAATACCTATAGCAAGAAAAAGGAGACATGGATACACCTCATTCATGGTAATTTTTCGTGGCTTATAACGTCGTGGAATGAGAGGAGTGACACACTTTAGATCACATTCATAGAGGAGAAAAAACCAGAGCACAATCAACGGAAGATACGTAAGAAGAGCTATTCTCCAAAAGAACAGATTGAAGGGGAAAAGTCCCGCACCCATGACTTTTGGAGTAAAAGCCGCGATAAGGGAGAATCGTCCAAGAAAATAAAAATAATGAATAAGAACACTCACTAAAATGAGAATAATTTTTTTTCGTATCGCCATCTTTGTGATAATAATGAGTGCTAAAAATGTGAGAGTAAAAGTGATGAACAGAAAAAAACCCATTTTCATAAGGTCACATGTAATCTTTTTCCCTTGAAAGATCAATGTTCCGGATAGTGCGCTTGTGTGAACCCCGAAAAGATTCTGAATGAGTGAAATCTGGGGGGCAAAAAAATCCGCGCCCGCTTTGGGTAGACCCCGCATGGATTTCATTGCAGCGTGGCTGATTCCTATGGCAAGACCTGTCGGGAGGAGAAGAAAAAGGTTCGATTTTTTCCATGAGGCAATGCTTTGAAAAATAATAAAGCCTAGTGCAAAAAATAGTAAGTCATGCGTGACTTGTGTATTATGAATTTGCATAGGGGCGAGCATGACAGATCCCCACCAGAGGGCAACAAGAAGCCATATACACACGAGTTGAGCTATGAGGCGAATATGCTCGAAGCGGATTTCTTTTTTCCCTTCCCTGAGTCCTGATTTCATTTGAGTAATGAACCAGAGGGCAGGGAAGAGGGACCTTTGTGTGTTAGATAGGAGATTATGTTAAGGAGTAAGTGAATCTTATTAGTATCCATAATGTTTCCTTCAAATTCTGTCATATAGTTGGCAAAAAATCGATCATCACCTATGGCACAAATTCTTCCTCTGCCGATTTCTTTGGCATTGATCACCGGTATATTCTTAATGAAGGCAAGGGGGTGGCCTCCCCGTATTTCGCATGGATTCACCATATTTATTTCAGAGATGCCATAGGTAATCGGATGAGGGATAAAGTCGGCCTTAAAGTTTCCGTAAGGTAGACGGATAGGAAGCCCTAAGGGAGATAAAACAGGCATGTGGGCAGCGAGGGGATATCTGTCTTTAAAAAGCCCGAATTGGCCCCATAAGGGAAGCGCCTGCGCCCATTTCCTCGGCCCTTCAACAAGAAGCACTCCCCCTCCCTTTTCTACAAAGCGCTCCAATGCCTTTATTTCATTTATATGAAAGGGTGTATTAGGGCAAATAATAAATACTGCCTTATGTTCAGACAATTTTTCAAGAGTAAAGGGGGCGCTGGATTCAATTACCGGGTAAAACCCCTCTCGTATTATCTGGTTTACCACACCATCAATATTGGTATCAGATTTTTCCCTATTTATCCAATAAAGGGGATATTCATTATGATGGGCCATATCGATGAGGATCGAACTAAATGGTGTATGGGGCAGAGGGAACCTGAGTATATTTGAAAATTCTGCTGACCATAGGGCACCCATGAGAGAGAGTAAGAGAAGAGGCAATAAGAATGGAGGCCATGAGGTATACAGTAGAGCGAAAGCGCATATAATTGATACACTCAGTAAGAGAATTCCGAGGGCCCACTTTTCCCCAGAGGGAGCTTTATGAGCATGATTGAGCCAATCAAAAAGGCGGCATGCATATATCCAGTTTTGATATAATGACGCATTTTGAAAATACGAGGAATCCCCCATAACATACACCCTGCCTCTTCCATAGCGTGATTCTGCAACTAAACATAAATCATGAGTTTTCTCTCCTTTATCCAATGTAGAATTTCCCAGGTAGCCATGGTTTTTATTATCCGGGTCTCCCTGGTCGGAGAAGATCCCATATTTTGTCCTGATGACGGCTTGGGCAGGGTGAGTGATATCAAGAGAGGCCCCTACACTGAAATTGACCTTTTCAAGATCAAAAAGGGCAGGGTGATTTTTATATTCCAGATTCATCCGGTCATTCGTATATATCCATATGGTATCAAATCGCATATGGATACCAAATTCTTTAATAACAGGATTACATGCGCTGCGCACCTGGTTGATATCAGTATGATCTCCAATGACAAGCAATCCTCCGCCATGTGCAACAAATTCTTTTATTGCGTCAATCTCAGAGGGTTCGTAGGGGAGGGATGGCATAATAAGCACTAAGATGCTTGCCTCGGCGAGGACCTCACGGGTTATAGCAGTGCAATAGTCAATCTGAAAATGCGAGCGTGCAATAAGTCTCACGAGCTTTGCATGCCCGAATTCCGCGCTTTTATAAAGCTCTTTATTATAGTCAAGCTGCGGGCTTTGCGTGCTTCCGTGGCCAATATCAAAGAGAACACGGCCGCTTTTACGATATCCTTTGGAAAAGCTTATCATCAAAAAGGAACACAGAGCAACAAGTAAGGGGAAGAGAATATAAAGGAAAATATCAAAGCTCCTCCTTTTTATACGTACCAGGCATGCTTTGATTGTGGGCGCTATCATCGCTCCGCCAGTGCCGGCGATCAATAATAGGAAGCGCACGGGGGCAGAGGGCATAAATCCGTAAAGGCGTGCAAAGGAAAGTGGCGCAATCATGATCGAGGTAAACAAGAAAAGGTCCTTTATGTATGATGGGTGATATAGAAAAAAAAGTGCAGCTGCACTAAAGAAAAGATCATAGATTTCATAATTGGAGGGTGGGATAAAGTGTCTGCGGGAAATAGCGAGGATGAGAAGGAATATACCGGCTGACAGAAGGAGCTTATTTCGCTCTAGTTTAAGAAAATCGCGCCATAGGAGAATACATGAGACAAATGCTAAAAATCCGCTTGCCAGTATGGCCCTGGATGGTAATATTAACTTTCTTGAGAGAATAAAAGGAATACCTGTCGAAATAAGCATAGCAATAAATAGGAGGCACTTGGAGATTACGACACGGTTAATATGGAAGTGAACGTTATATCTGATAGTATCCCTGATGCACATTTCTATGTATAGTACCATACATAGAAAAAAATGTCTCAAAGTCAGTCATTCAAGTTAGGACAATCGCATGAAAAATTTTGAGTATTCGTTCACAGGTTCAGAGTTCAAAGTGTATATGCGCTAAGTTGTTTTTATCCAGAAGGGGCTTTAAAATTTTTCATGCGATTGCCCCGTCATTCAATTAAGGCGACAATTCATTGTATCCTGAGTGCTTACATGCTAAAATTTATGGAAAGATTCTGATCAATAAGGAGATAAGATTTGTGGGTATGAGAGCAGCATTATTTACGTTGGGGTGTAAGCTTAATCAATATGAGACCTTTTATATTAAGGAGAGGCTCTCAGAGCGCGGATTTGAGATTGTCCCCCCGGATGAGAAAGCCGATCTTTACATTGTCAATAGCTGTGCCGTCACCAAAAAAAGCGATTATCATTCAAGACAGGCTGTAAGAAAATTTGTGAGGAGAAATCCGGATGCACTAGTTATTGTCACGGGTTGTTCTGTTGAGATTAATCCTGAGAGCTTTAGAAAAATAGCGGGTGTGGATTTTATCCTCGGAAATTCTCAAAAATATAACATAACAGGTTTTTTGGGTGAAGCAGGGAAGGAGAGGGCTAAAAGAGAGGAACCCTGTGTGTGTATAAAGTCCGATGGCGATCCCAAGATTTCCATGTTTATCAATAATTTTCATGAATATACACGGGCATTTATTAAAGTGCAAGAAGGCTGTAATGCCGCATGCAGTTACTGTATCGTTCCGCAGGCGCGGGGTAAGTGCCGGAGTATCCCTGCACCTGAAGTTATTGATCAGACAGTTACGTTAATTGCCAATGGATATAAGGAAATCGTGCTCACAGGCACTCATCTTGGCCAGTATGGGCAGGATCTATCCGATAATATAACACTCTCAGACCTTCTAAGCGATATTATCCAATTACCGGGATTGGGGAGGGTGCGACTAAGCTCTATTGAACCTCAAGAATTCACGCCTTTTTTGATAGATATCCTTAATCACTCGAGGAAAATATGCACACATCTTCATATACCCTTACAAAGCGGAGATGACGCTATCTTAAAACAAATGGGGCGAGACTATTCGACGCACTATTATGAAGAATTAATAAACAAACTTGCATTGCATACCTCGTGCGCAATCGGGGCAGATGTTATCGTTGGATTTCCCGCTGAGAGTGACGAGTCGTTTGAGCGCACCTATAATTTTATTGATAATCTTCCGCTTGCCTATCTCCATGTGTTTTCTTACTCGCCTCGCCCGAACACAAAAGCATGTTCCATGAATAACCAGGTTCCAGGAGAGGTGAAGCGACGAAGAAGCAAGAAGCTCAGAGCGCTGAGTGTAAAGAAAAAAAATGAATTTTGGTCCAGGTTTCTGATGAAGGATTTGATTGCCCTTGTATTGCACAAGGATGGATACGAGAGAGGATCGAAAATAGCGTTAACCGATAATTATATCCCTGTTTCCCTGCAATATCCAGGGATTGAAGCATTGCTCAATCATTTTGTCCGCGTCAAGATCATTTCATTTAATGGTGATGAGGTCAAGGGAGAAATCCTTGAAATAATGGATTAGCTGTGGAGTACCAACTTTTCATCACCGTATTGGATACACCAGGGATTTGTGCGGAGGAAGTAATCGAGAAGGTTCTTCCCTGCCTCTCCGGAGGAATCTTTGGAAGCTAATTCCATAAGATAGAGCACTCCTTTCATATAATTCCTCAGAGATGTTTCAGTATTGCCTGTTTCAAAGAGTGAATCGCTTTTAGTCTGTATTTCTGCTAAATTAGAGGAAGCGCTCACCATTTTCTCGCATAAGGAGCGAATCAACTTGATACCAAGTGAAGGAGAATTTCTAAGAACGGTATCAAGTTCGATTTTAGGAACACAGAGAGCAATACATTCTGTTGCGGCTATGACAGATGCGGTACGGGGAGTCCCGAGAATAGCCCCCACCTCTCCGACAAAATCTTGCGAAATTGATGCATTAATGGAATTAACTTTCTTTCCTTGTATACATATATCAAAGATACCTTTTTCAAGTAATATCAAGTGACTTCCGGTTTCTCCCTCCTTAAGAATGTCTTCTCCTTTCTTAAAGTGACGTCGATATTGATTTACATTGCTACTCATACCAAAACCTCCATACCTTCTTGAGCCATTAGAATTTTTTCAGGGTCTAATCCTTTGCCTTCTGCTTCTTTATGCACTGATTTTATTATATTATCAAGTGCTTCATCTGTTCTCATAGGATCATGATGAGTGAGAGCCATCTGCTTGATCCCCCCTATTTTCATCCATTCAAGGCAATAATTCCATGATGAATGACCCCAATTGCGTTTCTCTGATGGATATTCTTCCGGTGTGAATTGGCAGTCAACGATCAGCAAATCCGCGTCCCGAATAAACTCAATAAACCGCCTGTTTGCATCTTTTACAGCAGACTCAATATCTCCAAATAAAATATCATCATCATCTTCTTCTTCCTCCTGAAGATGATTATAAGGATCATCAAATATATTAAAGTAAGGCTCATGATCACCAGTATACACTACAATCCGGCCATTCTCTTCAAGTTTATAACTTAAGCTTCGAATGGGATGATTTGCAAATTGCGATTGTAGTGTAAAATTGCCGATTTCAAATCTTTTTTCATCGAGTGTTTCATAAGTGATATGTGCTGCCAGTTGCTGATTGGAGATGGGAAAGAATTCATACTGCATCTGATTATCGAAAATATCCTTTAGTGTTTTATATTCCAGGAAGTGTACGGGCCCTTTCACGTGAATCTCTGTACCGGGGATATAACAAGGCGCAAAGAAAGGAAAGCCTTGAATATGGTCCCAATGAGTGTGTGAAATAAAAAGATGTAGTGTGGGCAATGGCTTGGCGCGCTCTAGCAGGTCAATCCCCAAAAGTCTCAAGCCAGTTCCCGCATCCAATATGATGCATTCATCCTTTTCTCCTTGTACCTCCACACAGGAGGTGTTCCCGCCATATCGCACAGTAGTGGGACCAGGGGTAGGAATTGAGCCTCGTACTCCCCAAAATTTAACTCTCAACCCTTTTCCTGCTCCTTTACAATGTTTAAAAAATCCGATGCTTTTTCAAGCTGCGCGGCCAATTGGCCGGCAATCTGCTGCATGGAATTTGATTGAATGCCAAGACGAAGCGCCAGATCATCAATCATTTCTTCTATTACACAATTACCACTTTGCCCCATATGTGCCTGCTTACTCAGATTATTTGCAATGGTGACAACTTCTCGCAGCAGACTGCTCTCCTTTTCAGGGAGCGAATGATGAAGTTCTATTACTTTTACGAGTATATCATCAAGCTTCCATTGACGGGCCAGCACACCCCCTGCCTGGGAATGGGAACATCCGAAATGGGCTAATTCTGAGAACGCAAGGGAGATACCAAGCTGTTGACTTTCAGTCAATGCTTTGCGATAACTGTGCGGATCAGCCTTAATAAAAAGTATCTTGCCCACGTCATGAAGAAGGCCGGCTATGAAATATGTCTCTAGCTCATCAGGAGCGACTCCGAGCTTTTTCGCAAGAAGCTTGCACCCTATAGCAGTGGCCAGGCAATGACGCCAGAATTCCTCCGGGTGGATGGGTGATTTTTTTCCCTTCACAAAGCCGGTGCTCAAGATGGCAGTGGAAATAGCGAGGTTTTTGACAGTATTAATACCGACGAGAACAACTGCTTGAGCCAAAGACTGCACTTTATATGCCAGTCCATAAAAAGATGAGTTTACAAGTCTCATTACCCCTGCAGTCAGCACAGGATCAAGCATTATGAGTTTTACAAGATGCTTTGGTGATGTTTGCATCTCCCACGCGATCTGGTCCATTTTCGCCATGATAGGAGATATTGTAGGCATCTGTTGAGCTGCTTTTTTGATTTTATCCGGTATGTCAACGCAAATAGCCGACAGTGTCTTCCCCCCTTGCCCCTTAATGGAACATTATTTTAGAGCTCATTATCATACATGCTGCGTATTAGTTTGTGTCCACTATATCAAAATAGAGAGGGTATATCAATAGTTGCTAACAAAGCAATTATTCATATTCATTCCAGCTTTTAATGTGCAGATCATGGAGTGAGAGTCGGGAAATAGCATCAGCGTATCGACGAGCCAATTGAATATTAGTAAAAAGAGGTATAGCAAAATCAACTGATTTACGTCGTATAATATAATCATTAGTTAATTCTTCCTCTTGATAATTCTTTGGGATATTAATGGCAAGGTCGATTTTTTTATTCTCTAAATAATCGAGCACATTGGGTTTCTCCTGAGACAGAGGCCAATGCAGCTGTGTTACTTCAAATCCATTGTTCCTCATAAATTGGGCTGTTCCGGGTGTGGCAAAAAATTTTATGCCACATTCTTCCAATTTTCTTGCGCCCTCAAGGAATTCTATTTTGCTATCAATCGGCCCTGTGGAAAGCAAAACATTTTTAATAGAAAGCGGATAACCGACCGCAGTGAGCGCCTTGAGAAAGGCCTCTTCAAAATTATCCCCAATACAGGCTACTTCGCCGGTAGACGCCATCTCAACTCCAACTGTCGGATCAGCGCCAATAAGACGTGTAAATGAAAACTGAGGCGCTTTGACACCGACATATTCGAGGTCAAAGGCAGATCGATCGGTTTTGGGAACATGCCGGCCCATTATAACACGAGTGGCAATATCAATGAGATTAACCTTGAAAATCTTAGACACAAAGGGAAAGCTGCGCGAGGCGCGAAGATTACACTCGATCACTTTCACGTCATTGTTCTTGGCTACAAATTGCACATTAAAGGGGCCATTTATCTTCAACTGCCTCGCCAGTTGGCGTGCGATTTTCTTTATTCGTCGAGTGGTCTCGAGGAAGGTGCGCTGCGGGGGCAGCACCAGCGTTGCATCACCTGAATGGACACCCGCATTTTCAACATGTTCTGAAATCGCATACACGAGCAGTTCCCCTTCGTTGGCAACGGCATCGATTTCAATCTCCTTGGCATTTTCAATAAATTTAGTGATCACTACAGGGTGCTTGGATGAGATGTGAGAGGCTTTATTGAGAAATCTTTCAAGTTCCTGATGAGTCGAGGCAACACTCATTGCAGCGCCACTCAAGACATACGAAGGACGAACCAGCACAGGATATCCCACCGATTGTGCAAAGGATTTCGCCTCTTGTATCGATCTAAGCTCCTTCCACTCAGGTTGATCGATATGCAGTTCATCCAATAATTGTGAGAATTTATGGCGATCCTCCGCATTATCGATACTCAATGCGCTTGTGCCGAGAATGCATATGTGTGAGGTGTGCAATCTGAGAGCAAGATTATTCGGAATCTGGCCACCCATGGAAATAATGATGCCTATGGGCTTTTCTTTTTCGTAAATATCAAGAATCGTCTCAAAGGATAATTCATCAAAATATAATTTATCACACTCATCATAGTCTGTGCTCACTGTTTCCGGATTGTAATTGACCATAATGGTTCGATAGTTTAACTGATTAAGGGTCTTTACACAATTAACGCAACACCAGTCGAATTCGACAGAACTGCCGATCCGGTAAGCTCCGCCCCCAAGGACCATTACAGAGTTGCGATCTAGGAATGACACATCATCTTCGTACCCATTGTAGGTAAGATAAAGATAGTTTGTTTGTGCAGGATATTCCGCAGCCAAGGTATCAATCTGTTTCACATAGGGCATTAAACCATAATCCTTGCGTAATCTTCTTATATGCTCTTCAGAAAATCCCAGCGCGCGCCCAATTTGCGTATCTGAAAAACCATACTGCTTGCTTTGCTGCAACAAATCTCTCGGGCATCGTTGTTCACCCACGTTTTTAAGCGCATGTTCAATATCAACAATATTTTTGATTTTATACAGAAACCATTTGTCGATATGGGTCAAGTCATGAATTGTATCAATCGAAAATCCTTTCTTTATCGCTTCAGGAATCGCAAAGATGCGAAGGTCTGTCGGCTCTGCCAATTCCTTCGTAATATCGCTGAATTCCATCTCCCTGTTTAAGACCAGACCATCAGCGCCTATTTCTAGCATGCGCAGTGATTTCTGCACTACTTCCTCAAACTTGCGGCCGATCGCCATCACTTCTCCCACTGATTTCATCCCAGAGCCTATCTTATTGGATACAAGCCGAAATTTTTTCAGGTCCCATCGTGGAATCTTTATTACAATGTAGTCAAGAGCAGGCTCAAATGCTGCCTTTGTGACACGTGTAATGGAGTTTTTAAGATCAATCAGGCTGTATCCTAACGCCAGTTTTGCCGCAATTGCAGCCAATGGATAGCCAGTGGCTTTAGAGGCGAGGGCAGAACTTCGGGAGAGGCGTGCATTGATTTCTATAACTCGATAATCCTCACTTTTTGGATCAAGTGCATATTGAATATTGCATTCTCCGATTATGCCAAGATGTCGGACAGTGCGAATAGCGATTTCTCGTAATTTATGGTACTCACGATTTGTCAGGGTCTGGCTGGGAGCAACAACGATGCTCTCACCTGTGTGGATACCCATAGGATCGAAGTTTTCCATATTACATATGGCAAAGCAGTTATCGTACTGGTCGCGTACGATTTCATATTCGATCTCTTTCCATCCGAGCAAGTACTCTTCAATAAGGATTTGGGGTGTATAAGAAAGAGCTTTCGTGGCTAACTCGCGCACTTCCCCCTCATATGAACACACACCTGAGCCAAGACCTCCCAGAGCATACGCAATGCGGACCATAACCGGATAGCCGATTTTATCAGCCATACGAGCAGCATCATCAACATTTGTTACTGCAAAACTTCGAGGAACCTTTACCTGTATCTGGTTTAATTTGGTAACGAATTTCTCCCTATCCTCGGTATTCATGATTGCGTGAGCAGGAGTGCCAAGTATGCTGACTCCATAGCGACGGAGCAGCCCCTTTTTCTCAAGTTCCACGCCGCAGTTAAGAGCAGTCTGGCCGCCAAATCCCAGAAGGATACCATCCGGTTTTTCTTTTTTTATTATCTGTTCGACAAAATAGGGAGTCACAGGCAGAAAGTATATCTGATCGGCAAGATGATGCGAGGTTTGACAGGTGGCAATATTAGGATTGACGAGTATTGTCATAACTCCTTCGTCTTTTAAGGCTTTAATAGCCTGACTCCCGGAGTAATCAAATTCTCCCGCCTCTCCTATCTTAAGGGCTGAGCTTCCAAGAATCAATACTTTTTTTGGCATCTCGATCATGAAAGCATTCTCTTGAAGTCCTCGAAAAGTATCCGTGTATCGACAGGACCTGGCGCTGCTTCAGGATGGAACTGGACGCTCATAAAAGGTTTTAATACATGACGAATACCTTCATTAGTCCCATCGTTGGCATTTATAAACCATGGCTCCCATCCTTCCGGCAATGTTCGGCCATCGACCGCATAGCCATGATTTTGTGAGTTGATGTAACAGCGCTTAGTACCCACTTCTATGCAAGGTTGATTTTGACTTCTATGCCCGAATTTTAATTTATACGTATCTGCTCCCGCGGCGAGCGCTAGAATTTGATTTCCCAAACATATACCGAATATGGGCAATTGCCGCTCCATAACCCGACGTACATGTTCTATCGTTTTTTCACATTTCTTGGGGTCGCCGGGCCCATTTGAGAGAATCAGGCCATGGCAGTGCTCATTGGTAAAATCATAATCCCATGGAACACGTCGAACATGTAAATCAAGGCTGAGTAAGCTGCGGATTATATTTTCCTTACATCCGCAATCCACCACAATGATCGTTTTATCTCCATGTCCATATTCAATGGGTTCTTTAATGCTTACTTCTTCAACCAGATTGCTTTTATTCGGGTCATAGAAATTTATTTCCTCATGAAAAAAGCGGATCCTTCCAAGCATAGTGCCCTCATCCCGCAAGCATTTTGTAAGCATACGTGTATCTATATTGTAAAGTCCGGGCACATTATGCTCTTTGAGCCATTCACCCAGGCTTTTTTGAGCGCTCCAATGGCTAAAATCAAATGAGTATTCATGAATAATCAATCCCTTAATCTGAATTCGATCCGATTCAAACCACTCATCCAGTTTGTCGATCACCCTTTTTCCAGGCACACCATAATTTCCGATCAAAGGATAGGTAAATATGAGGATTTGACCATGATAGGAGGGATCAGTCAGGCTCTCGGCATAGCCGACCATGCTGGTATTAAATACCACCTCACCCGCAACGGATTGCGGAGCTCCAAAAGAATACCCTGTATATACAGAGCCATCTTCTAATTCCAACCTCGCTTTTAATTTCTTTGATTCCATCATACATCTCCGAGAGCCATTGAACAGTTCTCGCTCGCTAAGAGTGTAACAAAAGTGGGCCCTTTTTTCAAGGAGGGAGCGACGAGTTAGTACTTTCGTGAAATGCTACATTGTCTCGCTACAGAGCATCTGATTCGTATTCTTATATGGCAGACGTATACGGAAAATGAGGTTTTTAGGCACAAAGGTTCTATAGCAGTTTTTGTCTATAGTAGCATGATATTTGACAAAGAAAAAGTCATACAACGAGGGATTAGTCGCGCTTAATAGATGTTTCTTTTTAATAATATTGCATATAAAACATCTATGTTCTAAATTACCCAGCCGAGGATGATAGTATGTACCATGAGTTCCTACCTCATCAAATAATAAGGATTTGTAAGCACGTCTTACCACTGGCCTGCCGGAGATAAGTATGTTATTGATTCTATTCCTCATGCAATAGAGGAGAAAAGCTTTCCAAAGCATCAATTTTATTAATTTTGCCTGAGGATGGGCGGGGATCGAGAAGCGGGTCACCTCAGCACATCGCGACACATTATTAGGGAGTATGCGCTCTACATCAATATACTCATCAAGCTCTATATTCCCATATTCCCGATCAAGTATTCTTAGCGTTCCAACCGCCTTGTGGTGTTCATCTTCAGCAAGAAAGAGGGTGACATTTGGGGCAAAATCATATTGATCTACTAGGTCCTCTTTATTCATAAAATATTTTACATATCCTCTCCAACGAATATTTAATGCCTTGATTAAATCTTCTTGATTCTCCACTTGCCGGATGAATATCTGCTCTCTCTTCTCAAGAGAATAGCAGTCTGAATATACAGGTGCCGCATTTTTATAACTATCCATTGCCCCCATCCTTTCAATAAAATTAATTCTATTAAAATATTGTTTTTGTTTGTATAATAATTTTGCGGATATATGATAAAGATAAAATATCTATACCAGATGAATGCATATTTAATACCAATTCCCCCTTTACTCTTTCCTCTTTTTTTTCAGTATTTCTCGGGTATGAATATCATAGGGAGAAATGGAATTCATGTGTAGAATATTGCACATGTTGTAAACCTTCTTTTACACTGCGATTCATAAGAGCGCAGCTCATTGAGACGATCAAAATAAGAATTACTGAAGAATTTCCGGTCCGATGGTATGGTTATTGCTCAATTAAAGTAAAAAGAATATAATAATACCGGTGCTGGAAATTATATACTTAAATTAGGGAAATTGAGAATGACGTATCTTGAAATGCTTCATTTAAAGAGACCATCCTTTCTTTTGAAAGCGTATCTTTGCTTTACAATAAATTCTTTCGAGAAACTCAAGGAAGAAAAAAGTGTGTTTTTACATCCTTCTGAACTGACTTATTTTAATTCCTTGTCCTTTGAACGTAGGCAAAAGAGTTATCTTCAAGGGAGGTATTGCTCGAAGAGGGCTCTTTCTGCCTATTTGAATGAACCTGATTTGAGCAAAATTAAGATACATCGCGGTGTATTTGAACAGCCAATTGTTGAGTATCCTTCAATGCACAATATTCAAATAAGTATCTCGCACTCCGATGAATGGGCAGGTGCAATCGCCTTCCCGGAAGAGCATCCTATGGCTATTGATCTTGAAAAGATAGATCCTGAGAAAAAGAAGGTCATCCAGACGCAGTGCGCAGCGAATGAGCTAAAATTGATCGAATCATTAGCGATAGCTGATATTACAAAGCTTACTATACTATGGACAGTGAAAGAGGGCTTATCCAAGGTATTAAAATGTGGATTTATGTCGCCTTTTAGCATTTTTGAGGTTCAGAGTGTTGAATCTCATTCGGAGTATTTTATATGGACATTTAGAAATTTTGCACAATATAAAGCCTTCTCTTTTGTAATAGGGAAAACCGCCTGTTCTCTCATTGCCCCGAAAAAGACGGAATTTAGTATACAAATTAAAGAATTGAAAAAACAAATCATATGATATCATTATAGGGTGCCTTCCGGAGGGGCTATGTTTTTTTTTATCGCATTATACTGATTGTGTTAAGCTTAATATCACTGTGAATGACCTGAAATAGCAACCCATGGCAGTTATTGTTCATATTATAAAAACATCCAAAGATTTCTTCAAGAATTTTTGTTATTTAGTTGTTGACAAGGATTCACACAAGGGAATACTTGTTGATCCTGCGTGGGATTTGGACAAAATTGAATCATATCTTGTGAACAATGCTTTCACTCTTTCCGCAATTCTTTTAACGCATCATCACATTGATCATGTAAATCTTGCACATGTTTTGGCTGTAAAATATAACAGTCAGGTTTTGATGAATAAAATAGAAATTAGTTTTTATGGTTTTACATGTCACCATCTGCGTGGGATTGATGAATCTACACACATTTCTTGCGGGCACTCACAGGTTATTCCCATTACAACACCCGGCCATACCCGGGGGAGCATGTGTTATTTAATAGAAGAGAACCTTTTTACGGGTGATACTCTATTTATAGAAGGGTGTGGAATTTGTTTCGGCAAAGGCGCAGATCCGACTGAGATGTATTATTCCCTTCAAAAATTAAAATCGCGTATTCATTCAGATACATTTATTTATCCGTCACATTCATATGGCCAGAAACCGGGGAAACGGTTTAACTACCTGTTGAACAATAATATTTATTTACAGATTGATGATCCTGCCCAATTTATTTCCTTTCGTATGAGGCAGAATCAGTCCACTATATTAGGCTTTAAATAAAATAAAAAGAATTATTAGAGCAGGAGGAGTTCAATCTCGAAGAGTTTTGGCCAAAATTTGCCTGTCACAAAAAGCCTATCATTTAAGGCATCATAGGCAATGCCATTAAGAACATTGACGGGGAAAACAATGTCAGCAGGGCTTAAAAGCCCTGTGAGATCTATCCAGCCAACCACCTGGCCCGTAAGGGGGGAAATCCGAGCAATACGGTCTGTGAGCCACACATTCGCATAAATCTCACCTTGAATGTATTCCAATTCATTGAGCATGGTGACCGGGCCGGCTGCATCAAAAACCTCAATTTGTCTAATCTCCTCGAAGGTTATGGGATCTAAGAAATGTAACAGGGAGGTGCCATCACTCATAATCAGGTTTTGCCCGTCATGAGTAATGCCCCACCCCTCGGTTGGATAGGTAAATTCTTGGAGTAACTCAAAGGTGAGTTTATCATAGACAAATCCAATATTGCTCAACCATGTCAACTGGATGATTCTGTTCCCCAGTATGGTGATACCTTCGCCAAAATATTCGGGGGCGAGCTCAAGAATTTGCAGGACAGTAGCCGTTTCCAGGTCTACTTTCCGCAAGGAGGAGCTCCCATAAAGCCCGGTCCCCTCATATAAGAAGCCATTGTCAAATACTAATCCCTGGGTAAATGCGGTCGGATCATGAGGATATGTGGTAATGACCACATAGGTGTATTCAGGAATCGCATCAAGTGGAGGAATTATTACTTCAGCCCTGAAAAGACTTAATAAATCGCCATTAATGGTTGGGATTAATTGAATGGGTGGTACAAGAGAAAAAGGGGCAGGCGCGTAATAAAGATTTGAGGCAGCAAACCTGGTATATCCCAATTGTGGCAGGGCTATAGAAGATTGGGGTATGAAAAGAGAAGGGGGAGAGACCGTAAACTGCACTGATGGAGTAATATAGGAAGCTGGAGGATTCCAGGGAATTGTCGATTGATAACTGGAGAAAAAATTGAGCAAGGCAGGTGCATTGGGAGCGTGGAGTGAAATATAGAGAAGGCATGTCAAGAAAATTGTGGAAATAAACATATACGTTCGTAAATAATGACACTGATAATACACTCTCATGATGTATCCTAATATAAGTATTACCTGGTTCACTGTGTTTAGAATTAAGGTGAGCATTTTTAATGCCAAGCTAGACATTGTTAATGTTTTAATTTAAGTCAAGGTATAATATTCTCTGATTTAATGGAGCTTTTCCCTCACAAGGAGTCCAATTTTCCGATAAGTAAGAGTAAGGAGTGTGTACATGACATTTTGATATTTTTTTGCAATAATTATGCAGAGCAGGTAATCCATCAAGAGAGGAATTAATCAATGGAAAAAAATTTTGTTCTCGATACTAATGTGTTGATTCATAATCCACAATCAATTTATTCATTTTCTGATAATAATGTCATTATTCCCATTACAGTGATCGAAGAACTTGACCATTTTAAAGGCAGTTCAGATAAAAAAGGAATGCATGCCCGACAGGTATTAAGAGAGATAGATTCCCTTATAAAAAAGGGCGCTCTTAAAAAGGGCGCGCGCATGAAAAATAACAGTACGTTAAGGATTTCGTTTGGGCCAAAGGATCCGGCCCTTCCTGATATGAATGGAAGGGTAAATGATAATAAGATAATTGGGGTTGCCATGGAGCTTCTCCAAAAAGGTGAGACTGTTTTTTTTATTTCCAAAGATGTCAATGCACGAATCAAAGCAGAAGCCTTAGGCATAAAAGCACGTGACTATGAAAAGGAAAAGGTAGAATATTCATCTCTCTACAAAGGGTGGAAGGAGATAATAATCAAAAAAGAAGAGGTCAATGAGCTTTATTTAAAAGGAAAACTGGAGATAAAAGGATATACTTTTTTTGAGAATGAGCATGCCCTCGTCAAAGCAGAAGAAGATCCGAAGTCTTCAGCAATCTGCAAATTCGATTCTCAAGAGCAATCCCTTATTCCCATGAAGCAGGAATACGAGTCAATGGGAATTCATCCTTTGAATATAGAGCAAAAATTCGCTTTCGATCTTCTCTTGGATGACAAAGTCAAACTCGTAACCCTTGTGGGACAAGCAGGCACCGGAAAGACATTGATTGCCATTGCCAATGCTTTGGCCAAGGTATTAGAAAAACATGCTGTGTATGAGAGGGTTTTAGTGGCCCGTCCCGTGATCCCATTGGGAAAGGATATTGGATATTTGCCGGGCAGCAAGGATCAGAAACTAAATTATTGGATGCAACCTATATTCGATAATTTGGATTTTATTTTAAAAAGCGCTCTCTTAAAAAGAGTCCAGTCGCATAGGAAGAGTGATCTTTCTGCCAGTGATCTGACATTGGAAAACCTTATAAAATCGGACCTGATCCAGGTGGAAGCCCTAACCTATATTCGAGGAAGAAGTATACCCCATCAATTCTTAATTGTGGATGAAGCACAAAACCTTACCCCACATGAGATTAAGACTATTATTTCAAGAGCAGGGGAAGGAACAAAGATTGTAATGACAGGCGATCCGGAACAAATTGACAATCCTTATCTGGACGCTAATTCAAATGGTCTCTCTTATACCGTAGAAAGGCTTAAGGGACAACCGATAGTAGGGCATATTTTTCTGGCAAAGAGTGAACGCTCCGAACTTGCTGCACTTGCTGTTGAAAATTTGTAGTGCCTTTTGCCTTACCGGTGTGAGGCGCAGCGTGCCGAGCTGATTAAAAAAAGAAGTGTATGAATTGTCACCGCCCATGTAAGGATAATCTTACAGAATAGAATAAGAAAAAAGTCAGCATTTCTAATTTTAGGTACATACCATTGAGATATCCCGCATTGTGCTGCGGGGAGAATTCATTTTAAGGCCTCGTGGGTATAGATTTTGCAGCCATCAAAGTTTAAGGATAAATCTATCTTATACATTTTGATAATTATTAAATATTTATTAAATATATGAGATTTCTTTTTATTCAGGAGATTATTTGATGAAACGAATTTTACTCACTCATCCTTATGGACCATATGATTTAGATAAGGGCCAAAGGAATCATCTTGATATATATGAATCCGTGCTCACACGGGATCAAGGGCCTTTCACACTGAATGGGCATACCCATTGTTATGCCTTATACCTCATAGCTGAAAATATAAAAGCTCACACGACCGTCATGGAATATCCTTACCTGGATGACTTCACGAAAGAACTTAAAAATAACTATGACTTTTTAGGAATTCAGATTATATCTCATACAATCAATAAGGTCGCACATATGGTACGCCTCGCCAGGACAATTGCTCCTCAGACCAAGATTATTATAGGCGGATATGGCATACTGAGTCTCTATGATCCGCCACCCGCGGAAACTACGGCGGATGCCCAATTGATTTTAAGAGAAGTTGATTATATTTGTAAGGAGGAAGGTGTGCATTTCATGAGGACTTTACTAAAAGATGAGCCAATTAACCGGCCAATTACTCAAATGTATCTTCCTTGGAGCAGAAGCTTTATTCCTGGAGCACCAATGGACATAAATAAATTTAGTTATATACCAATTCTTGTCGGACTAGGCTGTCGTAATGGATGTGAATTTTGCCAAAATTCTGCCATGTTTAAAAGAAAAGAGATTAAGGTTGCTACTGTCGAAGAAACCTTTAAGGCTCTCAAATATACCCGCCGGCGAAGTGGAAATCAACCCTGTTGTGCCTATATTCAGCATGATAATTTTTTACAAGACATAAAGTTCGTCCATCAATTGGGCAGATTGATCCAAAAGGATAAGGAATTTGGTTTACGGAATCTAAGCTATTTTTGCTATGCAGATGCGCGATCACTCTCTAAATATACAATGGAAGAATTGCTGGAATTAGGGATTGAACATATATGGATTGGAGTTGAATCTAACTTTAATGAGGTAATCACATCGGAATACAGATTGAGGAAACGCGCATGTGATGATCTACAATCTATTTTCCGGGACCTTGAAACCTTTGGAATTGCCTGTACCGCATCCATGTCATTAGGATGGGATTTTCATACACCCCATAATATTATGGATGATATTGACTCTTTTATAGATCTTAAGCCATTATTTTATCAAATAGAACCTCTTAACGCATGCCCTGGGACTAAACTCTATCAAAGAATGAAAGAGGCAGGCCGCATTAACCCTACATTAACATATAAGGATTTGCAGCATGGGGATGTTGCCACGTTTTTCCCGAGAAATTTTGGACTAAACGATCTTATCGATTATGTTGATTTGGCATATAAGAAATTATTTGAATCCAACGGTCCGAGTATTTTTCGAAGGATTGAGATTAATCTGAATGGATATGAAATGTGCCGCTCCTCTCATCGCCCTCTGCTCAGGGACGAAAAAGCCTCATTTTTTGCGGAGCGATGTATGGAAGACTACCCCATATTGGAAGTGTGCGCTATGTTTGCGCCGAGTGAAGCGGTATGGGAGAGGGTGATGAGGACTGATGAACGATTCAAGCGTTTTTTTGGTGAACCTACTGAAGATCAAAAAATACGTTCCAAGCTCTTTTGCAGGTTCATATCTGAACGAGCTGAATCGAAAAAAGCCTCCCCGAAGAATCTTTTCGATCCCCCACTGCGCAAGACATTTTACAATCCAGCAGTTGGGCCAATGCCGATGGTGAAAAAGGGGCGCGAACCTGGTCCACCACTTCCGTATAATGTGTGTACGAATTCATTCTCCATTGAGACTTCGTGTAATAACCAGCAATTTTAATTTCAGAATTCTTGATTTCCTCTCTCATAAAAGTCAGCAATTCTAATTTTGTGCACATACACAACCGTCAAAATTAGAATTGCTGCTTAAAAGTGCCTTATGGAAAGTAATTTAATAAGCTCGTATACTAATGATAAAAATAATTGGAAATTTTTATAGAAGAATTTTCGATATATATAGTATGAACGAGAATAAAATTATGGACATTCAAATATCAGAACTTATTAACACAGCAGAGCCTCACAATGTGCTTAATGAAGTAAGACATATTATATATATGGCATTCCAAGAATTTGATTTTGAGCCAATCTATAATATCTTTCAGGATGTTGTGAGAATTTTTCAGGGGAAATATCCGGGATATCGGGAATGCACCACAGAATATCATAATTTAAAGCACACTACTGATACGATTCTTGCGATGATACGGCTGATCCATGGAGCTGTGTTAAGTGGGGAGAGCCTGAGCCAATGGAATGTCACTCTAGGATTAATCAGCGTTTTATTTCACGATATCGGATACATACAAACATCAAATGATATATGGGGAACCGGAGCAAAGTATACGCTCGTTCATATACAACGAGGAATTGAGTTTATGGATCACTATTTCAAAGAACATGGCTTGACACGTGATGATTTCTTCACCTGTCGTGATATAGTCTCCTGCACAGATATTAATGTGAACATGAGCCACATCCAATTCAAATCAGAGGAAATAAAGCTTTTAGGACAAATGATCGGAACTGCTGATATCTTAGGTGAGGTGGCGGATCGGGCATATCTGGAAAAGCTTCTTTTTTTGTTTTATGAATTTAGGGAGGGTAAGTTTGGATTTTATTCAGACGAACTGGACCTGCTGAAAAAAACCCCTCGCTTTTATGATGTTGCGCAAAAGAGGCTGCAAGAGGAACTTGGTGGTGTGAATAGATATATGCTGCTACATTTTAAGGAACGTTGGGATATAGACAAAGATTTATATCAAGAATATATTGAGAAAAATAAGAGTTATTTGAACAATATTCTCAAATATCATGAAAAAGAATATCGTAATTATCTGAGGCGGGGCGGGGTTGTAAAAAAACTGGATGATAAAAGCCCTTAGAAAAGATATGATTAATTAGGTTTATAGGGTTTAAATTGTCTTTGATATTTTAATACCTTATAAAGCTCTGTTTTTGATATTAATCTTTCATTAACCAGAATTTCTCCACCGCGAATATTCTATGATTTATGATATTTTTTTCCAGAATGCTTTTTCTTTTTTGGACGATAAGGAAGAAATCAGGTTTGTTAACAATTATAAGGATGTAAGAGAGATGGGAAAAAGTGGTTATGCTGAGAAATATACGTTGAAGACAGTATTCGGTCTTATTAAGGCCATGATTGAAGAAAAGGACCTTTTGCCGTTGTTAAGCTGTATTCATGATCAAACCAAAGATATAATTCATGCGGAGCGATGCACAATCTTTGTATATGATAAAAAAAAACAGGAATTATGGAGTTGGCTAAGCGCGGACCTGGAAGTAGAACAAATTCGATTACCATTTGCTCAGGGTATTGCAGGGCAGGTGGCAGCCACAAAAGAGATCATGATCGTGAATGATGTAACTCATTGCCCTCTTTTTGATGCCTCATGGGATATAAAGACTGGATATCAGACAAAAAGTATCCTTGCCGTGCCGATGCTCGCCAGGGGATCTGAATTAATAGGAGTAATAGAAGCTATTAATAAAAGAGAGGGAACTTTTGATGATTACGATGGTGCCTTATTAATGGCCTTTGCTTCCTTAGCAGGCACGGCTGTTCGGGATGTTGAAAGGAATACTGAGAGAGAGAAATTTATAGAAAACGTTGTTCGTTCTTTCAGCGAGGCAATCGATGCGCGCTCTGAGTTCACCGCCGGTCATTCCCGCAGGGTGGCGGCATATGCTGTAAATTTTGCCATTGCCCTTGGCTTAAATGAAACAGAGATAAAAACTCTTTACTATGCAGCTCTTCTTCATGACGTGGGCAAGATTGGAATAAAAGATGCTATTATTGATAAACCCGGGCGGCTTACTCCCGAGGAATATAAATGCATAAAGGACCATGTCTCTTATACACGAAATATTCTCAATGCAATTGATTTCCCTGAAGATTTGAAAGATATACCGCAGATTGCCTGTTCACATCATGAGCAAATTAATGGGAAAGGGTATCCCGCAGGATTGACAGATAACCAGATACATAAATTTGCCAAGATGCTTTCTATTATTGATGTATACGAATCGTTGACCGCGAGTGATCGCCCATATAGGAAAGCCCTTTCGAAAGAAGAGGCATTGGATATTCTTGAAAAGGGCAAGGGAACAGCTTTTGATCCACATCTTGTTGACCTTTTTATTAAAAAACGTGTCTATCAGACTGAGATGAGAATGCATAAGCGGATAAATGTTGATCTGGCTATAGAGTATTTTATCGATGCAGAAGGAAAGGTAATGGAGAAAAAGACAAAAAAGGGGAGAATCCACAATATTAGCCAGGGAGGTATTTTATTCTCTTCGGACAGGCTGTTCCCCTTTAATAAGTTAATCGAATTAGTCATCCACTTGCCCGACTGCACTATGGAAGGCATTGCTCAAGTAGTCCGGTGCAATAAAATAGAGGAGAGTGGAAAATATAACATTGGGCTGCAATTTGTTGATCTTTCCTCAGAGGATCAGAAAAGATTACATCATTATATTCAGGAGAGATTATAGTTAAAAAAAAGCGCGGCATACGCATACGTTCTGCCGCGCTTTTGAGATCATGGTTTAAATAACAACTACATCTTGTGCTTGGAGACCTTTTGCTCCTTGTATGACGGTAAATTCTACACGCTGATCTTCTTCTAATGTCCTGTATCCGTCCCCGTTAATGGCGCTGTAATGAACAAATACATCGCTTCCCTTCTCACGGGTAATAAAGCCGTACCCTTTCTCAGCTTTAAACCATTTTACTTT
The DNA here is from genome assembly GCA_049472395.1 of bacterium. GTDB lineage: Bacteria > SZUA-182 > SZUA-182 > DTGQ01 > JBLIRR01 > JBLIRR01. The sequence goes on along the minus strand of JBLIRR010000027.1, from coordinate 34,538 downwards.
ACCTGTCTCACGCTCTGCCATGAATATTCACCTCCTTCCTTTCCGAGTTTCATTTGGGCAGAGCGTTAAAACTGACCTACAAAACTACAGCACTGTAAAAACTTACTGGCGTGCATACATTCTGTACTACGTATTAAACGACTGCCAAAAACCTTGCTAAACACCAACAATTTATATCTTAGCACTATTCGCTAATAATATCAAGATACATTATAAAATTTCTTTCAGTATTTTCTTTAACGGTATTTCTCCGATTAAACATTGGAAAAAAATGGAAAAAAATAAAAAAAGTGCTCGTTTGACAATAGAGATGGTGCAGTTTAATATTATTTTCATGAAAGCGAAAGTCTCACTCGTACAATGCGATGAATATAAAGAGGAGAAAGTCGATAAGGCAATAGATGATGCTGTGGCGCTTATTGGGGGTATAGAGAGATTTATAAAAAGGGGGGATAAAGTAATAATAAAAGTAAATTTACTTCAAGCCACACCATCAGACGCGGCAATTACCACGCATCCTTCTCTTGTGAAATCACTCATCGGCTTAGTGAAAGAGATGGGTGCAATCCCTTTGATCGGGGATAGTCCCGGCGGGGCTTTTTTAAATATTGAAAGAACCTGGCAGGTAACGGGAATGTCAGATATTGCGCGCAGGATGGGGGTTGAGCTTGTGAATTTTGAGGCTGATCCACCCGTGGAGATTACTAATCCAGATGGTAAGTTTTTTACCTCATTTTATATAGCACGTCCTATAGTTGAAGCGGATAAGATTATTTCTGTCCCAAAATGTAAGACCCATAGTCTATTGCTCTTCTCGGGCGCTGTAAAAAACCTGTTGGGTGTAGTACCCGGCCTGCTGAAAATTGAGTTTCACAAGCGTTGTCCTCATCCTTATGATCTGGCTGAAGCCATAGTTGAATTATTTTCAGTAATAAAACCGCATCTGTCTATTATGGATGCAATAGTGGCATTGGAAGGTGATGGGCCAGGAACAGGGGGACAGCCAAGGAAATTAGGGTATATCCTGGCAAGTAATGATACGGTGGCCTTGGACGCCGTGACAGCCAAATTGATCAACATAGAGCCTTTCAGAATTCATACCACGCGGATCGCCACCCAGAAAAATCTTGGCACAGGAAATCTTGAAGACATAGATATCGTAGGAAAAGACAGGAACAGTATGAGGGGAGAGGAGTTGAAATTGCCGAAAACAAGTCCGGTACACTGGCTTCCGGGCTTTGTTATTTCCTGGCTCACCTCTTTAATAAAGGTAAAAGTGATGATTGATAAGACTCAATGTTGCATGTGTCAGCTTTGTGCTAAGAGTTGTCCTGTGAGCGCCATTAGAAAAGTTGACAATTTTTTTGTTATTGATAATAATCAATGCATAGCATGCTTGTGTTGCCATGAATTTTGTCCTCATAAAGCTATTAAGCTTAAAAGAAGTTTTATGCACCGGAGATTTGTAAAAGACAAAATATAAGCCGGACAAAAGGAGAACAATATGGTAGTAAAAGAGATAATGATAAAAAATATAGTCACTGTAAAACGTTCGACAACATTAAAAGAGATAGTGCGCCGATTAAAGAATTTTTTTACTTTTCCTCTTGTTCCCGTTGTCGAGGATGATGGTCGGCTTATAGGCACCGTGTCTTTTAATAACCTGATAAACGTATTTCAACCGTATGAGGTAAATGGCATCAATTTTATTCCTTTCTTGGAAAGGGAAGAGGTTGACATATTTGAGTTGGACATTACGCCTGAAATGGCAATTCTGATTGTCGTAGATGATATTATGGAAACAAAAATTTACAACATCAATCAAGATGAACCCTTGGAGAAGGCATATAATATAATGCAAACACATTCTTTGGACAGGCTGCCGGTTGTCAACCATGAGCAGAAGCTTGTGGGAATGATAGGCATGTTTAGTATCTTAGTAGCTCTTTTCCGTCAAAGCGGAATAATAAAGGAATAGGACTGATGCATCTAAATTTACGGATTAATCCCTTATTAGCCGTAGGACTGCTCATAATTATCGGCTATTTTGGCGGCATGGCTGCAAGAAAAGTTAAATTTCCAAGAATAAGCGGATACATAGTGATCGGTATGCTGTTAGGCACATCTTTCCTCAATATCATACCTCAGGAATTAATACATGGAGGACTCAATATAATTACGGATATCACCTTAGGCATTATTGCTTATTTGGTTGGTGGAAGCTTAAGTGCCTCATCGCTTAAAAGAGTGAGAAAAGATATTGCCTGGATCTCCCTGTTCGAGGCGCTCGGGGCCTGGATTTTTGTAACTATCATATTAGTGCTCATGGGTCCTTTTTTTATTAGCTTAAATATTAAAAATCCTGTCTTTATGCGCACATATTTGCCAATGGGCTTAATTCTCGGTGCCGTGTCCCTTGCTACTGCTCCCGCGGCTACCTTGGCTATAATCCGGGAATACAAGGCAAAAGGCCCGTTAACCACTACTTTGCTTGGAGTGGTGATATTGGATGATGCCTATGCAATTATTTGTGCGGCGATTGCATTGAGCATTGCAGAGGCATGTGTGAATGGACTTGCCGGACTTTCCTATTATCAGATGATCAAACAGCCATTGGTAGAGATAGTGGGCTCCATTGGAGTGGGCTTACTATTTGGTGTCGGATTGCGGGGAATGAGCCGATTGCCCAAAAGTAAGCAAGCTCTCTTATCTGTCGTGTTCGGTATGATTATGCTCTCTATAGGTGTCGCAAGTATGCTCGCTTTATCTTCTCTATTAGTGAATATGGTTATGGGAATATATATTGCAAACAGAAAAGAGTATAATAGAGAGGTATTCGTTGTGATTGATGATATTGAAGATGTAATTTTCGCTGCCTTTTTTACATTAGCAGGTGCTCATCTTGACTTATCAGTGATGAAGCTTGCCTGGTCTTTGGCCCTATTAATAATTATAGGAAGATTTAGCGGTAAACTTGTCGGATCAAGAATAGGTGCTTCCATATCGGGTGCTCCTGAGAAAGTGCAAAAATATCTCGGCTTCGGTTTGCTGCCAAAGGCAGGTGTTACGCTGGGATTAATAATCTTGGCTTCCCAAAATCCCACATTTGCAAGTTTTTCTGATGTGATGGTAAATGGAGTGTTGGGATCTGTCGTGATAAATGAATTGATCGCCCCCCCGCTCGTGAAATATGCTCTTTTCAAGGCAGGCGAGGCCACCTATTCCTAAAACGCACTCACAATAAAAATTTATCCATATTTTTCATTCTTCCTTACCGATAATAAAAACGTAGCTCTTGTAGTCTGAATTCTTTAAATCTGTGAATTGCTATGAAAAAAACAACTACGTGTATGGTTCTTAAGATTAAGGTTAAGGATGGGAGGTAGTGATAATGAATAATAGGATTGTGTTGGCCATTGGCGAGGATTATGCCCGCTCAAGCCTTAAAAGCATTCTCCAGGAAATGAATTTGAATATTCATGAAGTAAGAAGCGGGCCCCAGGCTATAAAGGATGTCGTTACATTATATCCTGAGCTCGTATTCATTGATGATACGCTTCCTTATATTAATGGATATCAGTTTTCTCGACTTCTTAAATCGAAGCTTCTCTTGGATATTCCATTGATCCTTTTTTGCACCTCCCAACTTAAAATGGATAGATTTTGGGGGGCTTCCTGCGGCGCAGATTATTGCCTATCAATGCCTGTTAATATCCAAAAGTTGAAAGAGATAATCAAGGAAATCTTGGCCAAGAAAAGGGTGAGAAAATCTTTTTTTACGTCATCAATAATAGGACCGCATACAAGTGATATCGATATTTTAAAAATAGTGAACGATCTTCTTGATAGAGACCTGTTTCAGCAAAAATTGTTTAATGATTTAAGCGCTATGAATCGTCAAGTGACACCACTGCCCGATCTTATCAGTGTGATGATGTCAATAGTAGGCTCTTTATTTCCATTTCAATCAGCAGCATTTTTTCTTTACACCGAGACTTTGTGCGAGTGCATGGTTTTTCTCAATCAAGAGGTCAAACAGCGACAACTTGATACCTTATACGAAGCATTAATTACTCATATAAATAAAGAGAGGCGGCTTTATCTATCCATTGATGATATGAGAGTGACTCTGCTTAATTCACCCTCATCAGATATGAAGTATAAAGGCGGTGAAACTGGTGATCAGGACATTTCGGTCTTCTCAGGGGAGAATGTGCGCACTATGTGCTCTTATATAGCCTTTGAGGGATTACATATGGAGAATTTTCCAAAAGAGGAAGTGGGCATTTTCGAGCTTTTTCTCCGTAAAATAATGGAAACCGTGGAGGAGAAAATAATATTTGAAAAATCCATACCTTGTTCCATTATTGACGCGGGAAAGTCTGTAGGTTCTCAATACTCTTTTTTTCTGAGCCTTTTGGGCCGGAATATGGAGCAGGCACGCACGCATAACACAGCCCTGACATTAGCTGTGATAGATGTTGCCAATTATTCGGACATAGTGGCAACGCTGGGTACGAGCGAGAAATTTCGTGTGCACCGAAACATGTGCACATCAATTCTTTATACTCTGCGAAAGATTGATATTGTTGCACAGATTGATGAGAACAGATTTATCATTGTGTTCCCGCAGGCAGAAGAAAAGGAGGCACAAAGCGTGTATACACAGGTAAAATTATCCCTCGAAGCACTTTCTCCGAGCGCTGTGCCCCTTCAAATTCGAGAATGCTTTTATCAGTATAATGCCTCGCATGCCTCAGATGCAGAAGGCTTTTTACAGGCTGCGTGCTCTCAATTAGACACCTCTCACATAAAAGTGCCTCACGCGCATAATGTATCAGAATCCACTCTACAAGAGCCCTCTCACGAAGAACTACCTGTTGACGACGTGACCCCAGTTGAAGAGTCCTTATATATGGAAGTGCCTCACGCGCATAATGTATCAGAATCCACTCTACAAGAGCCCTCTCACGAAGAACTACCTGTTGATGACGTGGCCCCAGTTGAAGAGTCCTTATATATGGAAGTGCCTCACGCGCATAATATATCAGAATCCACTCTACAAGAGCTCTCTCAAGAAGAACTACCTGTTGACGAGTCCCTGGATGATGAATTCTCCATTAATGATGATGACGATGATGATGATGAATATTTTATCGAACACACTCAGTATGAGGAACCTTCCATTGATGAATTTTTAGAGAATCCTATAGTAACGGAGGACCAGTTTTTGAGCGAGGAGGTGAGCCAAAATGAATAAGAGAAATAATAAATTTAATCTTGGAGAACTGTTGATTGAAAATGGCTATATTACAAAGGAGGAGCTTAATAGGGCCCTTGAAGTTCAGAAATCAATCGGGCACCCCCATTATGCATCCTCGGCATTCGATAGAATAGATAGAGCACAGGATAAGGTTTTAAGTTTAGAGGTCAGCCATGCAGAATAATGATAGAAATAAAGAGAATAGTCTCAACCTAAAGTATCGTCTGGGAGAAATTCTTGTAAGCAAAGGCTATATTAATGAAGAAGAGCTTCAAGAAGCCCTCCGCGTACAAAAAGAATCTAAAGAGTATAAGCCCCTTGGAATCATTTGTGTTAATCTTGGCCACATCTCAAGGATTGAATTATCCAAGCTCTTGCGCAAATACCGTAAACAAATATATATTGGCGAGCTCCTTGTTAATATGGGGCTTATCAATGGTAAGCAGTTGGATGAGGTTTTGGAAAAGCAAAAGGAAAGCGGAAAACGTATTGGAGAATTATTAATAGAATCAGGAATTCTTACCGAAAGCCAATTAGTGCATTCATTGAGTGTACAATTAGGCATTCCGATAATTACACCGGATCCCTGTATTATCGACCAGAAGCTTGTGTTACGCTTTAATGAGCCTTTTTTAAGGCGTCAGATGGCTTTACCTGCCTTTGCAAAGGAGAATATCGTCACGTTAATTATGGCTGATCCCTTATCTGACGAAGTGATAAATGATTTCAAAAAATATTTTAATGCCGGGATTGAGCCTGCTATAGCCACATCTTCATCCATCAATCGTCTTCTTGATATCCTTTTTAATAATGCTCAAAATGACACAAAAGAACAAAAACCTTCGGAAAGTGAGCTTTTATTCACTGAATATAAGACAAGTCTTGATGATGAGGATGATGCGGTTAATATTGTAAATTATATCATTTCTTCTGCCATATCCGAAAGGGCAAGTGATATTCATATAGAGCTTCAGGTCCATAACATTCGGATACGTATCCGCGTTGATGGGGTCCTGCACCATATGACCGATCTGCCCAGGCATTTGGCTCCATCAATTATCTCACGTATTAAAATAATGAGCGGAATGGATATAACAGAACATTATAAGCACCAGGAAGGTCACATAGAATCAAGGATTTTGAAAAGTGACATTGATCTTCGGGTTTCGGTCTATCCCTCCATATATGGCGAGAATATTGCTATCAGAATATTAGAACGAGAAAGCACATTAATAGATATTTCTGAATTGGGTTTTTCTCCCTTGAATTTGAAGCGTTTCACAAAGATACTCGATACCCCCACCGGCATTATTCTGGTGTGTGGCCCAACAGGAAGCGGTAAGACTACTACACTCTATGCATCATTGAATTATCTGAATTCCATGGAGAAAAAAATTATCACTGTTGAGGACACGGTAGAATATATAATGGAAGGTGTTGTGCAAGGACAATTAACAGCCAAAAAGGAAATGGAGTATTCAGATTTTGTTATGTCCATGAAACGCCAAGACCCTGATGTCATTATGATGGGAGAAATTCTTGATGCGAAGGCTGCGCAATCGATTGTGAACATGGCTTTAACAGGTCATAAAGCCTTGAGTGCATTCCATACGGAAGATACAACCAGCGCTTTGCTTCGTTTAATTGATATGGGGATAGATCCTTTTTTAATCTCATCAACAATCGTCTCAGTGATTGCTCAGCGTCTTGTGCGGAGAATATGCCCTCATTGCAGAGAGCCTTATGAGCCAAATCCTGCTATCTTTTCAAGTTTTGGCGTCAAGAATATCGATATCTCAAAATATTCATTTTATCGAGGGAGAGGGTGTGATGCCTGCCATAATACGGGTTTTAAGGGAAGGGTGGGAATTCATGAAGTTCTGATTCTTAATAATGATATACGCGATGCGATTCTCCAAAAAAGATCATCCGGCTCTATTCGTAGCATTTCCAGAAAATCGGCGGATATGGTGACACTTCGTGAAGATGGCTTTTATAAAGCTGTGAAAGGAATCACGACCCTCGAAGAAGTCCTTCGCGTTGTATTTGTGAGTTATTCTTATACCGATGAGCCTCGGAATGCTGATGAGGTTATACAGCACATTGAGAGAGAAAAAATTAATACCGCTCGAGGCCTCCCGGTTGCTTCCTGCACCAAGAGTGTGGGAGATGAGAAAGAAGCCTATAGAATACGCTTTGATTTAGATAACGTAAATCAGGATGAGAACCGCATTCGTAATCTTTTTAGAGAATATCAATCCCTTAAAAGAGAATGTGGTGGGGTGATTTCAGATAATTTACAGCAGGACTTCATTGATTTTATTCACCATGCTATTCACCAGTATAAAGATGAATATGAACCGAATTATATTGACTTTTTTCTCAAAATAATAAGGGGGGATGTGAGAATTTTTGCCCAATTTCAGACATACAAAGGGGGGCAACCATTATCAAGTAGCTACTGTATGCCTGAAGCAACAGTTATGAATGTTTCACCATGATTTAGCATATAAGGATAATATAAAATGCCACAAGATAGAAAATCCACTACAGAGGATTCTGTTCTCCTGAACCTTTTTCACCCATCCACAGGTGAGGAGGATCACACCGAGAAAAAGGAGCAGTGCTCTGATGATCGCACATCTGACACATCGTATCCTGATGCCGCTCTCACTGAAAGGGTAGATTTTATTACCCATACCGAAGAAATAAGTTTTGAAAATTTTTTACAGTCGCGCTCTCAGAAAGATGGACAAGAATTTTTGAGGTGATTATTATTTAACCACAGAGGACACAGAGATCACAGAGGGAGTGTGAATTTCCGTGTCCTCTGTGCTCTCTGTGGTGAATTTAAAAGGCTGCATTATATACTTGCTGGGTATAGTTAATTGCATAGGATGAAATTTTTCATGCGATTGCCCTGTGATAGGTGGCAGTTTTTGCTCTACTAAAATGTCAGTATTTGCATTCACAGGATTTGTGTACTATAATTCTAACTGCTATGTGCATTCAAGAAAAAAAGGAGAGTCGTGTCGTATTATTATAGATCGAGCGGGGTATCCTTCGGTCCTACATTAAGTCCGGGGATTAAAAAATTAATGATAATCATGGGGGTCATTTTCCTGATCCAGGGGCTGATCCGAAAAATTGATTACATGCTAGTGTATCAAATTGGAGGTCTCAGGCCTTATTACGTATGGTATAGATTTCAAATATGGCGGCTTGTTACTTACATGTTCCTGCATGGCGGGCTCATGCATATTCTTTTCAATTTCCTAGCCTTGTGGATGTTTGGGAGTGACCTGGAATATAGCTGGGGCACGCCGTTTTTTCTAAAATACTTTTTCATTACGGGTATTGGCGCGGGAGTGTGCACAGCACTAGCCAGGCCAACTTCAATAATCCCCACCATTGGCGTCTCAGGGGCCGTATATGGTCTTTTGCTCGCATTTGCCCTTGCTTATCCGGAACGAATAATATACTATATCATTTTCCCCATCAAAGCAAAATATTTTGCCATGCTTTTCGGATTCATCGAATTCTATTCAACGATCTCTCATAGCAGCGATGGAATCGCTCATGTGGCACATTTGGGGGGTATGCTCATAGGATATCTTTATCTTAATTATCCAACAATACTGAGAAAAATTAAAGACAAGCGAAACAAGAGCAGATATAAGATATATGGAAGGGGATTTGAATTTGATGACGATGATGAAGATGATTTCACCAGCAGGCGGACATTTCATTAGGTAACAGTATGCCTATTGAAGGCTCTATTGACCATCTATTCCTTCCGGATGGCATCTTATCCCATAATTTTGCCCAATTTGAATATCGGCCTGCCCAAGTCGAAATAGCGGAAGCGGTTGCCAAGGCTTTTAAAGAACGGCTGTGTGCAGTAATTGAAGCAGGCACGGGAACAGGGAAAACCCTCGCGTATCTGGCGCCACTTGTGTTGTATGCGCAACGCGCGGTAATATCTACAGGCACAAAAAATCTTCAAGACCAATTGATCCATAAAGATATTCCCCTTCTCCAGCGAGTATTAGATAAGTCTATTCACGCGATGGCCTTAAAGGGAAGAGAAAATTATGTATGTCTTCGAAGATGGCACGTATTCTCAGCACGCCCGGCTCTTCATTGGGATGATCTGGACAGAAAAAGAATATCACACCTTAAAAGGTGGATAGAGGTAACAAAAAGAGGAGAGGTGATAGAACTTGTTGATATTTCGATGGATTCTCTATTATGGAAAGAAATCTGCAGCACAAGTGATTTTTGCCTCGCTACTCAATGTCCCTACTATTCCGAGTGTTTTGTGACGAGAATTAAACAGCAGGCTGCGAGAGCCCAAATAATTATAGTCAATCATCATCTTCTTATGGCTGATTGCAGATTGCGGGCCCTCTCCTTTGGGGAAGCCATTCCCAAGTATAATCGTTTGATCGTCGATGAAGCGCACCTTTTGGATGAAATCGCCATGGAATATTTTGGTCAGATGGTGAGCAATTATCGCCTTCAGGAGTTAGCCCTCGATATTAAGAGACAGATGAGTGAGGATAAAATAATAGATGATTGGAATATGGGCAAAACATTGGATGAGCTTTCACTCCATAAAGACCAATTCTTTGATATAATTCGAACTCATAAGGAGGATAAGTTCTTATTGAACACACTTTTCTCCTCTGCACATCTTCAGAAATCCGTTGATGCAATAATCACAGACTTATCGCAGCTTAAGGTCCAACTTGGGAACATAAAGCAAAACTCGAATAGAATATTTGCAGCCTTTTGCCGGCGGACTGCAGAAATTAAAGATGCATTGGAATTTATTCGTGATCCGAGCGATATGGATTTTTGTTATTGGGGCGAGCGTAGGGGAAGGGGAATATTTTTAAATGCCTCTCCCATTAATGTTGCCGATCAGCTTCCACAAAATCTTTTTAATCGTTTAAAGGGTTTTGTTCTGACATCTGCCACCATGTCAGCAAATGAAAATTTTGCATACATTTGTTCTCGTCTCGGGTTAAAGCCTGATCTTGAACTCATACTAGAATCCCCTTTTGAGTATCAGAAGCAGGCTGTGGTGTATCTTCCCCAGAAGATACCATTACCCCAGCATCCGCACTTTGTTGATAAGATTTGCCCCGAGATTGAACGTATCCTTATGGCGACACGTGGGAGAGCTCTTATTTTATTTACAAGCTTTCATAATCTTACTCATGTGTACCACTATTTGCATGGCAGAATTTCTCAGGATGGCCAAAGAAAATTTCGGATATTAAAACAGGGGGATATGTCCGGTTTACGTCTCATTGAGTGCTTTCGTGATGATATATCTTCTGTATTGCTTGCAACAAGGAGCTTCTGGCAGGGTTTAGATATACCCGGAGAGACCTTAAGTTGCCTCATCATTGATCGCATCCCATTTGCCGTGCCCACTGAGCCTATTATTGCCGCCAGAATAGAACGGCTGAGGGAGCATGGGAAGGAGCCTTTTCATGAATATCAACTTCCCTCAGCAATTATTTCCCTAAAACAAGGGCTTGGGAGATTAATAAGAAATCGGAATGATAAAGGATTGTTCGTGATTCTTGATCGGCGTTTGCAAACAAAATCATATGGTGGGATAATTGTTCAGAATTTACCCCCATGTCCTATTGTGTATAGGCTTGAGGAGGCCAAGGAAAAATTTAATTCATTAGAGAATTGAGGAGATAGTATTATGAAAGAAGTTATTAACAGTGGATTTGAGAATATTCAAAAAAAGGGAAGCAGAATAGTTGCTGAAGGAAAGCATATGTTGGGTGCGGCAGCTCTTATGAAGGCAACAGGAACGATAAAAGAGCTGGGGGATCTTAAAAAACGCTATGTCACAATTATTAATTCTTACACCACACACATTCCAGGTCATGTTCATCTTGATACGCTTGGGTATTTTCTTAAAGAACATTTGGAAGGCATGGGCTTTAACGTATGGTATGCCAATATAGGGGCAGCGATCTGTGATGGGATAGCCATGGGACATTTTGGGATGAAATATTCTCTTCCCTCAAGAGAGCTTATCACTGATCAGATAGAATCAATTATCGGCGCCCATCCGTGTGATGGATGGATAGGTATAGGAAACTGCGATAAAATAATCCCCGGAATGTACAATGCGATGGTAAGGCTTAACCTTCCTTCTGTGTATGTGTCAGGTGGGCCAATGCTGACTGGAATGGGAAATAAGGATCTTATAAGTGTTTTTGAGGGTATCGGTGCAAATAGCGCGGGCAAAATGAGCGATGAGGATTTATATAAACTCTCTATGGAAGCATGTCTTACCTGTGGTTCATGCGCGGGATTATTTACCGCCAATTCAATGAATTGTATTGGAGAGATCGTTGGGCTCGCATTGCCCGGTAATGGAACCATTCCTGCCGCGCGATATACAGATAAAAGCAGAGGAGAATGGGAAATCAATCCGGATCGATTAGAACTTGTCAAAAGGGCAGGGGAGAGATTAGCGCATGTCATAAAGGAGGACATTCGGCCTTTGGATATAGTGACTCCTGAGGCTATTGATAACGCATTCATCCTTGATATGGCCATGGGTGGGTCCACGAATACTGTCTTGCATACCCTTGCCCTTGCTCACGAGGCAGGGATTTCATACGATCTTAACCGTTTAAATATGTTGGCTGAAAGCACACCCAATATATGCAAGGTCTCTCCTTCACTTCCCGATGTACATATTGAAGATGTGGACAAGGTCGGAGGTATGGGCACCATATTAAAGTCTCTTGTAAAAGGCGGGCATCCTTATTTTAAAATAAATGTAAAAACAGTTGAAGGGATATTAGAGGAGTATATCAGCCGATCTCCAGATCCGGATGATAGGATTATCCGTGAGAAAAATAATGCCTTTTCATCCACAGGAGGCCTCGCTATCTTGTTCGGCAATATTGCGCCCAACGGATCTGTGGTAAAGGTTGCGGGTGTCGAGCGCGATATGTTGGAATATGAGGGAAGGGCCAGAATATATGAATCTCAAGAGGAAGCCCTTGATGGTATACTGAAAGGACATGTTAAGGATGGGGATGTAGTTGTCATTCGATATGAGGGGCCAAAGGGAGGGCCTGGAATGCAGGAGATGCTTTCTCCAACAGCAGCAATTAGCGGGGCAGGGATAAAAGCAGCTCTTATTACTGACGGAAGGTTCTCTGGTGGCACAAGGGGGCTGTGCATCGGTCATATATCCCCCGAAGCTGCCGCTGGTGGCCCTATCGGGATAATACGAGATTCTGATATTATATATATTAACGCCATCACAAAAAAAATAGAATTAAAGATATCAGATGATGAATTCGAAAGAAGGATGAAAGAGAAAAAACCATTTGTCCCAAAAGTGAAACATGGATGGCTAGGACGTTACAGCGCTTTCGTACAAAGCGCTGATACAGGAGCTGTTCTTGCGGATGTACTGGAATGAATCGCTATAGGTTTACATAACAATATTATCCGGCGTACACGGATGAGGGGGAGAATATGAAGAAAACCTTATTTTTAGTAATATTATTTTCTATGGTCGCACTATTTTCATGTACAAAAAAGCCTGAAACCACAATGACCGCTGATGATACCAATGATATATTTTTAAGTAAAGAGTCGGATCCATTCCCGCCTGATAAAATGGCCTTTCCTGCTTCACTAAGCATTCATCAGAATCGACCCCAAAAAGGGTATTATTTTTTCTCCCACAATGGGAATGACCTATTTAATAATTCACTTTCCGGAGATGTGGGGAATAACGATTCATTTGATAGCCTGTTGAGCAGTCACGCTCTCATCAGTGACAAATTAGTGAAGATAGATTATCACTATGTCAATCAGATCTATTTTAATGAGGAGATAAGGGGGACCGTCACTCGCCGTTTATTAAATTCTCTTTCCTTAAAATATAAAACATCGCTGCTCTGTGTATTTCGCAGAATTATTCAGGTTAATTCTGAGCATACGATCCCTCTCTCATATTTTTTATCCCCAGGATTGCTCATCTCGCATCAAGCACTCAAAGAAATCGGGGATTTTAATATGGTAATAATAAATGAGGCACTATTGTTTAATGCAGCTCATAATAAACTCTATCGCGTTGAATCAACACAAGATCAGATTGAGTTCTCCTCTACTATGCCGAAAAATTTAAATCTTTCAAAGCACGTCAAGAGAGCAGCGGAAAATGGTCTTAAGCAATTGACAATAAATATCAATAATGTAATCGCACAGATTGTGGAAAAATTCAAATAGAGGTATGCTCACAATAAATCAAAAGGAGGAGGGATATAAATATAATATTGATTCTTTCCTATTGGCAGATTTTGTCACATGTTCACGAGACCAAAGAATTATTGATCTTGGGACAGGATGCGGTATTATCCCGCTGCTTTTAACAAAAAAATGTAAGTACTTGACTATTATTGGGATTGATATACAGAGCGAATTGATAGATATTGCTAAACAGAACAAGGAAGCGAATACTCTCAGTGATCATACGATCACTTTTATAAATAATGATATCCAGGAGGTACAACAGGCATGGAACCCTGGATATTTTAATGTTGTGGTGACCAACCCCCCCTATTATAAATTGGGCACTGGCAGAATAAATCCTCATAAGGACAAGGCACAAGCGAGGCATGAAATTTCAGCAACCATCCCGGATTTCATTGTCGCTGCTTCCTATCTACTCAATAATGGAGGGAAATTTTTCACTATTTTCCCTGTTGATAGATTAATTGATCTTATAGTAAGTGTGCGGGACTTCAAACTGGAGCCAAAGCGAATGCGCTTTATATCATCACGGAAAAGTAAACCCCCTCATCTTTTTTTATTGGAGGCAAAAAAAAATGCAAAACCGGGGCTGAAGGTTGAGACTCCTTTATATATATACAGTGAACAGGGTAAATATTCCGCAGATATAGAACATATATTTCATCTCGACTAGCCGTTCTTTTTTTATCGAGCATCCAGGAAATAAGCATCGCGAAGCCCCGCAGAAAAAACCTTTAACCTTATTAGGGTGAGGCGGAGCTTCGCGAGAGCCCAGCCTAAAATATCTTTCGTAGCCAGCCCCGGATTTTAGCAAGGATTGCATTATTATTCATTGGCGAAGTGTGCATCAATGGAGATTGCGTGGCAGCTGTCGCGATAAAGCATCCAGCTGCCATCTGCATAGCATCTTTCTGTAGTGATAAAAGGCTGTCGTCTCCCTCTTCTTCTGACTCCTTATTATCCTCCAGTCCAACTTCTGTTCCTTTACTTTCATCATGCTCGCCAGTCTCCTCCCCTTCTCCTCCCTCACCCGTATTTGAAGCAGAACGAAAACCCGTAGGAGTATGTGTAATGATTCCATCGGCAACACCATCGTCATCACCAATTCCACCGTCAATCAGGGTTATCGTCACTTGATTTCTTTCAGCATTAAAGGTAACCTGTTCAGTGAAATCATACCATCCGATTTCAGGGTCATGATTGAACCATCGAAGATCTTCCGCAAGTGGATCCGACAAATAGAGCGTAATTGTTGCTGCATCACCAGGGGTTTCAACCTCAATATCCATTTCCATATACCCGAAAATATAGTTGTGCGGCTCAACTGTGATATCCGTCACACTATCCGGCTCGATATGTTCAAGAAGCACTAAATTGCAGTCGCTATCCATGGTTATTCCTATATTTTCGTCATTTATAGCTGTGGATGTCAGTGCATTCTCGGGAAAACCACTAATGCCATTATCCCGGATAGTAATAGTGACCTGTTCTGAATCCTTAAGTCCTGCCTCATCTTCGATTATGCATTGAAAGGTGAGGACTATTTCATCCGTATTTACCGCAGGGGTGACAAAAGTCGGCAGTGCGCCATCCGGGTCAGAAAGAGTCACAGGAGGGCCTTGTAATTGCTCCCATTTATAGGATAGACTCGTTCCATAGTGATCTGTCGAACCTGATGCATCCAGTTGTACTGTCGTTCCTTCGTCGATTATTTGTTCAGGGCCGATATCAGCAACAGGTGGAAGAGTAGTAGTACATATATTGACAATAACAGTATCTGATGATCTAAGTCCGTTTTTATCAGTCACGGTCAACTTGAATAATAATGAATCACCATCTTCGTCGACTGCGGGAGCGGTAAAGTATGTTCGAACGGATTCTGGATTAGAAAGGATTACGTGAACACCGTCTATTTGCTCCCATAGATATGAAACAATGCTGTCGTCCGGGTCGGTCGAGTTATAGCCATCGAGGATTACTATCTCACCTTGGGCCGCATAAAGGTTATCGCCGCTATCAGCTATCGGGACTTTATTGCTCCAGGTAACCGACACCATACATGTATCCGTGGATTGATTGCCTGCACAATCGGTTATCGTTACTCTAAAGATCAACGATTCCCCCTCTGCATTCACTTGTGGCGTGATAAATTTTGGTTGATAGGACGTATCATCGGATAACATAATCTCACTGCCAGCTATCTGTTCCCAGAAATAAGACACAATATCATCATCAGGATCATAAGAATTTGATGCATCAAGTCTCACGTGTTCTCCTTCTGCGATTACCTGATCAGGCCCAGCATCTGCCACGGGGGAATTGGACTTCGTATATACCTGTTCACACCCGCAAATACCAGGTTCATTCTTATCAGGATTATCCGGGCAGCCATCACAGGCATCCCCGCTATTATCTCCATCCGAATCGGTTTGGTCGGGATTATAGGTATTTACACAATTATCAGTATCATTTGGGATACCATCATTGTCATCGTCGTTATACTGCTCCTCAGAGTCCCCTGCAATATAAATTACGCACGAGTCTGTGGTTTCAAGGCCTGCGCGATCTGTGATGATTAATTCAAAAGTTAAATAAGCACCTTCTGAGTCAACCTCCGGCGCAATAAAAGTCGGTTGGCTTGAGGTGGGATCGGATAAGTAAACGGGCAAGCCTTCCGTTTGGATGAACTGGTATGATGCGATGCCGTCATCGGGATCTGAAGAGTCAATTCCTGTGAGCATCACTGTATCTCCTTCATACACTACTTGATCAGATCCTGCTTTCGCATTAGGCGCGAGTGTATCACCGATTACGTTAATCCTTACCATGTCTGTAGCCTTAAGACCATCATTGTCAATCACTGTGAGCCGGAACTTGAGCAATAGGCTTTTCTTATCTGTACTGGGCGCCTCGAATGTAATTATTGGCGAATTAGAAGCAGACAGTTCTATAGAATTGCCTATCCCTTCCCATAGATAGGTTGTTATATCTCCATCCGGGTCATCAGAATTGGAACCATTAAGAGTGACAATCGAGCCTTGGCTCACAGAGTCATCAAATCCTGCGTCAGCATTGGGAGGAGTATTATCATTGCTTATATTGATGGTACTATATGCTGAGGATTGAAGTCCGCCATGATCGGTCACTGTTAATTTTAATGTGAGGGCCTGGCTCTTTCGTCCGACACTCGGAGCAATGAAGGTTGTGCTCGCGATTGTAGGATCAGACAGAGAAATTTCATCACCTTCTGTGACCTCCCACAGATATAAGTCAATGCCATCATCCACATCAAAGGAGTTTGTCCCATTAAGAGTAACGAGTTCCCCATCACTTACTATTTGAGATGGGCCCGCATTAGCTACCGGTGGATCATTTATTGCAATAACAGTTATCCTCGCTGTGGCGGTATTGGAATTAAGAGAACCATTTACTGCATAAAAAGTGAAGCTATCTTCACCCGCAAAATTAACATCAGGGATATACGTGATAATAGGGGTTTGGCCGTCCAATATTCCGTTGGAAGGATTATCAACTACTACATACGATATTGATTCATTCATATCATTTGATGATGTTGTGAGTGTAATAACGACTGAATTATCCTCATCAATCGTTATTGCCTGATCTTTTAAAACTGGGGCTACATTTTCTTCATTCCCCGTAATGCTCACTGTTGCGGTATCCGTATCTGACGAAAAGGTGTCACTGACCGTGAGAGTTACCGTATAGTCACCTTCTTGTGCATAGGTATGGGCGGGATTGGGGAGTGTGCTGGTTTCTTTATCACCAAAATCCCAATTATAGGTGAGAGTATCCTCGTCGTCATCAAAAGAGCCATCACTTCTAAAGCTTATCGCATGATCTACTGTGCCGCTATAGGGCCCATTGGCTTCGGCTTCCGGTGGATTGTTGAGTGCAGAAATAAGACTATCCTTTGTAACAGTATCGATATCCCCATCCTCCTCAGTAGCTGTAAGTGTAACAGTATAGGTGCCTCTTTTTTCATAGATATGAGTGATGGTTTGGCCTGTCCCTGTTCCTTCATCACCAAAATCCCAACTATAGGACACTATACCATCGTAAGATGAAGCTGTGGCTGAAAAGGAGACACTCAAAGGAGCGCTCCCGCTCGTGGGGGTTCCGGAAAAATCCGCAGCAGGATCTGTATCAGCAACCGTGACAGTCGCGGTATCCGAATCTGACGAAAAGTCGTCACTGACCGTGAGAGTGACCGTATATTCACCATCCTTCTCATAGATATGGGTGGGATTGGGGAGTGTGCTGGTTTTTTCATCACCAAAATTCCAACTATAGGTGAGCGTATCCCCGTCGTCATCAACAGAGCCTGCGCTGCTAAAACTTATCTCCTGACCCTCTGTGCCGCTATAGGGCCCATTGGCTTCGGCTGTTAAAGGGATATTTGAGTCTTGAATCAATTGCACTTCATTGGAAAAATCACTCTCATTATATGCCTCGTCAACGGCTGTGACGGCAAAAAAATAGGTATCAATATTGTTCAGACCACTCAAGAGGTAGGTAGGATTATTCGGATCATCAAGATCTTCTGTGAGTACGGTTATCCCTGAACTTCCCTGATAAGCTCCGGTGCCATCATAGGGTGCACCCGATGAACCGGTTTTATAATAGACCTTATAAGCCATGAGATCTGGTTCACTGTTTTTGTCCCATGCAAGTGTAACTTCAGAGGAATAGGCATTCGACCTGCCCAAGGTTAAGAGAATGCTGAGGAGAAGAAATGAAATTTTTATTGCATCATATGCCTGCGTATTCATAAGTGTACCCCCCACTGATTTATTTTCTTACATAAGCGACAGTCTCAGCGCAGGGTATCTTTCATATTCGGCAACCCTGCTACCATATCCCGGTATTTCGAGACTGAGGCCAATGGCTTTGCGTCCCATGCTTTCGCGTGGTTTGCCTTGTTCGGTTTCTCATTACTTATTTAGTAATAGGGAGCATAATCAATGCCAAACCGTGAATTGTAGAGTATTCTTATTTCTTTAAATAAGTGCTTATGCCATGAAAGGATAATAAATACTGTCTAATTAATTGAATCAACAAATGAAAAGCGGCTATTATATGATTATGATATACAAGGTAAAAAGAGAAGCCTAATTATGATAAGGTATATAAAGTACTATATTGAAATTTAGTTTACGAAATTGTAACAGGGAAGTTACAATATTCAATCCCTTAATCTTATTCGAACGCTATTGAGAGGAAACACCCGCCTATTAATTGCGTATACTCATTCTGGCTTTTTTCATCAGAGGATTCTTTACTTAGAGTTTGATCAAGACCCGCATCCGCACTAGGCGACTCTGATTCTGTCGGCGTGTCTGTGTCAGTACTATCGCTATCATTATCTGAAAACGGGTTTAGGCATACCTCATTTGAATAATCACTCTCATTTGCTTCCTGATCATAGGCTGTCACGGCAAAATAATAGATTTCTTCATTGCTTAATCCGGTTAATTGATAGGTGGGATTGTATGGATCATCTAAATCACCAACCGGCACTTCAATTCCTGAAGTGCCTTGAGCAGCGTCACCCCCATCATAGGGTTCACCAGAAGCATCAGTTTTGTAATAAACTTTATATCCAGCAAGATCAGGCTCACTATTGCGGTCCCATGCAAGAGTAACCTCGGCGCTATACGCATATGAATATGATAATATAAATATGATTATTATATAAAAGAATAAAAAGGCATGCTTTGGCAAAAAAGTATAGTGTGTATTCATGAGTGTGCTCCCCCCTAATAAAATGTATAAATTTAATAATTTTAGATTTGAGCAAATACAATGCCACTACTTATCTTTTCGGATTTTTATATGGAATACATTGATTAATATTAATATGAGGATTTTTTAGTAGGATTTTAAATAATGTAATAAAATACTATTTTGAAATTAAAGTTACAGAAGTGTGATTTTATTGTGTACATGGAGGGAGCATCGGGAATCTTTTTTATGATGTGTTTGTTCTTAACAAAAAATCTCAACAAAATATAGTGTTGAGCCATGTGATATATACCGATTTATTTAACAAAGACACAAATTTATTTATGAATAAGGAATACTTATTACTATAGATATGTTACGCTGGTCTACGGAAAAGGTTACTGAATCAAATTATTATATAGGACAAATCCGCAAGCAATTGAGCTGGTTTCTTTTTTACCGGATTTTAGTGGTGAGTCTTTTCCTGGGGGGCACGATCATTTATCAACTACGCTGTGAGCTGCAGCATTCGCAGCCACCCCTTCCCCATCTTTATATGCTTGTTGTTGTATCGTATCTGCAAGCAATCTTCTCGGCCGTTATACTTATCAGAACAAAGCATTTAAAGATTTTAGCCCAGTGTCAAATTATATGGGATCTTCTTCTTGCAACTTCTCTCATATATGTGACAGGAGGCATAGAAAGCTTATTTTCTTTCTTGTTTATATTAATAATTATTAGTTCAAGTGTCTTCTTAAACCTCCAGGAACTTCTTCTTGTCGCCTCTGCATCTTCTATTCTTTATGGAAGTATTCTCGATTTACAATTCTTCGGATATCTCCCGAGTTTAGGGGGGCTTGTATTTTCTCAACAGATCGATGGAACAAGTCTTTTTTTTACTCTTTTTATCCATGTCATCGCCTTTTTCTCAACAGCAATTTTAAGCGGTGTATTGGCTGAACAAATATTGAGAAGTGAACGGGCTTTGCAGGCAAGGAATATTGATTATGAAGAGCTTGAAAATCTAAATAAAACGATTTTGGACAATATTAACAGCGGGCTTATGATTATTAACCAGAAGGGGTACATACGCTCTTTTAATGTCGGAGCAAGCAAAATAACAGGGTATTCGCTTAATGAAATCTATAATCGCCATATAAGTGAGATTTTTCCTGAATTAAAGGTGTGTGATGATGAAGGACTTCATAGTATTAGCCGAGGTGAAGCTCATTTTGTGAATAATCAGGGGCACTCGCTTATACTCGGATATGCCTCAACATTTGTATATAACGCTCAGAAGAAAATTCCTCATTTGTTGATTACTTTTCAGGATTTAACCCACTTAAAAAATATAGAGGAGCAGCTCAAACGGGCTGATCGTCTTGCGGCTGTGGGCCGTTTGGCTTCTGGCATCGCCCATGAAATTCGCAATCCTCTTGCCTCTATCAGCGGATCAGTCCAACTTCTCTCGAATAATTGCAATATAACTCTTGAGGACCGACAGCTCATGAATATTGTTGTGAAGGAAACAAATCGTTTAAGTACCCTGCTTACTGATTTTTTAATTTTTGCCCGGCCAGCTTCACTACAACCCACAGAGGTGGATATTTCAACCATAATGAATGATTTAGCCGATATAATAAATAGAGATCCCCGGTTCTCTTCAATTGAAATCCAGCGGGACTATACCGCGGGGATTATAATGTACCTTGATAGGCAACAGTTTCGACAGGCGCTTTGGAATTTGGTTATAAATAGCGTTGAGGCCATGCAAGGGAATGGAAAAATGATTATTGGCGCTAATCCCGATGCGCATATAGTATACGTTGAAGATACGGGACCAGGAATACCGAAAGATATTCGGGATAGGATTTTTGATCCTTTTTTTTCAACAAAAGAAACGGGAACGGGGCTTGGGCTTGCCCTGGTTTATTCCATTATCGAAAGCCACGGAGGAAAGATTGAGGTCATATCGGAGGATAACAGAGGGACCCGTTTTAATATATACTTGCCGCCGGATAATAAAATGTAATGTGAGCATACAAAAATGTTAAAAAGACAATATACAATTCTCGTCATTGATGATGAAGAAAGCATGCGCGAATTCTTCGATATCATGCTTTCCCGTTTGGGTTATTATGTCGATGTTGCTGATGATGGCAGGGTAGGGCTTGGTAAATTGGCAGAGCAGAGTTATGATCTCGTGATAAGCGATATAAAAATGCCCTATACGGATGGTTTTACAGTTCTTGAATGGATAAAACAGCATGCTTCAGAGACCATAGTGATTATGATCACAGCTTTTGCCTCAACCGCGCAGGCAGTTGAGGCCATGAAAAAAGGAGCATACGATTATATTACCAAACCATTTAATAATGAAGAAATTCGGCTTGTTATACAAAATGCGCTGGAGCGCAAGGATCTGCGTGAAGAAAACAAGGAACTTAAAGCAGTATTAACAGAACGGTATTCCCTTGGCAACCTCGTGGGCAAAAGTAAGTCAATGCAGCAGGTGTATGACCTTATTCGTAAGGTTGCGAAAAATAGAGTTAACGTATTAATTACCGGAGAGAGTGGTACTGGAAAGGAACTTGTTGCAAAAGCTATTCATTATAATAGTGACCGACAAGAACACTCTTTTGTTGCAATTAATTGCGGAGCAATTCCTGAAAATTTACTGGAGAGTGAATTGTTCGGTCATGAAAAAGGGGCATTTACAGGAGCTGTGAAACAAAAGACAGGGCTTTTTGAAGAAGCAAATGAGGGGACTATTTTTCTTGATGAAATTGCAGAACTGTCACCATCGATGCAGGTGAAACTCTTGAGGGTTCTTCAAGAAAGGGAGTTTAGACGAGTTGGAGGAACGAAGAGTATACACACTAATACACGCATAATTTCTGCCACGAATAAAGATTTAGCAGCAGCTGTTAACGGGGGAAGCTTTCGTGAAGATCTCTATTTTCGGATCAATGTGTTCGAGATACAACTTCCGCCCCTGAGAGAGCGGCGAGATGACATTCCCTTATTAATAAATAATTTTTATCAAAAGCTAATTGACAAAGAGAATGTAAAGGTTTCTGAGGAAGCTATGAAGTGTATGTTGGATTATGATTGGCCTGGCAATATCAGAGAACTTGAAAATGTGCTCGAACGATGTATAGTATTGGGACACATTGATACTCTCTCGGAAGATGGGTTGCCGCAAGAGTTGACTAAAGAAGTTGTCACTCCTTCTGCGCAATTGGATACTATCCCGACGTCAGGCTTTGAGCTTGACGCGTATCTTACCGATATTGAGCATCAAATTTTGCTCAAGGCCTTAAAGAAATCACGTGGTTCACGTGAAAATGCTGCCAAACTACTAGGCATTTCCCTTCGATCACTAAAATATCGTCTATCCAAATTAAACATACCAGAAGATTAAAGCCCTCTGCAAAAAACTCGAAAGTCCATATCAAGGTTAAATATGGTATTCGCATTTTCAAGGCTCTCGAGCAATGTTTGATTGATCTGCCCTTCCTCAACCTCTCTAAGCAACTCCTTTGCCCAATTGAGATGTTTCACGATTCTCATTTCAGAATATCGTATAGCCTGGCCGGTCTGAATAAGAAACCCCCAATCACTGCTTTGGGCAAGTAATAGCTCACGCGCTGCTTGATCAAGGGCCCTTTTTTCAAGTCCCTCTGCTGATCTTTTAGCTGACGCACAATTGATTAACCTGTCAAGGATTTTGAAAATATGGCGGAAGATCCATGTATTAGGCTGATAGTCCCTTCCATCAAGCCATGTGCCAAAGTAATCTTCTGTTCCCCAGGATGAGATACCCGGTGTTACTTTCTGATGATGTGTATATTGATAAAGATATTCCGATGGCGTCACAGGCCTGACTGTTGATTGGTCATACAGCATTTTCCTAAAAACGGTTTCTATCCAGGCAGGGCCCTCCTCCCACCAATGCCCGAATAGTTCTCCATCGTAAGCTGAAAAAATAACAGGATTCCTATTATATTTTTTTTGTAAGTCGAGAGCTTGTAAGCCACGAAAATAAACAAATTGGCCAGCATGTTCAGCTATAGCCTCTCCTGCCCACTCAGGGTGATAATATTCCTTGCGATCGAGAGGAAGAGTTCTCTCTGTCACCCTGTGATATTTTAACCCTGTGCTGCGCCGTATATTCGCTTCCTTAAAGTAGGGGGGTAAGTAATCCCAGTCAGCCTCATATCCAACATCTTTATACCAGTCCTTATAACGGCCATCACCGGGATACCCGTCTTTCTTCGACCACACCTGGGACTTTGTCTCTTCATCAATCCCGAATACAGTGAGACCTGAATGAGTGATCACAGGAGCATATACATCAAATAAAACCTTAGTGTCACTCTGCCGGATCCCTGGTGTATTGACCATCGTCCATTTAATTCCCTGCTCCCGCAGATAGAGATCAAGTGCCGGAGCATACGCATTTTCAGGCAACCATATTCCTCTCGGCCAGCAGCCGAATACTCGCTCATATTGGCGGCACGCAATTTGAATCTGGGCACGAATGGCCTCTGGATAATGCAAATAAAAGGGGAGAATTGCATGTGTGGCCGGACAGACGCATATCTCCAATTTGCCGAGGTTTTGAAAATCACGAAATCCATGGGTAATATCTCCGCTATACGATTCAAATACCTCCTTGGCCTTATGAAATTTAGACAGCAAAAGTTCAAGTGTATGCCGGAAAGGTTTGTCATGGGAATGAGCATATTCCTTTTCAGCAAAACTGATTACTTCTGAGATATGACGCCGATACCTGTCTTGAAGTAGTTTGTCCTGCAACATACTTATAAGGGGAGGGGAAAGTGATAAGGTGAGCCGGAAATCTATGCTCTCCTTCTCCAGCCTCCAAAACATGGCAAGCAGTTGCGTATAAACTGAGGTGATTGCCTCAAAGAGCCATTGCTCCTCCAATGAAATATCATGCTCAGGATGACGGACAAAGGGAAGATGATTATGGAGCATGAGTACCCAATATCCTTTCTCAGGCGGCTTGTTGTGGACACAGCCTTCGCGCCAGCATTTATAAAGATTGAAACGCCAGTCATCTTCACCGGTTTGAACGTAGACCGGATGATATTCACAATCGGTTTTCGCCCATTCCACATATTTTTCTTCTTTCTCTTTGAAATTTTTAGGCATTCGAAAAGAGTTAGAGCGGGCGACCATTTCAAAAAAGTTGCTATTCTTCGCCTTATATCCTATTTCACAGATATAGTCGTGATCCGGGTGAAGGGTGAACCAATAGTCATTTTTGTCCTGGATATAATCATCTATCTCAAACACGTTATTATAATTATAACCTGTGAAAACTCCTTGATTATCTATCTGATATACACGAATTACCTGAAAATTGTTTTGTAGAAAATTATCACCAAATTTTTTTGTCAGATATTCCTTTGTCCCCTCGCCAACCTCAAAAATAGCATAAGCATTACAGGGGTCCTTAGGAAGGACCCACATATATGTCTCATTGTAATAAGGATCAAGAAATGGTTCTTGTTTGAGTATTTCATTATCAATCATAATTCATTTTTCCTCAACGATTCTTATCTAAAAAATTGGGTTTTTAGAATGTCATATTTTCCAATAACGATAGTATATACGTATTCTTTTTATAAATCAATCTAATTTTAACCCAAATTTCGCACTCTACAACTGTGGGTAATGTAATAGTAGCTATCATAATATTTGGCTACTTGCAAATATTTTTCACTTTAATGAACGCTCATCTAATGAAGTTCTTTAGTAGCTATTTTTGTATCCATCCTTTTATCTCATTTGTTCTGGGTATTCTTCCTGCTACCTTAACCTCGCCATCAATTACTAAAGCCGGAGTGATCATAACACCCCTGTTCATTATCTGTTTGATATCTTCAACCTTTATTACATTTGCATCGCAACCAACTTCTTTTACTGCCTCTTGAACAAGCTCATAGAGCTTTTTACATTTAGGACATCCTGTACCTAATATTTCTATCATCATGTTTTTAGTCTCCATTCCTTTTTTAATTTTATTGGTTTATTTTATGTGCTTTCTCCTCTAATTTTATTTTAAAAAATAAATCCATAAAGTATCCCTGTAATTGTAGCCATAATAACCACAAGATTTACAAATACAATAGTCTTTTTTGTCCCCATTATACTTCGTATAACAAGCATACTGGGAAGAGATAGGGCTGGTCCGGCAAGTAAAAGCGCCAATGCGGGGCCTTTTCCCATGCCTGCTCCCATAAGGGCCTCAAGGATCGGAATTTCTGTTAAAGTGGCAAAATACATAAAAGCACCGACAATAGAGGCAAAAAAATTGGCGAACAGGGAATTGCCACCAACTAAACTACTGACCCATTGAGAAGGTATTAATCCTTCATGACCGGGACGTCCTAACAGAAAGCCTGAGATAAGCACTCCTATTAATAGTAAGGGAAGTATCTGCTTTGTGAAAGTCCAGGTAGAGCTAAACCAGTCACCCATTTCATCTTCTCTGGTGCTGGTAATTACCGATAATCCAATAACTCCTGCAGTAACAGATAATTCTGGTATGTGAGGAAAAATTAAGGCAAGGCCTATGGGTGGAATTGATGCCAATAAGACTTCCCACCATTTTAATGTAAACCAAGCAACCAGCACAATTGCAAATAAGACCGCACACAGTGCGGTAATTGTCCATTTATTGGAATAGATCACATACCATAATCCGGCCTTCTCCTGACATTTCCCCCAGTTGGCAAAGACCAGTATTCCTACCATAGTGGCAAAATAGATGATATTTTGCCAGAGAGGTCTAGAAACTTCCGGCTCCGGCATGGCTGCCTGAGCATTAGCCTTGGTTATCTCTTCCTTGCGAAATATAAGATGCATACAAAGGCCAATAATCACACTAAAGACTATTGCACCTATAGCACGGGCAATACCTATCTCTAGGCCCAAAACACGGGCAGTTAAAATAATGGCCAAGATATTTATAGCCGGCCCTGAATAAAGAAAAGCCGTAGCTGGTCCGATGCCGGCCCCCATATTATAAATGCCGGCAAATAATGGTAGCACCGTGCATGAACAGACGGCCAATACAGTTCCTGATATTGAGGCAACACCATAAGAGATAACTTTGTGAGCCTTGGCACCAAGATACTTCATTACCGACGCCTGGCTGATAAAAACCGCAATGGCGCCTGCGATAAAAAAGGCGGGCACTAAACATAAAAGCACATGCTCCCTCGCATACCACTTAACAAGCTCTAGAGCCTCACGTATAGCATTATCGAATCGTGCCAATCCCACTGGCATATAAAAACAAGCCAGAAAAGCTGCTATTATTATTACCAATGGCTTCCATTCTTTTTTCCAGTTCATATATGTTTTTCTCCTTTTAATCTCTTTTAGGATTAAAAATCTGATAAAACTTCATAAAGGAAATGGATGTATCTATAATATTCCGTATGCTACAATTGGATATTTCTATATCAGATCTTGCGAATGACAAGAAATTCTTGACCATATTCGTAATTCTTTCGCCTTGCTTGAGTATTGAATGCACATGGGCGGAAAGCCTTCGCATCAGGTTCCATTTTTCTCTGTTATTCATGAAGTTATGCGCTGATTTTACTATAATTATTTAGGACATTAGAAAATACACTCCCACCAATATAATCAAGATTCCGGATATCTTTCGTATTATCTCCGTCGCCCTATTTAAATGTTTATGCTGGATAAGCACCTTTGCAGCCCCCATTGACGTGCCGGCAATAAGAATCAGAAGGCAATGGCCGAGAGCATATAACCACAGGAGCCCTAAACCATAGACAAAACTTCCCTTAGCGGCAATAATGGTCAGGATGACTGCTAAAATAGGGACAGCGCAAGGAGTCGAGACGATGCCGAATAGAAGACCGCAGAGAAAAGCGCCGATAATTCCCTTTTGTTTTGGCCTCCAACCGGTTATGGAGGAGGGGAGGGGCACATTAACATGAAATAATCCGAGCATATGAAGACCCATCACAAAGCAGACCCCGACAACAATATACTTCCATGCCACTCCCGCATCACCAAACATCCGACCGGTGGAGATTGCCACAGCGCCCATAATAGTAAACATCACAGAAAGGCCGAGGACGAGCATGAGGGAGAGAGTAAATGACTTCTCTATCGTGATCTCTTCTTCCCTTCCTCCTATATAGCCGACTGCCAGGGGTATCATAGCCAGGACGCAGGGATTGGAAGCTGTAAGCAGACCACCTAAAAACACAGCCCCAAAAGCAAGATAATGATTGGTTTGTACAATGTGCATTATGTGCTCCATAATCTGCTCAAACATTAGAGTACTCCTACCCGTTTAAGTTCCTTTTCTATGGCACTTTCCGATACGCTATATAACACTGATCCCACCTTTTCATCCTTTTCATTAAAAATAAAGAGAACAGGAAGTGTTGCGAATCCGTATTTTTGGGCCATTTGTTTCACACGCTCTGTATCTTCTCCCTTATCATAATAGAGCACCTCAAAATCAATCTTCTCCGGATATTTCTTTTTTATGGTTTCTACGGCAAGGATTCCTTGATTACATCGTTCCATCGTACATTTGCACGCTTTTATGAGACTGATATACATAAGCCTCATTCGTTCACTTTTTTGTGCTTTTTCTCGTGAGTCAGTTTTTTTATTATCTTCAGTGACTTGCTTTGTGTCTTGTTCACTTGAATGTTCTCCCTCAGAGGCTTTTGAACAAAACACCATCATTACTATCAATGTACAAATAAATAGAAAAATGAAACTTCTCTCCATAATAAATTGTCTTAGATATTTCATCATAATTTAGTTATCTTCTCCTTTTTTGCTCTTCTTTTATTTTTGGGCTTCAATAGTAGCTGACCTAACATAGTTTTCAGCTCCGCTTCCCGGAAACCAATCTTTGATAAGCTGCCTACTCTCTTCTATAATCCTAATCCTGATATTGACAAAGCCTATTTTCTCAAGAAGAACCTTTATTTCTCTATCAGTCACTGCGCCGGCTACACAACCGGCGTGCTTCTCTTTATCTTTTTTTATTGAGTCGGGTAATTCCTTTAGTGCAATAACATCGGAGATTGCCAGACGACCTCCTGGTTTAAGAATCCTATATGCTTCGTGAAATACCTTTGATTTTTCCAGGGATAAATTAATGACACAATTTGAGGTGATGACATCAACAGAATTATCAGGAACCGGAAGGCATTCAATCTCTCCAAGTCTAAATTCTACATTAGTATAATTTGCTTTTCGTGCATTCTCACGTGCCTTATTGACCATGTCAGGTGTCATATCTATGCCTATTACATGACCATTGCCACCTACCTGTCTAGCTGCGAGAAAGCAATCAAATCCACCACCGCAGCCCAGATCTAGAACTGTTTCACCCTCTTTAAGCTTTGCTATTGCTAGAGGATTTCCACATCCTAATCCCATATTTGCCTCAGCGGGAACAGCATCTATTTCTTCTGAGGAATACCCTATTTTGATGGACGACTCTTTTGCTGAAGAACTTTGGGAACTGCAGCACGATGATCGACAGCCGCACGCAGTAGAGCTATGCTTCGCAATGTCCGTATATCTTGTGCGTATTTGCCGCCGAAGCTCATCCTTTTCCTTACTTTGCATAATTATCTCCTTTTTAATCATAATTAAATTTCAATAAATTCTCTCTCCATCTCATTTGATTTAAGCATATGGCATTGTAAAATGTATTGGAAGTTTTGTTTATTTTACCATCTAGCCAAAATTTGTCAACCTCTTTATGTATTTTCTCTCTTTTTCAAAATCAAATTAGTCAGGGTCAGGAAATCCTCCGTCAGACCATGGCACAAAGGAGCACGTAATGAATCTATTATGAGCACAAACCCGCATAGGGGAAAGGGGATTTTTCAGCCTCTTTAACGGCGCGGAGAAGTTCGTAGGTATTGTATGGTTTTTTAAGAAAGCAGAAGTTTTTTTCCCTGATAACAGCCCACTGTGACTTCTGATCGGTGCAATAGCCGCTGCAGAAAAGAATGCGCATGTGTGGATTCTGGGAAATAAGCTTTTCAACCAATTGAACACCATTTATATCGGGCAGGACCACATCGCAGAGTATCAAACGAAAGTCTCCCTTTTCCCGCTCAAATAGGGAGAGCGCATCAAGAGCATTCGTTGCCTCAAACACCGAATAGCCATTTTTTCTCAGAGCCATTTGGGTGAAAAAGCGGACACCCTCATCATCCTCGACAAGCAAGATCCTCTCACCGGAACCTTGAAACTGCGCCAACGAATGAGTAAGGGAAGGTGTATACGATTCTACTAAGGATAAGGCCGGTAAATAAATCTCGAAAGTGGTACCATATCCCGGTTGGCTAAAATGATTTATCCATCCCTCATGCTGTTTCACAATTCCATAAACGCTTGAAAGTCCAAGACCTGTCCCTTCCCCTACCTTTTTGGTAGTAAAAAAGGGCTCGAATATTTTGTTCAATGTGGCTTTATCCATCCCTATACCGGTATCTTCAACACTGAGGCGAACAAACTCTCCTGAACGGGCATCGGGCATAACCTTGCAATAGTCCTCATCAAGTAGCACGTTCTCTGTCCTGATTGTCAACGTGCCCCCCTGGGGCATGGCATCACGGGCATTTATAGCGAGATTGAGGACTATCTGCTCAATTTGTCCCTGATCAGCTTTAATGGTCTTAAGGTTCGGTCCAAATAGGGTAACAATGTCAATGTCTTCTCTTATAACCCGTCGAAGAAGTTTCTTGGTTTCTTCTAATAAGGCATTAAGGTCTATCACCGTGGGCTTCAGCATCTGCTTTCTGCTAAATGCGAGGAGCTGACGGGTCAAAGAGGAGGCACGCTCACCCGCCTTGCAGACCTGTTCAAGATTATGCCGGCGAGGGTGGTCCTTATCAAGCTCATTGAGCACCAGTTCGCTGTTGCCATTAATGATAGTGAGTATGTTATTAAAGTCATGGGCGACGCCCCCTGCGAGCCTCCCCACAGCGTCCATCTTTTGCATATGAAGAAATTTTTCTTCACTTTTTCGCAAGGCATCCTCTGCCCTTTTTTGCTCCGTAATGTCATTAAGGACACCTTGAATTGCGATGGGCATGCCTGATTTATCACATATATTTTGGCCAACTTCCCTGATCCACCTCATTTGCCCATCTCGTCGAAGGATGCGGTATTCACACTCGCTTGCCTCCTTCCGTTTTTTACATAATTTTCGCCAATTTTGAATGACGTGGGGTAAATCTTTCTTGTTTATAATATCTTCCCATTTTGGATTGCAGGCAATAAAATCCTCTTCCCTATACCCGGTTATTGCTTCTACTGCACCATGGAAAAAAACAGGTGAAAAAT
The DNA here is from genome assembly GCA_049472395.1 of bacterium. GTDB lineage: Bacteria > SZUA-182 > SZUA-182 > DTGQ01 > JBLIRR01 > JBLIRR01. Next base: position 3,811 of record JBLIRR010000027.1, on the reverse strand, counting down.
CGATCGTGCGCTGATAGGCGATGCCTTTGAAATTTTTTACAAATGATTTATACATCTCCTCGCTTTTGCGCAGTGCCTCTCCTGCTCGTTTACAATCGGTAATATCCTTAAGGTCCTCTACAATTCCGATCACTTCCCCCGCATCCCCCTTAAGTGGTGTCGCGGTGAGACTCAAGAATATCTTTCCCCCATCCTTACAATCTTTTTCTATATCCGATATAACGCGCTCTGTGCCATTGAGAATTTGCGCCAGTGTGCACTTGTCGGTATGACAATGCGGGCCATGATAGGCCTCGAAACACTTTTTCCCTATCACCTCCTCGCTGCGCAAAGCGAGGAGGTTTAAAAAGGCTTCATTACTCTGTATGATATTGAATTTTTTATCTATAACAAGTAATCCATTTCCTGTTGCATGAAAAATCTGATTGACTTTATCATAGGCCCGTTTCGTTTCCTCTTCCGCCCTGGCTGTTTTTTTTCGAAGCTCCACAATGAGAAAGGCCACAAAGAGAAACATGAGGGGCCTTACCACATCAAAGGTGCCCGCCCCAGACGGTGGGCAGAAAAAATGGCAGATAAGTAAATTACTAGAAAGAAAAAGAGCGACAACTATTCCCTTCATTCCCCACCAGATACAGGCTAAACTAATGGGGATATAAAAAAAGTGCGTATAAATCGTTGAAATATGAAGCCCTATGTGAAAATAATAAAGTGTGCTCACTGAAAGGGCCACAAGCAGTATCATGAACAGTATTTTAAGACTCTCTTTTTTTATAAAAAATTTCATTGTCATCATCTTACCTCCCCTTTGTAAGCCCATCTCTCACCACAGATTCTTCATATGCTGCCGCATCCCTTGGTAAATTAAAGACCTCTCGCACATCAGATAAAAACCTCGCGCGCGCATTACTGTTTATTTTTATCGCGTATACCTGGCGCAGGATCGTATTGTATATTTTGTGCTTGACGATACTATGCAGCGTATCAAGATAAGCATCATCCATACTCAATATATGGGCTGTTTCCTGGATTTGCTGCCATTCCTCGCCGGATAATTTTCCATCGCAATAGGCGAGCATTATCATATACACCAGCATATGCCTCGGGTGATGAATTACCCTCGCGTTAAATTTCTTGCGTGATTGTGCAAAAAGCCCTTCATGAAATGTGTGGTGGGGGGCATATCGCTTAATCAAATCGAGTATCATCCATTTTTCAACAAGATCAAAGACCCCATCTGCCATCGCTAATTTATAGAGATGTGCAACGGTTTCCTCTATCTCTTCATGATCAGATCGGTAGGTTTTTAGCAGTTGATCATATTCTGTCATTGGTGATCTCCTTCTTTCTTAACTTTTTTAAGCTGGAAAAGCTCTTCCCTCTCTTTTTCTTCCAAGTTATCCTCCAGGTATTTGATGGTATTTTTATATTCGGGGATAAGGATATTATGCAGGGCATTTGCCCTCCTCTGGGTCTTTTTTAATTCCCCGGCAAGCTTCCAGAGAGTCACTTCGGTTTGAGCCAGTGTGGCTAGTCTTGAAAGTGTGGTTGAAAAGAGCATCACTGTTTTATCCAAACAGTATGAGGTCTCACAGAACCCATACTGGTTACAGGGAATTTCTGTTTCTTTGTAGCTAATGATCGGCACTGCTATCCCCATAACTCCTCTGTCCCTGATATTTATTGTTTCCCGGGAAAGAGCGGACAGGGCCGCTTTCTCAACTCTCTGTTTTCCCAAAATCGCATAGGTCTCTTTCAACGAATCATAGGCATAGGCAAGGCATTCTTCCGCTTCCTTTTTATATCGCTGGCACTCCTCGATATTGCGCATGACCTCCATAACCAGCACCTCCCTTTTTTGTTCAAGAAGCTCATAGCCTTCCTCTGCAAATGCAAGCTCTTCTTTCATTTTTAACACATTACTTTTTGTTATGGACAAAGCTATGCGTTTTGACATACCTTCTCACCCTCCTTTTTATGACTATAATATTTTGCCAGTTGTTCTTCTGTCACGCGGATCAACTCCCCTTTCGGGAGGATGCGTGCCATTTCCCATGCCAGGTTAAGACTTTCTTCTATGCTTCTTTCTTCATGAGGGCCTTGGCTTATGAATCCCTCTTCAAAGATTCGCCCGAATTGAAGATATCTTTTATCCTTTTCCGAAAGCTCTGTCTCACCGATTATTGAGGCGAGGGTTTCCACCTTCTTCACATATGAATACGCTGCATAGAGCTGGTTGGAAATGTTCGCATGATCATCACGCGTTCTACCGTCCCCGATTCCATCGTTCATCAAACGGGACAGGCTTGGAAGCACATTTATCGGGGGATAGACCCCTCGTTTCGCCAATGCCCGATCCAATACGAGCTGACCTTCGGTAATAAATCCGGTCAGATCAGGGATAGGATGGGTGATATCATCATTTGGCATAGTCAGGATAGGGATCTGCGTAATCGAGCCTTTGCAGCCTGCGATCTTCCCCGCCCGCTCATAGATTGAGGCAAGATCACTATACAGATACCCGGGATACCCCTTTCTGCTGGGTATTTCACCCTTAGAGCTTGCAATTTCCCGCAAGGCTTCACAATAATTGGTCATATCCGTCAGGACCACCAGCACATGCATGCCCTGCTCAAAGGCAAGGTATTCTGCCACGGTAAGGGCAGAGCGTGGGGTGACAAGGCGCTCGATAGAAGGATCATTCGCGAGGTTTAAAAACATCACCACATGCGAAAGTGCCCCGCTTTCCTCAAAGCTTGTTCGAAACATTTGCGCTTCATCATTCTTTATGCCCATCGCGGCAAAGACAATGGCAAATCTCTCATCATTGCTCAAAAGACGAGCTTGCCGTACAATCTGGGCGGCAAGCTCATTGTGCGGAAGGCCGCTTCCGGAAAAAATGGGCAGTTTCTGGCCCTTCACAAGGGTGTTCATGCAATCGATGGATGAGATCCCGGTCTGGATAAATTCGGATGGATATTCCCGTACAATGGGATTTATGGGAAGCCCGTTTATATCCCTGTATTCATCGGACATAAGCTCGGGATAGCTGTCAATGGGCATACCCATGCCATTAAAGATACGGCCGAGCATATCCATCGATACGGGGATCTGCATAGCCTGTCCCAGGAACCTTATCCCTATGCTTGAGAGGCTCAAGCCCCCTGTTCCCTCAAAGACTTCTATAACAGCGGAGCTTCTGCTCACACTAAGCACTCTTCCGTGTCTCATCTCACCATTTTTCGCTCGTATTTCCACAACCTCATCAAAGCTTACCCCTTTTATATCCTCAATAAAGAGAAGGGGGCCGGCCACCTTAGAAACACTACAATATTCTTTCCCGGTTGCTTCTTTCATACCGCCACCTCCATACTCTCTTTTTCAAGCTCTCGCATTTGGATATCGATCCGCTCGGATAAAAGCTCAAAGGGCTTTGTGTCATGATTGGAAATATATTCCTTCATCCTCTGTATTTCATTTACGACCGGCAACTCAAGGAACTTATAGAGGGGAAGATGAGGATTGATGATCTCCCGGGCCCTCTGATAAAAGTGCAGAATAGTCTTGAGCATCAATACTTGTTTTTCAGGCACTGAATAGGTATCTGTCTCATCAAAGGCATTTTGCTGCAGAAAGGAGTTTTTCAGAAGCCGGGCTGTCGCCACAACCAGTCTTTGCCGCTCCGGCAGGGCATCCTCGCCTATGAGCTTTATGATGCGCTGCAACTTATCATCCTCCTGCAGGATCTTCATCCCCTCCTCCCGCACATCCCGCCACTGCTGATCTACCTCTGCCTCCCACCAGCTCTGGA
>JBLIRR010000026.1:0-89988 GCA_049472395.1 bacterium | reverse complement strand
ATTTTTATTCTTCGTCTTCACCACCTCCTTTGTGCTCCTTGTGAGTGTAAAATAAATTATGTCATAGAGAAAAATGATTGTCAAGTGTATTAAGGAATAATATACTGAAAATAAAAGAATTTTAGGGATTGAATGGCTCTTTTTTATCAGGGGCCTTCTCTGGTATATTGACATAATTATCTTTACATCTGCGGCATAATTTACTTTACAGTAAAAAGGGTGATTATTGTCTGGATTCGGGAAAAAAATCATTTTTTAAACTCCTTAATAAATCCCATAAAAGAATAAGGTCTTCAACACGAAAATAAGCGCGACCTGCAGAAATAACAACATATACATCCTCCTCTTCAGGCGCATCTGTCCATTTAACGGGCATTGTTGTTCGTCTGCCCTTATTGTCATAGAAAACAAAGTGATTTCTGCCATTAATCCGTTTACGACTGGTACTTTCAAATTCCTGACAGAAAAGTGGGTGAAATGGATGGGTGACTCGAAACTTTCTTGTCACCCTGGTCGAAAGATGTGCAGTATGCACATCTTGCCTTTTTTTGTAAAGGACGGTGGTTTTGTCCCTCATGCCATATGAAGAAAGTCATTATATACGTATAGTGTTGTTATTTGTGAATAGATTAAGGAAATATTTGGAGAGGATATTAGTTTCAGAGACCTTACGGCCCCTATTCAATGAATTGAAAAAGTAAGAGAATGTAGGTGAGAAAAAACAACGCAATGCGAGGAAGTAAGATCCATGTAATAGTGCAGATTCTGAATGGTTCCTGGGGAGGGAACACGAGCGTAAAACTCATTATCGATAGTAACTCATATGAGGTATAGGCAGATACAAATGGTGACGGTACCTATTGATTATGAATCCGGAAGCCTCACCTAGTAACCGATATTTAAAGAACTCTTTTCCCTCTGCCTAGCTCGGAGCATCCGGTACGAAGTTAGTCAGTCCCACATCTGCTGCCCTTCTCACCGGCGCTCTGTTCTGTATAGCCCGCGCCCTTCAATTAAAATTGTTTCATGAAGTATAATTCGGCAAGCTTAAAAATTCAATAAATTGAATGGCTATGAATATTCGGAAAGGACAGTATAGGAATGATGATAAAAAGGTAAAATTAGCTGTTTCTGTCCACAGTTTTATATGGGCTGAGTTTAGTGTTTTAACAGATGATGACTAAGATCAGATTTGCTAATCATCTGATGAAGGGGTAAAATATTTTCTACTGATAAAGGAAACTCTGCAATCAATAAAGTTTTTGAGCCTGCTTATTTAAAGATGCATAAAACTGGTGGATTAAAAAAAGAGAGGAAAAGTTATGGAAAATAATTGAAAGCTGCGAGATCTGCCCCGGGATATGTGCGGAAAAGTTTTGAAGGAGCTGCTGTGGGCTTCTGTAAGGCATCGCCAGTGCTTAAGATTTCTTCATATCATGCACATTACAAAAAGTATTTCAACTATTATGAGGAATGACAATAATGGATAAGTTACGTATTGCAAGTATTCAAATTAATTCTGAACCGAGTCAGGTTACTAAAAATAATGAAAAGACAGTTGCTTTTTTACATAAAGCAAAAAAAGAAGGCGTTCAACTTGCTGTTTTGCCCGAGTTGTTTAATGTTGGGTATAATCTTCCTTTGCTCAAAGATTTGGATTATGATTGTGATGAAGCTGTGGAGCTTTATGGGGAGCTTGCCAAAAGTCTTGATATGTATATTGCAGCAGGTTTATTGGAAGTTGATGAAAAGGGGAAATATAATTCTGTGTTTGTTTTTAATAATAAGGGTGAAATTGAGTCAAAATACAGGAAGGTGAACCTTTTCCCTCTTAGTATTGAGGAAGAGATTTTTACAGCAGGACAGAAACTAGCTGTGTTTACGGTAGGTTCTTTTAAATTTGGCGTGATGATCTGTTATGATATCCGGTTTCCCGAGCTTGGCCGTTTATATGTTGAAAAAAAATGTAATGCGCTTATAGTTGCCTCTGCATTTCCTTTCCCCCGGCTTGATCACTGGAGAACTCTCCTCAAAAGCAGGGCAATTGAAAATCAACTTTATCTTATCGCATCTAACCGTACAGGCAAGGATAAAGATTTTTGGTTTGTTGGAAACAGTTGTGTTATTGATCCATGGGGTACTGTTAAAGTCACAATGAGTGAAACAGATGAAGGGATTATTTGCCATGATCTTGCTATCGAAAAAGTTAATGAAGTGAGAAAATTTATTCCTGCATTAAAAAATAAACAAAACCTTGATTCGCTCATTTCAAGGAAGATTCTAACTGTCTAGAAAAATCATTAATATTCAAGCTTTTCTTATTCAGCTTGAGTTCGTTTACCTTGAATCTAGTTTTTACAATTTTATTTGTTTTGTGACCTTTCGGCAAGAGTGCATGCGAAAAAAATTTCATTTGGTCTAGCAAAAGGGTTGAGAATCCCAGGGTATGCCTGTAATAAAGATAAAGCTCGACACCTCTTTCAATCTTAAGTGAAAGATACAATTGAATTCAATTTGATGTCTCGGCCATGTAAGCGATCAGGGAATTCTATTAGCTATCAAGGCTATCGTTTTTATGGAATGGGTTGCCTCATATGGCTCTGTCCACCTATGCTTCTCAGCTACTTTAGTAACAGTGCATCGTCTTGGTAAATCAGCATTTACCGGATTTGGCAATCCTGCCATTTTCAGTAAATGATTAGTAGGGGGCTATTTGTAAAGAGAAAGCCCTTTTGGTTGGTCTTATCCGATCAAATTCTTATAAATTAACAAGTTTATTTTTATATGTTTCAGCCAATCTAAAATATTTTAAGGCATGAGCACGACGTTTATCAAAAAATTCAGGACCCAAAGCACGTACCTTTTTTGCAGGTACTCCCGCCATTAAAGATCTTTCCTCAACCGTTGTTCCTTCTTTCACCAATGATCCAGCAGCAATGAGGCTTCCTTTTTTGATCTTTGCTCCCGTAAGTATTATCGCGCCTATTCCAATCAGACACCAATCTTCAACAATACATCCATGAAGATTCACCTGATGGCCTACTGTGACCTCCTTACCAATAATACAAGGACTATTGTTATCTACATGAATAATAGAGCCATCTTGAATATTGGTCCTCTCCCCTATGGATATATAACTAATATCTCCCCTTAATACGCTATTAAACCAAATAGAGGCATCTTTTCCAATCCTTACATCCCCTATAATTTTTACTCCTTGCGCTATAAAAACGCTGGGATGAATGAGAGGTTGCTTCTGCAATAAAAAAGGCAAATCACTCATATTATTTCCCTTTGAAAATTCATGGCCACACCTGATAAAGGCGCCCGCTTATGTCAATCCAATTCCAAAATGATAGACCAGGAATTTAATGAGACAATTTCTTTAATATACATATATCTGTAAATTTATAAAAATTAGTAATAAATTTTTTTAAGTTAATAATTTACCATTTTATGTAAGTGACAGAAAATGTCATACCGCAAGCACTATTTAAGAGTATAATATTATCACCATGCTTAATATGCCCTTGTTCATCAGCAATAGCTAAATTAATTGGGATATTAGCATTAGCAATATTTCCCAATTCCCTAAAAGTATTTACAGGAGCTTTACTACGATCAATCTTCAGTTTATCAAGAGTTGCAAATGTCACATTATTACCCAGCTGGTGAGTAATCAGAATATCAATATCTTCCACTTTTAATTCCCATTCTCTCAGACACTTTTCGATAAAATCTGGCATCTCCTGAATAATAGTTGCCGAAATCAGGCGGGCATCTGCCCACAAACCACTGTTCTCTTTTTTCCCTTTATTTTCCGGAAGCATTGTATGAGGAACTTTTAAAATGGAGGCTTCCCAATTTTTTGTTTCCTTTTTTTCTTTATAATCAATTATTTTTCTACTATTACCATCGGAGCTAACTATCATAGCCGCTGCCCCTGCTCCAACAATTAAACTGCCAATCCGATTGTTAAAATCATCAATTGTATCCGCATATGGGTATGCATCATATCCTTCTTCCAATTCTGATGGATTCTCACTGGTAACGATTAAGATATTTTTATATTTACCCTCATTAATATATAAACTTGAAATCTCAACAGCTTTCATGAATCCGTTGCATGTATCATTTATATCAAAATAATCTAATTGTTGAATACCTATATGACTCGCAACTATGCATGACGCAACCGGTTCTCTGTAAGGATTAGAAATTCCTGCCATGATGACACAGTCAATGTCATTTGGGTCCATATCAATTTTTTCTATTGCTTTTTTGGCTGATTTTATTGCCATAGTGATTATATTGTCTTTTATTAGATCAGGACTATAGGATCTTGTATCTAATCCTAAAAAATCAAATTTTCTCTCACAGCTATATAAAAGAATTTCCATTTCATCAGGATTGAATTTTTCTTTATTTGTGCTTTTTACTTTGTCTAGAATAGCTCCATTGTTAATTCTCCCTTCTGGAATATAATAGGAAAGGGATTTAATTTTTATATTCTCCATATAATTAAATTCTCCTTTATTTATACCTTCATATTTATATTTATTAAAGAATTCTATTCGCTTAATTTTGAAATATTTCTATAGATCAAAACTGTTTTTCTAAAGATACTTCTGAGAGTGTCTTATCATCAAAAAGAATCATGCATTCAAGAGGTATCCCGTGCTCTGCCCATTCCCTAAGCACATTCTTTTGAATTTTCCCAGAAAGAAGAATCGGAAACTGTGAGACGAAATGCACCTCGTCCGGAACTTTATAATTTGCTATTCTGCCACGGCAAAAACGCTTAATATCCCCAGGTGAAATAGTGGCATCGACCGTCGGTATGACGAAGGCGATGAGGCTTTCGCCGAGGATCTCATCCGGCCTCCCGACCACTGAGACATCTTCAACCTGTTCGTTCTGCACAATGCACTCTTCTATATCAATGGGATAGATATTGAAAGCGCCTCGGATCACCATATCCTTACACCTTCCGACGATTTTGATATTTAGGCCATCTTCATGCATCTGGGCAAGATCACCGGTATAAAGCCACCCATCGCCATCTATTACTTCCGCCGTTTTCTCCGGATTCTTGTAATAGCCTTTCATGACGTAGCCACGCACAGCAAGTTCGCCCGTCTCCCCGACAGGAACCTCCTTCCTTTCTTTGTCAGTTATTTTGATTTCTACACCATCGATCGGTTGTCCAACAGTACCAAAACGCACCTCTTTCGGGTCATCCAATCTCGTGATGGTGACGACCCCTGTCGCTTCTATCAATCCATATGCATTAAGGAGTGTACAACCCGTCCTCTCCTCAATCCGTTTCGCAAGCTCATACGAGCAAAGCGATCCGGATACAATTACTTTTTTCAAGTGACTGAAATCGATATGGTCAAAATATGGCTGGGATAATAATATTGACCACATAGTGGGCTGTGTATGAAAAACATGCAGATCTTTTTTTGCTATTTCAGAGAGAATATCGTTGGGATTGAAATTTTCAATCCATTTCATCGTTACTCCAGAAACCAAATCGATAAGCACGGCGAGAAAACCTTGCGCTGCGTAAAGCGGAGCAACAGAAAACGACGTATCCCCTTCGAATCCCCAGAGTTTCCCAGTATGATAGGATGTGGTGACAAGGGTGTTATGAGGGATCATGACACCTTTAGGTTTTCCCGTGGTACCTGATGTGTATGCCAGTATGGCGACATCATCAGCTTCAATCCGTTCCGATTGTACTGGTTGCCATTCAATGGAAGTTGATGTATGAATCAATGAAGAAAGGTGTATCGCTCCTTCAATCAATCCTTTACCCTTGCATACGAAATATTCGCATAACGGGATTTCATACCGTAAAGAAGCGAGGATCTTATTATAGTTGAACACTCCAATCCTGTCCTGATAAATAACCATTTTGGAATCGGAATCAGTAAGGACATTTTTAAGCTCCTCGCGTTCCCATCTGGTGCTCATAGGTGTCGCCCATGCGCCTAGAAAAAAACAGGCAAAGTACACATAAAGATATTCAAAACAATTCGGAAGGATAATCGCCACCTTATCGCCCTTGTGGATTCCGAGATCGGCCAAGCTGTTAGCCAGGTTCATTGAATATGAAAGAATCTGCCGGTAAGTAATTGACTCGTTATTGAATATGACCGCCTTCTTTTTGGAATATTTTTTACACACGCTGCGAAGGACGCAATCGAGTGTTGGACTACTGAAAATCATAGCTACCTCTATTATTTCTTTATTATTGTATATACTTAGATTATATCAGAGTATCCAGACTGAAATCTGGGAAGTATCGCCCAGCTTCTTTTTCTGTTTTCACTGCTCCGATACAAAGCGGTATATCGTTATGCCGTTGAAGACCGGTGAGTATATGCATAATATAATGATAGTTATTTCTGAATAAACGCATGGCGATCCCCTGGACGAGGAGCCCGATGAAAGCGAGCGGGAACAGATTTGTGTTGAGAAGACGAATGCGTTTTTTGTTATATACAAATGGCCTAATCGTTTCTATGCATCTAAAAAGAACTTTCTGAAGGCTTCCGTATATGAATCCATCTGATTCGATCGTCACGTCCTGGCTAAAAATGAGTTTATCCCAGAGGTAGAAATCACACCGAGTGTTATCGATCTTGCTCAAATTGCCCTTCCGGTTGAATCCTATCCTGCAGATAATGTCATGGAAAACTAAGGTAAACAATAGATCGCATTTCTCATCACTTATATATTTGCCACTGTAATGGATATCCCCCCCTTCGACAAACACATCCATAACCTCTTCCTCCAGGTGATCCTCTGTAATAGAACGAACGGACCAATCGTGCTCACTTACTATTTGGATGTAACTATATGCGCCGAGTAGGACTTCGACAAGGTGGTAACAATAAAGATTATTGATTTTTAAATGCTTAATAATGTCTTTATTAAAAATCCGGCCGATCAGTTTTTGACGAAGGTTTTTATTGAGGTACTTCCTACAGCAGGTTAATCCCTTACTCCCTTTGAACGATTCATCGAGAAAGATATCGGTTAATATTCCATCTCCGCTAATCGAGAGTGATACGATAGTGGGAAGTGATACGTCCATCTTTCGGATTTTCGCTATATTCCGTTGCCATACAGTAACTTTCATAGTATCAATTCCGGGATCGAACGCTTCGATATAAGTTCCCCTGAATCGACATGTGGGTATAGACTCGTCGATCGATGTGTATGGGGTGTATAAAATAGCCTGTTTAAGATCATCGATCCCTGAATAATCGCCAATTAAAAGAGTTGGTTTTTTCATAACTTTTCCATTGCTGATAAAAAAATTGAGTATGCTTTCTTAAGGCTTTTGAGTTCCCAGATATTGGAAAGCTCGAACTTTATCCCATACTCTTTTTCCAGTTTTAAAATAAAGTTCATCAGGCTCAAAGAGTCCACCCCAAGATCATATAAAAAGGAAGTATCCTCACGCAATTCATTCTTCTTAAAACCGAGTGATTCGGCAACCATAATGCGAAATTCATCAAACGACATAACCACTGCTTCATTTGTTGTTCTTTGCATGATCCATCTCCTTCGGTTTATTATTTGGGTCAGCTATGAACGAATGAACGCAGAATCGCCTAAAAAGTAAACTCCAATCCACACATCACCTGATACTCCAGTAAGGAACCAAACTCTGTACCCCCCTCTCCGGCATTAAGCGATGCTATAGAGAAAAGTTGGCTGTGATCCCCTAAAAAATATTCCACATTAAAAATGAATTGCCCTGAATAATCCTCCAGATTTTCAGTCCACTGAAGCAAAAGATTGATCTCATTCATGATATCATTATAATAGTACTGAAACATAAGATAGTTCTTTCTTAAAAACCGCAATTGCGGGTCCAGTGTCTGCGAAAGTGTAAGAGCAGCAAGGTCGCTCATCGGACTGGCAAATGCGGCGGCATCTGAAGCATATTCTCTCAGCCGATAATAGGCTTCTGCCTGCGCATCATCATATCCGACTTGATTATAAGAATATTCTACAGTGAGAGTGGGACCGAATTCGAAAGTATATGCTCCTCCCACCAGAACAATTCCTCTCGTTGACGATGATGTATCATACACGGCCTCCATAGAATATCCAAACGGACTGGTTTCATCTTTTGTGGGATAAAGGGCGTTACTTCCTCGGGATATGACTCCTTCGCCGTATAACAGAAGCGCATCAGTCACTGTTCTTCCGCCAAAGGCTCCTATCCGCGTTCTATCACCTTCCCTATGCGATACAATGAGCCCACCATACCCCTCCTCACCTGAATAATCAACTTTAAGGGCATTAATCTTTTTAAATTCAGTTAATCTATAATCCTGACGTCCTTGATCCACATTCGCGATAAAAGAAAAGGTCCATGCTGGCCGTGGGAGCCATACACAACGCGCAAAATCCATACCAGCTATTTCTTGCTTGGGATTGCTCCGACCATTGTCTCGGAAAAACGGATTAGAAGGAGAAAATAAAAAGGAAGGGCCCCATTGGAGGTTTTCCCTACCATATGAAACATATAAATTTTTTATAAGGCCAATTCTCATGAGCCATTCATTTATAAATGTATCATTGTGCCACTCAGAGTCACCTTTTTTGATTCCATCTTCCCATTGCTTCCATTCAGAAGTCATTCTCGGTTTTATACTTAATTCGTAACGATCATAGCTAAAATAAATATCTAATCGAAAATCCAATTCACCATTATAAGTAGAGATTTTACAAAAGTCATTATGTTTATTTTGAGTTGAGTCTGCCGGTTTCAGATAATTTCCAAAAGACAATATTCTCAATATGTAGCTAGAGTTTTCAAAAAAATCTTCTCCCTGCGCTGAGGCCGGAGAAAAAATGGAGTGAGAAAATAAGAAACTGAGAAAAAGAAATATCCATACACTACCGCATTCTTTCATCTTATCTTGCATTTTGGAGAAATTCATTACCTTACTAATAGATTAAGGTCAAAGGTAGAATCGGGAATTTTCTTAAGCTTAATTTTGCTGTAAATCATGGTGGTAATGTTATCTTTTACTACCGCATCTGTTATGACCATTTTAGATATGAAGGGATATGTTGTGCCGTTATCATTTATGCTATTTTCATATTCCATTACTGCTGACTTAAAAAGTTTCCCTGATACCGTGAAAAATTCAGATTTTAAACCAACAAGTCGATCCTTTGAAATCCAATATTTGATCCGATCATAAGTAGCTTTTTTATTTGTGGCAACAAGATCAAAAAGATAACATACCTCACCATTTACCTTTTCTTCGGATATAAATGTAGCCTCATAGTCTTCAGAATAATTAGTAGAAGCAATATCCCCATTGGATGCTCCTCCTAATAATTTCTGTCGTGGTGAAATGGGAACCGGTTTTCTCAATCCTGGTTGAATGAACCACATATTTCTATCAATCATTAATAGTTTACGCCCTTTCACCTTAGGTGGAGCAATAAATTCAGTAAGGCATCTAAAATTATGGGCTGTTATCATGAGAGTATTGTTCTGGATTCGCCCTTCTTCAATGGATTCAATTTTTATCCTCCACTCTACGCCCCTGAAACTCCCTCGGGCCTCATCCGCTTTGACAACAATCTCATGAGGATTTATGTCAGAACATACGAGCGTCGTTTGGAATATAATTACCCAGAACAGGGTGGTGAATATAATCTTTGAGCATTTTTTCATTACTATTTTCCTCCTGATATTTTTTGTTATACATACCCGAGTGCATCAACAACATTCAGCTTAGACGCTCGTCTTGCCGGTAGAATAGCAGCTAGCAGGGAAAGTACTATTAAAAAAATCAATAGAAGAAACATAAAAAAAGGAATGAGATTAATAATTAAAGGCACAGGAGTGGATATACCTGGGGGCATATAGGTTGGATTCGTTATTCGAATGATTACCCATACAACGATATGAATGATCATTCCCATCACGCTACCAAGGCATCCAAGCATAGCTCCTTCTATAGCAAAAAGGATACTCACTCCACTCCGTTTCATTCCCATGGCTCTTAAGGTGCCGATCTCTCTGGTCCTTTCAAGCACAGCTGTTCCCATGGTATTGATAACACTCATGTTGACTATAATTAAAACAATGATAAATATAAATGTAAAAATCATATCAAACATACCCTTAACTTGACGATAGTAATCTGCAATCTCCTTCCAGGTTTTCATTTCGCACTGTAAGCCATTCTCAGATAAGGTGGAGAGCAATCGAATACGCGCTTGTTCGGTTAATGTCCAATCTTTCAAAAGGACCACTATTTGATCTACTTTATCAGTATCATACAATGATTGAGCAAAAGGGAGGAGAAAGCGCATAAATTTGTCATTCGTTGTCGCGATACCCGTATCATAGACTCCCGATACATGAATATCCATTGCATTCATCTGTCCATCAAGAGTTGAAGCCATAACAACTGCATCATCACCGGGTTTTAAATCAAGATATTTCGCTAAATCTTTTGCCATCTCTATCCCATTATATTTTTTATCATTCAGCAGTTCACCATCCCTTGGCAAAGCAATTTCATTATCACCTCTGATGAGCTCATCATCTTTGGCTATTAGGCCTTTGGCCAAAAAGATTGTAGAAATTTTTCCATTGCTGACAAGCCCTGAGACATGCATCTGAGGAGTAACCAATACCACATCACTATCTCCCTGAAGCAGGTCAACAATCTTTAAAGTCTCTTCTTTAGAAAACATATACTTGTCAGGATCTCGCTTTCCATTCTCTAACCATCCCTCTTTGTAAATTGTAAGATGTCCCAAGCCATCTTCTCTTATTACTGAAATTCTAAATCCTTCATAGACATCATCAACATATCCTTGAAAAAGGCTCACAGATGCAAAACCCATTGCAATAGCTATAAGGGTTACGAGAGATCTGCGCCTATTTTTTAGTATATTTCTAAAGGCTATTTTTATCCATTTTCTCATTTTTTTCCTCCATCTTCTTTAATCATTCCATCCTCCAAGGATACCAACCGTTCTACTCGGTCCAAAAGCCTATTGTCGTGGGTTGAGAAAATAAAGGTCGTATCCTTTTTTTTATTGAGATCGTGCATGAGATCGATAATTATATGAGAGGTTTTGGAATCTAGATTGGCCGTTGGTTCATCGGCAATCACCAAAGAGGGATCAGCAACCAGAGCCCTGGCAATAGCTACCCTCTGCTGCTGCCCCCCGGACATCTTTGAAGGTATATGGTTAAAAATATTGGATAATCCTACATCTTCAAGTCGTGCCATCGCCTTTTCTCGAGCGGTTTTAAAAGAGGTACCTTTAATTTGTAACGGCAACATGACATTCTCAAGAGCTGAAAGAACAGGAATGAGGTTAAATCCTTGAAAAATAAAACCAATAGCCTTATTCCTAATCTCTGTCCGCTCATTGTCCGATAAGCGGACAATTTCCTGACCTTCAAAGAGAAGTGTTCCTGAGGATGGTTCATCAATTGTACCAATAAGGTTAAGTAGGGTGGTTTTCCCTGAACCGGAGGGCCCCCAAATGGCGACAAATTCACCTTTGTCAATGACAAGATCCACTCCCTGTAATGCATGTACTATTGTTTCCCCAAGATGATAGTGCTTCTTGACTCTATTCATTTCAATAAGAGACATGTCTTCTTCATCCTCCTAAATTTTGCGCATCTAACCATATTCTAAATAGCAATTCTAAAAGACTATTTCGACAAGCGGGAAGTAATTAATTAAGAGATAAAATTTAGCTCTGTGTGCCTTCTCTCTTGAGCATTCCATCTATCTTTCCCAAATTTTCGAGAATAATCAGCTTTTGTATTTCACTAGTGCCGGAATATATTTTCGCTGCTATAGAATCTCTTAACTGTTTTTCAACTATAGATTCCTTCATGTACCCATACGCACCAAAAATTTGCACAGCATCAAGACTATTTTGTACCTTTGCCTCAGCAACATAGAGCTTTAACATAGACGCGTCTGACAATTTAATCTCATCACAGTCATATTTCCAGCAGCATTGATACAATAATAATCTTGACGTTTCAATTCTCATCCTCATTTCAATAATTTTATCGGATATATTTTGGAATCGAATAATTTCTTTGCCAAATTGCTTTCTTATGTTCGCATATTCAAATACGGTATTAAATTGTTGTTCCATAGAACCAATATGATAAGCTGCCATAATGATTCGTTCCCATAACATTGACTTATTAAACACCAGCAATCCTAAACGCTCTCTCCCAAGTAGGTTTTCTAATGGGATACCACAATCCTCAAGCAGGATTTCAGATATGGTGCTTGTTCTAAGCCCCATTTTTTTATATGTCTGGCCAATCTTTAATCCGCGATTTTGAGCTTCAATTATAAATGCAGAGGTATCTGCCATAGGAATACCATTAGAATGCCTGGCATATATTATTAAAACATCAGCAACAGGTCCATTGGTGACAAATATCTTCGAGCCGTTTAATGTATAATTATTCTCATTTTTTTTCACATGTGTACGAAGCCCTGTGATATCCGAACCAGACTCTGTTTCAGTTATTCCATTCCCACCTATCTGCTCACCTGAAATTAATTTAGGTAAATATTTGGCCTTGTGCTCTTCAGTACCAAAGAAATAAATGGGGATGAGACAGGTACATAAATGAGCACATAAGGCAAAAATCAGACCCTCATCCTTGCAGCTATACGCAAGAGATTTGATGGCGAGGGCAGTAGTCAACATATCTTGTCCAAGCCCCCCATCCTTTTCCGATATGGGCAGGGCAAGAATATCTGATCTGCAGCAGAGATCCCATTTTTCTCTTGGAAAATAGCTTTCTTCATCATGTTTAAAAATATTTTTATTTAATTGAGATTCACTCATTTTTAGTATGGTAGAGCATATCTCTTTTTGATTATCTGTGATACTAAAATTCATAATTATTATCCTCACCGGTTTTTTTCTATTCTTTATTTTTTGTTCTTACTTTTCTGTTTCTTTAAAAAATTTCGGCAATGATATGGATTTTCCGCCACTATACACCACACGCCCTCTGTCTATTCCTCCATATGGTGTCATAGGCATTTCATCCAATTTAATATATATGGATGGAATCATATAGGTGGGTAATCGCTTTTCTAAAAAGGAACGAAGAGCATTTTTATTGAACGTGCTTGTTTGAATATTCCCCTCGTTTCCAGTTGAACGGTCATGAGCAGTGTAATAGGCAACAAGGAGCGTTGCACCCCATACGTCTTGATTGGCTTTTACCACGGATTCTTTAATCTCGCTATGTTCTCTGAGAGCAGATTCTATTTCCTCAAGTTCCACTCTAAATCCATCTATTTTTATTTGCATACCAGTGCTTTTTAAATACTCTATTTTTCCATCAGGAAGCAGACGTGCAAAAATACCAGTTTTATATATTCTATCTCCGTTTTTATATGGATCTTTTAAAAATTTTTCCTCGGTTAATTCAGGATTTTTTAGATAGCCCCCTCCAACTCCATCACCTCCGATATATAATTCTCCTTCAGTTCCAATGGGCATCAATTGCCGATGAGTGTTCATAATATACATTTGTGTATTCCCTATAAGAGAATAACCTTTTGTTACGTTATTCTCAGGGCTCAACTTTTTTATGGATGACCATATCGTGGTCTCTGTTATTCCAACCATGCTAAAGATATTACAGGTGGTTTGTTCTCTTAAGGTTGCCAGCAATTTTTCAGGGAGCTCTTCTCCATCGATAAAGATATCTTCACATTGATCTAAAAATTCCACATTATCGTCATCGTTAAGTAACCGTATAAACTGAGAAGGAATGGCTTGAAATATAGTGACCCTCTCTTTTTTAATCAATTCCTTGATCATACGAGGATTTTGTTGTTTGGCTTCACTGGCAATGACGATTTTTAATCCTTGTATCAGCGGAAACAATGATTCAAAAATAGACAAATCAGTAGAAAAACTATTCCATGCAAGCATTATTTTATTAGGACCTACTTTTGTTTTATCAGCAATAGCATGAATAAAATTGTTTAGATTTCGATGAGTAAGTAAAATTCCTTCGGGCTTTCCCCTTGCACCTGATATATACATTATCAATGCAGGATTCAGATACTTATTTTTATGATTGATATTAGTATTATCTCCTTTAAATAATTCAGGATTAGAAATATCAATGATTTTCCCGTTAAAAGTGTAATTCTTCATTACTGGATTATAAGTTATAAGAATCTCTGTACCGCTTTTCTCTATTATATAATTTATTCTCGCTTCAGGATCAGCGAGGTTTAATGGCATAAACGTACCACCCGCTTTTAAAACTCCCATGCTTGAAATAAACCACTCAATGGATCTTGGCAATGCAATTCCTATGGGATGATTCGATTTCATTCCCAGTGTGAGTAAATTTCTGGCAAGCTGGTTAGCCTTTTCATTAAGCTCATTATAGGTAATTTTTTCTTTTTTACCTTTTATGCAGGAGTACCCAACAAGTGCTGTGTGATCGGGAATATTCTTAACCTGGTCTTCAAAGAGCGCAGGGATTGATTTTTCTTTGGGATACTCTAACATCTGATATTTTTTCACAGGTGATAACAGATTAATATCAGACAATTTAATATGGTTGTTTTCAATAATCTGATCAATTATTCCCTCAAAGCCTTCTTTCCAGTGAATGACTGTTTCCTTTTTAAAAAGGTTTCTATTAAAATTGAAATTTATCTCTAACTGCTCTTCTTTTTCCATTACCTCAAAGGTCATATCAAACATTGCATATCTGACTTCATAATCATAATTTGAAAAGTGTAAGTCCTTGATCTTAAATATTTGGGTATTGGCATTTTCAAAACTAAACATGACATCAAATAATGGATTGCGGCTCAGGTCTCTCTTCACCTTGAGGTCCTCCACCATCGTTTCAAAGGGATATCGTCCGTGAGAAATGATTTGTAACGCTTCCTGTTTAATCTCGTTGAGAAGATCCGTAAACTCCTGTGTATCACTAGGATGGATGCGGAAAGGCAGGGAATTTGTGAGCATTCCAAAACATTGTTCAAAACCTCTTTCAAGTCTGATGGACATGGGGATTCCAATAATTATATCCCTTTGCTTCGTAAGTGTATACAGGAGAACATCAAACAAAGAAAAGAGAACCATGAAAAGACTCGTTTTGGTATTTCGGGCAATCTTTTTAAGTTTTTTTGTTTTGTCTTTATCAATAATAAAGCGGATGGTGTGGCCATCAAAGGTGCGCCGGGAAGGACGAGTAAAATCTGAAGGCAGATTAAGAGTTGGCAATTGACCTGAGAGTTTATCCAGCCAAAAACGCTTATGATTTTGAAATTCAACTGATTTAAAGAATTTTTCCTCCAAGGAGACATAATCAATATAGTGCTTATTTACGGGGGGCAGAGCTTCACCCTGATAAAGCCGCACAAATTCATCGACAAAAATACCCATAGATATTCCGTCGGAAATGATGTGATGAAAATCAATAGCAAAAAGAAAATGATCAACTCCCAACTCAACAATCAATACTCGTGCAAGTGGCGGTTGAGAAAGCTCAAAAGGACTGATAAAGCCTTGAACATATTGTTCTAATGTTTCTTCTGAGCCCTTCTTCACAATCACTTCAAAAGGAATATCATGATGTATATGCTGTAAATAGTTATCCTCTTTAATCTCAAATCCTGTCCGTAAAATGTGGTACCGCCTGGTTAATTGATTTAACACCTCATGCACTCGGTCAATCTTCAGAGGACCCTTCACAATCAGTGCCCCAGTTATATGATAGGCAAGAGATTTTTTTTCAATCCTATCCAAAATAAACAGACGCTTTTGCATTGAAGACATGGGATAATATTCTGCGACATCCTTGGTGATTGTGGTTATTTTTTTCTTACTTATCTTTTGGGCTCTGAAAGGAAATCCTCCTGCGCGCAACTCTTCTATGCTTTTAATTATAACCTGTTTGAACAGATCAATATCTTTTTGTGTATGGGCAGTACTGAGATAACAAATCCTTTTCTCCCATACATAGAATCCCTTCTCCATAAGAAGGGCGAAGAACAACTCCATTTCTATGGGTAATTTTTGTAAGTCGTACCCTTGATGGGTAATAAACCTGAATTGTGACGCAAAGTGTTTGATATGGAGAGGCACATCGTGTTCATCAAAAAAATGATTCATCTTGGTAACAAATTGAGTTGTTAATGTATTGAGCCTCCCCTGCAGTTTTTCTCCTTCCTCTTTCATATGGGTAAGGACCGCACGAGCAGCAGCGAGCGTAATTGGATGTTTACAAAATGTTCCGGCAAAGGAAGTGACCTCTTGCTCGGGAAATGAATTATCACCATAGTTCCACATGCCACCATCAACAGCATCAAGATATTCTGCTTTTCCGGCTATGATACCAATAGGAAATCCGCCCCCAATTACTTTTCCATAAGTCACGATATCAGCCCGGACATCAAAATAAGCCTGGCATCCACCAGGATGGATTCTAAAACCTGTCACTATTTCGTCAAATATCAACGCTGCTCCCAGATCCGTTGTGAGGGCGCGCAGCTTGTGCAGGAATTCTTTTGGCTGAATATCGGGATTTCTCGTTTGAACAGGTTCCACCAATACTCCAGCAAGCTGACTTCCCATCTCTTGAATCTTATCAAGAGTCTTTTCAACCCCATACTCGAGTACAACAACATCCTCCACCATACCTTGTGTGATGCCGGGTGATGCGGGAACGGCTGCCCCCCCCATAGTAACAGCCAATATGACATCACTATTACCATGAAACGCGCCTTTGAAGATCACTATTTTATTTCTATGGCTCACTGTCCGAGCAATACGTATTGCAGTCATGACGGCTTCTGAGCCTGTATTGGCAAAAGCTACCCTTTCAACACCCGTTAATTCACAAATTAATGTCGCGACCTCTCCTGCTAAATCAGTTTGAGGCCCTAATTCAAATCCTTCTTTAATCTGTCTCTCAATCGCCTCTAAAATAAATTGTGGTCGGTGACCAAAGTAATGCACCCCATATCCTATGGCCATATCAATATATTCATTCCCATCTATATCCCAAAATCGCGCACCCTCTGATCGATCTGATACCACCGGATAGATCATTTCTTTAAAACTCATCCGAAAATTTAACGAGCTGATCCAGTCTGAAAGTATCGGTCTATATCTGCTCGCATATTCTTTGGATTTTTTTGTGCGATTATTATATCGCGTCACTAAGTTTTGAATAAACTTTCCCTGCTCCACGGTAAATGAATCATTATCAAATTTCATGGCCCGCAGGGAAAAAGAAGAAGATTTCTTTTCAACAGGCTGATTCACAGGCTGATTAACGGCTACTTTAAGCTCTGAGGGACTTTGCGGCCTGGTAAGGGCCTCCAGTTGTTTCTGCATTAAGTGCAATTGTTGGTTGATGATCTGATGGAGTGTAGTATCGTCCTTCATGTGCCCTATTTCGTCCACTTTACTCTTTATCGCTGATTGCATTGGGAATGGAGACAGTTCCCTGTTTTTCTCAGGGGGAATTTGTAAGGTTTCCTCTGGGAGACTCTCCTTGATGTGTTCCGCGATAAGCTTGAGTGTGGACAAATCCGTCATAAATTTGTTCAGTGGAATGTCTACGTTATACTTTTCATCAATTTTATTTCTAAACTGAACGAGCATGAGAGAATCAAATCCATAGGAAAAGAGATTTACATCAGAGGCGATTTCCGAAATCTCTAATCCCGAAATTTCATGTAATAATGTTTTTAACGTGGTTTGAAGTTGATAATCCTTTGCCATTTTTACTCTTTCTAAATTATTTTCTTTTATTGGTTCTGTTGTTTGTTTCATGTGCGCCTCCGGCAATGCTTTGGTAAATGAAGGATTTGACGTAAACCAAAACTCTTTTTTTTGAAAGGGATAGTTGGGAAGGATTACTTTTCTGCTTTGAACTGGGCTCATCACACCTCTCCAATTTACATCAATGCCATGTTTATATAATTGGGCAACACATTGGAGAATTTGTTCGAAG
This sequence comes from bacterium, assembly GCA_049472395.1. Classification (GTDB taxonomy): domain Bacteria; phylum SZUA-182; class SZUA-182; order DTGQ01; family JBLIRR01; genus JBLIRR01. The sequence goes on along the minus strand of JBLIRR010000026.1, from coordinate 71,930 downwards.
CCATCCTTACCCTCTCTCAAAGAAGGAAGACATAACACGTTTTTATTCTCAACTCCTTCCATTACAAAAGTGGAGAGTAATGCTTTACCACCAATCTCAATAAAGATCTGTACATGTTCTTTTTCAATCGTCTTGACTGCATCATAAAATCGTACTGGCTTGGACATCTGTTTCACCCAATAATCGGGATTCGTTATCTCTTCCTTCCTTACTTTCTTGCCGGTTAAATCAGAGATAATTGATAGAGTGGGCTCCGAGAATGATATCCTGGAAACCTCTTTTCTAAATTGGTCAAGCACCGGCTCAATTAAAGGGGAATGAAATGCATGTGAAATGCTCAAACGCTCTGTGAAAATTTTCTCTCCCCTGGCCTTTTTCATAATGTGCTCAACAGTTTCTTTTTTGCCTGATATGGTCACAATATCCCGGTGATTGATAGCGGCAATTGAAACTTCATGTTTTACTTGTTCCTTGATTAATGAGAGCACCCTGTCTTCGCTTGTTAATAATGCGGCCATCATTCCATTATCAGGAAGTGACTGCACAATCTTTCCACGGAGAGCAACAATTTTTACCGCATCCTCTAATTTCATCACACCTGCGATACATGCGGCAGGATAGGCGCCAATGCTATGCCCTAATACATAGAAAGGCTCAATCCCGAATGATTTCCATAGTTTGGCTAACGCATATTCAACAGAGAAAATGACAGGCTGGGTATATATTGTTTGATTGAGCTCATCCTCCCTCCTATCTTCGCCATAGAGCAGTTCAATGAGGGATTTATCAATATAATTGCGAAATAATGTTGCACACCGGTCCATTTCTTTTTTAAATACCGGCGAGTGATCGTACAATGATTTTCCCATTCTGATGTATTGAGATCCTTGGCCGGTAAAAAGAAATACAAGGCGGTTATTTTCAATTGATAGAGAAGGTGTTTTGAGGCCTTTGTCACGCACCTTGGCTAATTTGTTTATAAAATCCTCTTTGGAAGAAGCAACAAACGCAACCCGTTTTCCATGGAAAGCTCTACTGATATTTGATGTATAACAGATATCTTGTATACAATCGGTTGATCGATTCAGATGTACTTCATAGGCCTTCACCATGTCCGATAATGCGTGATCATTCTTTGCTGAAAGGGTTAGAATATGATAAGGCCGCGTATGAGCTTCTTGTTTTTTCTCTATCCTTGGAGGTTCTTTAATAACCACGTGTGTGATGCTTCCTGCCAAGCCGAAGGAACTCAAACCGGCGATCCGCTCCTTTCCCCGTCTCCTCCATGGAGTAAGGTCCCTGACTATGTGCACGGGAATTTCATGCCAGGGAATTTCAGGATTAAGCTCATCACAATGCATACTGGGAGGGAGTTTCTCCTTTTGAATGCAGAGGATCACCTTTATGAGTCCCGCAATACCGGCCGCTGCCTCTAAATGGCCGATATTTGATTTGACAGACGCCATTAATAAAGGGTTTTCTCGATTTTTAAACACATTGCTTAATGCGTGGACTTCAATGGGATCACCCAAAGGTGTACTTGATGCATGGGCCTCAATATAGTCTATATCCGAAGGCGCGACTCCTGCTTTCATCAAGGCGGATTTAATTACCCTCTCTTGCGATAAGCCACTGGGAGCTGTAAATCCTATGCTCCTTCCATCGTGTTTGACATCGGATCCTGCAATGAGGGCAAGAATGGAATCACCATTCTGGAGAGCGTCAGAAAGACGCTTGATCACCACACACCCACACCCTTCACCTCGTCCGTAACCATTGGCAGAGGCACTGAAACTTCTACAGCGTCCATCAGGAGAGATTGCCTTAAACTTATTAAGAGAAATATAGTAGTGAGGAGTTAACATGAGTTGTACACCACCTACGAGAGCAATATCGCAATTTTTACTTCTCAGGCTTTCACACGCATAATGCAAACCGACGAGAGAAGAGGAACAGGCGGTATCTACAGCCATAGATGGTCCAATAAAATCATAAAAATATGAGAGTCGACCGCATGCTGCATAAGAGAAAGTTCCTGTGGCAAAATAGGCATCGAGTGTCTCTATTGAATTTTGAAAAAGAATATTTTGATATTCATTGCCCATGATGCCGATAAAAACACCGGTTTTACTTTTTCTTAATGCGTGAGGGCATAGCCCGGCATTCTCGAAAGCCTCCCAACTGACTTCCAATAATAAACGCTGTTGAGGGTCAAGACTATATGCCTCAAGGGGTGTTATCTCAAAAAAAGAGGCATCAAAGGTATTCACAGGAACATCCAGGAAGTTGCCACGGTTTGTATACATCTTTCCGGGAACCTCCGGATCGGGATTATAATATGGATTTATATCAAATCGATCGTGTGGGATTTCCCTGGATGGATCCCTGCTCTCTTCTAACAATTTCCAGAAGAGTTCGGGAGAATTAGCACCACCGGGAAACCGACAAGCCATTCCTATAACTGCTATGGGATCCTGTTTCTTCAAAAAACGAATTTCAGCATCTAGTTTTTCTATAGTTCTTGAAGCTTTTTTCAGCGCCTGTTCATACAACTGTTCAACTTTGCTCATTATATTTATAGCTCCTCCTCATAATATCACTCTGTAACTTTATGCTTGGTAGCTCATGTACGATATTGTAAATTAAATTTCAGATTACATAGCTTTTTTTAGTAAGGCTTCATTGATGATCTTCACTGCCTTCCCCATATCAGTCATTTCCATGAGCTTTTCATTACTAATCTTAATACCAAGTTTTAGTTCCAATTTGATGATAAAATTCACTAAACTCAAGGAATCGATCCTGAAATCTTCTATGAAATTAGAGGTGTTCTTAATGGCTTTACCATCAATTCCTAAGTGATCAGATACAATCGTTTTAAAATCGTCAAAGGTGATTTCTTTCATTTTCTTTATTCAGATCCTTTCCCCCAATCAGCCCAATGCCATATTATTAAACAATAAAAGTCGATTCTTGGGAACTCCATTGAGCGCCCATTCTCTGAGCATATTTTTCTGTACCTTCCCCGATTGTAAAATCGGTAACTGGGAAACGAAGATTACATCATCCGGCACCTTATAATTTGAAACCTTTCCCCTGCAGAATTTCATTACTTCACCTTCCGTTAAGGTAGCCGTCGGTTGAGGAACCACAAAAGCTACTAAGCTTTCTCCAAGAATTGGATGAGGTTTTCCCACGACTGATACGTCTTCAACCTTGTCAAAATGTAATAGACATTCCTCAATATCAATGGGATACACATTAAAAGCACCGCGAACCACCATATCCTTGCATCGTCCCACAATGGCGATATTTTCATCATCATAATAACGGACCAGATCGCCGGTATAGAGCCACCCTTCCTCGTCAATAACTTTTTTTGTTTCTTCTTCTTTTTTATAATATCCTTTCATTACATACCCTCTTAAAGCAAGTTCTCCCACATTACCTTTCTTTACTTCCTTCCTGCTCTTTTCATCTAAGATTTTAAATTCAACTCCGTCAATTGGACGGCCAATTGTGTTAAGCCGAATATCTTCAGAATCATCTAACCGGGTTATGGTAGATATACATGTGCCTTCAACCAAACCATAGGCATTTAATACAGTTCCCCCGGTTAAATCGGTAATCTTTTTCCCAAGTGAGGGAGGACAAATGGAACCGGAAACTATGCACCGTTCGATATGTGTAAAGTCAAGGTGATGAATATAAGGGACACTTAATATAAGATTCCAGAATGTTGGTTGAGTATGAAACGCAGTGATTTCTTTTTCTTTTAAATAGGAAATGACCTCATTTGGTACAAAGCTTGAATTCCATCGTATGGTTTCACCCGTAAGCAGCTCAAGGAGGAGAGCCATAAATCCCTGTGCAGCATATAAGGGTGCTACTGAAAATGTGATTCCTTTATTTACAGTCATTTGCCATATTTTATCTATTGACTGAGAAATCGAGACGAAGTTTTTATGTTGCATCATGACACCCTTTGGATTCCCCGTAGTTCCGGAAGTATAGGCTAATAAAGCGACAGCGTCTTCATCAACCTCTGCCTCTCCCTTAAAAACAATTGCAGAAACCTCCTCAAAGTGTTCATTTTGGTGAAGCTCAAGTAATGAGCAAAACATTATTTTATCTTCAATAGGTTCATCAGAAACAACAATATGGCGTTGTAAACAAGGTAAATCATTTTGTAATTTTTGTAGTACACTTAAATAATCAAAGTTATCTATTTGCTTTTCGTAAATAACCGTGGATGTCTCAGAATCTCTCATAACATTTCTTAATTCATCAGCCTCGTATCGAATATTAATGGGGATGACCCAGGCTCCAATAAGAAATAAGGCGAAATATGCATACACATATTCAATTCGATTATCCATAATAATGGCCACTTTATCATCTTTCTTTACGCCTTGCTTTATAAAACTATAAGCCAGAATAACCGATCTTTTTTTTAATTCACCATAGGTAATAAAGGAATCATCGAAGAGTAATGCTCTCCTTTCATAATATTTATCAACTATTGAGGTAAGCATACGTCCGATGGTTTTTTTTTCATTTTTCATTATTTAAATCCCTCCTCAGTACTAGAATTCACTATACTTTTAAGGCCTGCCCTTGTTTTATGGTAAGCGTGAAGGCCCAAAATTTTAATTATGCTGAATGTAAGCGGTAAGATTTACAATGCTTATTTTTGTAAGGGTTGGAATGTCTGATTCGTTTTTCTTATTGAGGATTGCTGTAACTTCTTTTCAATAAATTGTTTCAGTGTAGCAAGATCTCTAAAATTATCCGCGATCAATTCCTCGGATTTGATGACAATATTGTATTCTTTCTCGATAAAACTCATAAGTTCCAGTAAAGCTAAGGAAGAAATCAACTTTGAATTATATACTTCCATATCCATTGTTATTTCTCCTTGTGGAATCTTTGCAATTCGTGATACGTTACTGATGAGAGTTTGTTCTGATGTCATATTCTTTCTCCTTAAATAGTATTAATTATTCCTTCCTGTAATATTTATCAAAAACAAATGCAATATGCTTGGCAATATATTTTCCATGGCCTACTATTTTAATGATATTATCTTCGAAACATAACACATGATCATCCTCAAATTTTGACAAGTTTTTAAGCTCAGTGTGAAAATAATCATCAAATTTTACATGGTATTCGTTATTTATCTTGGTTTTATCAATTTGCAGGTATGTCAAAATTTCTTTTTGAATGATAATATTCCTGATCAGGTCATCGTCGGTTAATATATGCGAGCTTTTATCTTCAAGGGGTAGTTTATTTTCATCTATCCATTGATAATATTCATTTATCGAGGATTTATTATGAAAGTAGGTATTCCCTATAAAGCTGATCGATGAATTGCCAAATCCAATAAACTGTCTTCTATCGCCCACTGAATAACCCATGAGATCACGATTTATTTTTTTTTCAATAAAAGCCTTATACATATTATTATCTTCCTTCACAAAGTGATAAAGACCGACCTCTTTATACCCATTCGATAATAGCATGTCCCGTCCTAATATATAGAGCAATATTCTCATAAATGAATTGGGAATACTGGCCAGGGGAATCTTTCTCTGCAAAGGGTAAACCAACGGGAAATGAGCATAATTTTCAACGGCAATTCTATCAGGCTGGATCATGAGAATTTTATTTATTGTGTCACTAAATCCTGCCATTTCTTGAAAAGGTAAACCATAACATAAATCCACATGTATGCGCAAACCCAATTTTCTTGCCTCAGTGAATAGTCTTTCCACTGTCTCAAACTTGCAATCCCTATTAATCGCTTTTTGCACGGTTTCATCAAAATCTTGAATACCAAAACTAATCTCAGTAAAACCCAGATCCCTGAGCAATGTTAACTTCTCTCTATCTATTAATGTAAAATCCGGATATGATTCAATTGATATACTCGCTTTCTCATTGGACACTATATGAAAATGTTTCTCGATTATTGAATAAATCCGCTCAAGTTGTTTTAAACTCAAATTAGTGGGCGTCCCCCCTCCCCAGTGCATGTGCTCAACGCTTAAATCACGACTGCTCATAGAGTTGGCTTTCATTGAAATCTCTTTTTCTAAATAATCTAAATATATATCCACTTCCTCCTCAGTTGACTCTACAAGTTTAAAACATGCGCAATAATAACAAGCCTTTTTACAGTATGGAAAATGAAAATATAAAAAAGGATTGGGCTCTTCCTGTATATGTTTTAGAAAATTATTTTCCTCAGAATGATTATGCCAATAGGTCATTGTAGGATAACTTAAATATAATGGTATTTTTGTTTCATCATATTTTTTAGATAGTACTTCAATATCTAAATATTCTTTATTTTCCATGCTTCTCACCTCATATGCTACTGTACGTGCTCTAAAAGCTTTTTCGCATCCACTTTACCATTGGCATTTCTCGGCATTTTTTCTAAAAATATGAATGCTTCGGGTATCATGTAATAAGGCAATTTTTCTCTGCAATATTCTTTTAGCTCAATCACAGAGCATTTATGTTGATTTTTTGTTGTTATAAAGGTATGCAATACTTTGCTTCCTCTGTTTTCATTATATATGGGTTTAATAATAGCTTCTTCTATTTTATTATTTTTAAGCAACACTGCTTCTATCTCCTGTAATTCAATTCGAAATCCGGAAATCTTCACCATATAATCTTTTCGTCCAATAAACCGGTAATTTTTTTCATCACAGCGCACTACTATATCTCCTGTTTTGTATAATTTAGCGCCTCGATGACAGGGGAGCGGACTTACAATAAAGGCTTCCTCAGTCTTTTCTTTATTACCATAATAGCCTTCAGTAACCGACGGGCCTCTCACGAAGAGCTCTCCCTCCTCTTTAATTGACACAGGTTTGTTTTCTTCATTTAAAACAACGATCTCAGTATTGGCACACGCTTCACCAATAGGTATCGGCTTATCCGCAATCTTCTCAAGGTCTGTCACATGATACGCAGTGCATACATTTGTCTCTGTTGGACCGTATAGATTATAGTATGAGGCATGGGGGAAAGATGACATCAATTTCTTAAAATAAGGTAAAGGAAATTCCTCCCCTGCAAACAGAATGTTCTTTAAGTGGACCAATCTTGTAAAATCGGGATTCGCAAAATTGAGAATGGTTATCCACACACTTGGAACTGAATACCAATACGTAATCCCACTGCCGGCTATCCAGTCAAATAATAATCGAGGATTTTGTCCTAAATGAAAAGGTATCAAGTGAAGAGTGCCTCCCGAGGCAATAGAAACATATATATCAAATACAGATAAATCAAAATGAAAGGCTGCATGACTGGCAAAGATATCTGTTGAAGATGGACTGAAATAATTTAAAGACCAATTGATAAACGTCAAGGCATTTAAATGGGAAATCATCACACCCTTAGGAATGCCTGTTGAACCGGAGGTATATAATATATAAGCAAGATCATAACTCGTTGTACAAATATGCTTTTCAACATGGTCGACAGGCATACTGCTCTCCACATAGTAACAATTCCCTTTTAATTTTGGGCGTTTCTTCTCTCTGGTGGTGCCCGTCAATAGAATCTTTAGATCATTAAAACTATTTTCATCTATGACGCTTTTAGAGAATTGACGCCAGTGATCGGTGTTAGTGATAACAAATCCGGTTTTACTCAGTTCAATGATCGTTTTAATCCTGTCAGCAGGAAAATAATTGTCATCGACCGGGATGTAAGCGCATCCTGCTTTCACTATAGCAAGAAAGGCAATTATTGCTTCAATGGACTTGTTAAGGTAAACCACAACCACTTCTTTTGGCTCAAGCCCAATTTTTATAAGCATATTGGCGAGTATGGTACTCTTTTCATCCAATTCCTTGTAAGTGATCATCTCTTTTCCCTCAATTATGGCTATTTTATGAGGATATTTTAAGGCAGATTTTTTTAAAAGATGGTGTAATAAATATATATCCATTGATCTTCTCCGATTTTTCATGCAATTCTGCCCAGACCTACCGTCGGTCTCTCACACATGACTTGGTTGATTGCTTCATCTGTATCAAACCACTGCTGCTTTGCAAAACCAAAGTCAACGGGTCTTTGTTGACTTCTCACAGTGGTTAACTGATCCTGGTTATACATTAATATCTTTTGCTTTAAATTTTTTTCAATTATAATTTTTCTCTCACTCTCCGGCATCTTTTCATAGGATTCTATTTCATCAAATAGCTCACACGTTGAATCAATGAGGTTCACAATATCATGTGCGATTCCAGTTGGGAGAATCCCAAAGTTATTTTTTATTAAGGTAAGCTTACGAATAGCCTCGTATGAAATTTTCACTAACTCATCACGATTTAATACATCAGTTTCATAATTAGTCCTATATTTCCAGTTCATGTTGAGCAAAGCTTTACGATGATCTTCCAAGGTTCGGTGCAATATTCTATAGCCAAATTTACTGGCATTATCGAATATTTCACATCCTGGATCGAGAAAAGGTAACATGGGACAAATATAAGGAATGACTTTTTTCCCTCGATATTTTTTTATTAAATGTTCACAGTAGTCAACGTCTCTCCTTACATCATCAGCACTCTGGTGTGGAAGGCCAATCATAAAGTATACTTCAAATATAAACACATCATCTAAGAGTGCATCAAAAAAATCCTCCATTTCCTCCATTGTATATTTTCCACGGCCCATTGCTTGAGCAATCGATAAATCATGTGAATCCGGGGATAATTCAACAATCGCTTTTGCTGATCTGACTTGCGACCTAAAGTGTTCTATATCTGGTAAACGATGAAGACTAAAATGGACCGTATTTATATTCTCAGCACGAAACACATCAACAGCTAAATCAGCAATAGATCTATACTCATGCCAGAAGTTAATCATGGTAATTGTATGATCATTTGATTGTGAATCAACAATACTCTGAAGCTCTCTTTGTAACATTTCAGGAGTTTTTCTAATCACATTGCGTGTGCTCATATACTTGTCATAAAAATATCTGCTCCCTCCGCAGAACTTGCAATTATATTCACAGTTTACTTGCGGTATGACAATATTATAGGCGGTCATATTTTGACGCTGGTGATTAAATATTTCTATCCAATCGATATGAGCATTATAATGTGAGGGTTTATGAGACAAGGGATTTACATGAATCTCATTATTATTTTTCCAAGTGAGATTCGGAATTGTTCGCAGCTTATTATTATTGTTCTTTGACTTAAGCAGTAATTCTAAGGGAAGAAACGTATCATATCCACGAACCACATAATCAACGTGAGGATAATCAACTAATTCTTCATGATAGTACGTGGACGATAGTCCTCCAAAAACCGTTTTTGCGGCAGGGTGAATCTCTTTATATAATTTAGCCATTTCTGTTGAGCCATGGGCATGGGCCAACCAATGCAAATCAAAACCAATAAATTCTGAAGAAACCTTTTCAAAAAATTCTCTCACATCAAAATCTGGATAACGTATCATGTAAGATGCAATATTGAAATACTCTACTTGAAATCCGCGGGATTTGAGGTATTGATTAATCGCGAGCATACCCACTGGGGGCATTTCAAAAATAGGACTCACATGAACACTATCGGAATTGCTCAGATAGGCGAATAAAATGTCATCTCTGTTGCGAAAATCATATATACTCGGTGCATGTATAAGAATCATGTCATAATTCATTTTTAGATATCCTTGAAAAATTACAGAATAGAAATAATATCAATAATATCGAACATAACTAATTGTTCGTTTTATCCCCTTTTTGAATTCATACTTTGGATAACCCATAATAAAAGCGATCCCCTGTTGATTCTTTAAAGGTATTTTGTATTTTTTCTTTAATGTATTATTATGTTTTAGAAAATGCGTGGGAGTCCCAATAAGGCTCCCTCCTAAACCAAGGGATTCTGCGGTAAGCATGGCATATGCCGCGGAAATAAGAGGATCAACAGCATCCCCATAAGGGGAGACGTGAAAATACATCAGAACAGGGGCATTATAAAAAAGCCAATCATGACCTTTATCTTTTGCTTTTTTAAGAAAGTTCATCGTGGGATACATATACGTTCTGCATATTTCCATAAACTCTTTCCCTACAAAGGGCCTAAGTAGTGGTCTCATCATCGGGCTAAATAGGAATCTTCTTTTATATATGGCTTCAACAAGATCATGGGCAAATAACTGTACCTTTTTATGTCCTTTAAAAATGAGTATTTCAACATCTGAGGGTGGCAAGCCAACGGGTGCAGTAGTCACTGCATCTATGATTTTATCAATGAGCTCCTGTTCAACTTCTTTATCCTTAAAACGACGGATACTGCGACGTAAAAATAATAATGTGTACAGTTCTGTATATGTTGGCTTATGTGCATGAGGAAAATCGACTGCATCATTGTGCGATATTGTTCTGCCCTCGACGCAGATACAATTGTGCGGACAAATAGCCATACAATGGCCACATCCTATACAACCGAATAATCTTGATTGATCAATAACAACCTGCCCATCTTTTACATACAAGGGTCCATCGCAGGTTCCACAACAAATATCAGCACAGAATCCACAGTGTGAACATTTATCATAATTAATAGTTACTTGTGCTTTACCTTCGGCTCTCCCCGTTTTTATTGACATGACATCCACCATATTAGTCGTATTAATGTTATCCTACATTGTTTCATATCTTTGACACCTCCCTTTATACGTTGTCATTTTTCAATTAATTTTTTAAAACACAATCAATAAAAACACGTATTTAGTTAATAATTTACAAAATCTTCGATCTAATGATTAAAAATTGAGGCGGAGCTTCGCTAGGATGATAGGAAAGATTATCAGTTCGTTCTCTCTCTGAGGACGTCACTGATATACTCGCTCATAGCAATAATATTAGAATAATAATATATATCAGATATATCCATTATGTCCAGATATTCATTATTTATTGCTTTGAGAAGATCGGTGGTGAGAATGGAGTCTCCCCCAAGGGTGTGAAAATCATCATACACATCAATTTTATCAATGCCCAACACTTGCGCCCAAATTTGTATAAGTGTATGCTCTATATCATTTAATTGTTCCTGTGGTTTTCCTGTAATTGTTACTTCTACTATTTTTCTTTCATTTCCTGCATTATCTTTTTTTAATTTTTTCTCCTCGCGAAGTAATGTGCGAATAATCTGATTGGATAACGAAAAGGATAAGGCATTCTTCCTTTTTGCGAGGACCGTATAATTAATTCTCCCAGGTATTAAGCGGGATTTTGACGAATTTATCGCATATTGAAACGCTTCTATCGCTTTCCTTGTGGTCAATGATTTGAAAATGGTATATTCATCTGTTGCACCAAAATCCAAAGCCATGCCGGTTTCCGACCAGATTGGCCAGTTAATGGTCGTGGTCTTTTTCCCTTTTTTATTTCTATAGGCACTAAATGCATCCATGTAACAGCCGGCAGCCGTATAATCTCCCTGTCCCGGATCACCGGTTAATGAGGTTATGGTGGAGAACAATATAAAAAAGTCGAGATTGTATTCTTTCGTGAGCTCATCTAATAGAAACACACCCAATGTTTTGGGCTTGATTACGTTTTTAAATACCTCTTCCTCGCGATTGATTATGAAACCATTGCCTGCATTACCTGCACAGTGGATGATCCCATGTATTGTGCCATAGTCATTATGAATCGATGAGATCACGTCCCTCATTTGATTTTCATCAGACACATCCGCGCTATAGCATATGACGTGCGAGCCTGTCTCTTCCACTTTTTTGATCATCTTTATTTTATCGCACAACTTTTCATCGCTATTTTCCTTCAGTATACCTTCCCATTCCTCTTTTTGTGGCATTTGGGTTCGATTCACCAAACATAATGTCACTTTATTTTGTGAAGTAAAATACTCTGCCATAGCCAGCCCTAATCCACCAGTACCACCAAGAATCAAATAAATACCATGTTCTCTGATTCTGCATGTATCGTTGGTATCCTCCTGGGTTAATGGCTGTAACTCTTGGATATATCGCGTATTATTCCTTAAGGCAACAATATTTTTTTTATCTTGTGCATATATTTCTCGCACGATAGTTACTGTGCTCGTTGTGGTATCAATATCAATACATTTGCAGGTATAATGCTCATATTCCTGTCCTACTACCTTAGCAAGCCCAAATAGAGACGCGTTATGCGGTTTAATGAGGGATTCATCATGTGATACTTCATGTGCATAATCCGCGATGATTACTAATCCCTCGTTCACTTTAATTTTATGTTTCACTAAGGCTCTCACAAGAAAATAAAGGCTATAGACACCCCTATTTTCCGCCCGCATCAGATCTTTCACATTGGTTACTTTTTTCCCGCTCAATGAGAACGTATGAATGATTTTGGTGAATTGTGTACCCTTCAATCCCTCACACAATTTCTCATAATCCCCGGCATCACTGCCAATTACATACTGATGGTCTGAAATGCGCTTAAATGAGGAGCCCTCTTCCACTTCGATTATTGTTATTTGATTCTGATTGATGTGTGAGCCAAGCTCATTGGCCAGTGCGCCTCTTCCTTTAAAATATAAGAGTGCACCTCCATTTGTTTTTTGTTCACTCTCAGCGTATTCTTGGTCTTTCCAAATGATCTCGAACCACTCATGAGTATCATGTGTGGCTGATGAAAGTGCGGATGTTACGTTCTGTACTTTTTTAATAAGATAGTCTTTAATTTCAGCAATTGGGCTTCCATTCTCATCCATTAAGGTAATATCAAAAGGAATGGTCTCACGATGACTCGCCTTATCCTGCTTCTTTATAATATGGCTGAATAATCTTTGAGGCATTGGCTGATAATACTTCAGACTCTTATAGGTAAAAGGCAAATATGTTTCGTTTTCATTGTTTTGACTCAAAAAATTCACCGCATTATCCAACATGCCCGGATGGAGGAGGAATGTATTTAAATCAGAGGCAATATCATCCTTGAGCCGAAGTTCTATCAATGCTTCGTTGGTGCCATGGTGGGCATTCACTATATTTTCCCATCTGTGGCCAAACTCAAATACACCATATATTGACTCTTGATTCTCAATCTCTCTATGCTTCTTTTGTGCGCTTTTTATTTTTTCAATGCTACAGATCATACGCTGTGGTTTTTCTATGAATGCCATTTTGCCTTCCGCATGTTTAATCCACTGAAGGTCTTCTTCTTGTTCATATTTGCTTGCTATGAGGAACTCAAAATGGTCATTTACCTTTTTTATTATAGTATGGACCGGAATGGTTTCATCATCTTCCACCAATAGGGGAGTAATAAAATAAATGTCCCTCAATTCCAGACACGCTCCTTCCATTTCAAGGCTGGCAGCCGCCCGGGCCATTTCCACATAGGTAGTTCCCGGTACAACACATTTGTCTAAAATTTTGTGGTCACTTAATACCCATTGCCGCTTACTATTAAATTCAGTGAGATAAATAGTGGTATCGAGAGATTTAACCAGACAATAGTGCAATAGGGGATGGTCAATTTCTCTCTCAAACTGCCAACCCTTAATTCTTGAAACCTTCGGTTCTGTCCAATATCTTACTCTTTCAAAAGGATACGTAGGCAGGCTTATGATGTATCGGTTCTCGCCCTCATACAGTTTTTTCCATTCAATATCAGCTCCACGCACATACAGCTCGCACATTTTTAAAAGAGTTTCCCTATTTTTCTCTTCTGTTACATAGTCATGAATAAGGCCTGACGCCAATTCATTAAATTTATTTTTTTCCAACTCAGTAATATATCCTGGTTCTTTTGTGTGTGTTTGTATACTCACGACCTTATGCGCTGCATAATAAATGTCGCTCTCATTAAAATTTTGCAAATCAGCTTCAATAATTTTTATTAACTTGTCTTTTAAATCAGCCGTATTATTAAATATGATTGCCAATCGATGAGAGTAATGATCTTTACCAATGTGTGCTGTATAACAAAGGTTATCCAATGAGATATCATGATTTTTTTCTAAAAAATTTACATAACGGATGCAAAATTCTTTTATAATATGCTCTTTTTTTGCCGAAATGGTGAGACAATATTCCTTTTTCCCTTTTTCATCTTTTTTTTCTTCAGGCTTCACATATTCTTCTACAATGACATGGCTATTGGTCCCACTAAATCCAAATGAGCTAATACCTGCTCTGCGAGGAATACCATTGCTTTCCCATGCTTTTAGCGAATCCGTAATATATAATGGTGAATCAACAAAATCAATATAGGGATTTGGCTTATTAAAATTTATTGAAGGTGGAATTTCTTTGTGTTTTAGGGCTAAGACAACCTTTAATAAAGAAGCTAATCCGGAAGCCGCTACTAAATGACCCAGGTTGGTCTTTAAAGACCCTATCCCACAAAATTGCTTTTTATTAGTGTATCTTCTGAAGGCAGTTGTAAGTCCTTTAAATTCTATGGGATCACCAAGTACTGTCCCAGTTCCATGGGCTTCAATATAACCAATTGTTTCAGGATTAATATGCGCATCTTTCCATGCCGCAATCAGCAATTCTTCCTGCGCCTCTGCATCGGGCGCAATGATGCCACTTGAAGCACCGTCATTATTAATCGCACTTCCGAGTATCACCGCATGGATGTTATCTTTATCTTGTATCGCCTCCTTTAGTGATTTGAGGAGTATCACTCCGACTCCCTCACCCCATACCGTTCCATTGGCATCTTTATCGAATGTTCTCACCATATTATCTAAGGATTCAACTGAACTTAGATCATTTCCTCCTTTATACAAATTTTCAGGCGCTAAAATATTCAGGCAAATACCTCCCGCAAGAGCCATATCGTATTCACCACTCTTTATTGCTTTACATGCCATATGGACCGAAATAAGCCCGGAAGAACATGCTGCGTCAATAATCATGCATGGCCCTTTTAAATTCATAAGGTAAGAAAGCCTGCTGACGGTTATGCTTTCCCACGAGCCAGTCAATTGCATGGGGTCATCTTTTGAAATATTTTTGTAAAAAGAATAATTTGTGTTTTCCTTTCCCAAGTAGATGCCGGTTTTTGTGCCATTGATTCGTTTTCTCGTGTATCCTGCATCTTCTAAAGCGCCCCAGGCAATTTCCAAAAAAAACCTCTGATAGGGATCCATATACACAGCCTCTCTCGGAGGAATATCAAAAAAATCCGCATCGAATTTATCTATCTCATCCAAATAAGACCCCTTGGCATAACTATTTTTATTGAAAAAATCCTGCTCAAACACTGGTCCACCTTCAACAAATTCACAATAAAAAGGATTTTTATACAGATGACTGATTGAGTCCTTTATTCTCTCCATGCTAAAATCACCAATGCAGTTTTCTCCATGTCGTAAATTAGACCAGAATTCATCTAACTGTTTGGCTTTGGAGAAACATCCATTAATGCCAATAATTGCTATGGGTCCTCCTTGAGTGACATTCTTTTCCTGAAGTTCCCTAAGCATCTTTTTGGCATCTTCATGTGATAATTCTTTTTTTGCTATCTTTTCGTATATAAATTTTTTAACTAACTCCATATGACCCTTCCTCATTAAAACTTATTAATTTATCAGCTTCTTCAATATCAATCACACCTTTCTCTAATTTCTCAAAAATTTCTTCCATGGTAAAAGAATTATAATCTGGGGTCGTTTGTTGTTCTTCCATATGTATTTGCTTATCAATGTAGTGTGACATTGATTCGATTGTAGAATAGGTAAAAATATCCGCAATATCCACCACGCCCGGAAAGACCTTATCCATCTCTTTAAATATCTCCACGGACATGATTGAATCACCACCTAAATCTTGAAATTTGTGACGAATATGGACTTCCTCCAAATCGAGAATCTTTGCCCATGCGTGTGCCACTTTTCTTTCCGTAATGCTGAGGCTTTCGTCATCTTTTCCTCTTATGATGATTGACCGTGTTTCTATATGCTTATCGCTCACTAAATTTTTAGGCATTGAAAATTTTTTTATGCTCTTTTCAATCGAATGTGATAAAGAAAAAGGTAAATGGTGGTCTATCAATCCAAAATTTTTATCATTCAAGCTCGCGATAATAATAGAATTTATGTCTCGTTTTAAGACCTTATCAAGTTGTTCCAATGCATTCTCTGTTGCAATGGGTTTAAAAAATTCTTTTTCAAAATTACCACTAAAATCCACGGCCATTCCTGTTTCTTTCCATGCCGGCCAATTAATGGAGAGGGTCCTTTTGCCCTTTTTATTTCTATAGGAAGCGAAGGAATCCAAATAAGCATTGGCAGCGGCATAATCTCCCTGTCCCCTTTCTGCCATAAAAGAAGATATGGATGAAAACATAATAAAAAAATCCACATTATCGTTTTGCATCAGATGATCTAATATCCATGTACCCTGAATTTTAGGATTGACAACCTCTCTAAAATTCTTTTCCTCTTTATTAATAATAAAACCTTGGCCAGCCACACCGGCACAATGAATGATTCCAGTGATTTTTCCGTACTTTCTCTTTAGTGATGCTATGACTGATCGCATTTTTTCATAATCTGATATATCTCCACTCTGACAGATTATTTCCGTCCCGCTCTCTTCAATCTTTTTTATGGTTATTATTTTATCAATGAGTTTTTTATCTTTACCCAAAGTGAGGATGCTCTCCCACTTATCTTTCGATGGAAATACGGATCTGTTGATTAAGCACAGTTTTATTTTTTCTTGAGCTGATAAAAACTTGCACACTTCCAGCCCAAGAGCACCCGTTCCGCCGGTAATCATGTATAGATTGTTTTTCTTTATCTGGACATGAGATGATCCATGATTATTTAATTCTATATGCCGCAATTCCTGTATAAATCTTTTGTTTTTTCTATAGCCCACCATACGTGCATTATGAGTTGCGTTTATCTCCGCTAACACAATATCGGCTGAGGTATACTCATCTATATCAAGACATTTAATTTTTAAATGCTCATACTCATTCATTGCCACACTCGCCAAAGCAAAAAATGAGGCATTCATTGGTTTTATGCTCCTTTGATTCTCTTCAATGGGATAGGCATAATCTGCGAGTAGGATGATATTTTTTTTAACTTTTATCCTTTTTTTTATTAAATATCGTATTAAATAAAATAAACTATATAAACTTTTTCTCTCACTATGCTGCAGATCGTCGAAAGAAGAGAGGTCTTCTTTCTCTGATAGCGCACCCATATGGATGATATGGCACACGCTGCTCATATCCTTTTGATTGAAAAGTTTTTCATAATAACTCTCCATATCATCATGAAGATATGTATCTCTTGTGTCTACCTCAATAATATTTATGCCCTTATTGGTGAGTGAGAATACAATCTCATCGCCCATCTTACTCTCACCCTTCAATAAAATGACAGGGCCATCGGCTGAAAAAAGAGCATTGTCTTTAAGCTCACTCATTTTCCATGCCAGATGATAAAAATTATTATCTTCATGATAATTCTGTATTATATGCTTTTCATGACTATTAACTTTTTTTATAGTATATTCTTCAATCTCAGCAATTCTATTCTCAGCTTTATCAAGAATGGTGATATCAAAACTTGTTGTTTCAACATTCCCCTTTTCCCTCTTTCTCAAATAACACCAGATGCTTCTTGGTAATCTTTGAAAAAACGTTATGGCTTTATATGAAAAGGGGAGATACAACTCTTTAGTTATATTTGAATTGAGCACATTAACCGCGCTATCCAGTAAGGCAGGATGAGTAATATAATGGAGAAGGTCATCAGCATATACGTCCGGAAGTTCCAAAAAGGCTAAAAATTCCTTCCCGCTTATATAAATTGTTTTCAAGCATTCCCATCGTGCTCCAACTTCAATTTCAGTTCTATTTTTTTCAATATCGAGGTATGTATCAATATTCTCCTTATGCAGTCGCTTTTTTATATTCTCAAGATTATATGTGGCGAGATGTGTGCTCAGTATAGCGTGAGATAATCGACCTTCAGCATGAATAATCCACTCATCACTGGTAAATGATTTACTCGTAATAATAAATTCTATATAATTATTCTTATCATTAAGGATTATTTGAATCTCTTTGTATTGACCCTCTTCCACAAACATGGGATTAAGAAATGTTATATTGGATAATTGAAATTGAGCATTATTATAATAATAGTGAATTATTTCCATTATCATTTCAATATACGTTGTCCCGGGCAGCACATATTGTCCTAATATTCTATGTTCATTGAGAACCCACTGCTGAGCGACACTGAGCGTCGAAGAGAAAATGAGCGTGTCCTTTACATTGAGCGCAAGGGTGTCAATAAGGGGATACGATAATTTTTTATCCCATCGGTTTTTGGAAAGCCCGGATTTTTTATTGTATTTTACCCAGCATTTCTTTTTTGCAAAGGGATAGGTAGGAATTCTCATTTTTTTTATCTTATATCCTCTGGTTTGATAGAGTTCTTCCCAATTAATATGCGCACCTCTCACATAAAGCTCACTTAATTTCATTAGGTAATGTAAGCGATTTTCATTTTCAGTAGCTAAAGCCTTTATTGTTTCATCTGCCTGGGATGAAATAATTTTTTTTTTTTCTTCAGAGATTTCCATATCACTACTAACTAATTGGTCTGTAGGAACGACCCAATGCCTTTTATAGAAAATCCCATTCACTTCTCTATTTCCATCAAAAGTGTCAATAGTATTTAATTTTGACTTAAGATCATCAATATCGTGAACCACTAAGGCCAGCCGGTATGAATAATGGTCTCTGCCTGTATTGGCAGTATAACAGAGAGATTCAATATCAATGTTATCTTTTTTTTCTAAAAATGTTTTGAACTCTGAAAGTAATAATAACAAAGATTCTTCACTGGTTGCGGATAAGGAGAAAATGTGTACATGTTCCTTTACGGATGCAGCATTTTGGGGTGAGGGTGCTTCCTCTAGCACGATATGGCAATTGGTACCGCTTAATCCGAAGGAGCTAATTCCACACCTTCTCGGTCCTTGATCCATTTTCCATTCCCTTAATATATCATTCACAAATACCGGTGATTCTATCAAATTAATTTTTCTGTTGAGCTTGTTAAAATGTAAATTCGGGGGGATTTCTCCATGTATCATTGATAAAACAGCTTTAAAAAGGCTTACTATTCCAGCGGCATTATCCAGATGTCCCACATTCGTTTTCACCGAACCAATGCTGCAAAACTGCTTTTTATTTGAATAGTGCCTAAAAGCTTTTTCTAAGCCCTTTATTTCTATGGGATCTCCTAAATTGGTGCCTGTGCCATGCACTTCAATATACGAAATTGTTTCAGGATTTACTCCTGCATCTTGCCAGGCTTTTTTTATGACCGTGGCTTGAGCCTCCAAATTTGGCGCCGTCATTCCAATGGAGCTCCCATCCTGATTGGTAGCTGATCCCTTTATGACGGCATATACATGGTCATTGTCTTCAATGGCTCTATTTAAAGATTTGAGGACTACTGTCCCCACTCCTTCACCCAATCCTGTGCCATCTGAATCATCGTCGAAGGTTCTTGTCCTGCCTGATTTTGATTCAACGCCTAAGATTTCTTCAAGGCCAATGCGTACCTCCCTATCTTTTCTCGTTGGCATGATCAGGAGTCTTATGCTTCCAGCGATGGCCATGTCACATTCACTTCGTTGTAAGGATTTACAGGCTAAATGGAGGGCCATTAAAGCAGAGGAACAGGCAGTATCCACCAGCATAGAGGGCCCGGTTAAATCCAAAAGATATGAGATCCTGCTTGCAATTGCAGATCTCAAATTGGGGACAACAGCTAATTCAAGTGATTCCGGGTCACTCACTTTTATAAACTCTTTATATTCTTCCCCAAAATCACTACTATAGCCTAAAAAAATCCCTGTATTGGTACCCCTGATCTTCTCTCCGCCATAACCAGCATCCTCTATGGCATTCCATGCAGTCTGCAAAAAAAGCCGTTGGTGGGGATCCATTAGATTGGCTTCTTTGGGTGAAATCGAAAAATGATTGTAATCAAATTCATCCACATTTTCTAAAAAACCGCCTATCATATATTCCTTTTTGTGTTCCTCAGGAACACCTTTATTACGATAGTATTCATCAACATACTTCCTCCTATGGTAAGGAAATTCCCGAATAAAATCTGTTCCTGATCTTAGCAGATCCCAAAATTCATTAATATTTCGAGCACTGCCAAAGGAGCCCGCCATTCCTATTATAGCTATATCTTTCTTTGATATCTCTTTTATCTTGATATCGAATTTATGTAAATCTTTAGAGAGATTTAAATTTTTAATATTTAATAGTTTTTTGTTCATCCTTTTCTTTGATCTCCCTTCCACATTTAATTCCTTATGCTGTTTCAACACCACATGCAACCAAATTTATAAAATCCAAATATTTGTTAATTAATTCTTCCATCTTTGATTTTTTAAATGTAGCGGGATTAAATTCAAGCTGAAAATTTATTTTTTCCGAATCCTGATATATGTTTACTATCATATCGAAAATGTTTATTAAGCCATCAGAATCGCTCTCTCCGTTAATAATCAGCACACTCCCCATTTTTTTCTCCCCATTGTTTATGAAGGATTTTATTGTTTCTATATCATATCCGGAATCATGAGTTGCCATATCCTCTTTTTCCTTTATTTGATGGAGTATTTCTGATAAATCATCAATTCCAGCAAAATTCATGGCCAATGAATTTATTGTGCGGCCCTTCTTTAAAAGTGGAATGTTAAGGCTCGTTTCCCCTGTAATCTGAGATAAAAGAAACAGGAATAATGATATAAACACAAGTTCTACAGGCACGCTATAATGAGATGATAAGAAATCAATATGGGTGAACATGTCACCATCAATGGTAAAACTATATATGGAATTGTCATCTTCATCACCCTCCTGAAAATAAGTGGAAGGAAAATTTAATGACTGAAATTCTATATTTCCCTTTAAATAAACCTCATTATTATTTTTTTCAATAAAATTAGCTAATTTGCTAATAGTTGGATGGGCAAAAATGTCCGCAACCTCTACTTTATTCGGAAACAGCTCATTTAATCTCGTGCTCATTAAAACCAGCAGATATGAATTACCGCCAATATCAAAGAAATTGTCATGAACACCAATATGTTTTGTGGGAAGTATGCTCATCCATAAAGATAAAATTTTTTTCTGAATGTCAGACTCAGGCACGACGAGGTCGTCATATGATGTGGTTTCAGGTTTCGGGAGTGCTTTTCTATTGAGCTTTCCATTGGGGGTCAAGGGAAAAGATTTTAAATACACAATAATAGAGGGGATCATATAAGCGGGCAAAAAATCGGCCAGATATGATTTAATTGAAGATACGGGGATCTCCTGATCAGAGGTGTAATAACCCACAAGATATTTGTATCCGAATTTATCATCAAAGGCGAGGACTGCGGCATTATAAATTGCTGCATGACTCATTAATCCTTCTTCAATTTCCTTTAATTCAATCCGATATCCTCTCACCTTTACTTGTGTATCATTTCTCCCCACTATCTTTATCTCGCCATTCTCAAGTTTTTGGGCAAGATCACCTGTTTTATAAATCCGTTGCCCTTGAATAAGCGGGTGCGCAATAAACTTTTTAGCGGTTTTGCTTTCATCATCCATGTATCCTCGTGCCAAACCATCCCCGGATATGCACAATTCCCCGATTTCATTTACCGGCAGTGGAGAGTGGTTTTCATCGAGAATAAGCATTTGTGTATTCGCGAGAGGTTTTCCTATTGTCACTTCTTGTGAGTGGGTCAGCTCTTTGACCGATGACCATACCGTTGTTTCAGTGGGGCCATACATGTTAAATATTCTGAGAAAAGGGTATTCTTGCAGGGTATGCAGCAATTGAGACGGGAACGCTTCACCGCCTACCATAATTTCTTTCACAAAGCTTAATGCCTCACGGCTTTTCGGATGCGCCAATAACATTTGCAGCCGTGAAGGTGTTATCTGAACCATATTAATTTCATGCCCTATGATAAATTCACTTAATAATTGAGAATCCATTTGCTGTTCTTCATTGGCTAAATATATACGCGTTCCGGTAATAAGAGGTATAAAGGTTTCCAAGACAAAAATATCAAAAGAGATGGTTGTAAGTCCTAATATTCTTTTCGAGAGGTTGAAATCAATCAGATGAGCGATACCCACACAAAAATTGTGTACAGCGCGATGTTCAATCATGACACCTTTTGGTTTGCCGGTTGATCCTGAGGTAAAAATGATATATGCCAGGTCATAGGATTTGTTGATTATTTCAAGATTATTGCTGGTTTCTCGATAGATTTTTTCATTGTTTATGGATAAAATATTTTCTTCCTTTAACTCTCCTTCGTGAGATTCATATTTTGTAATTAATAACGCTGAGTTACAATTCGATAACATATACTTGACCCGTTCAGAGGGATAGAGCGGATCAATCGGTAAATAGGCAGCGCCGGATTTTAAAACACCGAGGAGCGCAACAATCATATCGACAGATCGGTTGAGCATAATGGCGATAATATCGCCCATGCCGATACCTGATAATCTTAAATACCGGCCAAGCTGGTTTGCCCTCCTGTTCAGCTCGGCATACGTGATCTCTTGATCCTCAAACACTAATGCGATCTGGCGAGGTGTTCTTGCCACCTGTTGTTCAAACAATTCCTGAATTGTTTTCTCTTTGTCGTAGATTAATTCCGGACCGTTGTTTGTGTTCATTTACCTCTACTCCTTAATTGATTATTTCACCTTTCTTCGGATACTTTTGCCAAGAGGCTTTCAAAATCCTTCAAGGTCTGACTATCTTCTTGTATATCCCGTTCTCTTTTTTCAATCTTAAAAATATTTTTCAGGAAATATTCAGTCGCTTTCTCTATTGTTGGATAATTGAATAATGTTGTTGATGAAAGACTCACTCCCAATTTCTCATTCAAGAGGTTTCGAAGCTCAACCATTAGGAGAGAATCTACCCCTTGATCCATGATTGACCTTTTTTTACTGATTTTATCAACTGGCAACCGCAATACTCGTGCCAATTCTTCTGATACAATCATCTGTATATAACTCATTCGTTCATGGGCATCCATTGCCGCCATACAATCCAGGTGTGTTTGCAGCCGGTTTGAATTATTCTCCTGTACTTTATTTGTTGTTATTATTTTTGTAAATAAAGAAGATTTGGCAACACCCGGATTATGCTGTATCCACACCTTCCAATCAATATCAAAAAGACCGATCTGTGGTGGTCCATGGTGAATGATTAACTCAAGAGCGTGAAGGACCTGATCCGCCGTTATACCCCTCAACCCTGACTTCTCAAGCAATGATTGCACATTACTGCTGCGTGAAGCCACTCCCACATCAGATAAAACCCCAAGATTTAAGGTAGTGCCCGCAAGACCATGAGCTTTCCTGAAATGGGCAAAGGATTCTAAAAAACTATTCGCGACAATATAATTGACCTGTCCCGGATTCCCAATGATTGAAGCTATAGAAGAAAAGGAAATGAAAAAATCCAATGGATAGTCTTTTGTATGGTAATGTAGATTGAGAGCCCCTGCCACTTTTGGCATAATCACCCGACTAAATCTTTCTCTTTCCATGTCAATGATAAATCCATCATCTAAAACCATGGCGCAATGAAAAATTCCCCGCAGAGGAGGCATTGTGTCCTTTATCTGCTTTATTACATTGTGCACACTTTCATCATCACTAATATCTACGGCAGTTGCCACAATATTTGTCCCCTGCTTCTCCATGTATGTGAGAGCATTTTTGATTTCCGGAGTTTTTGCTCCCGTCCGGCTCAGCAGGACAAGGTGATCCGCACCTTGTGAGGATAGCCATTTCGCAATTTCAAGTCCCAGGCCCCTTGTCCCTCCGGTGATTAAATAAGTAGAATCGGTTTTAATGCCTCTGATTCTCTCATTATCTATTTCTTTATGTATTGAAGTGTGAAGAAGCCGTTGAACAAATCGCCTTCCGGATCGGAATGCGACATTATGATCATCATTATCTGATAATAACTCATTCACAACTTGCGTTATTGCATCCTCTCCCACTTCCCTTTCAAGATCGACACCCTTGCATCGAATAGTATCATGTTCATTACTAATAAGACGCCCCAGATTCCATAATGAACCAGCACTAAGATTATCTCCTTGATCTTGATTCACAATAATCTGTGCATTATGGGAAATCATACAGAGTGTAATGTTTTCTTCTTTCCTTATTTTAATCCATGCCTGAACCAGATGTAGTATAAACATACTCTGATCGATAATTTCCGAGACTTCTCCGATAGTATGCACACCTTGAGAGCCTTCCCAAATAACGATATGTGTAAAGAGTTTTTCCTGTAAATTGGAGATCACCTCACTCATTTTTTCAAAATTATCTATTTTATTATCATAGGCCCCATTTAACACCAGGGTATATGGAAGAGCGCGACTAATTAAGTGATTGATTAACTTCTCCGTCTCATCACATTCCTGAGCAAAGATCAGCCATTGACATGGTATCTCAGCTGAAGCCGGCCCTGCTGATTCCTCCCATACGATATCATAAAGCAATGTGTCTCTTATCGCATCTTTTTCCTCTTTGTTTTCAGGAACTCTTTGACATTCAAGCTCCTTGAGCTCTGCGAGAATCTGACCTTTGTCATCGAGCAAGTAAAGATTTCCCTCAATAGAGGTTTCAGTGTTATTATTAATTCTAAGATAGCTCCAACATGATGTTCCCGCTGAACGGAAAAAATTAACCTGTCCGATCTTAGCCGGAATCATTAAGTGAGGAGAGAGAGCAGCCAATGTTTGTATCCCTCCATCCAATATTGTAGGGTGGAGAAAATAATCATCACTGGCACTAGAAAGAGAATCATGCCCTTCTATACGGGCAAGCAGTTCTCCTTCTCCCTTGTAAAGCTCTTTAACTGTCCTGAAAAATGGGAAATAGCGTAATCCAAGCATTTCGAGTTTTTGATAAAAGTGCTTAACATCGAGTGATTCAGGACAGCGTTTTTTCAATTCTGTAACACAAGGCAATGAATTATTAGTCAGAGTAAAAGATTCCGGGAGAATTCTCCCGCTCGCATGTTGTATCCATTCAGCTCCATCTTCTTCAACTTTACTATAAATGGTATAATCCCTGGTTTTAGCGTCAAACCGTAAATGAAGACGTTGAACCTTGCTCTCTTCAATTATCAACATAGTATGTAATGTAATATTTTCCAATGAACATGTACAATTTCCCTCCTCCTCTCGCATAAATAATGCTAATCCGCCTTCAATATACCCTGCTCCAGGGAATACCGGCATATTCCGAACACGGTGCTCTGTAAGAAAAGGAAAGAGGGATGGAGTGAGGTCCACCTCATATGCATCATACGGAATCTGAAGCTTTTTATTTAAAAAAGGATGGCCGGGTAATCCGAGACGGTCTTGTAACGAGACCTCTGTTTCATTAAAGGGGTATCGATCTTTTTGCCAGGGATAACAAGGCAGCTTCATATAGGTTCCGCCGGATGTAAAATGATCCCAATTAAGGGTTATGCCAAGTGTGTGCAAGGTTCCCAAAGTCTCATAGAAAGTGAATAATTCAGGCTCTTTTCGTTTTAAAGAGTGGAGAGTGATACCATTGTTTCCGGAGGCGTGAAGGCATTCCTTAATGGAATTGCCCAGCACGGGATGGGGGCCGACTTCAAGGAAGAGTCTATATCCCGCCTCAATCATGCTATTAATCGCGTGGGTAAATCTGACCGGTTGACGGACATTGTGCCACCAATATGATGCATCACCCGCAGTTCCTTGTATTTGCTTGCCAGTTACCGTTGAATAAAGAGGAATTTTAATTGATTTTGGCTGAAGCCCCTTGAGAGATTCAAACAACTCATCTTTAATCACATCCATAAAGGAACTGTGGTAGGGAATCTCTACTCGTAACATCTTATTAAATATCTCTTTGGCTTGGAGGAGCCGCGCCATTTCTTCAAGATCTTCCTCCCTACCCGCGATGGTTACAGAATTGGGGCTATTAATAGCAGCAATTGAATTATTAGGGTATAATTCCAGTAAATTGACAGCATCATCCTCTGATAATCCAACGGCCAACAGTTTTCCCTTTCCCGCTAAGGTCTGCTGCAACCTGCTTCGATGAAGACTTACCAATAAAGCATCTTCAAGGCAGAGTGCCCCGCTTACATACATAGCAGTTACTTCCCCAACACTGTGACCCACAATCCCATCTGCAAAAATGCCATATTTCTTGTAGAGTTCAGTAAGCGCTACTTGAATAAAGAAATTGGCAACCTGAGCGATTTGGGTTTCCATCATTCGAGAAGATTGTTCATCTTTTAATAACTCTTCCATCATTGACCACCCTGCATGTCCTTGAAATATATCATCACAGACCTTGAGTGTCTCGTGAAATAGTGACTCTTTCTCCATGAGTTCTCTACCCATTCCCCACCATTGGGGACCCATCCCGGTAAAAATAAAAGCGATTTTCGATGGCGTATTACCTAATATCTGGTTTGATATAATACCCTTATATATTTCTCCTTTACCAAAAGATGATAATAACTCAACCATTTTTTTAGTTGACTCAGCAATGATACTCAACCGCGTATGATGATGGGTTCGCCGTTTTGCAGCGCTATATAATAAATCTTTTAAATTACATTCGCCTTTTTGGATATAGTGAGCATATTTTTGTGCTAAATCTCTCAATGCTTCATTGCTTCTGGCCGAAAGTGGCAGGATGTGGAGACATTTATCTGAGGGAGCATGTAATGGGTGTATATTTTGTCTCGGAGGAACTTCCTGAAGCACAACGTGGGCATTGGTTCCTCCGAAGCCAAAGCTATTTACTGCGCTATAGGAAATACAGTCTTTTGGAAGATCTTCTACTTCTGTGGGGACTCGCATACATAATTGTTCATAATCGAGCTTCGGATTGGGAGTGGAAAAATGAAGGTTAGGCGGCACCTTTTTATGCTTCAAACATAATGCAGCCTTAATCAAACCTCCCACGCCAGCAACTGCTTCCATATGCCCCAGGTTTGTTTTAATAGATCCAATAGGGACCTTGACATTATTGTTTTTGCGCTCGGCTAAAACAGCGTTAATAGCCCTCATTTCTGCGGGATCTCCAGCCTGTGTACCTGTCCCATGGGCTTCAACATAATGAATGTTCTCTGTATCAATTCCCCCAGCTTTATATACTTGTCTAATTAATGCTTCCTGCGAGTAAGAATTGGGCATAGAAATTGCCGGGGTCTGTCCATCCTGGTTAACGCCACTGGCCCTTATCAATGCGTATATTGGATCATTATCCTCAAGAGCTTGTTCATAGGATTTTAAGATGACTACCGCAGCACCCTCACCGCGGACATACCCTGCTGCATCCTCATCAAACGCTTTACATCTTCCATGTTTTGAAAGATAATTACCTTTCGCAAGCATGATAAATGATTCGGGTCTCAACATCACATGGCACCCGCCGGCTATAGCCATTGAACTTTCATGATTCCAGATACTTTGACAGGCATAATGGATGGCAACAAGTGATGAAGAACAGGCTGTATCGATAGTCAGACTGGGGCCCCTGAAATCAAACGTATAGGATAATCTATTGGATAATGTGCCCATTGAATACCCCGTAGGGGTATGCATGTTTACTCTTGAGCGATTAAGAGGACTGAGTTGCATGAGCATAAAGTCAAGGAAAAATCCGCCAATGAAAACTCCAATGTTTTTCCCTCTGAGTGACTCCAGTTGTAAGCCAGCGTCCTCTGTCGCTTCATACGTGACCTCGAGAAGTAACCGTTGTTGAGGATCTATATTGGGGGTTTCCCGTGGAGAAATTCCAAAAAATAATGTGTCAAAAAGAGTGATGTCTTCTTTTAAAAATCCACCCTGATAGATATATGTTTTGCCCATCTTTTCATTATCAGGATCAAAAAACAACCGATTGTTCCACCGATCTTCATGGACATCAACAATAGCATCCTTTTTATTGATTAATAATTCCCATAAGTCTTCCGTGGATTGAATACCTCCGGGCAGGTGACAGCCTATACCAATGATTGCAACAGGTTCATTTTTGGGGTTGACAAGCATAGTGATACACTCCATTATAGTTTTATTTAAATTAAGTTGAGTTAACTATTCTGTTCTTGAGGCATTTCAAAGTCGTGGAAAAGAAATCCCTTACCCGTCTGATCAAAAATCTGATGAAACCTTTCGATTTGCTCCTTTAAAGGAGTTTTTTTTGTCTCAAAAATAGACCGGAGCATAGTAAGTGCGTGGAGCATTTGTCCCTTATCCGGCTCTTCACCCGATTCTTCTATTTGATTCTGTAAATTCTGAATTTGTTGATAAGGCTTGACCACACCTCTTTCATATTCATCATTATCCCAATTTCTATTTTGAGTGCAGACTGCGATAGCAAGGCATTTGCTCACGAGGTTTGGAGCAGTCTTATGATTTTTAAGGGGTAATATCTCTCGTAGATTATTTCTGTCATTTTCATCATCGAGTGAATAAGCAGCAACCTGGGGTATATTTTTAATGGCTAAATTTTTCACTATCTTCCTGGGCCCACTATCGATAAAAATGGTAACTCCTTGCTCTTTCAAGTATCTCATGGTTGAGGCCCACTGGACCGATTTCATAAGCTGTTGGGCTAACTCATCAATGAATAGAGTGGAATCGATCAGCGGCTCTCCCGTAACATTTGATATGATCGGGTAGTTGGGTGTTTTATATTGATAATGTCGAAGCTCATCTTTAAACTCTCCTGCAACCTCTCTCATCAAAGGACTATGAAAAGCAGCACTCACTTCTAATTTTTTTAACCGAGCCCCTTTTTGAACCACTATCTCACTCATCGTTGAGATCGCTTTCTCATGTCCTGAGATCACAGCTTGTTCAGGCGAATTATGATTGGAAATCACCACCAACGAATCCTCGCGTGAAACCTTTGTGCATTCTTCCTCAAGCATTTCTATATCCATTCCGAGTACAGCAGCCATGGTTCCGGCATTGGATTCAGAGGCTTTTTTCATTAACTGGCCTCGTTTTCTTACCAATTTCAACGCATCTTTAAAACTTAACACTCCCGCGCACGCCAATGCCGTAAATTCACCAAGACTATGGCCGGCGAAAAAAGCCGGCGTAATCTCATGCTCGCACAGCAATACTTGATAATATGCATAACTTGTGGTGAGCAAAGCGGGCTGGGCATTCTCTGTGTGAGTCAACTGTTCGAGATCTCCTTCAAAACATATTTTTTGCAAATTAAAACCGAGGATGTCATTGGCTGCCTGCCATACCTGATCGGCAATTGTGAAATTTTCACACAATTCTTTACCCATTCCCACATACTGGGCTCCTTGCCCTGGAAATAATAATGCAATTTTATTCATTTGACTATCCCTTGCAATTGTATTTGAGATTTTGTTGTATTTCACATCTATAATTAACTAGCCGTACTCCAAAAACTTCACAAATGAGTTTTTGGTAGAACGATGCTGGATGCTGGTATAAGAGGAATATCTTTATTCTTTATCCAGTATCGACCATCCACTAACCAGCATCGCGAAGCTCCATGATTGTGCCTACTTCCTACTTGCCATAAATTTAGTCACTATTCGAAACATGAATGATGTATTCATACCCTTGCTTCTTTTCTTGGCGAAACTCCACCAATTCGGAGGGCCTTTTTTCTCTTTTTTCTTTGTGAGGAAACTATTTTTGTACGATCCGAGCACTTTCTTAAAAAGTGAATACGGTATACTCAGCGTCATCTCTTTAGGGGCTAAGAAAGGTCTGCATACTAAATCAAAGGTACCTAATTCGGCCATTTCCTTCCCCATGCTTTTATATTTCATCGGCCAGCTAAACACAGATGCACACCCAGCACAGAAATTTGTTCCAATTACATCATAATTATCGCTCGAGAAGCGTACTAATCCAATCAATCCTGAAATAATCTCCGGATCTGCAAAAAATATAATAAGATCAATATTCTCTTCTTGTGCATTTTCAAATCTTTCAAAGACTACATATTTACCCCCTGGTTTTCTGCCTTCCAATGGAGCACCGAAAAAACATTGAGCTTTATCCGGATTGGGAGCAAATCCCTCTCCCGCACTAAAGCCGGGTATTCCCGTAGACAAATAATAACGGTTAAACTCTGGAAAGTTAGAAACAAATCCCAAATAAAATCGGCATCCGCAACAACCAAAGTTATCATAATCAAATACAGATGGAATGCCTTTGTTCAGCGTTCTTACAAGAAACCTAAACATACATTGATGGTGTCTTTTGTCTTGAACATCGACTTTGCCCGTTATAAAATCATTGATGTCATGCATATCAGGATAAAAACCGCCTTTGGGACCTATATATTTATTAGGTTTATTATTCGTATAATAAGCGGCTAAAGGTGGTTTCTTACATACACCCAATACATTCATAAATTCGTAATAATCATTCTTTAGACTTGATTCCATATTTCAGATCCCTCCTTGAAATAAAAACTAGCTTTAAAAAATATGAGCAAATTTAAAATCGGGGAAAAATTTATCCGCTTCCTGTTGATCCCTTAATCCTCCAATACACGTTGGCATATTGTTTATTCTTTGTAAGGAATTAATAATGTGAAACACAAATTTATAATTATCACTCAACATGTGTACGGCAACTGCTTGTGTAATTAATCCAATCAGTGCAAATAAATATAAATTTGTGTTAAATATTTTAACCCTTCCTGTAGGTTCGACTATCTTCTGGAGAATTGGCATACATTCTACAATAAATTCAGTTATATTGGGGAAGTTGTTATGGCTGGAATTGATGGTAATCATTTTACTGCGGATTAACTCTCCATCCACGATAAAATCAGCTTTGACACCATCATAAATATGCATAATGCCATTGGGATCAAAACACACTTTTTCATATATGTCTTCAAAGCGCAAAGCATATCTAAGGTATTTGGAGCTTTGATAGGTTTGTATTCCAGTCAGATATAATGTCGCATCCTCTGAATAGGCGTTCATGCTTTCTTCTTCAAAATAGATTCCTGTTGATTGCGCCTCGTTCTGCCATTTGTGTATGAAAAGATTGTAGAAAGTGTAGATCCCGCGTAATACCTCTGTAATATGAAAACAATGAGTATCTCCTGTTTTTGTTTTTGTGAGAAAATTTCTATCGATATTTAAATGAAGTAATTTTTGTATAGTAGTATTAAAATACTTTGCAGAGCAAATAATTCCTTTGCTCCCTTTAAAAGAAGGATCAAGGCTTATCTGTTTTATATTTCCAAATTCATCCAGGGTCATAGTGATAATAACAGGTGCTGAACTATAACCTCTGATCTTTAAGATATTTCTTTGCCATCCAATTATGGTTAATCCCTTACTTTCCTTTAATGTATAAATTATCGTACCCCTGTATCGTGCCATTGGAGTAGTGTCATCAATGAGCGAAAAATTATTATTTATTATATTATTTATTATATTATTAATTATATCAGCATTATTTTGTATAGAATTTAGTAATAATTTTGGCTCAATCACCGCGATCGTTTTCATAACTGCCCCTTTATGGATTTACCATTTCAAATATAAACACGAATAAGTAAGCCCGCATGCACTGCTCATCAATAAAATAGTATCTCCTTTGTTGATGAGCCCCTTATCATTTGCTATGCCGAGTGATACCGGAAGATTCGCTGCAGCTAAATTCCCAAACTCCTTAAAGGTATGTATAGGTGCCTTTTTTCGATCAACACCCATTTTGTCGAGAGTGGCAAATGTCACATTATCCCCTAACTGATGAGTGAAAAACAGATCAATATCGTTTACATTGATGTTCTTTGTTTCCAGATTCTCTATTATAAAATGAGGCATATTGTCTATTATCAACGCGGAAATACTATAGGGATCCGCCCACATCCCCGGCAATATTTTTTCATGTTTTGTTTTGGGAAGTGAAATGCCGGGGAGGGTATAAAATGCTAAATCCCAATTGTCTGATGTCCGTGATTGAAAATATTCGATTATCTCACCCCCTTCTCCCTCACTGCACAGAATCAGTGCACCAGCTCCGCTTCCGGCAAAAAATGTTGAAAACTTATGATCTATATCTTTTACTTCCTCAATGGCCTGGGTTTCTCCCATACCACCACCCATTTCATACGGATTTTCACTGGCGACAATCAATATATTTTTATATTTTCCACCAGTTATATAGAATTGTGCAATTTCAACGCTTTTTAAAAATCCATTGCATGTATCATTGATATCAAAAAAATCTCCATGTTTGACTCCGATCTCATGGGCCAATACTGTTGCAAATGAAGGTTCTCTAAAAGGATTACTCACTGCTGAAAAAAGAATACAATCTATTTGATCTGGTTGAAGATCAGCTTTCTTTATAGCAGACAAGGCAACTTTAGTAGCCATACTCACCGCCGAATCATTACCTTCGCAATAAGATCTGGATTCCACGCCTAAGAATTCAAATTTTCTCTGACAACCATACGATAAAAAATCCATATCTTCTTTGCTAAAACGATCTTTATTTATTTCTATAAAAGGTACAAGAATCTGTTCATTTGTAAAACGCCCAGATGGAATATAATGGGCAACGGCTCTTAAAAACGTCTTTTTCATTTTCACTCCTTATACTTTCAAACTTGGTTTGTAATATTTCCTCAGTCCATACCGTGAGATGATCTCCTGCTGAATTTGAGATGTGCCTTCAATGATTTCCAACACCTTTGCTTCACGAAATAAACGCTCCACAGGATATTTGTTATAACAACCGTTACCACCGAGCACCTGCACAGCCTCTGTAGTGACCTGCATTGCAATTTTAGATGTAAAATATTTCGCTATGGTTGTTTCCATAATCGCATCTTTATCTTTATTTTCTCGTAATTGGCCGGCACGTAAACATAATGCGCGAGCAGCGTGCACCTTGGTAATTGCATCAGCGATAATCCCCTGAATCAATTGAAAATTGCATAGTTTCTTACCAAATTGGCTCCGTGTTCTTGCATAGGTTACCATCTGCTCTATAGCTGCTTGTGCAATAGCTACACCAGCCCATGCAATACTATACCTTCCATAATCAAGTGCCGTATTAATAATATATGCAAATCCTTCCCCTAATTTGCCCAGCAGGTTCTCTTCGGGAACCTCAACATTATTAAGCCCGATTTCAGCTATATGAGTTGCTTTTCCGGCTAATAGCCCTTTAATGGGTTTTGTTGTAACGCCACCAAATTTTCTTTCCACCAAAAAAGTACTTACTTTTCCATCGTTAGAAGCTGCCACTAAAATGAGATCAGCAATATCCCCCAAAGAAATCCACTTTTTTCTCCCATTTATAATGAACTTATCATTCTTTTTATAATAACTTGTTTGAATATTTCCTGCATCGCTCCCCACCTCAGGCTCGGTCAAACCAAAAGCAGCAATTGTTTCACCTTTAGCCATGGAGGGAATATACTTCTTCTTTTGCTCCTCCGATCCCCAACGCAGTAATGTCTCACCTACCAGCGACGTATGCACTGTTAATAAAACCCGTGTACATGAGTCCGCCTTGCCTATTTCTTCTGTAAATATGCCATAAGACACGGGATTTAATCCCAATCCACAATATTCTTTAGGAAAAGGAGCGGCGAGGTAACCTCTTTCAGCCATTTTTTTTATTAAGGAAGGAGGAATTTTTTCCTCTAGTTCAAATTGAGCGGCAAAAGGGCGAATATTTTTATCCGCAAACTCTTTTGCTTGATGTATGATATTTTCAGCTTGATTCATATAGCCATCACCCCCTTCTTTTTCTCAATCAATTTCATAATATTATTCACTGAGCTAAAGTTGGAGATGACAATATCCTCATTATCCACTTTGATATCAAATTCATTTTCAATAAAGTTGAGGAGTTTCATTGCAAAGAGTGAGTTTACAAATCCCATAGCAAAAATATTGTCACTGTCAGAAAAGGTCGGATCTTCATCAAACACCACTAAATTGCTTTCTATGTATTCTCGTATCTTTTTGCTTGTTTCCATAAATAGTACTCCCTTAACAAAGCTTTTTTTATTCACTCTATGGATGATATATCTAATTCCACCAGAACTCTTTGGAATTTATTATGTGTAATATGAAAACGTGCGGTTTACGTTAATGCTTCTTAACGCTCAATGATTAATTTAATATATGGTGGGTATTTTTGAATAATGGATAGATCGTTTTCAAAAAGAATGTATGTATCATCTTCTGACTGTATTTCTTTAAAGTTGGCCATTTTATAAGAAACATACATCATTTTATTCCTGCTTGTCTTTTTAAAATCGGCCAACAGCTTTTTACCTTCCTTTTTCGCTTCATTCATAATATAATTGAGTAAAACCGTCCCAACACCTCGGGCCATAACACGGCAGGACATTAAAAGTAATTTTAAATGCCAATGAGTCTGCTTTTTTTCAATTAACGCCAATCCGATCTTTCCATATGAGCCATATACATCTGTTAATTCACATATTAATACAATGTAGTTTTGAGATGTGCGAAAGGCATTTAACTGTTCATACGTATATGTTACCCCTGTGGCATTAAGTTGATTAGTCCTCACGGTGAGTTCCTCTGCCCGTTTTAAATCTTCTTCCCGTGCTTCATGAATAATAAACTTTAAGTTGAGTGTTGCTAAAAACTTATCGGGTGTGCCCTCAAAAATTTCCTCCTCTTTCTTTCTCTTTATTTCTTCAATATACATTTGTCTTCGTCGTTTCGAATCTATAGTTATAAAACGAGGATTTAATCTTTTATGCGAAAGAAGATTAGGGATTTCAAATGAATCAACGCACGTGATATGTTCATGGACATTTTTTACCTCATCTCGCTCAAAGGGCTGATCATCGATAAACATCATTGCATCAATGCCAATATTTAAGTTTTTCTGAATCTTTGCGATTGATACTGATTTTGCATTCCAATTAATTTCAGGATAAAGAAAATACTCTGCTATCCCAAGCTCTTTTAATTTTTTGATGCCATCATCATGATTATTTTTACTTGCAATTGAATGTAAAATACCGCGGGAATCCAATTCTTTAATAGTATCTATAATCCCAGGTTTTAATCTCACGTCATCATCTTCCACGATTGTTCCATCCCAAAGGGTATTATCTAAGTCCCATATAACACACTTTATCTCTTTCCCTTCTATGTTTTCTTGTAATTCTTGATCAATCATTTTATGTTCCATGTAAAAAATTAAAAGATTTTATCCTATTATTTATACTCATAGAAACCTTTACCCGACTTTTTCCCTAATAATCCGGCATGAACCATCTTCTTTAATAAGGGGCAACATCGAAACTTCGGATCTTGATAACTTTCATATAAGACTTCCAGTGACTTTACCACTGTATCCAAACCAATTAGATCAGCTGTTTCTAAGGGCCCCATTTTATGCCCATATGCCTGCTTAAAAATAATATCAATCTTCGCTGGGGTTGCTACTTGATCCTGAACCAAAAAGGCAGCTTCATTCATAAAAAGGTGAGAGAGACGGTTTGCTACAAATCCGGGTAAGTCATTGACCACAATAGGATTCTTCCCAATTGATTTCAAGAATTCTACTATCACCTCTTCGGTTTCTTTTGAGGTATGAAATCCCCTGATTGTCTCTACCATTTTTTTCAAAGGAACAGGATTCATAAAATGAACCCCGATTACCTTGTCCGGGGCAGGCAAGAGCGAGGCCACAAGGGTAATTGATATACAACTGGTATTCACCGCATAATAAGGAGAAGAAGTACAGATATCTTTTAACTCCTGATATACGCGCTTCTTTACAGACCATTCTTCCGTGATATTTTCTATGACAAGGTCAACCTGCTCAAATCCCTTGTACTCTGTAGTAAAATGAAGATTGTGGGAAAAAGAATTAAGACTGATATCCTTGAACTCTTTTTTCATAAATTGAACCATGCGAAAAGTCTCTTTGATCCTTTCCTTTGATTTTTCCAGAATATCATCATTGATGTCCTTCAGGATGACCTTGAGGTTATGGCAGGCTAAATCGAGCGCAACATCGCTTCCCATAACTCCTGCACCTATAATAGCAATAGTCTTGATACTCATAAAATTATTCCTTTTATTTTTTTGTATCCGATTAAGGATACAACTCCATATTCATATTCATTACTTATACATTATTAGTCCGAACACCCTCAACTGGTGAATCCCTAATATACCTCTCTCATCAAATTTAATCCTAGAACAATATTAATTTCTCGATTGAACAGTTTAATATTTACTTTAGCCTTATGCTTCTTCTTGTTTATAAATAAGATTTTTCCGGTTAAATTTTTTAAGGGTCCCTCTAATATTCTCACATTATCACCCTCATGAAAAATACCTTGTGACAGAGGTACTATTCCTTGTTCATTAGTAATAGTTTGTAAATATTCCATTTCTTCAGGTCTAATCTTAGCTGGTGTATTATCAAAGCATACTGGTCTTAGATAATGATTTCTTTTTATAGAATCTAATTTTTGAATAAAAGTATTTATTTTATTATATAAAAAGAGATAACCAGGAAATAAAGGACATATTATTTTTTTAAGTACACCATTTTGGGTATGCAAAATCTCTTTTGAGGGTATTAATATATTGAAATAATTATCAAATATATTATCTATTATATCTTTCATATGATGTTCTTTTTTTGTCAGGGTCTGCACTACATACCAGTTGTCATGATCTTTTATAGTCGACAAACTCATTTGATTATAGATTGTTGTGGTCATAATCCTCCCAATTGTTAAGCTATTAATAAAAAAATAATTACTAACATCTAAAAAATCCATTTAAGAACTCGAATGGAGTAATAAAATGTAAAAAACAGTATAGAAATGATTATTACCACTCTGGGTGGGATTAATCATGTATATAAGAAGATGTACTATCCTAACTTAATAGTATAGGACGTGTTGCTCCTTGCTTTATTAGTTTAATAAACGAGTTATATCGCAATTTCTCGCAGTTGACTTAATAAGGTATCAATTCAACTGTAAAGAGCCATACGAGATTCCCCTCATTAACTTGTTTGATTATTGAAAGCAAATAATATGCCAAATAAGTATGGTAGAGTGCAATTATATGTTTTATAAAAGATTACAAATAATCAATGGGTTTTTTTAAGATTTCGAGATATAATAGAGCAATTAAATGTGTTTGTTTTTTTCTGACAATAGTAATGTTCATTATCATCTTTACAATGAATTATAAAAGTGTTAGATATAATCTAACGTTATTTATTAACTGTCATTTTATACGAGGCGCAATGAATGGGCAGAAGTTCAAAAAGGATTATACTAGTGTCGGATTTGATAAAAGCTCAATGAAAGAATAATAGTGAATAATAACAAAGAGGTGCATATACTATGAAGAGTTATTCCTGGAACAATAAAGGGCATTTTTCTCAGAATGAATTAGGGAACAAGGAAGCTGCGCTTTATGATATTTTAAACACCATTAATTCAACCTTTAACAGAGATGCTCTTTTTAAATACATTATGCAAAAAATAAAGAAATCATTAAATGTTATGGGTGCTTCCATCATTTTATGGGACCAAAGGGGGAAAAAGTTCTTCTTTCACACGGTTGCCGAGGAAACAGAGGAAAGAGAAAACCGATTAAAACAGCTCTGTTTCCCGGATAATGCGGGTATTGCCAGTTGGGTATTTCATGAATGCACGCCCCTTTTGGTTCACGATGTTCGAAAGGATGAGCGTTTTTATAAAGAAATAGATGAATCTATCAATAGTACAACACAATCACTTTTATGCGTTCCTTTACATATCAGGGGAGGGAGGTTTGGCGTCCTTGAGGCGGTCAACAAAAAAAGCGGAGCATTTGAAAAGTGCGATATGCCCTTTTTATCTGCTCTTGCAGATTGTATTGCAATAGCTTTGCTTAAAAGCCAGAATCAACACCTGTCACAATTAAGAGAATCCGCTCAACCATCATATACCTTTCAAGATATTATCGGAAAAAGCGATAAAATAAAGAATGTTCTTAAAAATTCACAAAAGGTTTCACAAACCAGTGCGCCGGTATTAATATATGGTGAATCAGGCACTGGCAAGGAATTGATAGCTCAAGCCATTCATAACTCAAGTCCCCGTGCTTCGGGGAACTTTATAGATATAAACTGCAGTGCCATCCCCGGAAGCCTACTGGAAAGTGAGCTCTTTGGGCATGAAAAGGGGTCGTTTAGCAGTGCGAGCGCCCGACGAATCGGTCTTATTGAAGAAGCCCACAATGGAACACTCTTTTTGGATGAAATTGGCGATATGCCATTACTCCTTCAGGCTAAGCTTCTAAGGATTCTTCAGGAAGGTAAAATTCGCCGTATTGGAAGCAATGCAAATATCCTCGTAGATGTGAGGCTGATTGCGGCGACCCATCAGGATTTAGCGAGAATGGTACAAGAGGGGAAATTTCGTCATGATTTATACTATCGACTGAAGGTTTTTGAATTAAAGATTCCCTCATTGCGAGAGCGAAGAGAAGACATTCCACTTCTTATTAATCACTTTATCCAGTTACACTCGAAAAGATTTGGAAAAGAAATCTCAGGCATTGAGAGCACTGCCCGGGCTATTCTTTGTGATTATACATATCCTGGAAATATCCGTGAATTGGAGCATATTATTGAAAAGGCGATGATTTTATGTGAAAGCACTGTGATAGGAGTCGGTGATCTGCCAATGGAGATGAACAATGTGCGGCCCTCTATAATAATTCCGACTGCTTGTGAAGATTTTATCAATATTCCACGCACTAATGAGGAGTTAAAGGCAGCAAAAGCAGAGGCACGAAAAAGGGTAGAAAAGGAACTTGATGTGAAATTCTTAAAGAAAATTCTCTCCAGAACCAATGGCAATGTAACGGAAGCAGCTCGACTTGCGAACATGGATCGGACTTATATATACCAACTCACTAATAAATATAAAATACACATAAACCAAATCCGCAAAAACATTACATAGTGAAACCGGCTGAGCACCAGTTTCACTATGTAAGATGTTATTGTATTTATTTTGTGAGGCAGGGTTCCTGGCCCGGGGGGCAGGGACACCCATATTTCCATTCACCATTACATATTAAACGTCTCTCACAATCCCACATCTTAACTCCATCGATGTCTACTTCACGATGGCAGTTTACGAGCCCAATCGCTGATGCGCACCCAAATAAAAAAAATCCAATAAGACAAAGTAATAATAAACGTTTCATGACCCTCTCCTTGTTATACTGTTACTATTGCACATAACTTCCTTATTCCATGCCACCAAATTTCATCCCTCCATCTGCCCTTAAATCGCAAGCGTGAATTGCAACAAAATGTAACGTGTCGGCTGAAAAAAGGGAATAAGGGGCTCTCCTGTGTTGAAATTCACGTCGTGGAAGTGAAAACTCTCATCAAATAAATTCTTTACGCTAAGGCGCACAATACCGTGTCTCTTTTTTAATCTATACGCCATAGACCAATCAACCACCCAAAAACTATCCTCATCCATACAATCATTATCAGTTATTTCCTGATCCGCATAGTACGCCTTAAGCTGGGAGATAAATCCATGTGGTGAATAATAGTTGATTCCCAAGGGCATCTTGTGGGTTGAAAGCTCATGCGGAGAACCCTTTTCCCTATAAAATTTCTCGATGAAATATTCACCACTGAATGCAAGGTATTGAGTAATGGCCCAGTAAAAATAAGCACGATGCAATTTTTCGTCCTGATCTTCAAATATCGAAGCGCTTTGATCCGGAAGAATGATTGGTATATCGAGTTCTCGCCGGCTCCATTCTATGCCTGAAAAGATGCCATGCGTGAGTTCATGTTCAAGGGCAATTCCATATCTCTTTGTTTTTGATCCATTTATGTCATCAAAGAATTGATTGAAACCAGCTACCTGTGTTGGTTCAATTGTCTGATTAGCAGCGAAAGGCCTCTTAATGGTTTTAAACCATGCACCACGAAGAGTCGTGGAGGGTACGAATTCCCAGATGAACCCAAATTTCGGACTAAGCTCATCATGGTCAACGACCTTACTGTCGTAATCATCATACGCCACACCCGGTATAATAGAAAGATTATGGCGGACTTTAATGGTTGTATACGCGTATGCATTTACATGGCGGGAATCGAAATCCTGCGAGGTAGCATCAACCAGTGTTACCGGAGGGTCCGGATCGATAGTAAATAGTTGCTTACTGACCTCTGAAAAGGTTGCGTCCTCATCAAAATGACAACCACCAATAATAAGATTTGCACGATTGAAGCGGTGTAAATAGAGTAGCTCGATGGAATAGGCCGTACCATCGATGATATCGGAATCCCTACCAATAAGCGATGCACCGGGTATGAACTGCGCATACGTTTCAGACAATTCGTGGGATCTATCTCTATATATCGCGGAAAGGAGCATCTCCTGGCGGGCAGAGGGTTGGTAATGGAAGCCAAGTCGTCCCGTATGCCGATCTATATATCGTCGATCGTTTGGGGCGTAAGAGTTTGGATCAAACCTTAAACGAAGGTCTCCGCTTTCTGTATCCTGATAGATGTACTCTGCCTGAATACTGCTTTTATGGGAAAGCACTTTTTGAATATATGCATTGTAAATATCGTGTTTAATGTCATTATTGGCCCGAAATCCTTCTGTTT
This sequence comes from bacterium, assembly GCA_049472395.1. Classification (GTDB taxonomy): domain Bacteria; phylum SZUA-182; class SZUA-182; order DTGQ01; family JBLIRR01; genus JBLIRR01. The sequence goes on along the minus strand of JBLIRR010000026.1, from coordinate 31,124 downwards.
CAAAGTGATACTGCCCCAGACTATATGCCCATTTATCCCGAAGCCCTGAGTGGACTATTTCATCGCCAATAGTCTCATGAGAGCCAAAGACACCCGATACATGCAGAGCCGACCGATTATACATAAAGAGGGGGGTGAACTCATTGAATCCGGCATCAGCCGGTCCGGCACCCTCGGGGACAAACAAATCGCTAACTGCCAGATGAGGTTGTATTGGGGTAATGTTAATTGGCTGGAGCAACTGAGATTGCAGCAATTCGCTGACTCTGGCAATTTCGTGCCTTCGCATATCGCTGTAAGAATCGGCTAAAAACCTGTGCCCTGAGTAATTGCCGGGATCTGTAATGATGGACTTCGATCCTTCCAAAAGGGCAAGTTGTTCGAACCCTAAGTTTCTGAAGATTCCTCCCAGGCTGGAACTACGTGCGGCATAATCCTTGTCCATCAATAAACGGGAACGATAGACCGCTCGATTATCATTAAGCTCAATAGACTTTCGGATATTTGTCAGAGCTTCTACAGGACGGTTAGATGCTTGCTTGCCAATGGCATCATAAAACCAGGGCGTTGGATCATCCGGATCGAGCATCTTTGCCATTATATACTGTGAATCAGCCAGATCACCACGTTTTTCCTCGTAATAGGCCTTGCCAAGATAACTTCGAATAAGCGCATTATTAAGATCAAGGCTCGCGGCGATTTCGAGCATGCCTCTGCCTTTCTCTATTTCGCCGCGATGGATTTCAACAAGCCCGAGGCCAAGAATCGGCAGCGGATCTGCCTGATCAAATGTAATAGCCTTTTCAAAGGCGTTTTTAGCTTTTGCTATGTCAATTTTAGAAAGATAGGCATACCCTAAAACACTCTGTGTTCTAGCTAACCTGGGATTCAGGGTAGCTGCTTTCTCAGCGGATTCTGTTGCTTTATCAAGATCACCCCGGGATAACTGCAATTCTGCTAAACGTGCCCAGGCTAAAGCATTTTCAGGATCTACCTTAACAGCCTTGTACATGCTCTCAAGCGCCTTGCCTAATTCAAAGAATGCCTGATAGGCATACGAGAGAGAAATATATGGAGCGATGGAATCAGGTGTTCCATCAATTGCTTTCTGTGCCAGCAGCAATGCCTCCTCTTTCTTATTCTGAGTAACATCAATGATTGATTGCAGTGCGAATGCCAAACCGTTGGCCGGCTCCATGTTTAATGCTTGCCGGATGTTTCCCTGAGCGTTCTCAACACGCCCTACATATAAGAAAAGGGATGCACCATAGAGGTAGAAGGCCACATCCCGCCTTTCGCTTGGCAGATCATCGAGAAATGAAAAGGCGCCTTTTACATCACCCTGGGTAAAGCAATATACAGAATCACGGATTGTTGCAGGTGCTGTGTCGGGTCGTGTTTCCAGGACAGGCGGATAATAAAGTGCCCATTGTACTGTGTCAAGTGAAAGGGCAACAAGATGGCTTATTGGCGCACAGTCTGCCGTGGCAATGGCTGACTCACCACTGCTAAGGAGTAATTGCCCGGCAGGATTTTCCGCCACAACGCTTCCTTCAAATACTGATAGTAACGTCTGCTCCTTGTCCACGCGCACCATAAACTCAGTACCCTCAACAGCAGCGTTCACAAAGGGCGTCATAACCTTTAAAGTCCTTGGTAAGCGACTGATAAAATAAACAGCACCTTTTACTAACTCCAACAGAAAGGATTTCTCTTTTTCCGTCGGTGTAAAGGTTATGCTGGTTTGGTGATTGAGACGGAGCATAGCTCCATTTTGAAAAACAATAGCTGCGCGGCTTCGTTCATGGATGTGAAGGGTATCACCCGCACATAAAAGGCCATTCAACTCTATTGGTTGCCACCTGGAGGAACCAGACCGTTTGACCTCTGCCAGACCCTGGACTGACACCATTTTACCCATCCAGGGCTCACAACTATCTGCGGTGGACCCTGGAGAGAGGGAACATACCAGGAGAACCTGTATGATAAGCATCAGACATAACAACCGGTCCCTCATTATTATTTTTATTTCCCTTATACCCTTTTTCTCATGTACATACTTTCTCCTGAACGATCCCGCCAATTCTTGATCTTATAGCCATATTCACATAAGCCAGGACAAAAAATGCCTGCTTTTTTCTGGTGGAGTATAGTTCATATTCATAATTTTGTCAAGATAAAAAAAGAATAATGAACCAATAACTTTGATAAAAAGTAGAAATTGGATTACTAATCTTTCATTTTTTTTCCATACGAATTATACCGTCCCACCCATTGTCCAGGCCATTCTCTTTATAGCGTTCGGCTAATTTATTATAGTATCGTGAGGGGCCGTCATCCCCGTGTTCCTTGATAAGGTCGTGAAATCTTTCCAAAGCTTCCTCCCAAGACTGTCTTTGAAAGGCATCAAGCGCCTTATTAAAGTCCTCACAGAGGCTTCTTTGTCGCTTACTTCCGTTTTCCGATCGGCAGAGTAACTCATGCACGACAATGGGCTTTGATTTTCCATATAGAAGAAATTTCCCCAACAATCTCGTGAGGAAACCGTCAAGCTCCTCCATCATTTTCTCGGAGATCAATATCTGTGATCCCAAGTATTTATTGAGGCCTTCAATCCTCGTTGTCGTATTGACAATATCTCCGATTGGACGATATTCGTAATGATCCATCCCACCGATATTCCCAAGAAATATATGTCCGCAGGTTAATCCAATTCGCGTGGTGAAATGCAAATCAGGAGAAGTTGTGCTGATCTTTTTCACCGCTGCTGCTACCTCAAGGGCGGCATTACAAGCCTGTTTTCTTTGATTGGCATCCGGATATGCAGTCACCCATAATGCTAGGACGGAATCCGCAACTACATTTGATACAATACCCCCATATTTCTTTATGGGCTCAAAGACAACTTCAAAGTATTGGTTGATGGAATTTTTAAGCTGTGTTGGGTCAATTGTTTCCGAATAACGAGTAAACTGTGCAATATCAGTATATAAACATGTGCTATATACGATGTGCTCGCTCCTTTTGCTCATGCCCACATTTTTTATTAAAGCATGAATATTATCTTTTGGCAGATAGTAGCTGAAAGCCTTCATGATTGTCTGTTGTTCTTTTTTTGTGCCAACATATTTCCATATAACAGCCCCAATGAATGCGATAGGTGTCTGAAGCATCAGGGGCACTATAAGGGGATACCAGGTTGCATTGGTTTTAAATTGATAGAGAGCGAAAAACAAATAAAGGGTGTTCATACCAATAATACTCACGGCAGAAATAATAGGAGGGAAGAGAAAGGATATCATGCCGAGAGATATTCCATACGCTAGAATAAGCAGGGGAAATGCAGGAAAGTTGAGTGGCTTAATAGGGAGGCCTTCAAGAATATTTGCAAATGCTGTTGCCGCAATCTCAACTCCACTTAAGTGTAAACCATTTGATTGTGAGAAAACTGTGTAAAAGCCATCTTTTTGTTCATGCGACAGAACTTCAGCATTTCCGATAAATACCGCCTTACCCGTAAAATCAATATCCTTTATGCTTTCCTTTCTATCGTGACGGGATTGAAGTACCTCATAATAGGGAACCGTGGGAATAGTACCGGGAGGGCCATAAAAGTTGAGGTATTGACTCTCCGAGCTTTGGTACATTTTGATAAGTGATGCAAGGATCTGTCGTGTTTGTAGATCACCTGATAATGTCTGTGAGGTGTTTAACTCTCTCGCCAGTGTTTCTGCTATTTCCGGCTCCTTTTGAAAAATGCCTCTGAGAGTATGCACGAGTTTCTCGACTCTGCCGGCATTCATTATATCATCACACGTTTGAGGAAGATTGTCGATATGAACCGACGTGCATGTATTCAATAACTGAGCGAATTCTTCATACGCTTTTAGTGAAAAGACCTGAAATGCCACACTTGGCAAGGTCGGAGCATCACCTGCCGATGTTTTAAAGGGCCAGTACTGGTTTACGCGAACAGGTATTTTCGGAAGAGGGAAGGGCGCTAATCCGGCAGCACTTTCTGTAAGAAGAGGAATTGGTCTGACTATTTCCTCAATATTCAGGTTTCCTAAGTGTGATCCGTCCGGTCCGCAATAGGGGATAGTCTTTTTCTCAAGATACTCACAAAATACAACATTTCGTGCTTTCCGGGTTGATTGGGCTAATAAACGATCCTCATCACGATCCCGTTCTTCGTCAAAAATGATATCAAAGGTAATTACCGCAGCACCCTCCTGTGCTAAATTTTCTATGAGGTGTGCATGAAGTGAACGGGGCCATTCATGGAGACGATCAGGAAGATTTAATTTATAAGAAGAGGCCCTGTCTATATTGATGATAATGACTTCTGAGGGCACTTCTCGCCTCCCTCTTAATTTAAATAACAAACCCAGACCGAAATTTTCTTCCAGATGAAGTCCGAAGAATAATGCAAATATTATAAAACTCACCAGAGCGGTGAATAGTCCAAGTAGTAATGCTTTCAATAGGCTATTCATCGGATATTGTTGCTATAACTGATGAATTTTTGCTATTATATCCTCCCAAGATACACTAATTGTACCCCGAAGCTTTAGAAAAAAGCAAATAAAAATATCAAGTGAGAGTATACAATAAAATACCTTATCTCTGATCATGCGAAGGACCTTGTTTCCATAGATTTCTTTGTGGTTCCAACTATCAGAAATACTGTTCTTTTTGTGTCTTTATCAAATTACAGCTACTGTTGTAGCTTGAATAATGATCCTTTAATCTTCTGAAGATTCCTGGAAATCGAATTTCTGAAATTTTACTCCACCGATTTTTCGCAAAATGAATTTTCGGGAAGGACAGAATTGTTGGAGCAACAGGGCTCGGTCTTTTATTATAAGATTTTTTGCTATATAATTTTATTTTTGGCCATACCGCTTAGAATTGGATATCCAAGAGGTTTCTATCATATCACTTCAAGCGGCAATGCTACAATGCCTATTTTTAATATTAATACTTGTGGGGACCATTACTATGAAGCAACATACTATGAGGCAACAATTTATAATAGAAAGCCTTTTTCCAGGTATTATACTTATTATATTCACTCTCAAATTCTGCTCAAAACCATTTTCCAAAATAGACGATTAATTTTAAAAGAATAATAATTCATGATATTCGCTCATTTTCTGAAAGTAAGGTATCGCAAATGGGTGATAGGAAGCGCTTTTTTCTTATTAGTAGCTTCACTTATATTTATTTCATATCGATCTCATAATAAAACAGCAGAAAAACAAAGTGCTTTCATTGAAAGAGAATTTTCTAAAACTAATCCACGATTTGCTATTAAAGGCTTTTCTTTCGAGGAGTATAAAAATGGCAAAAAAATTTTAACTATTCAGGCGGATTCTTTTATAGTGGATAAGAAAAAAATTGGATTTTTTCGATTCGGATTGCTTAATGCTGCTAAACTCAATAATGCCGAAATCAATGTATATGCTATTGATGATTCATCCTTAAACACCAATTCATATTCTCATTCGGAAACAGTGCATGATGTTAATAAGATTGATTTTGAGAACCTGTTTTCTCCTGCTATCTTCCATTCCATTATAAAAAAACGAATAACGAGCCTGGAGATATCCCCTATTATCATAAGGGCTCATGATACGAAAGGAGTTACTTCAACCATTCATAGCGGATATTCAAAAATTAATCTCACGAAAGGAACGATTACTTTTAAAAAAAAGGTCCGGGTGAAAGCCGGGCCTAATATATTAACTGCCAAGGAGTTACATTTCGATCCAAAACAAAATATATATCAAACGAATAGTCCCTTTTTCTTAAAAACAGTGAATGAAGAACTGCATGGAGATTATCTTGAGATAGATCTCTTTTTAAATAGAATTGTTGCCATACATTGTAAAAATCCTTAAATCATCTCATCGAATCACCAATCCACAATCGAGTTCATTACACTACAGATGACGGTCATCTGCTTTACGGACAAAATTGATTGTGCGGGTAAATGAAAAAATTGAAAAGAGCATTGTTTTTTTTAGGTTTCAGGTGTTATACTATTTATGATAAATATATATATATTAATTATGTTTTAAGTGTATAATAGATAATGCACTTTGATAATTGAATTTTTGTTCTCAAGGGAGAAGACCTATGGGGGCTATTGCTATCCATGCTGCTAAAATCCTAGAATATTCTTTCTCCACAATACTTATCTTATTCATGACTCAATTTTCAATAGGTATTCGCTTCTTTAACCATCAACCATAAAACAAAAATCCATATGAGGAAATATAAGATGAAAGAAATAGATCATCCAATGACCTTACATTTTCTTTTAAGTGTATTTTCGTTCATATTCCTCTTCACCCTCTTTATAACTGTTCAAGCCTTATCTGCCACGTCCCCTCTTGTTGAAGAAGGGCGGGCGCTCCTCTTTAATAATGCACACCCCACCTATTCAGGGATACTTGCGGCACATGAAAAATTTGAGGCAGCAGTTGCCGAAGATTTTGATGATCCGAATGCGAATTTTTTCCTTGCCCTTACCCGCATACTCGCATTTGGATTAGAAAATGGTGATACACAGGGCATTGATACCTGCAAAGAATTGCTTGAATCTTTTGGCATAACCAGGACCTCTGAAGAGGAGATTGAAGATGGCCACCCATACACTGATCTCCCAACATTGGGCGGAAAGCCTGATCTTCCTCATACTACTCCCGGAGGCAGCGACATACGAACTTTTTTTTCAGGTCCCTTTATAAACTTAATAAATGCTACGCTCGATAACCTTAATAAGATCACAGATACTTTTATGATCACCTTGAGCGAGACAGAAATAGACGATGTTCCTATAGAGATAGATTATGGTGATATCCTTCTTTTTAAATCAATGCTCAATGCTCTTAAATCAATGACTCACATTATCACGGCCTATAATCTTGATGTTAATATACGAGAGTTAGCAGCCCTTGCAAATGCGGATAATTTCTCTATCGAGCGCGATCTTTTAAGTAAGTATCAAGATCTCTTGAAACTCATACCCGAAACCGCAACTCCAACGGGCGCTCAATCTCTTGATGATGCGAAAATCGCCCTTCTTGACGGAATTGCCTCCTTTGAGTTGGCACTTGATTTTATCGAGAATGAAAAAGATGCCCAGGAGAATGACCTTTTTTATTTTGAATCAAACAGCGATATACGAGAAGCACGGAATCTTTTATTAGAATTGGTTGAAGTGCGTAATTCTCTCAATGATAACCGACCTGCAGTTTTTAAGTATGCTGAAGAGACATGGATATTTACAGATGACAATAACAGACAGATACAGGTGGAAATAGAAAGGGATCGGAATGGGAATTTTTTTGAAGGCTACTTTAACGGATTAAACGGTTGCGATTTTGTAGACTGCTATGGAGACGTTGATTCGTGGGTAGAGAAGGATTCCACAATTACTATTATAGTGGTTGGAGAGGGATGGCATTCGAGCTATGCGACCTTAACCGGAACCTTACAGGCCGGCAATAGTATCAATGGTACCTTTACAACGAATTTAAATGAAAGCGGTAATTTCGAGGGACTATGTCACTATACAGAGAGTGGTATGGAGAGAATCGATTTTAATCATTTTTTTGGCGGTACGGGGAAAGACCCTCTTAATATAAGGGAAGCGCTGCCAGGATTCGATCAGTACAATGGAATCATTCCCGGCACTTTCCCCCCTACGGATGATTCGTCCCCTGTTTTAAACGGCATTTTCCCAGATTTGCCACATAATTCCGACCTTACACGAGAGATGGAATTGGAGCCCTCAGGGAGCTTCAATATCCCTATGATATCCATAACCATTGACGGAGACTTCAGTGATTGGAGCTCCGACACCCTTGTATTTACTGATATTCAGGGTGACGAAGACGAAGAGGCAGACTTTACCGGCATGGACCTTCACAGTGTATATCTGGCTCAGGATTCTAATAATTATTACTTCAGGATGACCTTTTATGATGGTATGGGCATCGAAACTGATGGCATGGATTTCAAAACTGGTAGGGCCAGTCCTTCTTATTATTTTAAGGCATGCAGTAGCACCGATGAAAGCCCGCCTGGCGATTATTTTTGTGGCGTTGATCCGGTGACTTTAAATGTATGGGTTTTGGAAACACCCTGGGACCCGTATATGCCGTCGGGTCCACGTCTTAGCTTTTCAGGCAATGCGGCGAGAGATACCAAGGGGGATAACAATTCAATTGAATGGAAAGTGCTCAAGGTAGATATGGGTACTTTTGCAGGAAAATACGTCGAAGTATGGACACATATGATTGCCGAACCTAATACTTATAAATATGAGGTGAGCGATTATAACCATACAAAAATCAAGCTTGATGTCGCCTCTGCCTCAGGCACCCTGGACTACAGTTCTTCCCCCTCACCCTCAGGCAATGTTTTCTTATGGGCATACGATGGTCCCAATCCTGATAGCGCCACTGTTCTTGGTGCAGCTTTAGCCAATCCTGACAGGACCTATACACTGCCGGATCTTCCCATTGGAAGCAATGTCTATCTTTTTGCTCATTGGGATGCTGATGGTAACGGGATGAGAAGCGTGGGCGACTATCTTGGCAATTGCGGTCCTTATCACATTACAGCTGAGGGCCTATCTGGCATACCCATTGATATTGACTATGAAATTACCTTTGAATCTGCTCTTGATAAAGGAATTCAATGGCTCCGTGATAACTGGAATGAATATGTCGACTGGGGCTATGATATTAATAAACTTATGGTAACAGAGCTCGCTATCCTTGCCTTGTTGCACAATGGCTATGGTGAAAGCGATCCTGATTTTATTGAATCTGCCATCGGTTCAATCCTCGACCCAAATAACAATGGCGCATTTACGACTGACGGCCATGGGTCATATAACAGTGCCACCGCCTTAGGTGTTATAGTCCTGGAAGCGGCAGACAAGTACAATGAGCCCAAGAAATATGGGGATGCAATAACCAATGCCATACGTTATCTCCTCGATATTCAAAATACAGAAGTAAATATTTACAATTTTGATTCGACTAATCCGGCATATGGAGGCTGGGGATTTGGGGAACCGGATATAAGCGGGGCATATGTCCGGGCAGATCTTTCCAATACTCAGGTTATATTATCTGCCCTACAAAGGGCAAAAAACGTTGTTGAGGGGGGAACAGTAACGAGGGCGGAAATAGATGATGGCCTTGCCAAGGGATTGATATTTCTGCAGAGGTGCCAGAATCGGCCCTCAACAAATGACCTGTTCTGGGCGCACAATCGTGATAATGAATCATACAACGATGGCGGATTTATAGATAATCCCAGTCTCACATATCATGACTCCTCCCCCGAGTCGCTTGATTCATGCACCTATGCCGGTATAATAGGGTATCTTACCACTGGTATTGAAATATCGGATGCTCGCATAACCGATGCTCTAAATTGGAAACCTTACGGACCACTCATTGAGTGGTATGTTGAAGAAGATCTCGATGGGTATGCGTATTATACCTATTGCTTGGCAGCCCAAGCGCTGGGCATGGTGGGTCATGCCGCCGAAGATATACATCCTGCATGGTTTACCTCTCTCTCTAATGATCTTATAGCACGACAGGAATGGGATGGCTCATGGATTAATCACTCCCCTTTTTATTGGGAACCTCACAAAGCACTGACTACCGCCTATGCACTGTGTGCCCTGGGCACCCACACGATCTCCCCCACTGCTATGCTTGATATACTAGTAACTGATGAAACAGATTTTTCAGGAGATCTCTGTAGCATTCCTTCGGGCTCTTCTTCGGCTCTTCTTTCCGTTATCGGTCCGAATGGCACAGGAATAGAGGGCAGCCATCATGTTTCTTCTGAGGATGACGATTTCAATTTACTTGCAGGGTCCTATTTTATTGACATAGAAGGGACAAGTAATGGATATTACACACTAATTATTTGCGGACAGGAGGGGTACAACACTATTTCCATTGGTCCTCTTACACAATATATAATGAATGGAGAGACACATAGATACGAGATTGTCGCCGGATCGATGGGCGGATTTGCGCTTGAGCTGCTCAATGAAAGCCCTGAGTCTACTATTCCTTATATAGAAATAACAAGCCCAGCCGCCCTCTATGAAAAGGCTGATGATAATTATATGATCACCTGGAAGGATGGAGACCTTGATGATAACGCCACTATCCATCTCTATTACGATACGAACATGGATGTTTCACATGGATGGAGTGGAGAGATTAGTCCCCCGGAGGGCATTGGAGAGGATGGACCAAATGCGTATGTGTGGGATACCTCCGGATTACCGGAGGGTGGTGAATATTATATTTATGCCACGATCAGCGATGATACGAATAGCTATTCCACATGCAGCCTTGGTACTCTTGTCATCTCCCCTGACGGTATTCCCAAAGAATGGGAAGAAGAAAATGGGCTTAACATATATATGCCTGATGCTCATGCAGATTATGATGAAGACAACCTTACTAACATCGATGAGTATGATAATGGTACAGACCCAAAAATTCCTGACACAGATAGTGATGGTCTTCCTGATGGCTTTGAGGTTGAGTTTGAGCTGGATCCAACGAGTAATAGCGAAGATTTTGAAGCAGATGGGGATCCTGATGGAGATGGCCTCACTAACATTGAAGAGTATGATAACAGTACTGATCCAAAAGATTTTGATTCAGATGATGATGGCATTCCTGATGGATGGGATTCTGTCTGGGGGGGCTTCGATGTCAATGGTTCCATTCAGTTAATCGATTCTGGGTGGACGGATGTAGACAGTTGGCTTGATTTACGCATTTACCAACCAGGAGACATCGTCAATATCCAGGTAATCGATTACGATATGAATACCGATCCCAATCTTGCTGAGACTTTTGAAGTAATGATAACCAGTGATACAGAAGATACTGGCGCCACTTCCTCAGCCACACTCCCTGAACCTGGCCCCTCAAATATGGGTAATGGGAGCATAGGGAATGTTATAACCAGTTATACTACCCTTAGCGAGGATTGGGTAGTGACCTGTATGTATACAGATGACTTTAATGGGAATGCCTATTTTCAAGTTAGTAGCACAGTAGGCGGTTATCATTCGGGTGCAATGGCAGGAGTCAGATATACATCTAATAATGGAGAAGTTGTCTTTACCATAGCAAAGGGTGACATTGACTTTGCCTATGGGGACACATTCACCTTCACTACGATCGAAGGCACTCCTTCCTTAGAAACAGTTACCGTAACCGAAATTGAGACAAATAGCGGCATCTATAGAGGGTCAATAGTTTTTGATGATGCACATACCCCTGCTATCGGAGATGGAGATCTTGATATTACCTCCGGTGATACAATCACCGTTATCTATGATAACGCTGTTGATAACTTTGGCATTCGAAGGATTTTGGTGGAGACTGCATTCTATTCAGCTATGGTGATAAAGGAAAATATAACTGTGGATACTGTATGGACATCAGCCAATAGTCCTTATCTTATTATTGGGGATGTAACTGTTCATAAGGGAGTTACCTTAACCATTGAACCGGGCACACGGATAGAATTTCAAGCACAGGGTGATGATCAACGGAATGAATATTATAATGATTATTTATATCAATATGATTATTATGTAGAAAATGATGAATATTTTTATTATGAATATGGTGGTCGATTGATAGTGTATGGAGAACTTATTGCCCAAGGCACACCTTCAAACAAGATATTATTCACCTCCATTGAAAGGAGCCCTGCGCCAGGTGATTGGCAAGGGATAGTTTTTGAGGGAGGAGAGGGCATTATAGAATACTGCCACATTGAGTACGGATATTCCGGTATTAATCTATACGATTCTTCACCTTATATAGGATCAAGCATTATATCAAATAATTATGATTGTGGAATTTACTGTGACAATTCTCATCCCATCATGGAAAAAAATAGTATATTGAATAACTATTATAGTGGCATCTTTTGTGATAATTCTTCTCCTACTATCAATAATAATACTATATCTCATAATAAATACAGAGGCATCTATTGCTATGATTCTTCTCCTACTATCAATAATAATATTGTCTCTTATAATGGAGACACGGGTATTCTTTGTGTGTTTAATTCCTCTCCCCTCATATGTCACAATTCTATCTATTATAATGAAGATAGTGGCATCTATTGCAATTATTCTTCTCCCACTATCAATAATAATGCTATCTCTAATAACGAAGTGATGGGGATTTTTTGCGAGTCTGATTCCTCTCCCGCAATAAGTCACAATACTATCTCGTATAATAAAAATGAGGGGATTTATTGTGAGCATGATTCATCCCCTACTATCCATTATAATAACATTTATGACAATAGTTACTATGATATCAAGAATTTTTCTTACAATGAAATAGATGCGAAGAACAACTGGTGGGGGGATTTGGCGACAGAACAGATGGATCTATACGGTTATTTCTATGATATATCAAGTATTTATGATTCTTTTGATGACGATAGTGGTATAGGTTTGGTAAACTATTCTGATTGGCTGGGAGAAGAGATGCTTCTCGCACCGGCTGCTTTCCTCTCCAGTCCCGGAAATGGAGTTATATCCCTGAGCTGGACCTCCGTTATGGCAGCAACCGGTTATACAATCCATTATGGGACATCCCCGGAGACCTATTCCGATTCTATTGATATTGATGCTGGAGACATAATAGCTTATTCATTAGATGGCTTAACGAATAATACACAATATTATATAGCGGTTACAGCTTATGCTACAGATGAGAATGAGACTGTGACTGTGAGCGATTACTCAGCACAGATCGAAGCAGTCCCTACTCTTTCAGGAGGTGTTCTTGGATTGATCTCCTTCGATAAGGAATATTACAATCCGGGAAAAGATACTGCAGTCATTACTATAGATGATATGGATCTTAATACTGATCAAAATAGCATTCAAAATGTGGACATCCATATTATCAGTAGTTCTGATCCTGTCGGTATTACTATGACCCTCGCAGAGACATATGATAATTCAGGTATATTTACCACTGCGGCCTATGAGAAAGACCTTGGTTTTTCATTAGAGAATAGCGATGATAAGAATGAATTGATTTATGTCTCGAAGGGAGATGAGGTTATTGCTCTCTATCATGACCTGGCGCCCTCTTTAAAAAGAACAGAGAGCGCATACATTAAAGTACAAGGAGGAAGTGTCACAGGCATAATCCAGAATGAAGAGGGCAATCCTATTGCCGATGTGTCTATATTTCTCGAAAATGATTGCCGCGGCCTGTACGAGGAGACATATAGCACTCAGGATGGGTATTTTACTTTTACAGATATTCCTGAAGGAATAATAAGGATTGCTGCAATGCCTGGAGTACATACGCCTTATAGTAATAACTATTACGCCTGGTCAGAGGAAATTTTCTTTTTATCTCAAGGGGAAGAGAAAAAAGACATTATAATAACACTTAAAGAGGGTGCGCTGATCTCCGGGCACGTGATGGATGAGGCGAGCAATGGGTACTCATATATTGATGTCGAGGCAGCTGGAGAGAATACAAAAGGATTGGAGTTTAAAACTGATTCCAATGGTTATTACGAAATGCGTTTGGCCGCTGGGATATATGGCCTTGAAATATGGACCGATACCGGTGGCTGTACAGCCCTTCCTCAAAAAATAGCTATAGCACACCCCGCTGATGATCAAACAGTAAACTTTACGGCCTATGACCATACAACTGGGTGTCATATAGAGGGTATCCTCACCAATGAAGGTTATGCTCAACACTATGGCTCTGAATTTGATATCTGGGCTGTTGAAGCAGGGACGGAGATTACTCTCGATACTATAGATACTGTTGTTGGGGTCTCGGAGGCAGTATTTGAAGATTCTAATTCGTATCGCATACTTGTTCCGCCGAACACAAGCTATGATATCTATTTTGATAGTTACATCGAGGGATGTGACAATGAAACATCTACTATAAGAGGAAAAATTTCTTCCGTCTCGGTAGGGGAACCGGGAGATCATATACAAATACAAGACTTCAGCTATGATTCTGAGGGCAGTACCATCCAAGGGAATGTGACTTCCGGTGGGGAACCTATCCTACTTGCGACAATAATGCTTTTTGACAATAACGGTAACTTTAAGGGATTAGCACAATCAAATCAACATGGGGAATATTCCTTTTTTAATGTCCCGGCAGGAAGTTATAACATTGTGGCCAGCGCATTTGGGTATCTTCGGGAAGAAGCCGGTGAAGTCATACTCACATATCCATCAGAGGCAGTGAATATTGATTTTACACTGATTCCGGATACACTACCCCCCGCATTAACAGTGCCGCCCGATATTTTCATAGAAGCTGAGGCGATATGTATGGATGTTAATATTGGGATGGCTGAAGCAGTGGATATTTTTCACGTTACCCTGAGTAATAATGCACCGGGATGTTTTTCTGTTGGCGCCACTGATGTCACTTGGACTGCCACCGATGTCAATGGTAATTCCACGACAGATATACAAAGGGTAACGATAATGGATACCACTCCTCCTATTCTCACCGTGCCGTATGACCTCACCGTGAGCCAAGAGCTGCCGGACGGAACGTTGGCGAGCAATGCTCAAATTAAGGCCTTCTTAGAAGGAGCATCGGCTTCGGATATAGGTGATCCGAGTGTTACCATAACCGTCCAACCCCTTTTAGAGGTCTTTCCTATAGGAGAAACAGCCGTTACCTTCACAGCTACCGATAATTCGGGGAATCAAGTTTCCGACTCGGCTATACTTATTGTGGAATCTTCTGTACTGACATTGACAATTACCGCTGACAGTAGTCTTTTAGAGGATGATCTCATGTATGATCACCATAATCTGGTCATAGACGGATGTACTCTCACTATACAGGGAGATCATAGTTTTTCTTCACTTACGCTTATCAATGGGGGAAAAATAACACATGTGCCACAAGAGCTTCAAGGCATCTCGTTAACCGTCGAAGATAGTATAAAAATCGACCAAGGGAGCGCTATCGTGGCCGACGGTCTTGGTTTATCCGGGGGAAGAGGTCCTAATAATGAAGATAGTCTTTATGGGCAAAGCATTAATCCCGATGACTTGACACTCACTCAACCGGGAAGTGCCCCTCAAAATGGGGGAAGCTATGGTGGTATGGGAGGAAAAGGGGACCCGTCCGCATCCACTAATGCCGCCTATGGAGATTTATCTCAACCCCTGCTCCCTGGAAGCGGTGGCGGTGGAGAGCAGGGAGGAGCCGGCGGTGGGATTATCCATATATACGCTTTCACAATTGAACTTGATGGCAGTATATCGGCCAATGGTAATCCGGGTGGAGAGATGAGTGGCGCAGGAAGTGGAGGCTCTATCCTCATTCAAGCGTATTATCTTTCCGGAACGGGAGTTATTGAGGCAAATGGAGGGAGCAACGAGAGTAATACGCCTTCCGGATGCGGGGGTGGTGGAAGAATCGCCCTATACGTTCCGAACTTGTCCCTATCTGATACTCATTATAGGGCCTTCGGCGGAGAACATACAGGAGGATCTTCCGAGGAGGCCGTTAACTTCAATGGATCTGCCGGAACCATATATCTACACAATAGCATATTATTACAACCGGAGCAGACACTGCTTCGTGAACGCACACGTTATAGGGAAGGAGAAGCATCCTCCGGTATACTTATTATTGACAATAACATGGTTCTCAGCTCAGAAACAACACCAATTTTTATCTCACCTGATCAAAGCGGTCTGATTAGCTTACGGCAGATTATCATTAAAGATGGGGGCTCTCTCGATATTCAGGAGGGAGTAAGCATCGAAGTGACGGAACAGATCAGTGTAAAGGGGAAGGCCTCGCTTCTCACTCAGCCTGGTAGTTCCGTTCAAAGCCCGGCTATCATAGTAACGGAAACATCTCAGCTCTCTTTTCCCGACGGATGCACAGTGAAGACCGACAAGCTCTTTATCAGTGAAGAATCCTTTATGAGCCCGGAAAGTATGCAGAATATAGAGATTGATCCATTACTCGCTGATTTTACACTGGAGCCACCATCCGGTGAATTACCGTTGGGAGTAACATTTGTTGATCATAGCACGGGGTACATTCAGGATTATGTATGGGATTTTGGTGATGGAGAATCAAGCTCTCTTCCAAATCCCATCCATATGTATACGAAAATGGGCACATTTGATGTGACGCTTACCATAAAAGGTGCTGGGGATTCTGCTCTAAAGATACTAAAGAGCGCTGTTGAGATTACATCCCCTGAAAGTCCCAGCATTACCTGGCCTATTGATGAGGCAAGTGAAGAAATGGAAATCAGAGAAGATGTGGTCATCTTTAGTGATGAAATCTTGTATATTAAGCCAGGCACAGTTGTACGTTCTCATGATAATGTAAGTATAACGATAGAGGGTGCTTTGTATGCCATAGGAGATGCCGCCAATCCTATACTATTCACAGCATCCCAAGAATCATGGGATGGTATGATCATCACGTCGTCGGACACCAGTATTCAGCATTGCCAGTTTGAAAAAGTAAAGGGAGAAGGTTACGCTTCCTTGACTGTCCGGGAGGCATCCCCCTTTATTGCTTACACTACATTCCGTCACAATGCCATAGGACTGATGATTCAAAATGGCGGCGGAGAATACGTTCGCAATACCCTGATAGAAAACACCCAAAGCGCTTTTATTATTGACAATCCGATGCCTTCCGGCTCTCTTCGTATCACCCAAAACCTGATAGCCAAGAATCCCATTGGTATTTCAACACGCGCTATACCCTCAGATATAATTATTAGCGAAAATAATTTTCAGGCTCAGACTCTGTATCACTTTGAGAATAAGTCCTCAACCGATCTTATAATACCTAATAATTGGTGGGGTAAAGACCTTTCTACAGATTCTGTAAATTCTGCTGATGAACCGGAGGTCTCCACTCGGAGTATTGACGACCTTATCTATGATCAACTGGATGATCCGGATTGTGGGCTCATAGACTATGGAGACTTTCTCCACACTCCTTCTGCAACAGCGCCACTGCCCTATGTATGCGGATTGCAATTCCACATAACCGAAAACAGTGATGTTACGCTCAGTTGGGATACTCATCCTGCCACGGATATTCAAGGATATAGGATTTATACCCATAACGAGGAAGCTCCTGAAGATTTTCAATTCATCACGCAGTTAGAGGGTGGAAGCACTGTCAATCTTGACAATTTCACCCTTGACTCTCTCTATGGTGTAACCGCATATGACATTGAGGGACATGAAAGCCCCCTTGCCCTCTCGCCCCCCTCTCCTACAGGACTATCAGTTATCATAGCGACTGATGTAGATGAGGAAAATGTGAAAATTTTTTGGAATCCTCTCGATAAAAATAAGCTCCTTATCGGCTATTGGCTCTACTATGGAACGCGGGAGGACCTTGTCGGATCAAGGCTCGATCCTGACACTGCCACAAAGGTCTGGGTTGATACCGGCTCAGAATACTTTCTTACGCTTGTGCCTGATATTACCTGGTATTTTTCCGTTACTGCCTATGATCTTCTGAGAAACCAAAGCATGTATGCGCAGGACGTCAAGGGCACACCCTCTCAAGGATTGACGACTTCTCAAAAAACCCTCACGGGCGGGACCGCAGTATACCATTACCGGATGCTGTCTGTTCCGCTGCAGACTGAAATCGATCCCCTCGAACAGCTTAAGCAACAAATGGGAGCATACGATCCATACTCGTGGAGATTATTTCGCTATAATACCGGCCAGGAGGTCAACAGGTATGTAGAGCTCCCGCAGCTTTCCGAGCTTTATCCCGGAGAAGCCGTATGGATTATTATCAAGGCAGATCGAACCATTCAATTCTCCGGCTCATCCGTTAGCACTGAGGATAATTATTCGATTACAATCAAGTCAGGCTGGAACCAAATTGGAAGTCCCTTCAATTTTCCTGTAAATTGGGAGGACATTTATCAATTAAATAGCGATAAGGTTGAAAATAGGCTGTATCAATATACCGGTCAAGAATCATCCCCTTATAGTGAAGCCCATCAATTGGTACCGACTGAAGGATACTGGATTAAATGTATCCGGCCGGAACAAACTGAGCTGTTGATCCCCCCTATCTCTCAAAAGTTACTCCTTTCCCGGATGAAATCATCAGCAGAGCGCGCGAACATAAAACCGGATGATTTTCCTCCTCTTCCCCCTCTCGCTCTTTCGCAATTAAAATCGTGGGAGGATATACCACGTGAATGTTTCCTCACCATCTGCTCTGACAAGGACACGGAATGGGCGCTTGTATCCCTCCTGCCCCTTTTTCTTATTGTGCTGATCGTGCTCCCCTTTCTCTTCCGTTCCTCCTCTTTTAGAAAATGGTTCTTCCTCTGGGTCGTCGTGCTCCTCTATCCTTTCCTTCTTGTGGCTCGTGAGGCCCCGTCGATTCTCCAAGAGGGTATGGAGGCATATAAAGAGCAGCGGTATGAAGAGGCGCTTTCATTGTTTGAAAGGCAGATAAGCGAAAATCCGGACAATACCACA
Organism: bacterium; assembly: GCA_049472395.1. GTDB lineage: Bacteria > SZUA-182 > SZUA-182 > DTGQ01 > JBLIRR01 > JBLIRR01. The sequence continues at coordinate 12,523 of JBLIRR010000026.1, read as the reverse complement.
GCCCACTTTTACATGGGGCTTATTTATTATCAACAGAATAATATTGATAAGGCCGAAGAGGAATTTCTCACAGTAATCAACCTCGCCTCTTCTCCCAAACTGAGTAAAATAGCACAAAAATATTATGATCGAATTTCGATCATGAAGAAAAAAATTTTTATCTCTTTTTCTGCCTCACTTCGCTATGATGATAATGTTATCTTAGCTCCTGATTCAGATATACACACTCTTGAATCAATTGAAGATGAACCGGCTGATGAAGGAGATTGGAAGAATACCTTTCTGCTCATCACAAAAGTACGCCCCTGGAAAAAGGCACACAATGCCATAGATGTCGAGTACGACTTCTACCAGAGTGTTTACCATAAACTCAATAATTATAATATTCATGCTGATATAGGAAGTGTGAGTTTTAAGCACAGCGAAGAATCTGTTTCCACGGAAGCAGCAATCGCCTATTTTCGGTCTTTGGTTGATAGGCGATCATATCTTAACATATGGAAGCCTCATTTACTCTTTACTGTAAAACAATCAAAAAATGTAGAAGGCAGATGCATGTTCACCTATCAGTGGAAAACCTTCCCTCATTTAGAAAATAGGGATGGCGAAAAAACTCTGGCTGGAATCGAAGAAACTTTTTTCTTTAAAAACCGGTCACAACAACTGCATATTGGCTATACATACGGAAAAGAAACATGCGATACGAACTATCTCTCCTATCGGGAACATGATATTCTCCTGCAGTATGACCATCCTACACTTTATCAGCTCATATTATCGTTAAAGGGAAATTATACTTCCAAAGATTTTAGTGGATATCGGTATGATGAAAAAAATACCTTCCATGTGAGCTTAGGAAAAAAATTTGACAAAACATTTGATGTAAGGATTCAATACACACGGATTTTCAATGATTCCACTGAGCAGGACAAACAATATCATAGAAATATTTATACAATCAGCATATGGAAACAATTTTGAAGGAGATTGTGGGTATGAATAAGAGAAATAGTAGAGCTTTTATCGTGGCCGGGATACTATTCGCCCTCTGCCTGATCAATGTTCCACCTTATGCGCACACTGCCATGACCCCTGTTGGACAGGTGGATATGGTCGAAGGCATTGTCTACATTATGCACGAAGGTCATAAGAAAGCTATCGAGGCAAAAAAAGGGGATACAATTTACCCTCGTGATGAAATTACCACGGAAAGCCAAGCCAAAATTAAAATTTCATTTATTAATCATTCGATGATCAATCTTGGAGAAAATTCTCTCCTTACCATTACGAGTATAATCTATATGCCTGAGAAATCTTTATGTAAGTCGTTCTTTAAGCTCTATGCAGGGAAGATTATGGCCATTATCGAAAAATTCACCAACCCGGACTCTAAATTTGAAATAGAGACAAAAACTGCTATTGCCGGGGTAGCCGGCACCGAGGAGATTATTGCAGCATATAAAGACCCTGAAACTATGAAGTACATTACCCGTGTCATCTGCCGGAAGGGGCGCATTAGAGTGCGAAGCAGTGACAGAAAAATTCCTGAGGAGATTTTTCTAGGCCCGTTGGAACAATCTTATATCATAGAGGAGGAGCCACCACAGGAAAAAATAGAAATAACCATTGAGGAATTGGAAGAAATCATTCACATGACAACGATCCAAAGTGGCCCAGGAGCTGTTAATGTTTTGCCTGGTACATCCAAAGTAAAAAGAGCAAAAAAAGGAGCCGTACCGAAAGATCAAACCCCGCACACTGCAAAAGAAGGGCAGACAACGCACACAGGAGACACAAAACCTGATCGTCAAGCCGAGGGAGGAGAACAAACACAACAAGCCGATGAAACAGGACAAGTCAAGCAAACAGATGAGACAGAACATGCAGGGCAAACCGACGCGAAAGATGAGATGCAACAACCCGGAGAGGAGGAATATGTGGATGTGGAACAACCTGCCGAGGAGGCGGGGCTTACAGAGGATATTAAGGACATTATGGACAAAGAGAGTGATCAACAGATAGGAGAGAATGGTATAGAAGATGAGCTCAAACAGGTAGGAGAAATGCAGGAGAGCTTAGAGGATATGGAAGCAGATATTGAAGAGGAAATAGAAGAACAAATAGTAGACATCGAGCAGGATATAGAGGCAGATATTGAAGAGGAATTAGCCGCCATCGAGCAGGATATTGAGGCAGATATAGAAGACATTGAAGCAGATATTGAGGAAATAGAAAAAGACATAGAAGATGACGTTCACACAGTTATTCCCCTAGTCGATGAAATATTACCCACTCCTCCTGAGCCCCCTTCTGACTAGCACATGTGTACATTGCTCTGCTAGCTGGTAATCGTGGAAATCCCATCCCAGTCGGAAGGGGGAGGATGCTTTTGATAGTGCAGGCAACGTTCGAGGTAATATTTTGATGGGCCATCGTCAGGATTGAGAAGGAGCGCTTCTTGAAATTTTTTTAATCCATCTTCCCATTTGCGGTTTCGAAAAGCTTCGAGTCCTTCATAGTAGCGCGCGCACAATGCCTCAAAAAGATGAATATCATCATCTAGGCTTATTAATTCAAATATTTTCACCGGTTTTATTTTTCCCTTTACACGCACTATATCAAGCTCCCGTACTGGCCACCGATTGTGGATAAGCTGTTGGGTATATTCGCTAATAATTATCTTTACACCAAAGACTTTTGTGATTCCTTCAAGGCGAGAGGCTAAATTAACGTTGTCACCAAGCACCGTATAATCAAATCGCTGTTTGGAACCGAAATTTCCAATCACCATTTCTCCCGAATTAATACCAATGCCAATCTTAATTTCCGAAAGCTTTTGTGGTCTGTATTTTTCATTGATCACTGTAAGTTCATTCTGCATCTTAAGGGCAGTTTGACATGATAAAACGGCATGATCTTCTCTTTTAATAGGGGTGCAGTACACAGCCATGATGGCATCACCAATAAATTTGTCTAAAAATCCAAAGTGATCCAATATAATGGTTGACATGGCGGTCATATATTCATTAAGAAAGTAAATCAGGGTCTCCGGTTTTAATCCCTCGGAGATGGTCGTAAAATTTCGTATATCGGAGAATAGAACGGTTAACACTTGTTTTTCACCGCCCAGTTGTAATTTTTCCGGGTCATTAATAAGTTCCTGAACAAGAGCAGGAGCAAGATAGTGCTCAAATGACTTTTTTATCTTCTTTCTCTCCTTCTCTTCCGTAGAATATCGATATAGATTAATAATGGTAAAGATAGCAAAAATTTCTATAAGAGGGTATACAAGGCTTATCCAAATTCCTTGAGAAAAAAGGAGATAACAATTCAGATAAATATAGCCTATGAGTAAAGCAGCGGTCACTACCGACCCAATGATAAGGGGTGTAAAGGATAGAAAGATGCCTAACACAAGACCGATGCCCAATAAGATTACTATCTCTATGAGAAAATAATGCGAAGGGATAGAGAGGTAAGTCTGATTTAGTAAATTATTCAGAATACTGGCCTGGATTTCAACGCCTGACATAATTTTATAGGGAGTATAACGCATGTCGTATATGGACGTAGCTGTGGCCCCTATCAGAACGATTTTGCCCTGTAAATCTTTGAGGGGGAGCCTGTGATCAAGTATATCGGAGATGGAATAGTGCGGGAAGGTTGCTTCGGGACCCTGGTAATTGATCAATACATTCCCTCGTGTATCGACGGGTATAGGTATTTCTTTGATATATAAGCCTTCTACGCCACACTCTCCCAGCTTGATCAGTATGGAATCATCCTGAAGATTCCAATACTGTTTCACAATTTGCATTGACAAGGATGGATAAAAATTCCCCTTATGTTCTATGATCAGAGGGGCCCAACGGATTATACCATCAAAATCGGGATATATATTAATAAATCCATTGCTCACAGCAGATTGCGCCAGCATCTCCATACTCATCTCAAAGCCGTAGCCCCTCGCTACTCGATCTTTTGAATGAGTAAGGCTTACTTGCTGAATAATGGGAAAACGTTGGGAGAATAAAACCCGTGACTCCTGATTCACCTTCTCTTTTCCTCTTCTTCGTGCCTCCTCAGGCGAAAGAAAAAAAAACATCCCTAAAATTACATTTCCCGCTTTTTCAATAGCCTGGCTAAGATCTCTATCCGGATTAATCTGATCGAGCATTTTCATGAGCCGTTGTTTCTCCGCTCTGTCTGTAAAGATGTACGAATATTCCTTGATGAATTCAGCGAGAATATTTTTTTCAGGGGCTTGAAATACGATATCAAAGGCAATCACTTGAGCGCCGGCATCGGAGAGCCTCTCGATGAGAGATTTAATCTTACTACGTGGCCAAGGCCATCTTCCCAACTCATCGATACTTTTTTGATCAATTGCTGCTATGATAATATTATTCTCCAGAGGCTTCTTTTTTCTCAATCGAAAACGGAGATCAAAAAATTTTAATTCTATGACCTCTATAAAACGCGGATGCATACAGTAGAGCATAATTATGGAAAGACTAATTAATAAGGCACACACACATCCCCATTGACCGGTTTTTTTTCGCCTTTTAGAAACCATTATAGATAAATTTTCACTCCATACTTCTCTTTACCATTTTATCGGAAACCATATAGGAAAACCATATAGGCAAATCAAAATTCCCGTGTTATATTGCCCAATAAATAGATAAATCAGTATGGGATACTTCTGACACGGAACAAGGAGTAGGCGACTGATAGGAAAAATTTCTATTAGTTTTTTTTCTTAATATTTGACATTTATATATAATCTATCTAAAATCAAAGTTCAACTAATTAATTTTTTATAGCATATGCTTTGCATATGTTGCTTTTCCATTTTAAATAAAATTAAAACAAGCTATAATTCATTTTCGTTATATTTTTCAATGAATTACTTCAGTGAGACACTATAAACTGGTATAAGGTAAGGTTTATTTAAAAATTTTCGAAAATACTTAATAAATAAAGAGGAGAAAGTATATGAAAAAATTATTAGGCCTTGCACTTAGTATAGTTTTGGGGACAGCGGCCATATTAATAGCTTATGTTCCTTTTTGTATTGCTGAAGAAATACATGTTTACCCTCAAGAGAGTATTCAAGAGGCGATTGATGCTGCTTATAATGAAGATAAGATCATTATTCACGAGGGTATTTATTATGAAAACATTAATTTTTTGGGCAAGATTATTACTGTGAGGAGTACGGATCCGGATGATCAAGATGTAGTGGCTGCGACTATTATAGATGGCAAACAGGAAGGAAGCGTGGTTACTTTTGATTATGGAGAAGGGAGCGGAACTGTGCTAAAAGGAGTCACGATACAAAATGGAAATGCCGAGAATGGCGGCGGTATTTTTTGTCAATATCAGTGCTTTCCGACCATTGACAAATGCATCATCATAGAAAATGCGGCTAACACCGGAGGTGGGATTTTCTGCTCCCAGTATTCATCACCAGCCATCAGCAATTGTATAATCTCAGGTAATTCAACTATTAGCGCGGGGGGTGGGATTGTATGCTCCGACTCCTCCTCGCCATACATAACCAACTGTATAATAACCGAAAATTCAGCTAATGGCGCAGGAGGCGGTATTTCCTGCTCCAACTCTTCCTCGCCCCTAATTACTAATTGTACAATTGCAGGCAATTCAGGAGCCAGCGAAAAGGGTGGCGGGATTTCCTGTTCCAACTCCTCCTCTCCAACCATCATCAATTGTATCTTATGGAACCACTCTGTTCCTGAAATTTTTACCTACAATAGCTCTCCTCATGTTATTTACTCTAATATCCGGAATACATATGCGGGAGAGGGTAATATTTCTATTAATCCATCATTTCTCAACGCAACTTCCGGGGATTATCATCTGCAGTGTAATTCACCCTGTATTGATGCAGGAATCGGTGATGAAGCTCCTGATATAGACATAGATGGTCTCCTCAGGCCTTTAGGCGCTGGGCATGATATGGGCGCTTGTGAGTTTGATGGTATTCTCTGTTACGGACCAAAGATACTTCATGTTAATCAGGAAGAGAGTATTCAAGAGGCGATTAATACTATCTATTATGATAAAGGTGAAATTATTGTACATAAGGGGATTTATTTTGAGAATATTGATTTTTTAGGAAAGTCTATTACCATAAAAAGTATTGATCCAAATGATCCAAATATAGTAGAAAATACTATTGTTAACGGAGGGCAGGCAGGGAGCGTGATTACCTTTACCAATAGCGAGGGGAGCAATTCTGTATTAAGCGGAATTACTATACGTAATGGGAGTGGGATTTATTGCCGCTCTTCCTCACCGACTATTACCCATTGCATCATCACTGAAAATTCGACTAGCGGAGATGGAGGTGGAATTTATTGCCACTCCTCCTCACCGACTATTACTCATTGCATCATCACTGAAAATTCGACTAGCGGAGATGGAGGTGGGATTTATTGCCACTCCTCCTCACCGACCATCACTCATTGCATTATCAGTGAAAATTCCGCTGGCAGAGGTGGAGGTGGGATTTATTGCGCTTTCTCCTCGCCCACCATAACCAGTTGTTCTATTTCTCATAATTTGGCTCAAGACGGCGGTGGGATTTTCTGCGCATCATGCTCCCTGTTGAATATTACAAACTGTATCATTGCTGACAATTCGGCTACCTCCTATGGAGGTGGGATTTATTGCGGCTACTCCACTCCGATCATGACCAATTGTACTATTTCCGGAAATTCAGCCAAATCGTTCGCGGCAATAAATTGTCAATCCTCCACACCAATTCTTACCAACTGCATCATTTCCGAACATTCGAGCACCTATCAGGCCCCAATTTATATCGCAAACTCCTCATCGATCATGAACAATTGTACTATAACTATGAATTCCAACAAAAGCCAGCAAAGCATAATTTCTTTCTACAGAAGCTCTTCAGCAACTCTCATCAATTGTATTCTCTGGAACAAGACAGCCCCTGAAATTTCCGGCTCTCCTCAAGTCACTTATTCCGATATCCGAGGCGGGTATCAGGGAGAAGGGAATATCTCAATGTATCCATCATTTGTCAATCCGATGAGAGAAGATTATCATCTCCGGGCTGATTCTCCTTGCATTGATGCCGGTGATCCCAATTCTATGATCTTCGATGACAAAGATGGCAATCTAAGACCAGGTGAGGCTCTTGGAACAGGATATGACATTGGAGCCTATGAATTTGAAGGTAGCCCATGTATTGTAAAGACTCATATTGTTTATCCCGGGGATACCATTCAAGAGGCTATTAATGCTGCTTGCAGTGGCGATGAGATTATTGTGCATAGGGGAACCTATTATGAGAATATTAATTTTTTAGGAAGGGCTATTACAGTGAGAAGCGCTAATCCGTATGATCCCAATGTGGTGGCTGCTACCATTATTGATGGCAATCAGGCAGCCAGTGTTGTTACTTTCGATCATGGAGAAGATAAAAGGTCTGTGCTAAGCGGGCTTACCCTGCAAAATGGGAATAATTCACAAGGTGGCGGGATTTATTGCTATAACTACTCCTCGCCAACTATCACCGAGTGCGTGATTACCAAAAATTCAGCTACTAATGATGGTGGTGGGCTTTATTGTTATTCCTCCTCGCCTAATATTACCAATTGTGCTATTACCGATAATTTAGCTAACATTGATGGCGGCGGGATTTATTCCCACTCCTCCTTTCCGATAATTACTAATTGTACTATTACCGATAATTCAGCTACTAATGACGGTGGTGGAATTTATTGCCATTCCTCCTCAGCAAGGATTGTCGATTGTACTATTGCTATGAACTCTGCCAATAGAAATAGTGGCGGGCTTTATTGTCACTCCTCTTCGCCGGCTATAAGCAATTGTATTCTCTGGGACAATTCAGCGCCTGTAATTAACATCTATAAGAGCTCTCCCACAATCACTTACTCCAATATCCGAGGTGGCTATCCAGGGAAAGGCAATATTTCTATATATCCATCATTTGTCAGCCTGAACAGGAAAGATTATCATCTACGGGCTGATTCCCCCTGTATTGATGCCGGTGATCCCAATTCTGTAATTCCTGAGGACAAAGATGGCCATCTAAGACCAATGGGTGCAGGATCTGATATAGGCGCCTATGAATTTGATGGTGATCGTTGTGTGGTAAGGGTACATGATGTTTATCCCGGAGATACTATTCAAGAGGCAATTAATGCTGCTTGCAGTGGCGATGAGATTATTGTGCATAGGGGAACCTATTATGAGAATATTAATTTTTCAGGAAGAGCTATTACAGTAAGAAGCGCTAATCCGCATGATCCCAATGTGGTGGCTGCTACCATTATTGATGGCGATCAGGCAGCCAGTGTTGTTACTTTCGATCATGGGGAAGATAAAAGGTCTGTGCTAAGCGGGATTACCTTGCAAAATGGGAATAATTCACAAGGTGGCGGGATTTATTGCTATAACTACTCCTCGCCGAGCATTACCAACTGCATCATTATGGACAATTCAGCCCGCTCCGATGGGGGGGGAATCTTTTGCGATACCTCTTCCTCACCGCGCATTACTAACTGCATTATTGTGGAAAATTCAGCCAACCAAAGTGGTGGTGGGATTTATTGTCACAACTCTTCCTCGCCAAGCATTACTAACGGCACTATTGTAGCCAATTCAGCTGGCAAAAGCGGTGGTGGGATTTATTCTGATCCCTCCTCTTTGCCGGCTATTATTAATTGTATTTTATGGGACAACTCAGCGCCTGATATCGCTGGCTCTTCAAGGATTACTTATTCCAATATCCGATCTGGGTATGAAGGAAAGGGAAATCTTTCTGTTTATCCTGCATTTATAAATATAAATGCAGGAGATTATCATCTGCGGTCTGATTCTCCCTGTATTGATGCAGGCGATCCCAATTCGTTGATTTTTGTAGATAAAGATGGCCATTCAAGACCAATGGGTGCAGGATTTGATATTGGAGCCTTTGAATTTAAGGGTGACCGCTGTATGGTAAGGGTTCATGAGATTTATCCGGAAGATAGTATTCAAGAGGCAATTAATAGTGCCTGCAATGGGGATGAGATTATTGTGCATAAGGGGGCTTATTATGAGAATATTAATTTCTTGGGTAAGATTATTACTGTAAGCAGTATTAATCCGGATGATCCCAATGTAGTGGATGCCACCATTATTGATGGCAGTCAGGTAGCCAGTGTTGTTACTTTTAATTATGGTGAGGATAATGGTTCTATACTGAGCGGCTTTACCCTGCAAAATGGCAATAATGCTTCAGGCGGCGGAATTTTTTGTTCCAATTACTCATCGCCCACCATTTCCAACTGCATTATTACGGAAAATAAAGCTACCAGCAAGGGTGGCGGAATTTTTTGTTCCACATCCTCTCCCTCTTTAATTAACTGTCTTATTGAGGCTAATACTGCGCCCTCCGGTGGGGGGATGTATTGCGATTCCCACTCATCGCCCACTATTACCAATTGCATCATTACCGAAAATACAGAAGGAGCCAATAATAGAGGATATGGTGGCGGAATCTATTGTTTCGCTTCTTCGCCAACTTTAATCAATTCTTTGATAAAGGCCAATTCTGCTTACTATGATGGTGGTGGGATTTATTGTACCAGTCACTCTTCACCGCGCATCACTAATTGTACGATAACCGAGAATTCGACTGATGAAGATGGCGGTGGAATCTTTTGTTACTCTTACTCCTCGCCGAGCATTACCAACAGTGCTATCGTTAAAAATACGGCTAAGGGTAATGGTGGCGCGATTTATTGCAACTCCCACTGCTCACCGCATATTACCAATTGCACCCTTGCCATGAATTCAATCGGCTATTTCGGCGGTGGAATTTTTTGCGCCAATTTTTCCTCGCCGACCTTTATCAATTCTATCCTCTGGAATTACGCAAAGGATGATATTAATCTATACTGGGGTTCTTCTGTCACCATCACTTACTCTGTTATCCGGGGTGGGTATCCGGGGGAGGGCAATATTTCCACGTATCCATCATTTATCGATCCGGATGCGGGAGATTATCATCTGCGGGGTGATTCTCCATGCATTGATGTTGGCGATCCCAATTCTCTCATCTTTGAGGATAAAGAGGGCAATTCAAGACCCAATGGAGCAGGGTATGATATAGGCGCCTATGAATTTTATGGAGATTATTGTCAAGCTGAGGTGTATCATGTTTATCCTAAAGGTAGTATTCAAGAGGTCATAAGCGCGGCTTGCAGTGGCGCTGAGATTATTGTCCATGAGGGGATTTATTATGAAAATATCGATTTTTTTGGACGGGCGATTACAGTGAGAAGCACTGATCCGAATGATCCCAATGTAGTGGCTGCTACCATTATTGATGGTAATCAGAAAGGGAGTGTTATTACTTTTAATTATGGAGAAGATACCAGGTCCGTGCTAAGCGGATTTACCTTGCAAAATGGCAATAATAGCACAGGTGGCGGTATTTTGTGCTCTGATTACTCCTCGCCTACCATCGCAAATTGCATCATTACTGAAAATATAGCTAGCAAGGGCGGGGGAATTTATTGCCATAATCACGCCTCGCCCACAATTGCCAACTGCATAACCAGCAAAAATGAAGCTAACGAAGGTGGAGGAATTTATTGCTATTTTGACTCCTCGCCAACTACTACCAATTGCGTCATTGCTGAAAATGTGGCTGATATGGGCGGGGGAATTTATTGCGATATTCGCTCCGCGCCGATCATCACTAATTGTACTATAGCCATGAATCTGGCTAAAGACTCTGGAGGTGGGATTTATTGCGACAGAAGCTCGTTACCAACTATCATCAATAGTATTCTCTGGAACAGCTCAGCTCCTGAAATTTACGGCACTCCCACAGTCACTTACTCCGATATCCGGGGTGGATATTCGGGGGAGGGTAATATCTCTCTGTATCCATCATTTGTCAATTCGACGAGAGGCAATTATCATCTACAGTCTGATGCTCCTTGTATTGATGCAGCCGATCCCAACTCGCTGGTTTTTGAGGATAAAGATGGTCATTCAAGGCCAATGGATGCAGGATTTGATATGGGCGCCTATGAGTTTGATAGTAATCAAAGTATTATAGAGCGTATAGCAAAAGTACACTCTGTTTATCCTGAGGATAGTATTCAGGAGGCAATTAATGCTGCTTGTAGTGGTGATGAGATTATTGTATATGCGGGGACCTATTTTGAAAATATTAATTTTCTGGGCAAGGCTATTACAGTAAGAAGCGCCAATCCGAATGATCCTAATGTAATCGCTGCCACCATTATTGATGGTAATCAAAGAGGGAGTGTTATAACTTTTAATTATGGAGAAGATACAAGGGCCGTGCTGAGCGGATTTACCGTGCAAAATGGCAATAGTTCCCGAGGCGGTGGGATTTTGTGCTCCCATTACTCCTCTCCAACCATTACCAACTGCATCATTAGCAGCAATTTTACTAATAACAATGGCGGTGGGATTTTGTGCTCCTATTCCGCGCCCCTCCTTGCTAACTGCATTATTACCGAAAATTCGGCTAATAATGGCGCAGGGATTTATTGCTTTTATTCTTCGCCAACATTGAGCAACTGTACCATTGTTAATAATTCGGCACATAAAGAGGGGGGTGGAATTTTTTGTGATAATAACTCATTTCCAATTATTATCAATTGTATTTTCTGGAGAAATCCACCGGCTGAAATAATTGGCTCTCCTGCGGTCACTTACTCTGATATCACAGGTGGCTACTCCGGGGTGGGTAATATCTCTCTTTATCCAATGTTTGAAAACCTAAATACAGGGGATTATCATCTGCGGCCTGATTCTCCCTGTATTGATACGGGTGATCCCAATTCTTTAATCTCTGAGGATATAGATGGCAATCCTAGACCTAGCGGCGAGGGATATGATATGGGAGCCTATGAATATAAGATCTGCGATGGGGATCTTAATGAAGACGGACATCTAAGCCCATTGGATGCCAGCATCGCCTTTGAATGCTATTTGGGTGGGGACTATTGTTCTCTCTGTGCTGATATAAACAAGGATGGTAAAGTTACTCCCTTGGATGCCCTTTGTATTTTTAAAAAATATTTGGAAGAGCCAAAAAGCATCTTAAATCTTGAGCAAAACGATGATAGATCGTATCTGCAATAACAGTCCATATAACTCATTGATATTGTTTAATGATGGCATTTTGCAGAAGGCACAAGTTTATTGTGCATCTTTTGCTTTAAATAATTACCAGTTCTTCTCCTTGAAATTTAGGATAGTAAATCCACCTACCAGTGCAAGTGCTTCAACAGCCTTCATAATTTATCCTCCATTATTATAACGTATTAATTTGAAATTATAATGAGTCTTTATATGAAAGCTTATCATAGCCATTTAAATGCTACAATATTGATGACAGACAGAATATTTGCTTAATTTTCATTATGAACGCTTGATAATTAAGCATTTACACTGTTCTGAATATTTTGACCACACG